>NZ_QZCG01000002.1 GCF_003591515.1 Paracoccus onubensis
GGGCGGGGTGATGTGCAGCGGCGCGGCGGGCCTCGGCCTCGATCACATGGGCCAGCGCGGGACCGGCCCCGTCGCTTTCCGCCAGCAGGGCGAGATAGCGGTCGACCAGTTCGCGTTCATGATGAAGTGCAGCCACATAGACCGCGATGGAGCGCCGCTCGACGATAGAGACCGGCCCGGCAAGTTCGGGTGACAGGAGCTCGCGTTCGCCCATGTCGATGGCGCAGATCGCATCACGCTGATTATCGATGGCTTTGCGCAGCCCCTTGTCCAGAGGCATTCTGGTCAATGCGTCATTCAGACCGGTGGATATTCGAGGCATGGAGACATCCCCTTCAGCGTGATCAACGAACCCGGAACAGATCCATTTCCAAGCCCATCATGCCAGTCGGGAGAAGAAAAGACGATAAGATAGGTCATGTTTTTTTACATGCCGATGGAGAACAATTTTTCACCTCCGATGGCGTTGGTTGCGCCCGTCCTTCCGGAGATTTCGCCTTCCAATATTCGATAAGCCGAGTGTCGGCACGTGACGTCGTGAGTTCGACGGAAACCGCCGAAGGTGGGGAAATGGTGGATTGGGGAATCCCATCAGCATGCGGTCTTACGAGACGGTAACGGAATCAGGACAAGCGCTGCGCGAAAATTCGCGACAGAGCCCGATTGCGCTCGCATTCAGGCGAATTTCGGCATATTTCGCCCCGATCGGCGGATCATGGCCCAGAACCTCTTGGCAAAATATTGCCGGTGCTATCTGCTGGACCTGTTCCGCGAGGCGCATGGACCCTTGGATGTCAGTGATGGATGAAGATGAAGATCGCAGCCGTAATAGTGACCCATAACCGGATCGAGAAGCTGCGCATCACTGTTACCCGTGCGCTTGCGGAACCGCTGGATGACGTTCTTGTTTTCGACAATGCCTCGTCCGATGGCACCGCGGAATGGCTGGCGCAGCAATCCGATCCACGCCTGACGGTTCTGCGCAGCGAACGGAATATCGGCGGTGCGGGCGGTTTCTCGGAAGCGCTGCAGCAGGCGGTGGAACTAGCGGATCCGGATTGGGTCGTGGTCATGGATGATGACGGCCGCCCGACCCAAGGTGCCGTCGCCGTCTTCCGGCAGATGAAACATGGCGAATGGGACGCGATCAGTGCGGCGGTCCTGACCCCGGATGGCGATGTCTGCGAGATGAACAGGCCCTATCGCAATCCGTTCTGGCATGTCCGCGAATTCACCAGAACCCTGACGGGGCAAGGGCGTCGCGGCTTTCATCTTGGGGATGCCGCTTATGCCGAAGATGCCGGAGCAATCGGGATCGACATGGCGTCCTTCGTGGGGTTGTTCCTGTCGCGCAAGGCGATCGCATGTTGCGGTTTCCCCGATGCAAGGCTGTTCATTTACGGAGACGATCAGCTTTACACGCTTCAGATGCGCCGCAAGGGAATGCGGATCGGCTTCGTGCCGCAAATCCGCTTCGAGCATGACACGACGTCACGGCAAGGCAATGGCGGGGTTGTGTTACAGCCGGTCTGGAAAGCCTATTACATGTATCGCAATGCTTTGATCGCCTATCGCGTGGCCGCCGGTATCTGGTTCTGGCCGCTTGTTCCGCTGCTTGTCGCCAAATGGCGCCGGCAGGCACGGGATTACGGATCGGATGGCGAGCGTTTCCGGCAGATGCTGAATATCGCGGTTCGGGACGGGCTTGCGAACCGTCTGGAGCGCAGCCATCAGGAAATCCTGCGTCGTGCCGGGGTTGTTCTTTAAACCCATAAGCGATTATCGCCCCCCTGACTTCCACTTTTGAGATTGTTCCAGTAGATAGCCCCTGATGAATATGACGCGCTTGGAGGACCAGCTTGCCGCAAGGAATTCAGTATGTGTAATGACCATGATTTGCCTGTCGCTGTCTCCCCACAAGCGTCCAAGCGTCTGCAGGCCGAGATCGCACATATCATCGATATCTACAGAGTTCTGTATCCGGCCCGGAACCTGAGCTTCGTCATCTCGGAAGGCGATAATCCGACCCGCGGTGAACCCAGCATTCATGAAGGCCAGCCGATCTTTCGGCCGTCGGATCTCGGAGCGGGATATCTGGGCCGGGTCGAGTGTCCCGGTCCTGACCGGAACGCTCCCGTCGTCACCATCCGAGTTTCGATCCCGCGCGAGCCGTCGCCGGACGAAGTCAGACATCAGGATCCGGATTGGCGGCCCGTCCGGCCGCTTGGGGCGCTTTATGCCGCTGCGCCGATCCTTTACGAGGATATCCGCTACCGGGCCGAGATGCGGCGGAAGCGGTTGGCCGGGAAGCGCCATCAGTGTATCAGTCTGCCTTTCAGCCGGGGCAGTACGCTGCTGCCGGCTGCAGTGGAACCGGATAGCGGCAAGGCTCCGGCAATCCTGATCGGCATGCATTGGCTCGAGGTCGGCGGTGCCGAGAAACTGGGATTGGACTCGATCCATTGGGCGCTTGAGGCCGGTTTGCGGGTCTTCGTCGTCGCCGGTGTTCCATCCCTGCAGCGTCTGGCGTCGAAACTGCCCGACAGGCCGGATGTCACCTTCATCCGCCTTGATCGCTATCTGCCGGACGATCAATGGCCGCGCTATGTCGAGAACCTGATCCGGGCCGAGAATATCAGGGTGGTCCATAATCACCATTGCCGGCAGCTTTATGACGCCCTGCCGCAAATTCGGGTGAAGACGCCCTGGGTCAAGACCATCGACAGCACCCATGTCGTCGAATATGCGGACGGCGGATTTCCCCGAATTTCAGGTGTTTGGTCGAATTATATCGACATTCATCATGTCATCAGCAGGCAACTGGCCGATTATTATCGCGATCGTTTCCAGATATTGCACAACGTGGTTCTTGGCCGGATGCTGGATCCCAGGGGCGACCAGAAGGCGCTGCGTCCGATATCCATGCAGACCGCCCAGAAATCCCTGCATATCACTTTTATCGGGCGGATGTATTACCAGAAACGCCCGATCGTGCTTGTCGAGATCCTTCGGTCCCTGGCCGGTTGGGCGAAAAAGGCGGATATTGATCTGCGTGCCACGATCGTCGGCGAGGGGCCCTATCTCGGACCCCTGACACAGTTGCTGCGACGTTTTGGTCTGCTTGACAGGGTCGCGCTGGAGGCTGCCGATTGCAATGTGCCCGCGCTTCTCGATCGCTCGGACATCCTGTTGTTGCCGTCGAATAACGAAGGACTGGCATTGGTCTGTTACGAGGCGGTCGAGCATGGATGTATCCCGATCTCGACCGATGTCGGCGCGCAGAATGAAATCATCCCTGAAGATCTGCTTTTGCCGCTTTCTCCCCGGGAAACCGTCAGTGCATGTGCCGGCATTGTCGAGCGGCTATGGCGGGACAAGGATTTTCTGGATCGGCAGAAAGCCGCATTACGCGCGGCATGGACCCGGCTTTCCGCGGATCCGACCGCGAAAGAGGTTTTGATGCCGCATTACCGGGACGCCGCCGGAACTGTCGGGAAGGGATAGGCAGATCATGGCCCTGCTGAACAAGATCGCTGCCGTTATCGTTACCTTCAATCGCTCGGCCAAGCTGATGAAGGTGCTGGACGCGCTGCAAAGGCAAACTCTGGCACCGGAAATCATCCTGGTGGTGGATAATGCCTCGACCGACGACACCACGGAACTGGTCGAGGCGCGGGCAAAAGAGATGCCTTCCATCCGATACCTGCGCCTGCCGAAGAATGTCGGCGGGGCAGGCGGGTTTCACGAAGGAATCAAGGCCGCCTATGAACAGGGGGCCAATTATTTCTGGATCTCGGATGACGACGCCTATCCCGAACCCGACGCGATCCGAAAGCTGCTGGAAGCGCTTCACGAATTCGAAGGCAGCTACCAGTGGCGGCCCAGTTTCGCCTGTTCGCGCGTCGAGTGGATCGACGGCAGTCTGTGCGAGATGAATACGCCGCGGGCGGTCTGGGACTGGGCGCGTTTCCTGCGGCCGGAAAAGCCCTGGGCGCTGGTGGATTCATGTTCTTTCGTATCGGTTCTTATCCCACGCTGGGCGGTGCAGGAACATGGTCTGCCGATCGCGGATTACTTCATCTGGTTCGACGACGCCGAATATACACGCCGCTTGTCGAAATCCTATCCGGGCATCTTCTGCCCTGAAAGCCGGGTCATCCACGACACCCCCGATAATCGCGGCGTCAATTTCGGGCTCGTTGATGAAAAGAGCCTCTGGAAGTTCAAATACGGGGCCCGTAACGAAACCTCTTTTCGCAGGCGCGAACAAGGTCTGCCAGGTGTTCTGGCCTATGCTTACGGCGTGCACCGGCAGATGAAACGGGGTGATGTGTCCTGGAAGCTGCGCGGTCAGATCTTCCGCGCCATTTTGCGCGGGATGGCGTTTCGGCCAAGGATCGCCCTGGTTAAATGATGCAGTCGATCTGCAAGGGATTCCACGAATGACAGACGGTACCAAGAAGGATCTTTATATCCATGTCGGTGTTCACAGAACAGCGACGACGGCCATTCAGGCAACCATGTTCCGGAACTGGAAGTCGCTGAAAGATCGGGGATATCTGTATCCGCTTGGGGTCGAGCGGCATATCGGGGTTTTCAACAATATCCTCAATAACAAAAAAGATGCGCGCGATGTCGCGGCCATGCTGGCTCAGAGGGCGGTGGCCCATGAAACCGAAATACACACATTGATCATGAGCGACGAGGATATCTCGATGCGCCGTGACCTGAGTCAGCTTTTGCCATTCCGGGAGTTCTTCAATGTAAAGATCATCTTCGGAATGCGCCGTCAGGATCTTTGGCTGGAAAGCTGGTGGGCCCAGAATGTGAAAGGCCAATGGGACCGGAAGCTTTGCAATATTTCCTGGCCGGATTTCATGGCTGGTCGCGCGCAGTTCCACTGGATAGATTACGATCGCTATCTTGCACATCTGGAGAAACTTTTTGGCCAATCGAATATCCGGCCCTATGTGTTCGAGAGAACCCAGATGCCCAGAGGGCCGATCGCGGCCTTTTGCCGTCAGTTCGGACTGGAAGGCGGAGAGGGACTGACAACGCATGGCGGCTCGAATATCAGCCTGTGCCCCGAGGTTTCGGAATTCGTCCGGCACCTTCCCCTTATCGAGGCAGATATGGGGGTCAGATTGGCGCTTATCGAGGTTGCAGAGGTCGTGGATCGGAAAGTCAGGGCCGAAAACGGACCGGTCTTGCTGATCCCGCATGACGAACGCCGCGCGATCATGAAGGAATATGAGGCGGGTAACAGGAATGTCGCGCGGCGCTATTTCGGGCGGGACGCGCTGTTTCTTGAACCCCTGCCGGATCGCCGCGAACCGGTCACCACGCCGGCATTGCCAGGGAGTTCGAAAGAACTCATGGAGCGGATGATGGCGCCGTTCCTTGAAGAATTCGTCAAACGTGCAAACAAGATGCTGAAGTGACGGCCTGGGCCTCTGCCTACCGCTATCCCTTGGTAGAGGCGCGACAGGTCTTTCAGTTCACATGCGGCTATAGCGGAGATGAGACAAAGGCCTGCATTTCCCGCCCGGATGTCATATTCTCCAGAAATACGCCTGCCGTGTCCAGCGCCTCCCGGATCGTCACATCCATGTCGAGATAACGATAGGTGCCCAGGCGCCCGACGAAGGTGACGCCCTCGGTTGCTTCGGCCCGGGTGACATAATCGCCAAGCAGTGCCTTCTCCGCGACCAGGCGGATCGGGTAATAGGGGATGTCGTCAGGCCCGGCCTCCCGGCTGTATTCGCGGTAGCACACGCTGGCGTCGTGCGATTCCCAGGGCGAGAAATGCTTGTGCTCTGTGATCCGGGTATAGGGCGTGTCGCGGTCGCCGTAATTCATGACCGCGCAACCCTGATAATCGCCCTGATGGGTGAAGCGCTCGAAATCCAGCGTGCGATAGCCCAGCCGGCCAAGCTCGTAATCGAAAAATCCGTCCAGAGGGCCGGACCAGAAGACATGATCCGCATCCGAAGCCATATCGGGCGTATAGGGTGTGGACAACTCGACGGTGATATTCGGATGATCAAGAATTGCTTCGATCATCGGGGTATAACCCCCACGCGGCATCCCCTGGAAGCGGTGAAAGAAATAATTGTCATCGTAATTGAAGCGCACTGGCAGCCGCTTGAGGATCGAGGCGGGAAGTTCCGTGGGTGAGCAGCCCCATTGTTTTTCGGTATAGCCCCTGAAGAACGCCTCGTAGAGGTCGCGACCCACGAAACGCAGCGCCTGTTCCTCGAAGGTCTGCGGATCCGTGATTGTCCGGTCGGCCTGTGCGGCGATGAATTCCCGTGCCTCGTCGGGACGCAGGGTCTTGCCGAAGAACTGGTTGATCGTCAGCAGGTTGATCGGCAGGGAATAGACCCCGCCCCGCGCAGTCGCCTTGACCCGGTTCTGGAAGGGCAGGAATTCCGTGAAGCCATTGACATAATTCCAGACTTCCTCGTCATCGGTATGAAAGATATGCGGCCCGTAGACATGCATCATCACTCCGGTTTCGGCATCGCGGCTGGTATGGCAATTCCCGCCGATATGATCGCGGCTGTCGATGACGCGGCAGTCATGTCCCGCCTCGGCCAGCCTGCGGCCGATCACTGCGCCGGACAGCCCGGCCCCTACCAGAAGTATCTGCATGTCCCGGAACTTTTCCTTTCTGCCGCAATGTCGTTTATCGCCGTATGGGTCTTTTCATATTGGCCAGATGCGTCTGGATGGCTTCGTCCAGATCCTCATAATAGGTCAGGCGGCCATTTTCCAGAACCGCGCCGGTGTCGCATATCTGGCGCAGCATCTGCATCGAATGCGAGACCACGATGGCGCCGGCCTTGCTCATCCGGTCCTTGAAAATCCTGTTCGACTTTTCCTTGAAAGCAGCATCGCCCACCGCCGAGACCTCATCGACCAGATAGGTGCTGAACGGAACGGCCATCGAAACCCCAAAAGCCAGTCGCGCTTTCATTCCTGCGGAATAGGTACGGATCGGCAGGTAGAAATGTTCGCCCAGTTCGGCGAAATCGCGGACGAAATGGATCATTTCATCGGTATCCACACCATAGGTGCGGGCAACGAAGCGGCAATTCTGTTCGCCCGTCAGCTCACCGTTGAACGAGCCTGCAAAACCCACCGGCCAGCTGATCGTGCCATCGGAAAGGATTTCCCCCGAGGTCGGCAGCATCTCGCCCGAAATCATCCGCAGAAGCGACGATTTCCCGGCGCCATTGCGGCCCAGCAACGCGACCGAGACACCGGTCGGAAAAACGATATTGATCCGGTCGGCGACGGTCTTGCGGCGTCCGTTCAGGACATAGGTCTTGGTCAGATCCTGCAGCCGGATCATCGCCTGTCACGTAAGCTGTAGAAGACCAGCACCGCGATGACCCACAGTACCAGCAGAAAGCCGGACAGGATCAGAAGCAGCTTGGCCCGTTCGGGATATTTGGCATCCTGGGCAAGCGTCGGCTTCACATAGGCGGCCAGATAGCGCGACTGGCGCGATGCCTCTGCCCGCGCCGTGTCATAGGCAGCCAGGGCGGCGGTATAGGTGCTTTCCGCGAATTCACGATCGACGGCCAGCGATTCATACTGCCCGACGACATCCGAAAGCGCCTCTCCGGTCGCGGTTTCCGAGCCGAATTTCTGCCGTTCGGCGCCGATCTGTTCGCGGATCACGTCAATGCGCAACTGGGTTTGCTCGATCCGGGGATCGGTCGGCTGGGCATTGGCCTGCAAGAGGCCGATCTGCACGAGCGCCTCGGCAAGTTGCTGCTGCAGCGAGGTAACGACCCCTACCTGGCTTTGCACATCCGCGGTCGGATCGACCATCTGATGGCGGTTGCGGAACGTGGTCACTGCCTGACGCGCGGTCTTGAGCCGTTCCAGAGCCTCTTCAAGATCGATCCGGGCATAGCGCAGCGCATCCTCGCGCGCGACGTCATTCAATTCGTTGACCAGAAGCGTGCTTTCGTCATAGATCGCCTGGGTAATCGCCTGGGCGTCGCGAGGATCGAAAGCCAGAACCCGCAGATCAAGCATCCCGTTATCGCAATAGACGCGGACCTTGCGCTCCCATTCTTCCAGCAAATCCTCAAGGGATTCACCGCCGGTATAGGAAAAGACCGGATCATCCGGCGCCTTGGACCATATCTGGCGCAGATCCAGCTTCTTATCCACCCTTGCGACCAGATCATGGCTTTGGATGAATTTGTACAGAATGTCCGTATCGCTGCCGGAATTGTCGGTGATTCCGGCCAGCGAGGTCAATCCGCCCAGCACCTCGCCCGAAGCGATCGGGCTGGTTTCGCTGCGCACCGAGAAGCCCAGATAAGAGGCATATTGGTCGGATGCCCGCGCCCACAGATACCATGCGGAAACCGCGATCGGCAGAATGACCCCCAGCACGAAGCTGAACAGGATCACGAAATGCCGCCGGTGCAGCCTGGCCCTGCGGGCGGTGGGCTGAATCGGCGGGCTGTCGGGCTGCGCAGGCGCAGCTGCAGGTGTCTTTTGGGCCGCCAGCTTCATTTCGCGACGCTTCTGCACATTGCCGGGAACCGGCTTACCGCTTTGGCCCTCTTTCACCTTTGCCCCTTTGCGCTGCTTTTCGCCCATAGCGTCCCGAGAAGACGGCGATTTATTTCATGAGCGTTCAGATCCGGCATGGAACGGTACTCGACGGGTAGTTGATCTCTGAACTGGCGTCATACATAACCTATCGTAACAGTTCCAGCACCGATACATCACATCACGTCGAATTTTTGAGCCAGTAAACCGCGATCCAGATGCCCAGCACCAGCACATCGGCACAAGAAGACCTGCTGCGGCCGGTCCACAAGCAGCGCAGCTTTGCCAGTGTCCGCGCCATCGGGGCGCTGATCCTGCGGGAGATGTCGACGACCAACGGCCGGACGGCGCATGGCTATCTGTGGGCCGTGGCCGAGCCCGTGGGAGGCATCATTCTGCTGACCATGATCTTCTCGGTCGGTTTCAGATCGCCGCCGATCGGGACCAATTTCGCGATTTTCTATGCGACCGGACTCGTTCCCTTCATGGCCTATATGAGCATCTCGGGAAAGGTGGCCATGTCGATCCAGTATTCGAAGGCGCTTCTGGCCTATCCGGCGGTGACCTTCATGGATGCGCTTCTGGCGCGGATCATTTTCAACTCGGTGACCCAGATCCTGGTGGCCTATCTGATCTTCACGGGGGTCTATCTTACGCAGGAGACCCGAACTGACCCTCAGATAACGGGAATCGCGCTGTCGATGCTGATGGCCTTCACCACGGCGGTCGGCATAGGCGTGATAAACTGCTTTCTGTTCGCGGCTTTTGCCTGGTGGCAATTCGTCTGGTCGATCCTGACCCGGCCCCTGTTCCTGATCTCCGGCCTGTTTTTCATCTTCGACAATGTTCCACAGCCGTTTCAGGACTATCTGTGGTTCAATCCGCTGATTCATGTCGTGGGGCAGATGCGCAAATCCTTCTATCCGTCTTATGTGGGGGATTATGTCAGCCCCATCTATGTCTTCGGATTGGGACTGACGCTGATTGCCTTGGGCCTGGCGCTTCTGATCCGTTATCACCGGGATTTGTTGCATAGCTGATCCGTTCGGCGAAACTGGCGAGGGCGCGGATTCTGCGCCCTGAACCGCCGGTTCCGGTATTCTTATGCGGATATTGCGCCTTGCTGGGAAGAGCGGCTTCCTTATTGATCTCGCGCAGTATGGCGGCTTAGAAACAATCGTCATGCAGGAGATCGGACAGATGACGAACGCACCGCAGATGGCCGCACAGATGGGGAACCAGATATATCTGAACTTCGGCTCTCAGAAAGCGGGTGAGTTCATCGCCTTCGCATCGGGAAGCTGGCCGGGCCTGCAGAATATGAGATTTGATAAGGATCCGGATCCGGATCTGAAACGGGTCGTGTTCGATCAGAAGACATGGGTGGTTCCCAAAAGCATATTCTGGAGCCACCTGCACAGAATGACGCTTGGATATCATGACTTTATCCTGGGGAAGTACTCCTGTCCCGAGTTCTGCGAGATCGAGGCGGGCGACGTGGTCCTGGATTGCGGCTCTTTCATCGGCGGGCTGGCGAGCGCCGCCGCCGGCAAGGCAAGCCGCGTCATCGCGGTGGAACCGTCTCCTATCAATTACAAGGCCGCAAACCGGAACCTGAAGGATCTGGGCAATGTGACGCTGTTGCAATGCGGATTATGGAATGCCTGCGGCGCCCAGGATTTCAACATCAGCGAAACGGCGATCGATGACGGGCTTCTGGTGCCGGACAAGGGTGAGATCGTCAGAACCGTCACTGTGCAGACGCAGACCGTGGCCGCGCTTGCGAGATCAAATGACCTTACGGTCTTCGATTTCCAGAAGATCGAAGCGGAAGGGGTGGAGCTTGAAATCCTTCTGGGCGAGGGCGGGTTGCTTGCCAACAAGATCGCGGTGGATTGCGCCCCGGAACGGAATGGTGAATCTCCCGAGAAAGACGTGACAGCCCTGCTCCAGCAGCATGGTTTTGAGACGCGCAAGAAGGGGGTTGTCGTTTTCGGCCGGCGATAGGCAGGGCATGCGCGGCCGCCGATCAGATGCGGCGCGGCGTTATTTGTCGAGCGTTGGCAACGGCTTTACGGAATAATTCCGTAGAAATGATGCATTGATCGCATTCATTGCAGCACGCACCCATAGACATCCTGATGATTGACCCAGCCACGATCCTGAAAATAGATTGGCGACAATCTGGCCTCGGCAAGAGCCGCGAAGATAGTTAGCGGAGACGTGAGGGCAATTCCATATGTCTCGGAATGAGGGTAAGGGGAGAAGGCGAAATCACCGGAAGCATATTCAGAGAGTATCCTTTGCACTCCTTCATCCGAGAGATTGTAGGTTTTCTCGCCGGCCGCTACTCGATCATAAACATAGTTCCCATGTGTAGTGAAAACCAGCACACCCGGATCAGTAAGATGATCTCGAAGGTATGACAGAACCCGAATCGCTTCATCCCGCGGCAGATGGGTGAAGAGAGAGCCGACCCAGATCAGATCGAATTTGCCGCCCAATGGCGTATTGAGAGTCGGGTCCAAAACCCGAGCATCAACCCCGAGTATATCTGACGCCGAAGCGACAGCGTTCTTGTCGACGTCCACGCCCTTCAGTTCTGCCTGCGGGAACGCAGCCTGCAGCCAGCGAAGAACGCGTCCATACCCACAAGCATAGTCCAAAACCCTGTGGTTGCCGCCAATCTCGACCCTTGCCGTCGAGAGAACCTGCAACACCGCTTTCAGAGCGTTTCTGCCGGTATTCAGGTAGGTTACATGATTGCCCTTGGCCATTCCGTCACGTTCGGAAATTTCCTCGTTCACAGCCACACTATTTATATCAATCACCACAGCCCGTTCTCCCTTTTGCTTAAGGTTCCGATACTGACGCCTCAAAAGCAAGTCCCCGGGATTGCAGTGCCTGGCGAATGGCGGTTACAGCTTGGTGTCCCAAATTGATCTGGGATTGTAATGGACATCCCGGAACCGGCGGAAAACTGTGTCATGCATATGCATGCGGCTGAACAATTCCGAAAGGATGGCCGAGATCGCATGCTTTCTGTCAGGCATGGCAGAAAGCCGTTTCTGCATATTCGCGATAAGATCTCCGCCGCCGATCTGAAAGGCCGAAATTCCGTCATAAAGCCGGGCCTGCGATGTGACGGCGCGATAGTTCAGGTCTTGCCCGCGGCGGCCTGCCGCCCAGTTCTCGGTTTCATACAGCTTTACCGTATTGACAAGGACCGAGCCGGTCATGGCCAGCGCGCGAACCGTTGGATTATACGCATGATCCGCGAATGTATCGCAGGCCGAGATCAGCCATCGGCTGTCCAGTTCCTGCCGCAGAAAATCCGGCTCTTTGTCCCAGATAGCCTTGAAGCGCGCAAATGCATCGGATGTCTCGATTTCGCGCCGGATCAGGCAGATAAGGGCGGCATGATAGAAGAGCAGTTCGGATTTGCCCGAGAATTCCTCGCGCAGCGTTTCAATATGAGAAGAAATATCCGAAACCTTGGCGCGCGGTGGAGAAGGTGCGATGCCGGGCACGATCCGGGCCTTCATCTCTCCTATGTGTTTTCCGCAAAGCCGGTGCAGGTCACGTAATCCGGCAATGGGCTCTTGCGGGTTCGCGGGGCGGGGGGCGCCTGCCTGGGCCAGAATTTCCGGGGGCAATCGATAGATCTCGTTTCTGAAATCCGGTTGCGACGCGCCGATCTTTCCCGGAAAACTTCGCAGCATCTGCAAAAGACTGTTCCGTACCGCATGATCCCCGGCATGATAGGCCGTCACAAGTGGCGCGAATATCGCATGCGGTGGTGGCTCTTTTCCCAGACCGTCACCGGCGATCTGGTTATATTGGAAACCCTCGGCGCGCATGAGAGTGTTCGCGCAGTAAGTTGCGAAATGCGCGGCGGCGGCAACCGGCTTGCCCGGAACGGTTCCAAGCAATTCGGGAACCGGGACCGGTTGGCCTTTCTGAACAGCGGCGAAATAATGCCCTGCCTGTTGCAATCGCTCTGTGATCGGTTCCAATGCTGCCCGAAGATCGGATGCCGTTCTTTCAGGATTGCTCAGAAATCCGGCGGCATCCCCGGCAATGGCATCATGGTCATCGAAGCCGCGTACCGGGGACAATCCCCCCAACATGGCCGAGAGCCCTTCGTTCTTGTAGGAATTGCCGGGAAGCTGGATGACCGGTGTTCCGGCGACCACCGCCATGATGGCCATGTGATAGCGACCGCCAAGCAGGAAGCGGCATTGCTGCAAGACCTGGGCCGCGGCTGCATGGGGTATTCCCGGGGGAACGGTCGCAAAGCCGTCTTCGCCCCATTGTTGCCGGCCAAGTTCAAGCAGCTTCCTGTCTGCCGCCGTCGAGATCATGATCATCGGAACAAGACCTGTTTCCCGTTTTAGCAGGTCGGCGGCCATGAAGATATCCTGATAGGTTTCATCGCCGGCCCAGCCCGTACCGGTCACGGCGAAATGCTGCCCGGCCGGGATATCGATGGTTCCCGCCAGCGGCCGGGTCAGAAAGGCGGCGTCCGGGATATGAACCACGTTCCGAATACCCGCCTTTTGCGCCGCATCGAATGAGATATTTTCCCGTACGCTTACCAGGTCGAAACTGTTATAGGCCGCCGCCATGACCTGCGTGAAGGTCTCATCGCAGGAAAAGATTGTCTGGTTCACAGCCATAACCGGCTTTTTCCAGGCATGTTTGGCGACGAAGGGAAGTAGCAGCAACCGCGCGCCGCACACGAAATCCGTGCCTCCCATCGTGCCTTCGGCCTGGAGAATCACCAAATCGGAACTCCTGATCTGGCCCGCATATCTGCCGTATCGCTCGAAAGTCAGCCGTTCAAGATAGCCCAGAGACCTGTCCGCAGAAGGCCCGCCCCTGCAGACATCCATCATGGCATCATGGATATCCTGCCGGGATTCCGCGTCAATCCGGCGATCTATTTCATGCCGGAGAATAAGGGGAACGAATGTCAGATTTGGCAAGAATTCAGTTTCAAGTTCCCGGTTCAGAAGTTCCACCAAACCCCAACTGGTCGCCTGACAGCCCCAATTCTGACGAAATCCAGTAAAATTGACAATTGCAATCTTTCTTGCCTGATAGCTATTCAAGTTTCATTTTCCATACTTTTGGATGATATCCGATAGCAACATAATTCTGTCATTTTTATCGGGCCGCTGGCTGCTGCTGGCGGCATTATTTCGTGAAAACAAAAAACAATTGACTTCACAACCATAGCAAGAGAGACTTCAATCGCTCAATTCCTAAAATTGAGTGTTATGCGAATGAATCAACAAGGGGTATGAACCAATGCTTGGTGGACTTCTCTCACCTGTAAGCGGAGTTCTGGGCTCCCTCTTTGGCGGCGTCTCGTCACTTTATGATGGAGTTCAGGACGTTGTTGAGGGGCTGGCTCCCGGATCGATGGACGGGACGACGACGACAGGGAACCTGTTGAACGACAATGGCGCAGTTAGTGATCTTCTTGATAATCTTGCCGAAGGTGACATCACCGGCAGCCTCTCCGATGTCTATGCCAATGTAATTGGCCCGGGCGGAGTTGTGCATAACCTGGCTGATGGTGGCGGTCTGGGTATCGAAGGGCTGCTGGGCAACACCCTTGGCCTTGCAGATGGTATCCTGGGCAGCGCCGATGGCCTGACCGATGATTTGCCGATTTTGGGAGGCTCACTCCTTTAAGGTGAGCGCTTCAGTTAGACATTTAAAAGGTCCGGGCGAAACTTCATGTTCGGGCCTTTTAATTTGAGATGCAGTTGCGGCGGAATGTATTTGACATACAATCCGCCCGGACTTTTTTATGGAAGCCGCCCGATGTTTCGCTATGCTCTGGAACAGTCCGACGTCCATAGTTGCCGATGTCCGTAGTTGATGCACAACATATTCAAGAGGCTGATAATGATGTGCAGGAGAATTATGTTCTCCATGCGCTGAAATCCCTGCGCACTTATTTTATTTTCGCGGGTGTTTTCTCTTGCATGATTAACCTGCTTTATCTCAGTTCGCCGCTCTATCTGATGCAGGTCTATAACCGCGTTCTGGTAAGTCAAAGCATTCCCACGCTGGCGATGCTGACCCTCATTCTTGTGCTGTCTCTTGGCGTGATGGGGTTGCTGGATGCCTTGCGGGGCAAGCTGCTGGTGCGTTGTTCGGTTCTGCTGGACGATCGGCTGGCAGGGCCGGTCTTTGGCGCATTGGTGCGCAAGGCGGCCCGGCAGGGCATGTCCCCCGGCGCGCAGACCCTGCGCGAGCTGGACGAGTTCCGGGCCTTCGTGACCGGGCCGGGCATCCATTTCGCCTTCGATCTGCCTTGGATCCCGATTTATCTGGGGCTGCTTTACCTGATCCACCCGATCCTCGGCCTTGTCGCCACGATCGGCTCTGCCCTGTTGTTGCTGCTGGTCTTTGTCAATGAAAGACTGACCAAGACCGCGCTTGAGACGGCGCAATCCTCGTCACGGCGCGCTTTCGTCTTTACCGACAATATCATGCAACATGCCGATGTGATTCATGCCATGGGCATGTTGCCATCCGTCGAGCGGCATTGGCAGGGCAACCGCGGCCGCATGCTGGCACAGCAATCCCTGGCCAGCGATCGAAATGCCTCGGTCACCGCCAGTATCCGCTTTGCGCGGCTGCTGTTGCAGTCGTTGCTTCTGGGAACGGGGGCGTGGCTGGCCATCGATCATATCATCATGCCCGCAACCATATTCGCGGCCAGCATCATCATGGGGCGCGCGCTGGTCCCGGTCGAGCAATCGGTCGGAGCATGGAAACATGCGGTCGCGGCAAGATCGGCCTATCGGCGAGTCAGCACATTGTTGCAGGAAAATCCCGATCTGCAGGTCCGCACCATCGTTCCCAGCGAAGAGACCGCGCTTGAGGTGAATGAGCTTTCCTACCGGGTCGAGAACCGCAAACGCCCGATTCTGGACAAGCTGTCCTTCAGCATCAATTCGGGCGAGGTTCTGGGGATTGTCGGCCCAAGTGGTTCGGGCAAAAGCACGCTGGCGCGGTTGATGATCGGGGCATTATCGCCCTCGGAAGGCCGCTTGCGCTTCGGCGGCATCAATTACGAGCATTGGGATCGTGGTGAGTTCGGGCGCATCGTGGGCTATCTGCCGCAGGATGTCGGGCTGTTCGCGGGAACGGTGCGCGAGAATATCGCCCGCTTTCAGGATGTGGCCGTCGATCAGATCGTCGAAGCCGCCAAGCTGGCGGGCATTCACGAACTGATCCTGGATCTGCCCAAGCAATATGACACCATGCTGGGACCGGGCGGGCTGGGCCTGTCGGGCGGGCAGCGCCAGCGGCTGGGTCTGGCCCGCGCATTGCTTGGCAAACCCCGGCTGCTGGTGCTGGATGAACCGAATGCGCATCTGGACATCATCGGCGCGCGCGCGCTTAGCGAGGCGCTGTTCGTCATGAAGGCGCAGGGCAGTGCGATCGTCGTCATCACCCATCAACCTGCCGTTCTGGAAACGGTGGACACGATCATGTCGCTTGATGACGGGCGGATCCGGCGGCTTGGTCCGCCCGAGCAGATACTCGCCGGCACATTGGAAAAAATGGGGGAGAGTGAATGAGTCAGCCCGCCTCCTTTCCGAAACTGGCGGAATACCGCAATCCGATGCGCCCCGCGATCTGGGGCTGTGTCATCGTGGCGGTTTTTCTGCTGGTTTTGCTGGTTTGGGGGAATTCCGCGCGGCTGGCCAGTTCCGCTTTGGCTGAAGGCAGCCTGCAGGTGATGGCGCAGCGTCAGTCGGTCCAGCATCCGCATGGCGGGGTGATCTCGCAGATTCACGTCATCGAAGGCCAGACCGTGGCCCGGGGCGAGTTGCTGATCGAACTCGATGAAACCGAGGCCCGGGCCTCGCGCAATATCGCCGAATCCGAGGTGATTGCCTTGCAGGCTCTGCAGGCCCGGCTGGAATGCGAGCGGGATCAGAGCGACCCGCTATCCTGTCTGCAGGCATTTGCGGAAGGCAAGGAGGATCATCCGGAAATGGCCGCCGCGCTTGCGAATGAAACCGCACTTTTGCAGACCCGCGCCCGAAAATTCCGGACCGAGACCGGGATGCTGACTTCGCGCGTTTCGCAATTGCGCGAACAGATCAGCGGTCTGAACGCACAGTCCCAGGGGCTCGCGCGGCAACGCAAGCTGCTTGAGGAAGAGTTGGAAACTGCACACAAGCTGCTGGATTCGGGCCTGACCTCGCGCAACCGCACCCGGGAACTGGAGCGTGCCATCGCGGGCGTGATCGGCGATGAAGGCTCCCGCAGCGCCGAAATCGCCAGCGCCATGCAGGAAATCTCCGAGGCAGAGCTTGCCGTGGCCCGGCTGGAGGATGAGCGGATCAACGAGATCACCGACCAGTTGCGGAACACCCGCTCGGCGCTGGCCGAAGCCCAGCCGCGTCTCGATGCCGCCATTCTGGTCGAGAAACGCGGCAAGATCCTTGCCCCCGTCAGTGGTCAGATCGTCGGCCTTTCGGTCTTTACCGAAGGGGGAGTCATTCAGGCGGGCCAGCAGCTGATGGATATCGTCCCGGACGATAACCCGATCATTGTCGAGGCCCGTCTGCCTTTGTCGGATATCAATGGCATTGCCGTCGGAGACCGCACCGATATCCGCCTGACCGGCATCCCGCGCAAGGATCGCCCGGAACTGATGGGCGAGATCATCAGCATCTCGGCCGACAAGATGACTGACAGCCAGTCGGGCCTCAGTTATTTTTCCGTCCGGATCGGGCTGGATGCCGATGAGATCGGCCGGTCGCAAGTCCCGTTACGGCCGGGAATGCCCGCTGAAGTCGTCATTCCAAAAGGATCGCGCACGATGGTCAGCTATCTGCTTGGCCCTCTGCTGGATGAAATCACCCATGCCTTTCGAGAGGAATAAGCCATGGCAAGTCATGACATGAAAGCACAGCCCGAGGCTCGTAAGCGCATGGAATTGCGAAACGGCAATGGGCAGGGTAACGGAACATCGGCCGAAGCCGGTCTGGTCACTCTGGCTGCCGGCGCCATCGGCCTGGGCCTGACCATGCTTCAACAAAGCGAGGCAGAGGCAGCCACGATACAGCCCGATACCGCGCCGAAGCCGGTCCCGAATGAAACCGACAGCTCCGAAGCGGCAGAACAGATCGCGGTGGTCGCACCAGAAGCCGACGCGTCCTTGCAGTCGCAGAATGCCGTTCAGGTGGATATTCCCGTTGTACAGGTTCAGGCCGCCACCGAAACCGGAGCAATACAGGCAGAGGCGGTGGGGCCCGCCGATTCCGGGGGTGGCACATCGGTCCAGACGGCATCCGCCGATATGGCCGCCGGCGTCCCGGCGGATCATGGCGGGCGGGCAGAAGCGGGTAGTCAGCCGGTAGCCGTGACCGCGCCGGTCGATAAAGTGATTGATCTTGGCGAGCCGGTGCCGGGTAACACGGGCATCGAACCCGGCAAACCGGCGCCGCCTCCCGTTCAGGACAAGCCTTCCGAACCGGCTGATGTTGCGGATAATCCCGAAACGATCGAAGTGCCGGATGATGCCACCGAGATCGTAGCGGAAACGCCCGATACTGCCCCGGTCGAAAGTGACGAAGTTCTTGACGGTGTCGGCGATGCGGTCGGAGGGGGGGCCGGAGGCGTCGTGGATGTCGTCACCGATCTGACCGATGCGCTTACGAATGAAGATGGCGCGATCCCTAATACTGTCGGAGTTGTCGGAGACACGATCGAGACCGTTACCGACACGGTTGTCGATGTCGTGGATGTCGTTGCCGGCCCGGATGGCCTTCTGGACGGGTTGACGGATACGGTCGGGGAATTGACCGGTGCCCTGGGCGACGGGGACGTTATCGGTGCCGTAACCGGCACCGTGGGGACCGCTCTTGATACTGTGGGCACAGCAGTTACCGGCGTGACCGATGCGCTATTGGGCGACGGTGGTTTGACAGATGGCGTCCTTGAGACGGTCGGAGAGACCGTGGCGACGGTAGGCGATACCGTGACCGACGTGCTGGATGCCGTGGTCGGACAGGATGGGTTACTGGGCGGGATCACTACGGCGCTAAGCGGGCTGACCGGCTCTGACGCCGAGGGCGATGACAGTACGACGGTCGTCGCGGATATTGTCGGCGCAACCGTCGGAACGGCCTCATCTGCCGTCACCGGAGTTGCGGATGCGCTGCTGGGCGATGACGGTGTCGCCGAAACCTTGACCGAGACGGTTGGGGAAACCGTCGCGACGGTGACCGAAACCGTGACCGGCGTTGTCGATACGGTCGTCGGCCCGGGCGGATTGCTGGGCGGGCTCACCACGGCACTGGGCGGTCTGACGGGAACTGGTGCGGACGAGAGTACCGGGGGGACGACCGAGGTTGCCGCCGATCTCGCTGAACCGGCCGTGGAGACTGCCTCCACCGCCATCGATGAGGGTGTGGATGCGCTGCTGGGCGATGACGGTGTCGCCGAAACCTTGACCGGGACGGTCGGAGAAACCGTCGCGACGGTGACCGAAACGGTGACCGGCGTTGTCGATACGGTCGTCGGCCCGGGCGGATTGCTGGGCGGGCTCACCACGGCACTGGGCGGTCTGACGGGAGCTGGTGCGGACGAGAGTACCGGGGGGACGACCGAGGTTGCCGCCGATCTCGCTGAACCGGCCGTGGAGACTGCCTCGACAGAGCCCGCCGAGATTACCGGGCCTGCTGAGGTTGCAGAGACAATCGAAACAGCGGCGGACGATACCAGCAATATTGAGGCAACCGATACGGCGGATATGGCGGTCACGCCGCCCGAGGGTAGCCAGGGGCCGGACATTTTCGCTGCCATTGATCAGATCCTCGACGGATCAACTGGACTGCTTGGGGGCTTGCTGCCCAACATCTCTTTCATTGGCCAACCGGTCATGGAGGATGATTCCGGGCCGCATGTCGACGATGCGAACGGGTCGCTGCTGCACGGCCTGATCTAGCGACCGGTTTGATCAATAGAGAATGCCTGAGCCACGCGTTTCGTCATGCCGGCTCATACACTCTGCTGTTACTTGCCGGACCTGCATGCCGGCCGGGTGAAACTTTGGAGTCGGATTGCCGTGCCCCTAGCGGAGGCAATCCAAGTCCTTTACATTCGGGCTTGCAAGAAAGGTTCTGATAAGAAAATAGAAAGAGTGTGATGAGAACACCGAACCTCTTTATCATTGGTGCCCAGAAGTCCGGCACGACCTATCTGGCCAATGTTCTGGCCCGCCATCCGGATGTGTTCTTCTGCTCTCCCAAGGAACCGCTGTTTTTCTCGAAACCGGAAATCGATCAAACCCGGTACGAGGAGTATCTGGAAACCAATTTCGTCGATGCCCGGGACGAAAAATGGGTTGGCGAAGGTTCAACGACCTATCTGCAATGGCCCCGGGCATTGAAGAACCTGAAGACCTTTATTCCCGGCACGCCAAAGATCATCGTCTGCATGCGCCATCCGACCGAGAAGGCGGTTTCCTTCTACATCCATAATTGGCGGCGAGGGCGCTATGCCCGGGATATCCGGATCGGCGACACCGCCACGATGCCCGTCAGCCTCTCTTCAACGAAAACCAGTTGCTATGCCCCGTCCCTGACGCGCTGGCTTGACGCTTATCCGCGCGAAGCTTTCTGCTTTCTGAAATTCGACCAACTCAGGGATGACCCGGCCGGATTCGTCCGCGCGGCGACTGCTTTCCTGGAGATTCCCGAGCGCGAAACCGTGTTGCGCAAAACGGTCAATGCAGGGTTCAGCCTTACCTGGCGCGACGACAAGCTTGTCATTGATGACCCCGGCGCACCACCGGAGGATCGACCGGAATTCACCCGCACCGAGCTTGAGGATCTGCATGCGACGATGCAGGAAGATATCGCCGAGACTGAGCGGCTGACCGGACTCGATCTGGACGAGTGGCGCAAATTTCCCGCATTCGCGGCGCCTGACCGTCAAAGCGCCGAGACCGCGACATTTTCCATGAGCCGATGACGCAGGAGCCGTTTCCGGATGAAGTCGTCCATGAAGGCGGCGATGGTTATCTTTTCCTGTCCGGAGGTGCGCATTCCGTATTTGACTATTTCTCGGGCGCGGCGCTGCCGCTCCCAAAGGCGCCGGGGATCTTCTGGAAGAACATCTCCGGGCGCGCGGCCTACTGCGCCAGCGCAGGGATCGGCTATCGTCACGTCGTCTTTCCGGATAAATGCGTGGTTCTGCGAAATCTGCTGAAACCAGAGCGACAGCTTTCGTCACTCTATCAACGTGCGTATGGTGAGCGTGCCCCTTCCGCCGAGGCGAAGGCGTCAGTACTTTATCCGATCGACAGGCTGACCGACAGCGGGCAGACCATGCGGCGCACTGACACCCATTACAGTGCGCGGGGCAATATCGTGGTCACCTCGGCCATCGTCGCCGATCTGTTTCCGACTGAGCATGATGCCTATCTGCGCGACAGTCTCGCGGGGCTGGCCCCGCGCGAGATAGAACCCGGCGATCTGGGGCGCAAGCTGACCCCGCCCCGGTCAGAGATCATTGACCGCCTGCAAAAGCCATTGGTGCCGGTCACAATGGGCTCAAACGGAATTTCCGGCAATGACGGGATCATGATACTGGTCGACTCGCCCCAGGCAGTCAGCAAGCGCACGCTTCTGATCTTCGGCGACAGCTTCTTTCGCCTGATCTTGCCGATGCTGGCGGTGTTTTATCAGAAGATCGTGTTTTGCCGTACGCGTTTCCTCCACCACGAAATCGTGCGGGCAGTGAATCCCGACCAGATCTTTACCGGACAGGCCGAGCGGTACCTGTCGCGCTGCGAAACAGATGCCGCCCGTCCGCATTTCCTGTCCTATCCCTATTTGAAAGGGACCCCAATGGCCCCGGATGAGGCGTTCTGCGCCCTCTGGCCCCGCTTTATTTCCGGCAGTGCCTTGCTTCAGGTATAGGTCATTGCCGATCCTGCCGGAGAAATGGACGGCTGCGTAACCGGGATAATCCGGCAGGGATTACTTCCGCAGGCTTCTGATCCCATCGGTAAATCGTCGCAGCGGCCATGTGATGCGCCAGGATCTGCTGTTATGCAGCGCCGCAATTTCATCGCGCAACTGGTTTGCAATCTCCTGAATCTCCGCCTTCTCGGCCTCTTTCCGGGTCTCTGTCTCTGACAGAAGCGCAGCCCCTTCCTGTTCGCGTTTTTCACTTTCGGCCAGAAGACGCGTCACGTCGGATAATTCCCGGAACTGAACCTGCAAGCGGCTATCGAATTCGGCAGACCGGGCCTCGGCCGAACTTCTGGCGGATCGCTCACGCTCGATCTCTTTGTTGAGACGCTGAATCTCGGTCACATCCTGCTGATGTTCGGCGAGAAGCGCAGCATGGGCCTGATCCAGCTCTGAAACGCGGAATTGCGCTTGTTCGAGTTGAGTCTCAAGCCGCTTAACCTGCTCGTCGCGCTCGGCCATGTCCTGACGCAGATCATCGATGCAGGCAGTTATGGTTGCCTGTTCCTTCGTGAGCGCATCTGCCTTGTCGAGGCCGCTTTTTATGACCTGCGCAAAGTTCGGGGCGGCCCTGTCAACTGCGCCGCGGAGCGCGTCCAGACGCTTGTGATCTTCGCTATTCTCGCCGTCGGAAACCCAGCGCTCCAGAATTTCATAGGTATCCCGCACCCAGGTCGAAAGCATCGGGCTTTGAAGCATCTTCCCGGGCACTTCCTTATGATGCTGCAGATCGCTTTCCAGAAAGGCTTCGACCTCGGTCGCGGCCCCCAATGAGAAGCGCGGCAGACTCAGATCCAGCGCGGTCTGGATTTTTTCTGCGACTCCGGTCCAATTCGACATGAGCTGCGCGAAGCTGGTAAAGCAGCGCGGCCGATTACGGGTATTGGCCTCGGCGTCAAGAACATGCCGCAGCCAGATCAGATGGCTAAGCCCGGTCGTGATCCCGTTTCGCTTGCCCAGCGAGGCCGCGACCTCCAAGGGATTGCGATGGGTCAGAACATATCCGGGCGTCGCGCCGATCTCCTGGAACACATCCTCCCAGAATGGGACCAGCCGGCAAATACGCGGATCCTTGAGCACGAACAGGCGCGACTGGCCGAATTCATCGGTCATTGTCTCAACCGCAAGCTGGTGGAATTCCCGGGCGGGGGGGCTGGCGGACCAGGTTGCTGGCATTGGCAGCCAGTCATCCCAATGCGTTCCGGCCGACGCGAAAAGATCGGTGTGAAACCGGTAAAGCTTGCTGGATTCGAAATAGCCTTTTTCGTTGCTTTCATTGGGGGCCATGAGGGTGGCCGGCCCATCGCAGCCCAGGATATTCAGTACCCCGGAAAGCGCGGAGGTGCCCGAACGGTGCATTCCCAGGACAACTACGGCGGTACGATCTGATGTCTTTTTGTTCATATGGAGCTACATCTTAGAAATGGAAATAAGCATGTGTCGTGAAAGCGGAATCTATGCATTCCGCTAAAAGTGGCCCTGCTGTCCGGATCAGCTTTCAGGATAAGGCACGGAAGGACATCGTCGCGTCCGGGGCATTCTGCACGGATGATCAGTTCCGTCATTCGGACTCCTTCCGTTCTTGCAGGATATTCCAGAGCTCCGCGATTCCGGTCTCGAGCTCTACCCGGGGCGCCCAGCGTGTCATCCGCCGAAACTCGGTTGTGTCAAGCACGATGGCGTCGACGTCGAATCCTCGGGCAGGCTTGTATCGCAATGCGAGATCGGTGCCGGTCACGCGACGGATGGCAGCGAAGATATCGTTGATACTATGCCCGACACCAGAGCCGATATTATACGATCCCGAAGAGAGTTCCGGCGTGGCAAGAGCGATGCGGATCGCCGATGTGACGTCATCGATATGGATGTAATCCCGTACGACGGAGCCGTCGCCCCAGACTTCAGGGGCGTGGCCGGCATGAATATGCCTGAGGTAATTGGCAATGACCCCGACTGTGGCACCGCGTAGCTGGAACGGTCCGTAGGGGTTGCCGATCCGCAGGCTGATTCCGGTGAAGCCGGCCTTTCCGGCCACAAGGCGCAGGTAATTCTCGATGGCAAGCTTGGAGACGCCATAACCCGACAATGCTCCGCCCGCTGCATTTTCCGGCACCGGCAGGCTTTTGGGATCGCCATAGACCGTGCCGCCGGATGACGCAAATATCACCCGCGATATACCGGCATGACCGGCGGCCTGGAATATCGCGACCGAGGGGGCAATATTCTGGGCCGCATCCCGGGCCATGTCAGTCATCGAAGAAGCGGGCGTTGTGGTGCAGGCCATGTGAACCAGTGCCGTGGCGCCGGCGAGAGCCTGCTCTATCCCGGTAATATCCGGAAAGGCGAAGGGCCGCGTTTCGATGCCCACAAGCAAATCTGCTACCGCCGCGAGCCGATCCGGCAGGTCAAGCAGGCAGACTTCATCTCCGCCAGAGCGCAGCCGCCGGGCAAGCGCCGTGCCAAGAAAGCCCGCTCCACCCGTGATGGCAACCCGCCCCGTCATCTGGCCGCTGCCGCATTGGTCGGGTTGCGGGTGTAAAGCAGCACTGGCAGCCAATCGTAATGGCTCACGCTGCTTGTGTAGCGTCTGACGCCGGCCGGAACGAGCCCCGTCTTTCTCAGCCGCGACGTCAGCGGTGCGTCAGCATGACGGCCGGCAATCATCAGAGTGCCTCCGGGTGCCAGTACCCGCGCGGTTTCTGCCAGCAGGCGATCGTTGTCAATTGCGCCCGTCGCGTCGTTCAGCAGGATAAGTGGCAGGCGTGAATCCGCCAGATCGATCCGCCCGTTCCGGGTGATATCCCGAGTCAGTTCTTCAGCATTGCAGATCCGTCCCTGAAACTGTTCGCGCCAGAAATTTTCAAGGGCGGCAGGCACATTGACCCCCAATGCGGGCAGGCGGCGATAAAGCAGAATCGATTCCGCGAGCACCCGATGAATCGAGCGCGCGCGCCGGTCGGCACCGCAATCCGGACAGGCAGCCGCGCCGTCGAGATCCATAAATTCCCGGCTTTGCCTGCCGCAGGCATTGCAGTGATAGACCTCACGCCGCGCGATTGCGTCAAGCGCGGGCAGATCTTCAAGTCTGGGGGGATGCAGCGCGCCCATATGTTCGTCAATCCGGTGGAATAACCCGGGGCGCGTCTTGTTGAACAGCGACATCATTCCCGGAACCCCACCCAATTCCCAACCGCAGCTTTCGACATAATAGGAAAATTCCACATCGGTCGAATTATGCGGAACCGTGTCCGAAAATCCGCCGATCTCATCGATCATCTTCCGCCGCAGCGCGAAGAAGCCGCCCTGCACATGGCTGAAGCTTCGATCGGGATTGTTCAGGGCGAACTCCTGATTGCGGAACTTGTCCCAGAGAGCCTGGGCCTTGGGGTAATCGCGCCCGAAGAGATAAGAGGGCGAATAGCACAGCGTCCCCGCCTGACCGACCCGGGGATGGGCGTTCATGTAACGTATGAATGCCGTCTCCCACCCGTAGCGCGTCGTCATGCCTTCCTTGCCGCAGACATAGATCGCATAATCCGATTTTCCCTCGGCAAGGCAAAGATTGGTGCCGGGACCAACCATCGCGTTGTCGCGGTTAAGCAGGATGGTGACATTGTCACGCTCGCCATAAAGTTCCAGCAGCTTCGCCAGAGCAGGGGCGTCGCTGCCATTGTCGCAGATGATCAGATGGAAGGGGAGCGACGTATATTTGTAAAGCCGTCGGATCACCTCGGATGTCTGTGCGAGGTTGTTCCAGCTGACGATCATCAGATCGATGGTCTCGCCCGCCCAGACCCGGATCAGGTTATCGACGAGATGTTCGGAATTGTAATTCTTGCGAATGCGTTCGGCGGCATTCTCGATCATCGCGGTCACGGCAACGTCGGGCAACATGTAATAGGCCCGGATGCGTGCCGCGATCGCCTCGGGCGTGGCATCGCTGACAAGGCCGGTGATGCCGTCCTCGATCAGATCGGGAATCCCCGACAAATCCGTGGTCAGTACCGGCAGGCCCGCGGCCATGGCCTCCATCAGCACGGTCGGGATGCCGTCCATGTCACCATCGGCGGCACGGACTGAAGGACATGCGAACAAATCGCTTTCGCGGTAAAGTGCCAGCATCGCATCGCGTCCCTTGACCGGGCCGCAAATCGCGACATTGGAGATGCCTTCTTCGGCGATGACCGCTCGATAAGCTTCTTCCAGTTCACCATAGCCGTAAAGCTCGATGCGAATATTGTCCTGTTCCAGAAGCTTCCCGGCCCGGATCAGGTGGATCAGTCCCTTTTTCTCGGTGAAGCGGTGGATGGCAATGATGCGCCGGAAGGGGCGCTTCTCTCGCCCTTCCTTCCAGCCCTGCGCGTAAAGCCGGGGATCGCAGCCATTCGGGCTGATCATCATCTTGCCGTCGGGCACGTTACGCGCCGCCAGATACTGGCGATGGAAGCGCGACGGAACAAAGACCTTGCGGCACCAATCCGAATGCGCCACCTCGCCGATACGGTTCATTGCGTCATTGCGGTAGCGGAAAATGTCCTGCGCATGGGCGATGAAGGTGAACGGGATCTTTGCCGCCTCGCAGGCCGGCCAGACCATATCCGTCACGGTCGGATAAACGAAGTGGGAATGCACGATGCTGCGTCCGGTCCCGGTCAACCGTTCGGCCAGATGAGCGGCGTCGCGCACGGTTTCCCATTCGATATCGAAATCGGGTCTGAAATCCGGATAAGGCGACTGTCTGCAGAAGACCCGAACATCGAAACCCTGTTCGCGAAGAAGCCGCAGCTCATTGAGCACGAAAGTTTCCGAGGGTACCGGGAAATGCCAGCAGAAATAGGCTATTTTCATCGTCTCCCGCGGTTGCGGCGTCAGATCCCGGCGGGCCGGCAACCTGAGGCGTTGCGGTTCCGGCGCATGGGTGAGACCTTCATAGGCGCTGCGCAACTGGTTGGTATAGGCAGTCCGGTCGAAGCGCGCGATAGCCTTTGCCCGGGCCGCCAGGCCCATCCTGCGCAGTCCTTCGCGATCCGAAGCCAGCTTGCGGATCGCTTCGGCCACGGCTCCTGTCTCGCCGACCGGGACGACAAAGCCGGTTTCCCCATGTGCGACGAATTCGGGCGGCGCTCCGTGGTCATAGACGATGGCAGGACGGCTCGCAGCCATGCCTTCAAGGACCGTCCGGCCGAAAGATTCCTGAAAATGCGACAGACTAAGGATGATATCGGTTTCCGCGACCGCCTGTGCAGGAGTTTCACGATAGCCAATAAGCCCGAGATTGGCGGGTAGTTCGCCCGCCTGGATCTTCGTGGCAATGATGGCGGTATGCTCATTTTCCGGGCCGATCAGACGGAAGGATATCTCTGGGTGGGCGGCCAGTTCCTGTGCCACACGCACGAAATCCCAAAGTCCTTTCTTGGGAAGATTCGAGCTGATCAGACCAACACGAAGCCCGTCATGTGCCGGTGCAGGCGACAGACGCGCCAGTTCCCCGAAATCGACGGTATTGTAAACCAGAGCCGCTTCGCGACCGGGCTGCGCAAAGCCTGAAAGTGTTGCCATGGAATTCACGATCACGCGGTCGCAACTGTCCCATACCTTTTCGACGATCGCGTCGGCGGATTCACCGATCATGTTCAACAGGGCCTCGTCATGGCGGATAAGCTCGCGCACATGGACGATACTTCTGACACCCATTCGCCGTGCCGCAATCAGCGGCTCGCGCAAAACGATGGTATTGGCATGGACCACATCCACGGCTTCATCAGCGATAATCCGGGCAAATTGCGCTGTCACCGCGTCACTCACCGGTGTTCCGTCGCGCCACCAGCCATAGGTCAGGACGTAAGCAGCCACGGATTTTGCGCGCAGAGTTTCGAAATAAGCCGGATTATCGGCGCCGGGCACGGTGACGATCACATTGAAATCAAGCGCATTCAGACCGTCCAGCATATCAAGCAGGCTGCGCTCGCCGCCGAAAAGCTTGTTACCCGCTATGTGACTGCACAACATGACCACAGGCCGGCCCGGGCGTGTTGCGATGCCGCCCGCCACCCGGCGCAATCCAGGGGCTGCTCCCGTGGTGACCGCTCCGGTGGCGGAAACCTCGAACGCCTGCCGGCCCTCGGCCCGGCCATGGCGGATATAATGCAGAACCGGATTGAGTTTGTGCCGCGCGACATCGCCGTTGATGCGCAGATATCGGTCGCTATCAAATTTCGGACCGGGGCTCCGGTTAAGCCGATGGCCCAGCCAGAGATAATGTTCCAGCGGATCCATCCCCAGCAATTTGACGTCGCCATTGCGTTCAAGATACCAGTCAGGATCGAACAGGCCGGATGCGAGGAGCTCGCTTTTTTCAGAGTTTCTGGAAGACATTTCCTACCCCGTTCACTCTGTCACTCCATCACGTGGCGGTCATTGCTGCAAGGCAGCTTCTGCTTAGTGGATACAACTGAAAGGATCCACAACATATCGCAAAACCGGGCCGCAGCCATCATCTGCCGCAGGGCATTCCTGTTGTCAGCCGGCAGGATTGATCAGCTCGGGCGCGAAGGGAAAACCCGCGGCGACCCCGTCCTTTTCGCGCCGCATATGGCCCTCATAGCCGCATTCGCGCAGAACATGTTCGAAATAACCCGGCCAGTTCGCCTCGCAGGGGAAAAGCGGGTTGGGCGATGGTTTGCCCTGCAATCCACGGCGCAGAAAACGGCGGGTCGTCTCTTCCAGTTCGATCGAAGTGACATGACCCAGCGACGAGAAGGAATTCGTGTCATGCAACCGGTAAAAATAATGCGGTTCCTGGACCACGACCGGCTCGGTGAAAAAGAGCGCCTGCAGCAGGAAATCCCAGTCATGACAATATTTCAGCGGCTGGAACGGGCCAGCCTGTTCGTAAAGATTGCGTGTGAACAGAAGATTGCCGGTGGAGATCGCGACATTTGCCCGCATCAATGCGAAACCGGTAGTCGGATCGCGATCAAACGCAAAAAGCTGCCGCAGCGCGAAGAGACGGAAGAATTCGTCTATCTTGGCGCTGGGACCCGCCTCGGCCAGCACCTCGACCAGCGAAAATCCGATTTCCGAGCCGGTATCCGACAGCGCCGCCATCAATGTCGCGATCCGGTCGGGATGATAACGATCGTCGGAATTGATCAGCGAAAGATGGTTGCCCTGCGCGGCGGCGATGGCGCGGTTGATCGTGGCATGCGCTCCGAGATTGTGTTCATTGCGCAACAGGACCACGTTCTGAAACCGCTGCGCGAGCGGGCCGGACAGTAGTTCCTGCGCGCGCTCCCAGGTTTCGTCGGTCGAGCAATCATCGATCAGAACCAGCTCCAGCGCGTCATAAGTCTGATCGTGGATCGATTGCAGGCAATCGGCCAGATAGCCCGCATGGCAATAGGTCGGGACAATAACGCTGACAAGGGGGACTGCCGTCATGACCCTAACCCACCAGCAGAACGATATCCGGGCAGACCGCCAGGGCGTGTTTCGGGCGGTAGGGATCCGGGATCAGGAATTCCACCTCATAGCGCCCGGCCGGCACGTCTTTGAGGCTGGCATTAAGCGTAAAGCCGCAATCCGTCGCGCCGGAGTCCAGCGACAGGGCTGCAACCACATCCGGACGGCCTTCACGATTATGGATCGCGGCGACATAGCGGCGTTCGGGCGCTTCCGTGTCGCGTAGTGCGATCATTGCCGTAGCGGCGCCGCGCCCACCCACCAAGAACCAGCCACGCATCGCAAGCCCCTGCCAGCGCGCAACAGGCAGATCAGTTCCGGTTCCGACCGGGTGACCGTTCAGCATGTCGATTCCGGTTGGCTGGCCCGGTTGTCGTTCGACCCTCATCAACTGTGCCGCAACAGGAACGAAGACCGAGGCGTCCCCGCTCCAGAGTCCCCGGCCACGCCGCGCGACCAGAGCGTCAAGCGCTTGATTGGCGGCGATAAGGTTTTCAACGCAGCGGCGGGTTTCCGCCAGTGGGTCGGGCTGTCCGTCGGGTGGCGGGCGCAGCGGCGCAAGTGCAAGCGCCTGGGGCGTGAGGGTGTCACGCATCGCGGTCAGGATCTGCGTCCCGCTTTGGCGATCGGGTTCCAGACAAGCGCCGCTGGCCCAGTCATTCCACGATCTGACGAAGACGAAACGCCGTCCCTCGGGCAATTGGTCGCGCGCTTCGGCAACCAGATGGCGCATCCACAGGCCAAACAATTCTGGCCGCGCGCCGGTGAAAACAGTGCCCCGGAGGCCATGGCGGGGCGTATCGTCCCAGCCCGGCATGGCGGTTCGGAAGCGCAGATGCCCTGCCGCTGGCCGGGAAATCTCTCCTTGCACGATATCGGCATAATCCCGGATGTCCCCTTGCCATCCCGGAGCCATGTCATGTTCACCCTGTCCTTCCGCAGCCCCCGCAAGGCCGATGGGCGGATACTGACAGCTGCTGTCGCCGCCGTAATCATGGGGATTCATATCGGGTTCGGTCTCGACGATGCAGACATGCAGATCCGGGAATCCTTCGTCTCGCATGATCTCGCGCCAGCGGCGAATGGTTTCGGGGGGGCTTTTCAGGGATGAAATGCCGCGGATCAGAAGAAGCGGGGCATCGTCGATGCGGATATAACGCGGCGAACGGAAATATTTCAGACAGGACCGGATGAAATCATTATCGCCGCCATAGCTGTGTTCATGCGGAGGGACGGTTGCCCCTCCGTCACCAGAGGGCGCGCGCAGCAGGCCCTCATTCGTCCAGCACAGACAGAAGCCGAAATCGTAATCCTGCGCGACATGGCGGTCGATGGGCAGGGTCATCCGGGCCTGTCCGGCGGCCCAGTGATAGTCATAGCAGAACCCGCTTAGCCCGTGATCTTTTGCGATCGCGATCTGGCTTTGCTGAACGGCATCGACGCGCAGATCGTAAAAACCGCCATTTCCCGGCAGTCTGGGCTGGGTGTGACCATCGAATAGAGGCCGCGCGGCAGCGACATCCGCCCAATCGGTCGTGTCCCGGCCATACCAGCCATCATGCAGGGCATAGGGATAGAATTGTGACCGATAGAAGGCCAGGACAGTCACCGGTGCGGATACAGGTCCACCGTCCAGGGTCGATTCAAGCAGGCGATCGCGTTGGCGCAACCGGTCTTCCTCGCGCTTGGAAATCCCATTGGCGCGCCGGGTAATGGCGCGCTGCAAAAGCCCCCGGTCGATCCCGGCCAGATTGGAGGAAAGCGGCAAGGCAAGGCCAGTGCCGCGGACTTCGATGCGCAGGATATCGGCAATCCGTGCCTCGCCCGGTCCGGCCTTGCGCAGGTGATCCAGGACCTGTTGCGCAGCCGATTGTGTCATGTCGCGCAAAGGAACGGAAAATCCCGCCCGGACCGGCTGTTTCAACAGTCCGGCGATATCTTCCCGAAAGATGGTGCTGATCGCGGTCAGGACCGGCTCGCCAAACAGGTAAATCTCCAGCTCGACCGGCCGTTGGGGCTCGGATGCCGATACCGCCCAGCCATAAATCCATTCATCGGTGAATCCGTCGACCGCACCGCGCCAGGCAGGCCCTTCGGTCAGTTGGTTCAGATCCCAGGTGATTTCCGACATGTGCCCCTCCTGCAGTTCCCGGACCTTACGTCCGAATTAGGCCCGACAGATAGGCGCCATATTCATTCTTGCCGAAAAATGCCGCGCGTTCACGCAGAACAGCAGCACTGATCCAGCCTTTTTCAAAAGCGATCTCATCAAGGCTTCCGACCTGCAGGCCCTGACGCAGTTCCAGGGTGCGGACGAAATTTCCGGCGTCAAGCAGGCTTCCATGCGTTCCGGTGTCGAACCAAGCATAACCGCGCCCCATAAGTTCCACCATCAACCTGTCCTCGGCCAGGTACAGTTCCAGAAGCGAGGTGATCTCCAACTCGCCCCGGGCCGAGGGTTTGATCGATCTTGCCTTTTGCGGAGCTGTTCCATCCATGAAATACAGCCCGGTAACGGCATAGTTCGAGGCCGGTTTCGCCGGTTTCTCGATGATGCTTTCGACCTTTCCTGCCGCGTCGAATCCCACCACGCCATAGCGTTCCGGATCCGAGACGCGATAGCCAAAGACGGTGGCGCCGGTCTGACGGGCCGTAGCAGTCTCCATCTGCTCGGTCAGGCCATGTCCGAAGAACATGTTGTCCCCGAGAATCATCGCCGAAGCGTCGCCGGCAAGGAAATCCTCGGCCAGAAGATAGGCTTGGGCAAGCCCGTCGGGGCTGTCCTGAACCAGCCAGGTCAGGCCGATGCCCCATTGGCTGCCATCCCCCAGAGTGCGACGGAACTGTTCCTGGTCATGAGGCGTGGTAATGATGGCAATCTCGCGGATGCCAGCCAGCATCAGCACGGAAAGCGGATAATAGATCATCGGCTTGTCATAGACCGGCAGAAGTTGCTTCGACACGCCGATGGTGATCGGGTAAAGCCTTGTGCCCGATCCGCCCGCGAGGATTATGCCCTTGCGGGCCGGAAAGGGAGCTGTTGTCATCGGATCGCCTCGAGTTCGGTTAACGTCTCATGGACTGCCTGTTTCCAGTCGGGGCGGTCAAGTCCAAAACCGGCAAGGCCCGCACAGTCCAGCCGGGAATTGAGCGGCCGTTTCGCCGGGGTAGGATATTCCGAGGTCGGGATATCCTCTATCACGCAATCCAGCCCGGCCTGCGCCATGATCTCGCGGGCAAAGCCTGCCCAGGATATATCGGGCGTTCCCGAAAGGTGATAGATCCCGGATTTTCCCGGTTCTGTTGCAAGTTGTTCCGCAATGGTCAGACAGGCGTTCGCGATAGCGCGTGCCGGGGTGGGGCCGCCGATCTGGTCGGCCACAACGTTCAGGCTGTTACGCTCGCGTCCAAGCCGCAGCATGGTCTTCAGGAAATTATCGCCATGGGCGGAAAATACCCATGAGGTGCGCAGGATCGCATAGATGCCGCCCGTCAGCCGGACAGCTTCCTCCCCCCGGAGTTTCGAGCGGCCATAGGCGCCCAAGGGGCGGGTCGGGCTGTCGGGAGCAAAGGGAGTCTCACCGCTACCGCCGAAAACGTAATCGGTGGAAATCTGGATGAAGGGAATCCCCAGATCGGTGCATTCCCGCGCCATGGCGGCAGGAGCGTCCCCGTTCACCACGGTCGCGGCGGCCTCCTCGGTCTCGGCCCTGTCCACAGCAGTCCAGGCGGCGGCATTGATCACGGCCTCTGGCTGATGGGCGCGGATCGCGGCGGCACAGGCGGCGGGAACCGACAGATCGGCTGTTGCCCGGTCGAGAAACAGCGCTTCCGGCCGCAGACGCTGCAATTCAGTGGCAACCTGCCCATTGCGGCCAAAGACAAGAAGCTTCATCCGGATTCTCCGATGCCGTCCGCAGGGCCGCAGACCTGCCTGCCGGTCACGTTTTCACCCCCAGTCTTTCACCGATTCCCTTACGGCCCTGCAATGGCTTCCACCAATTCTCATTGTCCAGATACCATTGCACGGTCCGCGCAAGCCCTTCCTCGACCGTGACCGAGGGCCGCCATCCCAGTTCCTCGCGGATACGTCCGGGCGCGATCGCATAGCGGGCATCATGGCCGGGACGATCGGCAACGAAGGTGATCTGGTCCGTGTAAGACCCCTGCGCCTTCGGCCGCTTTTCATCAAGGATCGCGCAAAGCGTCTGCACAAGCTCCAGATTGGTCCGCTCATTCTCGCCGCCGATATTATAGCTGCGGCCGACGCGGCCTTTCTCCACCACCAGCAGAAGCGCATCGGCATGATCCTCGACGAAAAGCCAATCGCGAATGTTCGAACCGTCCCCGTAGATGGGCAATGGCTTGCCGGCCAGCGCGTTCAGGATGATCACCGGGATCAGCTTTTCGGGAAAATGGTAGGGGCCGTAATTATTCGAACAATTGGTCAGAACAACCGGCAGGCCATAGGTTTCGTGCCAGGCCCTGACCAGATGGTCCGAAGCGGCTTTCGATGCCGAATAGGGGCTGCGCGGATCATAGGCTGTATCTTCGGTGAACTTCACCAAAGGATCGTTCGGCAGGGATCCGAAAACCTCGTCGGTGGAGATATGATGGAAGCGGAAAGCTTCAGGACGCCCTTCGCCCACCCAGAAATCGCGGGCGGATTCCAGCATGTTATAGGTGCCGGTAATGTTCGTTTCGATGAATGCGCCCGGCCCGTCGATCGAGCGGTCGACATGGCTTTCGGCGGCGAGATGCATCACCGCATCGGGGCGATGCGCGGCGAAAATCCGGTCAAGCGCCGCCCGGTCGCGGATATTGGTCTGCTCGAAGGCGTAAAGCGGGCTTTCGGCGACGCCCGCCACATTCTCAAGGCAGGCGGCATAGGTAAGCGCGTCCAGATTGACGACCTGATGGCCGCGCGCGATTGCCAGCCTGACCACGGCGGATCCGATGAACCCGGCTCCGCCGGTAATCAGCAGCTTCATTCTGTCATTGTCCATTTGAAAGGGGTATCAAAGCCCGCCAGCCGGGGGGCGGCGCTGTCCTTGGCTGAAAGCACAGGCTGCACGCCTGAAGGCAGGGGCCAGTCAATGCCGATATCGGGATCATCCCAGCGAATGGCGCCGTCGCAATCCGGAGCATAGAAATCGCTGCATTTATACTGCACCTCACAATCGGGGGTCAGGGTCAGGAATCCGTGAAGGAAGCCTTTCGGCACCAGCAACTGCCGCATGTTTTCGGCGCTTAGCTCGACCCCGGTCCATCGGCCGTAATGTGGCGAGCCAAGGCGGATATCGACCGCCACGTCGAAAATCGCCCCACGGCTGCAACGCACCAGCTTATCCTGCGCATGAGGCGGGCTTTGGTAATGCAGACCACGCAGCGTGTATTGCGCGGCCGAGAAGGAATGATTGTCCTGCACGAAGGAAAGATCGAAGCCAGCCGAAGCCATTTGCGCCGCATTCCAGGTTTCCGAGAACCAGCCCCGGGCATCGCCGAACCTGACAGGTTCGACGACAACGACATCAGGCAACGAGGTGGGGTCAATTTTCATGATCGGTCAGCAGAAACAATTATTCAGAATAATCGCGGAGAGATCCCGGTAGGGAAACCGCGTCGGCGGCGACCTTATCAGGAGATTTGCAGGACATAAAGCCTTCGGCCATCCGGATGCCAACGAAGATCCCGTTGGGCGGGCGATCAGACTACGCTTTGCACATTGTGGCCTGTCGTCCTGGTGACTGCACAGGGGGAGATGTTTTTTTTAGAGACGTTCCATTTTCGAAACAAATTTTGGAAAAACGTTGGGTGACTATATGGAATATATATCAAATATTATCGATCTTATTGTTTATCGTGCTGATCTGTCAGAAAATCGGTAAATGTTAAACAGTTCACGGTAGTTGGTTATGTATAAAAAAAACACGTTTCAGACGTCTTAAAAAGCTGTAGTTCATCACTTGCGGGATCCGGACTGACGGCATCCTGGCGGCGGTCGATGCTAAAATATGGCATTGATCCGGCGGATGATTATCGCCCGGAACGTTTGACGCAATTAGAAGTGTCGTTGCGGCGAGAAGCGCTGGGGGGATTTCTGAATATTGCATCCTCTCAGCTCGATCAGCTTTTCAAATTGGTGGGTAGGGACGGGCAAGGCATTCTTTTGACAGATGCCGAAGGCGTTGTGATTGATCAGCGTGTGAATGATTCCGACAAGACGCAATTTCAGGAATGGGATCTGTGGAATGGCGCAGATTGGTCCGAGGTGGTACAGGGAACGAACGGAATCGGCACCTGCCTTGTGGAAAAGCGGAGGATTTCCATTCACCAGGACGAGCATTTTCGTGCGCGCAATATCGATCTGTCCTGTATGAGTACACCTATCTGGGGACCGGATGGGCGACCGCTTGCGGTCCTTGATGTTACCTCGACCCGCTGTGAACAGAATACACAATATAACCGGCTTATTCTGTCCCAGATCACCCTTATGTCCAAGATCGTCGAGGCAATGTATTTTCGGGCTATCCATCCGAAGTCACGGATTATTTCCATCTCGAAAGACGGCGGCGATCCGGCAGCGCTTCTGGCTGTGGATAGTGACGATATTGCCATTGGCGCGACCCGCACCGCGCGTCGTGCTTTGAATCTGGATGTGGAAGGGGACATCAAGAATATTCCCGCAGCCGAGCTTTTAGGGTTCAATGAGGATAACCCGGAGCTCACTTTGAATATGACTGATCGCGCCGTTTTGCTGCGGGCTCTTGCTCGTTCCGGGGGGAAAGTCTCGGAAGCGGCACGTATTTTGGGAATAGGGCGGACGACGATCTACCGGCGTATGTTGCGGGCGGGGTTACGTAAATCATCCGATTGATCATAACCTCTGCCCTTTGCGGGAATTGTAAAGGGCAGAGGTTATTCGAAACGTTTTACATGCGTTTCCTTGTCTGACCGGCAGCAGGAGAACAGCCCCTGTAAATTTCCATTTCAGGCGGTCGATTCTGTTGCGGGGCAGGGCAGATGTGTCATCTGGATCATTTCCTGCGCATTCCGATGCCTTCCGAGATCAGATATGCAGTATTCTGCAACATATGCTGGACATCTTCCACCTGCACAGTGATGTTGTTCTGGCTGAGAAAGGGAACGGTAAGTGCCGCGACAGTTGTGCCATCCAGCCCGAAGATCGGGCAACTGACATCAACGACTCCGGCCGTTGTCTGACTGGGGTTCAGGTAATGACGTGCCGCACGAATGCCGCGAAGTTTCTGTTCGAGTTCTTCCGCTGTCAGCCCGGAATCGTCATTTTGCAGCATTTCCTCGGCCATCTGCGCGGCACGCGCGTTTTGCGCGAATGCCGTCAGGACCAGTGCAGAGGTTCGTTCCGGCTTTATCACAAAATGGGTGCCCAGCTTCACGCCAAAGCTCAGAGGTTCCGGGCTGTCGACCTGCGCGATGACCAGAATGCAGCCCTGATGGTAAACGGCGAGATGCGCGGATTGCCGGCTGTCTTCGGCCAGTTGCTGCATCAGCGGCAGGGCCACATGCAGAAGCAGTTTGGTCGGCGGATGTCGATGTGACAGTTCGAACAGCTTCAGTGTCAGCTGATAGGAGCCATCGCTGTCCCGGCTGAGATAGTTCCGCCGTTCCAGAACATTCAGCATGCGGAAGATCTCGGTCGTGGTGCGGTTTAGTCGCTTGGCGATCTGCTGTTGCGAAATTCCCTGCGGTGAGGCCGAGATCAGTTCAAGAATGTCCAACCCCTTCTCCAGCGCCGGTGCGGCATAGCTGCCGGCCTGAGATTTTTTGCCGCCGCTCACATCGACATCTCCATTTTCGCTGGCTGTCATTTTTACCTCACCATTCTGAACGCTGGGCCGGGAAGGCCCCGGTGCATGTTGGATAGCAGCATTTCCTGCAAGTTGTCCTGTTCCGCAAGGTAAATAAATTTTACTTGTAAAAATTAATTTTAAATATTAAACGGCGAGATGCGAGGCGGCAACAAGATCGTGATCTGGTGTTCTGCCTGAAAATTGCGTCTCGCCGAATGCAAAGGGGGGAATATGATTAAGAAATCAAGAGGATACCGGATGGTTCCTGTAATCGGCGCTGCCGCCATCGCTTTGTCGCTGGCCCAGGCGTCGGCGCAGGAGAAGACCGTGATCACGTTCTCGGCGTCGCATTTTGCCGAGGTGGGGCGCGGTGACGCGCTGCGTGAATGGGTTGCGAAATTCAATGGCAGTCAGGATGAGATCGAGGTCCAGCCCATCACCATCCCGTTCTCCTCTTATGCCTCGACGATTTTTACCCAGATGGGCGGGGGTGCGGGACCTGATCTGGTCCGGTTCGACCTGCCAGAGTTCTACGCGGCGGCCAATGCCGGCCGGTTGCTTCCGATGGATGACGTCATCGATGATGCCCAATATGACTTCACCAGCGCCGATGCCTATATGAAGGTGGACGATACCCGCTTCGGGGTGGTTTTCGACAGCGCCAATTACGCATTGATCTATAATGCCGACCTGCTTCCGGGTGGAGAGCCTCCGAAGGATTTCGATGAATTTCTGGAATATGCCAAGGCCGCGACAGGTAACGACAATTATGGCTTTGCGTATCGTGCGACGATGGCGGAACGCGGCGGTGTCTGGTATGACGTTACCAATTTCGTTTATGGCTTCGGTGGGCGCTGGTCGCTTCCCGATGGTACGCCCACTTTCAACAGTCCCGAGGTGGTTGCGGGAATCGAGGCATACAAGCAGGTATACGATGCCGAAGTGATCCCGCGCGGAACCGATGCCGCGACCTACCGGCGGATGTTCTGGGAAGGCCGGGTTGCGATGGAGATCGACAATGGCGGCGTCGCCACAATCCTGACCGCACAGGGCGCCGATAAGCCGATCCATGCCTCTGCCTCACCCTTTCCGCATCCCGAACAGGGGATGATTCTCGCGCCCGTGACGATCAACGCCAACACCAAGGCGCCAGAGGCGGCCGGAACGTTTTTGAAATGGGCGCTAGAGCCGGAACAGCAGCAGGAATTGCAACAGCTTCTGGGTGCGGCGAATGTCGCAACGGTAGTCGAGCGTAGCGAAGAGGAACTGGCCGCCAATCCATGGCTTGCCGCCTATGACGCGCAGACCCCGAATTCTGTTCCGGCGCTTGCCCAGGGACTGGAAGAGAAATCGCCCGAAATTCAGCAGATCGTGGTCGAGCAGGTGCTGCGGGTGCTTCAGGGCGGGGTCAGCCCGCAGGACGCGATGGACCGGGTCCAGGAGCATGTCGAAACCCGTATCCTCCGGCGTTGAAAGCGGCTGGCGGGCCTTCGTAGCAGGGCCTGCCAATCCTTGCAGAATTGATTTTCGTACCCTCGCTCACGGACCTTTGGCATTATGCGCAATTCGGTGAAGATTCAGACAAGGCGCAAGGACCCGGCGCGTTTCCTGCCCTATGCCTTCATTGCTCCTCTGGCGGCTTACCTGCTGATCTTCCATGCATATCCTCTGATGCAGGAATTTATCCTCAGCACGACCTATACATCATTGCTGGATCCGTCTCTTCGCGAATTCGTCGGTCTCGACAATTATCGTGACGTGCTGGGAGATCCCGAATTCCACAAAGTACTGCGCATCACCGCAATCTATACCGTGATCTGTGTATCCGGCGGGGTCGGTCTTGGCCTGCTGGTGGCGCTGCTTCTGGATTTCAACTTCCGGGGGCGTGGCCTCGCCCGTGCGCTCATCACCATTCCTTGGGCTGCTCCGCCGGTCGCCGTCGCGCTTATCTTCATCTGGATGTACAACGCCCAATTCGGCATCTTCAACGACATCCTCTCCGGGCTGGGAATCAGCGCCGAACCGATCAACTGGCTGGACGATCCGCAACGGGCGCTTCCAGCAGTTCTCTTCGCCACGATCTGGCAGATATTTCCCTTTTCATCGGTCGTCATCCTGTCGGCGCTTCAGGGCGTCCAGTCCGAGCTGCGAGAGGCCGCGATTATCGACGGGGCCGATAAACTAAGCGTCTTCAAGGCGGTCGTCTGGCCTACGATCAGGCCCACGGTCGCGATTCTTGCGCTGTTGCTGACCGTCTGGTCCCTGCGCCGGTTCGATGTGATCTGGGTGATGACCCAAGGCGGTCCTCTGGGCGAGACGAACACGCTGGTCATTGATCTCTATCGCCGCGCCTTCGTTTATCTGGATCTTGGTCATGCGGCGGCTGTCGGCGTCATCGGTGTCTGCATCGCGCTGGTAGTGACCTTCATCTATTTCTGGTTGTCGGCACGTGCCGACCGGGCAGCGGGGAAATAAGATGAACCGATCCTGGGCCTTCCATTTTCGCATCCTTGCCGTTCTGGCGGTGTTGGGAATAGCCGCCTTTCCGGTTTACTGGATGGCGGTTACCTCGATGACCTCTTCGGAGGAGCTTTTCGCCGGCAGTCCCCGTCTGCTGCCCGATCCGGCGCAGATCGGCACTTATGCCCGCGCGCTTGTCTCGACCCCGCTGCTGACATGGCTTGGTAACAGCCTGATCATTGCGCTTGGAACGACGGCGCTGTCGCTGCTGCTTGCAATCCTGCCCGCCTATGCATTGTCGCGGATGAGCTTTCGCGGCAAGCTGCTGCTGGCGCTGGGCCTGTTCGTGACCCAGATGCTGCCCGAGGCGATGCTGGTCGTGCCGCTTTACGACATCTTCTCGCGTTTCGCGCTTCTGGACAGTTTGACCGGGCTCATCCTTGCAAATACCGCTTTTGCGGTGCCGGTGGTGACCTGGATCCTGAAGGGCGCAATCGACGGCATCCCGACCGAGATCGAGGAAGCGGCACGGATCGACGGCTGCTCCCGTGTCGGGATCGTGCTGACGATCGTGCTTCCGCTGATTGCGCCGACACTGGCCGCGGTCGCGGTGATCGCCTTCTTTCAGGGCTGGAACGAATATGTCTTCGCGCAGACCTTCATCTCGGACGAATCCCTCAAGGTCGCCTCGGTAGGGCTGGCCAGTTTCGTAGGCGAACTGTCCACACCTATGGATACCGTCATGGCCGTGGGTCTGACCTATACGCTTCCGGCGGTCGTCTTCTACCTTCTCGTGCAGCGCTACATCGTGGCGGGCATGACCAGCGGGGGTGTCAAAGGATGATGCCGTCGCGTCCCGGAAATTTGTCAAACAGGCACTGATCATGGCTCTCAGGTTTCAGAATATCAAAAAGAAATTCGGAGATCTTACGGTCATCCGCGACATCTCGCTGGATGTGGGGGATGACGATTTTCTTGTCCTTCTTGGACCGTCGGGTTGCGGCAAATCGACCCTGCTGCGGATGATCGCCGGCCTCGAAGAGGTGACTTCGGGCGAGATCCACCTGAACGGCAGGCAGGTCGAGCATTTGCCGCCCAGCGACCGGAACATGGCTTTCGTATTCCAGTCCTATGCTCTTTATCCGCATATGACGGTTCGGCGGAATATTACCTTCCCGCTGATCATGCGTGAACATAAATGGTGGTTCCATATCCCGCTTGTCGGCTATCTGGCCAAGCGGCGGATCGAAACCAAACCCGACATTCGCGAGCTGGTCTCGATAACTGCCGAAACTCTTGGCCTGACGCAGGTTCTGGACAAGCATCCGCGCACGCTTTCGGGCGGCCAGCGCCAGCGGGTTGCGCTTGGCCGGGCGATGGTGCGGCAGCCTGCGGCTTTTCTGATGGACGAACCGCTGTCTAATCTGGACGCGAAGCTGCGTACCGCCATGCGGGCCGAGATCACCCGGTTGCATCATCGCCTTGGCGGCACCTTCGTCTATGTGACCCATGATCAGGTCGAGGCCATGACGATGGGCACCAAGATCGCGCTGCTGCGCGGCGGCGATATCCAGCAATTCGGAACCCCGCGCGAGATATATGAGCGCCCGGCGAATACCTATGTCGCCCGATTCATCGGAACACCTCCGATGAATCTGATCGAGGCGCAGTTTCAGGGGGATTCTCTCCGCATCGGCGACCGGCTTCTGCCGCTGCCGGAAACAGCGCCGCGCGGCGATGATCGCAAGGTCTGGCTGGGTATTCGCCCCGATGCGATCTCGTTGACCACCGCCGATGCTGCGGATGCGCTGCCGGTGCGGGTGACCTTGGTCGAGCATGCGGGGGCGGAATCGCTGCTGGCCTTCGATCCGGGTAGCTTGCGCGTAGCTCGGGACGAGGACGGGCAATCCGACATCATGGCGACACAAAGCGGCTACAGCGGCATCGTGGCAGGCGATCGGGTCGGGCTGACGCTCGATATCGCGCAGGCCTCCTATTTCGACATCGACAGCGGTCTGCGCATCGACTGACTTCAGTCATCCGGCACCTGCCGGATTTCCATCCTCCGATCGATCAGGGAATTCCGAATTGACCAAAAATATCTTGTCCGGTTACCGTGTTCTTGACTGCTCCATCGCCATGGCGGGCCCATTCGCGGCCCAGCGCCTGGGCGATCTGGGGGCGGATGTCATCAAGATCGAACCCATCAGCGGCGAATGGCAGCGCCATGTATCCGCCGGCGGCGCGCGCGGGAACAAGATCAACGTCTCGTTCCTGTCGCTGAACCGCAACAAGCGCTCGCTTGCCGTCAATCTGAAGGACGCAGACGGCAAGGCGTTGTTGCTGGAGCTGGTAAAAACCGCCGATGTCTTCATCCAGAATTACCGTCCGGGAGTCGCGGACAGGTTGGGGGTGGATTACGAAACGCTGTCGAAGCTGAATCCCCGGCTCGTCTATGTCTCGATGTCGGGTTATGGCGAGGACGGGCCTTATGTGAACCATCCCGGTCAGGATCTGATCCTGCAGGGCTTGTCGGGGGCGATGCTGTCTGCCGGACGCGCGGATGAGGCGCCGACCGCGGCGGGCCAGTTCCTGGTTGATGCCGTTGCCGCTTCCACCGCTTTCGAGGGGGTTCTTGCGGCGCTTCTCCACCGCGAACGGACGGGAGAGGGTCAGAAGGTCGAGGTGAACATGCTTGATGCGATTACCACGCTTCAGATGCAGGAATTGTCCGTCTATCTTCAGACCGGCAAACCGCAGGAACGCTCGGCCGAGCCTCATGCCCATGTCTATATCCGCGCGCCTTATGGTGCCTTTGCGACCTCCGATGGTTACATCACGCTTGCTTTCCCCCCCTTGAAGACGCTTGGCGAGGTTATCGGGGAACCGTCATTCCTGAACATGGATGACGAAACCGACAGCTGGGCGCGGCGCGACGAAATATTTGCCCTGACGCGCGAGAAGCTGTTGCAAAGATCATCGTCGGAATGGCTTGAACTGTTCCGGGCAGCGGATATCTGGTGCGGCCCCGTCTATAGCTATGCCGATCTCGAAAATGACGCACAGATTCGGCATAATGGGACGATTGTCGAATATGATCATCCGACCGAGGGTCGGGTGCGTACGCCCGGGTTTCCCTATAAATTCTCGAAAACGCCACCGGCCATCGACCGCCCGACGCCACTGGTCGGACAGCACAGCGCAGAGGTATTGCGTGCCCTTGGCTATGACGACACCCGGATTCAGGCGCTTTCCGCATCGGGTGCGATCCATCTGGGGGACAGCCAATGAAGCACCGCTACAAGGGCCTGACCTGGGATCATCCGCGCGGTTATAACGCGCTGGCCGCCGCTGCGGCGAGGTTGTCGGAACATGACGATCTGGCCATCGATTGGGACAAGCAGCCGCTGGAAGGCTTCGAAAGCGCGCCCATCGCCGATCTTTGCGAGCGCTATGATCTGGTTGTGCTGGATCACCCGCATGTCGGCGAAGCTTTCGCGCAGGACTGCCTGACGCCGATCGACGCGATCCTGCCAGCCGATGCGTTGGAAAAGGTTTCCGGCGCAGTGATCGGGCCTTCGCTTCAATCGTATCACTACGAGGGCAGACTATGGGCCCTGCCGCTGGATGCCGCGACGCAGGTGGCCGCATCGCGTCCGGACCAGCTTGACGCTACCGTGCCGACGACCTGGCCAGAGGTGCTGCGCCTGTCGAAATCGGGGGGTGTCGCCTTGTCGGTCTCTGGCCCGCATGCATTGCTGAGCTTTGGTTCGATTTGCGTGGCGCTGGGTGCGTTTCCGGGACTGGACGAGGGCTATATCGGGACCGAACCGGGGCTTGAAGCGCTGGATATCCTTGCCGAACTTTACGCGCATATTCCGGCCGCCGTCCTGAACCTGAACCCGATCGGGATCCTGCAACTGATGGCGACAAGTGACGAAGCTGCTTATTGCCCGTTGATCTACGGCTATGTGAATTACGCCGCGCCGGATGATCCGGAACATCGCCCGCTCGCCTTCGCTGATGCCCCCGCCGGACCCGAAGGGATCGGTTCGACTCTTGGAGGGACAGGGTTGGCCGTCAGTCGCCGCACCGAGATCTCGGAGGCATTGATCCGGCATCTGCTATGGCTGATGTCCGAGACTGCGCAATGCGATTTCATCCCCGCGCATGACGGCCAGCCAAGTCTGCGCCGGGCCTGGACGGATAAGGCGGTCAACGCGCGGTGGGGCAACTTCTACCGCGATACCGAAGCCACGCTGGAAGCGGCTTGGGTGAGGCCGCGCTTTGACGGATATATCGCTTTCCAGACAGCCGCGTCGGCTTTGCTGCGCGAAGGCTTCACGACGCGATGCGCCCATCGGGATCTGCTTGACCATCTGAACCGGCTTTATCGCAACCACCGCCCGCAGGCCGGCAGGCCCGGTGCGGCGCTTTGAGCATGAGGACGACATGAGTGAAAATATCCTTTTCGAGATCAGCGGCCATGTGGCGCAGATCACGCTGAACCGGCCGGCCAAACTGAATGCGATGACGCCCGAGATGGCCGACGCCCTGCTGGAGGCGGTGGCCGAATGCAACGCGAGCGATACGATCCGCTGCGTGATTCTGACCGGCGCGGGCGAGAAATCCTTCTGTGCAGGCTCGGATATCCGGGAACTGGACGGCTACGATACGCCGTGGAATTTTCGTAACCGGCCCGATTATTGCGATGCGATCCGCAAGCTGCTGAAGCCAACCATCGCCGCGATCAACGGTTATGCCTTTGGTGGCGGCCTGGAAATGGCGATGAGCTGCGATATCCGCATCGCCTCGCCCAACGCAACGCTTGCATCGCCGGAAATCAGGCTGGGATGGATCGGCGGCGGTGGAATGGCGGCCTTTCTCAGTCATTCTGCCGGCATGTCCAATGCGGCACTGATGCTTCTGACCGGGGAACCTATCGAGGCCCAGCGCGGTCTGGATTGGGGCCTGATCTCTGAAATCGTGGCCGGGCAGGATCTGTTGCCGCGTGCGCATGAGCTTGCGGCGATCATCGCATCGCGTGCGCCGATCGCGGCCGAGACGGCCAAGCTGAACCTGCGTGCCTCGCATACGATGCCGCTTGAAAAGGCAATCGAATACGAGCGTGACCTGCAGACCATTTGTTTCGCTACGGCGGATGCGCAGGAGGGCCGTCGGGCCTTTGCCGAGAAGCGCGCTCCGGTCTTTCAACGGAAATGAGGCCCAATATGATGACTCCCGAGCAAGTTCTGCCGAAAGACGGTTATCGCGGAACACTGCTGGCGCGGCTGTGGGATCCCCGCCATCAGGGACCTTCGCTGGTCGCGGTGCGGGAAACCGGCCTGCATGACGTCACTGCGCATTTTCCCACCACCAGCCATCTTTACGCCCTGCCTGACCCGGCGGCCGCACTGAACGCGGTTGCGGGCGAGCGGATCGCCTCGCTTGCCGAGGTGCTGGAGAATTCCGGCCCCGGCGCAGCTGGCGGCGACCGGCCCTATCTGCTGCCGCCTTTGGACCTGCAGGCGGTCAAGGCTGCGGGCGTGACCTTTGTGGTATCGATGCTCGAACGCGTCATCGAGGAACGGGCGCGGGGTAACGCCGCCGATGCCGCAGATATTCGCGCAGAGGTGCGCCGGATCGTCGGCGATGATCTGGCCGCGCTGCGTCCGGGATCCGAACAGGCGGCCGAGATGAAGCGGGTGCTGGTCGAAAAGGGGATGTGGAGCCAGTATCTGGAAGTCGGCATCGGACCGGATGCCGAGATATTTACCAAGACCACCGTGTTCGCCTCGGTCGGTTGCGGCGCCCATGTCGGCATACACCCGCAATCGGTCTGGAATAATCCCGAGCCGGAGGTGGTTCTTGCAGTGTCACCGGATGCCCGCATCGTTGGGGCCACATTGGGCAATGACGTCAATCTTCGCGATTTCGAAGGGCGCTCGGCGCTTTTGCTGTCGAAGGCCAAGGATAACAATGCCAGCTGCTCCATCGGCCCCTTCATGCGATTGTTCGATGACAGCTTCGGGCTGGACGACCTGCGCCGGACCGAAGTCGAGATGCGTGTCGAGGGACAGGACGGATTCGTGATGGACGGATCGTCGTCGATGGCGCAGATCAGCCGCGATGTAACCGATCTGGTCGGGCAGGCGATGGGGGCGAACCACCAATATCCCGACGGGATCGTTCTGTTCACCGGCACGATGTTCGCGCCGGTGAAGGATCGCGATGGCGCAGGGCAGGGCTTTACGCATCATCGCGGCGATCTGGTCGAGATTTCCGCGCCTATGCTGGGATGTCTGGTCAACACCGTCGAAACCTCCGACCGCTGCCCGCCTTGGAATTTCGGGCTGCGGCAGTTGATGCGCAGCCTTGTCCGGCGTGGTCTTGGCGATGCGATCTGATGACTACGGATTTCGATCTGACCGGTGAGCTGGCGCTGGTGACCGGTTCGGGAAGCGGGATCGGTCTGGGTATCGCCCATGCTCTGGCGCAAGCGGGGGCATGGGTTCTGCTGCATGGGCGCGATCGTGGGAAGCTGGAAGTCGCCGCCGGACAGTTCGCGCCGGATCGGGTCGCGGGTTGCGCCTGTTTCGATATCGCCGATGAAAGCTCGGTCGCGGAGGGCTTCGGGGAACTGGCGGATACGGGGCACATGATCAGCATTCTGGTCAATAATGCCGGATCGCAACTTCGCCAGTCCCTGCTGGACATGGACCCGGCAGACTGGCGGCGTATCATCGATATCAATTTGACCGGGGCATTCCTGGTATCCCGCCATGTGGTGCCGGGGATGCGGCAGCGGGGGCGTGGCAAGATTGTCAATATCACCTCTCTGACCGCGGAAGTCGCGCGCCCCGATGTCGGCCCTTATACGGCGGCCAAAGGCGGGCTTCGGATGCTGACCCGAGCGATGGCTGTCGAATGGGCTCCTTTCGGGATCCAGGTCAATGCGATCGGGCCCGGGCATATCGTCACCGAGATGACCGCTGCGACGCGGGCGCAACCCGATTTCGAGGCATGGGCGCGGCACCGGACGCCCGCCGGACGATGGGGTGAGGTTCGGGATCTGGGCGGTGTTGCCGTGTTTCTGGCTTCGCGCGCGTCGGATTTCGTGACTGGCCAGACCCTCTATGTTGATGGCGGTTTCCTCGCCGCTATGTAATCTTCACCCATATCTACCCTTCACGGACAAAGGACGGTGCATCATGACCTTCACCCCCCATGGCAAGCATCTGATCGCAGGTGAATGGATCGCGACCGATCAGCATTTCAGATCCGAACCCGCCCACGGCCCGGCACATGATTTCAGCATTGGGACCGTCGATCTGGTGGATCGCGCGGTGCAGGCGGCCGAGGATGCCTTCTGGACCTATGGCTATAGTTCGCGCATGGACCGCGCGGCTTTCCTTGACGCCATCGCCGATGAGATAGAGGCGCGCGCGGATGCCATCACCGAAATCGGCACGCAGGAAACCGGCCTGCCCGAAGCGCGGCTTCAGGGCGAACGCGGTCGTACCACGGGCCAGCTTCGGCTGTTCGCCGAACATATCCGCAAGGGCGAATATCTGGATCGCCGCATGGATCCCGCCTTGCCCGACCGGCAACCCGCGCCGCGCCCGGAAATCCGGCTGGTGGAGCGTCCTGTCGGGCCTGTCGCGGTTTTCGGGGCCTCGAATTTCCCACTGGCCTTCTCGACTGCGGGTGGCGACACCGCCGCCGCCTTGGCCGCAGGCTGTCCGGTTGTGGTCAAGGGCCATTCCGCCCATCCCGGCACCGGAGAGATCGTTGCCGAGGCGATTCTTGCTGCCATTGACAGGACCGGGATGCCGAAGGGTGTCTTCAGTCTTGTTCAGGGCGGTAAGCGCGACGTGGGACAGGCTTTGGTCCAGCATCCCCTGATCAAGGCCGTGGGTTTTACCGGCTCGCTTGCCGGCGGACGTGCGCTGTTCGATCTTTGCGCCCAGCGGCCCGAACCTATCCCGTTCTTCGGCGAGCTTGGCTCGGTCAACCCGATGTTCCTGATGCCGGAAGCCATGGCCGCGCGGGCCGAGGAAATCGGCAGCGGTTGGGCGGGATCGTTGACCATGGGTGCCGGTCAGTTCTGCACCAATCCCGGTATCGCGGTGATCATAGACGGCCCCGATACCGACCGTTTCATTGCCGCGGCAAAGTCGGGTCTGGAGAAAACCGGCTCTCAGCCGATGCTGACCGAGGGCATTGCGGCAGCCTATCGCGACGGCAAGCAACGCTTCGAATCCCGCAATTCGGTAAAGCCGGTTCATGTGACCGAATCCGCGGGACGCGAGGCCAACCCGAATCTTTATGAAACCACCGCCGAAGCCTATTTGCAGGATCGCGCATTGGGCGAAGAGGTGTTCGGCCCGCTTGGCCTGATCGTCCGGGTGGCATCGGTCGATGAAATGCTGACGCTCGCCAGGGGTTTCGAAGGCCAGTTGACCATGACCCTGCATATGGATGAGGGCGATCTGGCTCAGGCCCAGAAACTCCGCCCGGTCCTGGAACGCAAGGCAGGCCGAATTCTGATTAACGGTTTTCCGACCGGAGTCGAGGTCGTCGATTCCATGGTTCATGGCGGACCCTATCCGGCGTCCACCAATTTCGGGGCAACCTCGGTCGGCACATTGGCGATCCGCCGTTTCCTGCGGCCGGTCAGCTATCAGAACTTCCCCCAGGCGCTGCTTCCAGAGGAGCTTCGTCAGTAAAGATATAGCGCGGAGATTCGAGGGCGAACCATTATGGGGCGGAGCGGCGTTGAGCCCGCAACCGTCCTTTCGACAGAAGCGTGACGCGGTCGCAAAGGGCGATGATTCTGTTCCCTGTAATGCCGCCTGCCAGCGGCTCGATCTTGATAACATTCGTCTCCGGATCGCCCGGAGGCCGCGCGGCAAAGGGTCCGGCCATCGAGATCGAACGGTCTGGGGCGATGATTCCGTCGAGAATATTCATATAAGGACGGCTCCCTATTGCATCGTCCAGCCGCCATTGACGGCAAGGGTTTGTCCGGTGATGAAGCCTGCTTCTTCCGACAGGAAGAAGCGGATGGCAGCCGCGATGTCTCCGGCGTGACCGCGCCGTTTGATTGCTTGCCGATCAAGCACCATGGCGCTGTAGCCTTCGGGATCGGGATGGATCTTCTCGGCATCGGTGGGAAACGCGCCTGGAGCAATGGCATTCACGGTGATGCCCCATTTGCCGAATTCCCGCGCCCAGGCCCGGGTCAGCCCCAGCAACGCTCCTTTTGACTGGATATAGGGCGCGAGGTTTTCCCACTCGCCCGACAGGGTGATAGAGGTGACGTTGATGATCCGGCCCCAGCCTTGCTTCCGCATCCCGGGCAGCGCCGCAAGCGTGCAGATCAGTGCCGCCTCGACATTGATCGCATGGATCTGAGCATGTTCCGGAAGACTGTATTCTTCGAAAGCTTTCGACGGATAGATGGCGGCGTTATTGATCACCGCGTCCAGTGCCCGGTCCACCGTCAGTTGGGCGAGCAGGGATTGCAGGCCGGGTTGATCGGCCAGATCGGCCTCGATCAGATGAAGCTGCGATTGCAAGGGTGCTGGCGTATCGGCAAGCAATGCTTCGTTCTTGCTGTGGTCGCGATCCAGCGCATAGACCTCTGCCCCGGCATTCAGCAGATCCAGCGTTGTCCTGTGGCCCAACCCGCCAGAGGCCCCGGTATAGAGGATGCGCCGCCCCTTCAGACTGCTCATGCCCGACCCTCCAGCTTTCGGAAATTTCCGGAGGGGGCAGGATAGTCCTCGTCCGGCTGACCATGGATCGCGCGGATGCGTGCCTCGGCCCCGGCGACCGAATCCTGATCGGGCAGGATCAAGAAACGGCTGTCATAGCGGCGTTCGTCGCCATGGTTCAGCCAGATCATCTCATCCCGTTCGCGCGCGGCCAGATTGCCCAGGACGTGATGCGAGGACGGCTCGATCCCCATTGCATATTGCCCGGCCTGAAGGTTCTGCCATTGATACTGGCAGGGAAACTGATCTTTACGGGTGACGACCATGAAACCCAGTGCCAGACGGTCGTTGACCAGCGCCACCGGCACCTCGCCCAAACCGTCCGCGACCAGCTCGTGTTGCCAGACCTGTTCGTGGAAATCCTGTTGCGGTGCGGGCAGCCTGCGATAGCCGACTTCCTGATCGCGATAATTATCGGCATGTGCCGCCCAGAGTGTTTCCGCGATAGGCGCCAGATAACGCGCGCCTTCCTCCAGCACCGGATGGCCGACATTGATGTGATAGCAATACATGTGCGGCGTGCGATAAAAGCCGCGATTCACCACCCGGTCGGACAGATGGATTTCATCGCGACCGACCTCGGCCTCGATGCGGCGATGCAGTTCCAGATGCTCGCCAAAGACGGCGGCCTGGGTGACAATACCCTCGGCCCAAAGGAAGCAGCGGTCCCCCTCCCATCTTTCGCCATAGCCGGTCAGATGCGCCGGGATCGCGCCCGCGCGACCGTGCAGCGAATGGGAAGCGGACTTGCGGGGGCCGTATATGTAGCTTTCGGTGGATACCTCGTTCATGAACAGGATATGATCCAGTCCGCATGTCACCATCAGGCCGGAAAAATTGCGCATCCAGCCAAGACCGCCTTCGCCTTCGTATTCGGCCAGTGAAGGATGGCGGAAGCCTGCAGGCGAGTGCCAGCCGATCGCGCGGCCATTATGATCGCAATCGCCGATATCCATGCAGCGATCGACCAGCACCGTGAAGCGAAGACCCGAGCCGGTGCGGAACTCCAGCAACCGGTTGCCGCGTTCCAGCCCATTCTGTAACTCCATCAGCCGCACGCCTGCGGCGTGGCTCAGTCCACCGCTGCGGGCCTCGATCTCGCGGCGGGTGAATGTCTTTCCGTATAGTTCAACCATTCTCTGTCCTGATCCGTTTCACGCACCGTTGCGGCAGGGCGGCGCGGGCGCCCTGCCTGTCGGTTTCAGCAGCCGTTTTCGCGCAGTTTGGCGTCAAGGAAAGCCTTGGCGCGGGGCACATCCGCCTCGTCCAGATGCTCGATGATCATCGGGATGTTGGGATGCTTTTGCGCCAGACGCTTCAGGTAAAGGTCATAGTTCAACTCGCCCAGACCCGGTGCTGGCAGCTCGATCTCGCCCACGCCCCGGAAAGTATGGCTTTCGGCGGCCGAGCTGTCGCCGATATCCGAATGTTTCTCGGACTTGTCGTCGCCTGACCGTTTCACATCCTTGGCATGGCCGATCAGGATCCTGTCGGACAGCGCGTCAAAGACCCGATTCAGCGTCTGATCCATCTGGTCGATATTATGGGCCTCGAAATAATTGGTCGGATCCATCAGCAGGCCCAGACCGGGATGGTCGACCTCGGCGAATATGCGCAAGGTTTCCTCGACCGATCCGATGACGTTGTTTACATAGGTTTCCAGCAGAAAGACCGCGCCGTGATCCCAGGCGAATTGCGCAAGGTCGGTGATGACGGCGCGGCAATCCTCCCAGCCTTCCTCGGTCTTGTTCTTCGGATGGTGAACCCAGTCGCTGTCGGTTGCGAATGTGCCGGTTTCCGAGATGACATAGGGTGAGCCCAGATATTGCGCATGGGCCAGAATTTCCTTCAGCCGGTCCAGCCGCGCCTTGCGCGCGGCCGCGTCGGGATGAACGATATTGGTATAGGCCGAGATGCAGCTTACAGGCAGATGATGATCCCGGAACGTGTCGCGGATAGTGCGGCATTTATCCGGCGTGACCTGCCCGTCGGAGACGTCGATATCGGTGAAATGCAGATCAAGCTGCACCGTGTTGAAGTCAAGCGCGCGAATCTTCTGCGCGGTGGTTTTCAGATCATAGGGGAAATACCCTGTGAAGATGCCGGTTTGCATCATGGTGCCGTTCTCCTTGCGGTTCAGTCTTGTGAGATGTCGAAATCGACGCTGCGTCCCTGCGCGATCGAGCGATAGGCGGCCTCGATCAGTGCCATCGTGCGAACATTGTCGGCCACGGATAGGGCAGGGGCAGTGCCGCTGCGGATCGCCCATTGCAATTGTTCCATCACGCCGATGAACGCATGCGGGAACCACATCGTGTCCCATTCCGGACTGACCCATTGCCCGCCGGTTTCCAACTGCGAGGCATAGGACAGGGTCGACGGCGCGCCGGTCGGCCAGCCGATCGAGCCCTTGGCGACGCCCTTCGTCCCCTCGACCCGCCAGGTGATCTGCTGGTCGTCATCATAATCCCCGGCGCGCGGCCCCGACCAGACATCCTCAAGCGAGAGCGCCAGAAGCCCCGAAGGAAAGCGCAGCGTGGTCACGACGATACCGTCCTCATGCGCGAAATCGGTGCGGGGATCGGTGCGGGTGATCGTCGTCACCTCGGTGGGTTCGCCGAACAGGAACCGCAATGCATCAAGGTGATGCACGCTCATATTCGCCAAGGTCAGCCGGTCGTAACCCTGAAGAAAGCCCTGCCAGTGCGGGATTGCGTGCATGTCGATCTGCGCGAAGACCGGCTCGCCAAGGCTGCCGCGATCCAGAAGCTGCTTCAGTGACCGGATCGACTGATCGTAACGCATGTTCTGGTTGACCGACAGAAGCTTGCCTGCTGCCCTGGCCTCGTCACGTAATGCGCGCGCCTCATCGAGTGACAGGGCCAAAGGCTTCTGCGCCAATATCCCTTTCACATGCGGCTGTCGCAGAGCAAGGCGAATCAGCGCGGGTTGCAGATGCGGCGGATAGGCGATGTCGACGATCTGGATCTGCGGATCCTCGATCAGTGTCTCGGGCGTATCGTGGGTTACCGGGATGTCATAGCGCTTCGCCAGATCTTCCGCCCGTGACCGGGTGCGCGAAGCGATGGCCGCAACCGGGAAACCTGCAAGCTGGTAGGCTTTCAAATGGCACTCCGCCATGATCATCCCGGCGCCAATGGCACCGATCCTGAAATCGCGGCAGCGTATTCCGGGATCCGGCTGCAGATCCGATGCGGTCATCCTTTCCTCCCTGATGCAGGACCCTCCCGGTCCCGAAACTATTGGGAAGCTGACAGCCGATCCACACAAAAACAATCATCATAATCAATCATAAAGCATCATTTCAGATCATTTGTGGAATGATATTCAAAATCATGAATCTGAATGATATAATTTGATGGAATCATGTGAGATAATCCGCCGATCCGCATCATCAAGGTTTCCCGCACATATGCGTACCACCATCGCTGAAATTGCACGCAAGGCAGGTGTCTCGACCGCGACAGTCGACCGGGTTCTGAACGAGCGCGAAGGCGTTCGTCCCCGCACGCGTGAGATCGTTTTGCGCATCGCGCGCGATCTTGGTTATTTCGGACCGCAGACCGATAGCGCCGCAACGGGCGTCAGGATCGATTTTGTCCTGCCAGCGGGCCGCAACAGTTTCATGCGGCAGTTGCGGACGCATCTGATCGGCGAGGCGGGAGGGAAGCCCGACCTGACCATTTGCATCCACGATGTTGAGCAATGGAGCAGCGGCCGTGTCGCGCAGAAATTGCGGGAGCTGCACGGCCAGACAGATGCGATCGGGATCGTCGCCCCCGACCGTCCGGAAGTGCGCGAGGAACTGAACACACTTGCCCGGACCGGTATCAAGGTCGCGACACTGGTGTCGGACCTGCCTTCGGTCGAGAAGGTTGGCTATGTCGGGGTAGACAACCGCGCCGCGGGGCGGCTGGCGGGGCTGTTGCTGGGGCGGCTGATCGGCGCAGGCACGCGACGGGACGTTGCCTTGCTGGTCGGGCTGCGCGCCTATCGCGGCCACGAGGAGCGAGAGATGGGCTTCCGCTCGATCCTTGCCGACGAATTTCCGGATCTGCGGATCACCACCTATGCCGAAGTCGGCGACAATCGGGATCGTGCCTATCACGAGATGCAGCGGATCCTGAATTCGGGGCAGGTTGCCGGGATCTACAATGTCGGATCCGGGAATCAGGGGATCGCACAGGCGTTGCACGAGGCCCGGACAAGCCGGAAGACGGTATTCATCGGCCACGACCTGACCGATGCCACGCGTATCATGCTGATCGATCGCACCATGGATGCGGTGATTGACCAGAATGCGCGGGTCGAAGCGCGAGAGGTGATCAGGCTGCTGACCGATGCCGTCCGCAACGTGACGAGCAGCCTCTATCTGCCGCGACTCCAGGTGATCTTCCGCGAGAATATCCCTGAAATCTGATCCGCCGCCGATTGTTCCGCCCCGGCATCCGCCGGATCGGCCCATCGCTTACAGATTTGCGCCCCGGATCGCCTCGCAGACCGCATCCGTGACCTGCCGGGTGGTGGCGGTGCCGCCTACATCCGGTGTCATCACGCCATCGGCGCAAACCTGCTCGACCGCGATCATCAGGCGTTTGGCGGCATCTGCCTCTCCCAGATGGTCCAGCATCTGCGCGGCGGTCCAGAAGGTCGCGACAGGATTGGCGATGCCCTTACCCGTAATGTCGAAGGCAGAGCCGTGGATCGGCTCGAACATCGACGGGTAGCGGCGCTCGGGATCGATATTTGCGGTTGGCGCCACGCCCAGACTACCCGCCAGCGCACCCGCCAGATCCGAAAGGATATCGGCATGCAGGTTGGTGGCGACGATAGTGTCCAGGCTTTGCGGCTGCTTGACCATGCGTACGGTCATCGCGTCGACCAACATCTTGTCCCAGCTAACATCCGGAAATTCTTCCGATACTTCGGCGGCGATCTCGTCCCACATCACCATGCCGTGACGCTGCGCATTGGATTTGGTGACCACCGTCAGAAATTTGCGTGGGCGGGACTGCGCCAGCCTGAAGGCGTAGCGCATGATTCTTGTGACGCCGACACGGGTGAAGATGGCGACTTCGGTGCCGACTTCCTCGGGGAGTCCCTTATGCGCGCGGCCGCCGCTGCCCGCATATTCGCCCTCGGAATTCTCGCGCACGATAACCCAGTCCAGATCACCGGGGCCGACGCCTTCCAGCGGTGAGTGGATGCCGGGCAGGATTCTGGTCGGGCGGACATTGGCATATTGATCGAAACCCTGACAGATCGGCAGGCGCAGACCCCAAAGCGTGATATGGTCGGGCACATCCGGCGCGCCGACGGCACCGAAGAATATGGCGTCGAAGGTTTTCAACTGCTCGACACCATCTTCCGGCATCAGCGTGCCGGTTTTCTTGTAACGGTCGGAGCCCCAGTCGAAGCTTGTCACGTCAAAGCCGAAACCGCCGTCGCGCCGGGCCAGCGCCACCAATGCCTGAAGCCCTGCTGCGATGACTTCGGGGCCAATCCCATCGGCGGGGATGGCGGCGATCTTGTATTCTCTCATGGAAACTCCCTTGATTTATTCCGCGCACAGATCGTGGCCTCTATGATCCCGACCCGGAAATCAGGTGGCGGAGATCAGGTTTACCAATATGCGCGACCTGAACCGGTAACTCACGCAAGAGCGTCGGCGATGGCTTTTCCGCAGGTCGCCGTATCGGATGTTCCGCCCAGATCACGCGTACGCAAGGCGGGTTCGGACAGCACCCGCTCGATGGCGGCCACGATGCCGGCGGCGGCTTCGGGGTGGCCAAGATGATCCAGCATCATCGCGCCCGCCCAGATCTGCCCGACCGGATTGGCGAGGCCTTTTCCGGCGATATCGGGCGCAGATCCGTGGACCGGCTCGAACAGCGAAGGGAAGGTATGTTCGGGGTTGATATTCGCCGAGGGCGCAATGCCGATGGTTCCGGTGCAGGCGGGACCGAGATCCGAAAGAATGTCGCCAAACAGATTCGAGGCCACGACGACATCGAAACGATCCGGATGCAGCACGAAAAGTGCGGTCAGGATGTCGATATGATATTTGTCGACACTGATATCGGGATAGTTCTCGGCCATCTCGGCCACGCGCTCGTCCCAATACGGCATGGTGATCGAGATGCCATTCGACTTGGTGGCCGATGTCAGTTTGCCGCCGCGCTTTTTCGCCAGTTCAAAGGCATAGCGCAGGATGCGGTTGACACCTGTACGGGTCATGACCGTTTCCTGCATGACCAGCTCGCGCTCGGTTCCGGGAAACATCCTGCCACCGATCGACGAATATTCGCCCTCGGTATTCTCGCGCACGATCATCATGTCGATATCGCCCGGTTCGCGCCCCGCCAATGGCGAGGACACCCCCGGCATCAGACGGGCAGGGCGCAGGCTGACATATTGATCGAACTCGCGTCGGAACTGAATCAGCGAGCCCCATAGCGAGATATGGTCGGGGACGGTTTCGGGCCAGCCGACGGCGCCAAAATACAGCGCATCATGGCCGCCGATCCGGGTTTTCCAGTCATCGGGCATCATCTGCCCGTGTTTCGCGTAATAATCGCAAGAGGAAAAATCGAAATCGTCGAAATCGAAACTAAGGCCATAGCGGCGTGCGGCGGCCTCTAATACGCGGACGCCTTCGGGCACCACCTCCTTGCCGATGCCGTCACCGGGGATGACGGCGATTTTCATGCGGTTGCTGGTCATTGGATTCTCCTTGCCTTGGCGGGCAGAATAACTGCTGATATGAATGCTGGGAATTTCTATATATTCATTTCATTATTGAATCTTGCGAATAAATGGGGCGTTTATGACCGGTGAATCCGACATGCAGTTTTTCGCGGTATTAGCACAGCGAAACAGCCTGTCCGAAGCCGCGCTGGAACTGGGGCTGACTGCATCGGCAGTCAGCCGCCGTCTGGCCCGGATCGAGGATCGTCTTGGCGTCAGACTGGTGAACCGCACGACACGCCGGTTGAGCCTGACGAGTGAGGGCGAGGCATATCTTGCTGCCTCATTCGACATCATCAACAGAATCGCGACCGTCGAAGAAGCAATCGCCTCCGCGCGGGGCGAAGCGCAGGGATTGCTGCGGATCAATGCGACCTTTCAGTTCGGGCGGAAACATATTGCTCCTGCGGTATCCGCATTTTGTCTCCGGCACCCGAATGTGCAGGTTCAGCTGATCCTGACCGATGCGCCGCTGAACCTCATCGAGGAAGGCTTCGACCTGCAGATCCGTTTTGGCGAGCCGACGGCGACACGGCAGGTGATGGGATTGTTGCTGCGCAATCGCCGCCTGCTGGTGGCCTCGCCTGCATATCTTGAACGGTTTGGCGCTCCGGAACGGCTGGTGGATCTGACCCGACATTCCTGTATCGTCCTGCGTCAGGAACATGCGGCCTATGATGTCTGGCGCTTCGGCGGCGACAAAACCGTACGCGTGATGGGCGGGTTATCCACCAATGACGGGGAAACAGCCGTTACATGGGCGCTGGATGGGCATGGAATCATGTTGCGTTCGGAATGGGATATTGCCCCTCATGTCCGCTCGGGGCGTCTGCTCGTCGTGCTGCCGCGATATTTTACCCGTGCGGATGTGATGGCCGTTTACCCCGAGCGGCTGAATTTATCCGCAAAGGTCCGCCTGTTCATTGATTTTCTGCGCGATCGGATTCGGGCGAAAGCTGACTTGCTTCAACTTCCGGGATAGCTTGAGCTATGCTGCACGCAAGTTCCCAAAACTCTTCCGCCATCTCTGGCATGCGGATGCGCGGACGGAACAGGGATATCTGAACCTCTGCTGTCCAGTCCTGCGTGCCCGCGAGGATCAGCGGTCCCTGCGGTGCGATATCTGTGCCGACCAGACTTTCAGGAACCCATGCCACGCCCTTGCCATCCGTGGCAAGCGCCTTGAGAACCATCGCCAGGTGAGAGCTGAACACCGGAGTCAGATGCAACTCGGTTGTCCGGTCAAAGAGATTCGACTGCAGAATCCGCCCCATACCCGATGTCTGCTCGAACATGATGGCCGGAACGGGTGCTGCGGCGGATCCCGGCAGGCGATGCAATGGCAACCCGTCATGATCTTTTGCGCTAATGGGAATCAGACGGTCCTGCGCAAGTCCGATATGCTGAAAATCGGTTGCCGGCAGATTGATCCGGCTGTCGGGATGATGATGGCATAACAGAAACTGCGCGCGCCCCGACAGCATGATCCTTTCGCATTCATTCATGTTATCCGACAGTAACCGGATCGGTATGGTCGATGCTGCCGCCCCCAGTTTCTGTACCCATTGGGGAAAGAAGATGAAGGAAAGCGCGTGAGTCGCGGCAAAGGTCAGCGTTGCGGTCGCGGCGCGGGCCAGTTCCAGTTCCTGTTGAACCCGTTCCAGTCGACGCATCACATCCGCCGCGGCTTCCAGCATGATCTCCCCTGTTGGGGTCAGTTTCAGCCGGTGCGTGCTGCGGTCGATCAAGGTCGAACCGCACCATTCCTCCAGCGCGCGGATGCGGCGGCCAAAGGCGGGCTGCGTGATATGCCGCAACTCGGCGGCGCGCGAAAAATTCAGCACGCGCGCCAGAGCCTGAAAATCGGCAAGAAGATTCGTGTCCATGAGTCCTCGCACGGTGCATATATTGCATATCGATAGTACCATTTCAGCTGAAATACAAAAATTTTACTGCTCAAACTATGCCAATATGGCACTATTATAGCCCTGATCGGCATTGGATTTTTCACCCTGCTTTGTCTTAGGAATGGCGGCGATAACGTACCGTTAGACAAATGAATCACATGTCCGGCAGGAGGAAATCATGCGGATCGTCGATATTTGCGAAGTAACCAAACCCATCGCGTCACCCATCCGCAACGCCTATATCGATTTCAGCAAGATGACGGCCAGTCTTGTTGCGGTTGTCACCGATGTGGTGCGTGACGGGCGGCGCGTGGTGGGCTACGGCTTCAACTCCAATGGCCGTTACGGGCAAGGTGGTCTGATCCGCGAACGGTTTCGGGACCGTATTCTTCAGGCCGATCCCAAGAGCCTGTTGAACGATGCCGGCAGTAATCTTGACCCGCATCGGATCTGGGCGGCGATGATGGCGAATGAAAAGCCGGGCGGACATGGCGAACGCTCGGTCGCGGTGGGCACGATCGATATGGCGGTTTGGGATGCGGTGGCCAAGATCGAAGGCAAGCCGCTGTTCCGGCTGCTGGCAGAGATGAACGGGCGCGAGGCGAATCCAAAGGTCTTTGTCTACGCGGCAGGTGGTTATTATTATCCGGGAAAGGATAACAACGCGCTTCGCGCCGAAATGCGCGGCTATCTTGATCGCGGCTATAATGTCGTGAAAATGAAGATCGGCGGTGCCTCCATCGATGAAGACCGCAGCAGGATCGAAGCGGTACTGGACGAGATCGGGCCGGATGCGCAACTGGCGGTAGACGCGAATGGCCGTTTTGATCTGGAAACCGGGATCGTCTATGCCAAGATGCTGCGCGACTATCCGCTGTTCTGGTACGAGGAAATCGGTGATCCGCTGGATTACGCGTTGCAGGCGGCGATCTCGGAATTCTACGATCCGCCGATGGCAACCGGAGAGAATCTGTTCTCTCATCAGGATGCGCGCAATCTGCTGCGCTATGGCGGCATGCGGCCGGACCGTGACTGGCTGCAATTCGACTGTGCGCTGTCCTATGGGCTGGTCGAATATCTGCGGACGCTGGATGTGCTGCATCAATTTGGCTGGTCTCCCTCCCGCTGTATTCCGCATGGCGGGCACCAGATGTCGCTGAACATCGCGGCTGGTTTGGGGTTGGGCGGGAATGAAAGCTATCCCGACCTGTTCCAGCCCTATGGCGGGTTTCCGGATGGGGTAAAGGTTGAAGACGGGCATATCGTCATGCCCGATCTTCCCGGCATTGGGTTCGAGGGTAAATCCGACCTGATCACGGTCATGCGCGAACTGGCGGAGTAACGGGCTTAAAGACATTCTGCCGGATATCCGTAATCCTGCTGAGCTGAATGACTGCTACCGTCACGAAACTCCCGTCCGACCTTTGATCTCCGAGCGCCTTTCCTCAATCCTTATCGGATCATATAGGTGATAGCGATCATGATCGGACATGCCCGCATGTTCCGACCGATGACAAGAGCCCCGATTGGTCCTCGCGCCGGGCCGTTCCCCTGCGTGGATGCGAACGGCCCCATGCTATGCCAAGTGGTTTCTTGGCATTTCCTTAATCCAATGATGTCAATGTGATTTGGAGGTGGGTACCGGAATCGAACCGGTCTTCACGGATTTGCAATCCGGTGCGTAACCACTCCGCCAACCCACCGCCGTCGAGAGTGCGTCTCCGATAAAGGATTGGTGGGCGGCGTGCAAGTCTGGAATGACTGGCGTTGCCCACCTATGTGAAACGTGGCAATAAGCCACGAGAACTGGTCGAGCAGGGGTTCTGACGATGATCGATTTTGCCGCGCGGCGCACCATGATGGTGGATACGCAGGTTCGCCCGAATGATGTAACCAAGTTCCCGGTGATTGAAGCCATGCTGGCGATTCCCCGGGAGGAATTCGTGCCTCCGTCGTTGCGCGACGTTGCCTATTCCGGCGAGAACCTGACTGTCGGCGAAGGTCGCGTCATGCTTGAGCCGCGGACGCTGGCGAAACTTGTCGATATGCTGGATATCGAGCCTGACGATCTGGTACTCGATATTGCCAGCGGTTACGGCTACTCGGCCGCTGTCATCGCCCGCATGTCGGAAGCGGTCGTCGCCATCGAGGACGACACCGACATGGCGCAAGAGGCGGAAAAGCGCCTTGCCGATGCCGGGGTATTCAATGTTGCCGCGCTTCATGGTGATCTGACGGAAGGGAACGCCAGGCAGGGGCCTTATGACGTCATCCTGATCGAGGGTGCGGTCGAAGAGGTGCCGGAAACGATCCTGGATCAGCTTAAGGAGGGCGGGCGAATCGGCGCGATATTCATGGAAGGCTCGCTTGGGGTCGCCCGGATCGGGCATCGCCTGAACGGACGGATCAACTGGCGCTACGCATTCAACGCCCACGCGCCCGTTTTGCGGGCCTTTACAAAAGAACGGGGGTTCAGCCTGTGAAAATTATTCCCAATCTCGGGCGGGTGGCAGCAGCCGTGACGTTTTCGGTCAGCCTTGCCCTTCCGGCGGCAGCCGATTCTCTGGCCGACGCGATGGTTTCCGCCTATCGAAGCTCTGCCCTGATCGAACAGAACCGTGCGGTTCTGCGGGCCGCGGATGAGGATGTTGCCAGTTCCGTGGCACAGCTTCGCCCGGTTCTGCAATGGGTGGCAAGCCACCAGATCAGCCGTACCGAAGGCAATCATGGCAGCATTCGTTCCAGTTCGCTGATGATCGGGGCCGAGATTCCGCTTTATGACTGGGGCCGCTCGCAATTGGCGATCGATGCCGCGAAAGAGCAGGTGCTTGCCACGCGGCAGGCTTTGGTCGGGATTGAGCAGGATGTTCTGCTTCAGGCGACGAATGCTTTCTTTTCCGTGCGTCAGGCGACCGAGCAGGTCGCGTTGCAGGAAAATTCCGTCCGGGTGCTTGGTCAGGAACGTCAGGCGGCGCAGGACCGTTTCGATGTCGGTGAGATCACGGTGACGGATGTTTCGCTGGCCGAAGCCCGGCTGGCCGCATCGCGGGCGGCGCTGGCTGCCGCTGAAGGCGATCTGGAGGTTGCGCAGGAACAATATCTGGCGGCAACCGGCAAGCAGCCCGGCACATTGGCCGCTCCTCCGCCATTGCCGACACTGCCCGCAAATGTCGAGGCGGCGCGGGCGGTTGCCCAGAAGAACCATCCAGCGATCAAGCAGGCGCAGCGTATGGCCGCGGCGGCAGAACTGGGGGTTGCCGCGGCGGGGGCCGAGCGCAACCCGAATCTTTCGGCAAATGCGCAGGTCGGTGTGGGTCGCGATTACGAGCGGGATACCTTTACTGGATCAGGGGATTATGAAACCCGGGGGACTGCCTCGGTCGGTCTGGAGCTTAGTCAGACAATCTATTCCGGAGGCCGTTTGCCCGCAGAGCATCGCAAGGCCATGGCCTCGCGCGATGAAGCGCGGGCGGTGCTGTTGAACACGGCGCGAGACGTCAATGAACAGGTCGGAACCGCCTGGGCCAATATCTCGGTGGCCGGCGCACAGCTTGGTGCGATCGACGAACAGATCGCGGCCGCGCAGCAGGCATATGAAGGCGTGCGCGAAGAGGCTCAGCTTGGGGCCCGGACAACGCTGGACGTGCTTGATGCAGAACAGTCACTTCTGGAGGCGCGGGCCGACAAGATTTCCGCAGAGGCCAATCTTCAGTTAGCACATTATCAACTTTTGGCCGCTATGGGTTTGCTTACGGTAGAAGACCTTAAGCTGGGAATTCCCACATATGACCCATCGGAATACTATAAATCGGTACGCGACGCGCCTTACACCAGCAAGCAGGGTGAAAGCCTGGACCGCGTCCTGCGCGCAATCGGGCGCGAAAACTGATATCGGGGCCACGCGCTGTCTGCGCGTGGCTGACACCTGTTTTGTCCAGAAATGCGCCTTGTGATGTCACGGGGCAGGCAAAAAAACCGCACCTCCTTGTCCGGGCGAGCAAAGCGTGACGGGGCGATAGCCTCGCAGACGGTTATTGAACAACCCGTGACAGACGGTTCGCCGCAGGCGGCGGACAGGTCAGCGGGTCCGAAATGGCCGGTTTGGCTGGTTGGAAAAAACCCGGAACATAACGGAAATGAAGCCATCGGCCGGGATGCGTCCGCCGCCGATGTTGTCACGGACAGTCTGTCCGATGACCCAGTCGGTGATGCCCGGGCGAATGCCGTACTGAATTCCTGCAACGAAATTGAAGAACCCGCATCATCTTTGCGCGATGAGAACAAGAATGTTCGCCCGTTCCGTGCGGGCGTTGTGAATGACGGCACTGACATAAGAGAGGAAAGCCAGATGCAGACGGCAAAACAACTGACCCCCGTTTCCGAAACCGAAGAGATGGAAAAAATCGATCTGCGTGACCGGGTCGCGCTAAAGGAAGGCGCGGGCGACAAGGGGCAGAAAAGCGCCTCGGCCAGCATGGCATCGCTTTTCGGCCCGGTGATCGAAGACGATGTCAAAGGCGTGCGCAGCCAGATTCGCGAAATGATCCAAAGCGAATTGCAGGGCGAATTGGGAGAGCGGTTTTCCCGCAACCTGCGTATCGTGATCCGGCGCGAGATTGCGGCCGCGGTTGACGATCAGTTCGACCGACTCTGAGCAGGCATGGCGCCGCCCGATCCCGTGACCGGGCGGTTTGCCATCAGTTCAGGTAATCTTCCGGGTTCACACTGTTATAACCGCGGCGGACCTCGAAATGAACCACGCCACTGCTGCCCGATGTGCCCATCGCCTGACCGCTGCTGACTGAATCGCCCTTGGACACACTGAGTTCGTCCAGACCGGTATAGACCGTCATCAGCCCGTCATTGTGACGCACCACCACGATCGGCACGCCGCTTGTGTCGCGGGTAACGGCGGCGACCTGTCCCGCCCCGGCTGCCTTGACCGATGTGCCAGCGGGCGCGGAAATGTCGATCCCCTCATTCTTGCCCTTTTCATAGACCCGGATGATCGAGCCCGAAGCGGGCATGCTGAAGCGACCGTTGCCCGAGGCGCCCGTCCGCGTCGCACCCAGATCCGGTGTGTCGGTCGCAGGCCCCGGCTCCGAGGCGGGATCGGTCTTTTCGTCCGGCAGAGGGGCCGCCGCCGAAGGCGGGCGCGGAGTGGGGCTGCCGCTGCCCGGTGCGGTGGTCCCTGTTCCGGCAGCCGGAGCGGCTTGGCCCTTGACCGGGATCATCAGCCTTTGACCGACCCGCAATTGCATATCCGATGGCAATCCGTTCCAGGACGCCAGATCCTGCACATTAACCCCGTATTTGCGGGCGATCGACCACGCGGTTTCGCCAGAAGCGACCTGATGCTGCTGCGGTTGCTCGCCTTTGGGCGCGGCAGCCTGTTGTTCGCCTTCCATGCCCGGCACGTCCGGCTTGGCGATGCCCTGGCCCGCGAATGGATCAGACACCTGCCCGGTGCTGCTGATGATGCCGCCCTGAACCTGTGTGCCGCCGGGAACGCTGCGGGGCAGGACCAGAACCGCACCTTGTTGCAGCGTGGCGCTGGCAGGCAATGCATTGTAGCGAGCCAGTTCCTCGGCGCCCAGCCCGATCCGCGACGCGACGCTGGCCGGCGTGTCGCCGGATCTGGCAACCACAACCTGATAATCGCGGAAGGTGATCAATCCGCGGCTGTCCGGTTGCGGGCGCGGCACGGCCTTGGCCGCAGCATCTGCCGTGCTCAATGCACCGGGAACCCAACCACGCAGATCCGGATCAAAACCATTCGGACCGCAAGAGGAAAGCAGGGCAATTACCATAGATGTGCCCGCCAAGTACCTGAAATTTCTGCTCATTCTAAAATCCTCAACCTGTATCCGCCCGAACGGGGGTCATGTTTGTCCCAACCCCTCGACCAGAGGCACGAACCGTACCTGCCGCAACTCGTCATAATCGAACCCGGTATCCGTCCGGGTCACGCGGATCAAGGTCTGAACTGCGTCCGATTGCCCGACAGGCACCACCATAATACCGCCGATCTTGAGCTGTGCCAATAATGGACCGGGGGGATCTTCTGCCGCGGCGGTCACGAGGATGCGGTCGAAAGGGGATTGATCCGGCAACCCGCGAGAGCCGTCGGCAACCTGCGCGGTGATATTCGACAGGCCCAGCTTCTGAAAAATCGCCTCGGATTCCTGTACCAGTCTGCGATGACGGTCGACGGTATAAACCCGGCGGCACAGTCCCGCCAGAACGGCGGCCTGATAGCCCGAGCCGGTTCCGACTTCCAGGACCGTATCGCGCGGGCGCGGGTTCAATGCCTGCGTCATCAGGCCGACGACCGAAGGCTGACTGATCGTCTGGCCACAGGGGATGGGCAAAGGCGTGTCTTCATAGGCCCTGTCGGCGAATTGCCCGCGGATGAAAATCCCCCGGTCGATACGTTCCATCACGGAAAGGACACGCGGATCGGTTACCCCACGGGAGCGAAGCTGGAAAAGAAAGCGCATCTTGCGCTCGGCTGGCGAGTCATCTTGATCTGGAAGATCATCGTCGCTCATCGTTACCCGGTGCCTCTGCTATCCACGAGATCCCGATCAAGCTTTCCGGCAAGGCCGGATAGCGAATCATGGCAGGTCAGATCGGCCCGCATCGGCGTAACCGAGATGTAACCCGCCATATTCACGGCGACATCGCTGCCCTCATTCGCTATCGCCTGCTGATCGCCGCCCTTGGCCCACATGAACCGTCTGCCGTTCGGGGCGCTGTAGGGCTGTACCGAAAAGCGCGAATCCTTGCGCCTGCCTTGCGCGGCGACTCTGGTGCCCAATACCTCGGCGGCCGGGAGCGCGGGAAAATTGACGTTGTAGAACAGACAGTAATCGTCGTTCTGGGTCCAGTCCGCATGATCAAGCAACTCGCGTATGATCGCCACGCCATGCCGGCGCGAGGCTTCGAACGGGTCGTCAAGTCCGGCTGTGCGCGGCCCCAGATATTGCGACAGGGCAATTGCGGGCAGACCCTGCAGCGCTGCCTCCATCGCGCCGCCGATCGTGCCGGAATACATCGCGTTCTCGCCCGAATTGTTGCCACGGTTCACGCCGGACAGGACCAGATCGGGCAGGGCGTCGGCCATGACATCGGCAACGGCCGCCAGCACGCAATCGGCGGGGCTGCCTTCGGTTGCATAGCGCCGGTTATCCAGCCGGGCGACCATCGTCGGATGGGAATAGCTGATGCAATGCCCTACACCGGATTGCTCGAATGCGGGGGCCACCGTCCAGACTTCGCCGGACGGGCCTGCAATTTCCGCGGCGATCTCTGACAGTACCGCCAGCCCCGGCGCGTTGATCCCGTCGTCATTGGTGATGAGGATGCGCATTGCGGTTCCGTTCACGCGCTTGTTGTTTCTTTTCCCTGCTTACCTGCGTGCAGGATGGGCTGCAACCCGTTGAGATTCCCTTGACGGCGATCCGTAAAGCCGTTTGACGCAGCGAGTTTGCCGTTGCATCCTAGGGTAACCTGACCGATAGCGCTCAACATGCAGATCTTTCTTCCCATCGCCGAGGTTTCGGTCAACGCTTTCACACTTGTAGGACTTGGCGGTCTTGTCGGGTTGATGAGCGGGCTGTTCGGCGTGGGGGGCGGTTTTCTGATCACCCCGCTTCTGTTCTTTATCGGGATTCCTCCGGCGATTGCGGTGGCGACCGGTGCAAATCAGGTGGTGGCCTCCTCGGTTTCCGGCGTGCTGGCGCATGTCAAGCGCAAGACCGTGGATTTCCGGATGGGCGGCGTGCTGCTGGCGGGCGGCCTGATCGGCTCCTGGCTGGGGGTGTGGGTGTTCAACCTGTTGCAGTCGGCCGGGCAGGTCGATCTGGTGGTGCAGCTTTGCTATGTGGTGTTTCTGGGCCTGATCGGCATGATGATGCTGCAGGAAAGCATACGCGCCCTGCGCCGGTCGAAGAATGCCACCTATCGCAGGCGGTTGCATCAGCACATGTGGGTGCATCGCTGGCCGGTCAAGATGAAATTCCGCGCGTCGGGCCTGTATATCAGCGTATTTCCACCGCTTCTGGTGGGGCTTGCAGTCGGTGTTCTGGCCGCGATCATGGGGGTGGGCGGCGGCTTCATCATGGTTCCCGCGATGATCTACCTGCTTGGGGTGCCGACCAAGGTCGTCGTCGGGACATCGCTGTTCCAGATCATCTTCGTGACCGCATTCACCACGGTGATGCACGCCGTCAGCTACAATACCGTGGATATCATGCTGGCATTGCTGCTGATCGTGGGTGGCGTGGTCGGTGCGCAGGTCGGTACGACCCTGGGCGCAAGGCTCAGGGCCGAGCAATTGCGCATTCTTCTGGCGTTGCTGGTGCTTCTGGTCTGTGGCAAGCTGGCGCTTGATCTGGTTTTGCGCCCGGATGAACTCTACTCGATCACGTCGGGGATCGAGTGATGCGGCGTATCGCAGCATTTCTTCTGGCGCTTTCGTTCTGCGGCGCGACCAATGCGCAAAGTCCCGATACCGGCACCGGACAGACCGAGGGCGAGGCCGTTCCCGTCTATCCGGTCACGGTATTTCCTCCCAGTCCTGAATCAGAAGACAAGGAACAGCGCGGGGAACGGGTCGTGGCTGGCCTTTCGCAGGATTCGGTCGGAATCACCGCAAGATATGACCGGATGGATATCCTGATTTATGGCGCGATCAAGCGGGAGGCGCCGATACCTTCGGGTTCGCTGGATGTCATCGTCACGGTCGAGGCGCCGTCGCGGCCTCTGACGATCTGGCGGAAAGAGCGTAAGGCGGGGATCTGGATCAATTCCGAAAAGGTCGAGATCGGGGCTGCGCCGGGCTTCTATGCTGTGGCGAGTTCGGCGCCGCTGGATGAAATTCTGCAACCGGATTGGGATCGCCGCTACCGGATCTCGCTGCCGCTGGCGCTGCGGGCCTATGCCGGTCAGATCGCGGTCAAGGACGCGGTTCCCTTTACCGAGGCATTGATTCGCATTCGCGAGAGCAACGGCCTGTACCGACTGGACGAGGGCGCGGTCAAGCTGGTAGATCAGACCCTGTTTCGTGCGGATGTGCGATTGCCCGCGAATCTGATCGAAGGCGACTATAAAACCCGCATCTTCCTGCTGCGTGACGGCAAGGTGATCGACGTCTATCGCGCCCCGATCGAGGTTCGTAAGGTCGGGTTGGAACGCTGGCTTTACCGCCTCGCATTCGATCAGCCGTTGGTTTACGGCCTGATGTCGCTGGCCGTCGCGGTATTTGCGGGCTGGGGGGCCTCTGCCGCGTTCCGCAAGTTGCGCCGGGTGTAAGGCACAGTCTGAAAACGCAACGGGCCCTGTGTTGCCACAGAGCCCGCGCCCTCCCACGTCGCGAACCGGCCCCCTCCACAAGGCCCGCCCGCTTGTGATCGACTATTTTTTCGCGATCAGTTCGGCCTGCCGCACGATCACCTCGGCCTGTCTGATCGAGGCTATATCGACCAGACGGCCCTTGTAAACCGTTGCCCCTGCACCGGAGCGTTTGGCTTCTTCCATGGCGGCAAGGATCTCCTGCGCTTCGGTTACGGCATCTTCCGTGGGCGAGAAGACCTCATTCGCCAGTGCGATCTGGCTGGGATGGATTGCCCATTTGCCGACCATGCCCAACGTGGCCGAGCGTCGTGCCTGCGCCACGAAGCCCTCTTTGTCGCTGAAATCGCCGAAAGGACCATCAACCGGAAGCACGCCATGGGTCCGGCAGGCCGCGACGATATTCGCCTGAGCCCAGTGCCAGGGATCGGACCAGTATTTCTGGCCCTCGCGATGCATGTAATAATTCTCCTGCGTTCCGCCGATTCCGGTCGTGGCCATGCCCATCGAAGCCGCGAAATCCGCAGCGCCAAGGCTGACCGCCTGCAGACGCGGCGAGGCGGCGGCGATTTCCTCGACATGTGAAATACCGGCTGCGCTTTCGATGATGACCTCGAAGCCAAGGCGTTTTTGCCGTCCCTTTGCCCGCTCAATCGCGGTGGCAAGCGCGTCAACGGCGTAGATGTCAGAGGCATTTCCGACCTTTGGGATCATGATCAAATCGAGGCGTTCACTTGCCTGTTCCAGCAGGTCAACGACATCGCGGTACCAATAAGGCGTGTCCAGCCCGTTGATCCGAACCGAAAGCGTCTTGTCGCCCCAGTCGATATCGCCGATGGCCTGAATGGTCTGCTTGCGCGCGGCATCCTTGTCATCGGGGGCAACCGAATCTTCCAGATCGATATTGATGACATCGGCTTCGGACTTGGCCATCTTCTCGAACAGCGCCGTGCGCGACCCCGGTCCGAACAATTGGCAGCGGTTCAGGCGGGCCGGAGGTGCGGGTTGGAGGCGAAAGCTCATTGCGAATCCCTGCTGCTAGACGAAACGATGTTGCGCTACCCTTTACCGCAGCCTATTCCGGGCAGCAAGCCGTCTCTGGGGAACCATGCCGGGAAGGGGATAACGCGCCCCTTCGCTTGACCCTGCCGCAGTTTCGGCGCAGGACCGGAACCACCAGCCGCAAGGGAGAGAAAGCGATGACACGGACCGTATATGTAAATGGCGAATATCTGCCTGAAGATCAGGCCACAGTGTCGGTATTCGACCGTGGTTTCCTGATGGCCGATGCGGTTTACGAGGTTGTCAGCGTTCTGGACGGCAAATTGCTTGATTTCGCTGGGCACATGACGCGGCTGGCTCGTTCGCTGGATGCGCTGGCCATGACCAATCCGATGTCCGCGGACGAATATCTTGATGCCCATCGGCAGTTGATCGAACGGAACGGGATCACCGACGGGTTGATCTATCTGCAAGTCACGCGGGGCAATCCGGGAGATCGCGATTTCGCCTATCCGCCCGAGGGAACCGCGCCTACCGTTGTGATGTTCACGCAATCCAAGCCGGGGCTGGCCGACAGCCCTGTGGCACAGACCGGATTGAAAATCGTCAGTGTCGAGGATCTTCGCTGGGGACGGCGGGATATCAAGACGGTGCAGCTTCTTTACCCCTCGATGGCCAAGATGGAGGCCAAGGCGCGCGGCGTGGACGATGCCTGGCTGACCGAGGACGGCACCGTGACCGAGGGCACGTCGAACAATGCCTATATCGTCAAGGGCGGCAAGATCATCACCCGCGAACTCAGCCATGACATTCTGCACGGGATCACCCGCGCCGCTGTTTTGCGTTTCGCCCGCGAGGCGCAGATGCAGGTCGAGGAGCGCAGCTTTACCATCGCCGAGGCGCAGGAGGCCGATGAAGCCTTTATCACATCGGCCTCGTCATTCGTGATGCCGGTGGTCGAGATCGACGGCAAGCAGGTCGGCAAGGGCGATGTCGGGCCGGTGGCCACCAGGCTGCGCGAAATCTATCTTGAAGAAAGCCGCAAGTCGGCGGTCTGACGCCCGGGGATTTTGCCAGGCACTTGTCCATTCCTGGGCCGACCCTATCTTTTACGGGAAGAATAGAGGCACAAGGATGGAATATCGATGAATGTCGAGCAACAGTTACTGATCGAACAGCGCGTGGCGAATGAAGGGAAATCCCAGCTCGTCGCTTATCTGCTGTTGATCCTGCTATGGGGTTTCGGTGTCCATCGCATGTATCTGGGCCGCTATGTCAGCGGCTTTCTGATGCTGGCGCTGTGGGGGTTGGGCTGGTTGACGGCAGCCATCCTGATCGGTTGGATTCCAATCGGTTTCGTCTGTCTGTGGGCGATTCTCGATCTGTTCCTCATCCCCGGAATGATCCGCGAGGATAATGCCGTTATCCGGCAGAGATTGCTTGCAGAAACCGGCTGGGAAAGATGACGGGCGGGGCAGGGGCCTGCCGCCCGTTCAGGCGGTAGGAATCCCTCAGACCGAGACGTTCAACGCGCCGCCGTCAAGCAGGATGTTCTGGCCGATGATGAACCGGGCATGCTGGCTGCACAGGAAAGCGCAGGTTGCGCCGAAATCCTCGGGCTGACCATATTCGCCGGTCGGGATGCCCGCTTGCCGCTTGATGCGCGCCTCGTCCAGACTGATGCCGGTCTTTTCAGCAACACCCTGATCCAGTGAATCGGCACGTGCGGTGGCGTGGATGCCGGGCAGGATATTGTTGACGCAAACGCCTTTACCCGCCACCTGCCGCGACATTCCGGCGACAAAGCCCGTCAGACCCGTCCGCGCCGTGTTGGACAGACCCAATACCGATATGGGCGAGCGTACCGATTGCGAGGTGATATTCACCACCCGGCCCCATCCGCGCTCCATCATGCCGGGGACAAGCGCCTGCATCAGGGCAATCGCCGAAAGCATATTCGCATCAATGGCCTTGATGAAATCGTCGCGGCTCCAGTCGGTCCAGACGCCCGGAGGCGGGCCACCCGCGTTATTGACCAGAATATCGGCCTGACCGACAGCCTTCAGCACATCGGCGCGCCCTTCTTCGGTGGTGATATCCGCTGCGACAGGGATGACCTGCACGCCGAATTTATCGGCGATCTCGGCTGCGGTTCTGGTGATATCCGCCTCGGTCCGGCTGTTGATTACCAGATCGACACCCGCTTCGGCCAGCGCCTCGGCGCAGGCGCGGCCAAGACCTTTCGATGCGGCGCAGACCAAACCGCGCTTACCCTTGATTCCCAGATCCATCCTGTCCTCCTGTCTTGAGTCGCGGCAAGATAAGCGCCTGTCAGGCGGGAAAGTCAAATCGCCTGAGCCGCGTTGCGGATGGAACGGATATTTTCGCCGTAAACGCCCGGCTGATCGACCGAGCCGCCCTTGAACACGGCAGAGCCCGCCACCAGCACATCGGCCCCCGCTTTGGCGACAAGAGGCGCGGTTTTCGGATCGACGCCGCCATCCACCTGAATATGGATCGGCCGGTCGCCGATCATGCCGCGCAGGCGGGCGATCTTGTCAAGCTGGCTATGGATGAATTTCTGACCGCCAAAGCCGGGATTGACCGTCATCACCAGAACCATGTCGCAAAGGCTTAGCAGATATTCGACGGCTTCGACCGGAGTTCCGGGGTTCAATGCGATCCCGGCCTGTTTTCCGGTTGCCTTGATCGCCTGAAGCGTGCGGTGCGGATGTGGACCTGCCTCGACATGGGCAGTGATCATGTCGGCGCCCGCTTCGGCATAGGCCTCGATATAAGCGTCCACCGGCGCGATCATCAGATGCACGTCCATGAAGGTTTTCACATGCGGCCGGAACGCCTTCACGGCCGGAGGGCCGAAGGTCAGGTTCGGCACGAAATGTCCGTCCATGACATCGATATGGACCCAATCCGCGCCCTCGGCCTCGACCGCGCGGATCTCGCGTCCGAAATCGGCGAAATCTGCCGACAGGATCGACGGCGCGATCTTGATGTTGCGATCGAAGCTCATGATGTATCCTTTCCGCGAATGGTCCCGGCGCTGTTTGTTAACGGTTATGAACGAACGCGGCGGCAGGTCAACTGCAACACAAGGATGAGTCCCGGGGACGAGTCCCGGGCGCAGAAATCAGAAACAGAGAATTTCGGCCTCGGCCTCGGCGCGGCGAAGCTTGGCGACGGTTTCGGTCATCTGCGGCATGCCCTTGAACATCGATGCCCTTTCGCCGGTGGTCTGGCGCATCCGCAGCACGGTTTCGGCACTGACGTAATCGTCATAGGGCAGGACCGATGCGATCTGATCTATCGCGCAAGAGCAGCGATCCAGCAGGTCGCGATTCTCGCCATTGGTGGCCATGCAGGTAAAGACATATTCGGCGCGGGCATTGGTGGGATAATCGTTCACGGCCTGCGTCCAGCCGGCCGAAGAAACCAGCGTCAGGGCGATTGCGATCAGGAGGGTGAATTTCATTGCAGCACCATGCGATTGATGTAACCGGGCTGGTCGCCTTCGGTCCGGGCCAGCAATTCACGGATCGGGGCCTTGGGGTCCTCACCCAGCACGAAAGTCAGGGTCAGCGTCTCGAAGCCATTCATCTGGCTGGCATTCGGATCATCCCGCAGGGGTTGAAAGCTTGCCGTCCTGTTGTCGTCATCCTGTGTGATCTTGCCGCTTTCGAACAGCGCTTCCTTTATGCGGTTGCGGATATAGAAAGGGCTACCACCGGTCAGTTTCGCGATGTCGCGGGTGGTCTGTTCCAAAAAGAAGGTCAGCACCGGATCTCCGCCAGAGATGGGGAATGGCCCGATCTTGCGGGTCCGGTTGTCAGTTTTCTCGGTCAGTTGAAGGGCGGGCTTGTTGTCGGTTGGATCGGTGAATTCATGCAAAATGACCGAGCCCGCTTCCACCGGTAGAAAACCGGCCATGTCGGGACCCTCGACATGCATCGACCAGTTCAGCCCTTCATCCGAAACCGACCACGGGCCCCGTTCCGCAAAAACGGCATCTCCGGCTTCGCCTGCAGTCAGAGAGGTAGCCGCAAGGCCGCCTGCCGACAGTCCCAGCAAGAAGATCGTGGCGATGCTGCGGATCATTATAATTTCCTCCATGATGGCGCGCGAAACCCGTGACGTCGCAAATACACGACATTCCGAGATGCGGCGGCAATGCAAGACATTTGCACGTGATTAAGCTCTCTTCCCCAAGCGCAAGATTTGCGCCCTGCGCCCGGAAGAGCAAGCCCCGCATGGCCCTACCTAATCCCTTGGTCGCAGGATCAGCTAAGCAGCCGGATCAGGATTTCGCTGAGTTCCGATGGCCGCACGGGTTTTTCCACGAGCGGAATTTTCATTTCTGTACAGCGTCGTGCGATCTCGGGATCACGATGAGCGGTCACGACCATTGCAGGCAAATACCGGCCTGCTTCATTGCGAAGTGCCGCGATGGCGGCGAGACCGGTATCACCACCTTCCAGATTGTAATCCGCGATGACGATGTCCGGCGGCTCGTCCCCCATTGTCGCCAGGGCTTCCGCCGTGCCCCCGGTGACCCTCGCGACCATGCCCAACGTTTCGGAGAGGATCATCTCGTAACCCCGGCGCACCGCAAGATCATTCTCGACGACAAGGGCGACCCGTCCGCGCAGCAATTGGTTCGTGGCGGTATTCGGCTGCGGGTGACGCTCGTAATCGCCATGGACAAGTGGCAACGCGATGCGGAACAGGGTGCCGCGCATGGCTTCGGAGCTCAGGCTGATGCGATGGCCAAGCTTGTTGCAGGCGCGGCGCACAATGGACAGGCCCAGCCCCATACCCGGAGTACCGGCATCGTTTCCAAGCCGCTGGAACTCGTCGAAGATCCGATTCCTGTCGACTGCCGGAATACCGACACCGGTATCGAACACGCAAAGCCAACCGGTTTCACCGCTGCGGCGCACCCCGACCACCACACCGCCGCGATTGGTGTATTTGATCGCATTCGAGACCAGATTCTGCGCAATCCGGCGCAGGAACACCGGGTCACTTTCGACGACGGCAGTTGTCGGAACGAAGCTGAGCCGCAGGCCCTTTGCTTCGGCCATCGGTGCGAATTCGGCAGCCAGACGGCGGAACAGCTCGCCCAGCGGGACGGGCTGACGGTGAAACTCGATCCGCTGGCTGTCCAGCCGTGAAATATCAAGCACGGCATGCATCAACTGTTCGACCGATTCGAATGCCCCTGACAGGCGTTCGGTCAGTTCCTTCTGCTGCTCGTCCATCGGAGTGTCCGTCAGGGCCGACAGGAACAGCCGCGCGGCTGACAGGGGCTGAACCAGATCATGGCTTGCCGCGCGCAGGAAGCGGGTCTTCGAGCGGTTCGCCTCTTCGGCGGCGGCGCGGGCGACGGCCAGTTCGCGGTTGCGCTGCGACAGGTCGGCCATCGCCTGCTCAAGCTGTCTGGTGCGGGCCAGAACCTCTTGCTCCAATGCGACGGCGGCCTGAAACATCGACCATGCGGAACCGCGGGTTTCCTCGAGCCGGTCGATCCGGTTGATCAATACGCTGTTGATGCGTTGCAGTTTCTCGATCTGCCTGAGCGGCGGATCGCCTTCACGCAGCATCATGGGTCTCATTGTCGGAGGCGGGGGGCAGGAAGGCCATGCCGACGAATGTCTGGTTGACATGCATGCCGCTGTGCTGCTCCCCATAGGTATTGAACCCGGCGACCCGGTAACGCCTGAACATCTCGGACATGGTATTCATCAGCCCGGCGCGTTCAAGCGCAAGCCGCCGCAGGATACAGTCGAAACCAAGCACCATCAGCGGCGGACGGGGCAGGCTTTCCAGCACTTCGGCGAAGCCCTGGGTCATGTCATCGCTGCGGCCAAGCGTCAGAACCGTTCCGGTATCGATCGAGGACATCAGCGACAATCCTCCATCCTCGGTCAATGCACTGATCGCGCGGACATGGTGATGTTTGCCCATACGCACCATCAGCGGGTGCCGGGCGAATTCGGTGGGTGTCAGATCCTGCTGCGCGATACCGGCAATGCGGGCATATTCCTCGGCTGCCGGTTCGGCATTCAGTTCCACGATGCGGCGTTTATCCGGAATCGCAGCGGTGACGACGGCGCGGGTTTCCGTCGGGCTGAAATGCGCAAAACTCACTTCGCTGATGGCAAGGTCGGTTTCCACCAGCAGAAAAACCGCCGCATTGCTGAAAACCTCGTCCCCGGCCAGCAGACTCGTGTGCCGGAAATCCAGTCCGTCGCCGGCCGAGCCGCCCATGACGGGAACGGCGGGCAGGGCGGCCTCGATGGTCGAGACCAGCGCATCCTCTTGTCCCGAGACGCCATCGACCAGCAGGATCCCAAATAACGAGCGCGCCGGGGCAGGGGCAAACCCCTTATGCATCCTGCGCAGCAGTGTCATCCATTCGGAAACGGGCAATGTCGCAAGATTGCGCAGGGTGATGGAATGGGCACGGAAACTGCTTTTGGGAAAGCCGATGGCAACCACACTGTCGGAACTGTAGCCGGACGGCCCGATTTCCCCGGCCGAAGAGCAGCCGCATATGACACATTCCGCCGGAAGTGAAGCGCGCAGGGCCTGGCCCAGCTTGCCCAGCCGTTCATGGGCGGCGCCAAAGACAAGTACAAGCCCCGGCGCAATGGCGTGCAGGCCTGCCAGAAGCTGATCCGCCAGATCGGGGGCTTCACGACTGGCCTGCACGGCCACCGGTCCGGCGACGTCCTCCTTCGTAGCCGGGCCGGTATTCATCAGCAGGCCTCGAACAACCTGATCGAATTGGCCAGCAAGACCGCCTGAGTACGGCGGCGGGCATTGATCTTGGACATGATCGCCGTGATGTGGGTTTTCACCGTGGCCTCGGCAATCGACAATTCGTAACTGATTTCCTTGTTCGCCTTGCCCTGACAGATCAGTCGCAGGATGCGCATCTGTTGCGGGGTCAGCGTGGCAAAGCGGCGAGCCAGTTCCGCCCGCGCCTCGTCCTCGGCCCCGGCCTGTTCGGGTTGATAGCAATCGGGCGTCACGAATTCGCCGTCCCACATTCGGCGCAGGCTGTCCACCAACGCCTCGCGGCTAAGCGATTTGCTGATATAACCCTGTGCGCCCGCGGCCATGGCCGTCGAGATCATTGCATCTTCCAGATCGGCCGAGATCATGGTGATCGGCACCTCGGGCAATTGGCGGCGAAGGGTGACGATACCTTCGGCCCCGCGCGCATCGGGCAGATTCAGATCAAGGATTACCGCGTCGGGCGCGCCCTGCATCTTGATTTGTTCGATCGCAGCCTCAAGGCTGCGAGCGGTACGGACATGTTTAAGACCAAAGCTGATCTTGAGCGTAAGAGCCAGAGCATCGCACATTAACGGGTGGTCATCGACGATCAGAATTTCCTTGACCTGATCGGCGCTGGGTCGTGGCGAATGCAGCGTTCTGGCCTGCATAGCTGCGGCAGTCATTATGTCTCCTCCCCGGACAATGACGTCAAATGCGGCACTGCTCCCCCATGCAGTATCCACCTATCGTGAGATGATTGTACGGCGGAACGCGAACAACGCAACCCCAAGCTGCGAATCCGGTGCTATTGTGACCACCGGCGGGCAAGGACATGCTGGTCGAAAACCCCTGTCACGCGGATTTTCTTACAGAAAAACAAGACCTGTTCGATTGTCTTGAATGACTCTGGAGGCAGTGGCAACAGATGCAGGCGCGTTCAACTCCAGCGTGAGACGCAGGGAATCTTGCTCCTGTTGCAGCGATCGGCATATTTCCGGGCAATGGAACTCACTTCCTCCATGAGTCCGGCTTCCAGCCGGATCGGATCAAGTCCCATGCCGATGAACCGGTCGTTGACGACATGCAAATCGTTTTCTGCCGCCTCGTTGCGCGGATTGTCCAGATAGGCGATCTCGACCCCGGTGCCATCGTGGATCATCTGCGCCAGATCGCGGACGCGGTGGGTCTCGGTCATCTGGTTGAGGATATGTACACGGTCGCCGCTGGCCGGCGCGTTCCGCAGAGCCAGTTCGATACAGCGGCAGGTATCCTGAATATGGATGAAAGCCCGCGTCTGCCCGCCAGTGCCATGAACCGTCATCGGATAGCCGATGGCCGCCTGCATGATGAAACGGTTCAGCACAGTGCCGTAATCGCCGTCATAGTCGAAACGGTTGATCAGCCGCTCGTCCATCCGGGTTTCCGTGGTCTGAGTGCCCCAGACGATGCCCTGATGCAGATCGGTGATCCGGACTCGGTCGTTCTTGTTGTAATAGGCGAAGAACAGCTGATCCTGGCTTTTTGTCATGTGATAGATCGAGCCGGGATTGGTCGGATACAGGATTTCCTGCTCGGCGTCCCCCTCCGGCGTTTCCACCTTCACCTTCAGGTAGCCCTCGGGGATTTTCATTCCGGCGGTGCCGTAGCCGTAAACCCCCATCGTGCCCAGATGCACCAGATGAATATCCTGCCCGGATTCCACGATCGCGGCCAGAACGTCATTGGTGGCGTTCAGGTTGTTATTGACCGTGTAACGCTTGTGATAGCTCGATTTCATCGAATAGGGCGCGGCGCGCTGTTCGGCGAAATGGATGACCGCGTCGGGCCGTTCTTCTTTGAACAGGGTCAACAGGCGATGGTAATGCTTGCCCACGGTGAAATTGAGAGACCGGATTTCATTGCCGGTCAGATCCTTCCAGACCCGCAACCGCTCGCCCAACGGGCTGATGGGCGTCAGGCTTTCGACCTCGAGTTCAAGATCGATGGCGCGGCGGCTGAGATTGTCGACGATGATGATTTCATGTCCGCATCCGGACAGATGCAGGGCTGTGGGCCAGCCGCAAAAACCGTCGCCGCCAAGGATGACTATCTTCATGATCTGGACTTCCTGCCTTGGTCCTCGGATTCGCGGACTATATGTCCTATTCTCGATACGAGTTAAAGCGCGAAGACCCGCGGAAATCCGCCCTCGGCGATGTCCGGCAGAACGGCGGAGCGCGGGGATGCTGCATTTCGACGGTATTCCGTCGCAATTGATGCTTGGAATTATCGAAGAAGCTGCCATATCAAGCTATCATGATCTATGTCACCGAGAATTTGGTTATTGAAGAGTGGGAATTGTCCGAACAGTTTATTCAGGCTCAGGGGCCTGGCGGTCAGAATGTCAACAAGGTCGAAACCGCGGTTCAACTGCGTTTCGAGGCAGAGCGTTCGCCGAATCTTTCCGATCAGGTCAAGCGGCGGCTGCGGCGTCTGGCGGGGCGCCGGTGGACGTCGGACGGGGCCGTCGTGATCCAGTCGCAGGAAACTCGCAGCCAGTCGCGGAACCGTGCCATCGCACGCGAGCGCCTGGCAGAGCTGATCCGGAACGCATTGGTCGCGCCGAAACGCCGCATCGCGACCCGCCCGACGCTTGCCAGCAAGAAACGGCGGCTTAAGGCCAAGACGGTGCGCGGGCAGGTCAAGACGTTGCGGGGCAGGGTGGAGACGGACGAATGAACGCTTTGCTCAGATCGATCAGATTGCTGTTCGGCAAGCGACCACGTTCCTTGCAGGTCGGTGCCGTTTGCCGTGATCCCGACTCGGGTAAGGTTCTGCTGATCACAAGCCGGGGAACAGGGCGATGGGTCATTCCGAAGGGCTGGCCGATGGCGGGGCGCAGCCTGGCCGGTGCCGCTGCCCGCGAGGCATGGGAAGAAGCAGGGGTGGAGGGGCAGGTTTCCGATGCCGAACTGGGTCGCTATCGCTATGACAAAGCGCAGGAGAGTGGCTTTTCCGTACCCGTCGATGTCGCGGTCTATGCCCTGAAGGTCACAGCCTTGCAGGACGCATTCCCCGAGGCGGCAGAGCGCGAACGCCAGTGGTTCACGCCAATCGAGGCCGAAGCCGCAGTGGCCGAACCCGGCCTGAAAACCATTTTACGCGGATTGTCTGCGGCGCCGAGCTAGGGCAGACTGCGCTAGGGACGATCAAACCGGCATCGAAGCCGGATGAACGATAACATGCGAGGGTGGTAAAGGAGTGCAATCCGCATGAAATCCGGCTTTCACATCCTGGACAAGGATCTGGGCCGGATCACCCATGCCGAAGCCGCACAAAGCCAGGCATTCCGTCCGGTATTGCGGCTTGGCCTTGTTGTCCTGTTCTGCGTTGTGGTGCTGATCCTCCTGATGGGGGGGCTGGGGCTGGAGCCGTATAGTACCGGGCTGGGCGCGGGGCTGATCGTGGCGTGCTGGCTTGGACTGGCGATCGGTTCGAACGATGTGGCGAACTCGCTGGGTCCGGCTGTGGGGGCCGGGGCGATCAGTCTTGTTCCGGGTTTGATCCTTGTGGCGCTGGCAGAAATCGCCGGCGCAAGTCTTGCCGGCGCCGCGGTCACTCATCGCCTCGCCGGTGGAATTTTCGAGTCTCAATATCTTGCCTCTCGCCTGGACGCGCAGATGTTGATGGTGGCTGCCCTGATCGGCGCGGCATTCTGGATAACGCTGTCGACCGGTGCGGGACTTCCGGTCAGTACCTCGCATTCGATCGTCGGCGCCATCGCTGGCGCCAGTATCGCCGCGCTTGGCTTTGCGGCGGTCCATTGGAACAATCTCATGATCATCGCGACCGCGTGGATCATTTCGCCACTTGCGGCCGGAGCTCTTGCGGCTGCGCTTCTCGCCTTTGTGACCGTCAGCGTCCGGGATGCTCCGGACCGCGCGGCAGCCGCGCTAAGATGGTTGCCGTTTCTGGTCGGGGTGATGGCGGCGCTGTTTCTTGCCTATCTGGCGCTGCTTTTGGCGCTGCGGATAGGAATCTGGCCACTGCCGGTAGTTCTTGGAGCGCTGCCGTTCGGGCTGCCGATGGCGTGGCTGACCTTGCGGCAGCTTCGGGGCGAGATCGCTGCGAATCCGGAAAAGCCACGAATGAAGCCATTGTTCGGACCGCCGTTGCTTATGGCCGTGGTGATCATGGGCTTTGCCCACGGAGCGAATGATGTCGGTAATGTCGCGGGTCCGTTATCGGTTATCCTGCCACGTGCCGGGACAAGCGAGGCGATGCAGGTGCCGATCACGATCCTGCTGATGGCAGGGCTGGCCATTGCGGTTGGCACGCTGCTGTTCGGAAGGCGGCTGGTTGTCATGGTCGGGAGCGGGATCACCAGGCTGAATCCGGTTCGGGCCTTCTGCGTTTCTCTGGCGACTGCGGCGACCGTATTGTTTGCCGCTGCCGCCGGACTGCCGGTTTCGACGACCCATATCGCGATCGGAGGAATTTTCGGTGTGGGTTTTGCCCGCGAATGGCTTGACGGAAAGCGTCGCCGCCCGGACCTGCCCGCCGAAGAAAATCGCCGTCGCCTGCTGATCCGCCGCAGTCATGTGATCACGATCACCGCTGCCTGGGTCGTGACAGTGCCGGTGACCGCCTTGCTCGGTGCCGCAAGCTATCTGGTGATTGCGCTGGTGATGCGGACCTAGAGCATATCGTGCTGAATCGGAAACGCAGGTTGCTTGCGTCCCGCGATGGCCGGGGGCGGTGCCCCGTCGCCGGCAGGTCTCTCGAACCAGTGGCGCGGCCCGTCGGCGACCCCCAAGGTATTTGGACAAAGAAGAAGCAGAGGGAGGGGAAGCGAATACGGGCAGGCGTGACATGCTCTGGCCCGGTCGTTCGTTAAAGCTTTATGCTTCCGCAGATGCCAGTCGCTGCCGGTTACACGATCACTTTCTGAGCGACCTGCTGGCCAACATCGAAGACCCGTTTGTAACGAGCGACTTCCTCTTCCGGCCCCATGGCCTTGGCCGGGTTGTCCGACAGTTTGACCGTTGGTTTTCCATTCGCCGCAACCGCCTTGCAAACCAGGCTGAACGGGGCCAGTCCGTCGCCCGGCACCAGCCCGCGAAAATCATTGGTCAGCAGGGTGCCCCAGCCGAAGCTGACCTTGACGCGACCGTGAAATTGCCGGTGCAACTCAACGATTTTCTCGACATCCAGCCCGTCGGAAAAGATCACCAGCTTCTCGCGAGGATCCTCGCCACGCTCTTTCCACCAGCGAATCGCGGTTTCCGCCCCCTCTGCCGGATCGCCGCTGTCGATGCGGATCCCGGTCCAGCCTGCCAGCCAGTCCGGCGCGTGATCCAGAAAACCCTCGCTGCCATAGGTATCCGGCAGAATGATGCGCAGATTGCCGTCATGTTCTTCATGCCAATCGGCAAGCACATCATAAGGCGCGCGCCGCAATTCGTCATCATTCCTGGCCAGGGCGGCATAAACCATCGGCAATTCATGGGCATTGGTGCCAATCGCCTCGATATCGCGATGCATGGCGATCAGACAGTTCGAGGTGCCGGTAAAGCGATCCCCCAGCCCTTCGATCATGGCCTGCACGCACCAGTCCTGCCACAGGAAACTGTGCCGCCGTCTTGTGCCGAAATCGGCGATCAGCAGATCGGGCAATTCCCGCAGCGTCTGGATCTTTTCCCAGACGCGGGTCATGGCGCGGGCATAGAGAACCTGCAATTCGAACCGGCCCATATCCTTCAGCACCGCGCGCGAGCGCAGTTCCATCAGGATGACGAGCGCCGGAATTTCCCACAGCATCACCTCGGGCCAGCGGCCTTCGAAAGTCAGCTCATATTGGCCGTCCCTTGTTTCAAGGTGATAGGGGGGAAGGCGCAGCCCCTCGAGGAATTCCATGAAATCGGGGCGGAACATCTGGCGCTTACCGTAAAATGTATTGCCCCGCAGCCATGTGCTTTCGCCGCGCGTCAGCGACAGGCCCCGCACGTGATCAAGCTGTTCACGCAATTCACCTTCATCAATCAGTTCGGCAAGACGGACATCGGTGCTGCGGTTGATCAGACTGAAACTGACCGTCGTATCCGGGCGGTTGCGAAAGACCGACTGGCACATCAGCAGCTTGTAGAAGTCATCGTCGATCAGCGAGCGCACGATCGGGTCGATCTTCCATTTGTGATTATATACGCGCGTGGCAATATCGACCATGAGCGGACTCCTCGGATGGTTTTTCCTTGGTGCATGTCAGGGTTAAGGAATGCAAGCGCGATCGCTTGGTTAACGAAGTGTGACCCCCGCGTCGCGCATATCCTTCCGGGCTTTCGCAAGGCTGTCGTCAAGATCAATCGCGCGGGTTGCCGCCTCGGCTACGCTGGCGGTAAAGCCCAGCCCGGCGGCATCTATCGCGCTCCATGCCACGCAGAAATCATGCGCCAGCCCGACGAATGTCAGATCAAGCAGGTCACGTTCGCGCAGATAACCTGCAAGACCGGTCGGGGTCTTGTGATCGTTTTCGAAGAAAGCAGAGTAACTGTCTATTTCGCTTCGAAAACCCTTGCGGATCACCAGATCGGCGCGATCAATGTTCAGGGCAGAGTGAAAAGCGGCTCCTTCGCTGCCGATCACGCAATGGGCGGGCCAAAGGACCTGTGGACCATAGGGCATTTCGGTCATGCTGAACGGCTCGGCCCCGGGATGATTTCGCGCAAAGCTGCTATGATCGGCGGGATGCCAGTCCTGCGTCAGGATGACCGCATCGACTTCATCCATCAACGCATTGATCGGATGCAGGATTTCATTTCCGCCGGAAACGGCGAGCGCCCCGCCGGGGCAGAAATCGTTCTGCATGTCGATGACGATCAGAGCTTTGGGCATATAAGCCTCCGGTTGATTGCCATATTGGTAGAAAATGACAGGATGGCCGTCAATGAAGCATTCCCCCTTGCCTTGCGATATCGGGCTGGCATATGCCCCGCCTATGCTGATTGTTGCCGCCCTTTACCACTTCACCCGCTTCAGCGAGCCTGCGGGCCTTCGCGCACCGTTACTCGAGACCTGTGAACGGCACGGCATTCGCGGTACGCTTCTGCTGGCTCGCGAAGGAATAAACGGAACCATCGCCGGAAGCCGCGCAGGCATTGACGCTGTCCTTTCCTACATTCGCGGCCTGCCGGGATGCGGGACGCTTGAGTGGAAGGAAAGCACTGCGGATGAGATGCCTTTTGGCAGGATGAAGGTGCGCCTTAAACGCGAAATCGTCACCATGGGACAGCCGGATGTCGATCCGACCGCTGCCGTCGGGCATTATGTCGAGCCTGCGGAATGGAATGCATTGATCTCGGCCCCGGATGTTGCGGTGATCGATACGCGCAACGATTATGAAACCGCCATCGGCACATTCGCCGGCGCAGCCGATCCGGCGACGAAATCTTTCAGCGAATTCCCGGAATGGTGGCAGCAAAACGCGCATCGCTTTGCGGGCAAGCGCATCGCCATGTTCTGCACCGGTGGAATCCGCTGCGAGAAATCAACGAATTACCTGTTGTCGCAGGGTGTCGAAGAGGTCTTTCACCTCAAAGGCGGTATTCTGAAATATCTGGAAGATATCCCCGAGCAAGACAGTCTTTGGCGGGGTGAATGCTTCGTATTCGATCGCCGCGTCAGCCTGAAACACGGGCTTGAGCAAGGCGGATACAGCCTGTGCCATGCCTGCCGCCGACCGCTTGCGCCCGAGGATGCCAGTCGTCCCGAATACGAAGAGGGCGTAAGCTGCCATCGCTGCCTGCATGAATATGACGAGGCCGATCGGGAACGTTTCCGCGAACGGCAGCGGCAGTTCGATCTGGCGGAAGAGCGGGGGCGGCAATGACAGGCTGGACCTTGCCCGTCGCGACATTCTGGGCCGGCGAGCCGATTTCCTTTGTCGAGCAGATGGTGATCCGCTCTTATCTCGATCAGGGATGCGATTTCACCATTTACCTTGCCGAGCCTGTCGCCGGCATCCCCGAGGGCGCACGGATCGCCGATGCCGCCGAGATCATGCCAAAGCCCGCTTTCGTCTCGGACCCGCCGACGCGCAAGGAACTGGCGGTATGGTCCGATCTGTTCCGGGTGGCGCTGCTGCGCAAGCGGCAGGTGGTCTGGGTCGATGCGGATGCATATTGCGTTCGCCCGTTCGAGCTTGAAGGCGGCTATGGGTTCGGTCTGAACGGTGAAGGGGGCGTCTTGTCCGGCGTGATGGCGCTTCCACCGGAATCGCCGACATTATTATGGATGGATGAGTTTCTGAGTGCCGAAATACTGGAACCGCCATGGGTCAAGCCGTTCCTGATCCAGCAGCGCCGGAAGAAGGGGACACTTGGCCCTGACAGCTTGAACTGGGGTGATACGGGTCCGCGTCTTCTGACCTATGCGCTGCAGCAATGCGGGGAATTCGAGCGGGCATTGCCGAAATCCGTATTCTACCCGCTTTTCCGTCAGACATTATCCAGATTATGGACGCCGGGCATGTCCGATCGAGGAATCGTGGCCGATAACACTCAGTCGGTTCATATCTTCGGCTATACGAAACGGGCTATGGTCACGCATTGGAACGGCCTGCCGCCGCCCGGTTCCTGGCTGGCGCGGACGGCCGAGCGGCACGGGATCGATCCCGCAGCCGCCCCTGCAACCGGTATGCCCTTGCCACAAAGGACCTGAGGCCGCTTACGTAATCGCGCCCAGACCGCCGGCCGAAATCGCCGCCATGTTCAGGATGTCATTCACGGTCGAACTGGTCGAGCATATCTGGATCGGCTTGGACACGCCTGTCAGGATTGGGCCGATTACGGTTGCGCCCGCCATTTCCTGCATCAGCTTGACCGAGATCGAGGCCGAGTGACGGGCAGGCATGACCAGAATATTCGCCGGGCCGGTCAGACGGCTGAAAGGATAACGCGCCGCCGCTTCCATGTTCAGGGCGACATCCACAGTCATTTCGCCCTCATATTCGAAATCGACCTTGCGCGCGTCCAGAACTGTCGGGGCTTTGGCCATCTTGATGGCGCGTTCGCTGAGAGGATGGCCGAAATTCGAGAATGACAGAAAGGCCACGCGAGGCTCAAGCCCCAGTCCGCGCGCGACGGCTGCCCCGCGCGTGGCGATATCGGCAAGATCGTCCGCCTCGGGCCATTCATGAACCAGAGTGTCGCCGATGAGCACGATCCGGCCCTTGTGCAGAACGGCCGTGATGCCGACGACGCCATCTTCCGGGCGCAGATCGAAGACCTGTCCCATCTGATCCAGCACATGCGCGCTTTTGCGGGTTGCGCCCGTCACCAACCCGTCGCCATGCCCATGCGCAAGCATGAGCGCCGCGAATACATGCCGGTCGCGATTGGCCAGACGGTTGGTGTCCTCGCGATCCATTCCCTGCCGCTGCAGCCGGGCATAGAGGAAATTCTGATATGCCTCCTGATGGCGGGAATTCGCGGCATTGACCACGGCGATCTCGCGCACGGCATCGCCAAGCCCGGCAGCCTCCAGCTTTTCCTTCACGTCATGTTCGCGGCCGACGACCAGTGCCTGCCCCATACCGCCCCGCTGCCAGGCAACGGCGGCGCGCAGCACGCGCGGATCGTCGCCCTCTGCAAAGATCATTCGCGCCTGGCTATTCCGCGCCCGCGCATGCATGCCCTGCAATATCGCCGCTGTCGGATCCATCCGGGCCTTCAGGGACTGGATATACCCGTCCATATCGATGATCGGGCGGCGGGCCGCGCCCGTATCCATCCCGGCTTTTGCGACTGCGGGCGGGACCACATGGATCAGCCGCGGATCGAATGGCGTCGGGATGATGTAATCGCGCCCGAATTGCAGCTTGCGGCCATAGGCGGCGGCAACCTCGTCGGGAACATCCTCGCGGGCAAGACGGGCAAGCGCTTCGGCGCAGGCGATCTTCATCTGATCGTTGATCGCGCGGGCATGAATGTCCAAAGCCCCTCGAAACAGATAAGGAAAGCCCAGCACGTTATTGACTTGATTGGGGTAATCGCTTCGGCCCGTTGCAACGATCGCATCGGCGCGAACGGCGTGGGCTTCTTCGGGGGTGATCTCGGGATCGGGATTGGCCATGGCGAAGATGACCGGATTCTCGGCCATGCTTTCGACCATGTCCGGCGTCACCGCCCCCTTGACCGACACGCCCAGAAAGACATCCGCGCCTTTCATGGCATCTTCCAGCGTCCGGGCCTCGGTCACCACCGCATGGGCCGATTTCCATTGGTTCATGCCTTCGGTCCGGCCTTGATAAATCACTCCCTTGGTGTCGCACAGGATGCAGTTTTCATGCCGTGCGCCCATGGATTTCAGCAATTCCAGGCAGGCGATTCCCGCCGCGCCCGCGCCGTTCAGAACGATCCGTACATCCTCGATCTTCTTGCCCGACAGTTCCAGCGCATTGATCAGTCCCGCCGCGCAGATCACCGCCGTGCCGTGCTGATCGTCATGGAAAACCGGGATATCCATGATCTCTTTCAGGCGTTGTTCAATGATGAAGCATTCCGGCGCCTTGATATCTTCAAGATTGATCCCGCCGAAACTCGGCCCCATCAGTTTGACGGCATTGATGATCTCTTCGGGATCCTCGCTGTCCAGTTCGATATCGATGGCGTTCACATCGGCAAAACGCTTGAACAGCACCGCCTTGCCCTCCATCACCGGTTTCGAGGCCAGCGCGCCCAGATTGCCCATCCCCAGGATGGCCGTTCCGTTCGAGATGACCGCAACCATATTGCCCTTGGTGGTATAGTCATAGGCCGTTTCGGGCTGATCCGCGATCGCCTGCACGGGAACAGCAACGCCAGGGGAATAGGCCAGAGACAGGTCCCGCTGCGTGGTCATCGGCTTGGAGGCGATCACCTCGAATTTCCCCGGATGCGGCTCCATGTGGTAAGCGAGCGCTTCTTCGGGTGTGGTTCTTGTGTGTCTGCTATTGTTGGCCATCTGCTCCCCCGGCTTGCTCATGGCCTGCTTAACGCGGGGCAGGCACGCGCTCAATAAGTTTCCGGAAAAGCATCTGAACCGGCACGGGATTTCAGGATTGTCCGCTGATGGCCCGATCGGGTCAGGTGAAACTGCGGTTCAGGAAACGCCAGTAAACCACGCTTAGTCCGGCGAAAACGAGAATGGCCAGCCAGAAGGGTGTCAGCAATGCGGTTTCGCGCCCGAACAACTCGGCGGTGCCTCGGGTCAGAAAACCGGCGGTCAGCATGCCCAGAGGGGCCATGCCGACGGCGAATAACCGATAGGCCGAGTTGACGCGGCCCAGTAACCGGCGGGGGATGTGCCGCTGGCGGTAGGTGATGGAAACCGTGTTCCACAGGATGCCCATGAACTCGCTGACGAAGAAACCCGCGCAAATCAAGATCAGAGCGCCCTTCCCGGTACCAGCCAGCAGAACCGTAAGCGGAAAGGCAAAGGTCGATATCATTGCCGCCTGCAGCACCCGGCTGCGCCCGTAATGGATAACGATCCGGTCATTGATCGTGCCGGCCAGCACGCCGCCGACCGCGCCCGAGGCCATGATCGCCGAGATCGCCAGCGGGCCAAGCTGCAGCCGCTCTTGCACGATCAGGACCAGCGTGACGATCATCGCCTCGAAGGCGAAGTTGAAGAAGCCGGTCAGGATGGCAAGACCGCGCAGGATCGGCTGACTTAGCAGGAAGGTCAGCCCCTCGCGCAGTTCCGCCCGCCAGTTGCGGGTGCGGGTGGAATTATCCGAGGTATCGGCGCGAAAATCGCCATGCAGGCTAAGGATCAGCAGTATCGCCACCGCCATGGCAGCGGCGTTGACGGCAAAGGGCAGGGCGAGGGAAATCCCGATCAGAACCCCTGCCAGCGCCGTGCCCACGAACATGTTCATCACCATCTCGACCGACCACAGACGGCCATTCGCCCGTTCGAGATGCTGTTCCGGGATCAATGCGGGCAAAAGCGTCTGGGCAGCATTGTCGCGCAGAACCTCGGCTGCTCCCACCGTAACGGCACATATGGCGATCAGCACGAAAAGCCCCGGCTGGTCGGTGCCGCGCAGCGGCGGCGGGTTCAGCGGCAGGGCCAGCCAGACCACAACCGCCGCAGCCGCGTAGGCAATCAGCCGGATCGCATCGGCGGCAAGGATTACCCGGCGGCGGTCGGTCCGGTCGATCAGCAGCCCGGCAGGTAGCGAGAACAGGAACCACGGCGCCTTGAGCGCCACCGGCACAAGTGCGATCAGCAGCGGATCACGTGTCAGCTGGGTCGCCAGCCATGCCCAGGCGACAAGGGCGATCCCGTCGCCCATATTGGTCAGGCCGGACGCAGCGATGAAACGAGGCAGCGGATTGCGCATCGGCAGAAGCTATCCCCGCCCGCATTCCCCCGCAAGATGAGATCTTGGCGGGGCAGGGCGCCGGGTTGGATCAGACCTCGATCCTGGTAAAGCTGTCGCGCAGGGCGGCGGACCAGGCTGCGCTCATCTTCATGAAATCGGGGTCGCCCTCTTCGATACGGCGCTTCAGGGATATGGCGCAGGCATCCCGCTTGATAACACTCAGATCCAGCGGCATTCCGACCGACAGGTTCGAACGCAGGGTCGAATCCATCGACAGAAGAACCGCCTTCTGCGCATCCGCCAGACTGGTGTCGCGCCGGACTACCCGGTCGAGGATCGGCTTGCCGTATTTATGTTCGCCGATCTGAAGGAACGGGGTATCTTCGGTCGCCTCGATAAAATTGCCCTCGGGATAGATCAGGAACATCCGCATGTCGCCACCCCTGCGCTGCCCGGCAACGATCATGCTGGCGGAGGCTTGTTGGCTGAGATCGCGATGCTGCTCGACGATCTCGCGGCGGGTCCGGGCCAGCGTTTCGCCGATGATCGATGCGACGCGCAACATCGAGGGCGCATTCAGAACCGAATTCGCATCGTCTGCATCCTCGGCCGCTTCCTCCAACCGCGCGATCGTGGTCTGCGTCACCGAAAGCGAGCCGGCGGTCATGATGGCGATCACGCGTTCGCCGGGGGTTTCGAAAAAGAATGTCTTGCGATAGCTGGCGATATTGTCCAGCCCGGCATTGGTGCGCGTATCCGATAGTAAAACAAGGCCGGCATCCAGCTTCAGCCCGACACAATAAGTCATAAGAAATGCACTCCGAAAATATGTCCGGCCGTTGAATACCGGCTCGGCGTAGCACAATTTTCCCGGATGAAACGGGATTGGCAAGGGAGTGCGGCAATGGGTCCGTTCATGCGGTGATCCCTGTCGCGATTTCGCCCGGACAGATGGCCGATCCGCCACAACCGGATGTGAGTGCCGCCAAGGCCGTGGACGCAAATGGGTCAGCGAACATAGATGCTGCTGACCCCGATCATTGCCTCTTGTCCGACTTCGCGGATGAGGGCATCGAAGAAACGCTCGGCGGTTTCGCCGGATAGCCGGGAAACCGTTTCCGGACGGTTGGGCGTGGCAATGGCCACCACAAGCTGATGGGTATCCCGTGCGGCGCCAGAGCGCGCGATCGGCACCTCGAAACGGATCCGGTCGGCCGAGCGGATCAGAAAGCGCCGCAGATCATGCACGACACCGTTGTCATCCACAAGAAGCAGGGTGTTATACCAGCCGGTCCCCCCGGATATCTGCCCCTGCAGAGATGCGCCGCTGGATACATCCTGACTTTCAAGCTGTATGCCAAGGCCAAGCACAGGATAACGCGGATCGCGACGGGCGAATGCCAGCCCCGGGCATTGCCGCTGATCCAGCAGAACCGCCGCTTCGGTCACCTGAGTAGCCAGACCGTCCGTCAATCTGTCCATCAACTGCGAGATCTCGCGGTCGTTTGCGGCAAGGACGCCAAGCTGGATCTGGTTGTCGCCGCGCAGGGCGGGCAGCGCCAACAGACAGGGTTGGGTTAACAGGTTACGGATTCGGTCGAACAATTCGACAAGGCGTGGATCGGTATCCGCCGCGGCTGTATCCACGGCAGCGGGTTGCGACTGATCCTCGCCATCTTGCCCGGGTTCAGGTTCGGCATCAGGCACCTGAACCATCGGAAGACTCGTATCCGACAGCACCGGCGCTGCGGCTTCGTTTTCCAGCCGGGCAAGAACATCTTCCTGTTCCGGCTGTCGCGCCAATTCTGGTTCAATCCTGGCAGCAGAGGTTTCCGGCGTGGAAACCGGGGTCAGCGTTTGGGTCTGGACAGTATTCCCGGCGGGATTGAGGGTCGTGACCTCAAGCCGCATTTCTTCAGGCGCGGGCGGCGGCGTGAAATTCCAGTTCGGGCGATAGATCAGTGTGGCCGCTGCCGCACCATGCAGGGAAACCGACAAAAGCGCCGCCTGTGCCCACGCCCACGATCCCCTGGTGCCACCGATCATTGCGCAGGTCCCTCGCGCAATGTGACAAGCCGCACATCACGGTTCACCAGTTCGGGATGGTCGAGAACCTTGATCAGCAGATTCGCATCGGCTTCCTTGTCGATGACGAGATGCAGAACCTCGTCGGATTCCGACAGGGCCGCGGCAAGCAGATCCGGCAGGATGGGCTGCCCGTCGAGAAGCCAGTCTTCCTCGGACCGGATCTGAAGAAGCGGCGAGGGCAGGTTCGAGGGTGCAAGCTGGGATGTCCTGGCCAGGCTGATATCGTGGGGCGGGCGGGTTTCCTGCCCCGCCACGAGAAAGAAGAAGATCAGCAGCAACACGATATTGACGATTGCCAGCGACGTGTCGATTCGCAGGCGCTCAGAGCTGCGGGCGGGCAGTTGCAGGCTCATTCCAACCCTCCGCTTGCGATCTGAACCGACTCGATTCCCTGTGTCGCCAGGGTTTCCAGAACCGTGGTGATCTGCTGGACCCGAATGCCCGAACGAACGACGATCAGCACATTCTGAGTGCCTTGTGCCGAGATTGCCTCGGCCAGTGACGGCAGGCTGTCCATGCCGAAGCGCTGACCGCCCGCGACCAGACCGTCGGGGTGCAGGGTCCAGACCGCAGTGGATGAGACAGCGGTTGCCGTGGTTTCCGGCCGCTCTTGCTGCGAGTTGGCATTGCCGCCCTCCAATGCGCCGCTGCGCAGGGTCAGCATGGAATAGGGAACGATATTTGACGACAGCATGAAGAAGATCAACAACTGGAACAGGACATCTGCCAAAGGCGTCATCGAGAAGCTGTAGCGCACCTGCCGCCGGGGAAGCCCTAGCCCCCGGACCGCCTGATGCGAATATGATGTGCCAGTCGCGGCCATGGCTCAGGCGCGGGCCGGTTGCGCGATCCGGCCATGAATGGCTGACGAGATCACCAGCTCGATGGTCTGGCGCTCATCCTCGATCCGGCTTTCCAGCCACGCCGCGATGAAATAGGCGGTCAACGCAATCGCAAGCCCTGCCGCCGTGGTGGTGAGGGCCGTCCAGATGCCCGAGGCCAGCAGCCGGGGATCGGTGGCTTCCTGACTCAGGGCCAGATTGCCGAACGCATCGATCATGCCGATCACCGTGCCCAGAAGCCCAAGCATCGGCGCCATCTGCACAACCGCTTCGAGCAGGCGCATCCTTGCGCCCATGCGGGACATTTCGGCCAATGCGACCTGCCGCGCCAGTTCTTCGCCGTAACCGGGTTCGGATGGGCGTGCGCGCAGCCCTGACATTACCGCGCCCAGTACCCGGGCCAGAACCGTCTGCCCGGCCTGAGCCTTGCGCTGCGCTTCGTCGGGCCGGCCGTTCAGCCAGTCGTCAAGGATCTCTTCTCCACGCTTGTGCCCGCCAACGCCAAGCCTGCGGAACTGGACGAGTTTGAAGATGGTTACGGTCAGCGTCAGGACGGACAACAATGCCAATGCGGCAAAAACCGCTTTGGTGGTTAGCGGCAGGTCGTTGAAAAAAATCATTTTTGAAAGCCTTCAGCGATCAGAGCCCGAAATCGATATCCGTGCGTGACTGGGTCGCAAGCCCACCAAGGCAGGCTGCACGCAAATCTTCGCCATCGCCGGTCGTGCAGGCGGCGACGTCGTTGACGACGATTCGTCCGATATCCGTGCATTGCTGATCGGGCAGTTCGAACATCGCAACTTTCGTCTTGCCGGTAACCATTGCGCCAAAATCGAGAATCGGCAAGGATTTCACCAAGCCGTCCCCATCGAAAATCGCGACCTGCCATGCCGCCCGATCAAGATCCTGATCAAGCCGGTTCGTGGTCACGACCGTCAACCGGCAGCCGTTATCCTCGGTCGCGGCGGCACCGTTCAATTCGAGAAGGATACTGCCATTGGCAAGGGCAGCACTGTCGGCGGCATCACTTTCGGGAACAGAGGCCGCCGCTTCGGGCTGGTTGGTTTGTTCCGTGTCCTGTTCGGCGGGTTGCGACCACGAGGCCGGCACGGCAAAAATCAAAGCGACACCACTAAGCAGCGCGATTGCACTGAGGCGCATGAATAATCCTTTCGTAGAAATTCAGCGATAAACCCCGATCATGGGTAAATTCTCGAACCTGTCACGGGCCGTTTCGTCCGGGAAGCCCGTTTCGGAAAATGTTCCGGGAGAACCGGACAACATATCCTGCCCGCCGGGTGCGACAAAATAATTGACCGGCGCCGCCGGTTGGATGCCGGAATCCAATGCGGCAACCTCTGTGGATGGATGTGAGGCTGTGGGTGTCGCTTCTGAAGCCGGCAGTTCCGTTTGCGGAAGATCGGGCGATGCCGGGGGTTCGGCAGGGATATCGGCGAAATCGCGTATCCGGGCCGAATCATTGCCTAACGGACGGATTCCCTTCCGGATTTCGCTTAGCGGCAGGACGGGGCTGGTGCTGCGCTCGACCGCGAGTCCCGTTTCCGGCGTGGCGATGTCAGAAGGCAATACCAACTGATCGACCGCCTTCGCGAAACCGAATGCGGTACCTGCAGCAAGTATGGTTGCACCTATTACGAAGATCGGTTTCATGTACAAAATACCCCCTGATAACGTAATCCTATCATGGCCAAACCATTTGCTCAATTATTCTGGTCAAGGAAATGAAATCAATATTACCGATATTTGCAGCCGTCTTTGGTCTGGCCGGAATATTGTCGCCGCAAGGCGCGCGCGCGGAAATGCGGATATGCAATCAGTCATATGACGTGCTGAACGTAGCCTTCGGCGCTCCAGAAGGCGAGGGCTTCATAACTTATGGCTGGTGGCGGGTTGCGCCGAATCAATGCGCTGTCCTGAAAAGAGAACCGCTGCGCGACCGCAATTATTACGTTTTCGCTGCGGATGTTTTCGGAAACGAGGTGTTGTCGGGAACGACGCCGATGTGCGTGGCGCCACGTCGTTTCGAGATTACCGGGCAGGAAAACTGTCTGCTGCGCGGTTTTCTGGATGCAAGATTCATGGAAGTGGATACAGGTGAACGCCGGGATTGGACCGTATTCGTTTCTCTTCGCCCGGTTTGAGGCTTGGATGAAATGGCGGTGGCTGATATTCAAGAACTGTATTGAGTCAGATGGCGATCGGAAAAGGGCATTTCATGCGGTTTGAAAGCGTGGGAATACTTGCCATGCTTATGCTGTGTACAGCGGACCGGCAGGCGTTTGCGCAGACCGATCCGGCTGTGCTGATTGTGGGTGCGTCCATGCCCGCGCCGCTTGCAATACTGGCAGACAAGGCTGCCGCCGTGTCAGCCGAAGGAATTGTCGATGAACTGGCCGGCGGGCGGGCGGATCTGATCTATATCGGGACCGCGCCGGATAATGGGGGCGGGTCGCTGCCTGACATGCTGGCGGATCTGCCCGCGGATCGTCCGATGACGCTTGTCGTCAACGATTGCGGATGGCAGCAGCAGAGCGTCGATCTTGACGATATGCAATCGGCCCTGCGCGACGGTTCGCAAGTGACGATTGCCGTTCCGGACAAGGCGGAAAATTGCGATGCCGAATCTCTGGCACAGTCATTCGCCGCCGCCGCCACGGAAGAAGGCGCAGCGCGGCGCGAGGCGCTTCGGAAAGGCGGTTATCGCCTGAGCGAAACCACTGCACTTGCGGCATCGGCGCCTGCGGGCGGGCTGGTGATCTCTGCCCTTCCGGCTGAATCGATGCGTGCGTCGGGTGCGTCTCCGGTTATTCTGGCCAGCGCCGATCCCAATCCGGTGATTGCGTCCGGCACCGCAGACGACGGCGGTGCTTTTGCGCCCGAAGCTGCGGCTGCGGCGCTGCGACCCGGTGCGCCGGAGCCCTCGATCATCGTCGGGGATCTGGCGGTGCTTGTGGCCGCCGATTCGCGGGGACCGCTTGGGATGCCGTATCAGGCACGGGAAGAAATTCGCCGCCGCGACCCGGCGATGTTCAACCGCCTTCTTGGCCGTGGCGCGTTCGATCCGGAGGGAGAACAGGTTGCCGCCGCGATGCAGACCGAATTGGCGCGGATGAACTGTTATAACGGCGGCATCGACGGCGCCTGGGGTTCGGGCTCGGCTTCGGCGCTGCGCCGTTATTTCGAAGAGGCCGGGGCAGCGCAGGCATCGACGACCCCGGAAATCGGACTTTATCGGGGCATGATCAGCCGTGAGGCGGTGGAATGCCCCGATATTCAACCGGTTGCTCAGGCGGCGCCAAGCAGAAGCAGCGGCGGCGGCAATACCCGCTCACAGCCTGCGCCCACTGCCCCGCGCGCGCAGGCTGCAGCCCCGGAAGCCAGCGCGTCTGCGCAGCCGACGACACCAACAACGCGCGCGATCAACCTGCGCCCCGGCCTGCTGGGGGTGGGGTCGATCCGGTGACAAGATGATCGGGGTCGACCCGCGCTTTCAGAAGATGGGCCGGGCCGCACGCCGTCGTCGTTTCCGGCTTCGTCTGTTCCGCTGGACCGGAGGCATATCCACCATTGCATTGGCCGCATTCCTGGGAATCCGATATTTCCAGCCGGATTTTAATGCGTTATTTCGGTTTGGGGATCAAAATGAAGCACTTGTACAGGTCGAGTCCGAGTTCGATATCGCGCCGGTAGTGCGTTCGGACACCTTTACCAATATTCCCGGCGATCCGCTGATCATCCCGACCTCGGACGATGGCGAGGCGCCAGAGATACGCGAAAAGCCGGTCCCTTCCGATCCTGCAATCACGCGCCGCCTCCCGGCGGCATTGCGCGCCGTTGCGGTTCTTGAAAGCGAACTGGTTCTGAGCAATCGTCAGCTTGTCGCCACGCTTCCCTCGACCCGCGAGGAATTCGCGCTGTTTCAGTCAGAGCGAAATCGTGCCCGGCTGATAGATGCCGCTGCGGATGACACCAATATTGGCGGTGCGTTCAATGCGGGGCAGGAGCCGACATCCAGCACCGTCTTCTTGCGGGACTCGGCATATCGGACTAGCCTGTGGCGCGAAATCGTCCTTGAAACAACCGCTCCGGTCGCCATTGGCGAATTGTTGGAGCGTAACGGTTTTGACGACGGAAATGCCGCTTATCTGGAGCAGCGTATCCGGGATCAGCTTTCGCTGAAGGAGGCGCTGCCAACAGGTTCGCTGCTTGCCCTGCGTTATCGTATGCAAAGCGGCCAGCGGCAGGTCATCCAGCTTGCCCTTTACGACGCCGAGGGTTTTGTCGGCGCATTGGGGATGTCTTCCGCAGGGCAACTCGTGCCATCTGCGGATGCCTGGGCGGATCAGTCCCTGCTGGAGCAGGCACTTTCCAGTGAGGGTAAGGAAGGACAGGATGCGGGGCAGCAGCGTCTGCTTGACCTGATATATTCCGCTGCGTTGCGTAACGATATTCCCACACAGGTCGCGGGCGAGGCGATCGCGATGATGGCCAAGGTCTATGATCTGGACAGCTATGCCGACAAATCGGACCGGCTGACCCTGATCTATGCTCCGGGCAGCGATGGGGATCCCGGCGCGATCCTTTATATAGGAGTGACTGGCAAGGCGGGTGCGCGCGAATGCTATGTGGTTCCGGACGAAGAAGAGGGATTCGAGTGCTATGCGCCGGGCTCCCGGGTTCGGGAAAGCGAAGGTGGGTTGCAGATGATCGCACCGGTTGCCGGGGTCCTGTCGCAGCGTTTCGTGCCGCCCGCCGAGGGGCAGCAAGATCGTGGGCGGGTTATCTGGTCGGCCCCGACAGGCAGTCCGGTTGTCGCGGCGGGCGATGGCGAGGTGACGCTTGCGTCGGTCGGGGGCGAAAACGGGGTGCAGGTCGAGATTACCCATCCCAATGGAATGATCAGCCGATATTCGGGGCTGGCATCCCTGTCGGGCAAGGTCGCACAGGGCGGAAAGATTTCCCACGGCACGGCAATCGGTTCCGTAGGGCGGCCGCTTGACGACGGGCAGGACACGGGGCTGGTGTTCCAATTGCTGAAGGACGGGCAGCCGGTTGACCCCATGTCCTATCTTAGCTCGGCGGGTCAGGTCATGGCCTCGAATGCCGTCGAAGCCCTGATCGGTCAGATCATCCAGGTGGAAAGCGCGGGCAATGCGCGCGCCAAGAATCCGCGATCATCGGCCGCCGGGCTGGGACAGTTCATCGACTCCACATGGTTGCGCATGATGCGGAACTATCGACCCGATCTGGTCGCCAGCCTGTCCCCGCGCGAGCTGCTTGATCTGCGTTTCGATCCCGGAATGTCGCGCGAGATGGTTCGGCGGCTGGCACAGGAGAACGAGGCTTTCCTTCGCGCCCGGGGTCACTCGATCACCGCCGGGCGTCTTTATCTCGCGCATTTCCTTGGGCCGGCCGGGGCCGATCTGGCCTTGCGCGCCGATCCGTCACTGCCAGTCGGCAGCGTAATGGGAGCAGGTGTCGTCTCGGCCAACCCGTTCCTGCGCGGCTATAGCCTGGGCGATCTGCGGAACTGGGCCGAGCGTAAAATGTCGGGCCGTTCGAATCCGGCGTTTATCGCACCAGAGCCGCCGCTTTCGCCGGAAGTCAGGGCCTATATTGCCGCGATCGACCAGCTTCGCGGGCCGGAGCCGGGGTGATCGGGTCACAACGGGCCGGAAAGTTTTAGTTAGCACTTGTTAAAACCGGGTTTGACAGGGTATTCCCGTGGCAAGTTTCCCTATTTGATCTTATTCAGAGAAGCTTCGATCATGTTTGTCAATTTCCGCCGTCCGCATCGTTCTGTCCTTCGTTCTCGTCTGCTGCTTTCAACCGCTTTGATTGGCGTCGGGGCATTGATACTTGCCCAGGGGGCACATGCCCAGGATTCCCATCTTTATTTCGACAATACGGATACGTTGGGGACAGGCAATGCTGTGGAACTGCGTCCGGAAAGCGGTGAATGGGGCACGAAAGGGTATAATTCGAGCTTCTGGCGCGGCTTGAACAATGACGGGTGGTGGCGCAGGGCAGGGAAAATTTCATCTGGCCAGATAGGTGTCCTGACCGAAGGGGCAGATGGTGACGGTGACGGTCTTCCTGACCCTGTCACGATCACAATCGGTAATCGCCTAAATTTATTTGATAGAGATGCCACGGTGGATGTTGGCGGCCTTCGGCTGGATTCCGGACAGTATACGTTTTCCGAAGGATTGATCCGAGGCGGTCTGAACGGCGACACACTTCTGCTGGAGAATAACTCCGGCGACGTGGATTCTGATCTGACGGTTGAATCCGGCCTTCTGGGTAAGGTCGAGATTGCAGGCACCGGGGATGGCGCGGTCGTCTATGCAGGCAATATGCTGGAAAATGATTCCGAGGTCAGCCAGTTGAGCGTACGAGAAGGTGCGCTGTTCGAGATCACGGGAACCACCAGCGGGACGCTGCAGAACCAGGGCAATACGGTGCTTGTGGATGGCGGCGAGCATAGCGGGCGTTTCGTCAACGGCAGCACCGGCCAGCTCAGCGTTGACGGGACGGGGACGATTGACGGCCAGCTTGTCAATGAGAGCAACGGCGATCTGCGCGGAATGATCGATATCGGCGCGGATGAGCATCTGATTGTCTCTGACGGCTTGCATAATAGCGGTATTGTAGCACTCGGCGGCGTTCTGGAAACGCCGAGACTGCTTAACGCCGGGCAAGGCATCATTTCATTGACCGATGCGGATGACAGAGGCAATCCGACGGTGCGCGGTGGGGTAAACAATTACGGGAAAATCACCGTTACGGATGGTGCTTCGGTCGAACTGACCATCGAAGATCCCGATTCCGCCGTTCAGGGCGACGGTGACGGCGTTTTCCTGAACGGTGGCACGAATGGCGGTTTTGTTCTGGGGCAGAACAGCAATCTGACCATCAATGCCGAAAAATTTCAGTTCGAACCCGCATCTAACATCACTGTTGGTCACAACCTTATTCTGAATGGTGAAATCCGGAATGTCGGTACGCTGACCTACGAGGATGCCGCGGGTACAGGGACCATTAACGACACATTGATCAATGCGTCCAGACAGGTTGACGGCGGTTCCCCTCTCCTTGGCGTATTGCAGTTCAGGACCGAGGTGGATGCCGGCGGCAACATCATCGTAAACGACGGCAAGATGACCGTGGGTTCGGATGACGCGCAGCAATCATCCGATGCGCATTTGTTCAATGTCGGCCGGATCAGCAATAAAAGTGATCGCGAACTGAACATTCAGGGCGGTCTGGTCGAAACTGAGGGATTTGGCAATCAGGGGATTGTGAATGTCGGCCTTGCCGGCGGCGATATCGGTACCGCGCGGGTCGAAGAGGCGTTTGATAATCATCGCGGTGCTACCGTTAATGTCAATGGTGGCCTGATTGATGTTGGCGATGCGGATCATCAGGGCACATTCACCAATTCGGGTGACGTCTTTATTAATGCTGTCAATGACACTGTCGGAACCGTTGCGGGCGATACGATCGCGAATAACGGTCTGATTGACGTTGCTGGCGAGTTGAAGGCGCGCGACCTGCTTGTGAACACGACCAGCGGTGAAATCAATGTCAATGGCGGGCTGGTCGATGCGGCCCGCCTTGTCAATCGCGGCTCGCTGAACATCAATTTCGTGAATGATACCGCAGGCCGGGTTATCGGCGGGACGATTAATAACGAGAACCTCATCAATGTCGCTGGTGAACTGAATGCCACGGCGCTGCTGTACAACAAGGTTGGTGGTACGATCGATGTTGGCAGCGGTGGCTCCGTCGATGCCGCCCGCCTTGATAACGCGGGCGAGTTGGTTATTCGATCCGCGAATGGCGTCGCAGGCGCGGTTACAGGCGGCACGATCACGAATAGCAATCGCATTACTGTTGCGGGTGAATTGGCCGCTACGACTTTGCTTCATAATCAAAGGGATAGTGCGCTGATCGTTGCGGGGGGCACAGTGGATGCCACCAATGTCACGAATTCAGGAACCCTTGCCGTCAATATAAATAACGGCAGTATCGGCACGGTTACGGCGGGCACAAGCTTTACCAATAATATTCACGGCACCGTCAACCTGAACGGCACGAGCCTGGAGGTCGTGGATTCTGACGGAACACGTGGCGCATTGAACAATTCAGGGCGGTTCAGAGTCAATCTGAACGGCGCTAATGTCGGGACGGTCGCTGCGGATACCGTCGCGAATGGTGGCACATTCGATATTGCCGGTGATCTGATCGCCGATTCCGAATTCAGGAATAACGGCAATGGCACTGTTAACGTTAATGGCGGGGTGCTCCAGACCGTCGCGCTGGACAATTCGGGCGAAATCTTCGTCAACGAGACTGGAGGGGTTGCCGGCTCGGTTACCGTCGATACGGTTGCAAACCGAAACAGGATCGATGTTGCCGGCGAGTTGGCGGCTGCAACCCGGATCACCAATGAACGTGGCGGCCGGATCAACGTCAACGACGGGGGGCTGAATACCGATGAATTTGTCAATATCGGGGCATTGGATATCAATGGCGGCGACGGAACGGTAACCGCCGCGACCGCCTTCGACAATAATGGCGGTGTCGTCACGGTTGACGGAGGAAATCTGTCGGTCGAGGATTCGGCAGGTGCACTGGGAACCCTGACCAATTCCGGCCAGATCCATGTCGGCATGGCGGGGGATACCGCGGGGAAGGTCACTGCTGATACGATCGAGAACAGCAATATCGTTACCGTTGCCGGCAATCTGATCGCCGAGTCGGCGTTTGCGAACGATAGCGCAGGGCAGGTGGTGGTCGATGGTGGCAAGATCGACACAGCCACATTCGACAATTCGGGCAAGCTGACAATTGCCCGCGATGACAGCGGGGCCGCTATCGGAACGGTCACCGCCGGGACAGTATTCGTCAATGATACCGGAGGCGAGGTCAATGTTGACGGCGGCCGATTGCGGGTCAAGGATGCCGATGGCGCATTGGGGGACCTGAATAACTGGGGCGTCGTCTCGGTTAATGTGGCGAATGGCCATACCGGCACGGTCGAGGCAGACCAGGTTATGAACCGCGATACCCTGCATATCGCTGGTGCGGTGACGGCAGCGACCCGTGTCAACAACGGGTTTGGCAGCACGATTAACGTCAATGGCGGTTCGCTCGAGGTTAACTCCGCCGGCAGCGACGCCGATGTCGCCGGGTTCGAGAATTCCGGCACCCTGAATGTTGATGCAGCAGATGGAAATGTCGGAACCGTTACCGTTGGCACACGTTTCCTGAACAATGGCGCGGGCTCGGTCGTGGTGTCCGGCGGTGATCTGGCGGTGTCGGATTCAGCCGGTGTTCTGGGAACTCTGAGCAATTCCGGAAAGCTGACCGTTCGGAATAAGGATGGCCAGACGGGCAAGGTTCGGGCCGAGAGTGTCGCGAATGATGGTGGTGCCGTCGATGTGGCGGGGGAATTGTCTGCCGTTTCCGAGTTCATCAATAACAAGGGCAAGGTTACCCTGTCCGGCTTGCTGGATGCCGGTACCAGCTTCGGAAATATCGGTGAGTTGGCCGGTGGCGAATATATCGGAACCGTGCAGTTGGATAACGGCACGTTGACCGCCGATAATCTGAGCAATTCGGGGGCGATTACCGGGTCCGGCAGGATCCGGGGCGATCTGGAAAACCTTGGCCTGATAGATATCGCCGACGGCGTGCTTATCGGCACAGAGTTCGCGAACCTCGCCGGGGGCAATATGACGTTTTCGGGGCTGGCGCGGGGCGCGGCTGGTGGAGATGTGAATATTACCAATGCCGGCCGCATGACGCTGGACGCGGATATTACCGGAAACCTTGCCAATACGAACAACCTGTCGGCCTCGGGCTCGATTTCCGGGCATCTGACGAATGCCGGTAACATGACGGTTCGCCGGGATCAGACGCTTGAACTCACTTCTGCCAGTGAAGAGGGTGAGAATACCGGCAATATGACCGTCAGAGGTACGGTCAGGACCGAATCCCAGCTATGGAACCGGGCTGACGGCAAGCTGGATGTGCTGGGCGGTACGATCGATGGCGATGTCCGCAATCGCGGAACGATGCAGCTTGCCGGCGGCGGTACTGTCGATGGAAATGTGGATAATGGCGGTACGCTGGACGCGAATGGCACGATTACCGGCGCGGTTGTGCAGGGGCAGAACGGCACGCTGAATGTCTCGGATTCGCTTGCCGTAGGCAGCCTGTCAAATTCCGGGACGGTCAATCTGAACGGAACCCTGACCTCTGACGATGTGATCGCGAACCGTGCGTCGGGCGTGATAAATCTTGATGGTGCGACGGTCGAGCTTGCATCTGAATCGACGCGCGCAGAAGGCGATATTCTGCTGAATCACGGCACCATCAATGTGCTGTCGGATTCCAGCCTGCTGGGCGGTCTGACCAATCATAATCTTATCAATATGACCGAAGGTGATCGCGACGCGACGCTGACTGTCTCGGGGCAATTTACCAATACCAGCGATGTGCGGGTCGACGGGGCGAACAGCTCATTGACGATCACCGCTGACAGGATCGCGCTGCGGGAAGGCTCGTCGGTTGAACTCAGCCAGGTGACCTTGATCGGTGACGTGCTGAACAGCATCGATTTGCTTTACGACCGGGCGACGACATTGGCCGGTGCGCTGCTGAACGATGAGATCGGCAGCGTGGCGGTGTCGGCAGCGGTCGATGGCAACGGTAATAGTATCGATAACAGTGGTTTGCTGGATGTTCGCTCCTCGGGCAGCCTGACCAATGTTGCGGATCTGACGAACCGCGCGAGCGGCATAGTGAATATCGCGGAGGGCGGAGAGGTTGCCGCCGAGGATGTGATCAACAGGGCCGGTGGCACGATGACGGTTGCCGGTACGCTGACGGCCAATTCGGAAGCCGGTGTCATAAACCAGGGCAATCTTGATCTTTCGGGAACTCTGAACGGCCGGTTGGCGAATGCTGCCGGAACCGTCACGCTTGATGGCGCAGTGATCAATGGCGATGTCCGGAACAGCTCGACCGATACCAGAATCGGCAGCCTTGAGGGAACGGTGACGATTGCCGGTAATCTCGACAATGCCGGAACGGCGGATCTGGCCGGTTCGGTGCGGGACGTCACGAATACCGGCACGCTTCGGACTGCCGGCGATCTGGCGGTCAGCAGTCTCAGCAATGCGGGCACGGTGAATGTCCGGGCGGATCACCGGCTGGATTCGGAAAGCGATATCGCGAATGCCGGGCGCTTCGTGATCGCGGGCACACTTGGCTCGGGGCTGGAGAACCGGCAAGACGGAACCGTGGTGCTGTCAGAGGGTACCGTCGAGGGTGATGTAACCAATTCGGGCGTTCTGAGGGGGGCAGGGAATATCGCCGGTCACCTGACCCAAAGCGAGGGTGCTACGCTGCGCGTAAACGGCGCTTTGGCGACGGGCGGTCTTACCAATCTGGGCGTCGTTGCAGTCACAAATGGCAATACCCTTTCGTCCAGAACCGTTGCCGAGAACCAGGGCCGGATGAATATCGGTGGAACCTTCGACGGAAATATCCGCAATTCCGGCACCTATGTGCAGAATGGCAGGCTTGAGGGATCGCTTACCACGACCGGAGTCGCGCTTGTTAATGGTGAGATCACCGGCGATCTGCGTTACCGCGGGTTGGGCGACGGATCCGATCTCGATATCACCGATGCTGCTGCGATTCGGGGGACGCTTGATCTGGGGGCGAATTTCGGAATTCGCGACGGACGTCAGATCACGGCAGGAAATACCTTGGTCCGGCGCGACGTGGCGCTTGGTCTGAACGGCACGCTGAACGGCGATCTGACCAATACCGGTATCGTACAGGCTGGTGCCAATGCCCTTCTTAACGGTGATGTGACCAACCGTCAGGATGGAATAATTCGTGCAGTCCGTTCGATCGAAATCGATGGCTCGCTTGCCAATGACGGTCTGATCAACCTGGCCCAAAACAAATCCGTGGGCGATAAGCTGACCGTCAATGGCGGCGTTTCCGGTTCCGGGGTCTATGCGCTTGATATCAATTTCAGCAACATGACATCCGATGCGATCGTCGTGGCCGGTGGCCCGGCGACGGGGAATTTCAATATCCAGTTGAATTATATGGGCGACGTGAAGGTCAGCGATGTTGGTCAAAGCACAACTCTGATCGATGTCTCCGAGGAATATCAATCCGCAAATGATTTCACCTACAAGGTTCTGAATCCGCAGGCGATCGCAAACGAGAAAGTCATTTACTCGCTGCATCGGGATATCGCATCCGGCGATATCGAGATGGTTAGCAGCATCCATCCGGGCATCGGCGCGTTGTTTGGAAATATTTCTCTGACCCGGTCGCTGATTGGCGTCGTGGTCAACCGCCCGACAAGCCCCTTCGTGACCGGGCTGGCCTTCGATGCGTCGGACAAACCTTGCGGCGTAGGAAGCTGGGGCCGTGCAACCGGAGGCGTGGCGGAAGTCACGGGCGGTACCGATAACGGAGCGGTCAAGGTCGACAGCACCATTAACGCGACTTACTACGGCATGCAGGTCGGAACGGATTTCGCCTGTTTCGATGACCGCTTTGCAGGCTGGAGCATGTCCTTCGGTGGTTTCCTGGGGGTCAATCAGGGCGATACTACGCAACCGGTTTATGTGCCTGATCCGATTACAGGCGACCGGATCGGTAATCAGCCAAGCAGTATCAACGATACCGAGTTCGATCAGATCTATGGCGGCGTTTATGTGACGGCGACGAAAGGCCGTTTCCAGGCCGATTTGCAGTATCGTCATGAGAAGACCGATTTCCTCGCAAGCAATACTGCCCTGACGGACGGTGGAGGTCTTGGTCTTGATGACGAGGAATTCTCGAGCAAGGGTAACACGCTCAGCGGCTCGTTAAGCTATACGCTTCCGATCGGCGAAGAGGGTTGGACATTTGTGCCAAGCGTGGGCTTCGCTTTCACCCGTTCCGAAACCGATACGATCACATTCAGCGACGGTTATCAGCTTGAATTCGAAGACAGCGATGCGCAGATCGGCTTCCTGGCGGGTACGGTCGCAAAGACCTTTGTGCAGGCCGAATCGAACTCTGCCCTCTACGCCTTTGCGACCGGTACCATCTACAAGGATTTTGCCGATCCCAGCGTTTCGACTTTCTTCGACCCGAATAATGCCAGCTTCGAACCGCAACGGCTGACCTCTGACAATCTGGGAACCTATGGGGAACTCAGTGTCGGGGCGAACTATATCAAAGTTCTTCAGCCCGGGCCGGGACTGCGTCCCAGACAGCTTAGCGCCAGTGCAAGAATCGATGCGCGTTCCGGTGACGGGCTGGAAAGCGTGGGTGTGACCGGCCAGATCCGATTGCAATTCTGATTGGCATCCGTTGGTCCATTGCTTAGGCTTGCCACGTCAGACAGAAGCCGCCCGGTCGGGTGAAACCCGGCCGGACTCGTTGCCGCATTCGATTATAGGTTGGGGGCCAAACCTTCATGTCCTGGTTCAGTAAGGTTGCCTGGAAGGAGGGGCTGTTCATGCAGCCCCAGCATTTGCAGCAAGCTGATCGTTACCACGAGCATCTGGTTCATGCACGGACCCGGTTGATCACGCCTTACCCGTGGGGGGTGGGCGAATTGGCGATTGACCGGGATCAGGCGCAGCAGGGCATGATCTCGCTACGGGCCGTGTCGGGGCTGATGCCTGACGGTACGCCGTTCGATGCGCCCGATACCGGCCCGCTGCCGGTGGCCGTGCCCGTACCCGATGATGCCGCCGGACAGTTCGTCTGGCTGACATTGCCCGACCGATCGCCGAATATGCGCGACACCGCCCCTTATGACGAAGAAGGATCCACGACGCGCTGGGGTATCGTGACCGAGACAGTCAGCGATTCCGCCTCCTCCATGCGATCCGAGCAGATGCTTGAACTGGCAGTGCCGCGGTTGGAGCTTGCGATACGCAAGACAGCCCGGCCGGGCTATCAGAATATCCGGCTGGCGCGCATTACCGAAGTGCGCGATGGTGTCGTGACTTTGGATGAGACATTTCCGCCGCCTTCGCTGGTGATCGGGGCGCATCCGCAGATCCTGGGTTATCTCAATCGGGTGATCGGCTGGATTGAGGCCCGGCTTGAAAGTCTTGCCCGCTATGCGACAGACCCTTCGGCGGGCGGCGGTTTGCAGGCCAGCGATTACCTGATGCTGATGGCGCTCAATCGGCGGATTGGCGTTTTGCGGCATATGTCCCGCACCTTTGCCGTGCATCCCGAGGCGCTGTATTGCGAATTGGTCTCGCTGGCCGGGGAACTGGCGACCTTCGACAGTGGTAACCGGCATGCGCCCGATTATGCGGCTTATGATCACGACGATCCGAAAGAGGCATTTTCGCAGATCGTGGCGGATATTCAACGGCTGCTGTCCCGCGATGTCGGGCGCGCCATCCGCCTGCCGCTGCGCGAAGTGCGGCAGAATTCCTATCTGGCGGAAGTCGCGGACCGCAACCTGTTCCGCGATGCGGCTTTCGTGATCGAGGTCGAAAGCGCGAAACCGCTGACCGAAGTGCAAAGCCAGTTCCCGGAACTGTGCAAGGTCGGGCCGAATACCCGCATGTCCGAGATCGTGAACAATAACCTGCCGGGCATTGCCCTGCAGCATCTGCCCAACCCGCCCAGACAGATCCGCGTATTGTCCTCTAACGTGTATTTCCGGCTAGAGAAGAATTCGCCCCTGTGGCGGGAATTTTCCACGGCGCCCGCGATCGGGATGCATTTCGCAGGTGACTGGCCGCATCTCAAACTGGAGCTATGGGCTGTACCCGAGAGGTCGTGATGGCTGCTGATGACGATGATGACAAGACGGTATTCGGTGGTCCGCTGCCCGGCGGAACGCCTTTCGGACAGCGGCCTCCCGCAGGTCGGCAGCCGCCGGCTGTGGACGCCTGGGGGAAACCGGTCTCTCCGCAGCAGCCCGGGGGGCCGGGCGCGTCGCCTTTCGGTAAACCCGCTGGTCCGGCCGCTGCGCCCTTTGGACAGGCTCAGCCCGGTTCCGCGTCGCCTTTCGGTGACAACCGGCCCGGAGGCTCTCCGTTCGGTGCGGCGCAGGAAGGACAGACCTGGCTGGGGAATCCCGCACCGTCACAACATGCCAATCCCGGGCAGATAGGCCGCGCGTCGGGCGCGGACGCGCCGGGGTTCTTTCCCGATTTCAATCGTGGCGATCAACAGCAACCCGCCCGGCAGGCCCCGCGTATCGCCCTGCACGAGGCGTTGCATGTCCGTGAACTGGGCGCGGCATCTTCCGCAAATCCCCTGCTGGCTTCTGCGGCCAGCCTGCTGATCCTGCTGGGACGGCTGCGCACCGGGCTGGTCGAGTTGCAGGTCGCTCCGCTGATGGAGCATGTGACCCGCGAAATCGACCGGTTCGAACGGAACGCCCTGACAGCGGGCATCGGCCAGCACGAGGCGTTGGTGGCGAAATATGCGCTGTCGGGCACAGCGGATGATATCGTGCAGAACCTGCCGGGCAGCGCACGCGGGGACTGGCAGCAATATTCGATGGTTGCGCGTTTCTTTCACAAGCGCGATTCCGGTGTCGGCTTCTTCCAGGAGGCCGAGAAGGCGATGCAGGCGCCGGCGCAGCAATACAACCTGCTGGAATTGATGCTGGTCTGTCTGTCGCTGGGATTCGAGGGGCAATTCCGCACCATGCCTAACGGCGCCGCCGAACTGGCCCGTATCCGTAGCGCCATCTATGAAAGCCTGCGCCGGGTCAATCCGCGCCCTGCCGAAGATATCTCGGTTACATGGGAGCCTGTGGTGCAGGGGAGCGGGCGGCGGTTTGGAGCGATCCCGATCCCGGCGGTTCTGGGAATCGCCGCAGCGATGGTGCTGGGGGTGTTCACTGTTTTCGTCACGCTGATTAACCGTGACGGCGCCGAAGCGGCCGAGGCGATGCGAGGTTTGCATAAGGGCGTACCGATCATCCAGGTCGACCGGACCGGCAGGGATGTCGAGGTGAAACCCTTTGTGGCGGAAAACACGCAGTTGGATCGCCTTCGCGAGGCATTTTCACAAGAAATCTCGGACGGGTTGGTCAAGGTCGAGGCCAAGGGGGATTACATCGCCATCCGGGTGGGTAATCTGCAATTGTTCGATACCGGCGCCGTTGAGGTCAAACCGGGGTTCGCCGATCTGGCCGGACGCATTGCCGAGGTTCTGAACAGCGAGCAGGGTCCGATCCTGATCGAAGGTCATACCGACAATGTGCCGATGTCCGGGCGTGGGCAGTACAAGGATAACTACCAGCTATCCGAAGCCCGCGCCGAAGGCGTGGCCGAGGTGCTGCGACCGCTGCTTTCCGATGCCGCGCGTGTCACGGTCGAAGGCCGTGGCGAGGACGAACCCGTTGCCGATAACGCCGCGCCCGAGGGACGGTCCGAGAATCGCCGGGTCGAGATCATGCTGGCACGTGAAGGCACATATGGCGACGCGGTGACTGGCAATGCGGAAGGCTCTGACGGCGAAGCAGCGCCCCAAACGGAAGCGCCAATGGATAACGCCGAGACGGAGGCGCAGAATTGAGACTGCTGGGGCTGAATATTCGCTTTCCCCGCTGGAAGAAGCACGCATGGTGGCGTTGGACGGTAACGGTCCTTGGCATTCTTCTGCTATGTGCCGCCATCTGGATCGGTGGCCCGATGACCGGTTGGGGGCCGTTGGCGACCCTATGGCTGCGGCTGACGCTGATCGGATCGATCCTATTCATCTTCTTCCTGGTCCTGTTCATCCGTTGGCGCCGCCGGGTTCGCGCGGCACGCGAAATAGAAGATGCGATGATCCCGGCCGAGCCAGAGGGCGATGGCAAGCTGCTTGCCGAAAAGATGCAGGAAGCCCTTGCGGTTCTTAAGAAATCTGGCGGCGCTTCTTCGCTTTACGATCTGCCCTGGTATGTCATCATCGGGCCTCCGGGCGCGGGTAAGACGACCGCGCTTGCCAATTCCGGACTGGATTTCCCGCTTGCGCAGGAACAGGCGGTATCGGGCTTTGGCGGCACAAGGAACATGGATTTCTGGTTCTCGGAAGAGGCGGTGCTGATCGATACCGCTGGCCGGTATACCACGCAGGACAGCGACTCGGTTGCCGATAAGGCCAGCTGGGATTCGTTTCTTGATCTGCTCAAGCGAACCCGTCCGAACCGCCCGATCAACGGCGTGATTCTGTCTTTCTCGGTTGAAGACATGATGAAGGACGATTCAGGCGCACTGACCCGTCATGCCGAGACCGTCCGCGCCCGTCTTGCCGAACTGCACGAGCAACTCAAGATCGATTTTCCGGTCTATGTGATGTTCACCAAGGCCGACCTTATCGCCGGCTTTCGCGAATATTTCAGCAGCTACAGCCTGAACCGCCGCAAGCTGGTCTGGGGCGTGACCTTCCAGAACAAGGATCGCAAGGCGATCACTCACGAATCCGTTCCGGCAGAGTTCGACCGGCTGGTCTCGCGTCTGTCGGACGAGATCATCGACCGTCTGTCCGAAGAACCGGATGGCGTGGCGCGGATCGCGATCTTCGGTCTGCCCGGGCAGATGGCGCTGTTGCGCGACAATGTCTCGTCCTTTCTGCGCAGGGTCTTTGAGCCGACGCGCTACAAGACCAATGCGATTCTGCGCGGCTTCTATTTCACCTCGGGCACGCAGGAGGGCACGCCGGTCGATCAGGTTCTGGGCGCGATCCAGACACCGGATGCGCCGATGGGCTTCCAGTCCGCCTTCATGTCGGGCAAGGGTAAAAGCTTCTTCATCCACGATTTGCTGCGCCGGGTGATTTTTCCCGAACAGGGCTGGGTGTCGCATGATCTCAAGGCCGTTCGGCGTAGCCTGATGATTCGCACGGCGGCGTTTTCGGCAATCGCATTGGTCACGATCGGTGCCGTTTCGGCGCTGGGCTACAGTTATTGGAAGAATTTCCAGCTTGTGCGCACTGCTGAAGGGGAAACCCGCTCCTACAAGCTGGCAGCGCAGGAAGAATTGGCCCGCGACGTCATCGACGACACCGATCTGCGACCCATCGTACCCCTGCTGAACGATCTGTCCACGATGCCCGCCGGATATGGCGACAGTCAGGATACCAGCTTCTGGGAAGGGCTGGGTCTTGGTCAGCGTGATCGTCTGAACCGTGTCGCGACCGAAAGCTATGCCGAGGCACTTGAGCGGATGCTGCGCCCGCGCTTGATCCTTGAGCTTGAAACCCGGATCCCGGAAATCATCGCCTCGGGCGAGATGACCGAGATTTACCGGGCGCTGAAGGTTTATCTGCTTCTGGGCAAGCAGGGTGAGACGCAGGATGATGACGCGATCCTGACATGGTTCAATCAGGCATGGCGGCAGGAATATCCCGGTCGCACGGGGCTGGAACTGATCGACCAGCTGCAAATTCATCTGGAGGCCATGTTGTCTCTGGATGACAGACGCAATCTTCTGGTGGATCTGGATCAGGCAACGGTCGACCGCGCGCGCGCCGCGATAGCGCAGCTTCCCCTGGACGAACAGGCCTATGCTTTGATCAAGGATGGCGCGCTGGCCGCCGGACTGAGCGACTGGAACCTGCAAGAGGCCGCCGGTGGCGATATGGCCGCGCAGGTCTTTACCACAAGAGATGGGCAGGATCTGTCATCGCTGACGGTGCCGGGGCTCTATACCTATGAAGGCTTCTGGTCCTATTTTTACGACCAGCTTGCCGTCGTCGGCGAGGAACTGCGCCGCGATCAATGGGTGCTGGGCGATCTTGCGAATACCGCCGAGATCGAAAGCCGTCTTGCCCGTCTGGACCGCGATCTTCTGGAACGTTACCGCAGAGAATTCATTTCGGCGTGGAACGGTGTTCTGAACGATATAACGCTGACCTCGATGGTTGCCGACAAGCCGAATTACGCGGCGCTCAGAACCGCGGTTTCCGCTCAGGCATCGCCGATATTGGAACTGGTCAAGGCGGTTGCGACCCAAACCAATCTCAGCCGTGAATATGAACAGCTTGAAGGTGCTGATCTGGCGGCTCTGACTGGCGAAGGTGGAGAAGAAGGCGGCGAACAGGGCGGCGAGGGTGGCGAAGTCGCTGGCGCTGTCGGCAAACAGCTTGGGGACCGGCTGCGTTCGCGTTCCAGCGGTGTGCAGCGTATCCTGCTTGACGCGGCGGCCCAGCAGGGCGGCGACGCCTTACCCGGAGGTGGCGGCGGAAATGGCGCTTCGGGCGAGAGCAACAGTGTGACCGCTCCGATCGAGGCGATCACCAAGGAGTTCGAGAACTGGCATTTGCTGGTCGAGGGCGAAGCAGGCCAGCGGCCCGTCGATACGCTGCTGGGTAATCTTGGCGCCATCTGGGAGACGTTGCGAAACGCAGAATATAACCCGGAAATTGGCCCCGAAATACTGCCTCCGCTGCTGAACAAGCTGACACAGTACAATTCGCAATTGCCCGATTCTTTGGCGCGGATGGTCACGCGGGCGGAAGGCGATTTCCGCACCGGGGCCTCGGACGCAAGCATCGAAACGATGAACCGGGAACTGACCGACCGCGTGACATTCTACTGCCGCGATGTGATCACCACGTCATATCCTTTCACGACGTCTTCTCGCAGCCTGTCCATCGCCAATTTCTCGCGCTTCTTCGGCCCGGGCGGCGAGATGGATAAATATTTCGCCGAATTCCTCGAGCATTATGTCGAACGCACGGATGAGGGTCTGAAATGGCGCGAGGATGAAGAGATCACCAAGCGGCTTTCGGCGAACACGCTGAAGCAGTTCGAGCGTGCCGAGCGGATTCGGCGGGCTTTCTTTGCCGGGGGAACCTCGGAACCATCGGTCGAGATCACCATCAGTCAGGTCGATGCCCATCCCACGGTTGAAAGCGCTGCACTCGCGATCAATGACGAAGTGGTGCAGACCGCAACCGGCTCGCTTCCTCGTACTGTTGTCTGGCCGGGCACGGGAAAATCGACGATCCTGCAATTGTCGCCTCCGCAGTCGCGCCAATCGGTCTTGCGGTTCGAAGGCAGTTCCTGGACTTTCCTGCAATTTCTGGATGCGGCCAGTTACAAGCAACAGCAAGGCGACACGTTGCGCGCGACCTTCATGCTGGACGGGCGCAATATCACTTATGATTTCACCATCAATGCGCTGGTCAATCCGTTTACCATGCCCGAACTTCGTGAGTTTGAATGTCCGCAGAGCATCGACTGAACGTCGCCGGGATCTATGGCAAGCATCCGGGTTTTGGCGATTTTATCGCCTCGGGATTGCCGGATTCCTGCCTGAATCCCTTGGGCGACTGGATGCAGGCCGCATTGGGCGAATGGCGGGCGCAGGTCGGGGAAAGCTGGCAAAACCGCTTTGATCTGTCTCCGCGCCTGAATTTCTGGATCGGTCCGGCATTGCTTGGCGGCGAGGCGCTGCGCGGCATCTGGACCCCGTCGCATGACCGGACCGGGCGCCGTTTTCCGCTTATCGTGGCGCAGGTAACCACGGGACCGGCGCCGGTGATCGACCCGTCGCAGGAATTCCATATGGCCGCCTCGGCTGCACTGACCGGGCTGCTGGACAGCGATGGTTTCGACCCGCGCGACGTGGCAAACCGGCTGCAATCCGAACTTCCCGGACAGGTTTCCCCGGGGGGACAGCCGGGTTGGCCAACATTCTGGGCGCTTAATCCCGAACTTGGGCCTGAAACGCTGCTGGAAAATTTGCGCTCTGCCGATCACGCACATGCAGTGACGGCCAGAAGTTATTGGTGGTTTGCCGACGATTCGGCCCCTGCGTCGGGAGTACTGGGATGTCAGGGCTTGCCGGGCCTGTCCGAACTGGACTGGCTGCTTGCAGGCGGGGGGCAGGCGGGTACGGCACCCGGTGGGGAGGATGTGGCATGAACGAGACGAATCGCTGGTTCTCATTTCAGGTGGGTGCGCTGAGCGACAAGGGGCGTATCAGATCGCATAACGAGGACAGTATCGGCGCATTCTCGGATATCGGCGTCTGGGCCGTTGCGGATGGTATGGGCGGACATGCCGCCGGCGATGTCGCCAGTGCGATCATCGTTGAGGAACTCGGCTCGCTTGGGATCGCCGTCGATGCGCAGGATCAAAGGGCGCGGGTGCTGGAGCGGCTGGACCGCGCGCATCTGCGGATCGCCGAACATGCCCGTCAGAACCAATTGGGCACGGTCGGGGCGACCATCGCGGCGCTGTTGATCCATGACGCCGAATTCAGTTGCATCTGGGCGGGTGACAGCCGGATATATCTGCTGCGTGACGACCAATTGACGCCTTTGACACGCGATCACAGTGAAGTTGCCCAACTGATCGCCTCTGGCGTCATGAGCGAGGCCGAGGCGCGGCTTGCGCCGGGAAGAAACGTCATTACCCGGGCCATCGGGATCGGGGAAACGGCGAATCCCGAAATCGCGGGCGGGGTGATCAAGCCCGAGGACCGTCTTCTTCTGTGCTCGGACGGGCTGACCGAGCATCTGGACGATGCCGAGCTTGCGCATCTGTTGATACAGTCGATACCTGCGCCGGAGCTGGCGCAGAGACTGATCGAACTTACTCTGGAGCGCGGCGCAAAAGATAATGTCAGCGTGATCGTGCTGGACTGTGCAGCGAGGGAGGAAGCCCTGCAGGCGCAGGACGAATAACCGATGACCGAGACCGAGGACGATCCTTCTCGCAAGACCGACCCGCCCGAGCCATCCGGGCCGGATGAGGTCGCGCAGAAGAAGGTAAAGCCTGCTGCTTCCAGCGAATCCGCAGAAGATGGCACGGCAGATGACAGAACCGTCTTTTCCGAAACCGACGGGTCGAAGCCCGGGGCGAAGGACGGTATCCGGCAGGTATCGGACTCGCCAGACAACGCGCAGACATCCGGAACATCCGCTGATGCTGATGCTGACAAGACAGTATTTTCCGGATCCGCAGATGCGAATGAAGCCGGAGACGAGGACGCACCGCAGACGATGATCTCGTCCGATGCGTCGCCGATTTCTCCTCCCGTGCCGCCGCCAGCGGAGCCGACCGTGATCGGCGAGCAACCGGCGTCTCAGGCCGCAGAGATCCGCATCGTCGAGCCGGGCACCCTGATCAATAATAATTACCGGATCGTGTCGCTGGTCAGCTCTGGCGGCATGGGCGAGGTATACCGCGCCGAGAATGTCTTTACCGGTGATCCGGTGGCGGTGAAGGTGATCCTGCCGAATCTGGCACAGGATGAATCGGTTCTCGACATGTTCCGGCGCGAGGCGCGGGTTCTGGTTCAGCTTCGCGACGAAGCGATCGTTCGCTATCACAATTTTGTCCTTGATGGTGGACTGAACCGTTATTGCCTGATCATGGAATTCGTCGAGGGGCGTCATCTCGGCGCACGGGTCAAGGAAGACGGTCCCCTGTCCGACGATGCCGCAATCACGCTTTTGCGGCGGCTTGCGCGGGGGCTTGAACGCTCTCACGGCCGCGGGGTTACCCATCGTGACCTGTCCCCCGATAATGTCATCCTCCGCGATGACAGGATCGACGAGGCGGTTCTGATCGATTTCGGCATCGCCCGCTCGACCGAGCTGGGGGATGGGCTTGCTGGGCGATTTGCCGGGAAATTCAAATATATCGCCCCCGAGCAGCTTGGCCATTTCGGCGGTGATATCCAGCCGGAAACCGATGTTTACGGGCTGGCCCTGCTGATGGCGATGGTTCTGCGGGGCAAGCCTCTGGACATGGGAGATTCGATCGTTTCTGCCTCTGCCGCGCGTCAGGCCATTCCGGACCTGACCGGGGTTCCGCATCGGTTGCTTCCGTTATTGCAGCACATGCTGGAGCCGGATCCCAAGCGGCGTCCCGAGACGATGGGTACCGTGCTGCGAATGCTGAACGATCCGGCGATGATCCCGGCGCAGTACCGTTTGCCCCTGTGGACGGTGACCGGAAACCCTTCCGGTGATGATAGTGGTGCGGGTGGGTTTCAGACATTGATCGGGCAAACTGCTCCGCAGGATTCCAGTAGTCCCTTTGCGCGGCCGCCAGAGGCGGGGGTGATGGAAAGCGTACCTTCGGGAAGTCCACTGGCCAGATCGGAACGAAGTCAGGCATGGACGATCCTGATTGCCGTCATCGTTCTGGCGCTCGCCGCTGCGGCGGGCGTGGGGTGGTGGATGAAGCGCGAGAGCGGACAGCCTCCCGCGGTCACGGAAGCCGAGATAGAAGAACCGAAGGAACTTGCGGCGCGGGATACATCCACGCGCGAAGGTTTTCTGGCATCCCAGTCCTTGCCCGCATGCAGTTTCGCGGATCGGATCGCCACCGGGCAGAATGCCGGGATGGTGTCTGTTCTCAGCAATACCAGTTTCCCGTCATCCGGGCTTGTCGATGCCTACGAGGCCGAATTCGGCACGCGCCCGACGATTATCGAAACACAGGTCATGCCGCAGCATTGTCCGGCACTTGAGTTCCTGCGCGAAGTCTCGGGGCGCCCGGCTGCGCCACCCATGCTGACGGCCACGATTCGCTCGGCTGAAGAAGGGTATCAGCTTGTCGGTAGCGTGAATGCGGATACCGCCCGACAACTTTGGCTGTTTCTGGTTTCTCCGACTGGCGGAATCTACGATCTGACCGGACAAAGCAGCGAAACCTCGGATGGCCGCCAGTTCGGTGTGGGCATTTCGGCGGTGCAGGCAGATGACGATCCTGCTGTTGCTCCGTTCCTGCTTGTTGCCCTGACCACGGAAAAGCCAATCGCGGCAGTCGCCGCCGCCCCGGCGGGGGCATCGGCCGACGAATTGCTGCCACGGGTGCTACAGGAATTGCATGCCAATGAGGAGAACCCGGCAGTCAGTGTTCTTGCCTTGCGTGCAAAGGCGCCCGCTGACGTGCCTGCTGTCGATAATGCAGAGGCTTCCGAATCAGATGATGCGGACGAGGAAACCGCCAACTGAATCGTGCATCCGGCAGCTGTTCAAAGATCAGTCGCGCCCGTCGAACCGAAGAAAATCCATCACACTGCCCTGTCCCAAGGCGACCTCGGACCAGTTTTCGATCTGGAAATCGATGACAAGCGTTGCCCCGGTCGCATAGCGGCGGAATTCCGGATCCAGGGGAGCACGTGCGGGCAGCATTGCGGCGAATTCCGAGATACCCGGATTATGACCAAGCATCATGACGGTCTGATGACTTGCGCTGCGCAGAATCGTCAGCATCTTATCTGCGCTGGCGTGGTAAAGGCCCGGCTCATAGCGGATCAGCGGGCGTACCTCGAGAATGGCGCTTGCCACCATTTCCCAGGTTTCCTTCGTGCGTTTGGCCGAGGAACACAGGACCTCTTCCGGTTCGTAATCCCGGCTTGCCAGCCAGTCGCCAAGCGCCAGTGCCGAACGTCGGCCACGCGCGTTCAGCGGCCGGTCGTGGTCATCAAGCGAAGGATTGTCCCATGCCGATTTGGCGTGGCGTGTCAGGATCAGTCTTCGGTATCCAAGCGGAGTCATGGGAAAGATGCCTCATATGCCATGCCAATCGTTCAGGCAGCCTGCCACAGCCGTTGCCGGTCGGGCAAGCACTCGCAGCACGTTACTTAACCGAGATATGCAACTTTACAGTCCGGCCTCGCCCTGACGCAGCCCGCGAGGTTTGACCCGTGGCTCGGTTGACCGGATCATGCTGCCCGCGCCATGCTCGGTAAAAAGCTCCAGCAGGCAGGCGTTCGGTACGCGGCCATCCAGAATGATGACGGCCCGAACCCCTTCTTCAAGCGCCATAAGCGCGGTTTCGGTCTTCGGGATCATACCGCCGGAAATCTGCCCGTCGGCGATCATGTCGCGGACCTGATCGGGGCTAAGCTGGGTGACAACCTCTCCCGCGCTGTCCTTGACACCGGCGACATCGGTCAGCAGCAGCAGCCGGTCAGCCCTTAGCGCGCCCGCAATTGCGCCCGCTGCCGTGTCGCCATTGACGTTGAAGGTCTCGTTATCCTCCATGCCGGTCGCCACCGGGGCGATCACCGGAATCATGCCTGCGGTGTAAAGATCGCGGATGATCTGCACATTCATCTCGACCGGACGGCCCACGAAACCCAGTTCCGGATCGTCAGCCTCGCAGACCATCATGTCGTCATCCTTGCCCGAGATGCCGACCGCGCGCCCGCCCGCATCGTTGATGGCCTGAACGATTCGCTTATTGACCAGCCCGGACAGCACCATTTCGACGATCTCGACGGTTTCCTTCGTGGTCACGCGTTTGCCACGAACGAACTGGCTTTCGATGCCTAGCCTGCCCAGAAGACTGTTGATCATCGGTCCGCCGCCATGCACGACGACCGGATTCATGCCGACCTGTTTCATCAGCACCATGTCACGCGCGAATTCCGCCATTGCGTCATCATCGCCCATGGCATTGCCGCCGAATTTCACCACGACGACCGCGCCGGAATAGCGCTGCAGATAGGGCAGGGCTTCGGATAGGGTGCGAGCGGTGGCGATCCAGTTCCGGTTCATATTCTGCTTTCTCATACTGGCCTCTGAGTGACGATGGCGAGCGTATGACGGCGGTGCCGGTCAGTCCAGCCCGGCAATGATGGTTCGCAGACCGGCGATTCCCTGTCCCTTGTCCGCCGATGTCACGAGGAGCTGGGGGAATGCTGCCGGGTGTTTTTGCAACTCGGTTTCCACCTGTTCCAGCACAGGTTTGATCGCGTTCGGCCCCAGTTTGTCGGCCTTGGTCAGTACGACCTGAAATGGCACGGCAGAGCGGTCCAGCAATGTCATGATCTCATGATCCACCGGTTTAATGCCGTGGCGCGAATCGATCAGGCAGAAGGCGCGGCGCAGGGTAGGGCGGCCACCAAGATAGGCTTTCAGCAATGCTTGCCATTTCTGTACGACCGGAACCGGTGCCTTGGCAAAGCCATAGCCGGGCAAATCCACCAGATAACTGCGCGTGCCTAATGTGAAATAATTGATTTCCTGGGTGCGCCCCGGTGTATTCGAGGCGCGTGCCAGTCCCTTGCGACCGGTCAGTGCATTGATCAGACTGGATTTCCCGACATTGCTGCGCCCTGCGAAACAAACCTCTGGCCGGTCGGCGGGGGGCAGGCCGTTCATGGCGACCACGCCTTTCAGGAAATCCACTGGCCCCGCGAAAAGCTGGCGCGCGGCCTCGGCCTCTTCCCGTTCCGGCTCGGGTACGACGGAAAACGTGACTTTCATGCGACCGGATCGCCGATGGCGATTTCCCCGCCCGAAATGATTTCGGCGAAAACACCGAAATCCGTATGGCCATAAAGTTGCCCCAACGTGCCCAACATATCGATATCGACGTCGCCGGTATCGGTATTCGCGCTGGTCGCCTCGCAGCGGGTGATATGTTGTGTCACCCGCAATTCCACCGCGCCGATATGGAAGGTGCTGCCGATCAGATTACGCTCGGCAAAGGGCTCCCATCCTTTGATCCAGAAATTACCCCGCCAGCGGTCGATTCCGAAACGTTGTCCCGTCTGCGTCTCCAGATCGGCCAGGCTGTCCAGCGACAGAACCGAGACCCAGGGCCATTTCTGGTCGGTCCAGATTGCCGCGCCCCTGATCAGCCGCGTGGGCGGCGGAGCATTCGTCGGCCATAGCGGGCGAAGCCATTCGACCAGCTTGTCGCCTTCGCATGCAGGATCGAAGCTCAGGGCCGGGCGTTCGGGGTGGCGAAGGGCGATGCGCTCATTTTGCCAGCTTCCCTTGATCGCCTGAACCGGGGACGAGGATACGCCACGGATAAAGCAGGCTTTCGGCAGCCAGCGATCCGGTTCACCATCGGTTTCGCTGGCGCGGGCATTGCGTTCGCCGGCCTCGGTCAATACCGCCCATTCCCGGTCGCCCGGCAAGCGCTGCGCAGGGTTCAAAGCCACGCGCTCCAGCCCCTCGCCGCCGATCGATTTGATCGGATGGCGGCGGATATGGGCCAGACGCGCGGTCATTTGCGGTTATCCTTTCGGGGTCGTTTCGGCATGGAGGCCTTGATATTGCCGAACAGATCGGGCCGGTGCCCATGCATCGACATGATCGAATATTGCTGGATGATCGTGATCGTGTTGTTGGTAATCCAGTACAACACCAGTCCCGACGCGAAGCCGCCCAGCATGAACATGAAGACCCAGGGCATCCAGGCGAAGATCATTTTCTGCGCCGGATCGGTCGGCGCCGGGTTCAGCTTTTGCTGCATCCACATGCTGACCCCCAGCAGGATTGCCAGAATCGGCAGCGACAGGGAATGTAGCATCGTCCCTTGCGCAGGGGCGGCAAAGGGCAGCAGACCGAACAGGTTCAGCAGGCTTGACGGGTCAGGTGCCGACAGGTCGCGGATCCAGCCGATCCAGGGCGCGTGGCGCAATTCGATGGTGACGAAGATCACCTTGTAAAGCGAGAAGAAGATCGGCACCTGCAACAGCACTGGCAGACAGCCCGCGGCGGGGTTTACCTTCTGACTCTTGTAAAGTGCCATCACCTCTTTCTGGAACTTCATCCGGTCGTCGCCGGTACGTTCCTTGATTGCTTCCATTTGTGGCTGGAGCTCCTTCATCTTGGCCATGGAGATGTAGGATTTCCGCGCCAGCGGGAAGACCAGCAGCTTGAGGATGAAGGTCAGAGCGATGATCGACCAGCCCATATTGCCGAGATGTCCGTTCAGCCAGTGCAGAAGCTGGAAGATCGGCTTGGTCAGGAAATAGAACCAGCCCCAGTCGATCGCATCGACGAAACGTTCGATTCCCGGTGTTTCCTGATAGTTGCGAATGACTTCCCAGACCTTCGCGCCCGCAAACAGATAGCTTTGCGCAGATGCCTCGCTGCCCGGTTGAACCGTTTGCATCGGGTAACGCGCCTCGGTCTGATAGATATCCGAATTCTCGGCATATTTCACAACCGAGGTAAAGGACTGGCCCGGCGCCGGGGCCAGTGTCGTCATCCAGTATTTGTCGGTAAAGCCGATCCAGCCGTTTTCCTCGACGGTGACGACATCCGCTCGGCCTTCGCGTTCGACGGGATCAAGCTCGGTGATGTCGTCATATTTCATCTCAAGCAGCTTGCCGTCATGCATCCCGACCGCACCTTCATGCAGGATGAAGAAATTGGTGGTGTCGGGGCGACCGTGCCGGGCGATGATTCCGTAAGGTGCGGCATTGAACGCGGTATCTCCGTCATTCCGGAGGCTTTGCTTGACGGTGAACAGGTAATTGTCGTCCAGTTCGAACACGCGGCGGAAAGTCTGGCCGGCGCCATTGTCCCAGACCAGCGTCACCGGCTTTCCGGGCGCGAGCGTGTCACCGGACTCGACTTTCCAGATCGTCGAAGGGGTCGGGACAAGCGCAGGATCGACGCCGGAACCCGGAATCCAGCCATATACGGTATAATAGGGTTTGGAGCCGGTTGTATCCAGCGACGGATCGGCCGTGGCGGAGGATGGCGACAGCAGCCGGACATTGGGCGAGTCCTTGGCCTGCGTTTCCTGATATTTTTTCAGCAGCAGATCGTCGATCCGGCCACCAGCCAGGGAAATCGAGCCCTGCAGTGCCGATGAAGAGATATCGATGCGGCCGGCTTGCGGGGTATCACCTTCCTCGCCAAGATCGGCGGTTGCCGGGTCACCTGCGCCAGAGTCTGCGGGTGGTGTCGCGGTGTCATCCGCGGTTTGCTCGGCCACCTGCGGCTCGGGTTGTTGCACGGGTGGCTCTGGGGCGAAGACGGTGTACCAGATCAGGATCACCAGGAACGACAGAACAGTCGCCAGGATCAGATTGCGGTTATTGTCTTGCATTCCGTTACCACCGTATTCGCGTCAGTCGCGCCGGTTCAACAGAAGGGGCCATCAAAGGTCAAGCGCTATCGCCCATTTTATGGGTTTTGTAAGCAAAATTGATCTTGCAGGCTCGTCATCGGAATGATCGCTTCAACCAAATTTCTCGCGGCGGGTATCCGAAAGCGACATCGCCTTTTCACGTTGTCGGGCAAGGAAGTCCAGAGTCTGCTCCAGCAGCATGGGCGGAGCAATGGCGCATCCCTGCGCCTCCTGACAGCCTGATTGGGCGAGATAGGTATATTCTTCAGGGCTTTCAACGCCCTCGGCGATCGTGCAAAGCTCCATCTGCTTGGCCATGGCCAGTATGGCGCGAACCGTCCGCTGCTGGACGGGATCCATATCGCAGCAGAAGACAAAACTATGGTCGATCCGGACGGAATTCACGGCAAGCTGGCGGACCTGATCCAACCCGTTATGACCGATGCCGAAACCGCCCAGTTCGATCCGGCATCCGATCTCGCGCAAATTCCGCAGATTGGCACGCAATGACGGTGAAGCCCGGTCCGATCCTTCGCTTCCGCCGATTCGCAGGACCAGCCTGACGGGGGGCAGTTTCATACGCATCAGTTCATCGATCACCCGGTTGGCAAAATCCGGCGCCTGAAGTTCCGCATCCGGCACATTGATCGAGAGGCGCGGGATATCGGCATCGGCCTTGTCCCAGAAATGCAGCGCCTTCCGTGCCTCGTGTAGTGCCGGCAGGACCGGGATCTCGCAACTGCGATCATTCGCGGTTTGCAGATCGGAAAGCAGACTGTCCATATTTGCGACGTGACCAAATTTGCCGCCTTGCAATTCAAAGCCGGTCACGCGACCTGAATAACAGAAAATAACCGGTTGAAATAAAGGTAAGAATGAATCGTCGTGATCCGGTTGCGCGACGGGTGAAACCGCGTCGCCGCCGATCGGATCCGAAAATCTGATCCGCCCCAGAAGGCTGCTTTCCATCCATTCCAGAATCCGACATCCCTTCGCGATCAGAGCCGTCTGATTGTGCGGATGTTCCGCGTTCGGCATGACCAGCCCGCTCAGGACCGGAGTGATCATTCGCCCCGATACAGCCAGCATGCGCTCGCCCTGCAATTGCGCATGCCTCGCTGCGGTCATTGCCTCCGCTTTCGGGATTCCCGTCAGCGTGACCGCAAAGAAACCGGGAGGGGCCGGATGGGTCAGATCGGATTTTAATGCCTCATCGATCCGGGTGGATATTCTTGACAGGACATGCTCATGTTCGGATTTGTTCAGGACGCGGGTCAAAAGCGCCATGCTTTCGAGGCGGAACAGCAAAAGATAGCTGCCCGGCCGTCGTATCGACACCGCCGTTGCGACGCCTTGGCGCAGCCTGGTCCATCCGGTTTTCAAAAACTCTGTCGCCATGCCGGCCCTTTCGGTATCTCTGACGACCGGTTTTAAAGGCGAAAGATTTTCGATCCGTTAATGCGGTGACCTTTCCTTGGGAAACAGCGAAGCGAAATCGAACAGCTGAGGATCAAGCATATGCGAGGGACGCAGATTTCTGAGTGCGCGGAACATGACCTGCCGCCGGCCGGGGCTGCGCATTTCCCATTCGTCCAGCATTTTCTTGACCTGCATTCGCTGCAACCCTTCCTGGCTGCCGCAAAGATCGCAGGGGATAATGGGGTAATTCATGGCACGGGCAAACCGTTCGCAATCGTCCTCGGCCACATAGGCCAGCGGGCGAAGAACGGTCAAATCTCCCTCTTCGTTCAATAATTTCGGAGGCATGGTCGCCAGGCGCCCGCCGTGAAACAGATTCATGAAGAATGTTTCCAAAATGTCATCACGATGATGTCCCAGAACCACCGCCGAGCATCCTTCCTCTCGCGCGATTCTGTAAAGATTCCCCCGGCGGAGCCGCGAACACAGGGCGCAATAGGTGCGGCCTTGCGGGACCTTGGCGGTCACGATGGAATAGGTGTCCTGATATTCGATCCGATGTTCGACGCCGCGATCCGACAGGAATTCTGGCAGCACGGTCGCCGGAAAGCCGGGCTGACCCTGGTCGAGATTGCAGGCGAGCAGATCGACCGGCAATACCCCGCGCCATTTCAATTCGTGCAGCACAGCCAGCAGGGTATAGCTGTCCTTGCCGCCCGACAGGCAGACCAGCCACCTGTCGCCGGGTCGGACCATACCGTAATCGTCAATCGCCGCGCGGGCCTCGCGCACCAGCCGTTTCCGCAGCTTGCGGAACTCGGTTGACGAGGGCGCGCCTGCGAAAAGCGGGTGAATTTCGGTATCGTCGATATCGTCCAGCATGTTTCCGTTTCCCGGATCGGGGAGGGTCAATATCGGCCCGGATACCTTTGCAGGCGCGAAGAATCCAGTGGAAGATGGCGGTTCCGGGTTTGTCGGGTGCGCTGCGGGTCAGATTTCCTTGACCAGCCGCAGCGCGTCATAGATCGCGGCATGCGTGTTCCGAGCCGCGACGGCATCGCCGATACGGAAAAGCTGATAGCCGCCCTCCGGGTTGTGCGCGACCTTCTGCGGGCGTCCGTCAATCAGTGCTTCGTAATCCACCTCGCCCAAATTGATCGAACCGGGGCGAAGCTCGAAATAGATGTCGTCCAGCGGCCTTGTGCCGTGATTGACAACAACCTGATCAACCCGCCGCTCTTTGGTAACACCGCCGTAATCGCTGCCGATCATGGCCAGCAATTCGTTGCCGTCGCGCCGCACCGCGTCGAGCTTCCACGTCACGGTAAAGATAACGTCGCGATTCTGAAGCTCGCGCATCGAGGGAGTCAATGACATTGCCATGACTTCAGGCGCAAAACTGCGGTCCCGGGTCATGATCTCGACTTTCGCGCCAGCCGCCGCAATCTTCTCGGCGGCCTGAAGCGCCGGATAATCTCCGGCATCGTCATAGATCAGCACGTTCGAGCCGGGACGCACATCGCCCGAGAGAATATCCCAGCTTGAGACAACCAGGTCGTTGCCCGCCTCCAGCAATTCAGTATGCGGCAGTCCTCCGGTCGCCACGATCACGACATCGGGTTTGTCTTCCAGCACCGTATCGGCATCGGCAAAGCTGTTGAAATGAAAACGTACTCCCAGCCGCTCGCATTCGCTGAAACGCCACTGGATGATCTGGATCATCTCGGCCCGGCGCGGGGTCTGGGCGGTCAGGCGAATTTGTCCTCCGGGGTCGCTCGCGGCTTCATGCAGGATCACTTCATGACCGCGCTCGGCGGCGACGCGCGCAGCCTCAAGCCCCGCCGGTCCGGCGCCGATAATGACCACGCGGCGCTTTTCATCCGCCTGCGGGATCTGGTGAGGCTGCTCCAGTTCCCGCCCTGTCGAGGGATTGTGCAGGCACAGTGCCATGCCGCCCTGATAAATCCGGTCAAGACAGTAATTCGCGCCGACGCAGGGGCGGATACGCTCTTCCTCGCCGCGCATGATCTTGGTGACGATATGAGGGTCGGCCATATGTGCGCGGGTCATGCCGACCATGTCCAGCTTGCCGCTTGCGATCGCATGACGCGCGGTCGCGACATCCTGGATCTTGGCAGCATGGAAGGTCGGGAACCGGGTTTCGGCCCGAATTTCCCCGGCAAAATCCAGATGCGGCGCGGATCGCATTCCCTGCACCGGGATGACATCGGTCAACCCGGCATCTGTGTCGATATGGCCTTTGACGACATTCAGGAAATCCACCATGCCGCAATCTTTCAGCCGGTGCGAGATTTCCAGCCCGTCTGTCCGGGTCAGCCCGCCGGGCAGATCCTCGTCGCCCGTATAGCGGATACCGACGATGAATTCCGGCCCGACCCGTTCGCGGATCGCCTTAAGCGTATCGAAGGTAAAGCGCAGCCGGTTGTCCAGATTGCCGCCATAAGGCCCGTCCAGATCATTGGTCAGCGGCGACCAGAACTGATCCATCAGATGGCCGTAAGCCTGCAACTCGATCCCGTCCAGCCCCGCCGCCTGCATCCGCTCGGCCGCATCCGCGTAATCTTCGATGATTCGGGCGATGTCCCAGTCCTCGGCTTTCTTCGGGAATGCCTTATGCGACGGCTCTCGCTCATGCCCCGGCGAAATCACCGGCAGCCAGTCCGCCTTGTCCCAGCGGGTGCGGCGTCCCAGATGGGTGAGCTGAATCATGACCGCGCAGCCGTGGTCATGGCATTCGTCGGTCAGTTGCCTCATCCAGCCTACCACCTCGTCCTTCCATGCGAGGATGTTGTTGAATACCGGCGGGCTGTCCCGCGAAACCGAGGCCGACCCCGCCGTCATGGTCAGGGCCACGCCCGCCCGCGCCCGTTCGGCATGATAGGCGCGATACCGTTCCTTGGGCATTCCGTCTTCGGGATAGGCCGGTTCGTGGCTGCTGATCATCAACCGGTTTTTCAGCGTCAGATGCCTGAGCTGATATGGCTGAAGGAGTGGGTCGCTGGACATGGCATCCTCCCTTGGCTTTATGGGAAGATTCCAGAAATGTTCATAACTGTCAAATTCAAAATCATTGATGTACATTTTTCTTGTTCGGCTGGAACTCCGCATCTATGATACGGGCATGGATGCGGTGAACGACAAGATGGATGAGCCGAAAACCTCGGGCTGGCGCGGGTCGCGCGAACTCTGGCTCGATGCGGCGAAACAGGCGTTGGTGGAGACAGGGCTGGATTCGGTGAAAATCCAGCCGCTTGCGAGTCGGCTGAACATTTCCCGCACCAGTTTTTACTGGTTCTTCAAGGATCGGCGCGCATTATTGGATGCATTGCTGCAGGAATGGGAGGCGAAGAATACCGGGGCTTTCGTCGATGCCTGCGAAGCCTATGCCGAAACCCCTGCCGAGGCGGTGCTGAACCTGATCGGCGTGTTCATAGATGAAAACCTGTTCGAACCGCGTCTGGATTTTGCCATCAGGGGCTGGGCGCATCGGTCGGATTCCGTCGCAGAGCGTGTCAATGCCGCCGATGAAACCCGTCTGGCGGCGATCCGCGCGATGTTCGAGCGTTTCGGTTATGCGACAACAGATGCCGACACGCGGGCGCGCACGGTTTACCTGACCCAGATCGGCTATATCTCGATGCAGGTGACTGAAAGCCTGCAAACCCGGATGGATCGGATTCCCGGCTATGTCCGGATATATTCCGGGCAGGCCCCGACCGGCAAGGAACTGGCGCGTTTTCATGCGCGGCACAAATTCATGGCGCAAGAAGCCGATTTTGCCGCGCATGACGCCGGGTAGCAGGATTTCAAAATATTACGCGAATGTCACGGCAGTCATTTCTTGGCCGGGCAGGGTGAAATTGTCCGCGGCGCATCCGCGGCAAAGAATCATCCCTCTGCTCCGGTTGTCAGGCAAATGCGGGACAGAAGATCTTCCCGGCGTTCCGGTGGACCCTGAAATGTGCCGTTGCCTTCATTCCGGGCTGCTCCCCTGAGCTTTCGATCCGGTGAAGTTCAGCATCCAGGGCGTGCCGAAACGGTCGCGGAACATGGTGAACCGTTCGGCCCAGAAGGTTTCCGCCGGTTCCATGTTGATATTCTGCGCATCTTTCGACAATGCCGCGAAAATGCGGTCGAACTCCTCCAGCGAAGCAGGTTCTAGCTGAACATAGAAGCCCTGCGGCCGGTCATACATGTCTTCGGAATTGTCCGAGGCCATGATCATCGACTGATCAAGCTTCATGCCCATATTCATCACCATATCCTCGCCGCCCGGCATGCGCATGTCCGGCTCTGCATCGCCATTTCGGAAGACATAGGCGATCTCGCCGCCCAGTGTTTCGGCATAGTGATTCATCGCTTCAAGGCAGTTACCCTTGAAAAACAGATAGATAGTCGGGTTCATCTTCACCTCCCCTACAAGGTTTTCGCCAATTCCTCCAGCTGATCTGCTGCGGCACCCCAACCTTCGTGAAAGCCCATTTCCTCATGTTCCTTCCGGGCTTCCTCGGTCCAGTGCATGGCGCGGGCGACATAATGGGTGCGGCCCTCGCCGGCATCCTCGAATGTGACTTCCGAGGCCATGAAAGGCCGTCCCTGTGGACGCCATCCCGGCGTGAATGCGTCGGTGGTCACGAGTTTGCGGCCCTCGACGATTTCAAGAAACACGCCCATATTTGGGAATTTCTCACCGTCCGGACCATTCATCTCGCAGGAAAACTCTCCTCCGGGGCGCAGGTCAATGACGGGATTCGTAATGAACCACGGCTTGGGGCAGAACCATTTTTCCAGCAAGGCCGGTTCGGTCCAGCAGCGCCACAGCGCGGCGCGGGGCGCGTTCAATTCCCGGTCCAGTACCAGTTCGATCGTGTCAGTCATTTTGTCCTCCCTTTGGACGGTTTTTAAACAAGAGTTCGACATAACGACGAAGGTGGTCGACGCTTTCGATCGCAAGCGAAGAATCGTTCCCTGCCTTGGCAAGGATGAATGCACCTTGCAGAACCGCCTGCATATGCCGTGCGAGGCTTGCGGCGGTCCAGCTTCCCGATATCCCGCTTGCCTCCATCGCGGCCTGTATGTCTGGTTCAAGCGTGCTGGTATGCCCGAACATCGATATTGCGCAGGCCTCGCGGATTGCGGGATACTTGGCATATGCCTCTTGCGTCATGGTGCCGATAAGGCAGGTGAACTCCTCAAGCTCCCCCGCAATCAGATCGCGACGAAAGTCGATATAGGCCAGCACCCGGTCCAGTGGCTCCGCATGATCATGATAGGACGCATTCGCAAATAATTCACTGGTCGTTTCCGCCCAGAATTGCGCGGCCGCCACCCCCAGCGCCTCTTTGCTGGCGAAATGGTGGAAGAACGCCCCTTTGGTCACGCCGGCAGCCTGACAAAGCTGATCAACGCTGGTGGCGGCGAAACCCTGGGTCCTTATGACGTCACGCGCGGACTCCAGCAGTCTCGTGCGCGCATCGCCCCGGTCGGGATCTTGTTTGGTTGGTCTGTTCATGCATTGTTAATACCAACCGGTCGGTATGCGTGTCAAGCGATAAAATGTCAGGGCAGGCGCGGGGCAGTCCGCTGCCATACTGCAGTCAGGTATTCGTTCGATTGGAAAGGCGTGTCGGGGGAATTCTCAGGCGGCGCGTTTCCAATCTGCGAGCCTGCCGGGAAGCAGTTCCATATGCGTGATGACATCGATTGCCCCGGCGTCGCGCAGGCGCGCGGCATGTGTCGGCCAGGTATGACGCCCGCCAGTGAAACCCAGCGCCTGCATTCCGGCCCGTCGTGCTGCGGTGACACCTGCCGCACTGTCCTCGATGACAAGGCAATCCCCAGGATCCGCGCCCAATTGCGATGCCGCCAGAAGAAAGACATCCGGTGCAGGTTTTCCGCGGGCAACCTGCTCGGCGGAATAGATATGAGGGCCGAAGAAATCGCTTAACCCGCAGACCTCCAGCGAAAGCTTCAGTTTCGTGACGCCAGATGACGACGCGACCGCGCGCGGAAGATCAAGCTTTTGCAGGGCATCGGTGATGCCCCTGACCGGCTTGAGCTCCGTCCGCAGTCTTTCAAGCAGGATTTCATCGGCCTGTTGCAGAAGATCCGAGGGCCAGGGTTGCCCGCGCTCTTCGGCCAGTTCGGCCCAGATGGCGTGTTTCGGCCTGCCGATGAAGCGGTGGATGATGTCTTCGGTGGTGATCTGGTGTCCGGCCGTTCGCATCAGCCGGGCATCGGTTTCGCAGGACAGGATTTCACTGTCCACAAGTACGCCGTCGCAGTCAAAGATAATCATTCGCCGTATGGAACCCATATGTTTTTCACTTGTGTCGCATGTTCCAGAAACACGCGGCCCTGACCTTCGGCGCTCATCCAGTCGCGGGCCGCGCCGTCCTCGACCCATGTCTGCTTCAGGTTTCCGGCGCTTTCCGTTTCGACCATACGGCCTCCGTCCGAGGTGCCGAAATACCACATTGCCGCGACTTCGTCATGCTGTGCCAATGTTTTGGTCAAATCGTCGCGCGGACCGGTGACGATATTGACCACGCCTCCGGGAATATCCGAGGTTTCCAGCACCTGATAGAAATCCGTTGCGGCCAACGGATGGGTCTGGCTGGGAACCGCCACAACACTGTTGCCCATCGCAATCGCCGGAAGCACCGTCGAAACGAAGCCCAGCAAGGGAAATGCCAGCGGGCAGGCGATGCCGATCACGCCCAGCGGTTCCTTCATCGCCAGCGTGACATGGGCGCTTTTGGTCTGATGCACGGCACCGTCGAACTTGTCGGCCTGCGCGGCATACCAGAAACAGCGACGGATGGCGGTTTCGACCTCTTCCGCCGCCGCGTTCTTGCCTGCGCCGAAGCTGCGCAATCGCTCTTCGAATTCAGGGCCGCGGGCGGAAAGGTTTTCGGCGATGTAGTACAGGATCTGCGCCCGGTTATGCCCGGTGGCCTTACCCCATCCGGCGGCTTTATGTGCTGCCTCGACCGCGTTGCGGATATCCTTGCGGTTGCCCAGACCGGTCAGCCCGACCGGTCCCCGGGCCCCCTGGACGGTATAGGAATAGCCGCTGTCGGGCCGGGCCTGCTTGCCGCCGATATACAGTTTGGCAGTGCGGTCGATCCCCTGCGTCTGGCCGCGGGCATAAGGCGTCGCATCGGGGGCAGGCGGGGCGGTTTCGGGTTTCTTCGCGCGGGGCGCGGAACGGGTGAGATAGGCGCTCATGCCTTCGCGCCCGCCCTCGCGCCCGAAACCGCTTTCGCGATAACCGCCGAAACCCGCTCCGGCGTCGAAAACATTCGTGCAGTTGATCCAGATCACCCCAGCCTTGATCTTCGAGGCGATGTCGAGGCAGAGGTTCACATTCTCGGACCAGACCGAGGCAGCCAGTCCGTAGCGGGTGTTATTCGCCAGTGACAGCGCGTCCACTGGCGTGCGGAAAGGTGTCAGCGTGACGACCGGGCCGAATATCTCTTCGGTCGCCAACACGCTGGCCGGTTCCACGCCGGTTGCCAGTGTGGGCGGATAGAAACACCCATCGGGGGCCTGACCCTGATGCAGCACCGCACCCTGCGCGACGCCTTGCCCGACCAGATCGCGGATGCGATCAAGCTGGACCGGGTGAACGATGGCACCGATATCCGTGGATTTGTCCAGCGGATCGCCCACGCGCAGGGTCGCCATGCGTGCCGTCAGCAAAGTTTCGAACCGTTCGGCCACCGCTTCGGCGACCAGTATCCGCGCTCCGGCACAGCAGACCTGCCCCTGATTGAACCAGATCGCATCGACGACCCCTTCGACCGCGGCGTCAAGATCGGCGTCGGCAAAGACCACGAAGGGCGATTTGCCACCCAGTTCCAGCGTCAGCGATTTTCCCGATCCGGCGGTCTGGCGACGGATGATCCTCCCCACCTCGGTCGAGCCGGTGAAGGCGACCTTGTCGATGCCCTCATGCCCGGTGATGGCGCTGCCGGTCTCGCCGTCCCCGGTCACGATGTTCAGCACGCCCTTGGGCAATCCGCATTCGGCGGCGATCTCGGTAAAGGCAAGCGCGGTCAATGGCGTGTATTCGGCTGGTTTCAGCACCACGGTATTTCCTGCCGCAAGCGCCGGTGCGATCTTCCATGCCAGCATCAGCAGCGGGAAGTTCCACGGGATCACCTGACCGCAAACGCCGACGGGCTCCGCGCCGGGGAACTCATCCGCGATCAGTTCGGCCCAGCCCGCATGATGATAGAGATGTCTGGCGACAAGCGGAATATCGATGTCGCGGCTTTCCCGGATAGGCTTGCCGTTGTCGAGGCTTTCCAGCACGGCAAGGAAACGGGAATGCTGCTGGATATGGCGTGCGAGCGCATAGAGATATCTCGCCCGCTCATGCCCGGAAAGCGCCGCCCATTTCGGCTGTGCCTTGCGCGCTGCCGCCACAGCCGCATTCACATCTGCAGCTGTGCCCTGCGTGACCTTGGCAAGCGCTTTGCCGGTGGCGGGATTATTGACGGTGAAGGTCTTGCCCGGTTTCGTGAACGCGCCATTGATGAAATGGCCGAAACCAGCGGAATGGCGGTCCAGCCAATCGCCGGCGATGCTGCTGTCTTCGGGGGAGGGGCCGTAATCCATGCTGCTCAGAATATCCGTGATCGTGGTCATGTCCCGCTCCTTCAGGCAATTGCGTGACGGGAAGAGGACGCGTAGCGCCCGGTGACGTGGTGTTCCAGTTGCCGCTCGATATCGCCCAGCATCGAAGAGGCTCCGAAACGGAACAGATCAGGGTTAAGCCACTCCCGGCCCAGTTCCTCTTTCATCAGGATTTGCCATGTGATCGCCTCTTTGGCGGATTTCATGCCGCCTGCGGGTTTGAACCCGATCCTGTGACCCGTGACCGCGCCGTAATCGCGCAGCGCCCGGATCATCACCAGACTGACGGGCAGGGTGGCGTTGACGCTTTCCTTGCCTGTAGAGGTTTTGATGAAATCCGCGCCGGCCTGCATCGCCACCATCGAAGCGGCATAGGTATTGCGCAGCGTTTGCAGATCGCCGGTGGCGAGAATGGCTTTCAGATGCGCTGGCCCGCAGGCTTCGCGCATGGCGCAAATCTCATCGTAAAGCGCCTGCCAGTTCGCCGTCAGAACATGCTCGCGGGTAATGACGATATCGATTTCATCCGCGCCCTCGGCCACGGCATAACGGATTTCCTCCAGCCGCAGGTTCAGCGGCATCAATCCGGCGGGAAAGCCCGTCGCGACCGAGGCGACCGGAATGCCCGAACCGTCAAGCGCGCGGACCGCATGCCCCACCATGGTCGGATAAACGCAGGCCGCGCCGGTGGTCAGGGACATATCGCCCAGCCCCAGCCCTTCCTTGATATGCGGGGCAAGCGGGTTGCGGGCCTTGGCGCAAAGACGGCGGACGCGGGCCGCCGTATCGTCTCCTGCCAGGGTGGTCAGATCGATGCAGCGCAGGGCGTTGACCAGCCATGCCGCCTGATACGCCTTTTTCACCGAGCGCCGCGCAGCAAGTGTCGCGGTCCGTCGCTCGGCGGCAGAGCGGTTGACGGCGTGGCTTTCGAACATCTCAGGCGTCAGGGCCATCCCGGGATTGCGTTCATGTCCGGCCCCGGTCCGGGCCGGGACGGGGTGGGTCTTGCCCTGCTCGGGCGCTTTCACATCAACGGTCATGTGTATGCTCCAATACGCAAATGCGGTGCATCAGCCTCGACGAGATCACTGACGGAGCATTTGCGCAAGGCCTCAACGGTTCATTGCCCGATGATCAGGCGGCGGCTGCCAGGACATGGGCCTGCTTGGCCTGCTTGGTTTCTTGGGGTTTGCACGGCAGCAGGTAGCCGCTGCGGAAAGCCGCCGTGCAGCTATGCTTGCGCCGCTATTCCCGTGCCCTGACGACCTGCAGAAGCGGCATCAGCTCGGACATGTCCGGCCCGTGCGCCTGGCCCGTGACCGCCTTGCGCAATGGCATGAACAGACCCTTGCCCTTGCGCCCGGTTGCCTCTTTGACCTCTGCGGTCCATTCGCCCCAGGAACTGTCGGAATAGGGCGGAGGAGGCAGAAGTTTCATTGCCTCGCCGATGAAATCGGCATCCTCGGCATCGATCATCGGCTCCGCGCCCTCGTGGCAGATACGCCACCAGCCGTTCAGATCGTCCAGCGTGGTGATGTTCTGCGAGGCGACGCGCCAGAAACGCTCGGCCTGATCCGAGGGAACGCCAAGTTCGGCGATGCGGTCGCGGACGGAATCGAAGGGCAGGGACTGGTTGTACTCGCGCGTCAAAGGCCACAGGTCTTCGGCGTCGAATTTGGTGGGGGAGGCGCCGAAATGCGACAGGTCGAATTCTGCCGCCAGATCGTCAAGCGATGTCAGCCCGACCGGCTGGCCCGATCCCAGCCGTGCCATCAGCGAAATCAATGCTTCGGGCGCGATCCCGGCATCGCGCAGATCCCTTAGGGAAAGCGCGCCGATCCGTTTGGACAGTTCCTCGCCTTTCGCGCCGGTCAGCAGGCTGTGATGGGCGAATGAGGGCGGCGTGCCGCCGATGGCGCGGATGATCTGGATCTGGGTGGCTGTGTTGGTCACGTGATCCGCGCCGCGCACGACATGGGTCACGCCCATATCGGTATCGTCCACGCTGCTGGCGAAAGTATAAAGCACCTGCCCATCCGCGCGGATCAGCACCGGATCGCTGACCGAGGCTGCATCGATCGAAATATCGCCCAGGATCCCGTCATTCCATTCGATCCGCTCGTGGTCCAGCCGGAAACGCCAGTAACCCGCGCGCCCCTCGGCCCGCAGCTTGTCCTTCTCCGCATCGGTAAGGTTCAGCCCGCTCCGGTCATAGACTGGCGGCTTGCCCATGTTCAGTTGCTTCTTGCGCTTCAGGTCCAGCTCGGTCGGCGTCTCGAACACCTCGTAAAGATGCCCCGAGGCGCGAAGCTGATCGGCGGTCTCGGCGTAGCGGTCCAGCCGCAGCGATTGCCGCTCGACCCGGTCCCAGTGCATACCCAGCCATTCCAGATCGCGCATGATACCATCGACATATTCCTGCTTCGAGCGCTCCTGATCGGTATCGTCCAATCGCAGAATGAACGTGCCGCCCGCTTTCCGGGCGATCAGATAGTTGAACAGCGCGGCGCGCAGATTGCCGACATGGATGTGGCCGGTAGGTGACGGGGCGAAGCGGGTGGTGGTCATCAGATGTCTCCTGTTGAGGGACGCTCTTTCACAGGCGGGCTTTTTTGTCCATATCTGCGTTGGCAGCAAGGAGTGACCAATGGGCGATTGCGAAGGGCTGAAGGCCCCTGATGCGGCGGCGATAGAGGCCATGGCGCGCGAGGTTCTGGCGGAATTGCCTGCGGAGTTTGCGGGCCACGCGCAGAATGTTGCGATACGTGTGGCGGAATTCGCCACCGAAGAGATGCTGGACGAATTGCAGATGGACGATCCGTTCGAATTGACGGGGCTGTATGACGGCATCCCGATGACCGAGAAATCGGTATCGGACCAGCCCGGTGGGCCGGATGTGGTCTGGCTGTTCCGCCGGCCGATCCTTGATGAATGGGCGGCGCGCGGGAATGTGACTCTGGGCGAATTGGTGGGTCATGTGATGACGCATGAGCTGGCGCATCATTTCGGCTGGTCCGATGCGGATATCGCGCGGATCGACAGGTGGTGGGAATGAATCAGCTTCCGATCCTGACGGTCACGCTGAATCCGGCGCTTGATCTTTCGACCGTGGCTGACGAGGTTCGCCCCGATCAGAAGCTGCGCTGCGACAAGCCGATAGCCGATCCGGGCGGCGGCGGGATCAATGTCAGCCGGGCGATCAAGATCATGGGCGGGCAATCCACGGCGATGGTTGCGCTTGGCGGGGCGACGGGAACGCGGATCGCCGAGATGCTGAAGGCCGACGGGCTGTCGGTGATCCGCCTGACCGCGCCGGGCGAGACGCGGCAGTCCCTTGCGGTCAGGGATCGCGCGACGGGCAGCCAGTATCGTTTCGTCATGCCGGGTCCGGAATGGCACAAGGCGCATGTGTCGGACATGATGCAGGCAATCGGCGAGGCCGCGCGGGCAGGCGGCTGGGTCGTCGTATCAGGTTCGAACCCCCCGGGTGTGGCGCCGGGTTTCGAGCAGATGCTGACCGTGCGGTTGAAAGGCGGCAATGCACGTCTGTTGGTCGACACCTCCGGAGATGCGCTGCTTGCGCTTGCAGGTTCGTCGACGCCGGTCGATGTGCTGCGCATGGATAGCTATGAGGCCGAGGGGCTGGCCGGGCGCTCCCTGCCGCTGCGCAGTGACAGCGCGGCATTTGCCGCCGGTCTGGTGCAGGACGGGGCGGCGAAATCGGTGATCGTGGCACGCGGGGCTGATGGCTCGGTCATTGCCGGTGCCGATGGAGCATGGCATGCCGAGGCGGCTAGGGTGCCGGTCGTCAGTGCAGTCGGGGCGGGCGACAGTTTCGTCGCCGGTTTCGTGCTTGCCATATCCCGGCTACAATCGGTTGAGGAGGCCCTGGCGCTTGGTGCTGCCGCTGCATCCGCGGCGGTCATGACGCCGGCGACCGAGCTGTGCCATGCGGAACAGGTGGAGCGGCTTTATGCCGGAAGAGTGGTGACGAAACTGTGAGGCCGCAGAGAACCAAGGCCGTTCCGGTTAAAATGGCGACGCGTTAGCGCCAGATGAGGCGCGAGGTTTTCCGGGGGTAATAATCCGGCGTGTTCCAGGACTTGTCACCGATAGATAAAGAATAAGCCCGCGCGATCCAATCGGGTCGCGCGGGCTTATTTGGTGCCCAGGAGAGGACTCGAACCTCCACGCCTTGCGGCACACGGACCTGAACCGTGCGCGTCTACCAGTTCCGCCACCTGGGCAGGTGGTGTGAGCGGGGTAACTATAACCAGTCGTGGGGACCGTCAATGGGAAGTTTGAAAAAAAATCGCCGATTGCCGGCAGAGGGGCGCGCATGGTCCGGCCGGGGCTATCGGAGTGGATTTTACACGAATATTTGCGGCTTTCCGCCGCGGAGAACGGGCAGGCGGCTTGTCGAGTGGCCCGACCTTCAGTATTGAAGCCCAAGACGCGGACGAAGGAGGCAAAGGCCCATGGCGAAACTTGTCACGATCTTCGGCGGCTCGGGGTTTCTGGGGCGTCAGGTGGCACGGCAGATGGCCGCGCGCGGCTGGCGCGTACGGATCGCCGTGCGCCGCCCCAACGAGGCATTGTTCACGCGCACCTATGGCGCGGTCGGACAGGTCGTGCCGGTTCTGTGCAACATTCGCGACGAGGCGTCCGTCCGCGCCGCCATGACCGAAGCAGATGCGGTCGTGAATTGCGTCAACATCCTGTCGCGGCAGGGGAAAAGCACCTTCAAGACCGTATTTGAAGATGGCAGCCAGCATATCGCCCGTCTCTCGAAAGAGATGGGGGTTCCGCAGATCGTGCATGTCTCGGGGCTGGGCGTCGATGCCAATTCCGTCAGTGAATATATCGCCTCCAAGGCACGGGGCGAGGCTTCGGTGCTCGAGCATCGACCGGACGCCGTGGTGCTGCGGCCCTCGGTGATCTTCGGTTCCGGAGATGCTTTCTACAATCGTCTTGCCAGCCTCGCGCGATTCGGTCCGATGATGCCGGTTGTGGGCGCAAATACCCGGTTGCAGCCGGTGCATGTGGATGACGTGGCGACCGCTGCCGTCATGGCCGCTGAAGGCAAGGCAGAGCCGGGCATTTATGAACTGGGCGGGCCCGATATTCTGACCCTGCGCGAAATCGCCAGACAGATACTGGAGGTCATCTACCGCCGCCGGCTGGTGGTGAATGTGCCCTTCTGGCTGGCACGGATTGGTTCGGCTGTGCTGAATGTCGCGCAAATGGTCACAGGCGGGCTGTTCACGAATAACATCATGAACCGTGATCAGCTGGCATTGCTGCAGCGTGATAATGTTGTCAGCGATAGTGCCAGAGGATTTGCAGAACTGGGCATTGATCCAATTTCACCTGCGGCGGTAATCGAGGAATATCTGTGGCGCTTCCGTCCGTCGGGAGAGTATGACGATATCAAGCGTTCGGCCAAGAATCTTCGTACTCTCTGATGGAAAGCAATAGCATTGTTGCCGTCGTCCTTGGGATTCTCGAAGGGCTGACCGAATTCATTCCGGTTTCATCGACCGGCCATGTTCTGTTGGCCGGGCATTTCCTTGACTTCGATTCTCCCGGCCGGGCATTCGAGGTCGTGATTCAGCTTGGGGCCGTTCTGGCTGTGCTGACTGTGTATGCGGCACGTCTTTGGGGCATCTTCTCGGCCGCGCCGCGCGATCCGGAATCCCGCCGTTTCATTTTCGCGGTGCTGCTGGCATTCCTGCCCGCCGTCGTGATCGGCGTGCTTGCGCATGACATCATCAAGCGGGTGCTGTTCGAGTCGCCGACATTGATCGCGGTGATGCTGGTCCTTGGCGGGATCGTGATTCTTTACGTGGATCGCTGGGCAAGGAACCCGACCTATCACCGTGCTGAGGATTTCCCCCTGGGGATGGCGTTGAAAATCGGGTTCATTCAATGTCTGGCGATGATTCCCGGTGTTTCCCGTTCGGGGGCGACGATCGTCGGCGCCCTGCTTCTGGGGGCGGACAAGAGATCGGCGGCAGAGTTTTCATTCTTCCTGTCGATGCCCACAATGCTGGGGGCGTTCGCCTATGATCTTTACAAGAATCTGGATGTTCTGGATGCCGGGGCGATGGGGAATATCGTCATCGGCTTTGTCTGTGCGATGATTACGGCGATCATCGTCGTTCGCTGGCTGCTCGATTATGTCTCAAAGCAGGGATACGCGCTTTTCGGTTGGTGGCGAATCATTGTCGGCAGTGTTGTTTTGCTCGCTCTTGCGGCAGGTATGTAAGTATAGTTGACCTAAATTTGGGATTTGGTTGCGATAAAAAACTTCGCGAACGTAAAAAATCTATATTTAAGTCAGTATTGCTGACTTTTTATTCGCTGCGCCTTGGTTTATTCCGGCGACGGGAGTTCCTGTCACTTGGAAGGTTGCGCAGCAATGGCCACGCAGAAGATGTTGAAATTCGTTTCCACCCCGCGCGAGATGCCGGAGAAACGCAGCGCGCAAGAGCGCAGCGAGGATTTCAACGAAATTTACCGCGAATTTGCTGAACAGAAGGCTGCCGAGCAGGCCGGTCGCTGCAGCCAATGCGGCGTGCCTTACTGCCAGACGCATTGTCCTTTGCACAACAATATCCCGGACTGGTTGCGCCTGACCGCCGAAGGGCGGCTTGAAGAGGCGTATCGGGTCAGTCAATCGACCAACACTTTCCCCGAAATCTGCGGCCGGATCTGTCCGCAAGATCGCCTGTGCGAAGGCAATTGCGTGATCGAACAATCGGGCCACGGCACCGTCACGATCGGCGCGGTCGAGAAATACATCACCGATACCGCATGGGAAAACGGCTGGGTGCAGCCGACCGCTCCGAAACAGGAACGGGCTGAAAGCATCGGGATTATTGGTGCCGGACCGGGGGGGCAGGCGGCGGCAGATTCATTGCGCCGTATGGGTTTTCAGGTGACGATCTACGACCGCTATGACCGCCCCGGCGGATTGCTGACCTACGGCATCCCCGGTTTCAAGCTGGAAAAAGATATCGTCATGCGCCGCAGCAAATTGCTGGAAGATGGCGGCGTCGAATATGTGCTGAACTGCAATGTCGGCGAAGATATCAGCTTCGACGCGATCCGGGGCAAGCACGACGCGGTGCTGATCGCGACGGGTGTCTACAAGACCCGCGATCTGGATATTGACAATGCCGACGCGGGCGGCGTCGTGCGCGCGATCGACTATCTGACCGCCTCGAACAAGGTCGATTTCGGCGATGATGTCCCCGATTTCAACGATGGCGAGTTGAACGCGAAAGGAAAAAGGGTCGTCGTTATTGGTGGTGGTGACACTGCAATGGATTGTGTGCGCACGGCGATCCGTCAGGGCGCGCAATCGGTCAAATGCCTGTATCGCCGCGACCGCGCGAATATGCCCGGCTCGCAGCGCGAGGTGCAGAATGCCGAAGAGGAGGGCGTTGAATTCGTATGGCTGTCCGCCCCCGGAGCATTCGCGGCGCAGGGCACGGTCGACACCGTCCGGGTGCGGAAGATGCGTCTGGGGGCCCCCGATGTCAGTGGCCGTCAATCGCCCGAGCTGATCGAGGGCGCGGATTACGATGAACCCGCCGAGCTGGTCATCAAGGCGCTGGGGTTCGAGCCCGAGGATCTTCCCCGCCTGTGGGGCGTCGAAGGGCTGGAAGTGACCCGCTGGGGCACGATCAAGGCAGAGTTTCAAACGCATCAGACCTCGATCCCGGGGGTTTATGCCGTCGGCGATATCGTGCGCGGGGCAAGCCTTGTGGTCTGGGCGATTCGCGACGGCCGCGAGGCCGCCGAGGCAATTGCGGATTTCCTGACGGGCGAAGCACGTGTCGCCGCAGAGTGAGAGTGTAGAGATGAAACCCGATGCTTCGATGAAATTGACAACAGGACGGGCAGCATTCCTGTCGCTTGTCGTGATGACTGCGGGATGGGTGTTTCCGGTGCATGCCGGGAATTACACCCCGCCGGAAGGCTGCAAGCTGGAAGTCACGGTTCAGAATCGGGGATGCACCGTCTCGCAGATCTTCCGTTGCGAGCAGGATCCGCAGGGCCATCAACGCAGCGCGATTTTTGATGAGAATGGCCTGACCTATCAGTCGCGGATCGATGCCGAGACCCGCTGGATCGAAAGCAACGATCCCGATACCGGCATCGAGGATCTGCTGGTCGAAGAAGCCAAGGACCACGCCAGTTTCAGCACCCTGATCGAAACCGGCCGGGATGATTTCGACTTCTGGACCGAATCCAACACTGGTGAACGGCTTCATCATGTGGGCCATGACGAGTTGACCGGCGAGAAGGTGACAATCGACGGGATCGAGCTTGAAAAAACCCGGTTCAAGCTGACGACAAGCAGTCAGAATGATGAAGTTCTGATCGAGCGCGAGGGCCAGCAGTTCATCAATCGCGCCATGGGCCGTTTCTTCGGCGGTGTCGAGACGATGCGGGACTGGACCGGGCAGCAACAGGAAAGCAACGATTCTCCAGTGATTTTCAGCTTCCCCGGTGAGGATGGTTTCGCGGACACGACCCCGCAATTCGATTGCAGCGAGATGCTGGCGTCGTGGGGCGGACGGAAAGTGTCGGAGCCTTCGTTATGACCTTGCGGTGAAACCCTGACAGCGGCGAATTGCGCTTCTGCCTTTCAACAGCGTGATTCCACACCAACATTTATTCGGCTTCCGCATAGACGGATCCCGACTTTCCTCAGAGAGGCCCGAAATGAAAGATTGGCAAGCCAAGGAACAAGCCCGCCGCGACTGGATGGCCGAAAACAGCCTGTATCGCGCGGATGACGAGCATTCCTCCTGCGGAGTTGGCTTCGTGGTCAGCATCGACGGCAAGCCCAGCCGTCAGGTGGTGCAGAACGGAATCGATGCGCTGAAGGCGATCTGGCATCGCGGCGCGGTGGATGCGGATGGCAAGACCGGCGACGGGGCGGGCATCCATGTACAGATCCCGGTGCCCTTCTTTTATGATCAGATTCGCCGTACCGGTCACGAACCCGACCGCGAAAAGCTGATCGCCGTGGGGCAGGTGTTCCTGCCGCGCACGAATTTCGCCGCGCAGGAAGCTTGCCGGACCATCGTTGAATCCGAGGTCCTGCGGATGGGACATTACATCTATGGCTGGCGGCATGTGCCGGTCGATACCTCGGTCCTTGGCGAAAAGGCCAATGCGACACGCCCCGAGATCGAGCAGATCCTGATCCGCTGTGAGAAGGATATCGATACCGTCCAGTTCGAGCGCGAACTCTACATCATTCGCCGCCGGATCGAGAAGGCTGCCGTGGCCGCGCAGGTCTCGCAGCTGTATTTCTGTTCTCTCTCCTGCCGGTCGATCATCTACAAGGGGATGATGCTGGCCGAGCAGGTGGCGGAATTCTATCCCGACCTGAAGGACGAGCGGTTTGAATCCGCCTTCGCGCTGTACCATCAGCGTTATTCCACCAATACTTTCCCGCAATGGTGGCTTGCGCAACCGTTCCGGATGCTGGCGCATAACGGCGAGATCAACACGCTTAAAGGTAATCTCAACTGGCTGAAAAGCCATGAAATCCGCATGGCTTCCAATGCGTTCGGCGAGATGGCTGAAGATATCAAGCCGATCGTCCCTGCGGGCTCGTCGGACTCGGCCGCGCTTGACGCGGTATTCGAGGTGATGGTCCGCTCGGGTCGCTCTGCGCCGATGACCAAGACGATGCTGGTGCCGGAAAGCTGGTCGAACTCGACGACCGATATGCCGCAGGCATGGGCCGATATGTATGCCTATTGCAATGCGGTGATGGAACCTTGGGACGGCCCTGCCGCATTGGCGATGACCGATGGCCGCTGGGTTTGCGGCGGGCTTGACCGGAACGGGCTGCGCCCGATGCGTTATGTCGTGACCGGGGACGACTTGCTGATCGCCGGGTCCGAGGTCGGCATGGTGCCTGTCGATGAAAGCGCGGTTAAGGAAAAGGGGGCGCTTGGCCCGGGCCAGATGATCGCGGTCGATATGTGGGACGGCAAGCTTTACCGCGATTCCGAGATCAAGGACCGTCTTGCCGCCAGCCAGCCCTTTGGCGAATGGATCGAGAAGGTCGTTGACCTGAACCATATCATGCGCAATCTGCCCGAAGGCACCCATTATCAGGGCGAAGAACTGCGCCGCCGTCAGATCGCCGCCGGCTTCACCATGGAAGATCTGGAACATGTCCTGTCTCCCATGGCCGAGGACGGAAAAGAGGCGCTTGCCTCGATGGGCGATGATACGCCGCCAGCGGTTCTGTCCGGGCAATACCGGCCGCTGAGCCATTTCTTCCGGCAGAACTTCTCTCAGGTCACGAATCCGCCCATCGACAGCTTGCGCGAAACGCGGGTGATGAGTCTCAAGACCCGGTTCGGGAACCTCAAGAACGTGCTGGATGAAAATTCGTCCCAGACCGAGATCCTGATTCTGGAAAGCCCGTTCATCGCCAACGGCGAATATGCCGAGATGTGCCGGATGTTCGGCGAGGCCGTCACGCATATCGACTGCACATTTGCCGATGGTGCGGGACAGGAAGCGCTGGCCCAGGGGCTGGCCCGTATCCGTGCCGAGGCTGAAGATGCGGTTCGCTCGGGCGCCGGGCATCTGGTGCTGACGGATGAGCATCAGGGGCCAGAGCGGATCGGCATGCCGATGATCCTTGCCACCAGTGCGGTGCATAGCTGGCTGACGCGCAAGGGGCTTCGCACCTTCTGCTCCATTAATGTACGCGCTGCCGAATGTGTCGACCCGCATTATTTCGCCGTGCTGATCAGTGCCGGGGCGACGACGGTGAACCCCTATCTCGCGCAGGATTCGATCAGTGACCGGATCGACCGGGGCCTTCTGGAAGGCAGCCTGATCGAGAATATGCGCCGCTACCGGGATGCCATCGATGCGGGGCTTTTGAAGATCATGGCGAAGATGGGGATCTCTGTGCTGTCATCCTATCGCGGTGGGTTGAATTTCGAGGCCGTGGGCCTGTCCCGCGCCATGGTGGCCGAGTATTTCCCCGGTATGCATAGCCGGATCAGCGGGATCGGTCTGTACGGGTTGCAGGACAAGCTGAAGGATATCCACCACAAGGGCTGGCATGCCGAGAATGTCGAGTTGCTGCCGGTTGGCGGTTTTTACAAACTGCGCCGCTCGGGCGAAAAACATGCCTGGGAAGCCCGGACGATGAAGATGCTGCAAATGGCCTGCGACAAGGCGTCCTATGATCTGTGGAAGCAGTTCTCGGCGCAGATGCGGGCCAATCCGCCGATCCATATCCGCGATCTGCTGGATATCAAGCCGCTGGGCAAACCTGTTCCGATCGAAGAGGTCGAAAGCATCACTGCGATTCGCAAGCGTTTCGTGACGCCTGGTATGTCGCTGGGCGCATTGTCGCCCGAGGCGCATATGACGCTGAATATTGCCATGAACCGGATCGGCGCGAAATCGGATTCCGGAGAGGGCGGAGAAGATCCGGAGCACAGCTATCCGATGGCCAATGGCGACAATCGCTCTGCCAAGATCAAGCAGGTTGCCTCGGGCCGTTTCGGGGTAACAGCGGAATATCTGAACGCCTGCGAAGAACTGGAAATCAAGGTTGCTCAGGGGGCGAAACCCGGCGAGGGCGGTCAGCTTCCCGGCATGAAAGTGACGAAGCTGATTGCCCGGCTGCGGCACTCGACGCCGGGAGTGATGCTGATCTCGCCGCCGCCGCATCACGATATCTATAGCATCGAGGATCTGGCGCAGTTGATCTATGATCTCAAGCAGATCAATCCGCGCGCCAAGATCACCGTGAAGCTGGTCGCTTCAAGCGGTGTCGGCACGATTGCGGCAGGCGTGGCCAAGGCCAAGGCCGATGTGATCCTGATCTCGGGCCATAATGGCGGCACCGGCGCCAGCCCCGCGACCTCGATCAAATTCGCGGGCCTGCCATGGGAAATGGGCCTGACCGAGGCGCATCAGGTTCTGGCCATGAACCGCCTGCGCGAACGGGTGACACTGCGCACCGATGGCGGTCTGCGCACCGGGCGCGACATCGTCATGGCCGCAATGATGGGGGCCGAGGAATACGGTATCGGCACTGCCGCCCTGATTGCGATGGGCTGCATCATGGTCCGGCAATGCCAGTCGAATACCTGCCCGGTCGGCGTCTGCACGCAGGACGAGAAGCTGCGGGCGATGTTCACCGGCAGCGCCGACAAGGTGGTGAACCTGATCACTTTCTATGCGCAGGAGGTGCGCGAGATCCTCGCCTCCATTGGCGCACGATCGCTGGATGAGGTGATAGGACGTGCCGATCTGCTGACCCAGGTCAGCCGCGGGGCGGCGCATCTGGACGATCTGGACCTGAATCCGCTGCTGATCACCGTCGATGGCTGGGACAAGATCGTTTATGACCGCTCGAAACCCCGCAATGCAGTGATGGACACGCTGGACGCGGAAATCATCCGCGATGCCGAGCGGTTCTTCTCGGATGGCGAAAAGATGCAATTGTCCTATGCCGTACGCAACACGCTGCGGACAATCGGTACCCGGACATCCAGCATGATCGTGCAGAAATTCGGCATGCGGAACGATCTGCAACCCGATCACCTGACGGTCAGGCTGACCGGAAGCGCCGGGCAATCGCTGGGTGCTTTTGCTGCGCCGGGGCTGAAGCTGGAAGTGTCGGGCGATGCCAATGATTATGTTGGCAAGGGGCTTTCCGGCGGCACCATTACCGTACGCCCGCCGATGATCTCGCCATTGGCAGCCTCTGATAATACGATCATCGGCAATACCGTGCTTTACGGTGCGACCGACGGCTATCTTTTCGCTGCGGGCCGTGCCGGCGAACGCTTTGCCGTCCGCAATAGCGGCGCGAAAGTGGTGATCGAGGGTTGCGGGACCAATGGTTGCGAATACATGACCGGCGGCGTCGCGGTGATCCTTGGATCCATTGGCGCGAATTTCGGCGCCGGGATGACCGGTGGCATGGCCTATCTTTACGATCCCGACAGCATTGCGCGCGACTATATCAACCCGGAATCCCTGGTCATGTGCCCGGTGACGCAGGATCATTGGGAAACCGAGTTGAAGGAACTGATCGAACGGCATCGCAAGGAAACCCTGTCCCGCAAGGCCGACGAGATCCTGCAGAACTGGGAACAAGAGAAGCATAATTTCCTTCAGGTCTGCCCGAAAGAGATGCTGCCGCATCTGGCGCATCCGATTCAGGCGGTTGACGATACGAAATCGATCCCGGCGGAATAATCCGCCTCGATGGTCGCGCTTTCAGGAAACGGCTCCGATCGGGGTCGTTTCCATCATTTTCAATCCTCTAGCTTGACTGCACGCGACATGACGTGACAAAGCCCGGTCATGATCCTTCGGATGTTGCTCAGAACGCCCGCGCATGATGCGCCCGTCCCGGCTGCCAAAGGCAGCCGCTGGCGGCCCATGCGCAGGCTGATGATCTGGTTGCGATGGATTCTGCTGCGATTGTTCCTGCTGATGGCGCTGGTAGTCGGGTTCTTCGGACTGATCAATCCACCGACCACATGGACGATCGTGGCCGATTCCCGCAACCATTCGATCAAGCCGCGCCAATGGACGGATTTCGAGGATATCGCCCCGGTCATGCGCCGCTCGGTCGTGGCGGCGGAGGATGCGAATTTCTGCCGGCACTGGGGGTTCGACATGATCGAGATCCGCCGTGTCATTGCCTCGGGCAGTTCGCGGGGGGCCTCGACGATCAGCCAGCAGACGGCGAAGAACGTCTTTCTGTGGCAGGAGCGCAGCTGGTCGCGCAAGTTTCTGGAAACCGTCCTTACGCCGCTGGTCGAGGCGCTCTGGTCGAAGCAGCGCATTCTTGAGGTCTATCTGAACGTGGCCGAATTCGGGCCGGGAATTTTCGGTATACATGCCGCCGCCCGGGAATATTTCGGAACAACGCCGGACATGCTGACCCCGGTGCAATCCGCCCGGCTGGCGGCAATCCTGCCCGCGCCGAAATTGCGCAGCCCGCAACAGGCCTCGAACCGGTCGCGGGCAATTGCCGATGGCGCCGCCACGATTGCGCGGGACGGGCGCGCGGATTGCTTGTGAGTTGTGGCACCGGTTGCAACGCGAGGCGGGGGATCTTAACAATACAGCGTTGCACAAAGAAGAGATTTCAAGACAGGCGATGAACAGTTCAACCCAGACCACCCGACTATACCACACGATGCTGTCCCCCTTCTGTCGCAAGGTGCGGCTGGTCCTTGCGGAAAAGAAGATCGAAGTGGAACTGGTCGAAGAGCGGTATTGGGAAAATCCGCCCGATCTGAAGCGGCGCAATCCCGCCGGAAAGCTGCCGGTCCTGCGTTATCGTGGTAATATGCTGGCCGAAAGTCAGGCCATCGTTGAATTTATCGACGAAACGGTGCCCAATCCATCCCTGATGCCTAAATCTCCGGCCGAACGGCACGAGGTTCGCAGGCTTTGCGCCTGGTTCGATGACAAGTTCAATGCCGAGGTCACGCGCCCGATCCTTGAAGAGCGGGTCTGGAAGAAAATCACCCGCGCGGGCTATCCCGACAGCCGCGCCGTCAAGGATGGGCTGCGCGCCGTCAAGGAGCATATCGACTATCTGGCCAGCTTGCTTGAGGCGCGCCGCTGGCTTGCGGGTAACAGCCTGACATTGGCGGATTTCACCGCGGCGGCGCATTTCTCTTGTCTGGATTACATTTCGGACGTGGATTGGGACCGGTCCGAGATGGTGCGCGACTGGTATGCGACGATCAAGTCGCGACCGGCTTTCCGCCCGATTCTTGCGGATCAGGTGCCGGGTATTCAACCGGCTCCACATTATGCCGAGCTGGACTTCGGATAGCTCAGGGGGGCGCTGCTCCCCGTTGCCTGCCGGCGATTCCCTCCGGGATATTTCCGTGAAGAAGAAAGCCGACCTGATGGCCGAGGCCCGTGCCGTGGGGTTCTCGGCCATGCGCGTGACGCGGCCCGATGCCGTGCCCGAGATTGCCGGGAGATTGCAGGCTTTCGTTTCGGCCGGGCGACACGGGCAGATGGGATGGATGGCCGAACGCGCCCATTGGCGTGGAAATCCGGCAGCTTTATGGCCCGAGGCGCGCTCGGTCATCATGCTGGCCGAGCTTTACACACCGGATCACGATCCGCTGACAGTGCTGGAACAGCACGAGCGGGCGGCAATCAGCGTTTATGCGCAAGGCAAGGATTACCACGATCTGGTCAAGAAGCGGCTCAAGCGGCTGGGCCGGTGGCTGCTTGAGCAGAATCCCGGAAATGAAATCAAGGTATTCGTGGATACCGCCCCGGTGATGGAGAAGCCGCTGGCACAGGCGGCCGGGCTGGGTTGGCAGGGCAAGCATACCAATCTTTTGTCGCGGGAACTGGGAAGCTGGTTTTTCCTGGGGTCGATATTCACGACGCTTGAATTGCCTGCAGATGAGCCGGAACAGGAGCGATGCGGCTCTTGCCGCGCCTGTCTGGATATCTGCCCGACAGGCGCGTTCCCCGCGCCGTTTCAACTGGATGCGCGGCGCTGCATTTCCTATCTGACGATCGAGCATAAGGGGCCGGTCGATCCGGAATTGCGGCCTTTGATGGGCAACCGTATCTATGGTTGCGACGATTGTCTCGCGGTTTGCCCATGGAACAAGTTCGCGCAGGCCGGAACGGAAATGCGTTATCGCGGCATTGTCGATGCGCCGCCTCTGGAGGAACTGGCGCGGCTGGACGATGCCGGATTCCGCGCGCGCTTTTCGGGCAGTCCGATCAAGCGCATCGGGCGGGACCGCTTCGTGCGGAATGTGCTTTACGCCATCGGGAATTCCGACGCACCGGAATTGATGGCGGTGGCGCAGGGCCTGACGGATGATGCCGACGAAACCGTTGCCGATGCGGCCCGATGGGCGGCCGGGCGACTGATGCCTAGAGCTCGTCCCGCCAACGGTTGACCAATGGATAACGGCGATCCAGCCAGAAGGCCTTGGTCGATATACGCGGGCCGGGGGCGGCCTGATATCGCTTCCATTCGCTGATATACAGAAGCTTTTCGACCTTTTTTACCGTTTCGGCATCGAAACCCTGCTTTACCAGATCGCCCAGCGCGAGATCCTTTTCGACCAGCCCTTCCAGGATCGCGTCCAGCACCTCGTAGGGGGGAAGCGAATCCTCATCCTTCTGATCGAGGCGCAGCTCGGCCGAAGGCGGTTTCGAGATGATTTGCGGCGGGATCACCTCGCCCGCCGGGCCTTTCATCCACGGGCAGTGATTTGCATTGCGCCAGCGGCAGGTTTCGAACACGCGGGTCTTGTACAGATCCTTGATCGGATTATAGCCGCCCGCCATGTCGCCATAGACCGTGGCATAACCCACCGCGACTTCCGACTTGTTGCCGGTGGTCAGCAACATCTCGCCGAACTTGTTCGAGATTGCCATCAGCATCAGGCCGCGCAGGCGGGACTGGATGTTCTCTTCGGTGATGTCGGGGCTGGTGCCCTCCATCAGATGAGAGAGTGCCCCCTCTACAGCATTGCGTGCGCCGTCTATCCTGATGGTTTCCAACCGCGTTCCCAGCCGTCCGGCGCAGTCGGCTGCGTCATCCAGACTGCCCTGCGAGGTGTATTCCGAGGGCAACATGACGCAGCGGGTATTTTCGGGGCCGATCGCGTCGGCGGCAATGGTCGCGACAAGTGCCGAATCGATGCCGCCGGACAGACCCAATACGACCTTGGCGAAGCCGGATTTTTGCAGATATTCGCGCAGACCCAGCATCATGGCGTGGTAGTCCTGCTCCCATATGTCGGGTTGAGGCGCCATCTGGCCCGGCTCGGCGCGCCAGCCCTCTGATGAGCGGGTGAAATTGACATGGGTGATGGCTTCCTCGAAGGCAGGAAGCTGCACGACCTTCTGTCCGCCGGGGTTCAGCACGAAGCTTGCGCCGTCATAGATCTGATCGTCCTGCCCGCCGACCAGATTCACATAGACCAGCGGCAGGCCGGTCTCGATCACGCGCCCGACCATATGGCCCATGCGCAGATCCAGCTTCTCGCGATGATAGGGTGAGCCGTTCGGGACGATTAGCAGCTCGGCCCCGGTTTCCGCCAGCGTTTCGGCGACGTCGGGATACCAGCTATCCTCGCAGATGGGCGAGCCGATCCGGGCCGCGCCGACCGGGTAGGGGCCGCTGATCGGGCCGCTGTCAAACAGGCGCAATTCGTCGAAAAGCTGTTTGTAAGGCAGGTGATGCTTCAGAACCCGGGCAATCAGTTTGCCATCCTTGAAAATCCAATAGGCGTTGTGCAGCTTGTCGCCGTCGCGCCAAGGACCGCCAATGCCGATCGCCGGGCCATCCGTGCAGGCCGCGCCGACTTTCTGGATCGCCTCGACCGCCTGTGCTGTAAATGCCGGTTTCAGCACCAGATCCTGAGTCTGATAGCCGGTGATGAACATCTCGGGCAGCGCCAGCATATCGGCACCCGCGGATTTGGCCGTCTGCCACGCCTCGATGGCGCGGGCGGAGTTGCCGGCAAGGTCGCCTACGGTGGCGTTCAACTGGCCGATGGTCAGGCGGAAGCGGTCGGTCATGGCAATGCCCCTGTTCTCTCGCCCCTGTGATAGGGGATGATGCGGGAAAGGAAAAGTCGGCCTTTGCGCAAGCAGGGCGCTTAGGGTAGACCATGGGGCAAAAGGTCAAGGACGAGGCGATGATGGCGGCAATTCGGGCGTCGATGAAAGCGGGTTTGTTTGCTCTGATGCTGGCAGCGGCAGGCGATGCGGCATTGGCGCAAGAGGTCATCACCAAGGAATATGATGACGGCGGCGTCTACGAAGGCACGTTTCGCAATGGCCGTCAGCATGGGCAGGGCACCTATAGTCTTCCCAACGGCTATCGTTACGAGGGCGATTGGGTGGATGGCGAGATCCTTGGTCAAGGCAAGGCCACCTTTCCCAACGGCTCGGTCTATGAGGGACATTTCGCCGGCAGCAAACCGGATGGTGAAGGGAAGATCACCTATGCCGACGGCAGCACCTATGCGGGAGACTGGACTGCCGGAGAGCCGACCGGCGAGGGCGAGGCGCATTATGCCAATGGCAGTGTCTATACCGGTCAGTTCGTCGACGGGAAGCATCACGGCAAGGGCAAGCTGACGCAGGAAAACGGCTATCGTTACGAAGGCGACTGGAATGACGGCGTCAAGGAGGGGCAGGGCAAGGTCACCTATCCCGACGGTTCGGTTTACGAGGGCGCGATGCTTGCGGGACAGCCTGCCGGACAGGGCAAGCTGACCATGCCCGACGGGATGACCTATGACGGTATCTGGGCGGCCGGGCAGATGTCGGGCAAGGGTGTTCTGGAGCAACCTTCGGGCGACCGTTACGAAGGCGAGATGCGGCAGGGCAAGCGCGAGGGGCATGGCGTGGCGACTTATGCCAACGGCGATGTCTATGATGGCCAGTTCAGGAATGACCGCAGGCATGGGCAGGGGACATTCACCGGCAAGGACGGCTATGTCTATACCGGCCAGTGGGTCGAGGGCCGGATGGAGGGGAAGGGCAAGATCACCTATCCCGACGGTTCGGTCTATGACGGAGGCATGAAGGGGGACCGGCCTCATGGAATGGGCAAGATCACCTATCCCGACGGCTCGAATTATGAGGGCCAATGGGCCGAGGGTGTGATCGCGGGTGACGGCAAGGCGACTTATGCCAATGGTACGGTTTACGAAGGGAGCTTCAAGAACGCCCAGAATGACGGCCAGGGCCGGATGTCCTATCCCGATGGTTATGTCTATACCGGCGCGTGGAAAGACGGGCAGCGGCACGGAGAAGGGCAGGCCACCTATGCCGATGGAACGGTTTATACCGGCGGATTCGTCAATGGGCTGCGCGAGGGGCAGGGCAAGCTGACCACCCCCGATGGATTCGTTTACGACGGCGGCTGGAAAGAAGGCGAGATCCACGGCAAGGGCGTTGCCACCTATTCCAATGGCGACCGTTACGAGGGGAACTTCGTTATCGGCAAGCGTCAGGGTCAGGGGATCATGCGCTACGCAACCGGACAGGTCGCCTCCGGCGAATGGGAGGAAAACCGGCTGGTTGATCCCGACGATGAGGCAGCCACTCCGGAACCCGAACAGCAGGATGGAGCGGCGGAAACTCCGGATTTGCCCGATGAGACCCCGGCTGCCGGGGAAGAGTGATTGGCGGGCCAACATTGGAACACGCCAGATTTCGGATTCCGGAGATCCTGCTGGATATTAACAGAAACGGCCTTGCGCGGTTTCTGTTTTCGGGCGGGTGATGACCGGATTGTCTGCGTTCTCATGTCAGATTCCGCGTCCTGTTTGACCGGAAGCCCTATTGTTGCGTCCCGCGACGGCCGGGAGCGCCGCCCCGGATCGCCGGGATAGCTAGAGCATATCCGGTTATCTGTGCATCGATTTAGGATCCCGTTTGGGCGTATCTGTGATTCAGAATCCATGCTGATGAAGGAGGCCAGCATGGATGACGAAACCTTTTTCGAATGATCTTCGTGAACCTGCGATTGCTGCGATGCAGGCCGGAGAGAGTTGCCGTGCAGTCGGCGCGCGGTTTTCGATGGCGCCATCAAGCGTTGTGAAATGGACACAGCGCGCTGCCCGGCCCGGCTCGGTGCCCCAAGCAGATTGCGGGTATCGCAAGCCGGTTCTTGAGCCACATCGGGACTGGCTGCTCGATCAGGTCCGGCGCTGTCCGGAGTTGACGGGTGAAAGGGCTGCACAGGCGCTGCTGGCTGAGCGCGGTGTGGGACACGGTCTGGTGGTTCCTGCCTGCGGGTCCAGTTTCAAAAAAAGACGCTGGTCGCCAAGGAGCGCGCCCGTATGTGAAGCGGGTTTGCCGACCCGGTGAATGGCGAGATCTTCCGCACCTATGTCGAGAAGGTACTGGCACCCACGCTGAAACCCGGGGACATCATCGTGATGGACAATCCCGGCAGCCATAAAGGCGGTGCTGTGCGAAAAGCGATCCGCACATCAATGAGAGGCTAAAATGAAGCATTTCCGTACCGAAACAGGACCGAAGTCAGCAGGTCAGAATCCTAAGTCATTGATTTTATGGCGCACCCGAGAGGTGCCAAGTAATTGTTATTTATCAGTCAGGTAGTTTGGAAACCGGTAGCCCATTGGCCGTATAAGAATCAATGAGTTACGAACGATTTTGGAAACCAGTCAAGGCGGTTTTCGGTGTTGTGCTTCAGGCCATGTTCGTTCACTACCGCCCCATGAAAGCGACTCACGACGACAAGACATTCACCCTGACCGGACGATACTGGTCAGGAACATTCCCGATCGAGGAACTGCCGGAGCAATTGGCCTTTTACCGCAGTCAGCGAGCAAAGTTCCCCAAGGCGAACGGGGCTTATGACGCGCCGATCGCGGCGCTGGAGAAGCTGGCGAAAGAGATCGGCTCATGAAAAAGCCCGCGCTGGTTCCGGTGCGCGGGCTTAATCGTAAGTGTGAGTGCCTAATGCAGGGAAGATATCGGGTCTACCTGCGTGATCCAATCCGTAAGATTACCTACGTAGCAATGCGCAAAAAATAGCCCGCGCCAGATGAGGGGCCGCGGGCTATGAGATCCATATTCGCTATTCCGCCAGCTTCAACCACGGGAACGGTTGAGTCAATGAAAAAGCCCGCGCCAGAGAGCCAGCGCGGGTCAAGTTTGGACACACGGGCCGCCAAAGCCCGCACACCGGTGACGTACCTCGGACCCTCACTTGCACGCTATCCGTAAGATTACCTACGAAGATGCGGCGTCTTCCACCCACTCTTCCGCGTCGTGGCCATCTCCGGCCGCAACTTCGATGCGAACCGACTGTTTCTTCACCCATGTCGCACGATGCCTGGCCTCATCAATGGCAGCTTCGCGGGTGCTGCGAATGACGTCGCCGCCAGTAATTTCCTCGTCTTCATATTTCGGGCCTGACACCAGCCATTCTGCGGGTTCAGTGCCGCTGGCGCAGACCTCGATGATCAACTCTCTGTCTTTGTCTGCCATTTCGACCTCCTAAACGGGGTTTTCAATCAGCTTCAGAGATCCATCTGGTAGCGGCCTCTGAAGTTCGGCGGCCGATATGCCGCCCATCCAACTGTCCCATTCTTCTTGTTCGGTCAGGATTACCGGCATCGCCTTCGGGTGAACCGCCTTGACCTCGGCATTCGGTTCGCAGGTCAGAAAGGCATAGAGATCATCTGTGGTCTCGCCTTCCTTTACCTTGCGGACACTGGTCCAGTCCCGGACCTCGATGCCGGCGAAGAACATGGGCTTGTCATCAGCATGGGCAAACCACTGATTGCCCATCCCCTTGCCGCGCGGCTCCGCGAAACTGGTCAAAGGGACGAGGCAGCGGTGGTCTTTGCTGAGCCAGCGCCGCCAATGGCCGGATGATAGGTTGCGGACATTGGTGACGCCCGGGTCACGTTCGGTTTTCAGGGCGAATTTTGGAGAGGGCATTCCCCATCGTGCCTTGACCAGTTCGAAGCCGTCGCCATCGTGCCGGATGATTGCCCCAAGCTGATCCGGATAGACCTCGCCGGGCTGAACGTTTCCCGCGCGATCGTCAATCCGATCGAATACCCTGCGCGCCAGTTCCTGCGAGGTCGTATTGCTATAGAGATTGCACATGCTTCACGCCCTCTCGTTGCGCCAGATCCATTTCTCGATCTTCTTGACTGGGCGGCGCACAGTCAATCCGTTGGCCAGTTCTGCCGCAGAGGGCACATGCCAGGTCATGGCGAGATATTCCCGGCTTCGGCAACGGGAACAGGGCCACGGTGGATCGTGCGCTTCGTGGAAGCGGTCGAGAACCTTCACCAGGTCGGATGCCCAGTAGTGCACGCGCCGGCGGCAGCCGCCGCAATACACGGTCATCAGCATCCTGTCCGCCGCACAGTGGTAGACCATGCGATTTCGGAACTTGTTGGAGGACGGGACGGCGGGCATTAGCTTCGGTATGGCGAAGTATAGCTTGGAAATATGGTGCCGTCCGACAGCTTTAGTTCCGGGATGGCTGCAAGAAAATCGACGGCCGGCTTTGGGTGGCGGAAATATAAGGCCACGCATTCACCCAACAGGGGGTTGCGGCCGCCGGAGTGCCACGCATAGTCGCCCCTGCCGATATTCTGGTCCAGCCATTGATACATTTCATCGAGTGGCCGGTGCTTCCCGATCTCGGGGAGCTCCACGATAACGCGGACGGGGAACGCACGATCGTCGATTTTCTTCTGTGGCGTAGAGCGTCTCATACCAGTCTTTCACCTCTTGACGAATCAAGCCTCAATGAGAACATAAAGAGAACATTTGAGTCAACGTTAGGTGGGCCTCACATCTCGAATTATGCGGTCGGAAGGACCTACCTCCGAGCCTGAATGGTCTTGCCTATGACAGATGGCCGCCGGGGGAACGGGTAAGGAAGGGGCTTGAAACTGGGTGCTGGAAAAATCATCAGCGATGATAGGAGAAACGTAAGACTTCGATTTTAAAGCTAGCCGCAGTGGTGTACGTCAAGCAGATTCATAAAATTTGAACGCTACTTTTTAAAATATCTTCTGGTCGATCCCATACTGTTCTCGCAAAGCATATAGCCGACGAAACCACGATATTGTGACGCCGGCACACTTCAGAGCATGCACGCAAATGACCGCCAGTAGTCACTACATCGTCAATCAGCACAACATTCGCAACATGCGGTGGCGGATGAAGCTCTAAATGTTGCGCCAAAAACTGATAGTTTCTGTTGCCGCCATCGACGGCTTTTGGGAGACGGCTTGACCAACGAAAAGGTATGAAAACTCGATGCTCGCATCCAGCAGACGCGATGGAAGCGGCAATGGATTGAGCTTTCGGATCATCAGAAAACTCCAAGCAATCAGAACTTGGAACTATGAAGACTGCCGCACCAGCAGGAAGGCGCTTCATATATTTTGAAATCGCGCTTCCAAAGAGATCAATTACTGGTTGCCTGTTGTCCTTTGTAATTCTGTGGTTGGTACCATTGATTTTAACATTCGAATATCCTCGAAACTCTTTTCCTTTCAGCGCCTTGACAAGATTGTGCGCAACCCAATCCTGTTTATCGAACTGCAGTCCGGATTCTTGGTAACTCGGATATCCAACAAGAGAAACGACCTTCAAGTCTATATTCCGTATACAGCCTCTAACAGTTTATCAGTATTAACAAGTACATGGCATTTTTCATAGGATAAAAATTTTTTCGGCCATTCCGCCCTGTGATTATCGAGCATATTTTTCGCTATTACCAACCATCGCCCTAAGCGCTTACATTCAGCGGCTTGATGCAATGTGCCAGAGCTTTCAGATGCCTCTATTATTACGCTTGCGTCAGTAAGAGCTGCCATTGTTCGATTTCTAGCAGGGAAATTACTCGGGAAAACTCTCGACCCATTCGGAAACTGAGAGACAAGCAGATGATTAGCGGCAATCAACTCTTGCAACCTTTTGTTGGCAGCAGGGTAAGCAGTGTCAATCGGGGTTCCGATAACCGCCGCGACTTTCCCACCTGCCTGAATGGCTCCCTCAAGTGCATTTCGGTCAATGCCCGCGGCGAGTCCTGACACTACCGTGATACCCCTACTCGCAAGTTGTTTGCCCAACTGATAGCTGCGGTGCTTACCGTCTTCGCTTGCGTCACGCGCTCCGATTACTGCTATAGCCGGTCGCCCTAGTATATTTAGATCACCCGCATAATTAATGCGTGGGCCGCGATCATTTGCGGCGGCTGCATCAATGCTGAGCATAGAATACTGTCGATCTTGAAGCGATCCTCGATCAATCTGCTCCAGCAGGTCGCGCATTGGAAGCGCATGCTGGGAGGATGGGGGAATATACCGCTTACGTAGATTCTCCCGACTTGGCCCAGAATTTGCGTGCCGCTGATAAGTCATGTAAAAACATTACGGATCCTGTCGTGAAATGCAACGGATTCGATAGGTCTTGCTGTATCTTTACCTTATCCCAGCGTCCTCCAAAGCCTCAGTCAATCTATCTCTACCGGTGATCGCGTCCAGCCGTTCCTGTAGCTTTGCACGGGCCATCTGTTCCAGTTGCTCCTGAGACGGGCCGAGCTTGCGTATTGCGCCGGGAACTGACCGGCGGACATAATCCACAATCTCGCCGGCCGCGCGATCCGGCACTGCGATCGACGGATGACGCTGCAAGTTATCGATGACCAGGCCGACACCGGTATACAGCGCCCAATGCAGTGCTTCGCGGTGCTTAGCCTCGATGTCGATCCGCCAGCGCTCGGGCAGGCGACGAAAAAACCACGCCAGCGCTGCCAGAATCAGCCAGACGGCATAATCCACGATGATTGGTTGCAGAATGTTCTGCATGCTGTCGATGATGCTCATGACTTAACCTCCAATGGCTGCAAGACAGATGCGCTGTTCCGCAGCGCGGCGGTTCACGAGGCCCTGCACGATTTTTCCGCCGGCCTTGTTCCAGCGTGGCAGCTCGTTGCAGGCATCGCGCCATCGGCCCGCATTGGCGCGCTTCGCCAGCGTCGAGCTGCAAGCGGCACCGGTGCCGACATTGTAGGACCAGGACACCAGCGCGACCTGGACGTCACGAGGCTGCTGGGGTAGGGCAGGGATGCATTTCGTCAGCCCGTCTCGGAACGATGCCAAGGCGGTCATCAGCATCTTGCTGCATTCGGCCGAGGTGTAGCGGTCGCCCTGCTTGACGCCTCGCGTTTCGCCGTAACAGACCGTCCAGACCGGCGGGCTGGCGACGCGATCGAGATAAGCTTCCGTGCGTTCGCCTTCCCACGGGCCGACGAACGCGGCAGCGGCAGCGAGAACGGCAGCAGCGCCGGTCGTGGTCGCCGCTTTGCGCTTGGTCGCAAACAGCGAGGCAATCCACGCCCAGAGCGCGGACAGGAATTGGTTCATAACATTCTCCATGAAAAAGCCGCCCCTGAGGGCGGCATTACGCGTCCAGGACTGCCGGCGCGATCAGAGGTACGCGGTAGCGGCCGCAACGGCCATCATGCTGGATTTCTGAACATCGGTGATAGCGATCGCGGCTTCGCGCGCGCCTTCCCCTTTCTGGTCGCGGATCGCTTCGCATTCGCTGATCAGTGCGGCAGCGAGGGCCTTGATGCGATCGACAGGCTCAAGGCGACTCGGATTAAAGCCCATCCGGACCAGCTTGGCGGCGCTGTTGCTGATGTGGGTTTCGCCATCGGGAATAGCGGCGGTGTGAATCTTAATGTGCATGCCAGTGTCCTTCTGCTGACTGGGCTCATTGACGCTTGAGCAGGCGAAACCGTTTAATACGGAATGAAAAAGCCGCCCCTGAGGGCGGCGGATGATCGGGATCAGGCAGATTCATTGCATGAATAATTACACACTTCTGTTGACTATTATTACACAGATGTGTATATTATCTTCATGAACAGCAAAGAACTGCAGAAGCTGCTCAAGAAGCACGGTGCCACATTCGAGACCCACAAGGGCGGAAGCGGTCACCTCACTGTTCGCCTCGGGGATCGGACTTCACAAATTCCGATGCACGGTTCCCGAAAAGAGCTCGGAACAGGGCTGGTGAACAAGATCAAGAAAGACCTCGGCATCAACTGATGCCGGGGTTACCTGAAAGGAACCCGACCCATGGAATACCCTCTGGAACTGACCCCTGACGATAACGGCACCTATCTGGTTACGTGCCCTGATCTTCCCGAAGTGACGACCTTCGGCGACGATATTGCTGACGCCATCTCGCATGGTGCTGATGCTGTCCAGGAAGCAATTGCGGCCCGCATGGATGGCTTCACTGATATTCCTCGGCCGTCAAAAGGCGAGCATCATGCCCGCGTTCCCCTGTATCTGGATCTCAAGATTCAGATGTTCTGGGCGCTGGCGGAAGCGGGCATGTCCCGGGCTGATCTTGTGCGCGCAACCGGCTGGTCACGAACCAAGGTGGATCGCCTGTTTGACCCGAATCATGAAAATAAGCTGGCTCAGCTGGAAGAAGCATTTGCCGCGCTCGACAAATCAGTTCTGGTTGAGCTGGAGCCTGCCTGAACGGGACCCGGCCGATAGGTCGGGTCACCGCCCGCGATCGAGCCGAGCAGGGAGCTAGTCGGCGCTTAGATCATGGCTCCCTGTCGATCTTCGCCTCGATCTTGCGCAGGCTGTCGAGGATCAGGATCAACCGCTCATCCTGTCGGGCTGTCGTGTATTCGACAGATCGAATGCGGGCTTCGTTGGAGGCGATCGCCTTGGCTTGATCCGAGGTTTTTTCATTTAGCCGCTCGGCGGTGGCTGTGAGTTGAGAATACCCCCAGATTACTGACACAGCCATCCCGGCAGCCACCAGCAGGTTGCCGGAGCTGACTCTCTTATCGAATTCCCAAGCCATGTGGCCTCCTTATGGGTGTTGAAAGGCCCGCGCGAGGCGGGGCTGACGAAACATCGAAGTGTCGCGGACACAAAGAATTAGCCGAAATGCGCTTGCATAACGTGCAGCCATGGGCGAGTTATCGCCTATGGCTAGGATCGGTATGACCCATGGATGAATTCAAAGACGCGCTTGAAAAGCTGGCGAAAAAGCGCGCTTTGCGCGAGGCGCGGGAAAGGCGGAAGATCCAGAAGGAACTGGCGAAGGGCCTCATAGATGATCATGCAGATGATGAGCCGGAGGCTAAATCGCCGCCGGGTTCGAAACGGACCATGGTCCGGGCCCGTCTGAGAATACAGCTCGCACCATTCCGGTATGGCGTCCTGTCGGCGGCGCGGAAAACCTGTGCTGCGTAGCTGAAACCGCTTCGGCGGCCGGAATGACCAGGCTGTCAAACTCGACAATCGCGACTTCATACGACACGGCACCTGCTACGGGCGCCCATGCCAGAAGCATGTCACCGCCCGAGGCGCTCCACCCTGTGATCACTGGACCCGATCGCTGATTAAGAACGGTCGTTTCCTCGATAATTCCGGTCGCGCTTACCTCGTGTCCCAGATTGGTCGGATGGATGTTGTCGTCTGATATGACGCCCTGACCCACAGTTATGTTCGAAAACTGAACCTGACCGTCAGTATTTGCACCGTCAACCGTGAGCATCAGGTCATAGAATACAGCTCCTTCCGGGGGCGTCCCTTCATTGGTGAATATTTGAACAGACGTGTCCGAAAGCGTGATGTAATCGCCGCTGGTCGTGGAAATTACGGTGTCGGGGTTCTCTGAGCTTAGCCAGCGGATTTGAACTCGAGCGCGTCCGGTCGTTCCGCCGAGGCGGCGAATATCGGCTGAAATCCATAGATCGCCCTCCGGAACGGGTGATACATTGCCTCCCTGATTGTTGGAAACGGTTGTGAGCGCCCCGACATAGGTCGCTGAATCATCCCCCAAATCCCAAGCGTCATTGTCTGAAAATGTGGACATGTCGTAGGGAGACCCGTTAGCGCGCATGTAATCTCGCATATGCGCATAGCTGTCGAAATAAAGGGTGCCGAATTCCTCTGCCACGTCACGCGCGGCGGTCACATATTCTTCGAAGCCTGCGCGGGTCTGGCCAGTGAAACCCTCCGATCCGGTTTTCAAACCAATATCGGTTATATAATGCGGCCCGACGATGAGGATCTGATCGCGCCGGTATCCGTCGCAAAGCAGGCCGACCAGAATCTCCCGGTAATCGTTCTTATAAGCTGCAGCATTGAAAGTGCTCGGAGCCGCGGTGTAGCGGGCATCATTGAAGCCATAGGCAATCAACGCGAAGTCTTTCTTGCTGCCGCCCGTGAAGAGACCGCGAAAACGATCCCGGCCATTGTTGTTCAACGGCGTGCCGCCTGAGCCATTGCTGTTTTGCAGAACGGTGCCGCCGATGCCGTAATTCGTGACCGTCGCTCCCAGCGCGGCAGCAACGCGGTTCAGAAACCGGTTTGCAGCGGTCGTGGCATTCGCGCCGACTGTAATGCTGTCACCGATACCGGGCAGGTTTGCCAGCTTGGACGGCAATGCTGACCCGCTCAGCAATGCGTTAAGGGCCGTTTGCAGGCGCATTTTTTCAACACCGGCAGCATGTTCCATGGTGGAAATCACGCTTTCTGCAAACGCCTCCGGCGAGGTCGAGCCGGAGGGGATATAGGTCAGGCCATACGTCCCGGTGTTGATCGTGGCTGCCCGCAGATAGGACACTCCGGCGGGGATGGTAACGGAAGCGGATAGGCTCTGGATCGGCCCGGACCCGGCGGGATCGGCGACCAGGCCGTCTGCAACGTAACCCTGATTGGAGTCGTAATAGGCGATGGCTGCGCCCTGATCGCGGTTGATGCCGCCGACATATTCGACAACCTGACCTGCTCTGACCGGGATGAAATCAGTATAGGTCCAGCTTGCCGAAGCACTGGCAATCTGCCCGTTCCCCTTGGTCAGATATCCTTCGGTTTTGGCGTTTCCGAAACCGTCAACTGCGGCGCCGAGCAAATTCACTTTCTGTGAGATTTGATCTACAGTGGTTGGGATTTTTGTTACAGTCAGGGCGGAAATGCTCGTTCGTGAATATTGGAGCTTTCGGCCATGCCCCATGTCCGTGCCGCCCGCTGGACCAGCGGCCCCGTTTGTCCACCAAAGATCAAAGGAAATCCTTTGCGTTTCAGCATTGATCAGAGGAACAAAGGACGCCTTGTATAGCGATGCCGGTCGCGGATCGAGAACACCGGTCATGTTCCAGATGATGTCCGTCCAAGAACCGTCCTCGAACACGCCGAAGAACAAATTGCCATCGCCTCGAGAATACATCAGGCAGACCAGTTTATCGCCAACCCACTTGATCTCGTGATGATGTGGCGTATCGAAAACGGATAGGTCAGTTTCCGCAGCGTCGAGGGTCCATGGTCCATAGAGAGATGGGGCAGTCCAATGATTCATGACCGGACGATTGATCACCCACATGTGCCAGATCCCTGTTGCGGGATCGAAGATCATGGTGGGCGCAAGCATGATCTGCTCATCCGCAGGGATGCGCAGAATTTCTCGTGCATCTGACCAGGAATATCCATTCCGGCTTGAGCGGCAGAGAAGAACCACATCTGAGTTTGCTTCGCTGCTGTCTCCATCCGTGCGCGGCTCGTAACGACGATATCCGACAATCAACTCGCCCTTGCGAGGATCGTGAGTGACAAAGGTATCGCTGTTGTAGGAGCCGCCGACTGGCAACTTCACATCGAGCGGCTGCGGAGCTGTCCCCAGGAAGGTCCAGTTCACACGATCATTCGAGCCGTAGACGAAAGGATCTTCCAGCGCCGGGCCATTGGGATAGGCTGTGATCGCACACACAAACCGGTAGCCGCAGAACTCATTGAAGAACTCCACGACACAGGGATGGATTACATTTTCGGGTGGATCGTAAGTGGTCAGGAGGTTGGCGGCAGCTGACGGAAGGGGGGCTTTGACGTTCCCGAGCCATTCCATACCGGCTACGATCGAATGATCCTTGTACAGATCAAGCGGTGGGGCAGCGCCAACGCCATCTCGGAAATCGTGCGGAAGAAGCACATTATCGTGGAAGCGCGGCAGTCGCGAACGGCTGTCGCCAATGCCAGCGGTGGATGCGCTCACATCGTCTGGGAGCGTTCCTGCAAGACGTTCACCGACCGGGCCAATAACGTTTGAAACGGTCCAGGTGCCGAGTTCGCCAGCGGGCCTGATCCGAGCGCGCAGGAACCTGCCCTCTTGATCGTCCCCCAAGCGATAGGATGCCCCCGTCGCGCCGGAGATGAGGAACCAATTCTGGGTGCCGATTCCGGTGGCAGACCATTGCCAGTTGATTTCATAATCAGTGGAATCAAAAGGACCTAGATCGAGGTCAAGAAACTCACCTGCATTTGCTCGACCACTGATGAGTGGGCTTGCGGGTGAACCGTTAAGACGGATTGCAGCCTCAATCCCCCAGTATGGAGATACTGAAAACAAGGCGTCCAGCTGGGCGTTGCGAGCGCGCGCCGCCAGAAAGCCATTTTCCAGAGAAAACACCCGATGGATTCGCGCATCAGGGGGATTACTGGTCAGTAGATCGGCGGCGTCTTGACGGCCATTGAAAAGGCGAGTGCCTCTAAACTCAACTTGAGTGCTATCGTAAAACAGTTCCCACCACTGCCCCGTGGCGTCCTGCTGATGGATAGAAGGATTTGGAGGCGTAGGAGTATCTACAGACATCCAAATTCTAAAGAAACCGCCACCAGAATTCTGTCTCTGCAGAACTGTGTCGGTACCAGGCGGGAAGGTGACGCCAGAGAAATCGGCCAGCCATATCGTCGCGACGTTTCGCTGCGCTAGCGCTTCGACATCCGAATTATCTGCCTTGTCGCTCAGCTGATCGAGGATATCCTGAAGCGCGTCGGGATCGCCCATAGCCTGGAGGATGGCGATCAGCAGTTCACGCAGGCGAAACTTGGCCGGGTTGTGGATGCCGCTGCGGGGATCGCCGATCGGCAGCGGATGACCAATGGGCGCATTCGGCTTTCCGTCACCGGTATAGCGCTCAAAATCTCGCAAAACTTCATTGATCAGTGCAACGGACATGTGGCCTCACAGCAAAAAGCCCGCGCAAAGGCGGGCGATTGTCGGGTTGTTTTTCGAGATGTCAGACGGTGACGGTTTCCGGACCGGCTGGCGCTGAGCTTACGGATGACGGGTTCAGGGTCACGGCCCAGTAATGATATGTGCCAGACGCGAGCGCCTGATCGGTATAATTCGCGGGCTGGCCTTCAAGCCCGTCGACCACCGCGATCAGGTCCGCCGTTCCGAAATCATTCACCGTGTTTCGGTAGATGCGCGTCCGGTAGAAATCGGCGGCCGGGTTGATCCAGTCCAGATACACATCGCTGCCGGTAATCATGGCCCCGAACTCTGAAGGTGGGGCAGGGGGCGTCGGATTGGCGACGACGGTAACGGTGCCAGCCGAAATCCAGCTTCCGCGGCCTTTCCAGCGAAGGCGCACGGTATATTGCTGGCCATCATTCAGAATGCTGGTTTCGGCGCGATATCCGGCGACAAGCATTTCCGACCATCCGGCGGAATTGTCGGACGGCAGCGGGGTTCCCTCGGCCACCTGTGCCCGTAATTCCAGATCGTCCCGACCTGGGTCATTGAGGCGGGCCGCGAGCTTGACCCCTGTCACTCCGGATGAAAGCTGTGTCAGTTCCTGGGTGAGCGTGATGCCCTCCAGCGGCGGCGGCGTGTGGATCGGCTTGCTCATCTCGCTCACACTCGGAGGGATGGGCCTCTCCATCGCCGTGGTCCAGGGATAGGGGTTCTCGATGCTGGCGATGCCGATTTCGCAGAAACCGTCCGGAATCGAGAAACTGTGCGAGGTGACCTCGAAGACGCCATCGAGATCGAATTCCGGGGCCTGCACGCGGATGGTGTGGATTCCGTCACCTTTCGGGAAGCGGGCTTTCAGGCCGACCAGATTCGTCCGAATTTTCCCGACCTGGTCACGGCGATCCTTGGCGAACTTGATTGTCATCAGGCGTTGCAGCTGTGACCCGGATGGACACATTTCGACATCGAACTGATCCACCCGCCGTTCCTGTGTCGCAAGCGCGGCATCGTCCCTGATTTCTTCGACCGGAGTCGGTTGATATGCATGGCCTGGGCTGACGAAAGAGCCTTTCAGAACATTATAGCTTGTGCGCGGATCGAACCCATCATCCATCTCGATCGACAGGATGTCTTCGGCGGTGATGGTGACATCCGGTTCCGACCATGCCCCGCCGAGGATCCCGACCTCGCCTTCGGCAGTTTCATATATCTGGCCGTCGCAGGTCGCGAGCATCCGGGCTGTGACATCCTTCAGTGGATCGTCAAGGCCGTAGTAGCCGGAGAGCCGATACCGTGGTTCACTGCCACCGGCCGCCAGGGGAATGGCCTGATCGCACAGATTCACGAATGCCGACCAGCTGACCGAGGACAACCGCGCGGGAAGTATATTCCAGCCATCCGGGTGGGTCAGAAGATCGCGAATGCAGAGGCCAGCATTTTCGGAATAGGTCAGCGGGCCGGCGAGGCTCGGGACCAGTGATCCCTCAATCTCAACCTGAACATTGGTGTGCGGACCTTTCGGGAAAAACTCCTGAAAATCCTCGTCAGCAGGATCGCCGAGCACTGCATAGAATGTCGCCTGACCTTGCAAGCGATGATCATCCGTCCAGAGTGTGGGGAAGGTGTCGATCACCCGTTGATAATCGCCACCAGAACCGCTTCCGTCCCGGAAGAACAGCTCGGTATAGCGGTTCACCTTGTCCTCGGCATCCAGTGTCACGGACTCACCGTCGACCCAGAAGCCGACCAGGTCATTGACCCGGCCATGATGCGCGACGACGATCTGGTGTAACTGCCCGTTATTGGCCTCGAAGAACGCGCGCTGCCCGCCGAGCAGATTGCGGCCATAAGCCCGCAAACGCGCGGCATCGGTCTGGCTGATCGTGGCCAGCACCTGCTGGCGCGGAATGCTCGGGCTGTTCAGAGCGGCTCCAGCCAGTGACCAGAGGACACCTTTGCCGATATTGAAGATCGCATTGGTTACGGCGGGGGAAAAACCGAAAAGCGAGAACGCGCCCGCGCCGGGCAGAACAAATGCTGTGATCAGCGTGAAGACTGCCATTATTTTACCCAGGCCCTTTCTGCCAGGCGATAGCCGAGCCGTGACAAGTCGATCCCTTCCGCACCGGTTGACATCTGGATCAATCGCGCACCCTTATCCGTCGCCCATTTCTCGAAGGTTTTCAGCAGGAGGAGGCCCGAGCCATCGGACGCATACCAGCCGAGTTCCGTCGCGATTGGCTCCGGGCTGATGACCGTGCAGCGGATGACACCCGCGATAAATCCGCCGTTCGATACCCAGACAGCACTATCATGGCTGCTGATCAGCCCTGCGACAGTCTCGGCGGTATGCGTCCTGTTGACGGCCACAGGACCGTTCACGGCAACGGTCAACGCCTCAATCATATCCACCACGCGCAAGATATCGGTGGCGCCGGCCGGCCTTATCCTCGCCATCTGGTCTCGTAATCATTCGCGTAGATCGGCAAACGCTCCAACCCTCGGTCACCCGGGTAACGGGCTTTCTGATCTGTATCCGTCCAGCGCCCGAGAGGGGCGGCATTGCGGCGGAAGAACAAGCCCACGCATTCCAACCGGATTGTCCGTTCATCAGGTCCGCTCGCGGACCAAGGCATTTTCTGCATGGTTCCATTGAACAGGGAGAAAGGAGAGCCGATCGGCTGACCGCGCTGGATATCATCCTGGCCGACCGCAACATCCTCCATGGCAAAGAGCTGCAAGCTGATCGTGACGGCGCGGTCGCGGACGCGCGACTTGGCAGCAAGCGCGAGTGACAGCATCTCTGACGTGGCAGCCAGCTCGAATGTCACCTTCTTTACAGAGATGCTATACGAGGTGTCGATCGGGCTGATGCTGACCAGGTCGCCAAGACCCTGCCAGGTAAACCCGCCAACCGGGAGATCGCCATAGCCGGACCACCATCGTTTCGGCGCATCGAGGAAATCCATGAAGACAAGGGCAGCCTGACCGACCCGGCCATGGCGCAGAAATTCGTCGGGGATAGCGAGAAGATCCTCACGCGCCCCCATCAGATCGCTTCCTCGAAATTGACCTGAACCGTAGGTAGAAGATCGATCCCATGGCCGAATACACCTTCTTCCTCAGAGACCATGCGCATCCGGCAAACCGGCTTGTCGATCTCAATCCGCGTACCTGCTGTCACATTCTGGCGGAGTGCAGGCGTGAACATGATCCGATGGGTATTGGCGTCAGGCTGCCAATGCGCTTGGCACCAATAGAGACGGTCATCGATGCTGAACTTGTGTCCCGGTCTGATGCCGGTGGTATTATTCAGCGAGATGTCGAGCTGCATTGCCCGCAACGGCGCATCTGCCGCGACAACGACACGGTCGAGGACCGTATTCTCGAAGCCGAAATGCTCCCAGGTCTGGGCATTCGCGAGATTGGCGGTATCGCAAAAAGCCAAGGAATGGCCATCTCGATCCTTCGGCCGGTACCGCGTCCATGAGGGAACCAGCGTTGTGCCGATACGCCCCTCCATCTGGGCGAGAAACGCTTCCCATTCCAATGTCCCGGCTTCATCATGCAGCAAGAACTCCGCTGCCGCCATCCATCGCGCGCGCATGGTCGGAACGATGGTCTCGGCACCATTGATTGAGCGCTGCGGCTCCAAAGACATGCCTATAGGATAAAACCTGACATCGCGGACCAGATGACGGTGGGGAAATGTGACTTGCATCAGACACCGTTCAATTCAAATTCGCGCATCGCATGGGGAACCTGTGCCAGAATATGCTGCGCGTTCGCTTTCAGCTTTTGGTCCAGTGCCTTGTCGCCTGTCGTACCGCGCAGATCGAGGGTCATGGCCAGAGAATACTGGCTGTTCCGGCCCTCCCGGGGCGCGGCACCCATTGCCCGTTCAATCTGCCGGGAGTTCAGGACCGTGCCGCTGACATTGGGCACGAACAATTCAGGTTCGGTTTCCCCGACGACATAGGCGCGGCCATGTGAGACGGATCCACCGCCTGCGCGAAAACCGCCAAACCAACCGCTGACAAGATCGCCGATACCGCTCAGCAATCCTCCGCCGCTACCTCCCATTGCCCATGGCCCCTCGTTAAACAAAGCAGCTTGCAGTGCGGCCTTGGCGAAGTGCTGGGCGAGATTCTCCAAAACATCCGCAAAACTCTCGCCGGCGACGATCGCGTCGAGCAAACCGTTTTTGGTCTGTTCCTGCTGCTGCTTCCAGAACTGCTGCGCCTGGCCAGCCTTACCCTCTGCAATGGCCCGTTCATTGGTTGCGATGATATCCTGCCGTTTCGCTTCACCCAGGGCTTCGATTGCCTGACGGTATGTCATAGACCCGTTAGCGAGCAGGGTATCGAGATCGACATTTCGTTTTTTCGCCTCGGCAAGCAAACTGAGAACCGTGCGCTGCTTTTCTATCTCGGCGTTGACGCCGGAGATGGCGCGCGCTTCTTCATCCTCGCCCAGGCCCTGAGCTTTGATCGCGGCGATCTGTTCAGAACGCAGCCGCTCCAGTTCAGCAGTCTGTTGTTGGGTCAGGAGGTTGGTTGAAAGCTGCTCGCCATACTTCTTGGCCTGATCGGCAAGGCGTTCACGCTCCTTGATCTGCTCTTTCAGGGCCTTGCTTACCTCCGGATCGGCGGACGGAATGACCTGCTGACCCAGTGCAGACATAATAGATGCATCGGGGACATTACGAAGCCCTTCCCATTCGTTTCGCAGACCGGCAGTACCCTGACCTTGACGGCGACGAACCAGCTGCAACGCAAGACGGTCCTGTAATTCAGGTGTAAATTGCTCATCAAGCGACAGGTTCAATTCCCCGATCAGGCTCCGCAGCGTCTTACTGACGATCTGATACCGGCCAACCGCAGACGAATTGTATGGGTTGTTCGGGTGGTCGAGTATCTGTTTTTGTAGTGCCAGCACATCGCGAAGTGACATGCTGGTGAGATTCACGGCACCACCGGTATAAGCCCCATATCCCAGGGTTTCATTGTAGCTGCGGCCCTTATCGGTTCCTTCCGCCTGACCGATCAGGTCAAGGATGCCCTTGTTCGCAGCGGGGAAAAGCGAATCCAGAGCCTGAGAGTAACTTTTGATGCCACCCTCCACGGCGCCGAAGGATTTGGCAATGCGCTGGAATGCCTCATCATTTTTTTGCGCCTGCTCATAGGCCTTGGCAATTTGTTCGTCCTGAGCGGCGATTACTCGTTTCCACTGCGCTATCTGCGCATCGGTGCCCGTCTTGACGGCCTCATCTAGCGCTTTCTGCGCCGTGGCACGGTCAGCCAGAAGGGCCTTGAATTGCTGCGTGTCCTTATCAAACTCTTCGATGATACGATTATAGGTCCGGGTTTGCTCATCGACACTGTTCTCGACCTGACGCTCAGCTTGACGCAACACTGCCTCGACCTGTTGAGCCCAACCGAATAGCATTTCGCGATCAGCACCGTCGTTGGACGATAGCTCGGCGATAACAGAAAGCAGATTCTCCGCATCCTTAACCACGGCCTCAATGGAATTGGACGTATCGGTACGGTTGATTGCCATGCGCAGCTTTTCGAACTGCTCTGCCGTCGCACCCGTGATCCGCCGTAAGCGATCCATCGCCTTTTCCTGTGCGCGCTGGTTCAGCTGCGCTTGGTCCGGCGTGAGGTCGGCCTTTTCAAACGGCGTTGGTGTCAGGTCGAAACCGAGACCGCTACCGAGGCGCTGGCTCGTGTTGATCAGATCAAATCGCGCCTGGATGGCCGTAAGACCCGCCATTACCGAATTTGCGCGGGCGATTTCATCGGCAAGACTGCCGTACTTGATCCGCAGGTCATCGATCGGCATAGATGCAGCCTCGGCTGCATCGACAAATGCATCCGTGGATTCGGTCAGATTCTTGGTTGCATCTTCTAGCGTTTCTGCGTCCAGCGCCGCTTTAATCAATGCGGCACCCAGAGGTATCGTGATTGCCGCCGCCGCACCGGCCAGCGCGCCATAAGTACCGAACGCGCCAAGAAGCTGAGGAAGCTGCTGGCCGAGCGCTTGCGTTGCCGAGGTGCCTGCACCAACCTGAACCGCGAAGTCGCCGACCTGATAGCCGACCTGCTGGAGCGATCCACCGAAGCTTCTGGATTGCTTGTCTATTCCGGCCATCGGATTCTGGACGCGTCGCAAAGCGAGCGCGGCTTGCTCCACTTGTGCCGTATACTGCTTCTGGGAAATCGCGCCGATATCCAGCGCCCGATCAAGTCGCTTTAACTCGTTCTCATACTGCTTGGCCGCGCGATATACTGGGTCATATGCCTTCGACAGCCGATCCAACTCACGAACATGCGCCCGCGCCGCCTGTGTATTCGTAACCTTGCCCTGGGCATCGGTGAAGGCTTTCTGGGCCTCCTCGCCCTTTTTCTTGTAAAGGGCGACGACGCGATTGGCCTCTCTGACAAGCTGGGCATCAGAAAATCCCGCTGTTAATAGAAGGTCGGCTTCCTCGGCCATCTAGAACCCCTCGATCCCCAAATCTTTCATTTTCTCAACCGACATAGGCTTGCTTGCACTGTTCGAATCCTTGCGACCAGTCGAGCGCGCCCAACCATCGTAACAGGCCAGCAACTCCCAAGGAGTCATGGCCCCGGTTCGTTCGGCGTCGAATCCCATCGCAGCGCCTAGTCCGTAATAGGTGCTGAATTTCCACTTGCCGTTTTTTCGGGCTCCGGTGTCGGCTCCACCGGTATATCCTCCCCCACAGGATCATCCGCTGGTCCGAATAAGGTGTTCGAAAGGACCTCCATCGCAGGAACCTTGAAGCCAATCAGGGGATCACGTTCCATCGCGTTCTGCACAAGCTTCCGCGCCTCGACATGATTCATCCCAGCACCGATCAACCCGACACGCAGAACTTCATAAAGCTCATCCGCATACCATTGACCGATCTTCAGTTTGTGCAACAGGAATTCCGGCCCGCAATCCGTCTTCTGCTGGATCGTCCGGAGATCGTTCAGGCCAAGGCGGAAAGCATGCTCCCCGCCCGGCCAGGGCAAATCGACTGCGCGCGTCATGCCGCCGCTTCGGTGAATTCGACACCATCCTTGAAGCGAATGTTCAGCGTGGTGGTAATTGCCTCATTGGTCACATTGCCAAGCCCTTCGATGTTAAGGCTCGGCAGAATCCCTATACCATCGATATACTCTGTCTCGCCGATTGGCGCGTCAACGATATGAATGCGCACCGGAAGGGACAGCTGGCCCTTGGCCCAGAGCAGAAGCTTGTCGCGTTGCGATCTGGCAAGGCTGGCATTCAGGTTCATGGTGACGCTTTGCGCGCCATAGGAAAGAATATTCTTGATGGGCGCGCCCCATTCATCGCATCCGCCGACCGCCTTTTCCTGAACGGCGTTATCGATGACCAGGCTGCCACCTTCCGCTCCGCAGAAATTTACCCAGGTTTCCGGTGCAGCCGGATCCCACGCGACCATCACGATGATGTCACCGCGATAATGAAGTTCCGGATATTCCGCCATGATCAGGCATCCTTCTTGTTGCTGGCGGAGTCCGCCGTGGATCTTGAATTGCCCTCGATACGAGTGGCCGCTCCGGCCTTGACGGCCAACTCGATCACCCAACCGGGGACAGTTTGGGGTTCATCGGACGGCTGGACGCGGATCGAGATACCCTTCTTGGTATCGGTCGCATCAAAGCGCCGAATGAATATTGCCTTAGCCATTTTTCCATGCCTCCTTGACTGCCGCGCGAACCGCCGCACGGATTTTGTTGCGATACTGGGTCCGCATCTGCTTCCAGGTAGGGAAGAAGAACGGTTGGGCGGGTGTCCCAGGATGGACACCGCCCTTGTCCTGGCGAAGGCCCCGCAACACCGAAGCATTGGTTTCAAGCGAATGGGGGGCCGTGCCGAATTCGATAAATCTGGCGTAGAATGCCTCTCGACTGCCGGCATAGATTTTGATGCGCAGGGTCGCATACTGATCGCCACGGTTCCTGCCGCTGCGGATTTCATCGATCATGAAAGAGCCTGCAGGAACATCACCCCACGTCCAGCCGATGCTGTCACGCAGATCGCCACCCCCGGCATAGGCGCCAACCGGAGCGATAGCTTTCATCGCCTGAACGATTTCTTCGGCGCCCTCTTCCATTGCGCGGGCCGCTGCTTTCACCGCAACGTCCGGGACCTGCTTCAGCTTATTGACAATGCGCGGATTTAACGTTGCCATTTGCTTATCCAGAGGAAGGGGCAATCCATGCGTTTCATAATTCTGTCCACGCTTTTCGCTGCATCCGCGCCGTCTTGGTTGTCAGCTCAAGAATTGCCCGAGACCTGCGAATACGCAGCGGCCCTGATTGAAAGCCACAAGGATCACGTATCGTTTGTCGGTGATATCCTCGAAAACTGTAAGGCTGGCATTCAAACCGGTCCGGTTTGCAGCAGTGCGCAGAAAATATCCATCAACGAAAACCAGCAAACTCTTGAGGCAATGAAAGCCTGGGTATTTCTTACAATCGATGGGACAGCCTGCTAACTTCGCTCCAAGCGTACCTCGACCTGCACCACGCCATGTGCACTTACCCCGTCAGGGTCATCCATCACGCGGACTAGCGAAATCTGTGCCGGATGCATCCTCAGGCTCTCGGGATCGGCCCATCCTCGAAGCGCGTCGGCAACCTCATCCGTTAAATCCTCGAGCAATCCCTTGCTTTCCTTTGAATGCCAAATATCGACCTGCACAGTCTGCGCACGGGATTCGATGCAGGTGACGCTGACATCACGCCAATAGCTCGGTCCCATCGTGGCATAAGGATAAGCATCTCCCTTAGTAGCCTTATCGTAGACCTGTCCAGCCAAGTCAGGCACTTCGGCGATGATCCGATCCATGATGATCTGGCGAAGCTTTCGGCCAGCTTTCATCCCACAGCCTCAACCAAGAGTTCCAACAGCGAGAAATCTTCACTTTCGCGCGGATCTTCTTTGGCCTCATATCTGCGGCCGGAAATCAACAGCACCCATTCGCTGGTAACGGTCCGCGTCCGCGAATCCGCCATGACGGTGACGATCGCAGGTGATCGGGCGGTAAGCCGAGCCTGCATGACGCTCTCACCTCCGCGAAGCGGCTTCAGGCCAGCCGGAACGGTGAAGCGCTCGACTTCCTCGATGATCCGCTTGCCATCTGCATCACGTCCTTTGATCGGCTGGAAAAAGGTTGCCGATCTCATGAGGTTATTGGAGGTGAACATTGTTACACCTCCGATCGGTAGAAAATGCGATATCCGGACAGCAGATCACGAACACCTTGCGGGGGAACTGCATCGTTCTGCGTCCCGTCATTGCCGCCACGATTCCAGAACATATGGAATACAAGCATCTTGATCGCGACGATGATCGCGCCATCGGCAACCATCTGATAGGGGTCGTAATCTGGGGAATCTGTGTCAGGAAGGGGATCGCCGACCGCATACACGGCGCGGCCAATCCAGTTACGGACGCGCGCCTCGGCCGCGTCCGCGTAGCTTTGAATGTCCGCATCGAAATCATCACCGCCAACACGGAGGTGAGATTTCAAATCGGCCAGCGAGACAATCATTTCGAGGACTTCGCCGCTTTTGCACCGGGTTCAGCTTTGGTCTTGGCTTCCGCTGGCGCGCCAGTGGCGGCGTCGGACTTCGCTTCTTCCGCTGCGCCCGCTTCCGCCGTGGTCTCGGCTTCCTCCTTCGCCTTACCGTCGCTGGCTTCAACTGCCTTTTCACGCTCGACAAGATCATGCTCCCGCTTGTCCAATGCCTGCGCGCGTGCATCGAGTTCATCCCGGGCGGCTTCAATTTTGGCAGCGACTTCCTCCGCCTCTTTCTTGATGAACGCCTGAACCTCTTCCGTGGACAGAGAAATTTCGAGCGCGACCAGTTCCTTGGCCTTGTTGCGGCTGATTTCGCCACGCTCGATCATCTGGGTAAGGCGGTCTGCGGCCACTGGCGTTTTCGGCATGGGCAGGAAGCCGGGTCCAGCGCCGGGGGTATCGACCGCCAGAGCAGCTTTCTGCGCAGTCTGTGCGGCTTGGATGTCCTTTTCAGTCGCGCGCACGAAACGCTTGGTCTTGATCAGCTTGTCGGCGACTGCTTCGTCTACATCGATGATGCCACCGGCGGCGACGCGACCGTAAGAACCAATAGCGCCCCGAAGGGCTTTGAGCTTAGGCATGGCCTAAATCCTTCTATAGGGTGGAAAACGGGCGCGGGTGATCCCGCGCCCGATGTTCGGATCAGCCTGCGCCGCCCTCTGCGGGGGCCGTGTAATAGCAGAGCGCCAGCGGACGCTTGACCGCCACGACGCCACGCTTTTCGCCGCGAACCGTGAGCATGTTCTTGTCGAAGTTGTCGCGGTTTTCCGAGGACAGAAGAATCTCGATCCCCTGGCGCTCGTAATAGGTCGCGGCCATCTTGAACGCACCGGTAAGGAAATCACCCTCGGGCATGTCTTCAGTGTCGACAACTCGGCGGCCCCAGAGGCGCGGCGTCGGCGTTTCCATGAACGGATTCCCGAAGATGTAGCGACCTGTGGTGTCCTTCAACATCTCGGCCTGAGCCCAGTCCCAGATATTGAGGACCTGCGCATCGACGACATACCCGGCGGCGGACACCTGCAACATGGCAAGGCGCAGCCGATCGAGGATGGTTGCGCCAGCTGGTTCCCGTGCCCCCTGGGCATAGGCAGTGGCATTGGTGATAAGCCCCGAGAAATTCTCGCCAGTTCCATCCCCTGCAAGTATCTGCGCGTTCTCGACCTTGTTGACCTCATAGGTCAGCGTGGTGTCGATATCGGTGCGCAGGGCAGGGATGTCGTCCAGCATGTGCTTGTGAATCTCCATCCGGCCGGCGATCGTTTTCACCGAAGCCTCGACAGCATCCCAGACCTTGTCGATCAACGGTTTCACGGTCACGCCGTCATCCGGAACGATCCCCGCAGCACCGGAGCGGGAAATCTCGCGGAAATACTTGATCAGCGGCTGGCCGGTCTGGCCAACGGTGATCAGATCCTTGACCACAAGTTTCTTGTCCGGTTCCGCCACGATCTCGTTTTCACGGCGCTCGGGCAGCAACGCGCCACCCGAATCCGGAAGCGAAGTGATTGCGTTGAAGACGCCCAGGCTGTGATCGCCGTTCACGCCGGATTTGTGCAGGGCCTTGATGGTTTCGGCGGCATCATCCACCACCATCTGCCCGAGCGATTTCGGCGCGCCGGGACCGCCACGGCGACCGCTGGCAAAGCGCTGTTCCATGTCTCGGGCCGACGCTTCCATTTCATCAAGGCGGGTTTTCAGATCGCCTTGATCGGACAACGCCTTATCCACGGCGGCCTTGGTTTCATCGGTCAAGGTGCCGAGGCGCTTGTTTTCGTCCAGCGCAGATTTTGCGCTATCCTGAAGCTTCGCGGTCACCTTGTCGAATTCGGCTTTGAACTCGCCGAACGCATGTTCCATGTCAAAGGACATGTCAGTTCTCCATATTGGCAAGAGTAGATTTTGCCCACCCCGTCAGGGCAGACAGCTTTTCGGCAGCGCTCGGCTTGCCGCTGACAGCAGCGCTCGGCTTGCTGGTAATTTCCTTCAGGGCGGCGCGACGATCCGAACGGGACAGCCCGCCGCGGGCCATGGCAGCCTCGGCCTTCGCGAGTGCCTTGATTTGCTGCGCCTGCGCGCGGGCTTGATCATTCACACCGATCAGATCGGCAGCGAGCAGGTCATCCGCGAATCCCTGGTCGATGGCAGCGCGGCCGGACAACCAGGTCTCGCGGTCCATCATCTTGCCGATCTCACCGGCGTCCGCGCCGGTTCGGAGGGCGTAAAGTTCGGCCATGACTTCATCGAAAGCGGCGAGTTGGCCAGCAATGGTATTGAGATCGTGGCGATCGCCAACAGCGAGAACCCAAGTATTGTGGATCATGAGGAACCCGGCGCGGGCGATCTCGACGCGATCACCGGCCATGGCAATGACAGAGGCGGCCGAGGCAGCGAGGCCGACAACGCGCACGGTGACGTCAGCCTTGTGATTGCGGAACATGTTGTAGATGGCCAGTCCCTCGAAGACGTCGCCACCGGGACTGTTGATATTGACGGTAACCTCGCGATCGCCGGCAGAACGCAGGAGCGCGCCGACCTTGCGGCCGGTGATGCCGTAGCCGTCCCAAGTCTCGCCGATGACATCCATGATATCGATGACGAATGGACCATCTTCGCCATCCTGTGCGAGCGCGCAAACCTCGGGCTGCCACCGATCGAAGGCTTTGGGCGGGGCGGCTTCCGCGCGTATGTCATCGGGCCGCACACCGAAATGCGCGACCGGCATATGGTTCTTGGCCATCTCAGATCCTTTCGTTGAGCAGGTCGATCGGCGACATCGCCGTCTGCACCATCAAATCGTCCGCGCCGTCCTGAGCCGAGCGCTGGAGGTTCAGTTTGTCGCGGGATTCATTGCGGGACATGATGCCGTTCGACACCATTGCCCGTAGGAATTCGGCCTTTGCCTTGCTGTCCATTTGCAGCATGGCCTCGCGGTTGAACTCGGCATAAACTTTGCGCTGGTCGTTCAGTGGGATCAGCTGCTTGCGGATCCTCTGCTCGACCTTTTTCAGAACCGGGTTGATGCCGAGCTGCATCCAAGACAGGAAAATCTGCTCAACACCTGTGCCCCACATCGTCTGGCCCTCGGCGGAATGGCCGATGACGATGGGCGGGACACCGAACCAACGGCAAACTTCCTCGATGGAAAAGCGCCGGGTTTCCAGCATCTGGGCATCGTCGGGGTTCAGCGTCAGCTGCTGGAAGTCCATCCCCGCCTCGAGGATCAGCAGCTTTCCGGCCTTGGAGGAACCGCTGTAATCATCCATCAGCTTCTGCAGTTGCGGTCGCTGTGTGTCGTCGATCCGCTGATTGGCCTTCAAGACTCCCGAGGCCTGCATGCCTGCGCCGAACATCTTTCCCGAGGCTTCGTCGGCAGCCATCGCCGCGCCGAGCGATTGCGTTCCCCAGCGGATCGGCGACATACCTTCATCGCCCCCGAACCCCCATCCTCTCAGATGGAACATATCCTCCCGCTTGATGACGCGGCGGTGCGATGCGCCCGGGTCGCGTACATCATAGGCGAGTTCACCGGTCACCTTGTTCCGGAACGGTTTCACATGCGTCGATGGCAGTGGCGTCAGCGAAGAAGGACGCCCATTGATCCAGATGATCTCAGCATAGGCATTGCCAACCGACAATAGCCAGGAGAACATTCCCTCCCAGAACTCAACCGGCGTCTGGTCCGCATTCGGTGACAGGCCGATCAAATCCGAAAGTGGCGATTCCTGACGTTCGCGGCCCGATGCAGTCTTGCGGTAAAGGTCGAGGGGCAGGGAGGCCATGGCCTGTGCGCCGCGCGTGATGCATGCCCAAACCGCCGATATGGTCAGGGCAGACGATAGCGTGACAACCTTGCCGGATGCATTCGAGGCCACGTAATAGCCAAGGTCACCTCCGGCCAGCACAAGCCGCTGATCCTTGGTCAGATCGCTGAGCGCCGCCATCGGACGTCCGTGACGATCAACAAGGCTGAACTTTCCCGCCATGTCAGAAGACACCTACGGGATGGTTGAGAAAATCTTCGATATTGCCCACGGGTTCCGGATTGCCATCCATGAGGATTGCACCTGTGAACAGCGCGATCAACGGGTCGATCTTGGCGACGCCGGCCGCCTCTTTCGTCACATACACGTTGTTGCCTCGCTGTTCCGCCTTGGCATTGCCGACACACCAGGTCATCAGCTCTTGCCCACCATGTTTCAGCCGACCGTCGAACAGCCTGCGCTCGACGCCCTTGATTGCGCCGCTCAACTTGTAGCCCTGTCCGACCGGCACGATATCCTTGCCGAGTTCGAATCCTTCCTCTTCCAGTGCATCGACCAGTGCCGCGACACCATGAGGGTCGAGGCCGATCCCGGCTTTCTCGGGAAAAAGGCCAGCATCCCTGATCTGGCAACAAATCTGCACGGCGGCCTCGACCTGTTCCTGCGCGCTGTCGGTGATCCCGAGCTGGCCCAGTTGGGAAAGTTCCTCGAGCTTCGGGGCGATGCTCTTGCGAAGGTTAAGAACCGGGCGCAAGCACCACGCCCATGACCATGACAACCATTTCCTGCTATGCCGGTGCCGCCCGATCGCCGAGAAGCCAAAGAGGTCATCGGCCCCGCCCACATCTCCCGCGGCGACCATCACGTCACAGATTTCGAGCATGCGCTCGAAAGTCAGATCCGGATCGGCGTTCTTCGCCCAATATAGGGCACCAGCCCATCGATCGGCGTTCATGCCCTGACCGATCTCGACATTCAGATGCTGGGAAGCGATCAGGGCCATCTGGTGCGGGCCGTCGATCTCGGCCTTCTCGATCTCGCCCGCGATGTAATCTTCGAACACTGACCGGTTCAGGTTCGGGTTGACCATGTCCCAGGTCGAAGGGTCGCGCCATCCGTCATTGGCCGCCATTTCGGGCGGAAGTTCATACAGCACTGGCAAAAGCGAGCGCCGCATTTCACCATCCCGTACCTTACGGGCGATGGTCAGTTCCGATTTCCAGACGCCTGTGGGAGGTGCCTTGGATTGCGTGGTGATCTGCAACAGGAAACCGTCCGGACGCTTGCCGAGCGATCCCTTGATTTCCGCGAAGACATCGGCCGCCTTCGACATCTTCGCGAATTCATGCGTTTCATCGATCAGCGTGAAGGTCGACATCGCGCCGGTGACAACCGATGGATCCGCCGAGACGATCTGAATGCGCGATGGCACCACGTCATCGAGCTTCACGATCTCGTTGCTGTAAGCCTTCGGTGAGAACATCGCCACTAGTTCTCGATCGAGGCGGATCATGCCGGCCGCCTGACTGAACGCGCGCTTCGCGATCTTCTGGCTGGGCGCGATCAACATCAGCTCGGCATGTGGCCGTTCATTCATGATGGCAGCGACAAGGATGATCGCCGCTGCATATGTCGTCTTGGCGTTTCCTTTCGGGACCAACAGCAGGAATTCCCGGATCATCCGCACCTTGCGTTCCGGGTCATAGCTGCCGAAAACCGCGCGGACGAAATCGAAGATCCAGTCATCTCCGGCCTCTGCGAAGGTCGGGTTGCCGATTACGTCTGGTAGCCGCAGCCGCTTGAAGATCGCCAGGGCCTTATCGGCGACGGCGTCAAACAGAGGCAGATCAGGAATCAGCGGCTGGCGATTAACGATGCGGGACTTCCAGTCGGGCAGGGACGTGTCCCAAACCTCCGGCACCTGCACCGTGTCAGTTCTCATAGCTGCCCGGCCTCAACAGGCTGCCCCAGTCCGACTGTTCCTCGCCAGACGCCAGCGCATTGGCTTTCTTCCGCGACAGCTCGCCCTTGCCGACATATCGGGAGGTCGGTTTTGCATCTTCTTCGCCGTCATCGTCACCAGCGTCCGGTTGGGTCATTTTCGACGCGGCCAGCCTCTGATCGTTTTTGGCCATCAATTGGTCCAGCAGACGCATCGCGCCGACATTCCCGGCGAATGCCTGGTCGGCGGCGACCATCAGCTGCTTGGCGACCAGTTGATCGCGCGCATGATCACGCTGGGTCAGCTCGGCTCTAAAATACCGTTTCAGCGTCGGCACGCTGATGGATTTTCCTGTGCGTGGATCGAGGATCGTTCCGGCAATCCGTGTATTGGTCCACCCCGCCGCCAGCAACATGCTGACTTTGAATGAATTTTCCTCCGTCCATTCGAATGGCGGACGGCCGCGCACACGAGAGACCCTGTAAACCGGATCGCCCCACAAGGTCCGGCCAATGATGTCGCCCGGATTTTCATGGGTCATGTGAAAAAAAATCTCCGAATGAGGGGGGCGCGGGTCTGAGGCCGATCGACCCCCGGACTTTCGACTCACCCCCCCCCTCGGTCCGATCAGCAGGGGGACGGGGCAGCTTCTTTCATGACAGGCCGCGACATCACGCTGATACCCACATCGGGGTCGATGACGATCACTTTCACCTCGGCTGTGACCGAACGCTTGAAGTAATCGACGATGGATTGCGCGATGCTATCAGTCACAGGGCGCGCCACCTGAACAACGATCGTGTCACCGTCTCTGACTTCAAGGCGACGTATGTCTTCGATTTCAATAGCCACCGGCTTTCCTTTCCTCGGCCTGCTTCGCACCGTCATGGCATCGCTTGCACAGGCATTGCAGGTTGTCGCGGTCGAAGAACAATGCACGATCGCCACGATGTGGCTTGCGATGATCCGCGACCGGGGCGTTCGGTTCATTCCGGCTTGCCGGATCGGGATCGCAGAGCGTGCCGCATCGACGGCAGATGAACTGATCGGCGACCAGGACAGACCAGCGAAGGTCGCGCCATTCCTTGCTGTTATACCAGTTCCGCCATGGCGTGACTGTGCGGCGCTGAGCCGAACGATCGGCAAATGATTTGCTCAACCGCTGACCAGCCGAGGCCACACCGGCGAAGCGCGACGGCATCTGTCCAAGTCTGCTCATGTGTTGATCCTTGATAGGTGCAGGCTTCCCACCCGCTCGGCTGCCGGGGTCCGCATCGGGCGGACCAGCGCATAGTCGGGGCGCGGCAGCTTCCCCTGGTATTCCGATACGAAGAGCGCGGCGATTAACGAAAGTCCCTCCGACATCCCGCGAGGCCGCGCTCATGTCTGTGCCCCAAGTATGTGAGTACGACCCGAATGGAGAACGGGAGGGGCACAGGCAAAAGCGCGGAAACGAAGAGCGCCCGCGAGGGGTGGGGTCCCGGCGGGCGCACTTCTAGATAATAATGATTCTCCTGCCACAGACGGAGGTAAGACGTCAACACCTTTTTTCGGGCAGATATCCGATCATGCGGTCCAGCGCGGCGCACAGCGCCTCTCTGATGGCTTTCCGATTGCCGCCATAGGTGGACCAGTAATGCGCTTTCAGTACATCGCTCAAATGTTTTTGCTGAATGCAAACCATCTCGATCAGCACGCTGTCACGGATTGGCACTGCCTCTGCCTTGCCACGTTGAGAGGGGCGGATACGCCGAACCTGCATGGCGATGCCTGTGCCGATCCGCCGACGCATCCCGTCGAGTTCCCGGCCAGCCGACAGATAGGCATCCATGAAATCGCGCTCACCTGAACCTGCAACCCTGCCGTCGATGGTTGAACATTTGATTGCACCGGCAGCGCGCCATTCGACCAGGTCGCGATACCGACGCCCGATCGCAATCTGTCCCGGTGTCAGAGGCCAGCCCTTCTTCGCGCGTTCGGCAGCGGCGATCATCTGATCGAACACATCGGCGGCGCGTACTGCGTGGCGACCAGCGTATCCTGACGGCTGCTTTTCCCACTTGCCTTTGGCGTTCAGCTGCATCGAGGCTGGCATGAATGTCACGAAACCGCCACGCCCGGGTGCAGAGGGGATCAACCAGCCGCATTCAGCTGGCGGGGTTGCGTCACCCTTCAACTTGGCAATGCGTTGCCGCTCCGCTTCGAGCCGGGAAATGGCATGTCCATCCCGCACAATCCGGTTCTGACCCGGATATTCGGCTGTCGCTGCATTGCCTGTATTCAACATTTTGCGCTCCATTCTGGCCATTATACTATCCCTTGCTCTGTCTTTTCTTTCGTTGGGCTTGATGGGCTTGAGTAAAAGAGTGGTGGGCTTGAGAACTACGATATTTGAGTGATGCAGATTGTTTCTTATCAATGGGTTAAGGGGGTATTTTGGGCTTGAGGGATCGAGGGGCTTGAGATTTCGACCTATGCGGGGAAACGGCTTCCCCCTTACCCCTTGAAATTACGCGCGCGCACGTACCTTGGAATTTCAAGCCCGTCAGGCCCTCAAGCCCAAAAACCGGCATTAAGCCCCTGAAATCATTCATGGCGGATCCCCCTGACCCCGTGCGAACTCAAACCCGGCTGCCCCGGTATTCGGACCCGTCAGGCCCAACACCGAAGGCCAGACATGTTTGACGGGCCCGCAGGCCCGCCAGATCGTTGATGATGGTGAAGTGGGGTGCGGGGTTATTTGGGCCATGACGACCAGCCTTCCCGTGCCTCGGCGTCGCGCATGCGGCGCGCGAACTCGTCGGACAGTCTGATGCCACGATAACCGGTGACACCCGATTTACCCGGACTGAATGTTTTTTGGTTCTCCGGATGTCGCCATGAATCCGCCTTGGCCTTAAGCCGCAGGGATACAGTCCTATTGCCCCATCGGGTTTCGCCGCGCTCTTCGATCCAGAAGTTGAACGCCTCGATCAGTTCCTTTGAGGTCATGAAGTCGCCTTCATAGCCGGTGGCGACTGTGGCATCGCCAAGGAACGTGCCGACCGGATCGCTGTCCTTCCGGTAGTCGGCTGTCGCCGCGAGAACCTCGGGCGGTTCTTGCAAGCCGCCGGAGAGATAATCGATCAACCCCTCGATCAGCCAGTTCAGAATCCCGGACCTTTCTGCCCAAAGGATGTCATCCATGTCTTTTTTCGGGATTCGCTTGTGTTCCGGTATCTGGACGGGGAACTGCACGAGCATTACCCGGCGCCAGATACCGTCATCGCCGCCGCGAATGTCTGGCAGATGATTGCCGGAGATCGTGATCTTGAAGAACGGGGTGAAGGTGATCATGCCTGTAAACAGATCGCGGATCATCATGGGTTCACCGCCGGTCAGGGCCTTCACCAGGGCCTCTTGCAATCGCTGACCTTCCTCCGGCTCCGAAGTCCGTACCATGCGCGAATTGATCAACGGCATGAGGTCTGGCTGGGATTCCGAACCGGATTTCTTGTTCTTTCCGGTAAGGGACTCGATTTTCGCCGTTGCGGAATAATCGCCGAGCATCCGGGCAATGAGATCGACCAGAACCGATTTGCCGTTGGCCCCGCCGCCATGGAAGAAGGCCAGCTTCTGAACATCGAGCCCGGTCATCGACAACGCAAACCAGCGCTGCAAAAATCGTCGCATCTCAATATTGGGCTGGATTTCCTTGAGGAAAGCATCGAAGCGCGGGCATGTCGCATCCGGGTCATAGTCAACCGGCACGATCTTCGTCAGCAGCTGGCCACGGTCATGTGGGATGAGCGCGAAATCAGCCATGGCCGACATGCCGGAAGCGGGGTCCGGGGGAATCCGGCGAAACCGAAGCACGCCTGAAAGCGTGTTGATATCGAGATCACCTTGGTCCAACTGATCGACCGTATGCGCCACCATCACAGAGGCCTCGGCGGCCATATTGGTCATTGGGCCTGAGTTCCCGGCATTCTTCGCATGCGTGAGCCGGCGGCCGATAATCGTCTTGTGGGATTTCAGGGCGGCATCGATGCCGCGCAGTCGGCCGGCAATATTGGACAACTCTTCGGTCAGCGTTTCATCATTGGCGTAACCGGGCGTTGCCTCGATCTCGATGCGCCGCTTTCGCAGGTCGCGCTCTTCATTGAGCAAGTTCCGGTCCCGTTTCGAGGGCTGGATATAGTCTATCTCCCGTTCGATCAGCTCCGACATCTTCTGTGCAAGGCTGCGAATCCGAGGGGAAACACCCCGACTGATTTCCGCGTCGCGCTCCCAGCGCCGGCCATCCCAGACAATCCAGCCATATTGCGAAACATAGCGAACATCCTCGCCGAAATGGATGATGAAGCGCTTACCGTTGCCCAGATCATTCAGCGGTTGTTTGGCCGCGTCTTCGAACGGATCAGGCGGCAGATCGCCGCTTCCTTCTTGACCATTGATCGGTGGCGGTGGCGGCGGGGCATAATCTTCGGGAATATCATGCTCCTCATCCGGCGGAGACATGCCCTCGGGAAGGTCTACGTTATCGGCATTGGACAGCGCGTCCCGCGCCTGGTCGATCCGGTCACCCATGATCGTCTCCCATCAGAATATCATTGAGGTCTTTGCCTTCGCCTGGATAGGCGATGGCCGCCGACAGGCCGGGCCGTCGCATCATGGCACGGCGCAATCCGGCTTCGAGCTTGGCTCGCGTCAGGCGCGGATCACTGTCGCCGTCCTGGATAAAGACCAGCCGGCGCACCGACTCTGGCGGCACCCAGGCGCGATCATCGTCCATATCGGGGATCCCGGCATATTTGAGGCCGGGTCCGAGCTTGCGGCGTCCGGCCATATTGCCCAGATCCACGCCGCACCAGTAGGATGCTGGCTCTAAATAAGGATGTGCGACCAGCGCGGAGAACGTGGTTTCCAGACCTTCACCCATCACCATGATCCGCGCGTCGCGATCGCTTGCCAGTCGAATTGCGCCACCCTTCTTGGAGCCCAGCACCTTCTTGGCAGGCAGCAATTCCCCATCCTTATGAGGATCGGGCAGGATCACTTTCCCTTTGGGTTGCGACAAATCCAGCCAGGTTCGATGCACGGCTGTGACGCGACCGGATGGATCAACGACCGCGGCGACCATGGCGGGGCCCACATGGAGGGTCTGCCACTCGTCACGGGTCCCGGACACCGGGATCATATATCTGGCTTCGGGATCAAATCGGATCGAGGGCGGCAGAACGGGCAATCTCTCTCGAGTTATTCCCCGCAATGTGAGGTATTCCCGAACCTGCGTCCCTTCCGCAGGCTGAGTCGAAAACCAAATCTTGCGCGCGGCCCGGATGGTGCGCGCCCGGGCTTTTTCCTCGGCTTCATGCCGTCGGCGCTCTGCCGCCTCACGTTTTCGGCGCTGCTCGGCCAATTGTGCCGGCGTCAATTCCTGCCGTGGGCCAACGAGCCATTCAAGCGCAGCCGGAAAATCCATACCGAGCGCGAGCTGCACAAGCGCAATCTGATCGCCCTTGGCGCCGCAAACCCGGCAGTTGAATATCTGTTTCTGCAGGTTGATCCCGAACCGATCCTTGCCGCCACATGACGGGCATGGCCCGACCAACTCGCCGCTGGTCCTGACCAAGCCCGCGATCTGGAGCCGATCGACCAATTCGGCCATTGGCATTGCATGGGCAGCATCGATGCGGGGATCGGCGTCAACCATGTGCACCCTCGACGCATTTCACCAGGTGACGGGCGGCCGTGAGGACATCCTGCTGGCCGTCGATCGTCGGCGTGCCGTGATGATTAACGACATCCGCAGTCAATATGGCCCGCCAGCGCTTGTTGACATCATCCGGACGGCAGCCGAGTTCGTCAGCTATTGTGGTGGATTTCTTGCCCGCCATAAGTCCTTCGACGATATCGAGATCGTCGATCGGCGCGAAATCATCGTTCAGGTTCGCGAGATGCATAACCAGCGCACGCTGCCGGATGGTTAAGTGAGAGAGGTCGCCGATATCTGAAACGCGGGCAGTGTCCGGGATGACATGCGGAGCGGGCGTGATCGGCTTTGGATCGCTTTGAGGTTTTGGCGTCTCCGCAACCGGCTCCGGTGTGGGGGAAGAATCCTTTTGATCGGTAACCGCGCCGAGCTTTTTCAGCCTGAGATACCTCTGTTCGGCGCTTCGCGAGGTCCGGTCCAGCTCCGCCGCAATCGCCCCCCAAGTCATACCGGCAGATTTCAAGCGGATCAGTTGCGCGTCATCCTGCTCGGACCAGGTGCGACCGAAGGCACATGCACTGGGTTTCGTGGCTTTCAGCTTCTGGATTCGGGCGCGAATGGCGGTTTCGCTCCGATCGATCTGCTTTGCCATGGCTGTGATCGTGCATCCGGCCCGTTTCATCTGGATCAGCTTGTCATCCTGCTTTTCGGTCCAGGCATCCTTGCGCTGTTGAGCGGGCGGGGTGTCCGGTTGCGAAATCACGGTTTCCGGTTGCGATTCCGGCGGCTCCGGTTGCACGTCCGGCGCTTCCGCTGACGGGGGTGCCGGCTCGACAGGTTTCAGAATTTCGGTCAACAACATGTCTGACTGCCGAACCCGGGCAATCTCGCCTGCAACATATTCGGCGAGATCGATCAGATCACCTCGGTCAAAAGAATATTGCGGACAGCGCTCGTTCAGCCCGCGCAACAAGTTAATTTCAATCGACAGTGTCATTTTCCCTTCTTTGCCGCGTCCCAATGCACGGCCATGCACATCCGGTCGAATTCATTCATCGCCAGCTGGATCGGATAGATGATCCCGCTATGCGGCCCGCGATTGTCGGAGATCCGCTGCACTTCGCGGACCAGCGGTTGCAACTGTGGATAAGCGGAAGATCGTTCCGCACAGATGCCGAGGATCCGCACCATCATCTCGTGGTTTTCCGGCTCCGCGCCGGCATGCGGGCGGGTCATGATTTCCAGCCCGTGGATCATCGCTCGGTCATAATGGGACAGCTTCATGGTCAGCCCTCGATATCTGCGCGGCGAGCATATGCGGGCCAGCTTGAGCGCCGGATTGCGCCCCAGAGCTGACAGCCTGCATCGCGCAAAAGTTCTGGATCGCGGCGGGAACGCGGGAAGCGCTCGGCAAAATCATCCAGCTCGATCGTCAGCGGATCAGATTCCGGAAAGGAGCCGTGAACCGCGCAGAGGGCGGCCGATAGCATTGCCTGATCGGTTTCGCCCTGGGCGGCTTTCATGGCCAGTTCCAGTGCGATCATCTGAGCACTTATGCGATTGCGGTCGGTTGCCATCTACTTCTCCTAACTCCGCCCTGCCGCCATGGGAGAGGGGGATTGGCGGCAGGGCAGTCGCGCCGCCGGGGGTGAATGCGGCGATGCGGAACTCGAATAAAAAGGGCAGGGCGGCGAGCAGTGCGCCCTGCCAGTCATCGATGTCGAACAGGCGATGTCGGCACCGAAGAAAACTTGTGCCCCGCCGCCAAAAGGCAGCTCTCGGCCGGGCCAGCCGCAGGTTCCACGGTCCCGGTAGATAGCCCGCCCGAGGCGGCCGGAACCGTGGCGAGTGGACGAACAGGTACTGCGACCCAACCGCTCCCCCGCCCCGGGCAACCTGAAAGCCCGAAAGTCATCACTGGCCCCGCATGATTTCCGCGTAACGGGGCAGGGTCTCGATCGCGTAATCGACATGCTGGCCGTAAGGTGCGTTGAACCCATCGAACCAGTTGCACGCCGTCTGGAAGGTCACGCCGAAATGGACGGCGCAGGTTTCACGGTTCGGAAAGCTCGCGATCATCAGCAGTGACCAGCGGCGCAGGAAATCCACCCGATCAGGGTGATGGTGAATATGCGCACGCCGAGCAGCGGCGGGATTGCGACCGCGACCTTCGAACGGATTGGCATGGGACATTTGACGCAAGCGCGTGTCAGGCTGCGTCCGAATCTTTGGACTGTTCATTGGAGGTCTCGCTTTGGTTGGGATTGCAGGAAATTGGGTCGATCGTGTCCCAAGAGGAAACGGCAACTCGACCGCTAGTGGCCCGCTCAATTCTCTGGGCGAGTTTTAAGCTTGGAAACATGACGCCTCTAACAAGCTTAGAGACCGTCCCCTGCCGGACATTGATGCGCATCGCGAAATCCGCCTGCGTCTCACCAGATGCTTCAAGATGATGTTTGAGCGTAGCCATGCTGCAATATATGAATGTCAGGAATATTCCTGTCAAGCATCATATTCCTGTCAAGCGTTTGTCACTGCATGCAATAGGGGTGATTATAACGATATGAATATCGATCGCATCCGCAGTGCGCGCGGCTTAAACCAAGAGGACCTTGCAGAGATGTCGGGCCTGAAGCAGTCAACCATCTCTAAAATAGAGAATGGCTTCGACGGCGTGACATTGCGGGTTCTTAAGAAGATTGCCGTTGCCCTCGGGGTTGAGGTTCGTGACTTATTCGATGACGATCGCACCGTGGCCGAGCGAGCGCTCCTTTCTGCCTTTCGCAATCTTCCAGCCGATCGCCAGCAAGGCTGGTTGGACCTGGCAGAGGCATTAACTCCCCCTGGCGCGAAAGAGCGAGAACAAAACGAATAAAGCTTTCGTCGCTCATGCCTCCTATGAGCTCTGCGAATCGCTCTTCATTCTTCATGTCCACCCCCGATAGAACAAAGTAGCAACATCTTGCCGATCGTGGGTGTGGTATACAACCCCTTCGGGCGTAGCAGTTGCATAATCGGCAATATTAAAATTCCTACCAAGAATTTTTAAGATTGACAGGAATATTCCTGACAGTCATTTTATCTGCATCGCAACCCGATGGAGACCATCGCAATGTCATTTCTTTCCGACGACGCCCTTGCCGATCAGGATGCTGACACCCTGATAAGAACCGTGCTGAGCCAGGCCGCTGAGTTGGCTGGCCAAGATACCTTCAATCCAACTGGCCGAGCCGCAATCTACTTGCTAGCGACGACGATTGGGGTGCCGCGGACAATCGTTGGCGGCACCCCCGCCGATCCAGCCCCCCTGGCTGATCTGATCGGTGGCGTCCGTGAGATCATTCGTCAGGACCCTGACGGGTCGAGCAAATGGGTGGAGGCGCTTCAAACGCTATTGCGTACTCATCGCGCCATGACTGATCCAACCCAATGGCGGCCCACCAAGGCACAAATGGAGATGGGACGCCAAGCCCTCGGTTTAGACGAAGGCGATATCGTCGACTTCCGGTTCACCGAAGCGGGAAATCTGATCGCCAAGCGCGGTCTCAGGAATTGGGTGGAGATTAACCCGCAGGATGGATCGACCGTCCGCACACCGCGACAGGACGTCGTCTAACCGGGGGAACGGGGATGCCGAACCAAAGACATAACTGCCGCATCATAGTCAGAGAAGCGCTGCCTCAGGTCTGCCCTGTCGGACGGCGAAAGCTTACTCTGATCGATGGCGGCATAGATGCCGTTCATGACGCGGGCAACGTGCTCGAGATATCGAAAGGTGTCTCGCAGGCTGATCTCCAACCCGCCGTTTTCGCGATAAAGCCCACCGTGCTCCGCGTTACCCTCAAGTGCGTTGAGGCGCTCCTCGATCGCATCCAGCCTCTCCTCGATATCACTCATTTCCCGCGTTCTCCTGTGCGTTGCGTGGGGAATAGCCAGCCGCGCCTGCACAGTGCGGCTGGCATCTTCTACCTGACCGCAAATTCCACAACCGCGCAACCGTAGGGATGCGCGACAAGTTTGGAGATACACCATGTCATTTCTTCCTGACGACGCCCTTGCCCGGCATCCGATCTATGATCAGGTCCGGCAAGTCTTGACCAATCCCCAACTGGCGGAAGCTGCCGGACCTGTTGCCCGCGGGTTTGCCTGGTTCATCTGGGCCAACTCTCGCGGCGTCAAAATCTCACAGCGCAATATTCCGATCATCGGCAATAAGGGGAGGCGGTGATGACCGATCCAATCGTCACCCGCCACCTGGGTCATATCACCTATCAGGGCCCTGAGAGCGAAGCGCCCAACTGGTCGCTGCCGATCGACCTGCCTGCCTGCGATGATCAGGAGGGGCCAATCAGCGTTTTTGATTCGTATGACGATCCTGCTGCCACTGTCCGTAAGCTTGACGCCTATGAGGAAGGACTACGCGACGGCTGGGATTTGGCGCTCGAATCACCCCAACTGTTCCCGCGCGATCTGATTTATGTCGTGTTCGGCGCAGTCGGAACTGCGATCGGCGGCTTGATTGCGCTTTGGGGGTTCAGATGACCCACAGCAAAGCAGTCGAAGACGTGCTGGCCGAGCGCCGCCGGCAGATCGAGGCGGAAGGCTGGTCGTTCGAACATGATGATCTGCATGACAGGAGAGAACTCCTGAAGGCCGCACGCAGCTATGCTGATTTTGCCTGTTACACGCCGCGCCTTCGCCACGCAGTCCTGAAGATCGGAACCCCACCCGCCGGCTGGCCATGGGATGAAAGATGGTGGAAGCCAACGACACCGCGCCGCGATCTCGTCAAGGCCGCCGCACTGATTATGGCCGAGATTGAGCGCATGGACCGCGCTGCCGAGAAAGGCGCTGCGTGATGGCGCTTCCCTATTCATCCTCGACGGCTGGCCAAGCGCGTGAGAAGGAAATCCGCGACACGCTCCGCAGCGTTGGCGCATCGGCTGTTGGCTTCATGGTCGATGACGACGCAGATCAGATTATCGCGCAGTTCCGCCTGCATGGGCGTGAGGTAACGATTCCCGTCCGTGTCGGTGCCTATGCCGAGGCGTGGTTCCGCGAGAATAAAAAAGGCCCACGGACCAAAGAGGCCGATCATGCGGCCAAAGGCAGGAAGGTCGCGGAAAGCGCCGCCTGGGCGATCATGGCCGACTGGATCAAGGCGCAGGCTGCGATGATGACGGCTGGCTTCCTCAATACCGATACCGCGTTCCTGCCTCATATCCATTTGCCGGACGGCAGGCGGGTGGGGGACGCCATCACTTCTACCGATGGGCCCCTGCGATTGCCGCCGCCGGAAGTGAAAGGCGGTGACGCATGACCGATCGCCCCACCTTCACCCCCGAGCAGCTGCGCGCGGCATACGAGTTCCAAGCCCGCCAGGGCTACACCGGTGACATGGGGCGGACGGCCGCAGCAATGAAGCTGGCAGGCGATGAAGCCAATGACGATCAGATTGAACATCTAGCCCAGCTGATCCGCCTGGCGATCGATGAAACCTGGAGGACATCATGAAAAACAAACTTGGCGACCTCAATAATCACCTGTTTGCGCAGCTCGAGCGTCTGTCGGAAGAGCAGATGTCCGGAGAGCAGATCGAGCAGGAAGTCAAACGGACCGAAGCCATTGTCTCAGTCGCTGATCAGATCGTTGGCAATGCAGAACTCCAGCTGAAGGCGGCGAAGCTCTTCGCGGAGCATGGCCAGGCCGTATTGCCAATGCTGCCGAAGATCGGAAAGTCCGACGCATGAAGGGCCGCGCGATCACGTATCATGCCGATGAACTGGCGTGGATCGAGGCGCGCAAGGAAATGCCCCGCCGCGAGCTGCATCAGCTTTTCTGCGCGCGGTTTGAGCGTGACGATGTTTCATTCACCAACCTGAAAGCGCTTTGCAAGCGGAAGGGCTGGATGACCGGCAGGACCGGCCGCTACGAACCGGGGCGCGAACCTGAAAACAAGGGCAAGAAGATGCCCTATAATCCGAACAGCGCCCGCACCCAGTTCAAGAAGGGCAATCTGCCGAACAATTATCGCGGTCCCGGTCATGAGCGCATCGACAGCAAGGATGGCTACGTGATCATGATCGTCGAGGAAACCAATCCCTGGACGGGCGCCGATACCCGACCGGTGCATAAGCATCGATATCTTTGGGAAAAGGTAAACGGTCCCGTCCCCGAAGGCCACGTTCTGAAATGCCTCGACGGCGACAAAACCAATTGTGACCCATCGAACTGGGAGCTTGTGCCGCAAGGTATGCTGCCGCGGCTAAACGGCCGTTGGACCGGCTTGAAATATGATTCCGCGCCCGAGGAGCTGAAGCCAACGCTGATGGCCATCGCAAAAGTCAGGCATGCGGCGCATGAAGTAAAGCGGGGGCGGAAGAAAGCATGACGCGGGCCCCATCCACGAAACCCCTATTTCGTGCCATCAGCGGCAAGTCCTCGAGGCAGGCCGGAGCATCTTCGATGTTCGATGATCTGCCGGAACAGCGCCGGCCGCAGGCGGACACGCGGCGGGACGATGATTTCTATCCCACCGGTCAGCCCGAGGCGATCCGAGCGCTTATTGCCTATGACGGCGAGCGCATCCGCGAATCCGGGATCGTTTGGGAACCGGCATGCGGGGATGGCGCCATGGTCCGGGAGATCCGCGCGATGGGCATCGGTTGCCTTGCCTCTGACCTGATCGACCGAGGCTGTCCCGACAGCTGGATCGCTAATTATTATAATTACACGGGCAGCCCAGCTCGCGCGATCATCACCAACCCGCCTTATTGCGAAATCAACGCCCGTGACGGTAAAGGCCGATGGTTGCGTCACACGTTGAATATGAAGGCCTGGGACTATCTCGCACTGCTGTTGTCCTGGGACTGGCCGGCGGCGCGTGCGAATGGCCTGGGCGAGCTGCTGGACACACATCCATTCAGCCACTGCTATCTGATGCGCTGGAAGCTGGATTTCACCGGCGAAGGCAGTCCGCCCCAGCGTAACGCCTGGTTCGTCTGGGACAAGCGCGATCCGCGTGGCCGTTCGCATCCGCGGCAATATCCCGATTTCCGGTGGATGGACCGCATCGATGCGCGACAGGAGGTGATGTTCTGATGGCTCGGGCCGACCTGACATTTGCACCGCGGCTACTGCCGTCGCCGCAGGCTGCTGCATATCTTGGTGTCAGCGAAACCACCCTGCGCGGGCTGAATATTCCTCGCAAGGTGCTCGGCGGCAAGCGCCTCTATGATCGGCTTGCGCTTGACGAATACGCCTCTGGCTTGCCAGATGAGGGAGAAAATCGGAGAAACACATGCGACGACGTGTTCGGGGATTGACCGGAATTAAGATCGTCAGAAAGGCGGACGGCAGGCGCTATGTATATCGCCGCGTCAACGGCAATCTGATGCCATTGCCTGACCTGCCCGAGCATCATCCCGATTTTATCGCTGCCTATGTCGCTGCAGGGAACCTGACACCAAAGCTGCGACATCCTGCTGGCAGTATATCGGCTCTTTGTGAGGCATATCTCGGATCACATGACTACAAGCGCATGGCGGACAGCACCCGCGCGACTTGGCGCAGAACGCTCGATCGAATCGGTCGCGATCGAGGTGCGGGATTGGTGAAAGACCTGCGTCAAGATCACCTGCGCAAGGATATCCGCGCTCTATCGCCTGGAGCCGCGCAGAACCGGCTTAAGGCATGGCGATCGATTCTGAAATTTGCGGTCGAGGAAGGCTGGATAGAGGTCGACCCGTCGATCGGCATCAAGGCCCAGAAAGGGGAGGTGACACCGCATCGGCAATGGACGGCCAAAGAGATCGAGACCTATCGAACTTACTGGAAGGCGAGAAGTCCCGAACGGATTGCCTTTGAGGTGATTTATTGGACAGGCGCGCGTTGCGTCGATGCTGTGACCTTGGGGTGGCAGAAGGTCGATCGCGATGGATGGCTTTCCTATGTTCAAGCGAAGACCGCTGGCCCTGCCACTTGCCCCGTATGGTCGTTGCCGGACTGGGCAGCGTCGATGTCGGCAGACCATAAACATTTCCTGCAAGCCCTGCCGGAAGGGCAGATGATCTGGATTGCCACCCGGACCGGAAAACCGCGCAGCGTTAAAGGGCTTTCTCAATGGTTAAGCGCAGCGGCGTCAACTGCCGGTCTGGCTGACGATTGCACGGCACATGGCCTGAGAAAAGCGCGCGCGGCTTCGCTGGCCGAGGCAGGAGCAACTGCATCTCAGATCGGTGCTTGGACGGGTCACGCGAGCCTTTCTGAGGTCTCTCATTATACGAGACAGGCCGATCAGAAAGGGATTCTGGGGGCAAAGAAAGAACAAACTTTGGAAACCAAAATCAAGAAGTTTCCAAAAACGCCAGATTAATCAATAAAAACAATGCCTGTTTCTGATGATGGCGCACCCGAGAGGATTCGAACCTCTGGCCTCTGCCTTCGGAGGGCAGCGCTCTATCCAGCTGAGCTACGGGTGCCTTGCAAGGCTGCATAACGATCGCGGCCGCATTGTGCAATGCCGAAATCGGCGCGTTTGCTGATCCTGCGTGGCGGCTGGTCAGGGGCCGCGCCGTTGTGATGAAAAACGGCGCGACCTGCTGACGATCCCGAGATCAAAGCCTCTCGATGGCGATGGCGATGCCTTGGCCGCCGCCAATGCACATGGTGATCAATGCGTATTTGCCGCCGCCCCGTTCAAGTTCGTGAAGTGCCTTTACCGTCAGGATCGCGCCGGTCGCGCCGACCGGGTGGCCCAGCGCAATGGCCCCGCCATTCGGATTGACCTTTGCCGGGTCGAGGCCAAGCGCCTTGTTGACGGCCAGAGCCTGTGCGGCGAATGCCTCGTTTGATTCGATCACGTCGAAATCCGCCGCCGTCAGTCCGGTGCGTTTCAGCAAGGCTTCAACTGCCGGGACGGGCCCGATGCCCATGACTTCGGGGCGCACCCCGGCAATCGCATAGCCCAGTATCCGCGCCCGTGGCGTGAGCCCCGCTTTCTCTGCGGCTTCGGCGCGTGCCAGGACCAGGGCGGCGGCGCCATCGTTGATGCCGCTGGCATTGCCTGCCGTGACCGAGCCGTCCTTCTGGAAAACCGCTTTCAATCCCGCGAGCTTTTCAAGGCTGGTTTCCTTGGGATGTTCGTCCGTGTCGAAGGAGATGGCGCCTTTGCGCGATTTGATCTCGACTGGGACGATCTGGTCCCTGAAATATCCTGCGGCGATCGCGGCCGTGGCGCGGCGCTGCGATTCCATGGCGAATTCATCCTGCGCCTCGCGGCTGATGTCATGCTCGGCCGCGACATTCTCGGCGGTGACGCCCATATGGCCGGTGCCCATGGGGCAGGTCAGTGCGCCGGTCATCATGTCCAGCATCTTCTGATCGCCCATCTTCGCGCCAAAACGAGCCGATGTCACAGCATAGGGCGCCCGGCTCATGCTTTCCGCGCCGCCCGCGACGGCGAAATCGGCATCGCCCAGCATCAGCGATTGCGCGGCCGAAACGATCGCCTGCGCCCCCGATCCGCAAAGCCGGTTCACGTTCATCGCGGGGGTCGTATGCGGAATGCCCGCATTCAGCATGGCGACGCGGCTAAGATACATGTCGCGCGGCTCGGTGTTCAGGACATGGCCGAACACGACATGACCGATCTGATCCGGAGAGACGCCGCCACGTTGCAGCGCCGCTGTGGTCACGGCCGTGGCCAGATCAATCGGCGGAATGGCGGCAAGGCTGCCGCCGAATGTGCCGATCGCGGTGCGGGCACCGGACAGGATGACGATTTCGTTCTCGGACATGACTCTCTCCATTCTAGATAGGTCCTGATCTTACGTTTCAGTCCTCGCGTGGCAACGGATATTCGGGCGAACGATTTCGTGCCGTTGGGGCAGTTCGGCCTCGGCGCTGCCGGGAACGGGTCATTGCGCGAGGCTTAGCAGCAGCAGAAACAGGCCCGCCGCTATCAGGGTTCGTCGGTAGAGGGCCAGTGCATGCCGGATGTCGCGGCCCGACGGGTCCCGTTCCGTGCCGTTCAGCCAGGGCTCGTCGACGAAATGCTTGCCATAGCTGCGCGGGCCGGACAGTCGCACCTGCAAAGCCGCCGCCATCGCCGCTTCAGGCCATCCGGCATTGGGTGAGCGGTGTCGGTATGCATCGCGCCGCGTGATCCGCCATGTCTGCCACGAGCCCGAGGCGAGAACCATCAGAACCGCGGTCAGCCGTGCGGGAAACCAGTTGGCAGCATCGTCCAGCCGTGCGGCAAAACGGCCGAATTCGGCATAGCGTGCATTTCTGTGGCCGATCATCGAATCGAGCGTATTGATGGCCTTATAGGCGGCAATTCCCGGTAATCCGGCGATTGCTGCCCAGAAAAGCGGGGCGATGACACCGTCCGAACTGTTCTCGGCCAGACTTTCGATGCTGGCACGCGACAATGCGGCCTCATTCGACTGGCTGACATCACGGCCGACGATTTGCGCGGTTGCCAGGCGCGCCTGGGCCAGATCCTGTTCCAGCAGGCTATCCTCGACCGCGCGGACATGGCTGTGCAGCGACTTCGCCGCCACCAGCGGCCATGCCAGAAGCCCGGCGGCGACAGGGCCCAGCAAGGATTGCAGAAACAATGCGGGCAGAATTGCGGCAAGGATGACAAGCAGGCTTGCCGCGATCCCTTTGGCAAACCGGCCCTCGCCGTGGTTCAGCCGCCGTTCCAGACGCTCGATCGCCATGCCTATCCAGACCACCGGATGCCCTATGCGGCGAAAGATCGCGTCGGGCCATCCGAATGCCGCATCCGCCAGCAAGGCGATCAGGGCGATTCCGGGACTCATGCATGACCCGCGGTCAGGTTCACGGCCTCGACGGCCCAACCCTGGGATGTCCGTCGCATGATCGTCAGCGATAGCGGAGACACCGAGAAGGACAGGGCCGCCGGGCCGACGGTCAGGGATAATGCGGCGCGGACGGTTCCGGCATGGGCGACGATCAGCGTGTCATCCCCGAGCCTGTCCAGAACCGGCAGGACACGCGCGGCCATATCTTCGAAACTTTCTCCGCCTTCGGGGCGGTATGTGGCAAGCTCATCCGGCTCCATCCTGCCCAGATCCGGCAAATCCTCGAAGCGTTTCCCTTCCCAGTTTCCGTAATCCTGCTCCCATAAGGCAGGCTCGAACTGGGCGGGGAACAGGTTCAATGCTTTCGCCGTCTGCCGGCATCGCTGTGCCGGGCTGCATATGACATGGCCAGCATCGCCAATCATGTCGCGCATCTGTGCGAAGGCCCTGGAATCGCTGCAATCGGCATCCACGTCGCCCCGTCCGGCCAGGCATCCGTTGTTTATCGGCGTGGCGTGGCGAAGGAGTTTTAGCCGCATGGCGTTCGATCCCGGTTACAGCATGTGGGGCGGGATTACCGCGTTTCGCAGAAGTCCGAAAGCTGCATTGTTGACCTGTGACAGGATCAAGCGCAGGCTTTGCTTGACGTAAGGGGATTCTCTGTCGTATTAAATGAACGAATGTTCAATAATTGGGGAGGGGGCGTCATGTTCACCCAGGCTATGCAGTTCGATCTGGGCGAGGATGTGAACGCACTGCGCGATATGGTGCATCGCTGGTCGCAAGAGCGGGTGAAGCCCCTCGCGGCAGAGGTGGATCGCGACAATGCCTTCCCGAACGAGTTATGGGCCGAAATGGGAGAGTTGGGCCTGCTTGGCATCACCGTGTCCGAGCAATGGGGCGGTGCGGAAATGGGCTATCTGGCCCATGTCGTCGCGACCGAGGAGATCGCCCGGGCCTCGGCCTCGGTCAGCCTGTCTTATGGAGCGCATTCCAATCTTTGCGTCAACCAGATCAAGCTGAACGGCACCGATGAGCAGCGGGGGAAATACCTGCCCAAACTGTGCAGCGGCGAGCATGTCGGCGCTTTGGCGATGTCGGAAGAAGGTGCGGGCAGCGATGTTGTCGGCATGAAGCTGCGTGCCGAGAAGAAGAACGACCGTTACGTTCTGAATGGCAACAAATACTGGATCACCAACGCGCCCGATGCGCAGACTCTCGTGGTCTATGCCAAGACCGACCCGGATGCCGGCAGCAAGGGCATTACGGCCTTCATCGTCGAACGCGGGATGAAAGGATTCTCGACCGGCCCGCATTTCGACAAACTGGGCATGCGCGGCTCGAATACCGGTGAGTTGATCTTCGAGAATTGCGAAGTGCCGTTCGAGAATGTTCTGGGCGAAGAGGGGCGCGGGGTACGCGTCCTGATGTCGGGTCTTGATTATGAACGGCTGGTGCTGTCGGGGATCGGAACCGGGATCATGGCAGCCTGTCTGGATGAGGTGATGCCCTATGTTTCCGAGCGCAGACAATTCGGCCAGCCGATCGGCTCGTTCCAGCTTATGCAGGGCAAGATCGCCGATATGTATGTCGCCCTGAACACCGCGCGCGCCTATGTCTACGAGGTCGCCCGGGCCTGCGATGCGGGTAAGGTGACCCGTCAGGATGCGGCCGGCGCGGTGCTTTATGCCAGCGAGCAGGCGATGGTTCAGGCGCATCAGGCGGTGCAGGCGCTTGGCGGCGCGGGCTTTCTGAATGACAGCGTGGTCAGCCGCCTGTTCCGCGACGCCAAGCTGATGGAGATCGGCGCAGGCACCAGCGAGATTCGCCGGATGCTGATCGGGCGGGAATTGCTGGGGCTGATGTGATGCGCGGTCTTGTATTTGCCGTTTGCGTGATGGCCGGAACCGCTTCGGCGCAGGAGCCCGGCATGCCGGAAATCGATCCGCTTGTCCTGGAGACATGCCGAGAAAATGCGTCCCAGCCTGCCGAACAGGGTGATGACGCGGATGCAGAAAGCTGTATCGGGGTCGCTGCCGCCCGATGCATGGAAGAGGAAGGCGGGTATTCCACCGCGGGCATGTCTCACTGCACCATGCAGGAACGAGATTTGTGGGATCGCTATCTGAATGACGTCTATCGCGCAGTTATGCAAGCGGCCGAAGAGGCGGATCGGATAAATGCCGATGCCGATCCTGCGGCGCCGAAACAGGTGCCGCTGCTGAAGGAAATGCAACGGGACTGGATCGCGTTCCGTGACAGCAGCTGTGCATTTGAGCGCTCAATCTGGGGCAGCGGCACAGGCGCGGCGACCGCGACGGCAAACTGCCTGCTTTCGATGACCGCGCAACAGACCATCCGGCTGGAGCGTCACCGGGACAGGGGTGACGCGGGATGAACCTGTTTTATCGGCTTGGCAGGAACACAATGCATTTGGCAGGGTTGGTTAATCATCATCATCAGGAGGGCAGCATGATGAAATTCGGAATGATTGCGATGGTGGGTTTTGCCATGAGTTATGGCGTTCTGCCTGCCGATGCAGGCGATGCGTCGGGCTTCGATCCTGCGACGATAGATCAATGCGTTGCGTCCGGAGAAGGCGATTGCACCGATGCCGGAATGCAGGCCTGCCGCGACTATGCCAGCAAGAAATATACCGGCGACGATCCCGATTTCGTCGAGAAGAATTGCCTGGATGCCGCGCATCAGGCCTGGGAGGCGCGGCTTGAAGAAACCTATCAGGCCCTGATCGCACAGGAAGGCGAGGCAGGGGACGATTCGCAAGAGATGCTGCGCAAGACCGAACATGCCTGGATCGCATTTCGGGACAGCCTGTGCGATTTCGCCAAGGCTTCCGCACAAACGCGGGACATCAGCGGAGAAGTGGCCGTACTGGAATGCCAGCGAGACGAGGCGGCACGGCATTGGACGCTGCTGAATGCCCGGCTGGTGGAAGAGACGGGCGAATGACCACATTGTCCGGGCATGATTATCAGAGGTTGCGGCGCGATTTCGCCTGGGATTTTCCTGAACATCTGAACATGGCCGATCAATGCCTTTCGCATAAGCCGGGGGGCGTTGCCATCATCGAATATTATGACGGCGCGCCGCATCCCGTCACCTATGCGGAGCTCTCGCGGATGACGGCTGATCTTGCTGACGCGCTTCACGCCGCGCGGGGCGAGTGCGTGGCGGTGTTGCGAACGCAATCGGCGTGGACGGCGGCGGCGCATCTGGCTGTCTGGAAATCGGCGGCGATCTCGATCCCCTTGTTCAAGCTGTTCGGCTCCGACGCATTGGAACTGCGCCTGCGCGATGCCGGAGTGCGCAAGGTGATCGCCGATGCGGAAGGGCGCGAGATGCTGCGCCCCTTTGCCGATCTGGAGATCATCGTACCCGAGGAGGGTCTGTCCGATGCCGGTTCGTTTGCGACCCGCGAGACCGGCCCCGAGGATCCTGCAGTGATCATCTATACCTCGGGCACCACCGGCTCGCCCAAGGGCGCGCTGCATGGCCACCGGGTGCTGACCGGCCATCTGCCGGGTGTCGAGATGAGCCATGATCTGCTGGGGCAGCCCGGCGATTGTCTGTGGACTCCGGCCGATTGGGCATGGATCGGCGGGCTGTTCGATGTGCTGATGCCGGGGCTGGCGCTTGGCGTTCCGGTTGTCGCCGCGCGGATGCCGAAATTTGAGCCGGGCGTGGTGGCGAAGCTGATCGCCGATTGCGGCGTGCGGAATATCTTCTTCCCGCCAACGGCGCTCAAGATGCTGAAAGCTGCCGATATCCGGATCGATGGATTGCGCTCGGTCGCTTCGGGCGGAGAAACCCTCGGGGGACAGATTCTGGACTGGGGGCGGCAGGCATTCGGTCTGGAAATCAATGAGTTCTACGGCCAGACCGAATGCAATATGGTGGCCTCCTCCGCATCAAGCATGTTTCCGGCCCAACCCGGCGCGATCGGCAAGCCGGTCCCCGGGTTTGAGGTTCAGGTGATCGGTGAAGACGGCTTTCCGGCCGAAGGCGAGGGGGATATCGCCGTGCGGCGCGGGGCAGGATCGATGATGCTGGAATATTGGAACCGGCCCGATGCGACTGCCGAGAAGTTCCGTGGCGACTGGCTGGTCACCGGCGATCGCGGCGTGATCGAGGGCGGGTATATCCGCTTCGTGGGCCGCGATGACGATGTGATCACCTCGGCGGGCTATCGTATCGGCCCTTCGGAAATCGAGGATTGCCTGCTGAAACATCCGGCGGTCGCGCAGGTCGGAGTCATCGGAAAACCGGATTCCGTCAGAACAGAAATCGTCAAGGCTTACATTGTCCTGCGAGATGGATTTGAAGTTTCAGACAAGCTTTCCGCCGAGTTGCAGGCCCATGCGAAACGCTTCTCTGCCGCGCATTCCTATCCGCGTGAAATCGCCTTTCTCGATTCTCTGCCGATGACGGTGACAGGCAAGGTCATGCGACGTGAATTGCGGGCATTAGCGGTCAGCGAGGCAGCTCACGATATGTCCTTTGACGAAAGAACCAGGCAATGAAACTGAAATCCGCGGTCCTTCCGGCATCCGATGCTTTCAAAGCCAATCGCGAAGCCCATCTTGCGGTGCTTGCGACTGCCCGCGAGGCCGCCGAACTCGCCGCCGCCGGAGGGGGAGAAAAAGCGCGCAGCCGCCATATCGGTCGCGGCAAGATGCTTCCGCGCGAACGGGTCGCCAATCTGCTGGATCCCGGGTCGCCCTTTCTGGAAATCGGGGCGACGGCAGCGCATGGCATGTATGACGGCGCGGCCCCCGGTGCGGGCGTGATTGCCGGGGTGGGGCGTGTGCATGGGCAGGACGTGATGGTCGTTGCCAATGATGCGACCGTCAAAGGCGGCACCTATTACCCGATGACGGTCAAGAAACATCTTCGCGCTCAGGAAATCGCCGGAGAATGTCATCTGCCCTGCGTCTATCTGGTCGATTCGGGCGGTGCGAATCTGCCCAATCAGGATGAGGTTTTTCCCGACCGGGACCATTTCGGACGGATTTTCTACAATCAGGCACGAATGTCTGCCCTCGGCATCCCGCAGATCGCGGTGGTCATGGGATCATGCACGGCAGGCGGCGCCTATGTCCCTGCCATGTCCGACGTTACGATCATCGTTCGCGATCAGGGCACGATCTTTCTGGCCGGCCCGCCGCTGGTCAAGGCGGCAACGGGCGAAGTCGTCACTGCCGAAGATCTGGGGGGAGGCGATGTCCATACCCGCCTGTCGGGCGTGGCCGATTATCTGGCCGAGGACGACGCCCATGCGCTTGCACAGGCCCGCCGCGCGATCGGCAATCTGAACCGCCGGATGCCCGACAGCGTGGTCTGGCAGGCGCCCGAGCCTCCGGCATATGATCCGGACGAAATCCTTGGCGCCGTCCCGGCCGATCTGCGGACCCCGTATGATATCCGTGAGGTCATCGCCCGCGTCGTGGACGGTTCGCGCTTCGACGAGTTCAAGGCGCGTTTCGGCGAAACGCTGGTTACAGGCTTTGCCCATATCGAAGGCTGCCCGGTCGGAATTGTCGCGAATAACGGTGTGCTGTTCTCGGAAGCCGCACAAAAGGGAGCGCATTTCATCGAGCTTTGCTCGCAGCGTGGCATTCCATTGGTTTTTCTGCAGAATATCACCGGATTCATGGTGGGACGGAAATACGAAAACGAGGGTATCGCCCGCCACGGCGCCAAGATGGTGACGGCGGTGGCGACGACCTCGGTGCCGAAGATCACCATGCTTGTCGGCGGTTCCTTCGGAGCGGGGAATTACGGCATGGCAGGCCGCGCCTATTCGCCCCGCTTCTTGTGGACATGGCCCAACAGCCGGATCTCGGTGATGGGCGGCGAACAGGCGGCAGGCGTGCTGGCCACCGTCAAGCGCGACGGGATCGAGCGGCAGGGCGGGACATGGAGTGCCGGGGAAGAAGCCGAATTCAAACGCCCGACCATCGAGATGTTCGAACGCCAGTCGCACCCGCTTTATGCTTCGGCACGATTATGGGACGATGGCATCATCGACCCGCGCAAGAGCCGCGAGGTGCTGGCACTGTCACTGCGCGCCAGCCTGAACGCACCGATTGCATCAACGCGCTTCGGCGTCTTCCGGATGTGAATACGGATATGTCGGATTCGGGTATTTATACAAAGAAGAAGCCGGTGAGTTTCACTTTCGGAGACAGCCGGGAACTCTGTGATCGGCTTCTGGCGCTGGTGCGATCGGGGAAAAAGACTGCGAGCTGCGGAGCTCTGCGGGATTTCACGGAGGGCGGCGAGGAGCTGCCCGAGGTCGGGCGGCGCGATACCGCACTTGACTGGGACGGCAATCCGGCGCTTCTGATTGAGACGACAGAGGTGTCCATCCGCCGCTTTCGCGAGGTGACGGAGGATTTCGCCTTGGCCGAGGGCGAGGGTGATTTTGACGCATGGACTGCGGGTCATATTGATTACTTCTCGCGCAATGGCGGCTTTGATCCCGATATGGAACTGGTTTGCGAGCGGTTCAGACTGATTGAGGTGCTGTCATGCGCCGTATCGTGATGCGGCTGGGGCTCACCTGCCCAGGCAAATGCATGATTTCTTTTTCAAGCAAATATCCGCGCCGGAGGCATCTGCCATGTTTCACAAGATCCTGATCGCCAATCGCGGCGAAATCGCTTGCCGGATCATGGATTCATGCCGTCGGATGGGTGTGGCAACCGTGGCGGTCTATTCCGATGCCGACCGCGCCGCGCGCCATGTTGCCATGGCCGATGAGGCAGTGCATCTGGGCGGTCCGTCCCCCGCCGACAGTTATCTGCGCGGTGATGCGATCGTCGAGGCGGCCAGGGCGACCGGCGCGCAGGCGATCCATCCCGGATATGGCTTCCTGTCAGAGAATCCCGATTTCGTCGATGCGGTCGAGGATGCGGGACTGATATTTATCGGTCCGTCGGCGCGGGCGATCCGGGCCATGGGGCTGAAGGATGCGGCCAAGGCATTGATGGAAAAGGCCGGGGTGCCGGTCGTGCCGGGATATCACGGCGCGGAACAGGATCCCTTGCATCTTGCGCAGATGGCCGGGCAGATCGGCTATCCCGTCCTGATCAAGGCCGTGGCCGGCGGCGGCGGCAAGGGGATGCGCCGGGTCGATGATCCGAAGGATTTCGCCGACGCGCTTGCTTCGGCGCAGTCCGAGGCGCGCAATGCCTTCGGGAATCCTGACGTGCTGATCGAGAAATATATCCTGCGGCCGCGCCATATCGAGCTGCAGATCTTCGGGGACGGGCACCGCGCCGTGCATCTGTTCGAGCGTGACTGCTCGTTGCAACGCCGCCATCAGAAGGTGATCGAAGAGGCCCCGGCCCCCGGCATGACGCCCGAGATGCGGAAGGTCATGGGAGCCTCGGCTGTTCGCGCGGCTGAGGCGATCGGCTACAAGGGTGCGGGAACGATCGAATTCATCGTGGACGGTTCGAACGGGCTGCGCCCTGACGGATTCTGGTTCATGGAGATGAACACGCGCCTTCAGGTCGAGCATCCCGTGACCGAGGCGATCACCGGGGTCGATCTTGTCGAATGGCAGTTGCGCGTGGCCAGCGGCGAGCCTTTGCCCGCGAAGCAGGAAGAATTGTCGATCACCGGCCATGCTTTCGAGGCGCGGCTTTATGCCGAGGACGTGCCGGCGGGTTTCCTTCCCGCGACCGGGCGGCTTGCGCATTTGCGTTTTCCCGAAGGCGCCCGGATAGAGACCGGGGTGCGGCAGGGCGACAGTATCAGCCCGTGGTACGATCCGATGATCGCCAAGATCGTGACCCATGGTCCGACCCGTGCCGTGGCCTTGCGGGCTCTGGAAGCGGGGCTGGTCGATACCGAGGTTGCAGGCTCCGTCACCAATCTGGATTTCCTGATCGCATTGACGCGGCATGACGGTTTTGCCTCGGGTGAGGTGGATACCGGCCTGATCGAGCGTGATCTGGACGCTTTGGTGACTGCTGCCGAACCGGATCCCCGGACCCGCGCTTTGGGCGTGGTCGGGCTTTCAGGTCTGGCCGATCCTGCGGTCAAGGGAGGAATGACGCTTTGGCAGCCGCTGCGCCGGACCGTCAGCTGGGATGGCAACGAGGCGGTGATCGAGGTGCTTGGCCCCGGCGCCGCCCGGGTGACCGTTGATGAAACGGCCCATGAAGTTCGCTGGCAAGGGGATCGCTGGTGGGTGGATGGCAGCCTGCGTCGAAACCGGATCGTCACTCATGACGCCGGGGTCAGCGTATTCGGCGGACGTACCGTTCATCTGACGCCGACTGATCTTCTGGCGCGAGATGCGGCGGCTGCGGGTGACGAGGTGACGCTTGCTCCGATGCCGGGACTGGTGAAATCGGTTCATGTCGAAGCCGGGCAGGCGGTGAAGGCGGGCGACCGTCTGGCCGTGCTCGAGGCGATGAAGATGGAGCATAGCCTGACCGCCTGGCGGGACGGCGTGATTGCGGAAGTCATGACGCAGCCCGGTGATCAGGTGGAGGCAGGTTCGCCACTGATCCGGCTGGAGGAGGAGGCATGAGCGACCGGATCGTATTGTGGCATGTTCCCTTGTCACGATCGATGCGCGTGCGCTGGTTGCTGGAAGAGATCGGCTGCCACTACGAATTGCGCGAGATTTCCTTTTTCGACAAATCCATGCGGCAGCCACCCTATAGCAATATTCATCCGCTGGGTCGTGTGCCTGCGCTTGAAATCGATGGCACGATCCTGCGCGAATCCGGTGCCTGTATCGAATATCTTTGCGAGACACGCGGGCCGGAACTGGGATATGCGCCCGGCGCGGATGGGCGCGCCGATTGGCTGAACTGGCTGCATTTTGCAGAAACGCTGGGTCAGCATCTCGCCAATCTGACCCAGCATCATATCGTCCTGCGCGAGGCGCATATGCGTTCGCCAACGGTCATGAAGCTTGAGGCGGCGCGGCTTTCCCGTGCGCTGGGCAGTGTTGAAAAAGTGGTGGCTGACCGGGAATGGCTGATGGCAGCCGGTTTCTCGGGCGTCGATTGCGCTGTGGGATATGCGGTCTATATCGCCTCCCGCTTCGTGCGCTTTGACGACCGGCCTGCCTTGAATGCCTATCTCGGACGTTGTGCTGCCCGACCCGCTTTTTCCGCGACTTTGCCCGCACCGGAGGAGCAGGTGATTTACGCCCGTAAATTCTATGAGGTTCCCGATGCCTGAGACAGTTGAAATCTTCGAGATGGGCCCGCGGGACGGGTTGCAGAATGAAAAGCGCCAGATCCCGGCATCGGAAAAGATCGCGCTGGTCGATCTGCTGTCCAGCGCGGGTTTCCGGCGGATCGAGGTGACCAGCTTCGTCAGTCCGAAATGGGTGCCGCAGCTGGCCGATGCCGCCGAGGTCATGGCGGGAATTACCCGCGCGCCGGGGGTCAGCTATGGGGTGCTGACACCGAATATGAAGGGTTATGACGGCGCAAAGGCTGCGCGTGCCAGTGAAGTGGCGGTTTTCGCCAGTGCTTCAGAAGGTTTCAGCAAGGCGAATCTGAACGCCACGATTTCCGAGTCGCTGGAGCGTTTCGTCCCCGTTACCGAAGCGGCGCGGCGCGACGGGCTCCCGGTGCGCGGTTATATCAGCGTGGTGACCGATTGCCCTTTTGACGGTCCGACGCCTCCGGCCTCGGTAGCCTGTGTCGCAGCGGCATTAAGGGATATGGGATGCTACGAGATCAGCCTTGGCGATACGATCGGACAGGGCCGCCCCGAAACCGTCGACGCGATGCTGGCCGCAGTGCTGGACGAAATTCCCGCGGAACGGCTGGCTGGCCATTATCACGATACGGCAGGGCGGGCGCTTCAGAATATCGACGCTTCGCTGGCGCGCGGGCTGCGCGTTTTCGATGCGGCGGTCGGGGGGCTGGGCGGCTGCCCCTATGCGCCGGGCGCCAAGGGCAATGTGGCGACGGAAAAAGTGGCGCTGCATCTTGCGGGGCAGGGATATGCCACCGGGTTGGACATGGATGTGATCGGCAAGGCGGCTGCGATGGCCCGATCGATGCGAGGAGAAAAAGATGTTTGAGACAATACGGATCGACACCGATGCACGTGGCGTGGCGACATTATGGCTGGCGCGTGCCGACAAGCATAACGCCCTGTCGCAGCAGATGCAGGAGGAACTGACGAAGGCTGCGGCGCAGCTTGCCTCTGATCCCGCCGTCAGGGTGGTGGTGCTGGCCGGTGAGGGTGCAAGCTTTTGCGCCGGCGGCGATCTGGGCTGGATGCGGCAGCAGATCGCCGCAGATGCGGATGCCAGACGGGCTGGGGCAAGGGGGCTTGCCGGGATGTTGTCGGCCCTGAACCTTCTGCCCAAGCCCCTGATCGCGCGGGTGCATGGCAACGCATTTGGCGGGGGGATCGGGATGATGTCGGTCTGCGACATCGCCATCGCCTCCGATACCGCGAAATTCGGATTGACCGAGGTCAAACTTGGCATGATCCCGGCGACCATCGGTCCCTATGTTCTGGCCCGGATGGGCGAGGACCGGGCGCGGCGGGTGTTCTTCTCGGGTCGCATTTTCGGCGCTGAAGAAGCCATGAGCCTGAACCTGATCGCCCGGCATGTCGCGCCTGACGATCTGGACGCGGCGGTCGAGGCCGAGATCGCGCCGTTTCTGCTGGGTGCGCCGGGGGCGATTGCTGTGGCCAAGGCGCAATGTCGCTTTCTTGGTCCGAAGATCACCCAGACCGAGATCGAGGACAGCATCGACCGGCTGGTTGCCGTCTGGGAAACCGATGAGGCCCCCGAGGGGATCAGTGCCTTTTTCGAGAAACGTAAACCGCGCTGGCAGAATTGATCTCGTCCGGCGGCGTGGCCGGTTTCGCCATTTGCGAGCCATCTTCCAACCGGGCAGGCGCGTCGCCGCGGATCGCATCGCGCGCGGCAATGGTTACGGTGACAAAGCTGACATAAAGCAGCAGATACCACGAGCCGATCTTGGCGAATGAAACATGATCCAGAACCGACTGACCGGCATAAATCCATGTGCCGGTCAGGGTTCCGATATTTTCTGCCAGCCACAGGAACAGGCTGGTCAGGAATGCCGCAAGTGGCAGGGGCATCCAGTACCAGCGGCCCGGACGGAACCAGATCCGGGTGCGGCCGAAGATCAGGATCGTGGCCGCAAACAGGACCAGCCGGATGTCGGGCAGAAAATGATGCGTGAAAAAATTGACATAGATTGCGACGGCTAGGATCACGGTCACGGCAAAGGGCGGATATGGCGCGAAACGCATATCGAAGATACGGATCACCCGCGCCATATATGAACCGACCGAGGCATACATGAAGCCCGAAAACAGCGGCACCCCGTAAAGCTTGAAGAAGCCGGGCTCGGGATAGACCCATGACCCGGCATTGACCTTGAACAGTTCCATCGCCGTGCCGGTCAGGTGGAACAACAGGATCACCCGTGCTTCGGCCGGGGTTTCCAGCCGGAAGATCAGGAATGCCGCCTGTGTCAGCAGGGCAAAGGCGAATAATGCATCATAGCGTTGTATCGGCCAGTCGGGCGACCAGATCGCTCGGGTAACGAAAATCGCCAACAGCATGAGCCCGCCGAACAGGCAGGCCCAGCCCTGTTTGAACACGAACATGGCGAACTCTGCCATCCATTCGGGCAGATGCCGCCGCGCCCGGTCCCCTAATGCGCGTTCAAGCCGCCGGGTTGATCTCACAGATCGGGATAAAGCGGGAAACGCGCGCAAAGCTCGGCCACCTCGGCCCGAACCTTGTCTTCGATGGCGGCGTTGTTTTCTTCCCCATTCGCGGCAAGCCCGTCAACGACTTCCACGATCCAGCGGGCGATCTGACGGAATTCCTCTTCGCCAAAGCCACGGGTCGTGCCCGCCGGCGCGCCAAGACGAATGCCCGAGGTGACAAAGGGTTTCTCGGGATCGAAAGGCACGCCATTCTTGTTGCAGGTGATATGCGCACGGCCAAGCGCGGCTTCGGTCGCCTTGCCGGTCACGCCCTTTGGCCGCAGATCGGCGAGGCACAGATGATTGTCGGTGCCACCCGAGACGATGTCGATGCCGCCCTTCATCAATTCATCCGCCATGGCGCGGGCATTGGCGACGACCTGTGCGGCGTAATCCTTGAAACCGGGTTGCAGCGCCTCGCGCAATGCGACGGCCTTTGCCGCGATCACATGCATCAGCGGGCCCCCCTGCAGACCGGGGAAGACGGCCGAGTTGATCTTTTTCGCGATACCCTCGTCATTGGTCAGGATCATCCCGCCGCGCGGGCCGCGCAGGGATTTATGCGTGGTCGTGGTGACGACATGGGCATGCGGCAGGGGCGAGGGATGCTGGCCGCCCGCGACCAGACCGGCGATATGCGCCATGTCCACCATCAGATAGGCGCCGACTTCATCCGCGATCTTGCGGAAGGCGGCCCAGTCCCAGACGCGGCTATAGGCCGTGCCACCGGCAAGGATCAGCTTTGGCTTGTTCTGGCGCGCGGCTTCGGCGATCGCGTCCATATCCAGCAACTGATCCTGCGCGCGCACGCCGTAACTCACGACATTGAACCACTTGCCCGACATATTGACCGGCGAGCCGTGAGTCAGGTGGCCACCCGAATTCAGATCAAGCCCCATGAAGGTATCGCCCGGCTGCAAAAGCGCCAGAAATACCGCCTGATTCATCTGGCTGCCGCTATTGGGCTGAACATTGGCGAATTCGCAATCGAACAGCTCCTTGGCCCGCTCGATGGCGCGGGTTTCGACGATATCGACATATTGGCAGCCACCGTAATAGCGTTTGCCCGGATAACCTTCCGCATATTTGTTGGTCAGGACGGTTCCCTGTGCTTCCAGCACCGCCTTGGAGACGATATTTTCCGACGCGATCAGTTCGATCTCGTCACGCTGGCGGCCCAGTTCCTTGTCGATCGCGCTGGCGATCTCGGGGTCGCGGCTGGTCAGCGTTTCGGTGAAAAATCCATTGTCGCGAAGAGATGCATTCATCGGTCGCGCGTCCTTTCTGGCAAAGCTGCGGCGGAATGGCGATGTCTTAGCGTAAGCCCGGGCAGCTTGAAAGCAGCAAAACGACAGCTTTGGTTCCGAGTGCGGCGTGAAGGAGGGCTTGCGTTCAACCCGATCAGCACCGATGCTGCGCGGCAAGAGAGACAGGCTTGCAGAAAATGACGCCCAGGATTCACTTTACCGCCAGTCAGACCGATGTCGCGCAAGCGGCGCTGGTCGCCTTGTCGGCCCGTTATGGCTGTGCGCCGGCCGATAGCGCGGAACTGGTCGTGGCGCTTGGCGGAGACGGGTTCATGCTGCAGACCCTGCATGCGATGCAGGGACGTGATCTGCCGGTTTATGGAATGAACCGCGGCACGGTCGGCTTCCTGATGAATGCCTATTCCGAGGATGACCTGCCCGTCAGACTGGCCGAGGCCGAAGAGACGGTCATCAATCCGTTGAGGATGAGCGCCACCTGTCGGGACGGTTCCCTGCACGAAGCGCTTGCCATCAACGAAGTCAGCCTGCTGCGCGAAGGGCCACAGGCCGCGAAGCTGCGCATCCATGTGGATGGCAAGCTGCGCATGGAAGAACTGGTCTGCGACGGAGCTCTGGTATCGACCCCGGCGGGATCCACCGCATATAATTATTCGGCCCATGGCCCGATCCTGCCTATCGATTCAGAGGTGCTTGCCCTGACGGCAATCGCTCCGTTCCGTCCCCGTCGCTGGCGTGGCGCGTTGCTGCCAAAGGCGGCGCAGGTCGAAATCGAGGTGCTGAGCCCGGATCGCCGCCCGGTCATGGCCGATGCCGATTCGGGCGCAGTCCGGCATGTCACGCGGGTGCATGTCCATAGTGCCGCCGATATCTCGCATCGCCTGTTGTTCGATCTGGGGCATGGGCTGGAAGAACGGCTGATCCGCGAACAATTTGTCTAGCAGCGCAAGACCCTTCCCAAGCCCCCACCGCAAACAACATCTTGTCGGCGCTTCGCTATTGCTTCTTCTTTGCCCAAATACCTCGGGGGTTGCCGGCTGGTGCGCCACTGGTTCAAGAACCAGCCGGCGACGGGCAGCGCCCCCGGCCTGTTTACGCGCCAATGATTCCAGAACCTGCCAGCGGCGGGCATTGCCTCCGGGCATCACGGAACTGATCGTTTCATTACAAATCCGGCAGATGGCTCGGCCAATTGGTCTCCTCGTGCCACGCTTGTCCCAGCCGGAGAATCGCAGCATCGCTTCCCGTCGCTCCGGCCAGTTGCATTCCCATCGGCAGGCCGTTCGCGCCAAAGCCTACCGGCACTGACAGGCAAGGCAATCCGGCAAGGCTGACCGGCACCACGATTTCCATCCAGCGGTGATAGGTGTCGACAGGCTTGCCTCCCACCTCCTGCGGCCAGCGCCATTCGGCGGGGAAGGGCCAGACCTGCGCGGTCGGCAGTGCGATGATGTCTACCTCCTCGAATAACCGTGCCGCACGGCGATACCATTCGCTGCGGATCGCGCTTGCCTCGTAAACCTGTGAGGCGGACAGGCTCAGGCCCTGTGCGATTTCCCATATCGCTTCCGGCTTCATCAGGGCGCGTTTGTCAGGGTCGTCATACAGGGCGCGTTTTCCTCCGGCTATTTGAAAGGCGCGCAGCGTCATCCAGCTTTCCCACAGCTTTTCCCCTGGAAAGGGGGGTGAAAGGGGGATGATTTCGCATCCCAATCCTTCCATCTGCGTCAACGCGGCTTCGCAAAGCGGCAGGATCCCCTCTTCGCAGGGATAAGCGCCACCCCAATCGCCCAGCCAGCCGATTCGGGTGCCTTTGACCGGGGCATCAAGCGCGGCTGCGAAATCCTCGCCCGGGCGGCCGAATGGCAGGGCGGGATGAGGGCCGGCCATGATCGATAGAAGATGCGCGAGATCACGCGGGCTGCGGGCCATCGGTCCCAATGTCGCCATGGTTGTCATGAAGCTGTCGCCCATGGGCTCGCCGGGCACCAGCCCCCAGCTTGGCCGGAAACCGTAGACGTTACAGAAACCTGCCGGGTTGCGCAGGCTGCCCATCATATCCGATCCATCGGCGACCGGCACCATCCTTGCCGCCAAAGCCGCCGCCGCGCCACCCGACGAGCCCCCGGCACTGCGATCCGGGGCATAGGGGTTGCGCGTGACGCCGAAGACCTCGTTGAAACTATGCGAGCCAAGACCCCATTCGGGCGTATTGGTCTTGCCGATGAAAATCGCCCCCGCCTCGCGCATTCGGGTCACGATTACATGGTCTTCCGTCGGCATGTGGTCGCGATAGATGGGCGAGCCCCATGTGGTGCGGATACCCTGAACCGCCGCGAGGTCCTTGACTGCTATGGGCAATCCATGCAGCCCGCCCTTGCGGGGCGAACGGTCGGCCTCTCTTGCCTCGGCCAGCAATTCGTCGTGATCCCGAAGGCTGATAATGGCATTGATCCGGGAATTGGTGTCCGCGATCCGGTCCAGATGGGCCTGCATGATCTCTTCCGCTGTCAGTTCGCCCGCGATCATGGCGCGGGTCAGAGTGTCGGCGTCCATATGGATTGGATTGCTCATCGGTTCCGGGCTTTCGTCTTGGCGGTTACGGGGTTAAGCGGTTGCAGGCGAAGAGGCGGAATGCCTTGGCCTCAGCGGATATGTTCGCCTCGGGTTTCCGCATATCGGCCTTCATCCTGCACAGATCTGCTGTAGCGCCAGCCATTGCGGATCCGTCAGCAGCGCCTTCGGTGGCGGTGAATCGCGATAGGGGTCCTCTTTGATCAGGTCCAGAACCGATGCGCCGGTGGGATCAAGGCTGTGCGCATAGGGCGCGCTTGGAATTCCCTTTTCCCTGAATGCTTTCAGCAAGCTGTCGCGGTCCGGAGGCGGGGCCGGTTGCTGAAGAAGCGTTTCTCCGTATCCATGCATGGCCTTTTCGGGCAGCGTTCCAAGCGTCAGCAATTGCAGAACCGCTCTGGTACCGGCATATTCCAATGCATTCAGCAAAAGCTCCTTATCCGAAACCGCCATTTCCGCGGCCATCAGATGCCCTGCCGCCGCTGCCGGTCCGGGGGCGGTCAACAGGACATCATTGCCAAGCACATACAGATTGCCCGGAAGGCGACGCGCGCCATTGACCGGAGAGGGAACAACACGGATCTTCGCATCCTCGGCGATCAGCTTTGGCGCGATCCAATCCAGAACAGCCTGACCCGAATGACGTTCGCAGACGGCTCCGGTGCTGCGGGAGATATCGGCCAAAATGGCATTCCCAACGGCAAAGGCCTGGGCCGGAGGGGCGATATTCGCCGCATGACGCGTCAGTGCATCGGGCAGCCAGACGACCGCTGCGGCGGCCATGGCCAATGCGGTCAGCAATGTAAGTCCGCCCCTGAGCCGCCCGGGATGGGCCTGCCGTGCCAGAACCGCGCGCTGAACGCGATCTATGGCCTCGATCATCAGCGGATCATCCACTTCCAGCGTTTCATCCGGTCCATCTGCGCGGGGGCTGTAGATTGCGGGCAGTTTTCCCGGATTGAGTCGGGTCACGGCGGGCAGGGACCAATGCGACAGGGGACGTTCCGATTTCGGGTCCGAAAGCGTTAATGTGGCTTCTCCGACAGAGACGATCACCTCACGCAGCCGCGCCTCGGGCGTCTCGCGCCACGAGCCTTGCGCCTCAAGGCGTTCGAATTGCGTCAGCGCCGTCATGGTTTTGGAATTTACCCATCGTTTTCAAAGACCATAGCGCGGCTACAGGGCTGGTCAATGCTTGCTGTCAGAATGCCGTGCGGCATCGTGGCAAACAGCTTCGATATTGTATCTGTCCGGGTCCAGGATGAAAGCGGCGTAGTAATGCGGGTGATATCGTACCCGCAGTCCCGGCGCGCCGTTATCTTCCCCTCCGGCGGCAACGGCTTCGGCGTGGAAGGCATCGACATCGGCATGTGTTTTGGCCGCAAAGGCGAAATGCACCAGTTCGGGCCGCGGCGTGCCGGGGGCGATCCAGAACTCGCCATCCGGATCGCGGGATCGAAGCGCGCCTGCCGCCACTCCGAAACCGACACCTTCCGCACGGTCGATCGTCATCCTGTAGCCCAACGGTGCCAATGCCCTTGCATAAAAACGCTTGCTTTGGGCCAGGTCAGAGACCGTTATGCAAAGATGATCCAGCATGATTATCCGCGCCTGCCATCACCAGCCACAGCAATTGGGAATGATATTGCCAACTGCCGCGACAATTTGAACTGAAAATACAAAGCGTACAGGAAAACGGGATTGGGCAGCGGCGCCCATGGACATCAATCCGCCGCTTCCGGCACCCGCATTCCCTTTTCGCGCGCCAGAATCCGCATCCGATCCTGAAGTTTCTCGAATGCGCGAACCTCGATCTGGCGTATACGTTCGCGCGAAACGTTGTAGCGGGAAGAAAGATCCTCCAACGTCATCGGGTCGTCGCGCAGGCGTCGCTCCATCAGGATATCCTTTTCCCGGTCGTTCAGCACGCTCATGGCTTCGATCAGCATCTGACGGCGCGTGCCGAGTTCTTCGGTTTCGGCATAGGCTTCGGCCTGATTGGCGTCCTCGTCTTCCAGCCAGTCCTGCCATTGCGCCGTGGAATCGCCGTCCGCCGATCCCACCGTCGCATTGAGCGAGGCATCGCCGCCCGACAGGCGGCGATTCATCTGGGTCACTTCGTCTTCGGTGACGTTCAGATCGTTGGCGATCCGGGCGACATGCTCAGGACGCAGATCGCCCTCTTCCAGGGCGCCGATGCGGGATTTGGCCTTACGCAGATTGAAGAACAGCTTCTTCTGCGCGCTTGTGGTGCCCATTTTGACCAGCGACCATGACCGCAGGATGTATTCCTGGATCGATGCGCGGATCCACCACATCGCATAGGTGGCCAGCCGGAAACCCTTTTCCGGATCAAAGCGCTTGACGGCCTGCATCAAACCCACATTCGCTTCCGAAATCACCTCGGCCTGCGGCAGGCCATAGCCTCGATAGCCCATGGCGATCTTGGCAGCGAGACGCAGATGACTGGTCACCAGCTTGTGCGCGGCCTCTGAATCTTCGTGATCGGCCCATGCTTTGGCCAGCATATATTCCTCTTCGGGTTCCAGCAGCGGGAATTTGCGGATCTCCTGAAGATAACGATTCAGGCCCTGCTCGGGACTGGGGGCGGGTAGATTTGCATAATTAGCCATAATCAAAGGCCTTTCGCGGAGGTAAACATAACGCAGATATCACGGTTACGGTTCCGTGAGCGGAGGAGGCTGCGCTTGCCCGCCAAGGGGCGAATTGGGCTGGAGGATAACTGTCCGGACTCTCTGGGATGATAACGTGGGAATGGCTCACGTTCATGTCAAGACTTCGCGAGGCGCAGCTCTGCCAACAGCCCCTGCATATCGCCGGGGAGCGGGCTCTCAAAGCTCAGCGATGTGCCGCTGACAGGATGGATGAAGCCTAGAAATGCGGCATGAAGCGCCTGTCGCGGAAAGGATTTGACCGCCTGCGCGGCATCTCCCAGCGCTTTGGCAGAGGCCTTTCGCGCGCCGCCATAGACAGGGTCACCGATCAGGCCAAGACCCGCATGCGCCATATGTACCCGGATCTGATGGGTGCGGCCCGTTTCAAGCTGGCATTCGATCAGCATCGCCGCCGGAGGCTGTCCGAAACTCTCCAGCATTCGAGCCCGTGTCACCGCGTGGCGGCCCCGGTCGAAATAAACCGCCTGCCGTTGCCGGTCCGTGGCGTGACGCGCCAGACGCGACGTGATCCTGAGAATGCCACCCGGTTCGAAGCTGACACCCGCGATTCCGCGCAGCCTCGGGTCTGCGGCATCGATGATGCCATGCGCAAGCGCCAGATATCGGCGCTGGGCTGTATGCGCCTCGAACTGCGCAGCCAGACCGTGATGCGCACGGTCGGATTTGGCCACGACCAGCAGGCCGGACGTCTCCTTGTCGATCCGGTGAACGATCCCCGGCCTCCGCTCTCCGCCGATCCCGGACAGGCTGTCGGCGCAATGGGCCAGCAGCGCGTTCACCAGCGTTCCCGAGGGCGAGCCCGGGGCAGGATGCACAACCATTCCTGCGGGCTTGTCGATCACAAGCAGATCCGCGTCCTCATGGACGATATCCAGCGGGATGTTTTCGGGCCGCGTCTCGACGGGTTCCGGTTGGGGCAGGGCGATGCGGTATTCCTGTCCCTCGATCACCCGCGCCTTTCCGTCCCGCGCCACGCCTTCGGGGCCGCTGACCGCACCATCCGCGATCAGCCGTGCAAGGCGCGTGCGCGAAAGCGCCGCTTCCTCTGGCACTGCGAGCGCAAGGGCCTTATCAAGCCGCTCAGGCGGATTGGCCGGGATGGTGACGACAAGGTTCGACATGACCAAGGATGATAACGACTGGAAAGAGACAGCGAAAGCGGTACCAGAGCTGCGTTTCCTGAAAACGCTTGTCACCGCATTGTCGCTGGTGATGGGGCTTGGGATGGTGGCGATCGTGGCGCTGCTATGGGCGCGTCTGGGGCAACCGGTGCTGCCGGAACTGCCCGAGAACATTACCCTGCCCGAAGGCGCAGGCGCCGATGCCGTCACCTTTGCCCGTGACTGGATCGTGGTCGTCACCGATACGGGTGAGGTGCTGCTTTACGACCGCAACGGGGTGCTGCGCGATCAGGCTCAGTCGCGCTGACGCCCTGTTTCCAGCGCATCGAGCCGCGCTCTCAGTTCGGCATTCTCGGTGCGCGCCTTGATCGCCATTTCGCGCACGGCCTCGAATTCTTCGCGGGTGACGAAATCGCGATCCGCCAGCCAGCGGTCGATCCAGCCTTTCATGGCGGTCTCGGCCTCCGTCTTGGCCCCTTGGGCGACACCCATCGCATTTGTCATCAATTGCGAGACATCGTCGAAAAATTTGTTCTGCGCAGCCATTTAACCCGCTCCTCTGCGTTGATCGCTCCCTATATGGGCTGCATTCTGTCCGGGTTCAATGTTGACACTGCGTCGGGTGGCGCTAGCGTGCGCCCGCAAAACCGGCCCAGAGGCAGCATGATCCCGTTTCCCGAGATATCACCCGAAATATTCACAATTCAACTTGGGGGGCTGTCGCTCAGTCTTCGCTGGTATGCGCTGGCCTATCTGGCCGGATTGCTGCTTGGTTGGCGGATCATGGTGCGCATGATGCGCGGGTCCGTCATCTGGGGTGACCGGGCACCGATGAGTGGCGAGGCGGTGGATGATCTGCTGACATGGGTGATTCTTGGTGTGATTCTTGGTGGCAGGCTTGGCTTCGTTTTCTTCTATGAGCCGGCATATTATCTTTCCAATCCGGCCGAGATCGTAAAGGTCTGGGAAGGCGGTATGAGTTTTCACGGCGGTTTTGCGGGTGTGATCGTGGCCGCATGGTTGTTCTGCCGTGCACGCGGGCTTCCTGCGTTGCGACTGGCCGATGCGATGGCCGTGGTCGCGCCCATCGGACTGTTCTTCGGGCGTATCGCGAATTTCATCAATGCCGAACTCTGGGGGCGTCCGACCGATCTGCCATGGGGCGTGATCTTCCCCGGAGAGGCCGCGCAGAACTGCCCCGGGATCGAGGGACTATGCGCGCGCCATCCCAGCCAGCTTTACGAGGCGGGACTGGAGGGATTGGCGCTTGGGTTGATCCTTTGGGCCTGCGTGCGGTCAGGCGGTTTGCGCAGGCCGGGACTCGCATTCGGGATTTTCCTTTCAGGATACGCACTTGCGCGGATATTCGTGGAATTGTTCCGGGTCGCTGATCAGCAATTCATCACTCCGGACAACCCGCTTGGCCATGTCATCGGCGGGCCGGTGATCGGGCTGACCATGGGGCAGGTTCTGTCCCTGCCGATGTTGTTGGTCGGGCTGTTCTTCATCATTCGCGCATGGCGTCGTGACCCGGTCGCATGACCCCGCTGGCCGAGATCATCGTGCAGCGTATCCGGGCGACCGGGCCGATAACGCTGGCCGATTACATGGAGCTTTGCCTGCTGCATCCCCGCTTTGGCTACTATGCGACCCGCGATCCGTTCGGGAAAGGTGGAGATTTCATCACTGCGCCGGAAATATCGCAGATTTTCGGGGAGTTATGCGGGCTTTCTCTGGTGCAATCCTGGACGGATCAGGGCCGTCCGGCGCCTTTCACCCTGGCCGAGCCGGGGCCGGGACGCGGAACGCTGATGGCGGATATGCTGCGCGCCATGCAGGCCGTTCCGGGCATGACGCAAGCCGCTGAGGTGACGCTGATCGAGGCTTCGGCGCATCTGCGACAGGTGCAGCGGCAGCGGTTGGGTCAGGTCCGGCACCTAAAAAATATCGAGGAACTACCGAACAAGCCTTTGTTCATGATGGCAAATGAATTTTTTGATGCCCTGCCGGTCCGGCAATTTCAGCGTGTCGAAACGGGTTGGGCCGAGCGGGTTGTCGGATTGGGGGATGACGGTTTGCGTATGGGCCTTTCCCCCCCGATCGATCTTCCACGAGAGGGGCGCATTGGCGATATCGTTGAAGATTGCCCGGCAGCAATTGCGATCATGGCCGCGATTGCGGGAAGAATCGCCGCCTGCGGCGGTGCCGCGATCATCGTCGATTATGGCGGCTGGAACGGTTTTGGCGATACGTTTCAGGCGGTTCGGGGACATTCATCGGAAGATCCGCTGGCCAACCCGGGCGAGGCGGATCTGACGGCCCATGTGGATTTCGCGCCACTGGCGGCGGTGGCGATCCGGGCGGGTGCCGCGGTGTCGCGACCGGTCTATCAGGGCGATTGGCTGCTGTCGCTTGGTGCCGAAGCACGCGCGCGGCGATTGTACGACGCCGGAGATAAAGGCGCATTGGATGCGCTCAGACGCTTGACCGACAGGCAGGAAATGGGTCACCTGTTCAAAGCGATGGCCGTCTGGCCGAAAGGGGCGCCCCCGGTGCCCGGATTTGATGAGCTGAATGCCGATGCAGATGACGCTTGAAATCCTGACCTACCCGCTGCTTGCTGATGTAAGGCACGGATTTTTCACGCGAAAGGGCGGGGCCTCCTCGGGTCTGTTCGCCGGGCTGAATTGTGGACGCGGGAGCAGCGATCAACGGGAAATGGTTGCATTGAACCGGGCGAGAGTCGCGACAGCCATGGGTGTTTCCCCTGACAGGCTGACGGCGGTGAAGCAGGTTCACTCCGCCGATGTGGTGACACTGGGCGAGGATGACGATCCGGACAAGATCGGCGATATCAGGGCCGATGGGATGGTGACCCGGCGCCGCGATGTGGCGCTGGGGATTTTGACCGCGGATTGTCAGCCTATCCTTCTGGCCGATTCGAAGGCCGGGATCATCGGAGCATGCCATGCTGGATGGCGCGGGGCCCTTTCCGGGATTATCGAGGCCACGGTCGCGGCGATGCAGGAATTGGGCGCCGGTGAAATCCACGCGGTGATCGGACCGACGATCAGCCAGCGCGCCTATGAGGTCGGTGACGAATTCATGGAAGATTTCCTGATGGAAGACCCGGAATATTCGCGGTTCTTCAGCGGTGGTCCGAATGGTCGCCCGATGTTTGATCTGCCATCCTTCGGCCTGTCGCGCCTTCGCGCGGCAGGGGTCGAAGCCGAATGGTGCGGGCATTGCACCTATTCCGATCCCGAACGCTTTTTCAGTTATCGCCGTGCGACGCATGAGGGGCATGCCGATTACGGCAGGCTGATCTCGGCAATCGCATTGTAGGAAAGCCTCGCGCGGGGGGCGTATTCAGGGCAGGATGTCATTCCTGATCCTGGAAAAGATCGAGTTGCACCTGATCCTGCGCGTCGTCCTGTTCGAAACCTGACAAGGTGATGCCAAGCAATCTCGCGCCTCGCGGATCGGGCAGGACGGTGGAGGCCAATTCGCGGGCCAGCATCAGAAATTCCTCTTGTGATGCAATTGCGTGGGGCAGGGTTCTCGCCCGCGTGACCTGTTTGAAATCGGCGAATTTCACCTTGACCGTCACTGTCCGGCCAAGCAACTGGTTCTTCGAGACATGCCGCCAGACCTTGTCCGACAGGGGGGCAAGCGCCTCATTCACCTCGGCTATGGTCATCAGGTCGGTGAAATAGGTATTCTCTGCGCCAACAGATTTGCGGACCCGCTCGGGGCTGACGCGCCGATGGTCGATCCCGCGCGAAATGTTCCAGTAATATCGCCCGGATTTGCCGAAGCGGCGCGTCAGGAAATCCAGCTCCTGTGCGCGCATATCTGCGCCCGTATGAATGCCCATGGCCTGCATCTTGGCGGCGGTGGCAGGACCGATGCCGTGGAACTTGCCGACCGGCAGAGAAAGCACAAAATCCGGTCCGCGCTCGGGTGGGATGACGCATAGACCGTCGGGCTTGTTCTGGTCCGATGCCAGCTTGGCGAGGAATTTGTTGTAGCTGACCCCCGCGCTTGCCGTCAGGCGGGTCGTCTCGCGGATGCGCGCGCGGATCTCTTTTGCGACCTGTGTCGCGGTCTGTCCGGGCCAGAGATGGTCGGTGACGTCCAGATAAGCCTCGTCCAGTGACAGGGGTTCGACCAAAGGCGTGTAATCCAGAAAAATGTCACGGATTTGTCCGCTGACGGCGCGGTAGACGTCGAAACGATGCCGCACGAAGATCAGATCGGGGCACAGCCGCTTGGCCGTGACCGAGGGCATGGCCGAGCGCACCCCATAGACCCGCGCCTCATAGCTTGCCGCCGCCACTACGCCGCGCAGGGCAGCGCCGCCAACGGCGACCGGCTTGCCCCGCAGTTCCGGATCATCCCGCTGCTCGACCGAGGCATAGAAGGCATCCATATCGATATGGATGATCTTGCGGACCCGCTCTGGCCCGCCGTCACGGGGCGCTGCGGCCCCTTCCGTCATTCGGGGAAGACACGGGCCGCGCCCGCCTCCATTCCGTCGCCCAGCCGGTCAAAGCGGACATGCGCGATCCCGCGTCCGCCCGACTGCGTGAACAGCGTGCCGACCGCGCGGCCCTCACGCGTGATCGGGGTGCCGACAGGCGCGCTGCCCTCGACGCGCAGGGTGGTCAGACCCTTGCGCAACTCGGTCTTGTGCTTCATCCGCGCGGTGACTTCCTGTCCGACATAGCAGCCTTTGCGGAAATCGACGCCATGCAGACGCTCGAACCCGACTTCAAGGATGAATGTCTCATTGGGGATCAGTTCGATCAGCGATTCGGGAATGCAATGCGTCACCCGGATGGCGTCCCAGTCGGTGCCATCCTCGCCCGTGCCGCCGTAAAGCCGCCAGCCAAGCGCCTCGTGCCGTGGATCGATGATCGCGCCCTCGGGGGCCGGCCCCGTGCCGCGGGCAAGGGACATCGAAACAGGCTCCAGAACAAGTTTTGAGCGCAGTTTGTAGAGTGTCAGGCGGCGCAGCAGATCTTCGGCCAGACCGGCATCGACATCCAGCAGCAAGGTGTCATCAACCGGTATGATCAGAAAATCCGCCAGATATTTTCCCTGGGGTGTCAGTAACGCCGCCCAACACGGACCCTTGCTGACATCATTGGTGACCAGGTTCTGAAGGAATGCTACCCGATCCTCGCCGGTGATGCGGATGAGTTGGCGATTGCTCATTCATAATTCTCCGGCAAGCCACGATATCGTGGCGATATGGTTATGGAATATCGATCCTGAGATGGCTCGGGTAGGAAAGAAATACCGGGAGTGCTACTGCCGAGCCGCGCAAAGCGAACCTCCGCAGGATGATGGTGACGGGGATCAGAGCCGCAGCAGACCGATATATCGCGACGGTCCGGCAACGTCTGAAAAAACTCACGGAAGCGCGGTTCTTCATGTGCTTTCCCCGAATTGCATTGCGACGAGGCTGGCATAGGCACCGCCCTTTGCCATCAATTGGTCATGGCTGCCCTGTTCGACAACCCTTCCCGCGTCGATCACCACGATCTTGTCGGCATTGCGGATCGTTGAAAGCCGGTGTGCGATCACCAGCGTGGTCCTGCCCTTGGACAGTCGGTCCAGCGATTCCTGCACCAGTCGTTCGCTGCCTGTATCAAGCGCACTCGTCGCCTCATCCAGCAGCAGGATCGGCGCGTCACGCAGCACTGCCCGCGCAATCGCTACCCGCTGACGCTGCCCGCCGGACAAGGCCGAGCCGCGCGGGCCGGCCTGAGAATCCAGCCCTCGGCTGAGCGCTTCGGTGAATTCCAGCACATGCGCCGCCTCGAGTGCCTGCCGCAATGCGGGCTCTTCCGCATCGGGGCGGCCCATCAGGATATTGTCACGCAGGCTGTCGTCGAACAGAGCCGATTCCTGCGATACGGTCGAGAACTGGTCGCGAAGCGTCTCCAGATCGTAATCGGAAACCGGTATGTTCCCCAGCAGCACCTTGCCCCGATCAGGATCGATCATTCGTGTCAGCAGATTGAACACGGTGGATTTCCCCGCGCCGGACGGCCCGACAAGGGCGGTCGTCTGACCGGCTTCGGCGCGAAAGTTCAGCCCATGCAGAACTGTCTGGCCTTCGTAAGACAGCCAGACATCCTCCAGTTCGATCGACAGCTCGGCGGGCGGATTGCGTCGGGGGCCGGACAGGATCGTGGGCCTTGTGTCCAGTGTCTGGTAAATCCGCTCAAGGCTGGCGGCGGCGGTCTGCCAGTTGCCCGCTGTTCCGCCAAGGCGGCGCATCGGCTGGAATGCCAGCGCGAGCGCCGTGAAAAATGACATGAAGTCACCGATGCTGCGCGTGCCTTCCATCACCTGCGAGCCGCCAAGCGCCAGAACGGCGACAAAGCCTATTCCGGTGACGATATCCGTCAAGGCAGGCATCAGGACGCTGGTCGTGGCGACCTTGACCTCGGCGCGGCGGATCCGGTTGATGATCTCGTCAAAGCGGCCCGTCTGCACCGTTTCGGCGCGATTCAGCCGGATCGAGGCGATGCCATGCAGGATTTCGTCCAGCCTTGTCGCGCGCAGGCTGGCATTCGCTCGGCTTTGCCGCATCTTGCGGCGGATATATCGCTGGATCAGTGCGGAGGGGGCGATCAGCAGGGGAATCCCGATCAATGCGGCAACTGTCCATGACGGATCGATGGCGACGGCGACGGCGAACAGGCCGATCAGCGATATCACGTCCCGGGTTGCCCCGGTGATCAGCGTTGACCAGACACCCTGAACCGCGATCGTATCGCCCTGTATCCTCTCGATCAATGCGCCGGGGGAATTGTCATTGAAGAAGCGGCCATCGAGTGTCAGGATATGGGCCAGCAAATCGCGCTGCATCTCGGTCGAGATATTCAGCGAGATCTGTTTCAGCAGCGATCTGCTGGCGATCAGGGTCAAGGCGCGCAGCAGGAAGATGCCGAAGATCGCCATCCCGACCCACCAGATCGCATCCGCGTCCTTGCCGACGAAAACCCGGTCGAAAAGCGGCTTCAGCATCCAGGAGATCAGCCCCAAAGTCGCGCCCTCGATCGACATCAGGACAAAGGCCAGGCCCATGGCGCCGCGGTTCTTGTACAGGTAATCCCGCCAAAAACGTAAAAACAGCTCGCGGGAGGGAAGTTCCTGGGGGGCGGGTCTGGTCACGTGAACGCTCGTCTCCTTGGCCGGGGCGGTAGACCTCCGACCGTCTGCGGCAGGGGCAACGCTCTATAGGGCATAGCCTGTCTGGGTCTGGGCGGGCAAGTCGTGAAGATCTTCCGGTCGGGGCCGTTGACGAAAGATCGGAACAGGCATACCGATTTTGCAGTCTGTGAAGGAAGAACAGAATGAGCCTTGCTTTCGGCCCCCCCGTTATCGCCATTCCCGGCCCTTCGCCCGTTCCCGACCGGGTGCTGCGCGCCATGCACCGCGCGTCTCCGGATATCTACGGCGAGGAATTGGCAGAGTTCAATCTGCAGGTCATGGCAAAGCTGAAACGGCTTGCCGGAACAGGTGCCAATCTCGCGCCCTATATCGGCAACGGACATGCGGGATGGGAGGCCGTCGCCGCCAATATCTTCTCGCCGGGCGATGAAACGCTTTTACTTGTTTCCGGGCATTTCGGCAGTTCCTGGGCCAGTCAGATGGCCGAGATGGGCATTGCGGTTGAGGTGATGGATTTCGGCTGCGCGCCTGCCGATCCGGGGCGGTTGGCCGAGCGATTGGCGCAGGATCGCGAAAACCGTATCCGCGCGGTCATGCTGTGCCAGACGGATACAGCAACTTCCGCCGCGGCGGATATTCCGGCCATCCGGGCCGCCATGGATCAGCATCCGGCGCTTCTGGTCGTTGATTCGATCGCCTCTCTGGGATGCTCGCCGATGCATATGGATGATTGGGGCGTGGATGTTCTGATCTCCGCCAGTCAGAAAGGGCTGATGTGCCCGCCGGGGATCGCCTTTGTCTGGTTCTCTGACCGGGCTGCGGCACGGGGCCGTACCGCTTTGACCACACCGGTCTGGGACTGGCATTTACGCGCCGGGGCCGAGGCCCTGTGGCGGTTCTGGGGCGGTACTCCCCCCGTTCAGCATATTTTCGCGCTTGATGAAGCCCTGCGAATGCTGCTTGACGAAGAAGGGCTGGATGCGGTCTGGGCGCGTCACGCGGCTTTGGCAGAAACCGTCTGGGCGGCGGTGGATGCCTGGGGCGCGGGAAACCCCGATATCCGGCTGACCATTGCGGATCCGGTAAGCCGGGCGAATTCGGTGACGGCCCTGTCATTGCCCGGCGCCTCCGCCCTGCGTCAGTGGCTGAGCGCCAATACCGGAGTGACGCTTGGTGTCGGGCTGGGGGCGAGTGACCCGGACAATGCCTTGCGGGTTGCCCATATGGGTTACTGCAACGCTGCCATGTTGATGGCGTCCTTAGGAGCTATGGAGGCGGGGATGGCTGCCCTGTCCATCCCGCGTGGCCGCGGCGCGCTTGAAGCCGCCGCCGGGATCGTCGCTGCGCGTGCGTGACACCCGGGCGGTTGCCGAGGCATTTGCGCGGTCTTGTCCGGTTCGGGCGGATCAATCGGTCAGGCTGCCTTCTATTCTGACAATCGTGATGATGCTCTGGCCATATTTTCGCTGATCGATCATCAGCATCGGCGCGGCGATCTTGGGCGCCGTGGCTTCTTCCCAGACGATGACCGCCCCGGGCGCGATCCAGCGGTTTTGCAGGCATGACGCAATCGCCTTTTCTCCCAGCCCCTTGGAATAGGGGGGGTCGAGGAAGATCAGATCATGGGGTGGCCCTTCGTTCAGGCCCGGTCTTGTCGCATCGCGCCGCAGGATGGATATGCTGTTCATCGCACGCGCGCGTTCCGCATTATCGCGGATAAGTCCCAGGGATTTCGGCCCGTTTTCGACAAATGTCACGAAATCCGCACCACGGGACAGGGCCTCTAATCCCAGCGCTCCGGTCCCTGCGAACAGGTCCAGCACCCGTGCCCCCGCGACAGGATTGCCATATTTGCCGTTCACAAGCAGATTGAAGATCGCCTCGCGGATCCTGTCCGTAGTCGGGCGCAGATGCGTCGCCTCACTGCCCTGACCCAGTTCGGCAAGTTTCAGGCCCCGGAATGCGCCGCCGACGATTCTCATGCAAGCAATGCCTTGAGATCGGCCGCAGCGCCAATGGCTTCGGGCGTGGGAGAGCGTCCGGCTTCGATCAGGCGTTTGCCGATCATATAGGCGCGCGGATCGTTCAACGCGTCCACGGCCAGCAGGCGCGACGCGGAATAGTACCAGACCGAGCCGGAATGCGGCCGGTCGCCGGCCCTTGTCACGATATGGTCGTGACCGTTGCCCAGCCCGGCGATTTGCAGCTTGGCGTCGAACTGATCCGACCAGAACCACGGCTTCGCGACATAGGGTTTTCGCGCACCACATATGTTGTCCGCGACGAGTTCAGCCATGTCGATGGCATTCCCGACGCTTTCCAGACGGATGCGCTTGCCCAGATGCGGAAAGCTGGCGCAGTCACCGGCGGCCCAGATCGCCGGATCCGAGCTTTGTCCGTATTCATCAACCGCGATGCCATTCTCGACGGCAAGTCCGGCCTCTTGCGCAAGAGCTGTTTCCGGGGCGACACCGATCCCCGTCACGACCAAATCGGCGGGCAGGGTCCGGCCGTTCTGAAGTGTGACTCCGCTGACCCGCTTGTCACCGTTAAGGCGGGAAACCCCGACATTTTCGATGATCTCGACGCCATGTTTCCGGTGCAATTCGCGGATCATGTCTGCGGTTTCTGCGGCGGCGACGCGGCTCAGGATGCGTGGCGCGGCCTCGACCAATGCCACATCAAGGCCAAGTTTGCGTGCGACCGCGGCGGCTTCCAGACCGATATAGCCGCCTCCGACCACCACCAGACGGCGGCCCGATTGCAATTCCGGCGCAAGATGATCGACATCTGCGAGATTGCGGATCACGTGAACTCCGGCCAAAGTTCCGCCGATGTTTTCCGGCAGGCGTCGCGGCGATGCCCCCAACGTCAACGCAAGGATGTCATATCCGATCCGTCCCTTTTCGGTGACGATCTCTTGCGTTTCGCGGTCGATCGACCGGGCGCATTCGTTCAGGCGCAGGGTGATTTCCTGCTCTTGCCACCATTCGGGGGCACGCAGGGTCAGCCGGTCGAGACTCATATCTCCCAGCAGATAGGCTTTGGAAAGCGGAGGGCGTTGATATGGGGCAGCGGCTTCCGCTCCGATCACGGTAAGCGGGCCGTGATGCCCATTGGCGCGTAGCCGTGCGGCCATCGACGCTGCCGCCTGTCCCGCCCCCAGGATCACGATCCGCATTAGCCTGTCCTTCCGCCGTCTGGTCCGTCGCCGCAGTGCAACCTATAGTCGGCGCGAATCCATTGCAATTCACGGAGGACAGGCAATGAGCATTACCACCGGCGACGCATTTCCCTCAGGAAAGCTGCTTCGGGTCGGCGAAAACGGTCCCGAAGAGGTCGACACCAATGATCTCGCTCAAGGGCGCGTCGCTATTTTTGGTCTTCCCGGAGCCTTTACCGGAACCTGCACCAACGCACATATGCCCAGCTTTATCCGTACAGCTGATGATTTCCGCGCCAAGGGCATCGACCGGATTATCTGTCTGACCGTCAATGATCCGTTCGTCTGTGACGCCTGGGCCAAGGCGACCGGTGCGCCTGATGCCGGGATCGAGGTTCTTGCAGATGCGGATGGCAGCGTCACCAAGGCTCTTGGGCTGAGCTTCGATGCCCCGCCGGCTGGTCTTTTCGGCCGCTGCAAGCGGTTTGCGGCATTGCTGAATGATGGCAAGGTTGAGGTGATCCAGATCGAGGATTCGCCCGGCCAATGCAGCGTCAGTGCCGGAGAAGCGCTGCTCGAGAAGGTCTGACGAAAAGCTGCGGTCTTCCCGGCCGAAGGGCCGGGGAGCAAACCGCCTTGAACGGTCTGGTCGCTAGGGGCCGTTCTCAATACGTAAATTGCCGGGCATGACAGGATGATCGACGGCATAGGATTATCGTATCGGACCTGATCTTGACGATGGCCGCAACCGTCAATGGAACCAGCGCGGAACCGCAGAGGAAACCGTCATCTTCGGCATACCGATTTGAAGGAAGGTGAGAGGCTGGATAACGACCCAAGCGGGACTCGTTACGGCTGCTTCCTTCCGGACCTGACCGGGTTGGCGAGGTGCCTGCCCGCACCAACCTCTCACGATTCATGTAGAACGCCGAACGGGGCGATGCAACCCCGTCGGGTTTCGTTCCCGCGCAGAACGATCATGGCGTCGCAGAGGCAGGTGACGTGCCGACCGGCGGAACATTGCAACCTTTGGGCGAATCCTGGCCGAGATTCGGGAGTGGGCGGGGCCAATCGAATCAAATGGGTTAAGATGCGGTAAGCAACTGATGACTGGATCTGCCCGATGTTGACGACATGGTTGAATAGCTCGCCCGGAATCGACTATCAGCAACGGAGCGCGGCAATTGACGCGTCGTATTCCGGCATGTTTTCAGGGCGATCCATAATGAAATTTTCTACTCGGATTGATGCAGATCAACCTGCACCGCAGTTTTTTGACAAAGTGAACGATTTCAACCGGCTTGAAGAATTGCTGATCGCACGCGGCGCCAGTGTCACGCGAATCGATCCGGCCAAGGAGCCCGGCACCGGAATGGCCTGGGACATCGTATTCGACTGGCGGGGAAAAGAGCGCCGGATTCGCATGGAAGTGACACGTTTCGATCGGCCCGAACATGTGACCATGACCGGCCATTCCGATTCGCTTGAGATCACGATCGATTCGACCATCATCGCCCTGAGCCAAAATCGCTCACGACTTGTTTACGAGTTGGACATCCATCCGCGGAACATGCGGGCGCGGCTGATGCTGCAAACCGCCAAGCTGGGCAAGGCCAGACTGGACCGGCGTTACGAGCATCGGATTCGAGAACTCATTTCCGAACTGGGGGCGCTGGGCTGAGACCGCGCGGCCGCGCTCCGTTCAGGCCTGGGTCTTCCGCAGCGGATCGGCGGGATAAACCCCGAGAATATTCAGCATCGATGTGAAATAGCTGAGTTCATCCAGCGCCCGCTGAACATTGGGATCATCGGGATGACCCTGAATATCCGCATAAAACTGCGTTGCGGTGAAAACACCATCGACCATATAGCTTTCCAGCTTGGTCATGTTTACGCCATTCGTCGCGAATCCACCCATGGCCTTGTAAAGCGCCGCGGGGATGTTTCTGACCCGGAATACGAAACTGGTCAGCATGTCCTCGCTCCGGCGGCGGCGATCCGGCTCGCGCGACATCAGCAGAAAGCGCGTGGTGTTGTTCTGGCGGTCCTCGATCTGATCGGCCAGACTGTTCAACCCGTAAATCTCGCCCGCCAGCGGCGAAGCAAGCGCTGCCAGCGACTTTATGCCGCGGGCCGCCACCTCTTGCGCAGATCCTGCGGTGTCGGCACCGGTGATACCGTGGATGCCGTGCTGACGCATGAAGCCCCGGCATTGGCCAAGAAGCACGGTATGGCTCATGGCCTCGCGGATCTCGTGCAACTCGGTTCCCGGCAGGGCCAGCAGGCTGATATGAACCCGCACAAAGGCCTCGTCGACGATATGCAACCCGGATTCGGGCAGCAAATGGTGGATATCTGCCACCCGGCCATAAGTGGAGTTTTCGACCGGAAGCATCGCCAGATCGGCTTTTTCCGATCGGACAGCTTCAATCACATCCTCGAAGGTCCGGCATGGCATGGCCTCCATATCCGGGCGCGCCCTGCGACAGGCGGCGTGGCTATAGGCACCGGGCTCGCCCTGAAATGCGATGCGATTCGTGGTCATGTCTGTGTTCCAGTGTCGGAATTTTAGGTTTGGCAGGATAACTATACCTTGATCCCGGAAAGCGAAAGCGGATAGACAATGCCGGAATTGACGAGCTTACCAATCGGGGACCGCACGCGATGTTCGACACCATGACCGTGACCAAGGCAGCCGGGGCACTTATCGGGGCACTTCTGTTCTTGCTGCTTGTAAACTGGGGGGCCAGTGCTCTTTATCACGTTGGCTCGGCCGGGCATGGCGAGGGTGAGGAACATGCTCAGGCTTACACCATCCCGGTTCCGGAAACCGAGGAAGGTGGCGAAGGCGGTGAGGAAGAGATCGATTTCGCAGCTCTTATGGAAGCTGCCGACCCCGCCGCGGGCGAAAAGGGCTTCGGCAAGTGCAAAGCCTGTCACGCTGTGGATGGCAGCGATGGCGTAGGTCCGCATCTGAACGGAGTCGTGGGCCGCGATGTGGCTTCTGTCAGCGGCTTCGCTTATTCGAGCGGTATGACCGATCATGCAGCAGAAGCGCCGCAATGGACGCCAGAGGCGCTGCAGGAATTCCTGACCAATCCCAAAGGCGTGGTCAGCGGCACCAAAATGTCCTTTGCCGGTTTGAAAAAGCCTGAAGATCGGGCGGATCTGATCGCTTATCTGCAAAGCGTGGAATAAACCAAGGCGGCCTTTCGGGCTTGCGGGGAATTTGATCCGCGCCTGCCCGGTTGGAATGGCCGTAAGACCATGGCAGGGGATGGTATCACCCTCTGCTTTTCCCTATATGGGTTTTGGTCTATGCTTGTCTCTTAAACATCAAGCGCGGGTTTCCCGATGAATATGCAATATGGCGACAAGAAGCCGTTGGAACTCGACCGTGACGCGGTCTGGGCACAGATACGCGATGAGGCGGCGCAGGCGATTCGGAACGAACCGCTGCTGGGCTCGGTGATCCACGGGGGGCTTTTGCATCATCGCAGCCTTGAAGCCGCACTGGCCTATCGGTTCTCGCAAAAACTGGCTTCCGGCGAGATGAGCGAACAGATTTTGCGGGAAATCGCCGATGAGGCCTATCGCGCCTCGCCCGGGCTTGGGGATGCGGCGCGCAGGGATTTGCTTGCCGTCTACGAGCGTGATCCCGCGACGCATCGGCTGATCCAGCCGATTCTGTTCTTCAAGGGGTATCAGGCATTGCAGGCCTATCGCATGGCGAACTGGCTCTGGCAGGAAGAGCGGCGCGATCTGGCCTATTTCGTGCAGATGCGCTGCTCGGAATGCTTTGGTGTCGATATTCACCCGGCAGCCCGGATCGGCACTGGTGTCATGATCGACCATGCCCATTCCATTGTCATCGGTGAGACGGCTACGGTTGGCGATGATGTCTCGATGCTGCATTCCGTTACGCTTGGCGGAACCGGGAAAGAGGATGGCGACCGCCATCCCAAGATTGGCGACGGCGTGATGATCGGCGCGGGGGCGAAGGTTCTGGGGAACATCCGGATCGGGAATTGTTCGCGGATCGCGGCGGGATCGGTCGTGTTGCATGAAGTTCCCGATTGCAAGACGGTTGCCGGTGTTCCTGCGCGGGTGATCGGCGATGCCGGTTGCGCCGAGCCGTCGCAAAGCATGAACCAGTTGCTGGGAATCGAAGATTACATTTAACGCGCGGGCCAGCGTGACTGGAAAGGTCGTTGTTATGCGTCCTGCGACGACCGGGGTGCTGTCTCCGGACGCCGGGATATTTGAGGCGCGGGTGGATTTTGGCGAGTGTGGCCGGTTACCAGGCAGTGCTGTCGGGTCCAAGACCCGGTGCGCTTCCTGTCAGTTCCGGCAGCGTGATTTTTTCACGCGACAACCGGTCATCCAATTCTTCGGCTATGCGGGATGCCAGTGAGAAGCCCTGATAGATAAGCGCCGAATATAGCTGAATCGCTGTCGCGCCCGCGCGAAGCTTATCCCATGCCTGCTGGGCCGAACCGATACCGCCGACTCCGATCAGTGGAATTTTTCCGCCCGTTTCCCGATATAGCCTGCCAAGTATCTCGGTCGAGCGTTCGAATAGCGGTGCGCCCGACAATCCCCCGGCCTCGGTTTTCCAGCGGCTTGTCAGATTGTCGCGCGACAGGGTCGTATTGGTGGCGATGATCGCGTCTATCTGTGCATTGCGGGCGACTGCGGCGATATCGGACAGGGCCGCATTGTCCAGATCCGGTGCAATCTTGATGAAAACCGGGACCCGGCGCGGCAAGGCATCACGCGCCTCCATCACGCCGTCCAGAAGCGCGGCAAGCGCCTCGGCCCCCTGAAGGTCGCGGAGTTTTTCTGTATTCGGGGAGGAGACGTTGACGGTCAGGAAATCTGCGGCCGAACCGGCGATACGTGTCACCTCTGCGAAATCGGCGGCACGGTCGGTGCTGTCCTTGTTCGCGCCGATATTCAACCCGACGGGAATACCCGAAGGGCGTTCGGATAGCCGCGCGGCGATGGCGCTTGCGCCGTCATTGTTGAAACCGAAGCGGTTGATGATGGCCTGATTTTCGCGCAACCGGAACAGGCGGGGTTTCGGGTTGCCGGGCTGTGGGCGCGGGGTTGCGGCACCCAGTTCGATAAAACCGAATCCGGCGTGCATCAATGCCGGGACAGCGCGGGCGTTTTTGTCATAACCGGCTGCCAGCCCGACCGGATTGGGCAGTGACAATCCGGCAAGTGCAACACGAAGACGGTCGGAGGTGACCGGCGCGCCGGGCAACGGCACCAATCCAAGCGCAAGTGCCCGGATCGAAAGATCATGCGCCTGTTCCGGATCCAGACGGAGTAACGCATTGAGGCCGATTTTTTCGATGATGCTCATTCCAGCGGCCCGATCTCATGGCCATCCGGCCCGTCTTCGATCGGCCGTGCCCAGAGAATATCGGATGACGCAAGCGGCCGGTACAGATGCGGAAAAAGATCTCCGCCACGCGACGGTTCCCATTTCAGATCCGCTTCCATTGCGAGTGAATCGCAGGCCAGCAGAGTCAGCCCGATCTCATTCGCGAAATGTTTTGCAAGTGTTCCGGGCAGTTGGGCGGCGGTCGAAAAATGCACGAATCCATCTGTAATATCGACCGGCGCACCAGGGGATGTGCCCTTGGCGCTGAGTTCAGCCCATTCGGATTCTCGGAGGATCTTGTAAATCAGCATGATGCCGTTTTGCGTCCGGCATCGCCTTGTGGTCAAGAGCGTATCGCACAGAATCGCGGGAAGTTCTCGGGGCGCGAAAAGGATCATCGGCCGGCTTCTTCGTATCGCCAGTACTCCGGCATACGAATACCGGGGGGTACAGAACCCCCCGGCAGACTATTAATCCATGGCCTTGAAGTTGAACTCTCCGCCTTCCTTGATGCCCGAGGGCCAGCGGGCCGTGACCGTCTTGGTCCGGGTATAGAAACGGAAGGCATCGGGACCATGCTGGTTCAGATCGCCAAAGCCCGATTTCTTCCAGCCGCCAAAGGTGTGATAGGCCAACGGTACCGGGATCGGAACGTTGATCCCGACCATGCCGATATTGATCCGGTTGGCGAAATCGCGGGCGGCATCGCCGTCGCGGGTGAAGATCGCGGTGCCATTGCCATATTCATGACTCATGGCGAGCCCGATCGCTTCTTCATAGCTGCCGGCGCGGATGGTGGACAGGACCGGGCCGAAAATCTCGGTCTTATAGATATCCATATCCGGGGTCACGCGGTCGAACAGATGCGGGCCGACGAAAAAGCCATCCTCGTAACCCTGGAGGCTGAAATCGCGACCATCGACGACCAGTTCCGCGCCCTGATCGATGCCGGACTGGACAAGGCGATGGATATTCTCTTTCGCCGCCGCGGTCACCACCGGGCCGTAATCCACATCATCGCCCGCCGTCCAGGGGCCGACCTTCAGTTTCTCGATACGCGGCACCAGCTTTTCGATCAATGCATCGGCGGTTTTCTCGCCCACCGGAACCGCAACCGAAATCGCCATGCAGCGTTCACCCGCAGCGCCATAGCCTGCACCGACCAGCGCATCGGCAGCCTGATCCAGATCGGCATCCGGCATGATGATCATATGGTTCTTGGCACCGCCGAAACATTGCGCGCGTTTGCCGGATTGCGCTGCGCGTTCATAGATGTACTGCGCAATCGGGGTCGAGCCGACAAAACCCACCGCCTGAATGACCGGATTGTCGAGGATCGCATCGACGCTTTCCTTGTCGCCATTGACGACCTGCAACACGCCATCGGGTAGTCCGGCTTCTTTCAGAAGCTGAGCCAGCATCAGCGGAACCGATGGATCGCGTTCGGACGGTTTCAGGATCATCGCGTTTCCGGCGGCCAGCGCCGGTCCCATTTTCCACAGCGGAATCATCGCCGGGAAGTTGAAAGGCGTGATCCCTGCGACAACGCCAAGCGGCTGACGCATCGAATACATGTCGATGCCGGTGCCGGCGCTGTCGGTGAAATCGCCCTTCAGCAGATGTGGTGCGCCGATACAGAACTCGATCACTTCCAGCCCGCGCTGCACATCGCCCTTGGCGTCGGGGAATGTTTTGCCATGTTCGCTGGACAGCGCCTCTGCCAGTTTGTCCATATCGCGGTTCAGCAGGCGTACGAATTCCATCATCACGCGGGCGCGTCGCTGCGGGTTGGTCGCGCCCCATTTGATCTGCGCTTTCGCGGCGCTGTCGACGGCGGCGTCCAGCTCGGATCTGGTGGCAAGCGACAATTTCGCCTGCACCTCGCCGGTGGCCGGATTATACACATCAGAGAAGCGCCCGGATGTACCCTTGGCCTCTTTCCCGTCAATCCAGTGGTGAATCTCTTTCATGCTGTCCTCCTGCATTTGTCAGATGCAGCATAGTCTTGCGCAAATGCTGCGGAAAGGGGCAGGGTGACAAAAGCATTTTGCAAAATTGCAAGGGTCAGACATGGATTGGGACGATCTGCGCATATTTCTTGCCGTGGCACGAAATGAAAGCCTGTCAGGGGCGGGGCGGCGGCTGGGTCTGGATGCCTCGACCGTGGGGCGGCGGATCGCGCGGCTTGAACAGGCGGTCGGCGCGGTTCTGTTCGCCAAGACCCCGCAAGGCTACATATTGACGACCGAAGGTGGCAGATTGGTTGCACCTGCCGAGGCGGCCGAAAAGGCGGCCGCCGCTGCGTTTGAGGCGACATGGCGGGACGAGGGGATATCCGGGCAGTTGCGAATCGGCGCACCGGATGGCTGTGCGAATTATCTGCTTCCGCAGATCGCCCACCGGATGAGCGAAAGGCATCCGGGACTGGAGATCCAGATCGTCGCATTGCCGCGCGTGGTGAATCTGTCGAAACGCGAAGCGGATATGGCGATTGCGGTTTCCCCGCCTGAAACCGGGCGGCTGACGGTACAGCGCCTGTCCGAATACCATCTGCATCTGGCCGCTCATGATGATTATCTGCGCAGTCATCCCCCGATTGCGCGCCTGGCCGATCTGCGTCACCACCGGATGATCGGGTATATTCCCGACATGATTTTCGACCGGGAACTGGATTATCTGTCCGAAACCGGGGTCGAGGCTGCTGCGATCACCTCGAATTCGGTTTCCGTCCAGATGCAGGCGATCAGGGCAGGGGCGGGGCTGGGGATCGTGCATGACTTTGCCATCCCCTTCGCGCCCGGCGTGCGCAAGGTTCTGCCCGATGAGATCGCCCTGACCCGGAATTTCTGGCTGCTGCGTCATGCGGATGACCGCGCTTCTCGTCGAATGACCCTGCTTGCCGATGAATTGGGGCGTGAAATCAGACAAGAAATTGCGTTGCTTGAGGCAAAGCCGGATTGACGCGGCATCAGCGAGAGGTCGGACTTGACGTGAAGCGAATGTAAGAAAATGATAAAAGAATAATCTGGGCGGAGGAACTGTAATGCTTGTCAATCAGCTTTTGTCGATGAAGGGCCTGTCGGGCAAGCCCGGCGTCGTGTCGGCAACCATTTTCACCATCGCTCCGGATGCCACGCTTGAGGACGCGGCAAAACTTCTGGCCGAAAAGCGGATCGGTGCCGTCGTTGTTTCTTCTGATGGCTACAAGCCGGAAGGTATCCTGTCCGAACGCGATATCGTCCGGCAACTGGGGCAAAAGGGTAGCGGTATCCTGAACACGCCAATCCGCGAGGTCATGACGACCTCTGTCCAGACCTGTACTGTGGGTGAAGATGCATTGAGCATTCTTGACCGTATGACCAAAGGGCGCTTTCGCCATTTGCCGGTGGTCGATGATGACGGGAACATGCTGGGCGTGCTTTCTATCGGAGATGCGGTCAGCGGGCGGCTGAAGGAATTGGCCGCCGAGAAGGAGGCACTGACCGGCATGATCATGGGCAGCTAAGGCTGAAATTCAGTCAAAGCCTTGCAGATCCGGTGGAAATCAGTTTTCCCTGAGGGCAAGTTCACGCATAAGGAATTCTAACAATGCGCACTGGCCTTTATCCCGGTACATTCGATCCGATCACCTTGGGCCATACTGATATCATTCAGCGGGCAATGGCTTTGGTCGATCGGCTGGTGATCGGTGTCGCGATCAATCGCGACAAGGCTCCGCTGTTCAGTCTTGAGGAACGAGTCGCCATGGTTCGCGCCGAATGCGATGCGATCATGGCGGAAACCGGAGGAGAGATCCTCGTTCATCCATTCGAGAACCTGCTGATAGATTGCGCCCGCAATGTCGGAGCAACCGTGATTGTGCGCGGATTGCGCGCGGTGGCGGATTTCGAATATGAATTTCAGATGGTTGGCATGAACCGCGCATTGGATTCCGGCGTCGAGACGGTGTTTTTGATGGCTGATGCGCGCAGACAGGCCATCGCGTCGAAACTGGTCAAGGAGATCGCCAGACTGGGCGGCGATGTGTCGAAATTCGTGACGCCGGATGTACGGGCTGCCCTGATAAGAAAATTGACCTGATCCGGACAGATTTTCGGGCAAAGTGCCATTGCGGCTGCCTGATCGGCGTCAGACATCGGCAACAAAATGAAAAGGCCCGCTGAAGCGGGCCTTGTTCACGCAATGAAGCGCGAAGTTATCACAATCTTACGTGCTAGCGGCAGGCGGCGCGAGCTTCTTGGTTCCGCCGCCATTCGCCAGCGGATCGTCCTGACGCTGAACCGATCCCTCGAAATGGGCGCCGGATTCGATTGCGATGGTCTTGTGAATAATATCGCCCTCTACCCGCGCGCTGGCCGAAAGCCGCACACGCAGACCCCGGACCCGACCAACGACCCGGCCATTGACGACAACGTCGTCACCGACGATTTCGCCCTTGATCGTAGCGGTTTCGCCGACGGTAAGCTGATGCGCACGAACATCACCTTCGATCGTGCCTTCGATCTGGATATCGCCCTCGGTCTTGATATTCCCGACCACGGTCAGATCAGAGGACAGAACGGATGGCGTGGTCCGGCCGCGCGGCGCGGTTGGCACCACATTCTCGCCAGCGCGCTCGGGCGCGGGGGCGTTGTAGGCTTCGGCTTCCTTGGGTGCGGAAGCTGGCTGCTGAGACTGATTTTCGGTCACACGAGTCTTAGAAAACATTGTTTGCTGCCTTGATGAAACTCATCGGATCTACGGCCCGGCCATTCATACGCACTTCGTAATGAAGATGCGGTCCGGTCGAGCGTCCAGTACTCCCCATATCACCGATCAGATCGCCTTGCGACACCCTTTGCCCCTGTTTTACACGAATTCGTGACAGATGCCCGAAGCGGGTTTCCGTTCCCAGCTCATGCGAGATTTTTATCAGGTTGCCATAACCGCTTTGCTGGCCTGCAAAATTCACGACCCCGTCCGCGGTTGCATAAACGGCGGTACCGGTCGGGCCGGCCATATCGATTCCGGAATGCATCCTGCCCCAGCGGCGACCGAAACCCGACGTCAGGCGATAAGAGGTTTTCAGCGGCATCGCCAGAGGAAGCTTTTCGATGGCGATGCGATAGGTATTCATCTCGTCCAGCGTGACGACGATCTGCTTGGCCTTGGTTTCGCTTTGCTTCAGGGCCGCATTGCCGCTGGTCGAATAAGAAATCGGGTTCAGCGGACCACCCTGACCGGAATATCCTTTCCGAATGGCTTCCAGTACCTCATCCGGATCCATCCCGACCGAACGGAAGACATCATCCAGCGGCTTGACCGAGACCGTGACGGCGTTTTCAAGCTGGTTCAGAATCTCATCATTGCGGGTAACGATCTGGTCACGTTCGATCCGCAATTCCTCGGCCGTTTTCAGGGCCACTTCCGCGCTGCGCTCTGCTTCGCCCCGGGCCTTGGCGGTATCGCGCAACTCGCCAGACAGAATATCCAACGCAGCGGCGATTTCCTCATCCCGCGCATGGTTCGTCGCGTCATTGCCATCTGTCATGCGGATTTGCTCTTCGGCATCGTTGCGTTCGGAAATTGCCTGGCGCAGGCTTGACTGGATGGTCTGCAGACCTGTCTCGAGTTCACTCCGCTTCTTTTCGGATGCAAGGAGTTGCGATTGCATTTCAGACACTTGCTGAAGGGCGGCGGTAAACCGGTTCTGCGTTGCCAATGCTTCGGCCGCGCGGGCATCGCGCTCGGACGAAAGCTGAGCAAGCCGTTCTTCGAATGCAGCATGCGCCTGAACCATCTGCTCTTCATTCGATCCGGAACTGATCGCGTCGATGACCAGCACCGAGCTTGCGAACAATGTCCATCCGAACATCACCGTGCCGCCCATCAGGCAGCCAAGTTGTGTCAGGGGGCGGAGGCGTAAAAAGCGGGTCGCATCGTCTGAACGCAGAAACAAACGTTTCTCGGGCAGCCATCGTTCAAGGGAAGAGTTCAGGCTGCTGATAAGGCGCTTTGGCAATGTGTGTCCCTCATGTCGCACCCGCTTCTTTATTCGAGGTGCTGCAGTTCCAGTTGCCTAGCGGTAATAATAGGCTGTGCCCACAAGGCAACTCTCCTTATGTCGCACCTCTATATTTTGGCTGAAACGCGCTTTGAGTGGCGATAATCCGCCGATATTGTGTTTGCTCAGGCGATCTCGTAAGGCAGGGGGCCGTCGCGGTTGTCGGGGATGCGCAAGGGTCTGTCTATCGGAGGAACCGATCGCTGGTGACAATCCGGTCGCGGGCAGATCCGGCAGGAAATCCCGATCGGCTCAAACACAAGCGGATTGCCCGGATCAAGCCCGTTGGCATAGACCAGTCCATCCGCATGCTTGATCTCGCAGCCCAGACCGATGGCAAAGCGCCTGACCGGCGCATTGAACGCCCCGGCATGTTTCGAGACGTCGCGCGACAACAGCAGATAACGGACCCCGTCCGGCGTTTCCGCCAGTTGCCGCAGGAACCGACCCGGCTGTTCGAAGGCCTGATGCACGTTCCAAAGCGGGCATGCGCCGCCGAAACGGGCGAATTGCAGCCGTGTCGCCGAATGCCGCTTGGTGATCGTGCCCGCCTGATCCACACGAACGAAAAAGAACGGGACACCCTTTGCCCCCGGACGTTGCATGGTCGAAAGGCGATGCGCCACCTGCTCAAGCGATGCGCCGAACAGATGTGAAAGACGCTCCAGATCGTGGCGTTCGGTCTGCGCGGCCTGAAGGAATTCGCGATAGGGCATCAAGGCCGCTCCGGCGAAGTAATTCGCCAGCCCGACACGGGCGATTTCGCGGGCAACCGGGGTGCGGAAACGGGCAAGGTCAAGCGTGGCTTCCAAAAGGTCGCGTTGCAATTCAAGCGCGACCAGATGCAGAAGCTGAAATACCCGCGTGGGTTTTTCGGCCGCCGCATTCATGTGCAATTCTCCGCCATTGCGGCGGAACACCGAATTGGTCGGGAGTTCCACGACCGATACGCGGATATCCCGTTGGGCCAGGGCGTCGACGGCGATCTGCCAGGGATCGCCGCGCCTGCCATCCGTGCAGGCGAAACGTTCCGCCGCATGGTCCACGGCGTCGATGTAATTGTCGCAGTAATGAAAGAAATCCCGCACTTCCTCCCATGCGGTGATGACCGCGTTCTGACCGGCCGCCCCGATGGCTTCGTCCAGCGCGGCCAATCGTTCCTGTCCCTGACGATGCGCGCGGTAGAGATCCAGAAAGGCGCGCGCCAGCATGGGAGCATTGGTGGCCGCCAGCCGGAGATCCGCCAATGGCGGCGTGGAATCGAACAAGGGATCGGCCAAAGCCTCCTGCATGTCGATGACCATGCGTTCCGCATCGCCGGCCGCCAGCGTGGTCAGGTCGATCCCGTATTCCCGGGCAAGCCGCAGCAGAACACCGGCGGAGATCGGGCGATGATTGTTTTCCATCTGCGACAGATAGGGAAGCGAGACGCCCAGGGTTTCGGCAAAGCGCCGCTGCGTCAGCCCCTCTCGCGCCCGCGTTTCCCGCAGGGCTGTTCCGGCATAGATCTTTTGCGTGGCCATGACTGTCCCTTACTTTGCAAACTTGATTTTATCCTTTGCAAAGCTGGTTCGGCAAGTGGTGGCACGTATCGGGGGCGGAAATGAAAAGGCCGCCCCAACAGGACGGCCCGGAACTTGCGATTTTCCCTGAAGATCAGTTCATGGCGTAGAATTCGACCACGAGGTTCGGTTCCATCTGCACCGCGTAGGGCACATCGCCCAGCGACGGAGTGCGCAGGAAGGTCGCGGTCATCTTGTTGTGGTCGGTTTCCACATAATCCGGCACGTCACGCTCGGGCAGGGCGACGGCTTCCAGAACGATGGCCAATTGGCGCGAGCGTTCGCGAATCGAGATCACGTCGCCTTCGCGGACGCGATAGGACGGCACGTTCACACGCTTGCCGTTAACTTCGATATGGCCGTGGTTCACGAATTGGCGTGCGGCGAAGATGGTCGGTACGAATTTCGCGCGATAAACGACTGCATCCAGACGACGCTCCAGCAGGCCGATCAGGTTTTCGCCGGTATCGCCCTTGATCCGCTCGGCCTCGGCATAGATGCGGCGGAACTGCTTTTCGGTCAGATCGCCGTAATAGCCCTTGAGCTTCTGCTTGGCGCGAAGCTGGGTGCCGAAATCGGACAGTTTGCCCTTGCGGCGCTGGCCATGCTGGCCGGGGCCGTATTCGCGGCGGTTGACCGGGGATTTGGCGCGGCCCCAGATGTTTTCGCCCATGCGGCGGTCGATCTTGTACTTGGCAGCGGTGCGTTTGGTCATCGCTGATCTCCTTCTTTTGCGTTACGAAGGGCGTTGTCCTTTGGCCGAAGCCCGACAGGCATCCCCTTGCGGGGGCCGCCAACACCAATGAAGTGCGCGCTTATAGCCCCACCGGCGCCAGAGTCAAGCGCGCTGCACCTGCAATCGCGCCAATCCTTCGGACCAGCCGGAAACCAGTGCCGGGTCGGGTTCGAATCGCGCCGCAATATCCGGCTGCGAGATCGCATCTGCGCCAGCCCCCAGAGCGGCCATCAGCCCCAGACGCGCCGCGCCGAAACCAGCCCCGGTCTCGGAGCCCGCCGGGCGCAGAATCGGCACGCCGGTCGCCTGCGCCAACATTGCCAGCCACAGATCCGAACGTGCGCCCCCGCCCATCGCGATCAGCGAATCTGCCCCGCCTCCGGCATCGCGCAGCGCGGCCATGTTCTCGGCCAGAGCCAGTGTCACGCCCTCAAGCACGGCGCGGGTCATCTGAGGCCGGGTCGTGCCCGAGGACAACCCGGTGAACCCGGCCCGCTGTGCAGGATCGTTCAGCGGCGTCCGTTCGCCGCTCAGATAGGGCCAGAATGCGATGGGGCCCGGTGGGGTGGGCTGATCGTCCAACTCCGCCAGAAGATTGCCAACCGGCTGATCGGCGATCCCCGCCCACCAGTCCAGACAGGCGGCAGCGGAAAGCATCACCCCCATCTGGTGCCATTGACCGGGCAGGGCATGGCAAAATGCGTGAACCGCGGTTTCGGGTGCGGGCAGGAAACGGTCGGTGGCCGCGAAAATGACGCCCGATGTGCCAAGTGAGACCAGACCGACCCCCGGACCGGTAATCCCTGCGCCGATCGCGGTGGCCGCGTTGTCGCCGCCGCCTCCGGCAACCGGAATACCGGGGGGAAGGCCCAGTTCGCCGGCAATGTCCGCCCGCAGATATCCGGCAATTTCGCTGCCTTCTGCCAGCGCCGGCATTTGGCTGCGCTCCATGCCCGTCGCGGATAGCAGATCGCCGGACCAGTCCCGTTTCGCCGGATCGAACCATGCGGTGCCCGAGGCATCGGACATGTCGCTGATCGCCTCGCCGGTCAGCCAGAGGCGCAAATAGTCCTTGGGCAAAAGCACCAGGCGGGTCTGTGCGAACAGATCCGGCTCGTGGTTCTGCATCCAGACCAGTTTCGGGGCGGTGAAACCCGCGAAGACGATATTGCCGGTGAGCTTGCGGAATTGCGGATCGCCGTCCAGCCGCGCCGCTTCCTCCGAGGCGCGGCCATCATTCCACAGGATCGCAGGGCGCAGAACCCGATTGTTGCCGTCAAGGCAGATTGCGCCATGCATCTGGCCCGACAGTCCGATCCCCGCTACCTTGTTCAGCGGCATGCCGAGATCAGCAATCGCCCGGCGGGTGGCGGCAATCCAGTCTTGGGGTATCTGCTCGGACCAGCCGGGATGCGGATTCGCCACGGTCAGGGCGGCATGCCCCGTACCCGCTACGCGCTGCGCATCGTCAATCAGCACCACCTTCACCCCCGAGGTGCCGAGATCGATCCCAAGAAACATTATGTCCCTCCCCGTTACTGGTCGTCGCATTCTTGCGTTATCCATCGCTGCGGCGCAATTCGCGATAGCGGTGGAAATTGCCTTGCGGCCAATTTTCAGAGTTGACGTGTCAGCCGGCGGGAATTGGCGGATATGCGCTTATCATACGGCCTAAGCGCTTCGGACAAGACTTGTTCGGGGCTGGCGCCCCGGCTGGCAGCCTGCGCCATGGCGTAGAGGGATTCCGAGGCCGCCGCCTGTTTTTCCGCAACCATACGGTAAGGTTCACCCGGAGCCTGAGCGATGAGACCAAGCATTCCCGCCACACGCAAGCCGATTACCATTTGCGATTCCACCGAGATTCGCGTGAGTTGTGCCCAAAGTTGAAAAGGCGATGAAGAAACTGTTTTTCTTGTCATTTGTTTATTTTTACCAATCGGATGGCATTATCGCCAAAAAAGGCATTCTTCGTCAGTTTTACGCGATGCCGCAAGTGCAACGCCCGGAAAACTGTTCGGTTTCCGGTTAATCCGGCTTGGAAAGCCTGTTTCGGCATGCAATGAGGCGTTTCATGACCGATCATATCACCCTTCGTCGTCCCGATGATTGGCACCTGCATCTGCGCGATGGCGAGATGCTGCGCGCCGTGACCCCTCATTCCGCCGGTTTCGGCCGCGCGATCATCATGCCCAATCTCGTGCCGCCGGTCGTGACCGGCCAGCAGGCTGCCGCTTATCGTGAGCGTATTCTGTCGGCGCTGCCTGAAGGCGCGACCTTCCAGCCGCAGATGACGCTCTATCTGACCGATACGACCGATCCGGCAGATGTGATCAAGGCGCATCAGGGCGACATCATCCGGGCGGTGAAACTGTATCCGGCAGGCGCAACGACGAATTCGGATAGCGGGGTGACCGATTTCGATCGTATCCGCCCGGTATTCGAGGCGATGGCCGAGGCCGGCATCCCCCTGTGCGTGCATGGCGAGGTCACCGATCCCGATGTCGATATCTTCGACCGCGAGGCCGTGTTCATCGACCGCGTTCTGGATCCGGTCCGCCGCGCAAATCCCGAACTGAAGGTGGTAATGGAGCATATCACCACCTCTGACGGGGTGGCCTATGCGCGCAGCGGCGAGAATATCGGCGCGACCATCACCACGCATCATCTGGTGATCAACCGCAATGCGATCTTTGCCGGGGGCATTCGCCCTCATTATTATTGCCTGCCGATTGCCAAGCGCGAAACCCATCGGCTGGCGCTGCGCGAGGCGGCGACCAGTGGCGATGCGCGGTTTTTCCTTGGAACCGACTCGGCGCCTCATCCCGACCGGGCCAAGCTGCAGCCCTGTGGCTGTGCGGGGTGCTTCACCGCGCCGAACACGATGTCGATACTGGCCCATGTCTTCGAGGAAGAGGGCGCATTGGACCGATTGGAGGCATTCACAAGTCTGAACGGAGCCGCGTTCTATGACCTGCCGCCGAATGAGGATCGCATTCGCCTGACTCGCCGCGATATTCCTGCCGAATATCCCGCAACCATTGTTGCCGGAGACGAAACCGTTACCGTCTTCGATCCCGGCTTTCCCCTCTATTGGCATCTGGAGGACCTATGAGTCTGCCCTATCCCACACGCGAAGAGATCGCCCGCCTGTCGGCCCGAATGCTGCTGGAAATAAAGGCGGTCGATTTCAATGCCAAGCAACCCTTCACCTATGCGTCGGGCAAGAAGGGGCCGACCTATGTCGATTGCCGCCGGATCATCAGCTTTCCGCGCGTGCGTCAGACCTTGCTGGACTTCCTTGCCGCGACCATCATGCGCGATGCCGGCTTCGAAGCCTTCGACAATATCGCGGGTGGAGAAACGGCGGGCATTCCCTTTGCTGCGATGGTTGCGGAACGTCTTGGTCTGCCGATGAGCTATGTGCGCAAGAAGCCCAAGGGCTATGGCCGCAATGCAAGGATCGAGGGCGTGATGACCGAGGGGCAGCGGGTGCTTCTGGTCGAGGATCTGACCACGGATGGCGGCAGCAAACTGTCCTTTGTTGATGCGATCCGTGAAACCGGGGCGAGCTGCGCCCATACGGCAGTGATCTTCTATTACGGCATTTTCCCCGAGACGACGCAGCGCCTTGCCGATCATGGCGTCAGCCTGCATCACCTGTGCACGTGGTGGGATGTGTTGAACGAGGCGCGGGAAAGCGGAGCCTTCGACGATGCCACGCTGACTGAGGTGCAGACCTTCCTGAGCGATCCGAAAGGGTGGCAGGCGGCGAATGGGTGAGAGAGTACAATGGTAGACAGTTTGGGTGAATTTATGAAGCAACAGAACCGGGTGAAACTTCTTGTTATCGGATATAGCATCTTTTTCGTATTAATGATGAGCTTTGTCGCTCCCATGTTTGGCTGGGCGAGATGGCTGATCGGGGGAATTGGGCTTCTGCCCTATCTGGCTTTGCTCAGGCAAAACGATCACAACTGAACTTTCCTGGTAGCAGGTTATCCACAGCTTATCCCCCGTTCTACCCACTAGATTTTGTGAGCCCGCCATTTGCGAAACCCATAACTTAGCGTATCATGTTTCGAATAATCAGCATGCGGGGGCAGCGGGCAAATGACCAATCTTCGGGTGATCGTTCCGGGACAGGAAGGCGAGGCAGGCGAAGCGCAGGCCGTTCCTTATTCGCTTGAGGCCGAGCAGCAGCTTCTGGGTGCGCTTCTGACCAATAACGATGTCTTCGACCGGGTCAGCCAGATCATCAAGCCCGAACATTTCTATCACCCCGTTCACGCCCGCATCTTCGAGATCTGCGCCGAACGTATCCGCAAGAACGCGCTTGCAAGCCCGGTCACGATCAAGGCCTTCATGGAGAATGACGAAGGTTTGCAGGAGCTTGGCGGTGCGCCTTATCTGGCGCGGATCGCTGGCGTGGCGATTTCGGCCTATGCGGCGCGTGATTACGCGCAGATGATCCGGGAATTCGCGCTACGGCGCGAATTGATCGCATTGGGGCAGGATATCGCCGCGCGGGCCTCGACCGTCGAGGTGGATGATGACGCGGAAGAGCAGATCAAGGCGGCCGAACAGACGCTGTACAAGCTGGGCGAGCAGGGCGTGGCCGAGCGCGGATTCCAAAGCTTTCTCAAAGCGGTGACGGGCGCAGTTCAGGCGGCGAACGCAGCTTATCAGCGGGACGGCAAGTTGTCAGGGATTCCGACCGGACTGATCGATCTGGACAACAAGATGGGCGGCCTGAACAATTCCGACCTGATCATCCTGGCGGGACGGCCGTCGATGGGGAAAACGTCCTTGGTGACGAATATCGCCTTCAACGTTTCCAAGGTGCATAAGCTGGGCGAGCGACCGGATGGCACGCATGGCACGGTGGAAGGCGGTGTGGTCGGTTTTTTCAGTCTTGAAATGTCGGCAGAGCAGCTTGCCGCCCGTATCCTGTCGGAAGCGGCCGAGGTTCCCAGCGAGCGTATCCGCAGCGGGAATATGGACGAGGCCGAATTCCGTCGTTTCGTCGAGGCGGCGCATGCGTTGCAGAACTGCCCGCTTTATATCGACGACACGCCCGCGCTGCCGATCAATCAGCTTGCTGCCCGCGCCCGCAAGCTCAAGCGGACACATGGGCTGGATGTGCTGATTATCGACTATCTGCAATTGCTGCGCCCGGCGACGGCCAAGGACAGCCGCGTGAACGAGGTTTCCGAGATTACCCAGGGCCTGAAGGCCATCGCCAAGGAATTGAATATCCCGGTGATCGCGCTGTCGCAGCTTTCGCGTCAGGTCGAAAACCGCGAGGACAAGCGTCCGCAATTGTCCGACCTGCGCGAATCTGGCAGTATCGAGCAGGATGCCGATATCGTCATGTTCGTGTTCCGCGAGGAATATTACCGGGAACGCGAAAAACCATCCGACAGCGATCTGGACGCGATGGCCAAGTGGCAGCAGATCATGGAGCAGGTGCATGGCAAGGCTGAGGTAATCCTTGGCAAGCAGCGGCACGGCCCCATCGGCACGGTCGAACTGGCCTTCGAGGGGCAATTCACCCGTTTCGGCAATCTGGCAAAGGATCGGCAAAGTTCATGGGAGTGAGCCTGTCGGTTCCGGTTGTCACGATCGGTTTGCTCATCCTGTCAAATCTGTTCATGACGGTGGCATGGTATGGGCATCTGAAATTCAAGGCGGCGCCGCTTCTGACCGTGATCATGATCAGTTGGGGGATCGCCTTATTTGAATATATCCTGCAGGTGCCTGCCAACCGTATCGGGTACGGATATTTCAGTGCCGCGCAACTGAAAACCATACAGGAAGTCATCAGCCTGTCGGTCTTTGCCCTTTTCTCGTGGGGATACCTTGGCGAGAAGCTGAGTTGGCAGCATGGCGTCGGCTTCATGCTGATCTGCGCCGGCGCATGGTTCGTATTCCATGACTGGGGATAAGGTGACCGAAGGCATGGCAGGTAGGAGAACGCCTCCGCATATCCTGACATTGGTGGCGCTGTCCGGTGTATCGGCGCTGTCGATGAACGTGTTCCTGCCCTCATTGCCCGGCATGGCGCGGGATTTCGGGGTGGAATACGGCGTGATGCAGCTTTCCGTTTCGGCCTATATCGGGGCCAGTGCGGTGCTGCAGCTTCTGGGTGGCCCGATCAGCGATCGCTGGGGCCGACGGCCGGTCGTGCTGACTTCGCTGGCCATTTTCATCCTTGCGACGATCGGGACATTGCTTGCCCCGAATGTCGGAATTTTCCTGATTTTCCGGTTGATTCAGGCGGTTATAGCAACATGCATGCTGGTGCCCCGCGCCGTGGTGCGCGATATGTATGATGGTGCGCAGGCGGCGTCGATGATCGGTTACGTGACCATGGGCATGGCCGTCGTTCCCATGATGGCGCCGGTGGTCGGCGGGATCCTTGACGAGGCCTATGGATGGCGTGCGAATTTCGCGGTGATGGGGATTCTGGCCTTGCTGGTCGGCATCGTGGCATGGCGCGATCTGGGCGAGACGGTTCGGGATGGCGGGTTGTCGATGCGGCAGCAGGCGCAGAACTACCCGATTCTTGCGCGTTCGGTGCGGTTCTGGGGCTATTGTCTTGCGGCAACCCTGTCATCAGGCTGTTTCTTCGCCTATCTCGGCGGGGCTCCTTTCGTGGGCGAGCATGTCTTTGGGCTTTCTCCTGCTGAAGTGGGGTATTTCTTTGCCGCACCTTCGGTCGGTTATCTGACGGGCAATTTCCTGTCGGCCCGGTTCACTGCGCGGTTCGGGTTGAATCGGATGATCCTGATCGGCACATGTGTCTGCCTGTTCTTCGTTGCCTCTTCGCTGACGGTACTTCTTTTCGGGATTGTCGATCCGTTTATCTTTTTCGGTGCGATCGCTGGCATGGGTTTGGGTAACGGGCTGGTGATGCCTAACGCCAATGCCGGAATGATGAGTGTGCGGCCCGAGCTTGCGGGAACCGCCAGCGGATTGGGCGGGGCGCTTGCCATTGCCGGGGGCGCAGTGTTGTCTGCGCTTGCCGGGGCACTTTTGCAGCCCGGAACAGGGGCCATGCCGCTGATGATCATCATGACGGTTTCGGCGGCAGGGGCGCTGTTGGCGATCCTGTGGGTGCTTCGGCGAGAGGCGCAGTTGAGCCGGGCAAAATAAACCGGGGCGATATAACCAATAGATCGTAAGATGAAGATTTGGAAGGAATGACCGGGCATGCTGCATGATCCGTTCCATCTTGCTCCGGCGCGGATGCATGAAGCCGAGGGGCAGGGCCGTCATGCTTTCGCGCTGTTTCAGGCGGTGCGCCACGATGGCCCGCTGATCTGGATTACGCCTGCCCGCGCTTTGCATAGTCCGATGCTACCCGGATTGCCCGAGGGTGTGGGTGAGCGGCTGCATCTGATCCGTCCCGAAAACGAGACGGATTTGCTGTGGTCCACCGAGGAAGCATTGCGCAGCCAGCCGGTCGGGCTGGTCATCGCCGAACCTGAAATTCCCATGTCCCTGACCGTTGCCCGCCGGCTGCAACTGGCTGCCGAGGCCGGGCAGACTCCGGGGCTGATGCTGATCCGTGAAGGGGCAGGCAGCAATGCCACCGAAACAAGATGGCATTGTGATCCTGTGGCGGGAGGCGCGGACTCGACTCTGCATCGCTGGTCCCTTAAAAAGAACAAAAAGGGAACATTTGGCGAGTGGATATTGCATTGGCATGGCGAAACGGCTGCTTTCGATCTGGTTTCCAAGACTGGCAAGCGATCTCCACCTGCGACATCGACCCGGTAAGGGGCCATTTGCCTTAAGTCACCGGTCAGGCAATACAATTCATCTGCATTGCCTGAACATGACTGCCGAAGCGCAGGGGCTGCGCCGGGGAATGCCTTTGGCCGATGCGCGCGCGATCTGTCCTCGGCTTGTGACTCATCCCGCCGATCTGCAGCGGGAGGCAGCGGGGTTAATGGCGCTGCGGCGTTTTACGCTGCGTTACGCGCCCTTGGTTGCAAAGGATGGCAGCGATGGGCTGATCGCGGATATTTCCGGGGTGCCGCATCTGTTCGGGGGCGAGGAAGCCCTGCGTGACGATCTGCATGCGCGGTTTGCGCGGGCGGGCATCACGATCGATACGGCGATTGCCGGATCGCGCGGAGCGGCATTCGCATTGGCGCGCCATGGTGGCGGGATCATTCCTGGCGGAGCTTTGCAACGGGGAATCGCGACGCTTCCGGTCGCGGGTTTGCGGATCGGACACGAGATAGCCGAAGGGCTGACCCGGCTGGGTCTGACCCGGATCGGGGATCTGGCCTGCCAGCCGCGGGCGTCTTTGGCGCGGCGCTTTGGACCCGGGCTGATGATGCGGCTGGATCAGGCGTTGGGGGAACGGTCCGAACCGGTGGCGGCGGAGCCCGAAGCGCCGCATTTCGGGGTCAGGATGACCCTGCCCGAACCCATTGGCCTGCAGGCGGATGTCATGGCCTCTTTGCTGCGTCTGCTGAAACAACTCGGCAGAAAACTGGCCCGTCATGAGATGGGTGCCCGCCGGTTGCGGCTGGAGCTTATGCGGGTGGACCGGGCGACGATAAGGATCGAGATCGGTCTTGCCCGTCCGATGCGTGATCCTTTTCGGATCGCGGCGCTGTTCACCAGAAAGCTTGAAGAGGTCGATGCGGGTTTCGGCATTGAGGCCATGCGGCTTCATGCCCATGTCACGGAAAACCTGCCGCCCGAGCAAATCGGCAATACGCCAGATCAGGAGGATGCGCTTGCCGATCTGTTCTCGCGTCTTGGCAATCGTCTGGGATTTCAGCATGTGCAGCGCCTGCTTCCTGCCGATAGCGACATCCCCGAGCGTAGCTTCACGCTTTCTGCCGCAGCCTATAGCCGGGCCGAGATCAGACCTCCGCGATACGGACCGTTGCGCCCGCTCATCATTTTCCCGCCCGAACCGGTCACAGCCGTTTCTGGCCACCCGCCCGTGCGCTTCCGCTGGCGTCGGAGGGGATACACGACCTTGCGGGCCACGGGCCCCGAGCGGATTGCCCCGGAATGGTGGTTCGATGATCCGGCATGGCGCAGCGGGATCCGCGACTATTGGCGGATCGAGACGCGGCAGGGGCCGCGTCTGTGGTTGTTCCATACGCCACAGGCACCGGCATGGGCCATGCAGGGAGAATTCGCATGAAAGATTATGCCGAACTCTGCGTGACCAGCAATTTCACCTTCCTGACCGGTGCATCGCATCCCGAGGAACTGATCACCCGTGCCGCACAACTCGGCCTTGCTGCTATTGCGATTACTGACCGTAACTCGGTCGCAGGTGTGGTCCGCGCCTGGACGGCGTTGAAAGAGATGAAGCGCTCGCAGGCAGAGGAAGACACTCCTATCGTTCCGCGCGATATGCCTTTGCCGAAATTTATCGCGGGCTGCCGGCTTGTGCTGACCGATAGCCCGGTGGAATGGCTGGCATTGCCAACCGATGTCGCGGCCTGGTCGCGGCTGACGCGGCTGCTGTCGCTGGGCAAGAGACGGGCGTCAAAGGGCGAATGTCATCTGGGCAGCCGGGATTTGCAGGAATGGGGCAGGGGGATGATCCTGATCGCCCTGCCGCCGGACCCTTTGGAAAGCGGTTGCAGCCATGCCGATCTGCGTGCCATGGGGCACCGTTTTCCCGGTTTTTGCTATCTGGGGGCTGTCCCGCGTTATGACGGGCGCGATCCGCTGCGTTTCGATCATCTGGAGCGGGTTGCGCAAAAGACCTGTCTGCCGATGACAGCCGTTGGCGATGTGCTGATGCATCGTGCCGCGCGCCGCCCCCTGGCCGATGTGCTGACCTGTCTGCGGATCGGCTGCACCATCGACGATATCGGCCTGAACCGTCTGATCAATGGTGAACGCCGCCTGAAACCCGGGGCCGAGATGGCGCGGCTGTTTCAGCACCACCCCACTGCGATCCGGCGCACAATGGACATCGCGGACCGCTGCGCCTTCGAGCTTGGTGATTTGCGTGGGCAATATCCGGATGAGGAACAGGATGGCGAACCTGCACAAGAGCGGCTGGAACGATTGGTGCGAGAGGGGGGTATCTGGCGCTATCCCGATGGGCTGCCGTCGAACATCGCCGCGCGTGTCGAAACGGAATTGCGGCTGGTCGCGGAACTGGAATATGCGCCCTATTTTCTGACCGTGCGCGATATTGTGAGTTTCGCGCGATCAGAAGGGATCCTTTGTCAGGGGCGCGGTTCGGCGGCGAATTCGGTTATTTGCTATCTGTTAGGCATTACCGAGGTGCAGCCCGGTTCCATTACCCTGATCTTCGAGCGTTTCATCAGCAAAGAACGCGGTGAACCCCCGGATATAGACGTGGATTTCGAGCATGAGCGCCGGGAAGAAGTCATTCAGTGGATATATGAGAAATATGGCCGCGAACATGCGGGGCTGACTGCGACCGTCATCCGTTTCCAATCGCGCGCCGCCATTCGCGAGGTCGGCAAGGTCATGGGCCTGTCTCAGGATGTGCTGGCTCGGATGACCGGGTTGATGTGGGGGTCCTCCTCGAAAGGGCCGGATATCGGGGAGTTGCGGGTGGCCGGCCTTGATCCCAATGACAGGCGCGTCGGACTGACGGCCCGGCTGATCGGCGAAATCATCGGCTTCCCCCGGCATCTGTCGCAGCATGTCGGCGGTTTCGTGATCACCCAGGGTCGCCTGGATGACCTTTGCCCCATCGAGAACGCGGCGATGAAGGATCGCACCGTGATCGAATGGAACAAGGATGATATCGACAGCCTTGGGTTGATGAAAGTCGATGTGCTGGGGCTTGGCATGCTGACCTGCATCCGCAAGGCTTTCAAGTTGCTGAAGGATCATCGCGGACTGGAACTGACGCTGGACAGTTTTCGGCCCGACGACGATCCGGATGCATCACCCGTCTATGATATGCTTTGCAAGGCCGATGCCGTGGGCGTGTTTCAGGTCGAAAGCAGGGCGCAGATGAATTTTCTGCCCCGGATGCAGCCGCGTGACCTTTATGATCTGATCTGCGAGGTCGCCATCGTCCGCCCCGGCCCGATTCAGGGCGGCATGGTCCAGCCCTTCCTCAATCGCCGTCAGAAACGGGAGAGTGTCGAGGATCTGGGTCCCGAGTTGATGGAGGTTCTGAAAGGCACCTATGGCATACCGCTGTTTCAGGAACAGGCGATGCAGATCGCCGTGATCGCTGCCGGCTTCACGCCAGCCGAGGCGGATCATCTGCGGCGCTCGCTGGCCACCTTCCGACGCATGGGCACGATCCACAGGTTTCGTGATCGTTTCATCACGGGAATGCTGCAAAACGGCTATGATCCGGATTTCGCCGCCCGCTGTTTCGCCCAGATCGAAGGTTTCGCCGATTATGGCTTTCCCGAAAGCCATGCGGCCAGTTTCGCGCGGTTGGTCTATATTTCGGCATGGATCAAATGTCATCATCCGGCGGTATTTACCTGTGCCCTGCTGAACAGCCAGCCGATGGGCTTTTACGGCCCGGCGCAGCTTGTACGGGATGCCCGCGATCATGGGATCGAGGTTTTGCCGGTCTCGGTCAATCACTCCGAATGGGATTGCACATTGGAGGCGTGCGGCGATGGCGAACTCGCATTGCGTCTTGGCTTGCGTCAGATCAAAGGGATGAAGGAAGAGGATGCGAAACAGATCGTCAAGTCTCGGGGCAATGGGTATCCCGATGTCGAAAGCCTGTGGCTCCGGGCCGGGATCAAGCCCGAGATATTGGAACGGCTGGCCGAAGCGGATGCCTTCGCTGCAATCGGAGTTGGCCGCCGCGGCGCATTATGGGCCGCCCGCGCCCTGCGCTCTCCGGGAATGCTGCCATTGTTCGGCGCGGATGGTGAGGGCGTGGATGAACCGAAAGTGACATTGCCCACGATGACATTGGGGCAGGAGGTGATCGAGGATTATCTTTCGATGCGCCTTTCCCTGCGGGCGCATCCGCTGGAAATACTGCGCCGGCACTTGCCCGAAAGCATGGTGCATGAGCGATTATCCATCATGAATGGCCGGGTTTCCGTGACCGGCCTTGTCATTACCCGGCAACGACCGGCGACAGCCTCTGGCGTCATCTTCCTGACGCTGGAGGATGAAACCGGCACCTCGAATATCGTTGTCTGGAGGCGAATCTACGAACGTTACCGCAATGCGATCATCGGTGGCCGCCTGTTACGCGTTACCGGCCGTATCGAGCGTGAAGGGCAGGTGGTGCATGTCATCGCGGAAAAAGTCGAAGATCTGTCCCTGATGCTGGCAAGCATCAACGGTCCCGTACGCATTGCCGGAAACGGGCCGCCGCAACCCTCGGCCCGGCACCCGCGGGAGCAGGCGAAGCGGCTTTTCCCAAGCCGGGATTTTCACTGATCCGGTGCGAAAAGCAGCCCCGAGCGTGCCAGAGCTGATCGTGTCGCCCGGAACTGATATCTTGCCGCCGGGATCAACTTCGGATCATCGACCGAAACCCGCAGCATTCGGCAGCCAGGTCGTCAGTTCCGGAACGGCAATCAGAACGGCCATACCACCCAGCATCAGCAGAACGAAAGGTGCCGCACCTCGGACGATAGTGCCAAGCGTGGCATCGGTAATGCCCTTGATGACGAACAGGTTCATCCCCACCGGCGGCGTGATCATGGCGAGTTCCAGATTGACCATCAGCAGGATACCGTACCAGATCGGGTCGATCCCGAGACTGGTGATCGTCGGCAGCAGGATGGGCGTGGTGATCAGGATGATGGCGATGGATTCAAGAAACATGCCAAGCACGAAGATCAGCCCCATGACCACAAGGATGAAACCGATCGGACCAAGGCCGAAGCCTGCCACCGTCTCCGTTACGCCGACGGGCAGGCGGATCAGGGTGATCGCATGTCCGAACATTGCCGCGCCCGCAATGATCATGAATACCATCATTGATGTGCGCATAGTGGAATAGGCGCAGTCCCACAGCTCGCGCAGGCCAAAGTTCCGATAGACCAGAACAGCGACCAGAAGCGCATAAAGAGATCCAGCCGCGGCAGCCTCGGTGGCGGTGAAGACGCCGAAATAGATGCCACCCATCACAACCGGTGGCGCAAGCAATGCCCAGACCGATCGGCGGAACGCCGCGACGGCCCTGGGCCAGCCAGCCCATTCCGGTGAAGCGATTCCGCGGCGGGCGCGGGCCTGCAGCACGCAGAAGATCGAAAAGACCAGCGCCAGCAACAGGCCGGGCACCACTCCGGCAAGAAAGAGCGCACCGATCGATGCGTCCGAAACGACGGCATACAGGATCATCGGGCCCGAAGGCGGGATCAGGATGCCAAGTGTGCCCCCGGCTGCGACCACGCCCAATGCATCGCGTTCGGGATAGCCGAAGCGTTTCATCTGGGGGATCGCGCTTGACCCTATGGAAAGCGCGGTTGCGACGGATGAGCCGGAAATGGCGGCGAAGATGGTGCAGGCCAGCACGGTTGCGACACCAAGGCCGCCTTTGACATGGCCGATCACCGTATGGGCGAAATCATAAAGATCGTCGATCACCCGCGCCTTGATCATGACCTGCGCCATGAAGACAAATAACGGGATGGTGCTGAGGACCGGCTTGTTCATATGCATGTAGACCGCGTCCCCAAGCCCGTCGATATCGCCCTCGACCAGCAAAAGGATTCCGCCGGCCGTCAGACCCAGTGCAGCGAAGATCGGAATACCGCTCAGAAGCAGCAGAAGCAGGACGGCAAAGACCAGAAAAAGCGTCACTTCGGCACCTCCTGGATGCTGCGCAGCAGCCGAAGGCCGGCGGCAAGGAACAGAAGCACCGACCCGATCACGACCGGCACCTGCGGGATCCATGTCTGGATTTCGATATAACCGACCGAATAAGAGCCGAAAGCGCGGGCGAAGGAGATCGAATCCCAGGTCGATATCCCCACGATTACCGCGAAAACCATGATCGTGAAACTGGCGAATACGGACTGGATACGCCCCATGCGGGGGCCAAGCCGCGCAGTCGCCAGATCAATCGCGATATGATCGCCCCGGCGCAGCGCTTCGGCGGCGCCAAGCATCACCATGGTCACCAGCAGATAGCCAACCATCTCGTCGTTCCACTGTAAAGGACGACCCATCAGGTAGCGGCGCGTGACTGCGAAGGTAATCTGGATCAGCACCACAAGGATCAATGCCGTGCTGATCGCGCCGCAAAAGCGGACCAGTCCGGTAATGATGCGATCGGGGAAGAAGGGGGCGTTTCCTACCCCTTTCTCGGAACGGATGTCATGCATGGAAACCGCCGGTCATATCTTGCTCAGCAATTCCAGTAGCTTCTGGCTGTCGGGATCGCCTTCACCGAAAGCCTTGTCGAAAGCCGGCCGCATGACCGCCTCCAGCGCGGCATTTTCTTCGGGCGTTGCGATATGGACCTTTACCCCTTTCTCAAGCAATTGCTCGGGGCCGGCATCGCCGGCTTCCACCGATGCCTCGATCGCCCATTCCGAGGCTTTCAGTCCGGCTTCCGTCAAGGCGGCCTTCGAGGTGTCGGACAGGCTATCGTAGAATTCGGGATTCAGATAGCCGTGCAGATAGGCAGAAAGGACCGGAACGACCGTGAATGCGTCCTGAACTTCGTAATATTTGCGCGAAACGGCGGCAGCCACATCGGTAATCGCGCCGTCAACCACGCCGGTGGCAAGTGCCTGATAGACCTCTGAACCCGGCAATGCGGTGGGAGTAGCGCCAAGCGCCTCGAAAGCGGCATCGAAAGGCGGTGTGAGGCCGCGGATTTTCAACCCCTTGAAGTCTTCCGGCTTGACCAGTGGTTCGCCCTTGGTGGTAAAGACGGATGTATTGGTCTGGAACATCCAGACAACATTCTTCACGCCTTTTTCCAGCAATTTTTCCTCAAGAAATGCGGCAGCTTCGGATTCCGGCCATTTCTTCCATATCTCGATATCGCCAAAGGCAAAGGGCGCCACGGTCACATTCATGATCGGCAATGTCTTGCCCCATTGGAAATTCAGCGAGAAGGCGCATTCGATATCGCCCTTGGCGGTGGCGACGATGTTTTCACGGGCACCGACCAGACTATCGGCACCGAAGACATGCACATCCAGTTCACCCTCGGAAAGTGTCTCGACCTCTTCCGCCCAGCGCTCGACGACTTTGGCGATATGATGTCCCGGCGGAAGCTGGTGGCTGCAACGCATTTCGGTTGCGGCAACGACACCGGTTGCCGTCGAGACAAACAGGGCCGCGCCGATTGCGGCGGATGTCATATATTTCATGATTGGTTTCCTCCCTAATGTTTTTCAGATCGCGCGGCTGGCTTTCCAACTGATATTCGGTGGCGGACCGGCTCGATTCAGAGTCCCGTGAAATCGTTCGCCCGGCATCGCCTCCTCCGCGATGGCCCGTGCGGCCTTTAGGCCGGCGAGATCGATTCCGGTCCGATAACCCATGGTTTCCGCTAGATAGACGATATCCTCGAAGACGACATTGCCGGTTGCACCCGGTGCAAAGGGGCAGCCGCCAAGTCCCCCGAGCGAAGCATCGATGACGCGCGCGCCATTGTCCAGTGCGGCTGCGGCATTGGCGATGCCCATGCCGCGCGTGTCGTGCAAGTGGATGATGAAGGCGCGGCCAGCGCATAATTTCTCTATCCGGGCGCATAGCGCCCCCACCTGTTTCGGCCCGGCATAGCCCACCGTATCGGCAATCCCGACGATATCGGCGCCGGCGGCAAGGCAGGTTTCGGCCAGTCGTATCACCTCATCATGGCTTACCTCGCCAGCGATCGAGCAACCGAAAGCCATTGCGATCCCGGCATTGACGATCTTGTCCGGGGCATCGTTATCGCGCATGGTGACGATCTTGCCGACCAGTTCCACCGCGGATTTGCGCGAGCGGCGCATATTGGCCTGACTGTGCTCATCGGTGGCCGAGATGACACAGACCATTTCATGCAATCCGGTCCGGAGCGCGGTTTCCGCTCCGCGTTCATTCAGCGTCAGCCCGGCGGAATGAATGTCCAGCCGTTCACCGGCATCCAGCATTGCCTCGATATCGGCGAATTGGGGAAAGCGGGCGGCGGGCAGGAAAGAACCGATCTCGTAATGCCGCACACCGGCCTGCGTTTCGCGTTTCATCCAGCCGATCTTTGCCCTGGTAGAGGGGATAGCCCGGGCAAGCTGCAAGCCGTCGCGCAGCCCGACCTCTCTCAGGGTTATCCTGTCTGTTGGATAGATCGCATCGATCCGGCTCATGCGATCACGTCCTTTGCGCCGCTGGCAAGAAGGATTTCGGTTTCGCTCAAGCCAGCCCGGGATAAAATCTCGCGGGTATCTTCGCCGATGCCCGCGACGTCGAGCGCGCCACCGGTGACCGCGGCATCATCGACCTCGAACGGCATCACCGGGGCACGAAAAACCTGTCCCTCGGGCAAGCGCGAAGCGAATAACCCATCGGGGCGCAGGACATGGGGGTCGTCATACATTTCGGCGGGCCGGTGAATCGGTGAAAAGGGGATGCCCGCATCTTCGAACATCGCGGCAAGCTGATCGAAACGGAATTCCCGCACAGCTTTGGCGACGATAGGAATGGTCCAATCGCGCGCCTCTATCTGGTCCATGCGTTTTTGCAGGCGGGGATCGTCGCGCAGACCGTCGAGACCCAGAAGATTGCATAGTGTGAGCCACTGGCCTTCGGTCACAGCGCCGATAAAGACCTGCCGGTCGTCGCCGGACTCGAAAATGTCATAAACAGGCCAGGAAAACTCGCGTTCGGGCATTGGCGGCGCCTCGCGGCCTTCGATATCGAACTGCACCATGTGCTGGGCGACCAGAAGCAGGCAATTTTCGAACAGCCCGGTGCGCAGCACATGGCCTTTACCATCTTTGCCGCGCTCGAGAAGTGCGGCCAGCACCGCGAAAGCGCCGAACAGTCCACCCATGATGTCATTGGCGGAAGAGCCGATCCGCAGCGGTCGTCCGGTCGGGCCGGTCATATAGGCCATGCCGGTCATCATCTGCACCACCTCGTCCATGGCGGTGCGATTTTCATAGGGACCCTTGAGAAAACCCTTGAGAGACGAGACGATAAGCCGGGGATATTTCTTCCGCAGCATCTCGGGGTCAAATCCCATTCCGGCCAGCGACTCGTCGCGGAAATTTTCGACAAAGATATCGGCGCTTTCCAGAATGCGGTGCATCGCGGCCCTGCCCGCATCCGATTTCAGATCCAATGTGATGCTTTTCTTCCCACGGTTGAAAGTCGGGTGGAACCCGCGTCCCATCCCGGTAAGCGCACGGGTCTTGTCACCCTCGGGCGGTTCGACCTTGATGACTTCTGCACCCAGCATGCCCAGGAACATCCCGCAGGACGGCCCCATGATCATATGGGTCATCTCGATCACGCGCAGACCGGCAAGCGGCTTGAAATCATCATTCATTCGGTATCCTCCCGACTCGCAGATTAGTCAAAAGCCAATCAGCGGAATAATATAATGTTTGGATGTAACCCTTCTGGAAACGAGAATGCTTGATACCCGTCAGCTACAGTATTTCGCAGCCATTTATGAAAGCGGTTCGCTTGCACAGGCATCGCAGACCCTCCGGGTGGCGGCTTCGGCGCTCAGCCATCATCTGGCACAGCTTGAACACCGGCTTGGAAGCCCGCTATTCCTGCGCAAACCACGCGGAATGGAGCCGACCGCCGCGGGGCATCGGCTGCATGAACATACAAGGTCGATACTGCGGTCCATTGCCGCTGCCGAGACGGATCTCAGGGATAGCGTGGGGCAGGTATCGGGCCCGGTCTCGGTCGGAATGTCCTTTTCCGCCGTCAAAGCGATTGGGGTCGAGTTCATTTCGAGAGTGGTGCATGATTACCCGGATGTGCAACTGGTCCTGACCGAAAGCCTTTCGGGAACCGCCTTGCCTTATCTGCTGGCCTCGGAGGTGGATCTGGCGTTGGTTTACAATCCGCCCAATGACCCCGCCATCCATTCCGAACCTGTGCTTGAGGAAACGATGGTCTGCGTTGGCCGTTCGGAAATCATCGGAGAAACCAAGGACCCGATCAGTTTTGCCGAATTGCTCGAACTGCCGATTATCCTGCTGCGTCAGGGTGTGTCGGCCCGCGCACTCATCGATGACAATACGTTGCTCAAGAAGATCGAGGCGCGGGCGCGCCTACAGATGAATTCGGTTCAGGCCATTGCCGGAAGTATCGATGCGGGGCTGGGCTGTGTGATCGGAACGCGGCTGTTCATGCAGGATCAGTTGCAACGCGGATCCGTCCATGCCCGCGCGATCACCAATCCGGAACTGTCACGTACTTTGCATCTGTGTCAGGTCGCCACGCGTCCACGAACCTTTGCCTCCGAGGCAATTCGCGCATTGTTGCTTGCGCTGGTGCGAAAAGCCGTCACCGATGGACGATGGGAGGCGCAACTTGTCGGATGAATGCGGCCAGAAGGTTATGCCTCCGGTGGTGCCGCCGCGAAGCCGTGCCGTTTCATGCCAAGGGGTGCATCCGGGCAAGCGTATCGGCCATTCGCGACAGACCGGGCAAAAGCGGGAACAGGTCGGCCTGCAGCGCGTGGTAAATATCCGGCTTGCCGGTAAACTGCGGTTGTGCCCGAGTTTTATTGTCGCGCGGCTCGGGAAACCATCCGCCATATTCATGATCGATCAAAGCTGAATCCGCGAATTGCCACAAGCGCCGGTACCACGTCTCGTCTTCGTCGCGGGCTTCCAGTTTGATCAGGCTTGCCAGAACGCCGATCGCTTCAGTCACCGGCCACCAGTAGCGCGACAGGTCAAGCTGAGCGCCGTCGAAACGCAGGGTATAGACCAGTCCGTCCCGCTGCCGATCCCAGGCATCGCGCAGGGCGTGCTGCACCAGTTCGCGGGCATGAGCGGGTGCAGCTCCCTCGGGTCTTCCGGCCAGATCCCACCAATGCAGCAATAGTCGTGCCATCTCGAAGGAATGCCCGGGCGTCGTGCCTGCCGGCCGGAACATCGGGTTACCGGAATAGTCCGGGTCGGCAGTCCAGTTTTCGTCGTAATGCTCGGGGATTTGCCAGCCATTGCGGGCCGCCTCACCGGCGATGAAAAACGCGAGAATGCGTCCGGCGCGGGTCAGAAATGCGGTTTCCCCCGTGGCTTCATGGGCGGTCAGCAGGGCCTCGACCCCGTGCATATTCGCATTCATGCCGCGATATGTCGAAAACACCTGCCAGTCGCGGGTGAACTCGTCGCGAAACAACCCTTGGTCTTCGTCCCAGTAATGCCGGTCCAGAATCTCGACGATATCGCCCAGAAGACGATCCGCATCCGGGTGGCCAGCCAGCTTCGCGCTGGAAGCCGCCAGCAGGACGAAGACATGACCATAGGCCAGCTTGGTCCCGTCGGCGACGCCCTCCGCATCCACGGACCAGAGATAGCCGCCATGCTGCCGGTCGCGATGCCCCTGCCACAGCCATGTCATCCCCTGATCCACGATCCCGGCCTTGTCCGCCCGCCCGGCCATTTGTGCAAGGGCATAGCAATGCACAAGCCGCGTTGTCGTATGCAGTTCCTGCAATTCGCTGGGCAGGGGCCGGCCGCTGTCGTCAAGCGTATGGAAACCACCCCCCGCACGCGGGCTGGCATCGAAGAAATCAAGCGCCTTCCGTGCATCCTGCACAAGAAAGGCCCGATGCGTTTCATCTTCAAGCCACAAGCCCGCAGCATCAATCTTGCCGGGTTCGCCCATCATCCGCTCCTTCCCGGTTCACCGTTTCCGCATGGCATCCATAAGCGCGGCGCCGAACGATCCGTTCTGATCATTCCCGCGCGGCGCGGATTTGCCGTGTCCCGGATTTTGCGCATTCCCCGCCGGGCCGCGTGCCTGCGCCCCCGCCTTTCGTCCTTCCTGCGCCCCGCCATCCTTGCGCATGGTCAGGCCGATGCGCTTGCGGGGGATATCCACCTCGGTCACGCGAACCCTGACAACATCGCCGACCTTCACGATCTCGTTCGGGTCCTTCACGAAACGGTCGGCAAGCTGGCTGATATGCACCAGCCCGTCCTGATGCACGCCGATATCGACGAAAGCCCCGAAGGCCGCGACATTGGTGACCGTGCCTTCCAGCGACATGCCGGGACGCAGATCCTTGATATCTTCGACGCCCTCCGCGAATGACGCGGTTACAAAGCCGGGACGCGGGTCGCGGCCGGGCTTTTCAAGCTCGGAGAGGATGTCGCGCACCGTGGGCAGGCCGAATTTGTCATCTACGAAATCCTCGGCACGAAGTCCCTTCAATGCCGTGGCGTCGCCCATGATCGCGCGGATGTCGCGCCCGCAAGCCTTCACGATCTTTCGTGCCACGCCATAAGCTTCGGGATGGACGCTTGACGCATCCAGAGGCTCGTCGCCCTCGCGGATGCGCAGGAAGCCCGCGCATTGCTCGAAGGCGCGGGGGCCAAGGCCCGCGACGTCTTTCAGCGATTTGCGCGAATGGAATGCGCCGTTGCCGTCCCGATGCGTGACGATGGCCCCGGCCAGAGACGGCCCCAGTCCCGCCACATGCGAGAGCAGCGCGGATGAGGCCGTGTTCAGATCGACGCCGACCGCGTTCACCGCATCCTCGATCACGGCTTCAAGCGCTTTGGTCAACTGCCGCTGATCGACGTCATGCTGATATTGCCCCACACCGATGGATTCGGGCGGCACCTTGACCAGTTCCGCCAGCGGATCCTGCAAGCGACGGGCAATAGAGACTGCACCGCGCAGCGAAACATCCAGATCGGGAAATTCCCTTGCCGCCAGTTCCGAGGCCGAATAGACTGAGGCCCCCGCCTCGGACACCACAACCCTGGTCGGCACCTTCACCGTTTTTGGCAAGCGTTTCAGCACATCCGCGACCATCCGTTCGGTCTCGCGGCTGGCGGTGCCATTGCCGATGGCGATCAATTCGACACCGTGCCGCGCGATCAGAGCGAGCAGGGCAGCCTCTGCCCCCGCCAAATCCTTCTTTGGGGGAAAGGGATACAGCGTCGCCGTTTCCAGCAGCTTGCCCGTTGCATCCACGACAGCCAGCTTGACCCCGGTGCGAATGCCCGGGTCAAGACCTATCGTGACTTTCGTTCCCGCCGGAGCGGCCAGCAGTAGATCCTTGAGATTGCGGCCAAAGACCCGGATGGCCTCGTCATGGGCGCGTTTGCGCAACTCGGTCAGCAGGTCGATATACATGTTATTCGACAGCCGCACCCGCCATGTCCAGCCGGCGACCTGCCGGAGCCATTTATCCCCCGGCTGTTCGCCCAATTTGCCGATGGCCTGCGCGACGATCCCCTCAGCCCGCGCCATACCCGTGTCGGGATCGGGCGAGATATCGATGGTCACCACTTCTTCCTTGGCGGCCCGCAGGATGGCGAGTGCGCGATGGGCGGGGATATCGGCCCATTTCTCGCGGTGATCGAAGTAATCGGAAAATTTCGCCCCGGCCTCTTCCTTGCCGCCCACGACCTTTGCCGCGATAAACGCGTCGGTCCGCATGAAATCGCGCAATGCACCCAGCAAAGAGGCATTTTCGGACAATTCTTCGACCAGAATATCCCGGGCGCCGTCAAGCGCCGCCTTTGCCTCGGGAACGGCTTCGGAAATATAGCCCTGCGCCAGTTCCTGCGGTTCGGAGCCGCGATTTTCCTGAATGGCGCGCAGCAATGGCTCCAGCCCGTTCTCGCGGGCGATCATCGCCTTGGTGCGGCGCTTGGGCTTGAACGGCAGGTAGATATCCTCAAGCGTTGCCTTGGTTTCCGCCGTGGCGATGCTGCGCGCGAGTTCGTCGGTCAGCTTGTTCTGTTCCCGGATGGATTTCAGGATCGTCTCGCGCCGGGACTCCAGCTCCCGCAGATAGGCAAGCCGTTCGGACAGGACCCGCAACTGACTGTCATCCAGCCCACCCGTCACCTCCTTGCGGTATCGCGCGACAAAGGGGACCGTCGCGCCGCCATCAAGCAGTTCCACAGCGGCATTGACCTGCCCGGCGCTGGCATTGATCTCGGTCGCAATGACGCGGGTGATACGTTCGGCTGACTCCATCTTATCCTCATTCGTTCCGGAAACAATGTCCTAGCCTTGCGGCGTCCATGCGCCAAGCGCGAAAACCCGCGCTACTCGGCGGCTGTAGTTTTTTTCTCTTCAAGCTTCAGTTCCGGAAGCTCGAGGAGTTCGGCCCGGCGGGGATTGCCCGCCAGACTTTGACGCACGGCCTCGCGCAGCGCGTGCGAGCGTTTCAGAATCCGGCGGAAGCTGGTTTCGTTCAGTTCCAGCAGGCTGGTGGGCGTAATCGCCGTAACCTCTGCCCGGCGCGGCTTGCCTGTCAGGACCGCCAGTTGCCCGAACATGTCGCCCCGCCCAAGACGGACAGTCTGTCCGGCCGTCTCCTGCTGAACCGCGCCCGAGGACACGAAGAAGACGCTATGCGCCGTACTGTCCTTGCGAAGAATGACCTTTCCCGCATTGACATAGCGGGTGCTCAGCGCGCGGCCCAGTTTGCGCATCTCGCTTTCGCTCAGGTCGGCGAAGAGCGGGAATTGCCGCACCAGTTCCTTTTTGGGTAGCGCAAGGTCGAGATGGGGCCGGCCTTCGGACTCGGCGCGACGCCGGCTGATGTCCTGCATCAATGCTGTATGCAGCTCTGACCCGATCAGCCCGTCGTCATGCATGGCGCTGTATTCGCGTTCTTCCAGACGCAGGGCGGTGCGGCGGATAAAGCGCCGCTCCAGCTTTTCGGCATAGCCGGGATATTGCAGACGCAACCCCTCGATCGCAGTTTCGACGGCTTCGACCCGACGGTTCAGCAATTCATGCAGGAGTTCCGCGACCCTGCGGCCGTGAATGCGGCGGATCCGGCGATCGATGAATTTGTATAAATCACGCAATATCAGCCGCTTTGCGAGCAACATCTCGAAACGATCTGCGGTCATGCGGGCAAGTGGCGTGGCGATATGCAGCCGGTTGCGCAGGAATGCCGCCAATCTGAAATCCTTGCCATAGCGCAGACTGCGCCGCGCCGCCCGCTGATATCCGGTGCGCCCGCCTGTCCGCGCAGCTTCGATCATCCGGTCCGCGTCGAAAAGCATCGTTTCTGACAGTCGTGCGCTTATCGCCCGTTCTCGGAACCGTTCAAGGATCACTTCGCGCTCATATCCTGCAAGCGCGATCAGGCCCAGCGTGATCCGGTCGCGGTCGAGGATTTCGGTATTATCCTCTGCTTCGGCATGTGCGACCGCCTCATCCAGCCTTTGGGCGAAACGCTTGGCTTCCGAGCGGACGGTTTCGCGCGTCAGTTCGTAATCCTCGGCGGTTTCCGCGACTTCCTCACGCACGGTTTGCAGTGATACGGCGATCACCTGATTGGACAGCGCGACATCCAGAGGGGACAATTTGTCCAGCCCCAGCTTTCCGATCACCCAGCGCAGCGTCGTTCCCTGAACCAGAAGCGTGAACAGGGTGAACCCGGTTGCGACAATCCCCACCAGCCGTTTCGTTTCGACCGGTACGCGCAGGTTTTCGGTCACTGCCAGCGCCAGCGCCAGCGTGACCGCGCCGCGCAAGCCGCCCCAGAGGATCGCACTACGATAGAGTCCGCTGACCTGCGGTGAGACGCGCACCGCTGATAGTAGCGGCATCAGACCGAACAGGATGATTGCCCGCGCCACGGTGGCGGCAGCGATCACAACCAGAATAAGCGCGAAATCACCGGCATGTGTATCCTCCAGAAGGCGCGGGATCAGCAATGCGGCGAGAATGAAGATCAGTGCCCCGGCCCAATGTGCAAGCAGGGCCCAGACTTCGCGCAGATTGGTCCAGAAGGCGGGTGACAGCCGGACAGGGCCGATGATGCTCATGGTCAGCCCTGCGACCACGACGCCGATCACGCCCGACGCGTCGAATAATCTTTCCGCCATAACGAAGGACAGATACGGGACCGCGACCGAAACCGAAATCTGTGCCAGTTCGAAGCGGGCGAACCACATCATCAGGACGACGGCGATACGCGCGGTCAGAAATCCGGCAAGCGTACCGCCGACGAACAACATCGGAAATCCGCCGATCGCCTCGCCCAGAGCCGGGTCCGCGCCGCCCAGCGTGACGAAGCCCATGAACAGGCCGAACAACGCGATTGCCGCGGCGTCGTTCAGCAGGCTTTCGCCTTCGATGATCCGTGCCAGACGCCGCGGCGCCGAGATCGAGCGGAAAATCCCCACGACGGCCGAGGGATCCGTGGTGGAGACGATCGATCCGATCAGCAGGCAGACCACCAGAGGCAAACCGCTGAACCACGCCAGCGAATAACCGATTGTCAGGGTGGCGACGACGACGGCTACGACGGCCAGTGTCAGGATCGGCACCCAGTCATCCAGCATCCGCCGCACGTTCATTTCCAGCGTTGCCTGAAAAATCAGTGTCGGCAGAAAGACATAGAGGAACACGTTCGAGCGTATCGGCAGGGCCAGAATCGCCTCGGCCACCGGGTCCAGGGCATTGGTCAGACTGGTGCGCAGGAAAAAGATTGCGGCGGCACCGATCAGAATGCCCAGAACCGCGAGAATCACGCTGTAAGGCAATGCCAGCCGCGCCGCCAAAGGTTCGGCAAGCCCGATGAGGACGAAAAGCGACGCCGCAATGGTGGTCAGAAGAACGATGTCCATTGCTCTGCGATAGCCGGATTTTTCGGGTCAGGGAATATCTTGCCGGAACAAAAATCGATCACAATGGAGCGTTGATGCGTTTCGGCTAAAATTCGAGCGAACCGTGGCTTACGCCTGTCCATCGGCCAGCAATGCCAGATCCGCATGCCCCCGGTCCGCCAGTTGCCGCGCCGCCCGCCATGCCCTGAGACCGCTGCGGCAGCATAACACCACGCGCTGCCCGGAAGGAGGTTCCCATTCGGCGATTGCTTCGGGGCCAAGCCGCAGGGCATGGGGTGCTACGGGTGAAGGGGATTCGCTTTCCGGGCGCAATTCGATCACGCAATCAGAAGGGCGCAGCCCGTTGCGTGAAATGAAAGGCAGGGCAGGGCCGTCAGGCTCGGGCGCATCGGTAAAGCGGAAACTGCTGAAGCGCCATCCGGCAAGATCGACGGTCACCATCTGCCCGATGGGGGAAGGTTCAAGGCCCAGCAATGCCGACATGGCCATCTGCGCCTGCAGGGCACCGACGGTCGCGACCACGGGGCCCATGACGCCCGCTGTCGCGCAGCTTTGGGCATTGCGCGGAAGTTCGGGAAAAAGCGCGCGCAGGGATGGACCCCCGCCGCAGAAACCACCGGCATATCCCTGTCGGCCCAGTACCGATCCGGCGATCAGCGGCAAGCGGCGGCGGGCGCATTCGTCCGAAAGAATGTAACTCACGGCAAAGCTGTCTGCCGCATCGACGACCAGATCGACATTTTCCAGCAGTGGCCCCGCCGTGTCGGGATCAAGCCATCCGCGAATTGCCTGAAGTTCGATTTCCGGATTCAGCCGCCGGGCTTCCCGCGCCGCGCAATCGGCCTTGGGCTGTCCGATATCCGACATGCGGAAGATCGTCTGCCGATGCAGATTGCTTTCACTGACCAGATCATCGTCCAGCAGTCGCAATCGTCCGATCCCGGCCCCGGCAAGCGCCGGGATCACGCTTGACCCAAGCCCGCCTGCACCAACCACAAGCACATGCGATGCGGCAAGCCGGGTCTGTCCGGCAGAGCCGATCTCGGGCAGGATGGTCTGACGGTCGTAACGGGTCATTCCGGCGGTTCCTTGGGCGGGTTCCGGATAGAAATATGAGTGTCCCGCGACGTGTTTCAACCGGAATTTGACGGATGGCGTTTCATATGGCGCGTGGCGGCGCCTTCAGATCTGCAAAACGCGGCAATATATTTATCACTTTCGTCGGCAAGCTATCCTTGCTGCCAGGAAGGATCAGACCACCACGCCGGCGCCTTCGGTCGCAGGGCCGGCAACGGCCCGGAAGGCTGCGAATAACTCGCGGCCCATGCCCTCGTTGCTGCCTGAGGGATCGAAACCTGCGGGGCGTCGGTGGTCGAAATCTTCGGCCAGGCAATCGATCGTGCCCATGGTGGCGTCCATGCGGATGAGATCGCCATCCCGCACGCGCGCAAGCGGCCCGCCCACCGATGCTTCCGGCGAGATATGGATCGCGGCGGGCACTTTGCCCGAAGCCCCCGACATGCGCCCGTCGGTCACGAGCGCGACCTTAAGCCCCCGGTCCTGCAAGACAGCCAGGCATGGCGTCAGCGAATGCAACTCGGGCATGCCATTCGCGCGCGGTCCCTGAAAGCGGACGACGACAATCGTGTCTTCGATGAACTCGCCCGCCCTGAAAGCGGCCTTCACCTGCTCCTGATCTGTGAAAACACGGGCTTTCGCTTCGATCACATGGCGTTCCTGCGCCACGGCGCTGACCTTGATGACGCCCCGGCCAAGATTGCCCTCCAGCTGTTTCAGTCCGCCGGTCCGGGCAAAGGGAGCGCTGGCCGGGCGGAGGATCTTGTCGTTCAGGGATTCTTTCGCCCCGGCCTCCCAGCGCACACGCCTTCCGTCCAGCTTCGGTTCAGCTGTGTAACCGTTCATGCCGGTTCCGTTGATCGTTCTGACATCGGCATGCAGCAGACCCGCCTCCAGCAATTGCCCGATCATATAGCCGATGCCGCCAGCGGCATGGAAATGATTCACATCCGCCAGACCGTTCGGATAGACCCGCGCCATCAGCGGGACATTTTCGGAAATATCATGGAAATCGGCGATATCCAGCAGCACCCCGGCCGCCCGCGCCATGGCCGGCAGATGCATGACCAGATTGGTCGAGCCGCCCGTTGCCATCAGGCCCACGATTCCGTTGACAAAGGCGCGTTCGTCCAGAACCTCGCCCGCGGGCAGGTAATCGTTGCCCAGCCGGGTGATCGCTGCCGCGCGTTCAAGTCCGGCCACGGTCAGGGCCTCGCGCAGGGGCGTATTCGGGTTCACGAAGCTGGAGCCGGGCAGATGCAGCCCCATGAATTCCATCAGCATCTGATTGCTGTTGGCGGTGCCGTAGAAAGTGCAGGTCCCGGGGGAGTGATAAGAGGCCATTTCCGCCGCCATCAACGCGTCACGTCCGACCTCTCCAGCGGCGAATTGCTGGCGAATTTTCGATTTCTCGTCATTCGGCAGGCCGGACGGCATCGGCCCGGCGGGAATGAATACGGCGGGGATATGGCCGAATGTTGCCGCAGCGATCACCAGCCCGGGCACGATCTTGTCGCAGACCCCCATGTAAAGCGCCGCATCGAAACAATCATGGGACAACGCCACCCCGGCGGCCAAAGCGATGACATCGCGCGAAAACAGTGACAGCTCCATCCCCGCGCGGCCCTGCGTGACGCCGTCGCACATGGCGGGAACGCCGCCCGCAACCTGTACAGTTACCCCGATTTCACGCCCGGCGCGGCGAATGATATCGGGATAGCGTTCATAGGGCTGATGCGCCGACAGCATGTCGTTATAGGCCGTGACGATCCCGATATTCGGTTTGCGCGACCCCGCCAGATCGTCCTTGTCATCCATTGCCGCATAGGCATGGGCCTGATTGCCGCAAGACAGATGCGCGCGGCGAGGGCCATCCTCGGCGGCTTTGGCGATCTTTTTCAGATAGGCGCTGCGGGTGGCTTGCGAGCGTTCGCGGACGCGGTCGGTCACACGGTCGATGGTGGCGTGAAGGGTCATCTTGCGGCCTCCTCTGGCTTCGGAGACACAATAGTCTGTTAGCGATAACAATTCAACCCATGCTTGAGATTTGCAGCGATAACCGCGCAAAGTTTCAACAGATCGTCACATGCGGGAAATAGCCGTCAAATTCGCCGGTTCGGAAGCGGGATCGTTCAGCCGGTGGCTTTTTCGGCCAGCTTCGCCTGATCCCACAGGCGATCCATCTCGATAAGATCGCTATCCTCCGGGCGGCGGTTATCCGAGGCCAGGGCGGCCTCGATTGCCTGAAACCTTCGGGTGAACTTGGTATTCGCGCGACGCAATGCCTGTTCCGGATCGATCTTCAGGTGCCGCGCCAGATTGGCCATGACGAACAGCAGATCGCCAAACTCCTCTTCAAGCTCGTCCGGTCCCAGATGATCGCGCGCCTCAACCAGTTCGGCGGTTTCCTCGGCAATCTTGTCCAGAACATTCGCGGCATCGGGCCAGTCAAAGCCCACCCGCGCCGCGCGATTCTGCAACTTGACCGCCCGTGTCAAGGCCGGCAGGCCAAGCGCGACCCCGTCCAATGTCCCGCGTTCGGCCTTGCCCGCGCGTTCGACGGCCTTGATCGCCTCCCAGTCCTTCACCTGCTGTTCGGCGGATTTGTCGCGGCTTTCATCGCCAAAGACATGCGGATGCCGGAAGATCAGCTTGTCGGAAATTGCCGCGGCGCAATCCGCAAAATCGAACATGCCCTGTTCCTGCGCCATTTGCGCATGGAACACGACCTGCAGCAGCAGATCGCCCAGTTCGCCCGGCAATTCATCCCATGCCTTGCGGTCTATGGCATCGGAGACCTCATGCGCCTCTTCGATCGTGTAGGGTGCGATCGAGGCGAAATCCTGCTCGATATCCCAGGGACAGCCGGTCTTCGGATCCCGCAACTCGACCATGATGTCGATCAGGCGGGCGATCTCGGCGCCTGCGTTCTTGCTGTCAGCCATTGCAATTCATCCCGTCCTCGGCTCCGATGAACCGATTGCCACAGCATGAAGGGTGAGTCCACATGCCAGTCCTGAACCGAATCGCTTCCTTCGCTGACGATATGACTGCATGGCGACGGTATCTGCACCAGCATCCGGAACTGGGATTCGAGTGCCATGAAACGGCGAAATTCGTCGCAGGGAAGCTGCGCGAGTTCGGAGTGGACGAAATCCACGAAGGAATCGGAAAGACCGGCATTGTCGCGATTATCAATGGCAAGGGCGGAGGAAACACGATCGGATTGCGGGCCGATATGGACGGGCTGCCGATGTCCGAGACAACCGGGGCGGAATGGGCCTCGACCGTGCCGGGACGGATGCATGCATGCGGGCATGACGGGCATACGACCATGCTTCTGGGGGCGGCGAAATATCTGTCCGAGACGCGGAATTTCACCGGGCGCGTGGCGTTGATCTTCCAGCCCGCAGAAGAGGCTGGGGGCGGCGGAGACGTCATGGTTCAGGAAGGCGTCATGGAGCGATTCGGGATTGGCCGGGTCTTCGCGATGCATAATAGTCCCGGCCAGCCTCAGGGGAGCTTCTATACCACGCCGGGGCCGATCATGGCGGCCGTGGACAGTTTCGAGATCGATATCAGCGGCCGCGGCGGCCACGGCGCGATGCCGCATCTGACCGCGGATCCGGTGGTGGCGGCCGTGGGCATCGTGACTGCGATCCAGACGATTTCCAGCCGCAACCATTACGCTTTGGACGATCTGGTCGTGTCCGTGACGCAGATCCATACCGGCAGTGCCGATAATATCGTGCCGGATGATGCGTGGATCTGTGGTACCGTACGAACCTTTGATCCGGATGTGCGCGAAATGGTCCGCCGCCGCCTGTCCGAGATCTGCACGGGGCAGGGTGCGGCCTACAATGTTACGGCAACGTTAACCTATCACGAGGGATATCCCGCTACCGTCAACGACCCAGATCAGACAGCCTTTGCGGCGCAGACCGCCCGTGAGGTGGTGGGAGAGGCGAATGTCGCCGATGATTATGGCCGTGAGATGGGGGCCGAGGATTTCAGTTACATGCTGAACGCGCGCCCGGGCTGTTACCTGTTTCTGGGGCAGGGCGATGGGCCGGGTGTTCATAATCCGGGCTATGATTTCAACGACGATATCGCTCCGATCGGCGCCAGTTTCTTCGCATGTCTGGTCGAACGCGCCCAGCCGGTGGATTGAAGCCGGAAATACCCGCCGCATGACGAGGTGGAAGCTTGTTCACGCGGTTCTGAACCCGAAGGTTAGCTTTGGGCATGCGGTTTCTTGCCAATAACCGGTCACGCAGATAGGTTGCGCGCCAACTCGTGAGATGGTCCGGCATATTGACCCGGGCCGACAGCCGAAAGGAAATTGAATGTTCGCTACTCCTGCCTATGCACAGGCCGCTGGTGGTTCCGGCGGGGCCGCCTTTGCTCAGTTCATCCCGCTGGTACTGATCTTCGCGATCATGTATTTCCTGATGATCAGACCTCAGCAAAAGCGGGTGAAACAGCATCGCGAGATGGTGGCCGCGCTGAAAAAGGGCGACCAGATCGTGACGCAGGGCGGTTTGATCGGCAAGGTTGTCAGTGCGCGCGATGACGAGTTGGAGGTCGAGATCGCGCAGGGCGTGCGTGTTCGCGTGGTGCGCTCGACCGTGGCGCAGGTGATTAGCGCCACCCAACCCGTTGCCGCCAATAGCTGAAGGCCGGATAACAGATGCTTCAGATCGACCGATGGAAACGTATCCTGATCATCGGGCTCTGCGTGCTGGGTCTGGCCTATGCCGCGCCCAACCTGTTCTACAAACGCGTAGAGGCGCATAACGACGCCGTCACGCAGATCGAAAGGACGGGGGCTAGCACTCCGGAACTCGAGGCGGCAAAGGCTGGCTGGCCGGGCTGGCTGCCGAGCGGTCTGGTCAATCTGGGGCTTGATCTTCGTGGCGGCGCGCATTTGCTGGCCGAGGTGCAGGTCGAGCAGGTCTACAAGTCGCGGATGGATGGGCTTTGGCCGGAACTTCGTCGCGCGCTTGCGGATGAGCGATCCACCATCGGCGCGATTCGGCGGGTGCAATCGCCGGAAGGGACGCTGAAAATCGAGATTGCCAATCCCGATCAGATGTCCCGTGCAATCGAGATCGCCCGCGGCTTTTCGGATCCCATCACCAGTCTGACAGGGGCGGGGCAGTCCAGCCTGGATATCTCGGGCAGCGGCAAAACGATGACGATTCAGTTGTCGGATGCCGAAAAGATCGCCGTGAATGACCGGACAATGCAGCAAAGCCTTGAGATTGTCCGCCGCCGTATCGACGAGGTCGGCACTCGCGAGCCGACGATTATCCGGCAGGGCGATGACCGTATTCTGATTCAGGTGCCGGGCATCGGTTCGGCTGCCGAACTCAAGGAACTGATCGGCACGACGGCGAAACTGACATTCAACCCGGTCGCGGGTACCGGCTCGAACCCGGATGCATCGGTCGATATCGGGCAGATCGTGCTGCCCGACGCCGAGAATGAAGGCGTTTATTATACGATCGAAGAAAACCCGGTCGTCACGGGTGAAGAATTGAACGATGCGCTTCCGGCCACGGACGAGAACGGATTTCCTTCGGTCACATTCCGTTTCAACCCGTCCGGAGCGCGGAAATTCGGGCATTATACATCGGCCAATATCGGCCAGCCCTTCGCGATCGTATTGGATGACGAGGTCATCTCGGCTCCGGTGATCCGGCAGGCGATCGAGACCGGCTCGGGTCAGATTTCAGGTTCGATGACCTTTGACGAGGCGAATCGCCTTGCAGTGCTGTTGCGCGCGGGCGCGCTTCCTGCCGAACTGAACTTTCTGGAAGAGCGCACGATCGGCCCGGAATTGGGGCAGGACAGCGTCGATGCGGGCAAGATCGCAGCCGGCGTGGGGTTCGTGGCGGTGGTTGCCCTGATGATCCTGTCATATGGGCAGTTCGGCGTCTTTGCCTCGATTGCGCTTGCCATCAATATGGGACTGCTCTTCGGTGTGCTGTCGATGATCGGTGCGACATTGACCTTACCCGGTATCGCCGGGATCGTGCTGACCATCGGTATGGCAGTCGACGCCAATGTGCTGGTCTTCGAGCGAATACGAGAGGAACTGAGACATGCCAAAGGCCCGGCACGGGCGATTGAACTAGGCTATGAACGGGCGATGTCCGCGATCGTGGACGCCAATATCACGACGCTGATCGTCGCTGCGATCCTGTTCTTTCTTGGCTCGGGGCCCGTCAAGGGTTTTGCGGTGACGTTGACCATCGGTATCGTCACCTCGGTTTTCACCGCTCTTTGGGTCACACGACTATTGACAGTCATGTGGTTCCACCGCGCCCGTCCCCGCCAGATCGAGGTGTAACATGGCTTTTCGTCTGAAACTGGTCCCGGACAATACGCAGATCGATTTTTTCCGGTGGCAGGCCCTGACCTTCGGTATATCGTCGCTGTTTGCTGTTCTGTCGGTTGTCGTTCTGGTGATATACGGGCTGAATTTCGGCATCGATTTCAGGGGCGGCACCACGATCCGTACTGAATCGACGCAATCCGTGGATGTCGCCACTTATCGCGAAGCCTTGCAACCTCTTGGGCTTGGCGACGTGGCGATTTCCGAGGTTTTCGATCCGACATTCGGCCCCGATCAGCATGTCGCGCAGATTCGTATAAGCGCGCAGGAAGGTGCGGAAGCCGCGAGCGCCGAAACCGTTGATGCCGTCAAGGTAGCGTTGCAGGAGGTCGATTCGGCAATCACCTTCCCCTCGGTAGAGTCGGTCGGTCCCAAAGTCTCGGGCGAGTTGATCAACACTGCCATTTACGCAGTTCTGGCCGCGCTGGTCGGAATTTCGTTTTATATCTGGCTGCGTTTCGAGTGGCAGTTCGCAATAGGCGCGATCGTGTCCCTGGCCCATGACGTGCTGATCACTTTGGGTATCTTTTCCCTGCTTCAGCTCAAATTCGATCTGGCCACGGTGGCGGCGCTGCTGACGATTGTGGGATATTCGATCAACGACACGGTGGTCGTGTTCGACCGGTTGCGCGAAAACCTGATGAAATACAAGAAACGGCCACTGCGTGAGGTGATGAACCTGTCGGTGAACGAGACCCTTAGCCGGACGGTGATGACTTCCGGAACCACGCTGCTGGCATTGATTGCCCTGCTGGTTCTTGGCGGAGATGTGATCCGCAGCTTTGTCTTCGCAATCACCTTCGGGATCGTGATCGGTACCTATTCCTCGATCTACATGGCCAAGAACATCGTGCTCTGGTTGGGTGTCAAGCGCGATTGGTCCAAGAAATCCCCGGCGGATTCGCCCGACTTCCCGGGGGCCGAGGCTCCCTGATGGCAATGAAGCCCACAGATTTTGACGGAGCGCAGCCGGTCGACGGTTACGGCCCCGGCTTCTTCCGGGTGGGCGGAGACGTGCTGTATGGGCCGGTAATCGTGCAGGCGGGTGGCGCGCAGCCCTGGGGTGGGATTAAAGATCATGCGCCATTACTGGCGCTGGCGGGCAAGATCGACGTGCTGTTTCTTGGCATGGGCGAAGAGATTGCTCACCCGCCTGCCGATCTCGCGCAGGCCCTGGAAGATGCCGGCGTCATGGTCGAGGTCATGGCTTCCCCGACTGCCGCGCGCATCTATAACGTGACTCTGTCAGAAGGGCGTCGCGTCGCCTGCGCGCTCCTGCCGCTGTGAGCCTGCTGGCCGTCCATGACCTTGCCGTGGCACGCGGCGGGCTGCGGGCGGTCGAAGGCGTATCCTTCACCTTGCAGGGGGGCAAGGCACTGATCCTGCGCGGCCCGAACGGGATCGGCAAGACGACCCTGCTGCGCTGCGTTGCGGGCCTGCAACCCCCGGTAGCGGGGCGAATCGAGATGGCGGCGGATGCGGTGGCTTATGCCGCCCATGCCGACGGCCTGAAATCCGCTCTGACCGTGGCAGAGAATCTGCGCTTCTGGGCGCAGGTTTTCGGCGGCGGCGATGAAGACCGGGCGCTTGAACGAATGGATCTGGCCGCGCTTGCCGACCGCCCGGCGCTCGCATTATCCGCCGGGCAGAAGCGGCGGCTGGGCCTTGCTCGCCTGCTTGTATCCGGCCGCCCCCTCTGGGTGCTGGATGAGCCGACCGTCTCGCTGGATGCCGCCTCGGTCGCGCGCTTTGCCGACATGATCCGGATGCATTTGTCGGGTGGCGGGGCAGCACTGATGGCGACGCATATCGATCTGGGGCTGGACGAAGCGCAGGTGCTGGATCTGACCCCGTATCGCGCTACGCCCGGCCGGGTCGAACGGCCCGCAGGCTTCAATGAGGCATTCGCATGAACGGACCGGCCGTCAGCGGTAATGCAGGGCAACGCGGCTTCGCAATGAAGAGGCCCAGATGCTGGCCCTTCTGAAACGCGACCTCACCCTTGCCACCCGCGCCGGAGGCGGATTCGGTCTGGCGGTTGCGTTTTTCCTGATCCTTTGCGCGCTGGTGCCCTTTGGCGTCGGTCCCGACAGCGAGGCTTTGCGCCCGATTGCGCCGGGAATCCTGTGGGTGGGTGCATTGCTGTCCAGCCTGTTGTCGCTGGACCGGATTTTCGCACTGGATCACGAGGATGGCAGTCTTGATCTGCTGGCAACCGCACCGATTCCGCTTGAGGGCGTCGTCGCGGTCAAGGCGCTTGCGCATTGGATCACCACGGGATTGCCGCTGGTGGTGGCCGCACCGGTCTTCGGCCTGCTGCTGCATCTGCCGGGCGGGGCGGTTTCCTGGCTGATCCTGTCACTGCTGATCGGGACACCGGCGCTGTCCATGTTGGGCGCGTTCGGAGCGGGGGTCACCGTCGGGCTGCGGCGCGGAGGGCTACTTTTGTCGCTCTTGGTTCTGCCGCTGTATATCCCCACGCTGATTTTCGGCACCGAGGTCACCCGACGGGGCGCCGAAGCCGGGGATCCGTTCACGCCGATGCTGTTCCTCGGGGGTATCACGGCGGGGGTGCTGGCATTAGTGCCGTTCGCCGCCGCCGCCGCCTTGCGGGTCAATCTGCGGTGATCGGGCTTGAGGGGCGCAGGCTCCGGGGATAGGGGAAGCACATGTCGATCTGGGAATACGCCAATCCTGTCAAATTTATGCGCGTCTCCGGCGCGGTTTTGCCGTGGCTGGTGGCGACCGCCGCGATCTGCACGACAGGCGGTGTCGCATGGGGCTTCCTGACTCCGGAAGATTACCGGCAGGGCTCGACGGTCAAGATCGTCTTCTTGCATGTGCCGGCGGCGATGATGGCGATCAATATCTGGGTGATGATGCTGGTCGCCTCGTTGATCTGGCTGATCCGGCGGCATCATGTCAGTGCTCTTGCCGCGAAGGCCGCCGCGCCTGTCGGGGCAGTGATGACACTGATCGCCCTTGCGACCGGCGCGATCTGGGGGCAGCCGATGTGGGGAACGTGGTGGGAATGGGATCCGCGGCTGACCTCGTTCCTGATCCTGCTGCTGTTCTATATTGGCTATATCGCCTTGTGGTCCTCGATCGAGGATGCGGACAGCGCCGCCGACCTGACGGGCGTGCTGTGTCTGGTCGGTTCGGTTTTCGCCTTGCTCAGCCGCTATGCGGTCATGTTCTGGAATCAGGGCCTGCATCAGGGCGCCTCGCTCTCGGTCGCCGAGGGTGAAAGGATGAGCGCGGTTTACCGCTATCCGCTTTACCTTTCGATGCTGGGTTTTCTGTTGTTGTTTCTGGCGCTTGTCCTGATCCGGACCCGCACCGAGATCCGAAGGCGGCGTCTCGCCGCATTGCAGGCAAGGGAGATGCGTGGATGATCGAGCTTGGAAAATATGCCGGAACGGTGCTGGCGGCCTATGGGGTTTCCATCCTGCTGCTGATCGGGATCGTCTGGCAGACTTTGGCGGCGAATGCCCGCGCCCGCCGCGAATTGGAGAAGCACGAGAAACATGGCTAGGATTTCCCCGCTTGTCATTCTGCCGCCGCTGGTCTTTGCTGCGCTTGCAGGATTGTTCCTTTGGGGTATGGGACGCGACGATCCGCAATCGCTGCCCTCGACCATGATCGGGCGCGAAACGCCTGCCGTGCCGCAGACCACATTACCCGGCAAGGAGCAGCTGACTGATGAGCTGCTGCGCCAGCCGGGCGTGAAGCTGGTGAATTTCTGGGCAAGCTGGTGTCCGCCCTGCCGGGCCGAGCATCCGACGCTGATGGAATTGTCGAAAGACATGCCGGTTTACGGAATCGATCTGAAAGACCCCGAGGCCAATGCGATCGAATTTCTGGAAAAGGACGGTGATCCCTATCATGCTCTGGCAACCGATCCCAAGGGACGCGGGGCGATCGACTGGGGCGTGAGCGCGCCGCCCGAGACATTCATCATCAATGGCGAGGGTGAAATCCTTTATCGCTTTGCGGGGCCGATGGTCCGCGAGGATTACACCAACCGTTTCCTGCCGGAACTTGAAAAGGCGCTTGCCGCCGAAGAGTAATCGGGTGTCTTGCGCCCGGCAGTGCTGCACGACAAACTGCCCCTGATCGCGATAGGCATGGAGAGGGCAGTCATGACAAGGTTCAGTCTTGTGACGGCGCTGCTATTGGGCAGCGCATGGGCATTTCCGGGGATGGCGCAGCAGGCGACGGATGCCGTCGCTCCTGAAGCTGCGAGTTCTGAAACCAGCACGGAAAGCGATGCCTTTGCCGATCTTTCCGAGGCGGCGCGGGCGGCATTGACCAGCAAGGAAGCGGGCGAACCGGTTACCGCGCAGAACTGGATGGTGAGTGCGGCGAATCCGCTGGCGGTCCAAGCGGGTGCTAAGGTCCTGGAACGCGGCGGATCCGCGGCGGATGCCATGGTGGCGGTGCAAATCGTTTTGGGATTGGTAGAACCGCAAAGTTCGGGACTTGGCGGTGGGGCGTTTCTTGTCTGGTATGACGCTGAAAGCGGCGAGTTGACCACGCTTGACGGGCGCGAGACTGCACCGATGGCTGCGACACCGCGCTATTTCCAGGATGAGGAAGGCGAGCCGCTGGAATTCTATGATGCGGTGGTTGGTGGGCGTTCGGTCGGCACGCCCGGCACGCCCGCGCTTCTGGAAGAGGCGCATCGCCGCTGGGGTAAGGTGAACTGGGGCGGGTTGTTCGATGATGCCATCACGCTGGCCGAGGACGGTTTTGCCGTTTCACCCCGCCTTGCCGGGCTGGTCGCCGAAGAGGGTGAAAGGCTGCGCCGCTTCCCCGCGACCGAGGAATATTTCTTTCCCGGAGGTACGGCGATCGCAGCGGGGGATCGCCTGAAGAACCCGGAATATGCGCATGTACTTCGACGGCTGGCGCAAGAGGGCAGCAGCGCCTTTTACAGCGGCGAGATTGCCGAGGGAATCGTCAATACCGTGCGCAATGCCGAGGGCAATCCCGGCCTGCTGGCACTGGGTGATTTTGCTGCCTATCGGGTCAAGGAACGTCCCGTCGTCTGTGCGGAATATCGGGATCACGATGTCTGCGGGATGGGGCCCCCTTCCTCGGGGGCACTGACCATGGGGCAGATTCTTGGCATGCTGGGCGGTTATGATCTGGCCTCGCTGGGGGCCGAAAATCCGGAAAGCTGGCGGTTGATCGCGGATGCCTCGCGCCTGGCATTCGCCGATCGCGAGCGTTACATGGCCGATAGCGATTTCGTTCCGGTTCCCGTCGAAGGGCTGGTCGCGCCGGAATATCTGGCCGAGCGGGGGAAACTGCTGGCCGGTGATGATGCCTTGCCCGAGGTCACTGCCGGTTCTCCCGGCTGGTCGCATGCGATGAACTGGGGGCAGGACAGCGCGCTGGAACTTCCCTCGACCTCGCATATCTCGATCGTCGATGCTGAGGGAAATGCCCTCTCGATGACCACGACCATCGAGAACGGCTTTGGATCGCGCCTGTTCACGCAGGGATTCCTGTTGAACAACGAGTTGACCGATTTCTCATTCGAAACGCATGACGAGGCAGGCTATCCGATTGCCAACCGGCTGGAACCGGGCAAACGGCCGCGATCCTCGATGACGCCCAGCATCGTGCTGAAGGATGGCAAGCCGGTGCTGGTGATCGGATCTCCGGGTGGCAGCCAGATCATCGGCTATACCGCAAAGGCGATCATCGGCTATCTGGACTGGGGGCTGGATGTTCAGCAGGCAATCGGCCTGCCGAATATCGTCAATCGCTTCGGTCCGATGGATGTCGAGGCCGGGACAAGCGCCGCTGAGTTGACGCAACCGCTGCAGGATATCGGTTTTGAGGTCGAAGAGACGGATCTGAATTCCGGTCTTCACGGCATTGCCATTACACCGGAAGGGCTTTCGGGGGGCGCCGATCCGCGCCGCGAAGGGATCGCGCTGGGCGGATGAGGCGGTTTGCGAAGAAAACCGGAAAGCGGATGGATGGGCCTCCATGTGCTGTGGGTTGTCAGGCGCCGTGCCTGCGTCGAGCGTTTCAGTTCTTGCAAAGAAAAAGCCGATGATCCCACGTTTTGGCGCAACCCCCGAGCCGGGGCGGCAATATCGACGCAGACCCGGAGCCTATGCCGTCCTGTTACGTGAGGGACGGATCTTGCTGACATATCAGGATGGGGCCGAGCCTGAATTCCAGCTTCCGGGAGGGGGGATAGATCCTGGCGAGGCTTCGATTTACGCGCTGCATCGCGAGGTTATGGAAGAAACCGGCTGGACGATAGCCCCGCCACGGAGGGTTGGGGCCTATCGAAGGTTTTGTTTCATGCCGGAATATGGGTTTTACGCGGAAAAGCTGTGCTCGGTCTGGATTGCGCGCCCGGTCATGCAAGTGTCGGCACCAACCGAGCCCGGCCATGAAGCGCATTGGTTTCCTGCCGGACGGGCGGCAGCCATGCTTGCCGATCCGGGTGCAAGGGAGATGCTGACGATCGCGCTGCGCTATGGCGGGAAAAGGCGGCGGTCGTGATGCCCGCCGGGGTTCCATGACCTCCGGCAGAGCAAAATCTGTGGTTATACGAGCAATTCCGAAAGCAAATCGTCGCTGGTAATGTCGCGATAGGTGAATTCGGAGTGGTCCAGACGCTCCATCAAAGCGATCAGATTGGCCGGTTCGCTGGTTTCGATCCCGATCAGCACCGACCCGAAGTTGCGGGCGGATTTCTTGAGATATTCGAAGCGTGAGACATCGTCGTCCGGGCCAAGAAGCTGAAGAAAATCGCGTAACACGCCGGGCCGCTGCGGCATCCGAAGCACGAAATATTTCTTGACGCCCGAGAAGCGCTGCGCGCGCTCCTTCACTTCGGGAAGCCGCTCGAAATCGAAATTTCCGCCGGAACAGACGCAGACCACCGTCTTGCCGGTCAGATCGCCGATATCGGACAAGACGTCGATGGCAAGCGCGCCGGATGGCTCAAGCACGATCCCCTCGACATTCAGCATCTCCAGCATGGTGCGGCAGATGCGATCCTCGGGCGCGATATGCACATCCTCGGGCGAGAAGCGGGACAGGGTTTCGAATGGCAGGCCGCCGATGCGGGCGACGGCTGCCCCATCGACAAATGTATCTATGGCGGGCAGGGCGACGGGCGCGCCGGTTTTCAATGCCGCGTGCAGGCAGGCCCCGCCAAGGGGTTCGGCAAAGGCGAAGCCGGTTTCGGGTGCGGTTTCGCCCAGATATCGGACCACGCCCGAGGACATGCCACCGCCGCCCACGGGCAAGACAACAAGATCTGGCGCATGACCCAGTTGTTCCAGCAGTTCCAGACCCAGCGTTGCCTGCCCCTCGATCACGTCGGCGGCATCGAAGGGGCTTAGGAATTGGGCGCCATGTTCGGTCGCGAATGACTGCGAGGTCGCCAATGTCTGGTCGAAATAATCGCCGGTCAGCACGATCTCGATGGAGTCGCCGCCAAAGATCCGGGTCTTGTCGATCTTCTGCTTCGGAGTCGTGACCGGCATGAAGATCGTGCCACGCGCGCCGAAATGGCGGCAGGCATAGGCCACGCCCTGAGCATGATTGCCCGCGCTTGCACAGACGACATGCGCATTGCTGCCCGCGCCGCTTTCGATCAGCTTGCGCATGGCGTTATAGGCGCCGCGCAGCTTGTAACTGCGGACCGGGGTCAGATCCTCGCGCTTGAGCCAGATATCGGCGCCGAAATTCGCAGAAAGATGGTCATTGCGTTGAAGCGGAGTCGGCTCGAACAGGTCGCGTAGCGCGGCCTCGGCCTGACGGACGGATTGAGCGAAGTTTTCCATGGTCTTGCCCATGCCGCGAATGAACGGAATTGGCAAGGGGGCGTTGCGTGATAGGGGCGGATCCGATGTAAAGTGCCGGGTCCCGGCGGCAAATATTCTCGTGAAATGGCCATCGCGGTGCGAAACCGGCAGTTAAACCGGCGCCTGCTCTTGTGACAGCCGCGAAAGAGGCTTATTCCCCGGGAAAATTGACAAAAGGTTGAACGCATGTCCGACGCGCCGAAAAAAGTCGTCCTTGCCTATTCGGGCGGGCTCGACACCTCGATCATCCTGAAATGGCTTCAGACCGAATATGGTTGCGAGGTCATCACATTTACGGCCGATCTGGGGCAGGGCGAAGAACTGGAGCCTGCCCGCAAGAAGGCCGAGATGCTGGGCATCAAGCCCGAGAATATCCATATCGAGGATCTGCGCGAGGAATTCACCCGCGATTTCGTTTTCCCGATGTTTCGGGCCAATGCGGTCTATGAAGGGCAGTATCTTCTTGGCACCTCGATTGCGCGTCCACTGATTTCCAAGCGCTTGGTCGAGATCGCGCAAGAGCATGGCGCCGATGCGGTTGCCCATGGTGCGACCGGCAAGGGAAACGATCAGGTGCGCTTCGAGATCGCCGCTTATGCGCTTGATCCCGCGATCAAGGTCATTGCGCCATGGCGCGAATGGGATTTGACTTCACGGACCAGGCTGCTGGAATTCGCCGAACAGAACCAGATTCCCATCGCCAAGGATAAGCGGGGCGAGGCGCCGTTCAGCGTGGACGCGAATCTTCTGCATACCTCGTCCGAAGGAAAAGTGCTGGAGGATCCGGGCGAGGAAGCGCCGGATTACGTCTATCAACGCACCGATCATCCGGAAAACGCCCCCGATCAGCCGGAATTCATCGAGATCGGTTTCGAGAAGGGCGATCCGGTGGCGATCAATGGCGAGGCGATGTCTCCGGCCACGCTTCTGACCGCGTTGAACGAATATGGCCGCAGGCACGGTATCGGCCGCCTCGATCTGGTCGAGAACCGTTTCGTCGGGATGAAGTCGCGCGGCGTCTATGAAACTCCGGGCGGCACCATTCTGCTTGAGGCGCATCGCGGGATCGAGCAGATCACGCTGGATCGCGGGGCAGGGCATCTGAAAGACCAGATCATGCCGCAATATGCGGAACTGATCTATAACGGTTTCTGGTTCTCGCCCGAGCGCGAGATGTTGCAGGCCCTGATCGACAAGTCGCAAGAGCATGTGACCGGCACGGTGCGGCTGAAACTCTATAAAGGGCTGGCGCGGACCGTGGCCCGCTGGTCGGATCATTCGCTTTATTCCGAGGCGCATGTGACCTTCGAAGACGATGCGGGCGCTTATGATCAGAAGGATGCGGCGGGATTCATTCGCCTGAATGCGCTGCGGCTGAAACTGATCAGCAACCGCAACGCCCGTTTCAAGCCATGAGCGAACAGCGCCTGACTGCCCGGATCGCGATTGTCACGGTCAGCGACCGGGCGTCGCGCGGCGAATATGAGGACAAGGGCGGTCCGGGGGCCGAAACCTGGTTGCGTGACGTGGTCGTCTCACCCATCGAGATCGACCGCCATATCATCCCGGATGGCCGCGAATGCGTTGCCGTGAAGCTGCGTGAACTGGCCGATAATGGCGCCGATCTGATCCTTGTGACCGGCGGCACCGGCCCCGCGCCCCGCGATCAGACCCCCGAGGCGGTCATGGATGTGGCCGACAAGGAACTGCCGGGGTTCGGCGAGGAAATGCGCCGCGCCTCGCTGACCGAGGTGCCGACCGCGATTCTTTCGCGTCAGACGGCGGTGATCCGGGGAGAAACCCTGATCATCACCATCCCCGGCAAACCCTCTGCGATCGCGACCTGCATGAATGCGGTCTTCGCGGCGGTACCCTATTGCCTTGATCTGATCGGTGCCGCCCGGATCGAAACCGACCCGGCGAAGATCGGGGCGTTCCGGCCGAAAGGCGCGTGATGCCGGGACGGACAGAATGCCCTTGGCCACGGCGGAGGGCGGATTACAGGGGATCAGGATGCATCTCGGAAACGTGAGGCGGCCCTTGTAACGGCATCGAATGGACATCCGTATCTCCATGCAAAGGAGAACAGGATGACATTGATTTTTGCCTATCTCGCGGGTTTGCTGACGCTTATCAATCCCTGCGTGCTGCCGGTTCTGCCCATCGTCATCGGTTCGGCGCTGGGACAACACCGGCTTGGCCCCGTGGCGATGGCCGCCGGGATGAGCGTTTCCTTTGTCATTCTTGGCCTGTTCGTCGCGGCTTTCGGCCAGGCGCTTGGCCTGACCGAGGAAAGGCTGAATATGATCGCGGCTATCGGCATGATGCTGTTCGGCGCGGCATTGCTGCTGCCGCAGGCAGGTACCGTGTTCCAGACCGCGACTGCCGGGCTTGCCGCCCGCGCGGATGCCCGGATCGACCAGACCCGGAATCACGGCCTGATGGGGCAGGCTTTAGGCGGCGCATTGCTTGGCGCCGCATGGAGCCCCTGCATCGGGCCGACACTTGGCGGGGCGATTGCCCTGGCCAGCAGTGGTGAAAGCCTGTTTCAGGCAGGGGCGATCATGCTGGCATTTTCCTTCGGGGTCGCCACGCTGATCCTCGCGCTTGGATATGGCGCCCGCGATCTTCTGATGCGCAACCGCGCAAGGGCGCAGGCATTGGCGATAAGGGCGCGACCGGTCATCGGGATCATCTTCATCCTTGTCGGAATCGCCCTGATGTCCGGGTTCGTTCAATATCTCGAATTTCTTGCCGTCCAGTATCTACCGATCTGGTTGCAGGATCTTTCTGTCTCGATCTGATTTTCAACCAAGGAAGGATTACCAATCATGAAACGCCGAAATTTTCTGACCGTCTGTACTGCCCTGACATTTGCGCTGCCCCATGTCACGCTCGCGAATAAGACGCCTGAAAATGATTTTGTGATTTACGACCCCAAGGCGCTTGAGCAGGCATTGGCAAATGGCGAAACCGTCTTTCTTGATTTCAAGGCAAGCTGGTGCACGACCTGTGCGGCGCAGGCAAGGGTGATCTCGGCCCTGCGCGAAGAGGACCCAGCTTATGACAAGGCCATGACCTTCATGCTGGCCGATTGGGATATGTGGAAAGACAAACCTATCGTCAGCGAGATGAATATTCCGCGTCGCTCGACCCTTGTCGTCCTGCGCGGAGAAGAGGAACTGGGGCGCGTCGTGGCGGAAACATCCAAGGAAAAAATCCAGTCCCTGATGGATCTGGGGCTGAAGGGTTAAGCGTTTCCGGGACAGAACCGGTATTCAATCCGACAACGGGACCGGGATGTCGGACAGGATATCAGAAAACCGAAAGGATCTCGCCAAGTGGCTTCTTGCGCTTGGCGATTTCCGGAACGACCGCGTCATCCGCGGGCAGGCCGACAGGCAGGATCATCACCGGCTTTTCATTCACTGGCCGGCCGCATAATTCGTTCAGAAAGCGCATCGGGTTGGGCGTATGGGTCAGCGTGACCAACCCGGCGTGATGAATCGCGGCGATCAGCATTCCACAGGCGATACCAACGCTTTCGGGAACATAGTAATGTTTGCGTTTTTCGCCGCCGCTCAGTCCGTAACGCTGTGCGAAAACCACGATCAACCAGGGCGCGATCGTCAGATGCGGCTTGTCCGGTCCGGTGCCGACCGGTTCCAGAGCGGCGAGCCACTCATCCCCGCCGCCGCCCGCATAAAAAGCCTGCTCTTCCTCTTCTGCCGCCTTGCGGATGCGGGCTTTCATCGCGGGATCGCCGATGACCACGAAATGCCAAGGTTGCTGGTTTGCCCCGGAAGGCGCCGTTCCTGCAACCTCGATGCAGGTCTCGATCACCTCGCGCGAGACGGGCGTATCCGCGAAGTCCCGTACGCTGTGCCGTCGCCGCATGTAATCCCGGAAGTCCCGCAGTTTCGCCAGCGACATATCCGGAGAAAGCTGCACCCGATCGGGCAAGGGAACGGGTTTGTAGGTCATTTTTTCCTCCCTGCGGCGTCAACCTGCGCCAATCAATACTCCGGTTGCGAATACCAGACCGCCGCCGACGACCACCTGAAGCGCAGCCCGCCAGAACGGGGTCTGCATCCAGCGGTTCTGTATCCATGCGATCGCCCAAAGCTCGATGAAAACCACGATGCAGGCGATGATCGTGGCGGTCCAGAAATGCGGAATCAGATAGGGCAGGGCGTGACCCAGACCGCCAAGTGCCGTCATCACCCCCGAGGCAATGCCCCGCCGGATCGGCGATCCGCGTCCCGACACGATTCCGTCGTCCGAGGCGGCCTCGGTGAAGCCCATGCTTATCCCTGCGCCCAGACTGGCGGCCAGACCGACCAGAAATGTCGTCGATGTGTCCTGCGTGGCGAATGCCGTCGCGAAAATCGGCGCAAGCGTCGAAACGCTGCCATCCATCAGCCCGGCCAGCCCCGGCTGGACCCATGTCAGCACGAAATTCCGATATGCGACCGCGCCTTCGTCTTCGCGCGCCTTGGGTGTCAGATGCTCATCGGCAAGTTCCTCGGCACGATGCTCATGCCCGCGTTCCGCCGCTGCCAGATCGCCCAGCAGCTTGCGCGTGGCCGCATCGGTCGTGACCCTCGCCGCCTGAATATAGAATTCCGCCGCATCATGTTCCATCAATGCGGCCTCGCCCCGGATGGTTTCCAAAGACAGATTCTGCATCATCCATGCCGGACGACGGCTGTAATAGCCCGCCACATGCTCGCGCCGGATCACCGGAAGAGCTTCACCGAAACGCTGCCGATAGGCATCGATCAGGATCCTGCGATGCTCATCCTCTTCCTCGCCCATGCCGTCGAAAATCGCCGCCGTCGCAGGGTAATCTTCGCGCAGGAATTCGGCCCAGTTACGGTATATTCGCGCGTCATCCTCTTCGGATGAGATGGCAAGCGCCAGCACTTCGCGTTCGGTCAGGTCGGAAAATCTCTTTCGATTGCTCAGCATCCGCATGGTATTCTTCTTTATACAGGGGCCTGTCTATCGCTGCAGAAGGATCACATTGCAGGGGTCATCTGCGCTCTGGCAGCAATTGCTGCAACGGGCCGGCAAGCAGCAGCCAGATCGAGGTCAGCACGAGCCCCCAGTTCGCCCAGCTTGACGGATGGAAATCGACCCAGGCGGCGCGGGCGGCGAAGATCACCCAGAGAATCGCGACGGGTAATGAGATCATCCGCCAGCGCTCCGTCCTGACCGGGTGGATGAACTTGATATTGGTGAATGTGGCGATCGTCAGTGCGATCACGATCAGCATGATCACGGCCCAATGCGGTTTCACCGCGAAAAGGACCAGCACCACCATGTTCCAGCATCCGGGAAAGCCCGCAAAAGAATTATCATTCGTTTTCATGCGAGTGTCGGCAAAATATACGACGCTGCCGTAAACGATCACGATGATCGCGACCCATCCCGTCCAGCCCGAAAGCAGGCCGGACCGGAACAATGCGAAAGCCGGAATGAAGACATAGGTCAGGTAATCGATGATCAGATCCATCAGCACGCCGTCATAATTGGCCCAGTTCGTCTTGACGTCGTATCTGCGCGCCAGGGGGCCATCGATTCCGTCCACGGCGAAGGCGACGACCAGCCACAGGAACATCAGCGACCATTCGGATTGGGCCGCCGCCAGCATCGCCAGCATGGACAGCACCGCACCGGTTGCGGTCAGAAGATGTACCAACAAAGCCTTGTGACGTAGCTGCATTCGTCGTTTCTGGCAGTTTCGCGAGTGCCGCGCAACAGGCTTGTTCCCCGCGTGTCCGGCGGCGATCAGCGCAATCGCGGGGGAGCCTTCGGCTTTTCTGCGGGCGGCGTTTCGGAAGATTCAAGATTGAAACGCAGGGCGGCTTGTGGCGGCCTGGTATCCGAGAAGCTGATATCCACCCCGCCGGGTTGCGGGGGCAGGAAGGAAAGCGCCTCGGCAAGCGCCTTGGCGATGGCGGGCTGATGTTCGGTCGCGGCTCCGGCGATCAGCAGAATATGGCCGGAGGGGCCATTTTCGCCCTCTATTCCGGCAAGTGCCGCTGCTGAAATGAGCCCGCTCATATCCGCAAACCGCATTGCCAAGGGCTCGGCCAATGCCTCGACCGTCGCCGGGTCGGCGGCGGTCAAGCGCAATCGCGCCTCGTCGGTCTCGGGCGTTGCTGCTAGGGCATCTGTCAGCCAGTGCAGCATTGCGGCATCAAGCAGCATTTCCGAGGGAAAACCCGGATTGACAAGCAACCCCGCCTTCTCCTGCTGCAGCAGCCCTGCCAGCACACGCCCCGGCATCGCGGCAAAGGATACCGGCTTTCCGAAAAAGCCGGCCAGCCGGTCTTCACCGTCGCAGGCCAGCGCGACCGGTCCCGACTCCAGAGGGAATATCTGCAATTCGAGCCGATCCCCAGCGGGTTCGCGGGCCAGCGCAACCGACAATTCGGTATCCGCCAGCCGCGACAGCATCCTTGCCCGCTGAGGCGACGCGGCGTCATGGAATGGCACCACCGCAAGTTCATCAAGCGCGGTCATGCCGTCCCTAGTCGATGAAATCGCCGGCCTGGAAATTGCCCAGGTTGCCAAGGATTTGCCCGATCAGCGAGATCTCGGTCACGCTTGTATCGGTCACGCGACGTGACAACGTGACGACCCGACCCTGCTCGAGTCCGAATCGTTCGACATTGCGGACGATACCTTGCTGATCGAAGGATATCGCCACGACCTCGCGACTGACTTCCTGCGGTTTCTGGGGGCCGAAATGGCGCCAGCGCGAGCCGACATAGTACCAACCCGATCCGGTCAGCAGCCCCTGCGCGGATGGGCGTCCGATAAGCTGTGGCACCTGATCCATCGTGGTTTGGCCCACAACGACCTGCGCCAGGTCAATGTCAGGCGGAACAAAGCCGTGATTGCGATAGACCGGGGAGCAGGCTGCAAGCCCGAGAATGGCCACTAGGCCCAGAATCAAAATCTGCCGTATGGCGGCCATGAATTCGGTTTCCCTTTGCTCGGACTGTTGACGCGGCCCGTCCGCCTTAGCAAACTCGTCACCGACGCTCAAGAATATCCATCATCGTTCGGCATCGCTGTTTCGTATCCTTGTGGATGCCGATCTGCCTGCCGGCCCCCAGAGGACCATTATGACCGCCCCCGAATCTCATCCGCAACGTCTGCGTGTCGCGCATTTGAATCCTCGTGCCGCCACGCCTTTCATTCTGCGTCCAGACGAGGAAACCCGGGCCGCCATCGCAGAGGATCTGGGGCTTCTGCGGCTGACCAGGCTTGAATTTTCCGGGCATGTGCGGGCCGAGGGTGGCGAGTCATGGGGACTGGAAGGTCAATTGTCGGCGCGCGTGGTTCAGCCATGCGTTATTACCCTGAAGCCGGTGAAAACCGATCTTTCGCAGCCCGTGCAACGCCATTATTCGCCGCATTTCCAGTCACCTGAAGGTGAAGAGGTCGAAATGCCGGATGAGACGCAGGAACCATTGGGCCAGTTCATCGACCTGACGGAAGTGATGATCGAGGAACTGACGCTGTCCTTGCCGGATTATCCGCGCGCGCCCGATGCGGAATTGCCGGCAGAGGCGGACGACACCGAAGAGCCTGAAATCCGCAGACCATTCGCCGGTCTGGACAAACTGCTGAAAGGCGATGGGAATCAGGAGTGACGGGATCGTCCCTTTCTGCGCCCTCCGGCGATGAAACCCTCTTGCGAAAGCGTGGGTTTCGCGCCACGATCCGGGCGCACGGCGGCGGATAGAACACATTTCCCGCTCAAGCACCGCTGCAAGGGCTTGCAGGCGCGCCCGTCATGGCGTATCTGCGCGGTTCATTTGCGAATTCAATACACATGGTGCGCTTGCCGCAAGGGCAGGGCACCCAGCTAACCGAGGTTGTGACATGGCTGTCCCTCAGAACCGCGTAACCCGTTCCAAGCGTAACATGCGCCGTGCGCATGATGCTCTGGTTGCGGGAAACCCGAATGAATGCTCGAATTGCGGCGAGTTGAAACGCCCGCATCATGTTTGCTCGTCTTGCGGCCACTATGGTGACCGCGAAGTGATCGCGCAGGCTGACGAAATCGATCTCGACGACGACGCGGCCTGATCGGGGTCGGCTTCGCCATTTGATGACTACCGAACCGAACACATCGGCACCATGCGCCTCTGGAGAAGGGGGAAGCGTGGTGATTTCGGTTGACGCCATGGGGGGCGATCGTGGCCCCGCGGTGGTCGTCGCCGGCATGGCCGAAAGCGCCATGAAGAATCCCGAGATACGGTTTGTCGTGCATGGTGATGAAAGCCAGCTTGGCCGCCTGATCTCTCGGCGCAAGGAATTGGTCGGCCGCTGTGATATCCGCCATGCCGAAGGCGTGGTGAAGATGGACGACAAGCCCAGTCAGATCGTGCGCAAGGGCAGTGATACCTCGATGTGGTCCGCCCTCGAATCGGTTCGCGCCGGAGAAGCGGGGGCCGCTGTGTCCTGCGGCAATACCGGGGCGCTGATGGCGCTGTCGATGTTGCGGCTGCGGAAATTGCCGGGCGTGAACCGCCCGGCGATCGCTTGCCTGTGGCCGTCGCAGAATTCGGGCGGCTTCAATGTCATGCTGGATGTGGGCGCCGATATCCGTGCCGATGCATCTGATCTCCTGAAATACGCGTTGATGGGTGCATCTTATGCCCGCAACGGTCTGGACATTCCCGATCCGCGAATCGGGCTTCTGAATGTCGGCACCGAAGAACATAAGGGCCGGGCAGAACTGAAACATGCCAACGACCTGATCGCCGCCGCCGCCGAGGCGGGGCATTTCCGCTATGTCGGTTTCGTCGAAGGGGGCGATCTTCCGTCCGCGCGCGTCGATGTCATCGTGACTGATGGATTTACGGGCAATATCGCGCTCAAGACCGGGGAAGGCACGGCGAAACTGGTCGGTGAGTTCCTGCGTCAGGCATTCGCCAATTCGATCTTGTCCAAATTCGCGGCTTTATTGGCGATGACCTCGCTCAAGCGTTTGCAGAAAAGAATTGACCCGCGCCGCGTCAATGGCGGGATATTTCTTGGACTGAACGGCACTGTCGTGAAGTCGCACGGCTCTGCCGATGCCACGGGCGTTTCTGCGGCGATCAAGCTGGCATTTCAGTTGACCAAATCCGGTTTTCAGGACCGCTTGGCCGCCCGTGTCGCCCAAAGCGCCGCCACTCTGCCCTTGGGCACGGAATCAGGAGAAGCCACATCGTGACAACAAGGCGCGCGGTCATTACCGGAACAGGACATTATCTGCCCGAAAGAGTGGTCGAGAACAGCTGGTTCGAAGACAAGCTGGACACGTCCGATGAATGGATCCGCACACGCACCGGCATCGAGCGGCGGCATTTCGCGGCAGAAGGAGAGACCACCGGCGATCTGGGAATCCGCGCCGGTCGCGCCGCATTGGACAAGGCGGGATTGAGGCCGGAGGATCTGGACGGAATCGTGCTTGCGACCTCGACACCGGATTTGACCTTTCCGGCAGTGGCGACCATCGTGCAATCCGGACTGGGAATGACCCGAGGCTTTGCCTTTGATGTTCAGGCCGTTTGTGCCGGCTTCGTCTTTGCGCTTGCCAATGCCGACGCCCTGATCCGCTCGGGGCAGGCCGATCGGCTTCTGGTCATCGGCTCGGAAACATTTTCGCGGATCATGGACTGGAGCGATCGCAGTACCTGCGTGTTGTTCGGCGACGGTGCGGGTGCAGTCGTTCTGGAAGCGCAGGAGGGCAAGGGGGATAACAGTGACCGCGGCATCCTTGCCTGCGACATGAACAGTGACGGCCAGTATCGCGAATTGCTGTATGTCGATGGCGGCGTTTCGACGACCGGGACTGCAGGGCAGCTGCGGATGCAGGGCAATCTGGTTTTCCGTCATGCGGTCGAAAAGCTGACCAAGACGGCGCATGCCGCTCTGGACAAGGCCGGTCTGGCCCCGGCGGATGTCGATTGGCTGGTGCCGCATCAGGCCAATCTGCGAATCATTTCGGCCACGGCGCAGAAGATGGGCCTACCGATGGAGAAGGTTGTCCTGACTGTCGCGGATCATGGCAACACCTCGGCCGCTTCGATCCCGCTTGCCCTGTCCGTTGCGAATGACGAGGGCCGGTTCAAACCCGGAGATCTTCTTGTGACCGAAGCCATCGGCGGCGGGTTAAGCTGGGGATCTGCGATCCTTCGCTGGTAGGGAACCCGCCCAGCGAATCGTGGGCCGGGAAACGCGGGGCGTCAGAACGGGGCGGGCAGGCTGAAACTTTGCTGTACTCCGCTATCGGGATGCCTGATGCGCAGGCCCTCGGCATGGAGCATCAATCTTGAAAAATCCGCAGCTTCCCCCGTCGCGTAAAGGGGATCGCCAAGGATGGCATGTCCTGTCTCGGCCATATGCACCCGAAGCTGATGGCTGCGCCCGGTCAATGGAAATAACCGCACCCTGCTTTCATCATCCGAGGCGCGGATGACGCGCCAATCCGTTTGCGCGGGCCGTCCTTCGGTGTGATCGACCTTTTGCCGGGGCCGGTTGGGCCAATCCACGATCAGAGGCAGATCGACCCGGCCGGTTTTCGGCTCCAGCCGCCCATATACGCGGGCGATATAGGTTTTCTTGACCTGCCTTTCCTCGAATTGCTTCGACAGGAATCGCTGTGCATGCGGAGTCAGGCCAAAGATCATCACGCCGGATGTATCCAGATCCAGCCGGTGCACCAGCAGCACGGTCGGAAAGGCGCCGCGCAGCCGCTCGATCAGGCAGTCCGCTTTGTCGGGGCCCCGTCCGGGAACCGAAAGCAGGCCAGAAGGCTTCGCCACGACCAGAATTTCATGATCGGCATGGATAACCTCGGGCGGATCCGAGGGTGGCGCGTAAACAGATATCATTTCGCCACGAGGCGCAGCGCCAGTCCGGCATACATGAATGCCGCGATCCGGTTGACCAGCCCAAGCCGCTTTCCGATCACCTGACCTGCAAGTCCGCCAACGATACCATACCCCATCGTGACGATGGTCCCGGTCACAATGAAGATCAGCCCAAGTCCCAGTATCTGCTGCCAGACCGGCCCCCAGGCCGGATTCGTGAACTGAGGCAGGAATGCCAGCAGGAACAGCACCGGCTTGGGATTCATCGCATTGGACAGAAAGCCCCGACGAATGATGTTCCAGGGCCGCACACTGCCTTTCGCCGAAGGGTCCACTGGCCCCGCGGTCCAGCTTTTCCACGCAAGCCACAGAAGATAGGCGGCACCGACATATTTGATTGCCGTCAAGATGCCGGGATGCGTGGCGACGATTGCCCCCAGCCCGACCGTCGCCATGGTCAGATGCATCAATACGCCCAGACCAACCCCCAGACCGGCCAGTATTCCGGCCTTTGGTCCGCCCTGAATACCGCAGGCGCTGGCGAAGAACACGTCCTGACCGGGTGCGAAATTCAGCACCAGCCCGCCCGCGATGAAGGTCATGAGCTGCGCCAACGGAATATTGGCCAATGTTTCCCAGATCACGGTTGCGCCTCTTGCGGCAGACCATCTGCGATCTCGTAATAGTCCCCCTTGTCGGTCACGAATATATGCCCGGTCAGCTGCAAACCCGTGGGTTCATCCACTGCTCCCGATGCCACGGCCGTCTGGTCCGAGCCGATCATCCGCCAGAACAGACTGCTGCCACATTCCGGACAAAAGCCGCGCTCTGCCTCGTCGGAAGAGCGATACCATCTCACCGGTCCATCGATGGTCAATGTGCGCGCAACCGCACTGGCCCAGAGATGGCCGGACCAGCGACGGCACTGACCGCAATGGCACGCGCTGTATCCGGCGTCATCCCATTGCCCGCGAAAGCGCACGTCTCCGCACAGGCAATGCCCGGTAAATTCAGACCCCATCGAAAACTTCCTCCAATATCTCTGCCAGCCGCGTGGCGTCCTGTTGTCCGAAGGCATCTGCGCGGTTGCTGTCGATATCCAGCACGCCAATCAACCGTCCGCTCTTGCCGGATACCGGCAATACGATTTCCGAGCGGGTCGTGCTGGAGCAGGCGATATGACCCGGAAATGCCTCGACATCAGCGACGATCTGAACCTCGCCGCTGCGTGCCGCCGCACCGCACACCCCGCGCGAGAACGGGATGACAAGGCAGCCATGACCACCCTGATAGGGGCCGATCTTCAGCAGTTCAGGCGCGACAACGCGATAAAATCCGGTCCAGTCGAAACGATCGTCCGAATTGTGGATTTCGCAGGCCAACGTGGCCATAAGCGCAACCTCATCGGTTTCGCCTTGGGTCAGGGCGCGGATTCGTGCGCGTAATGCATCGTAATCAACCATATCATCTCTTTACTCTGGCGAAGCGGCAGCGAGAAGCCCCGCCCGGATATTCCTTGCAGGAAGATGAGAAGAGACCTCGGCAAGCCGATCAATCCGGAAGCGGGATGAACTCGTCCTGATCTTCAGGTGGCAGGTCGAATTGCCCCTGACCCCAGCGGGCCTCGCGCCATTCGCGCTTTGCCTCTTCGATCTTTTCGCGCGAGGATGCGACAAAATTCCACCATATATACCGAGGACCGTTCAGCGTTTCGCCGCCAAGGGCCATCAGCCTTGCACCGCGATCGCCTGCCGCCACGGTGATCTCGTCGCCGGGACGAAAGACCATCATCTGCCCGGCCTCGAATTCCTGTCCGGCGATACGGATCGATCCCTCGGTGATGTAAAGCCCGCGATCTTCGTGATCCTTGGGCAAGGGAAAACGCGCCCGAGCCGCCAGAGTTACGTCGAGATAAAAGCTGTCGGAATACATTTTGGCCGGGGCAGTTTCGCCATAAGCGCGACCCAGGATCAGCCGGGCCTCGATGCCTTCATCGTGAATTTCGGGCAGGGTGCCCTTGCCATGATGCTCGAATGTGGGGGCAATGTCTTCGTGACTTTCCGGCAGCGCGATCCATGTCTGAATTCCGTACAGGCTGTTCGGCCCCTGACGCGCCGTGGCCGAGGTCCGCTCGGAATGGGTGACGCCCTTGCCTGCGACCATCCAGTTCAATTCTCCGGGACGGATGACCTGATCGGCGCCGGTACTGTCGCGATGATGGAAATCGCCACGAAAAAGATAGGTTACGGTGCCCAGCCCGATATGCGGGTGCGGGCGTATATCCACGCCTTGCCCGGTCAGAAATTCGGCGGGTCCGGCCTGATCGAAGAAGATGAACGGCCCGACCATCTGCCGTTTCGGGGCGGGCAGGGCGCGGCGGACCTCGAAATCGCCAAGGTCGCGGGCGCGGGGAACGATCAGGGTCTCGATGGCATCCGGTCCGATCTCGTCCGGGCAGCCGGGGGCCAGTGCGGGGTTCCAACTCATAGGTGCCTCCTTGTGATATTGATCAGAATGGGCCGATTTTCGCGAACGGCCAAGAGGAAACACGTTCTGGATTCGCGAACGCCGGGTTGGCTGTCACGCCGCTGGCAGCGGGCCGGCAGATGGCGCATCTTACACGCAGGCAGAAAGGAGCCCGGGTCATGACCAGCGGTATTCATCATGTGACGGCGATCACCCGCGATGTTCAGGCGAATGTCGATTTCTGGATGGGATTCCTGGGACTTTCGCTGGTCAAGCAAAGCGCGGGTTTCGAGGATGCCGAGCAGTTGCATCTGTTTTACGGCAATGCGGCAGGTGATCCGGGAAGCCTGGTCAGTTTTCTGATCTGGCAGGATGGAGCCGCCGGACGTGTAGGGCATGGACAGGTGGCCGAGATCGCCCTTTCCATTCCGCGCGCTCGGATCGGGGACTGGCTGACCCGCGCCATGCAGCACCAGCTGCCTGTCGAGGGACCTGCCCGCGAATTCGGTGAGCCGGTTCTGCGGCTGAAAGATCCGGACGGGATCATCGTCAAGCTGGTCGGGACGGATGTGCCGGATCAGGGCTGGCCTGACGCGCCGCAGCGGTTGCGCTCGGTCACGTTATGGTCGGAACTGCCCGAACAGACGGTGGCTTTCCTTGGCCGTTTCGGCTATCGGCCCGGGCCGGTGGAAGGAGGCGTCGTAAGGCTGATCTCGGACAGCGACGCCGTCGATATTCGCGATGCTTCGGGCTTTGTCCCAAGCATTCCCGGCAGCGGCGTGATTGATCATGTCGCCTTTCGGATGGCCGACACCGACGCGATCGCGGCGCATCATGCCGAATTGTCGCGCCTGAACAGCGGCGAGGTTACGCTGCATGATCGAAAATATTTCACCTCGCTTTATGTCCGCGAACCCGCCGGTATCCTGATCGAACTGGCGACCGACGGTCCCGGCATGGGCGTGGATGAGGCCCGGTTGGGTGAGACGCTGATGATCCCTCCGCATTTTGCGGGCCGCGCGGATGATCTGCGCGTGTCACTTCCGCAATTCGCCCGTCCGGGCGAGGAAAGGATTCCGATGAGAGAGCTTCCCTTTATCCACCGTATCTACCAGCCCGACACAACGGATGGTTCTGCCCTGATCCTGCTGCCTGGTTCGGGCAGGGATGAGGCCGATCTGATGCCGCTTGCGCATCAGATCGCGCCGGCGGCGCGTTTGCTGGGGGTGCGCGGACGGTCGAACGAAGAGGGTATGCCGCGGTTCTTCCGCCGCATTACCATGACCAGTTTCGATCAGGACGATATCCGTGCCGAGGCGGCCGCTTTCGAGGCGTTCTGGCATGGTGCGATTGCGGCCTATGATCTGGACCCGGAGCGCATGACCGTATTGGGATATTCCAACGGCGCGAATTTCGCGGCGGCGGTGATGGCGCTGCATCCGGGGCTGCTGCGCCGGGCCGTCCTGTTGCGTGCGATGGCCGCGCTGGAGGATTTGCCGGTAAGCAGCATAAGCGGAACACGGGTCTTGACGGTGACCGGTGCACGGGATCCTTATGGGCCATATGCTGCGCGTCTGAATGATTGGCTGAAGGCGAGCGGCGCCGATCTTGACGCGCGCTCGGTTTCCGCGGGCCATGAAATCACGCAGGATGATGTGGCGATTGTACAGGATTGGCTGAAAGGAGAATAGGATGGCGGATATTACCATCACCAAGGAGGACATCGACAACCGGCATGGTCGCTATGTGGCGCATGTCGCGGGAATCGATGCGGAGGCCGAACTGACCTTTACGCGCCGCGGAGAAGGGCGGATCAGTGCCGATCACACCGGCGCCCCCGAAGAACTGCGGGGCACGGGCGCCGCGGGGGCGTTGGTCCGTCATATGGTCGAGGATGCGCGGGCGAACGGCTTTACCATCATTCCGCTATGCTCTTATGTGCAGGCGCAATATGCCAAGCATCCCGAATGGGCCGATCTGTTCACGACTGCGCCGGGTGAAAAGCCGAAAATACCGCAGTAATCGGCACGGCTTGCCATTCCGTTCCACTGCATGTCAGATATCGGTCGGATTGGCGGTAGAAAGCGGCATGACAGACGCTATGGAACAGATTGCGGTCGGAGATGGGGCTGCGGATGTTGCGATGTTGATGGGCGTACTGGAAGCGCATGGCTTCGACCCGGTCGCGACCGACAGGCATTCCGGACTGACGCTCTCGAATCTGTCGCAGGCGATCGGCGGTGTCCGAGTCCTTGTTCGCGCCGGGCAGGCGGGCGAAGCAGGCGAACTCCTGACCGCTCTGGGCATGCCGGTCTGGAGCCGCCCGTCCTGGCGGACGATGGTGTTCTTCGCATTTGCGTGGTGGTTGGCGCATGTGCCGCCACCCGGTCTTGGCAGCGCGCTTGTGCTGCGCCCCAGGACTGGCAATGAGACGCAGCTTGCCGATCCTTGAACCGCAAGGGGGACAACGCCCCCTTTGCCCCGCCGTCACTTCGTGCCAAAACCGGATAACAGCGCGAAAGGATGACCCATGACTTCGACCGGCTTCGGCAAAGGCTGCCATCTTCACCTGATCGATGGATCGGCGTTCATTTTTCGCGCCTATCACGCGCTTCCGCCGCTGACCCGGAAATCCGACGGGCTGCCGATCGGGGCGGTGGCGGGTTTCTGCAATATGCTGTGGAAATATATCAGTGACCAGAACGGCAGCAACGCGCCGACCCATGTCGCGGTGATTTTCGATCATTCCTCGAAAACCTTTCGCAATGATATTTATCCGGAATACAAGGCCAACCGCCCGGAATTGCCCGAGGATCTGCGCCCGCAATTCCCTCTGACCCGTGAGGCGACGCGGGCCTTCAATGTCGCCTGCATCGAGACGGAAGGATTCGAGGCCGATGATATTATCGCGACGCTGGCCTGTCAGGCCCGCGATGCGGGCGGCGCGGTCACGATTGTCAGCAGTGACAAGGATCTGATGCAGCTTGTCGGGCAGGGCGTGAACATGCTGGATCCGATCAAGAACAAGGCCATCGGCCCGGATGAGGTGGCCGAGAAATTTGGTGTCGGGCCCGACCGCGTGGTGGATGTGCAGGCTTTGGCCGGGGATTCGGTCGATAACGTGCCCGGCGCACCAGGAATCGGGGTGAAAACCGCCGCTTTGCTGATCAATGAATACGGAGATCTTGAAGCCCTGCTGGAACGGGCCGAAGAGATCAGGCAGCCCAAGCGCCGGCAGACCCTGATCGATTTTGCCGAGCAGATCCGCATCTCGAAAAAACTGGTGCAACTGGATTGCCAGACACCGCTGGATTTCTCATTGGGAAGTCTGGAGGTGCGCGATCCCGAATCCGAAGCGCTGCTGGACTTCCTGAGCCGGATGGAATTCCGGACCCTGACCGCCCGCGTGGCAGAGAAACTGGGAGTCGAGGCCCCTGCGGTGGTCTCTGCTCCGACAAGCGTCGCCCCGGCCGCGCCGGATTTGCCGGTGATGGGGGCGAATGGCTACCAGACCCTGTCCGACCTTGCCGCCCTTGATGCCTGGATCGACGATATCCGCGAAACCGGGCATGTCGCCATCGACACCGAAACCACCGGGCTTGACGAAATGCAGGCTGGGCTTGTCGGCATCTCGCTTGCCGTTCGCCCGGGCGATGCCTGTTATATCCCGCTGGCCCATGTCGAGGGCGAGGGGGATCTGTTCGGCAGCGGTGACCGGCTGCCGGGACAACTTGAGACCGCCGATGTGCTGTCAGCATTAAAGCCCGTGCTCGAGGATCCGGCGATCCTGAAGATTGGCCAGAACGTCAAATATGACTGGAAGATCCTCGCTCGCCACGGCATCAGCATGACGCCGGTCACGGATACGATGCTGATGTCCTATGCATTGAATGCGGGGACCCATAACCACGGTATGGATGAGTTGGCCGAACGTTATCTTGGCCATAAATGCATCCCTATCAAAGAGCTGATCGGTTCGGGAAAGTCCCAGATCGGTTTTGCGCAGGTCGCCATCGACAAGGCTGCCCCCTATGCCGCCGAGGATGCCGAGGTGACATTGCGCCTGTGGCAGCATTTTGCGCCGCTATTGTCCAGCGAGCGGGTGACGACCGCTTACGAAACGCTGGAGCGTCCGATGATTCCGGTTCTGGCCGATATGGAAATGGCCGGGGTGAAGGTCAATGGCGATACGCTGAAGCGCATGTCGAATGCCTTTGCACAGAAAATGGCGCAACTGGAGGAAGAAATTCACCAGCTTGCGGGCGAAAAATTCAATGTCGGCAGTCCCAAGCAACTGGGTGAAATTCTGTTCGACAAGATGAGCCTGTCGGGCGGCAAGCAGGGCAAGACCGGGGCCTATTCCACCAGTGCCGACGTGTTGGAGGATCTGGCGGCCGAGGGTCATGACCTGCCCGCGCGGATCCTGGACTGGCGGCAGGTGGCCAAGCTGAAATCGACTTATACCGATGCGCTTCAGTCCCATGTGAACCCGGATACGGGCCGGGTCCATACCAGCTACTCCATCGCCGGAGCGCAGACCGGGCGGCTGGCCTCTACCGATCCCAACCTGCAGAATATTCCGGTGCGCAGCGATGAAGGCCGCCGTATCCGCGAGGCATTCGTGGCGACGCCGGGGCATCGTCTGGTCAGTCTGGATTACAGCCAGATCGAATTGAGAATACTCGCCCATGTCGCGGATATTCCGGCGCTGAAACAGGCATTCAGGGACGGGATAGACATTCACGCCATGACCGCCAGCCAGATGTTCCATGTGCCGGTCGAGGGGATGGATCCGATGGTACGCCGTCAGGCCAAAGCGATCAATTTCGGCGTGATTTACGGCATTTCCGGCTATGGCCTGTCGCGCAATCTGCGGATCCCCCGGGCCGAAGCGCAGGCCTTCATCAATACCTATTTCGAACGCTTCCCCGAGATTCGCGTCTATATGGACAAGACCGTGGCGGATGCGAAAGAACATGGTTTCGTTCGCACCCTGTTCGGGCGGCGGATCAATACACCCGGAATCAATGCCTCTGGTCCGGCTGCGGGAGGCGCGCGGCGCGCGGCGATCAATGCGCCGATTCAGGGTGCGGCGGCGGATATCATTCGCCGGGCAATGATACGGATGCATGCGGCGATCCGTCATCTGCCCGCGAAGATGCTGTTGCAGGTTCATGACGAACTGGTTTTCGAGGTCGAGGAAAGCGCCGCGGAAGAACTCATTGCCGCCGCGCGTCAGGTCATGGAAGCTGCTGCCGAACCTGCCGTCAAACTTTCGGTGCCGCTGGTTGTGGATGCGGGTATCGGAGAAAACTGGGCCGAAGCGCATTGACGGGATTGGGTGATGGGACATTCCCACGGGCACGGACATTCGCACGACCATGGGCATGGGCATGGGCATGGGCATCACCATCATCACGGTGACCATGCGATCGGCTGGGCTGTCCTCGTCAATCTGGTTCTGACGGCGGCGCAGATCATCGGAGGATTGCTGGCCGGGTCCACGGCGCTGATCGCGGACGGGGTGCATAACCTTTCCGACGCGCTGGCGCTTGTGCTTGCCTTCGGGGCGCGTCGATTGGCGCGGCGCGATGCTTCGCCCGACATGAGCTTTGGCTGGGGTCGGGCAGAGGTGGTGGCGGCTTTCGTTAATTACCTTGCGCTGATCGCCATCTCGGTCTGGCTGGCCATCGAGGCAATCGGGCGTTTTGCCAATCCACCCGAGGTCGCGGGCGGGTTGGTCATGGGATTGGCGGCATTTGCCTTGATCATCGATCTGGGGACAGCGGCGCTGGTGTACCGGCTGTCCAAGGATAGCGTGAATATCCGGGCGGCATTCATGCATAATCTGGCCGATGCCGCGGTATCGGTGGCGGTGATTATCGGCGGGCTGCTTATCTGGGCCTTTGGCTGGAATCTGGCCGATCCGATCCTGACGCTGGCGATCTCGGGTGCGATCCTGTGGCATATCCTGCCGGATCTTGGGCCCGTGCTCCGTATGCTGATGCTGGGCGCTCCGCCGGGAAGCGATCCGGAAGCCGCGATCGAGGCATTGCGGAATCTGCCCGGGGTGCGCGACGCGCATCACCTGCATTTGTGGCAGATCGATGAGCGGAGGAATGCGGCCTCGGTGCATCTGGTGGTCGAATCCGACGACTACTCCAGGGCGATTCACGCTGCGAAAGACATGCTGCATCGGGATTTCGGTATAGCCCATGCAACGATCGAGGTCGAGCCGCCCGGCGCCTGCGCGGATGAGGTTGCGGCACCCGCGAAGAGTTCTTTGCGATAAACCGCTGGCATCGGGAACCATTAATCACGATCCGGCGTTAACCTGCGTTATCTTACTCACGCCGCTGTGAGCGGCAGGCATCAATCTTGGATGAATCGAGGGGACTATGGGCATTTTCGACAAAATCAAAGGCGCAATCTGGGGCGAAGCCGAAGCGGCAGAAGCCGATCCTGCGGCCCGGCCCGCCACCGAACCCGCTGCCAAGACTCCGGCAGACGCTCCGGCAGACAAGGCACCTGAAGCCGCGAAAGCGCCACAATCATCCGGTGCTGCGGTCGATGTCGCGGCAGTGCTTGACGGAGCGGTGCAAAAATCCGGGCAGACGCTGAACTGGCGGAATTCGATCGTCGATCTGATGAAAGCACTCGGACTGGACAGCAGCCTTGATCACCGCAAGGAGTTGGCGCAGGAACTGGGGTATACCGGCGAACTGAACGGTTCGGCAGAGATGAATACCTGGCTGCACAAGCAGGTGATCCAGAAGCTGAAAGAGAATGGCGGCAAAGTGCCTGCCGATCTCTGAATCCGGACGGATCCGGGTTACAGGGCCGCATCTTCGGGTGCGGCCTTTTTTATGCGATGCCTGATTGCCTGGCGCTTCAGGCCGCCAGTTCGCCGCGCAATGAGTTGGTCGCACTCTCGACGATCCGGACCTGCGCAAGATCGCCGATCTGCACTTCGGCGGTATCCACAAAGACCGAATGCAGATAATCGGATTTTCCGATCATCTGACCGGGGATGCGTCCCGGTTTCTCGAACAGGACACCAAGCGTCCGGCCGATCATATCCTGTTGCGCGGCCTTTTGTTGCCGGGTCAGAAGCGCCTGCAATTCCTGCAAACGGGCGTCTGCGACTTTGCTGTCGATCTCTTCGCGCTCATAGGCGGGGGTGCCGGGGCGAGGCGAGTATTTAAAGCTGAAGGCGGTACCGAAACCGACTTCTTCGATCAGGCGCATTGTGTCGGCATGATCCTGATCGGTTTCGCCGGGGAAGCCGACGATGAAATCGCTGGTCAGCATGATGTCGGGGCGCGCGGCGCGGATTCGCTCGATCAGGCGGAGATATTCCACCGCCGTATGCTTGCGGTTCATCGCCTTGAGGATGCGGTCGCTGCCCGATTGGACCGGCAGATGCAGATAAGGCATCAGCTGCGGCACGTCACGATGCGCCTCGATCAGGTCATCGGCCATGTCATTGGGATGGCTGGTCGTATAGCGGATACGGTCCAGCCCGTCGATTTCGCTCAAAGCCCGGATCAGACGGCCAAAGCCCCATTCGCGGCCATCTTCGCCCGCGCCGTGCCAGCCATTGACATTCTGGCCCAGTAGGGTGATCTCGCGCACGCCGCGCGCCACCAGATCCCGCGCCTCGCCCAGGATACGCTGAACAGGGCGGCTGACCTCGGCGCCGCGCGTATAGGGGACGACGCAGAAGGCGCAGAATTTATCGCAGCCTTCCTGCACAGTCAGAAAAGCGGCAGGGGCGCGGCGGGTGGCGCGGTTTTGCGGCAGATGATCGAATTTATCCTCTTCCGGGAATTCGGTGAGGATCCGGGGCGCTTCACCGCGCAGCATCTGCGGCAGGCGGTGATAGGTCTGCGGTCCGACGACCAGATCGACAATGGGCATCCTGCGCACGATTTCTTCGCCCTCGGCCTGAGCGACGCAGCCCGCCACGCCGATCTTCAGGTCCGGTTTGTCGGCCTTGAGCGGTTTCAGCCGTCCCAGATCGGAATAAAGCTTCTCTGCCGCCTTTTCCCGGATATGGCAGGTATTCAGCAGAACCATGTCGGCCTCGGCCTGATCCTCGGTCAGGACATAACCTTCGCCGCCCATGGCCTCGGCCATGCGTTGGCTGTCGTAAACGTTCATCTGGCAGCCATAGGTCTTGATGAAGAGCTTTTTGGCCGCAGTTACGGTTTCCGGGGCGGTTTTGCTGGCGTTATCACTCATGCCGTGCTGTCCTTGAGGTTCCGGGGCTGATACAGGAAATCATAAGTTTTGGAAAGATGGATGACGAGCGATCTGACCAATGTTCCCAATATCGGCCCTGCCACGGCGCGGGCCCTGATCGCCGCCGGGGTGCCGGATGAGGCGTATCTGCGTGAAATGGGCGCGGATGCGGCCTATCGCGCCTTGCTGTCGAACGGAGAACGACCGCATTTCATCGGCTATTACGTACTGCATATGGGGTTGCAGGGACGGCCGTGGAATGATTGTCGGGGCGATGAGAAGATTGCGCTGCGAGAACGATTTGACGCTTTGGTCAAGGATGTGCGGGGCACAGTTCTGTCGGGCATCGAAGCCGAGCTTGACGCGATCGGATTGCCGCGCGGCAAATGACCGGGGGCAGCGCGCCCCCGGCTTTTTCGTCTGCGTGTTCAGCCTTCGGGGAAGAAGGCGAAGCGGATCACGAACAGCGCGGCCACGATCCATGTCGCCGGATGCACCTGCTGCGCCTTGCCCGTCAGCAGTTTCAGCACCGCATAGCTGATGAAGCCGAAAGCCAGACCATTGGCGATCGAATAGGTGAAGGGCATCGCGATGGCGGTCAACACGGCGGGCGCGGCTTCGGTCACATCGTCGAAATCGACCTCACGCAGTTCCCGCACCATCAGCGTTGCCACGTATAGCAATGCCGGAGCCGTCGCATAGGCAGGCACCGATCCAGCCAGCGGCGCGAAGAACATTGCCAGCAGAAACAGGACCGCGACAACCAAAGCCGTCAGCCCGGTTCTGCCGCCTGCCTGTACGCCCGAGGCGCTTTCGACATAGGCTGTGGTCGAGGATGTCCCCAACACGGAACCGGCCAGAATCGCCGATGAATCCGCCATCAGGGCGCGACCGAGATTCTTGTTCTCATGCGCGGGTTCGTCTTTCATCAACCCGGCGCGTTTTGCCACGCCGATCAATGTGCCAGTGGCATCGAAAACCTCGACAAGGATCATGACGAGGATGACATGGAAGATGCCGAAGCTGAGTGCCCCCATCAGATCCAGCTGAAAGAAGGTCGGTGCGATGGATGGTGGCATGGACATGATGCCGCCGAAGTTCTGCACACCCAGGATGATGGCAACCACGGTGACACCAAGAATCCCGATCAGGATCGAGCCGGGCACTTTCAGGGCATCAAGCGCGGCGATGATGAAGAAACCGATGATGGCAAGAAGCGTCCCGGTCTCGGTCATATTGCCCAACGCGACGAAAGTCGCGTCATTCGCGACGATGATATTTGAGGATTTCATGGCGATAATGGCCAGAAACAGCCCGATGCCCGCCGCGATGCCGCTGCGCATCGAGATCGGAATGCCCGAAATCAGCCAGCTTCGGATACCCGTCACGGTCAGGATCAGAAAGATCACGCCGCTGATGAACACCGCGCCAAGCGCCTCTTGCCATGTGAAGCCCATGGCACCTACGACGGTAAAGGCGAAGAAGGCGTTCAGCCCCATCCCGGGCGCCATGCCGATCGGCCAGTTCGCCAGTAACCCCATGATTGCCGCACCCAGTGCGGCCGCAAGGCAGGTGGCGACGAAGACCGCGTTCCTGTCCATGCCAGTCGAGGACAGGATGTCCGGGTTGACGAAGATGATATAGGCCATCGTCAGGAATGTGGTCAGACCGGCGATCACCTCGGTCCTGACATTGCTGCCATGTTCTGACAGCTTGAAGTAGCGTTCCATGAATTCTCCCTCCGCGCGGCGTTTCTGCCGCCATGCCTTTGCTTAAGGGCATGGCGCCTGCCGTTACAATCTGCCGGAAAGCGGAAGTCTTTCAACGATGAATTGAAACCACCTGCGATCTTTGTCGATTCATTGATACAGAATTCTGGCTTTGCCCGCTTGTCCGGCAGCGGCCGAAGCTGTTTGCTGGGGCCGGAGCAGCAACCGAAGGACAGGCAAGATGCGCTACAGCCGCGACATGCGAGGATATGGCGAAAAAACTCCGGATCCGCAATGGCCCGGCGGCGCGAAGATCGCCGTGCAGATCGTGGTAAATTACGAAGAGGGCGGCGAGAACAGCATCGAGCATGGCGATGCCGCCTCGGAAGGATTCCTGTCCGAGATCGTGGGCGCACAGCCATGGCCCGGCCAGCGTCACTGGAACATGGAGACGATCTATGATTACGGCGCCCGCGCGGGATTCTGGCGGTTGCACCGTATTCTGCGCGACATTCCGGTCACTGTTTACGGCGTGGCGACGGCGCTTCAGCGTAGTCCAGAACAGGCCCGGGCGATGATGGATGCCGGATGGGAAATGGCGACCCATGGCTACAAATGGATCGAATACAAGGATGTGCCCCGCGAAACCGAGGAACAGCATATCGCCGAAGCGATCCGTATTCATACCGAAGTGACGGGCAGCCGCCCGCTGGGCTTCTATCAGGGCCGTGCTTCGGTCAACACGGTTCCGCTGGGCTGCGAAGAGGGCGGTTTTGAGTATCTGGCGGATACCTATGCCGATGAACTACCTTTCTGGCATATTCATAATGGCCGCCCGCAACTGATGGTGCCCTATACGCTGGACGCCAATGACATGCGCTTTGCCAATGGCGGCTTCACCAATGGCGAGGAATTCTTTCTTTATCTGCGCGACGCTTTCGACAATCTTTACCGCGAAGGATGTGAGGGGGCGCCGAAGATGCTGTCCATCGGGCTGCATTGCCGTCTTGCAGGCCGCCCCGCCCGGGCCGAGGCCGTGCGCCGCTTCATCGAACATGCCCGCGCATATGAGGGCGTGTGGTTCGCCACCCGTCTGGATATCGCGCGGCACTGGAAAGAGGTTCACCCTTATCGCGATACGCTGCGACCCTCGCGGATGGAGCGTGAGGATTTCGTCAAGACATTCGGCGGCATCTACGAACACTCGCCTTTCATCGCGGAGCGGGTCTGGGACAGCGAGATGGGTGCGGTCCATGACAGCGCAGAAGGGCTTGCCGCAAGGATGGCGCAGATTTTCCGCTGTGCCTCGGACTCAGAGCGGTTGGGTGTTCTGACCGCTCACCCGGATCTGGCGGGCAAACTGGCTGCCGCCAAACGGCTGACCGCCGAAAGCACCGCCGAGCAGGCAAGCGCCGGGCTGGACGCACTGACCGATGCCGAGCATTCCGAGTTCACCCGGTTGAACGAGCTATATACCGGAAAGCATGGTTTCCCGTTCATCATCGCCGTGCGCGATCACGACAAGGCGGGCATTCTTGCCGCCATGACATCGCGGGTCGAGAACGATACCCCGAATGAGCGTGTGGAGGCCGAACGGCAGGTCATGCGCATCGCTGAATTACGGCTGAAGGAAGTTCTGAAATGAATGATCTGCCCCTCGAAGGAACCCCCTCTGGCAATCCGGCAAAATCGCCGCAAGAGCAATTGGCCGCCCCCTATGCCGGACCGGTTGCCGGCCTGCCGCCGCAGAGCGGTCTGACCACCGACACGGCAGTTTTCACCGATGCCTATGCGATCGTCCCGCGCTCTGTGATGCGCGATATCGTCACCAGCTATCTGCCCGGCTGGACAGGAATGCGCATGTGGGTGCTGGCCCGCCCGCTTTCGGGTTTTGCCGAAACCTTCAGCCAGTATATCGTAGAACTGGCCGAAGGCGGTGGCAGCGATCAGCCCGATGACGATCCCGAGGTGCAGCACGCGCTGTTCGTCACCGGCGGAGAAATCTGCGTGACGATCGACGGCACCGATCACCTGCTGACGCCCGGCGGTTTCGCCTATATCCCTCCGGGCATGCCGTGGCAGGTGCATAACCGTGCGCCCGGCGAGACCGGCTTTCACTGGTGGCGCAAACGCTGGCAGCCCTGCAAGGGCGTCGACCGGCCCGATCCGATCATCGCGCAAGAGCAGGACATCCCGCCCTCGCCCATGCCCGATACCGATGGCGCATGGGCCACGACGCGGTTCATGGATCCGGCCGATCTGCGCCATGACATGCATATCACCGTCGTCACGCTGCAGCCCGGCGGCTCGATCCCCTTCGCCGAGACCCATGTGATGGAACATGGCCTGTTCGTGCTGGAGGGCAAGGCCGTCTATCGCCTGAACCGCGACTGGGCCGAGGTCGGCCCGGGTGATTTCATGTGGCTGCGCGCCTTCTGCCCACAGGCCTGCTATGCGGGCGGGCCGGGCCGGTTCCGCTATCTTCTGTACAAGGACGTCAACCGCCACGCCGCCCTCTGGCGGAACCGCTGAAAGACGCGTTCAGGTGAAAATCTGCCGGGTTTCATCGGCATCGGGTTGCCTGAACGTGTTGGCAACCCGTTTCGAGACGCGGAAATAGGGAATCCAGATGAATAACCCGATTACCGCGCCAGACAGGCTGTAAATCATGGCCGAAGCCTCTGACGGTGTGATCGCGCGGGTTGCGAGATATTCCACCACGGCAACCACCACCCCGAACAGGTAATAGCCGATCATCCAGTTGGGTGTCCGTGAAGAGCGGGTCAGCATGAGATAAAGGCAATATAGTGCCAGCGCGAATGCCAGGAGCCCGATCGCAAGCGAAGCGATCACGGGCAGGCGCAAATACAAGAGTGACGGCTCGTTACCCTGGATGATCGCGCCGATACTGTCCCATTGCATGAATGCCTGAAACAGATTGAAGCCGGTCGACGCCGCTGCCGCAACAAGACCCAGAAGCGGCAATATCAGCCATCCTCCGATACCCGAGGGGCCGTTCGGATCGTATGTCGGGGGCATGAGATAACCTCGCGCTCGTGATCTTTATCGGGAATATTCCAGATTATTTGACGGATGGTAAATATCTTTACGGATTCTGGTTAGAAAATCCGGCAGGATCGACGCTATCCCTTGGTCGCGTTGACCGGGGGTGTCTTCGTTCTTGCGCGTATCCGGGCCTCGCGCCAAGTGATATAGGTGATGGCGCCGATCATCAGTCCGCCGCCCAGAATGACCCATTCGTCCAGCGGTTCATGGAAGATGAACACACCGACCATGCTTGCCCAGATCAGTTGCAGGAAGGTCACCGGCTGCGTCACGGTCATCGGTGCGGCGGCGAAAGCGCGGGTCATGGTGTAATGCCCGCATGTCCCGAACAGGGCAACCAGCCCCAGCCAGCCAAGCTGGCCGAATGTCGGCGGCACCCAGACGATGATTGTCAGCGGAATAAGCCCGATCATGCAGGTCAGTGACAACATCGCCACAACCGCCACCGGAGAGATCATGTCCGTCAGGCGTTTGGCCAGCAGATAAGAGCCACCGAACATCACGGCGGCGCCCAGTTGCGACAGATGCCCGGGATCCAGCTCGCGAATTCCCGGACGCAGCACGATGACCGCACCCAGCAAGGCGACGCCGATGGCGGCAATGCGACGGATCGCGAGTTTTTCGCCCAGGAAAAGCGCCGCGCCGACAGTCACCATGATCGGGTTGAGAAAGCCGATTGCGGTTACTTCTGCGACGGTTATCCGCGCCATGGCATAAAACCACGCGATCACCGCCAGGACATGCAATAGACCCCGCAAGGCGAAAAGCCGCCAGAGGCTGGCGGAAAATCCCTGCCTCAGGGCGGGTAACAGCGCGGGAAGCAGGAAAGCCGTACCATAGACGAAACGGATGAATGCCGCCTGAGGTGCGGGCAGCGCGCCCTCCAGACCGCGCACGATGGTATTGACGGCGACGAAACAAAAACCGGTCAACAGCATCCAGCCAATGCCGATCGCATCCCGGCGTGTTTCAAGGTCGATTTGCATGATCTGCAACTTTGCGTTTTCGACAGGAATTGCAAGGTAAATTTATGCGCTCTTCTGCTGCGTCGCGATGTCGGGGCGCATGTTGTGGCGGATATGCCGAAGCCCTTATTTGGCGCGGCGCGATTTGTTTTGTCGCTCAGGCACTGACATTCGCCACGCGACGACATAGATTTCCGGCATGAGCACATCGTTCACCCTGACCACCCATGCCGCTATTGCCGAAATCCCGGCTGAAACCTGGGATCGGCTGGGCGGAAGCAACCCGTTTACGACGCATCGATTCCTCGACGCTCTTGAGCGTTCGGGCTCCGTCGGGCCCGGCACAGGCTGGCAGCCTTTGCATCTGACCGTCGAATGCGCGGGTGAGATTGTCGGGGCTGCGCCTCTTTACGCAAAGTCGCATAGCCAGGGCGAATATATCTTCGACCACGCATGGGCACAGGCCTATATGCGCGCGGGCGGGCGATATTATCCCAAGCTGCAATGCGCCAGCCCCTTTACTCCGGTCAGCGGTCCGCGCCTGCTGTCCCCTGATCCCGAGGTGAAGCGGGCGCTTCTGGCGGGCATGATGCAGATTGCAGAGCGCGCGGGATGTTCCGGCGTGCACGTAACCTTCTGCGACGAGGATGAGGTGGCCTTGGGGGAAACTGCAGGCTATCTGCCACGCGTCACCCAGCAGTTTCACTGGTTCAATCGCGGCTATGCCAGTTTTGACGCGTTTCTGGCGGAGCTGTCATCGCGGAAGCGAAAAGCGATCCGCAAGGAACGGGCACGGGCGCAGGCATTCGGCGGAGATATCGTCCAACTGACCGGGGATCGGCTTGAACCGCGCCACTGGGATGCTTTCTGGAACTTCTATCAGGACACGGGCAGCCGCAAATGGGGGGAGCCCTATCTGACCCGTGCCTTTTTCGATCATATCCAGGACAGCATGCGGGACGATGTGCTGCTTGTTCTTGCCGAGCGGGACGGAGAACCTATTGCCGGGGCACTGAACTTCATCGGTCCCGACGCGATTTACGGCCGCTACTGGGGCTGTGTCGAGGATCACGCCTTCCTGCATTTCGAACTGTGTTATCATCAGGCCATCGACTACGCGATCCAGCATGGCCTCGCCCGCGTCGAGGCAGGGGCGCAAGGCGAGCATAAGCTGGCGCGGGGCTATCTTCCCGCCGAAATCCATTCATTGCACTGGCTGCGCGAGGAAGGCTTTCTGCGTGCAGTGGCCAGCTATCTCGATCAGGAGCGCGAAGCGATGGGTGAAGAAATCGAATTGCTGACGGATTGGGGGCCATTCCGGAAGAACGGCTAGCGGGTGCCGTTCTGACCGAAAATATCGCCGAATGGGTGTGATCTGGTGGCTATCGGGCTCTTCCTCCCGGTGGTCAGCCATATTGCGCCTTTTCTTCTTCACCCCCATATCCGGAGGATCCGGGGCAGCGCCCTGACTTCACCCGATTGGATTCATACCCATTCCCAAGGCCGTGTATGCTCGCCAAGGCGCCGCGCCACTTCGGCCTCATCCACGGTATCGCCGCGCTTCAGGCGTGCGACGAGGCCGCGCTTCTTGTCGTCGATCACTTCGGCAACGCTGGCTCCGGTGCCGTCCAGAACTTCGTTATAGATCCGGATGATCGCAAGTTTCCTGAGGTCGGGCTTGAAGATCTTTCCGACCGCCGTCTTGGGAAGTTCAGGCAGGATTTCGATATATTTCGGGATCGCGGCACGTTCGTGGATATGTGTGCGCGCATGTTGCATGAGTTCCTCGACCGTTACCGTGCTGCCGGAAACCAGTTCGACATAGGCGCATGGCAGCTCACCCGCGAAACTGTCGGGCTGGCCGATCGCACCGGCAAAGGCAACATCGGGATGGCTTAGCAATCCGTCCTCCAACTCGGCCGGGTCGATGTTATGCCCGCCGCGAATGATCAGGTCCTTGGCCCGTCCGGTGATCCACAGATAACCATCCGGATCGATCCGCCCCAGATCGCCGGTGCGCAGATAGATATCCTCGGTGAAGAGCCCGTGGTTCTTGTCGGCCTCGGTATAGGTCGAGCCGGGGATGACGCCGGGATTGGCGATGCAGATCTCGCCCACCTCGTCAGTGGCGCATTCATGCACATTGCCCGCATCGTCATGGTTCAGGATGCGGACATGGGTATAGGGCAGGGGAATCCCGACAGAGCCGACCTTCTTCAGCCCATCCACGGGATTGCAACTGACCAGACAGGTCGCCTCGGTCAGCCCGTAACCTTCGGCGATCTCGACCCCGGTGGCCTGCCGGAAGCGGTTATAAAGCTCCAGCGGCAACGGGGCAGAACCCGAGATCGCGGTTTTCAGGGACGAGACATCTGCATCCACCTTGCGCTGCATTAGGGCCGAAATGGCCGTTGGCACGGTGATCAGGAAGGTGCAATGCCAGCGTTCGATCAGTTTCCAGAAATTGTCGAACACGCCCTCGCCACGATACCCCGCCGGCGTCGGCATGACCACATGCGCACCAGAGGCGATGCAGGACATCAGGACCGGATAGGCGGCGAAGACATGGAACATCGGCAGCGGGCACATCAGCACATCGGTTTCATCGAATAACAGCGTGCCGCCCAGCCAGCCGTTATAGATCATGCCGGAATATTTATGCTGCGCCAGCTTGGGCATGCCGGTGGTGCCACCGGTATGAAAATAGGCGGCGACCCGGTCCTGCTGAACATCCTCGAAACGCAAGGCGGTGCCGTCCTGCTTGTTGGCTGCTTCATTGAAATCCAGAATCTGCGCTTTGTGGACGGCCGTGACCTTTGGTCGGATCAAGGGGACGATAAAGCGTTTCAGCCCGGTCAGATGCCGGTTCAGATCCACCTCGAGGACATGAGTGATATTCGGCGCCTGCGCGACCGCCTCGGCGGCTTTCTGGGCGATGTCGGTCTTGGGGAAGGCTTTCAGCGTAACCAGCACCTTGGCATTGGTTTCCCGCAGGATACCGGCAATCTGCTCGGGATCGAGAAGCGGATTGATCGGATTGACGATCCCCGCCGTCGCCCCGGCCACCAGGATCACCGGTGTCTCGGTACTGTTCGGCAGAAGATAGGCGACCGTGTCACCCGGCCCGACGCCCAGGCTGCGGAACAGATTCGCGGTCTGGGTGACGCGGGTGAGAAACTCGCGCCAGCTCAGCGTCGTGGCGTGATCATTGGCGCCCGAAAGAAGCTGAAAGCTGAGGGCGGGACGGGATGGAAAACGATGTGCGGTGTCTTTCAGAAACCCGTATAATGTTACAGGCAGATCCCGTCTGTCGAACGGCATTTCGGCTTCGACACGGTCGCGGTCTTCATAGCTGCTGAATCGGCCCATCGTTTTCCCCTCCTTCAAAGCCCACTGGGGGGCTTTGCTCATTGATTGTCAGAATGGGATAAACCGATGATCATCGGCAAGGGTTTACTCGGAAGACCCCATCGGAACGCCACGTCAAATCCCGGGAAACCAGTCATCTGTCACGCCTAGGGGCGATTTTCGTCGATGCCGAAGGGCGCAGCGCGCCGGTTTGCGCAGCCGGGCGTTTTATGAGATTGCCCCTTCAGGAAGGCAATTGCCCTTGATCACCGGGGCTGGAGAATTCCCATGTTCGAACCCTATCTGTTTCATTGGAACCTTGTTCGCGACGGAAAGCCAATCGTTACCCCGTCCGCTGATTTGCTTCCGGTGCTGTGGCGCGACAAGCCAGCCATGCTCAAACTGACCTCCAACGAGGACGCTCAGCGCGGTGCCATCCTGTTGGAATGGTGGGGTGGGGAAGGCGCGGTTAAGATCCTTGCAAGGGACCACGCGGCCCTGCTTATGGAGCGGGCCAACGGGACGCGATCCTTGGCAGATATGGCCCGCACCGGATATGATGACGAAGCCTGCCGCATTCTATGCGCGACCGCCGCAGGGCTACATACCACCCGTTCCGGGGTTCTTCCCGATCTGGTGTCTTTGGAATACTGGTTCCGCGACCTTGAACCTGCCGCCGTGAAATATGGCGGGATCCTTGCTCGCTGTGCGGAAACCGCCCGATCGCTGCTTGCCGAGCCGCGCGAGTGCGGGGTTCTTCACGGCGATCTGCACCATGACAATGTGCTTGATTTCGGGGCGCGTGGCTGGCTTGCCATTGATCCCCACGGCCTGTTTGGCGAGCGCGGTTTCGACTTCGCGAACATCTTCACCAATCCAGACCTGAGTGATCCTTGCCGTCCCGTCGCGCGTGAACCGGGCTGCTTCGCCCGCCGCCTGAACGTGGTTGCCGAAGCGGCAAGGCTGGACCGGCTGCGCCTGCTGCAATGGATCCTTGCATGGACCGGATTGTCCGCCGCCTGGTACCTGAACGATGATGATCCCATGGCAAAGATCGATCTGGATGTCGCGGAATTGGCGGCTGCAGAGCTTGATCGATAATTTGCAAAGGAACGCGACATGCCTGCGAAGACAGCTGGCGGTAATGGGCTCTTCGCATCGATTACGGCAATAAGTGTCAGATGTCAGAGATTTTTGACTTACGGAACGAGGTATTGTTGTGCTTGTCGGGCGGAACCGTCAGGCATTTCCACTCCATCGGCCAGCTAAAACTGACCCACTGGGACGGATGCCGCGTGTCTGCTATGCGGACAAACCGGTCATTCGTGGGAGAGTGAGCATCCGCAGAATCTTTGCGGCTCAAGCTATATTCAATCCTTCGTAAGGCGCGCCTAAGGCCCTGTTGCATTATCCTCCCGGGGAGGATAATCTATTCATATGACCAATCAGCATCGCCATACAACTCACCCCAAGCTCGTTGCCCGGCTGAAACGCGCCGAGGGACATCTGCGCTCGGTGATTGGGATGATCGAAGCGGAACGCCCTTGTCTCGATATTGCGCAGCAGCTTCAGGCCGTCGAAAGTGCGATCAGGAACGCGAAGCAGACGTTGATCCACGATCATATGGACCATTGCCTGGATGCGGAGGGTTCCGAACAGGACCGGGTCGAACTGAAGGCAATCGCTCGCTATCTCTGAGGTCGCCATGCTGGATATCCTCGCCGACCGCACGTATCGACACCTCTTCCTGGCCCAAATTGTGGCACTTCTGGGCACCGGTCTCGCAACCGTCGCGCTTGGCTTGCTGGCTTATGACTTGGCCGGAGATGGGGCCGCGATGGTGTTGGGAACCGTGTTCACCATCAAGATGGTCGCCTATGTCGGGATCGCGCCAATTGCGGGCGCCTTCGCCGAACGGGTAAACCGTCGTGGCCTTCTTGTTTCACTTGATCTCGTGCGGGCAGCATCAGCGCTGGCACTGCCTTTCGTAACCGAAATCTGGCAGGTCTATGTGCTGATCTTCTTGCTGCAATCGGCCTCGGCGGGATTCACGCCGACCTTCCAGGCAACAATCCCGGACGTGCTTCCCGAGGAGACCCGCTATACCCGTGCGCTGTCGCTTTCGCGATTGGCCTACGATCTGGAAAACATCGCCAGCCCGACTCTCGCGGCGCTCTTGCTGGCGGTGATGAGCTACAACACGTTGTTTCTGGGCACGGTCGCAGGGTTCCTCGGTTCTGCGCTGCTCGTTCTCTCTGTGCTGCTGCCAAGCCCGAAAGCACCCAAGCCACGCGGGATTTATGATAGGACCACACGTGGAATCCGCATTTACCTGGCAACCCCACGTCTGCGCGGCCTTCTGGCACTCAACCTCGCAGTATCGGCGGCGGGGGCCATGGTGCTGGTCAATTCCGTGGTCGCCGTGCGAGGATTTCTGAGCCTCTCTGACAGCGCTCTTGCCTGGACAATGTTTGCCTTCGGAGCGGGCTCCATGATGGCCGCGCTCTTGCTACCCCGCTTGCTGGACAGAATTCCGGACCGTCCCGTCATGCTCGGAGGCGCGGCACTGATGGTTGTCACCCTGCTTGGCCTTGCCGGAATAACAGCGGCCACGGGATTGCATTGGAACATGCTTCTCACTGCATGGTTTTTCATCGGTCTCGGCTATTCATCGGTGCTTACGCCCTCGGGCCGCCTGCTGCGCCGCTCTGCCCACCCGGAGGATCGGCCAGCGCTCTTCGCTGCGCAATTCGCCCTGAGCCATGCCTGTTGGCTGATTACCTACCCGCTCTCGGGCTGGCTGATGACGCAGTTCGGTATAATCCCGGCTCTGTTGGCACTTGCCGGCCTTTCCGGGATTGGTATCGCGATCAGCCTTGCACTATGGCCCGCCAAGGAGGGTGCGGAGATCGAACATACCCATGAGAATCTGCCGCTGGATCACCCGCATCTGAAAGGGTGCCGGATACATAGCCATGAGCTTGTGATCGACGACCTCCATCCGCGTTGGGCGAACCAATTTTGACGATCGAGTAAAGTTGAAGCGGATGACCGTAAAGGGCTCTTCACGTCGATAGCGTGGACCATGGCTAACATGCCAAATGGGTCGGAAATCTGATGGAAAACCAGAAATGTCTGACAGACGATCATAAGATGATTGGCGGACCCGGGACGATTCGAACGCCCGACCCCCAGATTCGTAGTCTGGTGCTCTATCCAGCTGAGCTACGGGTCCACTGTAGGGGGGTGATCTAACGATGTGGCTTTGGATGCGCAAGGGGGAATGACAAGAAAAATTTGGTAAATGATCAGCGTGCCGTTTCCGGCCGCGACAGGAGCGGGGCATTCACCTCGCGGGGGATGCGTATCATGAATTCGCTGCCTTCCGCGTCGCTGCGCAGGAGTTCCAGCCGCCCGCCGTGACTGCGCACCAGATCCGCCGCGATCGCCATGCCGAGGCCGGTTCCGCCTTTGCGTACGCTGCTGGTGAATGGCTGAAACAGATATTCCCGGGCCTTGTCGGGCAGACCGGGGCCATCGTCGCCAATGCGAATCCACCATTCGCTGTCACTTTCACCCGCGCCGATCTCGATCAGGCCGGGTTGCCCGGTTCCCTCAAGCGCCTGCCGGGCATTTCTCGTCAGATTGCTGAGTACCCGGTACAGTTGATCGCGATCTGCCCGAATCATCAGGCTTGCCGGGATATCCGTCAGATATTCGACCAGCCCCGGCTCCGGGGCGGCCAGCGTTTCCGCTTCGATGACCTCGCCGGCAAGCTGGGCCAGATTGAACCGCGACAGGGATGGCGCAGGCTCTTCCGCCTTGCCGAAGGCGAGGGTGGTTTCGCACAGCGTCACGGCGCGGGCAATCGAGTTGAGCAGTTTCGGCGCCGCCCGCCTGACCTTGGGATCGGCGCTGTCTTCCAGCCGGTCGGCAAAAATCTGTGCGGTGGTCAGAATATTGCGCAGGTCGTGGCTGATTTTGGCAACCGCCTGTCCAAGCTGCGCCAGACGCTCCTTTTGCTTCAGCGAAGAAGTGACGGTCTTCTGCATCGCCTCAAGCGCGATTTCGGCATTACGCAATTCGACAAGCCGCGCGTCCGGGGTAATGATATGGCGCGGATCGTCCGGCGCTTCGGCATAGGCGGACAGGTTGCTGATGACGCGGCGGATGGGAACCAGAATCAGGCGCTGCGCGGCAAGGTTCAGCAGGATAGCCGTCAGAATGGAGAAAGCGGCGGATGTCACCAGAATGCGCAGACCGAAATCGATCATTCCGCTTCGCAGCGGAGCGGTCTGCATGGTGATCTCGATCAACTGCCCGGCCTGATTGACCGGCGCGCCGATAACGCGAATCACCTGATCCTTGCTTTCGGCCAGCGTTCCCATTGCATCCGTGATAGACTGCCAGGGACGGGTCTCACGCAGATCATAGGTTTCGATAACAGGCCCCGGTATCGGTGACGAAAGCACAAGCTGCCGGATATCGTCACGCCGCAGGACCACGTTGAAGACCCCGGCATTCTGCAAAAGCTCGGATTCCAGGTCACTCGCCAGGGCGTCATCCGTCGCCAACAGCGCAAGGCTGGCGATCTGGGCGCGTTCCAGGCGCGATTCAAGGTAATCCAGGCGATAATTCGACAATGCTGGCAAAAGAATGAATATTTCTGCCAGTATGACGAAGATGATCGTCAATGCAGCGAATCGGCCAGAGATGGTATTCAGTTTCATCTTCTCTCGGTTCTGTGCGCTTCGGCTGCTATGTAATCACGCGAACGCGATTTTAACATATCGAACGAAACAGGCAGGGTCAGAGTTCCCGGATCTCGTTGCGTCAAGCTGCCGCAGGCATTTCAACGGTTGACGCAGTAACCGGCTTGCACTATCCAGCGGGCTTCAAACAACCGGCGGTTATCGTGCGGGGCGGTGCTTTCAGGCTGCCTTGTCGTCTGCCGCCAACCGCAAGCTACGACCCGGAGACAGGAATATGAAGCGCACTTTTCAACCGTCGAACCTTGTTCGTGCGCGCCGTCACGGCTTTCGCGCCCGCATGGCCACCAAAGGTGGCCGCCGTGTGCTGAATGCCCGCCGTGCCAAAGGCCGCAAGCGTCTTTCGGCCTGATCCATTCCGGAGGGCTTTGGCCCTGCCGGTAAAAGGCCCGAACATGCCGCCTTTGCCCCATCCTTGTACCAATACTCGGTCCCCGGATGATGGCATGGCGGCTTTTCGCATGGATAACAATCCGCATCAGTGCAGGATGCCTGAGATCATCCGGAAACGTGCTGATTTTCTGGCCGCAGCGCGTGCACGCCGTCAAGCGATGCCGGGTTTTCTTCTACAGGCGCGGGATCGCGGTGATGGCGCGCCGGCGCGGGTCGGTTTTACCTGCTCGAAAAAGATCGGCAACGCCGTTACGCGGAACAGGGCGAAGCGCCGGCTGCGCGAGGTTGCGCGGCACATCCTGACCGGCGCTGCCCGGCAAGGTTGGGATTATGTGTTGATTGGCCGCCCTGAAACCACGGTCAGCCGCGAATTTGCCTCGCTTTGCGCCGATTTGACCCGGGCATTGCGCAAGGTGCATAAATGAGCCCGCTAGCGCATCTTTTTGCCCTGCCGGTCCGGGCTTATCGACTGATCGGGTCACCTTGGGTGGGGCATGGCTGCCGCTTCCAGCCCACTTGCTCTGCCTATGCGCTTGAAGCGCTTCAGCGTCACGGCGCGTTTCGAGGCGGATGGCTGACCCTGCGGCGCATTGCGCGGTGTCATCCCTGGGGAGGGCAGGGCTTCGATCCCGTTCCGCAATGCGGTTCGGATTGCGATGATGAGGAAAAGCACCGCGATTAATTGCATGCGATATTCTACCGGGCCGGAATTGCCGATACCGTGCGATCATGGGAACAGCCCTTAGCGGATGGTGTCCCCGGGCATGAAAGTCGGCGCTAGCTGAATGACGCGCCCTTCCGGCGGCGTTTCCTTCCCAGCAACCAGACGCGCGGCACGCCGTCCGATTTCCACCCGTCGCGCATCGGTCGTCGCCAGGCGCATGGGCAGGCCATCCAGCAAATCCACCCCATTGAAGCCTGCAAGCCCCAGTCGATTGGGAATGTCATAGCCCTTGTCCAGACAGTGCAGTAATCCGCCTGCACCTATCATGTCGTTGGAGTAATAGAGAAAATCCAGATCAGGCGCGCGGGTCAGGATTCGTTCGGTCAGTTCCCGGCCTTTCAGAAGCGATGAGCCGCCCTGATAATATTCCCGCCCCGCAAGTTGCACGCCGGCGGCGGCCAGTCCCTGCTCGAACCCTTCCATGCGTTTGCGGGCGCGGTGATCTTCGGGCATATGGGTGCCGACAAAACCGATCCGGCGATAGCCTGCCGCAAGCAACCGTTCGGCCATCTCGCGCCCGGCCCGGATATGCGAAATTCCGACGATCGTATCGACCGCTTCCCCGTCCGTATCCATGATTTCGATGACCGGGATGCCGGAATTGGCAAGCATCGCGCGCGAGGCCTTGCTATGCTCCAGCCCTGCCAGAATGACGCCCGAGGGCCGCCATGACAGCATGTCGTAAAGCACCATCTCTTCCCGCGCCGGAGAGTAATTCGTTACCCCGACCACGGGCTGCAGCCCGGTATCATCCAACTCGGCAGAGACGCCGCCCAGAACATCGGGAAATACGAGATTCGACAATGAAGGAATGACCACCGCAATCAGATTGACCCTTTGGCTTGCCAGCCCTCCGGCAATCTTGTTCGGCACATAGCCCAATGTCTTTGCGGCGGTCAGGACTTTTTCCCGCGTTGCCGCCGAAACATCCCCCCGATTTCGCAGAACACGGCTGACCGTCATCTCGGATACCCCGGACGCTTCGGAGACATCACGCAGGGTCAGCGAGCGGCGAGAGCGGGGATTGTTCATTTCTGTCCGATGAAAATTTGCTATCATTCATATGTTAGCGGACATCAACTGACAGGACAACCTTGCCATTGGGATGCCTGCCGGCCTAAACACCAGCACATGGCCCCGTGGCTCAACTGGATAGAGCAGCCCCCTCCTAAGGGGCAGGTTGCAGGTTCAAGTCCTGCCGGGGTCACCATTAAATCAATCACTTGCGAGGCGTTTTGGGGTTTGCACTCTGGTTCATCGAACCAAATTCCAGCGCATTTGCCGCCTTCCGAAGGTATTCTGGCGAGAATCGCGAGTAAGTTGACCGGGTGATAATCGGGTTCGTGTGGCCAAGGTATTGAGCAATTTCGTCAATCGGCATTCCGGCCTCTGCCACGAACCTGCCAGCCGTTCGGCGCAAATCGTGCTGGGTGCAATGTTCAATGCCTGCGCGTTCAACTGCCGCATTGAATCCGGTCTTTATGCTTCCGACCTGTCTGCCGCCCGATTCGATCACATAGCGGGACAACGTGCCTTCCTTGGCGGTCTCTGCAACGCGGCCATGACCAGCTCCAGTTGGGCTTTGGATGGGCGGAAAGCGGACTTGCGGCAGCGCGGCGCGGTACCGCACAGTCAGACGAAAGCAGTCGTTCATTCATGGTGCCCAGTTTCCGCCTCTGTTCGGCGTGGAGGACAGGAAGCGCACGCGCGGCTACAGCATGGCAATCGAAGAGGCGGTGGAAAACCGTCATCCAACTTAGCCCGTCCCTCTGCAGCTTGGCGTGAAATATCACCCTGCGTCCTCGAGTATCAGTGAGGCGGCCTTTTCGGCAACCATCATGACCGGCGCGTTGATATTGCCGGCGGTGATATTGGGAAAGATCGACGCATCGGCCACCCGCAGGCCCGCCATACCATGGACGCGCAGGCGGGCATCGACCACGGTCTCAACCGATTCCGGCCCCATCGCACAGGTTCCGCAAAGATGGTAGATCGAGCCCGAGCTTTTCCGGAAATACGCCAGTAAATCTGCATCGCTCTCGACCTCGGGGCCCGGCGAAACCTCCTGCGCGGTCGCCTGTCTCAGGGCCTGGGCGCCGGCGATGCGGCGGATCAATTCACAGCCCTGCAGAGCCTCGATCACGTCATGCTCGGTCGACAGAAAGTTCGGGCGGATCGCCGGGGCTACGAACGGATCGGCCGCGCGGATCGAGACGATACCCCGGCTGGTCGGGCGACAGGCATTGAAGCACAACAGATACCCGGGATAGGGTTCAGGCTTCAGCCCTGCCTTCGGATCGGCCGGAATGCGGTAGGACAAGGGGTTGAAATAGAGCTGTAGGTTCGGGCGCGCCTGCTGCGGGCTGCCCCGAAAGAAACCTCCGGCCTGGTTCACACTCATCGCGAAGGGGCCCTTGCCCGTCAGAAGGTAGCGCAGACCAAGGCGCATTTGGCCGAACGGGCTCGCGAAGCTGCCGTTCAGCGTGGGCACCCGCGCGCGGTAATAGAAGCTGGCCGCGAGGTGGTCCTGAAGGTTACGGCCGACGGCGGGAAGATGATGGCGCGGCGCGATCCCGAGCGCGGCCAGCATCGCGCCATCACCGATGCCTGAGAGTTGCAGCAGCTGCGGAGTGCCGATCGCTCCGGCGGTCATGATGACCTCGCGACGGGCATGATAACGGTAGGTCCGGCCGCCCCTGACGGCAGCGACACCCGTCGCCCGCCCCTCGTGGACCAGCAGGTGCGTAGCTTGCATGTTGCGCTCGAGATGCAGATTCGCGCGCTTCAGCGCGGGGCGCAGATATTCCGCACTGGAATGGGAACGCCGACCGCGATGGGTGTTCACATCATAGACACCCGCCCCTTCGAGCGAGGCGCCGTTGAAATCGGGGCTCTGCGGCAGCCCAAGGGCGCGGCAGGCCGCGAGAAAGGCATCGGCGACGGTATGGGTCATGCCGCGCATCGGGGTGACATGGATTGGCCCGTCGCCGCCGTGCCACTCGGATGCGCCGCCTGCATGGCTTTCGAGCCTGCGAAACCAGGGCAGGACATCGTCGAAACCCCAGCCCGGATTGCCCGCCGCGGCCCAGTCGTCGAAATCCTCGCGCGCGCCGCGCAGGAAGATCATCGCATTGATCGACCCCGAGCCGCCCTGAACCTTGCCCCGCGGCACATAGATCTTGCGATCGTGCAATTCGGCTTCGGGCTCGGTCGAGAACATCCAGTTCACCCGCGGATCATAGAAGTTGCGCGCATAGCCGATCGGGATCCGGAACCAGAAGGAGCTGTCCTTGCCGCCGGCCTCGAGCAGTAGAACGGTATAGCGACCGTTCTCGCTGAGCCGGCTGGCCAGGATACAACCGGCCGATCCGGCGCCGATGACGATGAAATCGAACTGTCCGTCGCCCATCGCGCCTACCCTCGTGCCGGTGTCAGTGCGCGCACATCGACGGGCGCGGGATCCATCTGCAGATGCAGACGCTGGCCCACATAGGGACTGTGGCGGGCCACCACCTCCATATCCAGCTCAATGCCCAGACCCGGCTCGCGCGACGGCAGGATATGCCCGTCCTCCACCTGCAAGGGGCGCTTGAGCACCTCGGCGTGGAACCCAGAAAAATCGGTTATCGCCTCGTGGATCAGGAAGTTCGGCGAGGCGGCCGCCAGCTGGATGCTGGCCGCGGCGCCGACCGGGCCGTTATAGAGATGCGGCGCGATCTGCGCATAATGCGCCTCGGCCATGCCTGCGATCTTCTTGGCCTCAAGCAACCCGCCGACCCTCGCGACATTCATCTGCAGGATCGAGGCCGCGCCGGTCTCCAGCACGCGCTGAAATTCGTATTTCGTCGTCAGGCGCTCGCCTGTGGCAATGGGGATCGAGGTGGTGCGGGCAACGCTGGCCATGGCGCCTTCCTGACCCGGAGGCACCGGCTCCTCGAACCACAGCGGATCGAAGGGCTCCAACCGCCGCGCGAGCCTGATCGCCGCCGACGGCGCCATCTGCCCATGCGTGCCGAACAGCAGATCCGCGCGCATGCCGATCGCGCGCCGTATCCTGGCGCAGAAATCCACGCAGCGCTCGATCACCGCCAGCGAGAGCTGATGGCCCGAATAGTCGGTGTAGGGGCCAGCCGGATCGAATTTCACGGCGGTAAAGCCCGCCTCGACCATGCGCAGGGCACAGTCCGCCGCCAGATCGGCATCGGTGTAATCGAAATTGCCCTGCGCATCGACCGGATAGAGGTAGGTATAGGCCCGCAGCCGGTCATGGACGAGCCCACCCAGAAGATCGGCGACTGGCCGGCCCGCCGCCTTGCCGATGATATCCCAGCAGGCAATCTCCAGCCCCGAGACGATCCCCATCATCGTCGGATCCGGCCGCTGGGTGAAGCCACTGGAATAGGCCGCGCGCCAGAAACGCTCGATGCGGTGCGGATCGTGGCCAAGCAGATAGCGCTCGAACACGTCGCGGATCAGAGGCACCATCGCCCCGGGGTGAAAGGCGGTGACATAGACCTCGCCCAGACCCTCGATGCCGCAGGCGGTGCGAAGCTGGACGAAGATCCAATACGTGCCACCGACATGCGGCGGCGGCACGGCGACGACGTGGATATCCAGGTCAGCAAGTCTCATCCGGGCGATCCTTTCGGGCAGGCGGGTTTGCGTCGAGTGCCGCCGCGCAGGCGCCTTTTGCCGGGGGCACAGCGCGGATCGCGACGACCATCCTGTCGGGCAGGATTTCCCGATCTCGGTATGCGCTGCAAACGAAGAATTTTCGCGATCAGCAGTCCGGATTGGAATGCCGGAACCGCCCCGTCACTCGGCAGCGGCGCTGGTCAGAAGCCAGTCGCGGAACAACTCCAGCGGCAGGTTCGGTCCGGTTTGCCGCCGGGTCACGAACCAGTAGGACTCGTGCCCCTCGATCGCGACCGGCAGAACCCGGGCCAGCGCACCGCTTTCAAGCTCTGGCGCGATCATCGCCCGATCGGCCAAGGTGATCCCCAAGCCGCGGATGGCCGCCTCGATCGCAAGGTCGAGTTGGTCGAATTCCAGCCCGGGGCGCGTGTCGATTTCCGGGCTGCCCGCCGCATCCAGCCAATGGCGCCAGGTCAGAAACCGGCGATCATCCGCCGCGAGCACATGCAGCAGGGGCAGATGCACCAGATCCGCCGGGCCGGTGACCGGATGTGCCGCAAGCAGGCCGGGGGCTGCGACGACGATATGCCGCTCGGTCATCAGCCGCCGGGCCTCGAGCATCGGCCATTCGCCATCGCCAAAGCGGATCGCGCAATCCAGCAGGTTGCGCTCGTTCAACCCGTCCGACGCCATCGTGCTGATGCTGAGGTCCAGCTCGGGCAAATCAGCGCGCAATTGTGACAGCCGCGGCATCAGCCAGCGCTTGGCGAAGGTGGGCGGCACGTTGACCCTGATGCGGGATTGCCGGGTGGAAATCCCACGCAAGGCGGTCTCCAGCCCCGGCAACAGACTTTGAACCGTGTCGAGCAGGGCGTTGCCAGCGGCCGTCAATTCCAGATCATGGTGCCGCCGGATCAGCAGGACTTCTCCCAGATCCGTCTCAAGGGTGCGGATCTGCTTGCTGACGGCGCTTTGCGTCAGGTTCAACAGCCCCGCCGCGCGGGTGAAACTGCGGCTCGACGCGACCGCCTCAAAGACCTTCAGTGCCGGAAGTCCAGGTAGCCTGCGCATGATCAGTCGACAACGCCGTCCTGAGCAGCATTCGGGTTGAAGGCTGTTCCGTCCGCGTCAGGCAACCTCTCCCGCCTGTCATCGAGAGCCCGCTTCGCCGGGGGCAAACCTCCAATCGCCTCGCGGCCTGCGCCCGCAGCATTCTGAAGCCAGCGCGCGAAACGCAGCACGCGCCTCCGCTCCATGCGTTCGTTGTTGATGTCCAGCCAATAGCCAAAGGGACCGGTGACGATAACCGGGTCGATCTGGGTCAAGTGACCGGACTTTAATTCGAATTCGATCATGCTGCGGTCGACCACGGCAATTCCGCCTCCGCTCTGAGCCGCTTGGATCACCATATCGAGCGTCGCAAATTCCACCGAATTCTCCGGAAAGATGTTGCGATTGTGCTGGGTCGCGGAGAACCAGTTTTCCCAGGTCGGCAGACGGCGCGTATCGTTGAGAATGTAGAGCAGGCAACTGCGGCGCAGACGTTGCTCATCGGCCCAGAGATCAGGCGCGCAGACCGCGATGTGCTGCTCCATCATCAGAAGGGTACTGGATTGTTTTTGATGCGCCTCGGTTCCGAAGCGGATGGTGCAATCAAAGCGCACATTGTTTTCGGGCTGCATGTGAATTGCGAGATCGAGATCGGGCAGACTGTGGCGGACCGACGCCAGTCGGCGTGCCAGCCAACGCGCGGCGAAGGTCGGAGGCGCCAGAACGGTCAGCTTTTCCCGCGGCAGGGATTCATTCGCGCCGCGGACCGCTTCGTCCATCAGGTCGAAGGCGTCTGCCAATTTTTCGTGTAACAGGGCGCCCGACTCGGTCAAGACGACACTATTGCCGACGCGGCGGAACAAGACGATGTCCATCGCTTCTTCGAGTTGGCGAATTTGCCGACTGACCGCGCTTTGCGTCACCCCAAGCCGTTTCGCCGCTTGGGTGAAGCTGAGGCAGTTTCCAACCATGGCGAAGGCCTTCAGCGATGTAAGCGTGGGAAATGATGACATATCCGTGCCTTAGGTTGCTCTTTGCGCCCTGAAATGCCCGTTGTGAGCAGGCGGGATCGCGGGCTGCACTGTCAGGAAATCCGGGCCAGTCCGTCAAGCGTAAAGCAAAAATCCATCCGAAAGTCATGATTATATCTCATGACCTTGGCGGTAAATTCGTTTGCCAGACTGCGGGGCCTTCTGTTCATTTTCAGAAATACTGCAGCCGGGAACGTGACATCATGTCTCAGAATCAACCACAAACGCGACAAGAGCACGACAGCATCGGAAGCGTCGATGTTCCGGCAGAGGCGTTGTTCGGCGGCCAGACGCAGCGGGCGGTCGCGCTCTATCCCCTGCAGGGGGCGGCGACATTCGCGGACTACCCGATCCTGCTGACGGCGATGCTTCAGATCAAACGGGCCGCAGCTCTGACCAACATCCTGACCGGCGCGATCGCTCGCGACCGAGGGCAAGCGATCGTCGATGCGGTGGACGGGCTGTCGGACAGGTCGTGGGGCGCGGCCTTCCCGGTGCATGCCTTTCATGGTGGCGGCGGGATATCGTTCAACATGAACGTCAACGAGGTGCTGGCAAACCTCGCCAACCGGGATGGGTTCGGCGCGCCTCTGGGCAGCTATGCCCCGGTCCATCCAAACGATCACGTGAACCTAAATCACTCGACGAGCGACTGTCTGTCCTCGGCCTGCCATATCGCGGCCTTGGCGGCATTTCAGCCGTTTTCCCTTGAAATCGAGGGGCTGGCGCAGGATCTGGAACGGCTTGGCGCCGAATGGGCACCGCTGCGCAAGCTGTCGCGGACCTGCCTTCAGGATGCGGTGGATATCGGGTTTCAGGATTATCTGGGCGGGGTCGCGGTCAATCTGCGGCTGAACCTCGCGCAGTCGGGGACCGCGGCGGAGGCATTGCGCCAGATCAACCTTGGCGGCAATATCATCGGCCGTTCGATCGATTGCGATGCCGATTTCTTCGAGCAGGTGATCGGTGTGCTGAACGGTGAACTCGCCGCTGCGGGGCTGCCCGCCGGGTTGCGCCGGACGGATAATCTCTTTGCTGCCTCGCAGGCGCATGATCGCCTGCTGAATCTGGCGGCGACGCTCGAGCAGATGGCGCGGACGCTGATCCGCCTTGCCAAGGATTTGCGGCTGATGGCCTCGGGGCCGCATGGCGGCCTGGGCGAGCTGGTGCTGCCTGCGGTGCAACCCGGCTCCTCGGCGATCCCCGGCAAGATCAATCCGACCATCCCCGAATTCATGGTGCAATGCGGGATGATGGCCTGCGGCCGCGCCGCCGCGATTCGCATGACCCAGGATCATGGGGAAATGGATTACAACCCCTGGGAAGCCGTGGTCATCGTCAATCTGCTCGACATGATCGCGATCCTGGAAAGCGGCGTGTCGACGTTGCGTCGCAACTGCGTGCAGGGCCTGCGCGCCGATGTGGCGCGCAACACCGACAATGCCACCAGCCTGTTGCCCTCGCTGATCCGGCTGAAGCAGCTGAAGGGATACAGCTACTCGAGTCAGATCGCCGGGCAAGCCGCCGGCGACCTTGCCTTCGTACACCGCGAAGTTGCGCAGGCCGAGGCTGACCTGTCCCCGCAAACCGAACACACCTCCTGATTGGAAGACCATGATGAAAGACATCTTGCAGGAAAGCGATCTTGACTGGGCCCTTGGTTGGCTCGCGCAGGACAAGAAGCACTATATCGACGGCGACTGGATTGCGGGCGCGGGGGCCGACTGGAGCGTGAAGAACCCCGCCACCGGCGAGACCCTGTGCCGGATCGCGCTGGCCGACAAGGACCAGATCGAAGCCTCGGCCGTCGCGGCGAACCGCTGCCATCAGAGCGAGGCATGGAGCCGCAAGACCGCACGCAAGGCTCGCGCCGACCAGCTGCTGGCGATTGCCCGCCTGATCCGCGAGAACGTCACGCGCCTGGCGCTTCTGGAAAGCCTTGCCAATGGCAAGACCTATCTCGAGGCGGTCAATGACGACATCTATACCTGCGCCGAGATCTTCGAATATTACGCGGGCTGGACCGACAAGTTCTATGGCGAAGTCTCGCCCGTCGAGGATGGCTTCCTGAACTTCACCACCAAGGATCCGGTTGGCGTCTGTGCGCTGATCGCGCCGTGGAACTATCCGCTCTATCAGGCCAGCCTGAAGATCGCCCCTGCGCTGGCGATGGGCAACAGCGTGGTGATGAAACCCTCGGAATACACGCCCTTGGCAACCTTGCATCTGTTCGAGCTGATCGACCGACAGATGGACCTGCCCAAGGGGCTGCTGAACCTTGTCCTGTGTGATGGCGAGGCGGCTAACCAGCTGACGATCAGCCGCAACGTCCACAAGGTTTCGTTCACGGGCTCGACCGGCGTGGGCCGCCGCATCGTGCAGAACTCGGGCGCCTCGAACCTGAAGAGCGTCACGCTTGAGCTCGGCGGAAAATCGCCCTGCGTCTTCTTCGATGACACGGCAAATCTCGATGCGGCGATCGAGCGAGCTTTCTATGTGATGTTCTCGCAGAAGGGCGAGAAATGTTCCGAACCGACCCGTTTCCTGATCCAGAAGGGGATCTACGACTACGTCCTCGAGAAACTGGTCGCCAGGGCCGAGGCGGTGACCTGCGGCGATCCGCTGCTCAGTTCGACCCAGCAGGGCGCCCAGTGCAACGAAGCACAGTTCAAGCGCATCCTGAACTATATCGAGATCGGCAAGACCGAGGCCGAGCTGGTCGCGGGGGGCCATGCCGATACGAGCGGCGAGAATGGCAAGGGCCTGTTCATCCGCCCGACGATCTTCTCGAACGTACCGGATACGGCGCGCATCGCCCAAGAAGAAATCTTCGGCCCCGTGCTCTCCTGCACGCCTTTCGCGACCGCGGACGAGGCCGTGCGCATTGCCAACGGCACCAGCTATGGTCTGGCCGCCGGGGTCTATACCGGCAATGTGAGCCTGGCGCATCGGATAGCCGAACGGCTCGACGCGGGCATGGTCTTCGTGAACCGCTACGGCTGCTATGGCCTCTCGGCACCCTTCGGTGGCTTCAAGGAAAGCGGCTGGGGAAAGGAAATGGCGATCCATTCGCTCTCGTCCTACACCCGCAGCAAGAGCACCTGGATCTATTACGGCGACGCCTGACGCCAGTCTTGCGGGAAGCGGCCGATCGGGCCGGTTCCCGCCCCCCTGTCGAACTCACCTGTCACACATCCCTGCCAAGCCTGCTCGGCAACTCCCTCCGAAAGATGCACAAGATGCAATATACCCGTCTCGGCCAATCCGGCCTGAAAGTCTCCCGCCTGTGCCTGGGCACGATGAACATGGGCTCGAAGCAATGGAAGCCCTGGATCTTCGACGAGGCCGAGAGCGAGCCGATCATCGGCCATGCGCTCGACAACGGTGTCAACTTCATCGACCTCGCCGATTTCTACTCGACCGGCGTGGGCGAAGAGGTCGTGTGCAACGTCTTGCACCGTCTGGCCCGGCGCGATGATCTGGTCATCACCACGAAGCTGGGCTATCCGGTCGGCAGCGGACTGAACAATGGCGGCCATTCCCGCAAGCATGTCTTCGATGCGATCGATGACTCGCTCAAACGGATGCGGACCGACTATGTCGATATCTACATGCTGCATTATTTCGATTCCGAATCTCCGGTCGAAGAGACGATGGAGGCGATGAACGATATCGTCCGCATGGGCAAGGCGCGGTATGTCGGGGTCTCGACCATGGCCGTCTGGCAATTCGCCAAGATCATGAATGTCTGCGATAAGAACGGCTGGGCGAAGCCGATCAACATGCAGTTGCAGCTGAACTGTGCCTATCGCGAGGAAGAGCGCGAAATGCTGCCCTACTGCAAGGATCAGGGGATCGGCGTCTCGGTCTTCAGCCCACTCGCCCGTGGCATCCTGACCAACGACATGAAGTCTATCCGCAACCAGACGGATTTCTTCACCGCCGAGATGTATAGCGACTCCGCCTCGCGCGAGATCGCCACCTCGGTCGCCCGCGTTGCGGAGGCCCGCGGCCTGCCGCCCGCGCAGATCGCGCAGGCCTGGGTTCTGCGCAAGCCCGAGATTTCGTCGATGCTCGTCGGAGCGGATACGACCGCCCAACTCGACAGCGCGATCGCCGCGCTTGAGACGCAGCTTGACGATGAGGAGATTTTCGAGATCGAGCGCAACTATACTCCCTGCGATCCGATCACCGATTATACCGTGGGCAAGCGCATTCCGCGCGATCCGCGACCGGCCGAGGGGCGCTTCGCAACCGCGGGCACTGCGGCCATGGCCAACGCTGGCTGACGGAAACACTGTAGCGGGCGCGGTGTGACGCGCCCGTTTCCTCGCCCGAAGAAAAAAACGGCATTTCAACTGCCACAACGCAAACAGGGAAGAACGACATGAACGATCTCGAGACTCTGAGCGGCGCCCCGGTGCATCCCGCAGCCCGCCGCATGGAAACCGACTTCAACGCAGGACGCATGGACCGGCGCAGCTTCCTGCGCGCCCTGTCTTGGCTGGGCGTGGCCGTTGGCGGCGCCAGCCTGATGCCGGATCTGGCCCATGCGCAAGCGACGCCCAAGGACGGCGGCACCTTACGCTTTGCCTGCCAGATCCAGGAAATCACTGATCCGATGATGAGTCAGTGGATCGAGGCCTCGAACCTTTACCGCAACAGCCTGGAATTCCTGACCTGGGTCGACGCCGACAACATCGTGCGGCCCTATCTGGCCAAGGCCTGGACGCCGTCGGAAGACCTCACGTTTTGGGACTTCGAACTGGACGAGCGCGCGACCTGGTCGAATGGCGATGCCTTCACCCCCGAGGACGTGATCTTCAACATCAACCGCTGGATCGCGCCGGACTCTCAAAGCTCGAACAAGACCGCCTTTGCCGCGATCTCGGGGATGGAGAAAACCGGCGATCACTCGGTGCGGATCACTCTGTCGCGGCCCGTGGCCTCGCTGCCCGAGCAACTCTATTCCTATACCTGTGCCATGGTGCACCGCGATTTCACCGGCAACTGGCCCGAAAACCCTGTCGGGACCGGCCCCTTTGCCCTGCAGGTCATCGAGGTCGGACGCCGCGCCGTCTTCACCAAGCGGCCCGACTACTGGGGCACGCCCGCACATCTCGATGAGATCCAGTATATCGACCTCGGGCCCGACGTGACGACTCATCTGGCGGCGCTGTCCAGCGGTCAGGTTGATCTGATCTATCGCGCCACCATTGCCGAATACGATCTGATGCAGTCGCTGCCCAACATCCAGATCCTGTCGGGCAAATCGGCCAATACGGTCGTGATGCGGATGCAGGTCGATCAGGCCCCCTTCGACGATATTCGGGTGCGCAAGGCGATCCAGCTGGCCGCGAACAACCAGCAAATGCTGGACATCGCCTATCGTGGCAAGGGAACGATTGCGAGCAACTATCACGTCTCGCCGGTGCAGGCCGATTATTTCCCGCTGCCGGCGATGGCGCGCGATGTGGAACAGGCAAAGGCGCTGCTGGCCGAGGCCGGGCATGCCGACGGGCTGGCGATCGAGCTGACGCTGGGCAATACACAAGGCAAATGGGAGCAGGACACCGCCCAGGTGCTTCAGCAGAACCTGGCGGAAGCCGGGATTCAGGTGAAGCTGAACGTTCTGCCCGCGACGCAATACTGGCCGATCTGGAACAAGGTGCCCTTCGGCCTGACCTACTGGGCGCATCGTCCGCTTGGCTCGATGACCATGGATCTGGCCTATCGCTCGGGCGGGTCTTGGAATGAAAGCCATTTCGCCAGTCCCGAATTCGATGCGGCGCTCGACAAGGCGATGGCCCTTGTCGATCCCGAGGCCCGAAAGGCCGCCATGGAGGATGTCGAGCGCATCCTGCAGGACAGCGCCGTCATGGTTCAGGCGTTCTGGTCCGAGCCGATGACGGCCGCCGCCCAGAATGTCCAGGGTTTCGTGCTACACCCGTCGGACTATTATCGGATGGATAGCATCTGGCTGTCCTGATCCGAAAGGGGGCGCCGTACGCGGCGCCCCGCTCTGTCAGGCTGGGCAGGGAGGCCCCGCTTGAACAATTCCAAAGGAAGCCACGATGACTCTTGGGTCGTTTCTGCTGAGAAAGACCGCCGTCGCCATCCTCACCATGCTGACGGTGTCCTTTCTGATCTTTCTTGCCTTCGAGGTGAATGTCGCCGATGTCGCGGTCAAGGTGCTGGGGCAATATTCCACGCCGGACCAACGGACGGCCTGGCTTGCCGAGAACGGCTACTACGATCCGTTCGTGATCCGCTATCTGCGCTGGCTGGGCGGGTTCGTGACCGGGGACTGGGGCCTGTCGACGTTCTTTCGTGTGCCGATCACCAGTATCGTATTTCCGCGGCTCGGGGCCTCGGCGCTGCTGGCAGGGGGGGCCTTGCTGGTCATCGTCGTCTTCGGGCTTGGCCTCGGCATCCTGGCGGGGATGCGGGCTGGATCGCTGCTCGATCGAGTGATCTCGGTCTTCTCGGTGATCACGACCTCGATCCCGGATTTCGCATCTGCTGTTTTCCTGTCGGGCATCTTCGTATTCTGGCTGGGGCTTCTGCCCGGCGCCAGCACGATGATCTCGGGGTTCTCCCTGCGCGAGCTGATCCTGCCGGTTCTGGTGCTGGGCCTCTATTCGATGGGCTATCTGGCGCGCATCACCCGCGCCTCGATGGTCGAGGTGATGGGCACCCACTATATCCGAACCGCACGGCTGAAGGGTGCAAACCCTGCCCGGATCGTACTGCGGCATGCGATGCGCAATGCGCTGATCACCCCGGTCACGGTCATCATGCTGCAACTGCCCTGGCTTCTGTCGGGGGTGATCGTGATCGAGGTCTTCTATGCCTACAAGGGGTTCGGCTCGCTCCTGTATGACGCTGCGCTGAATCAGGACATCTATCTGGTCGAGGCCTGTGCGATGGTCTCGGTTCTGGTGGTTGTGCTGAGCCAGATCCTGTCGGACCTGATCTATGGCTGGCTCAATCCGCGCATTTCCCTTGGAGCCAAGGCATGAAGATCCTGCTGCCCTATCTGAAAAAACCGTTGGTGGTGATCGGTGTCGCCCTGTCGGGAGGCTGGCTTTTGGTGGCGTTCCTTGCCCCGATCTTGGCGCCCTATGACCCGCTGGAGACCTTGCAGCCGCTTGCCCGGCCGATGGCCACGGGCGCGGACGGACAGCTGTTCGTGCTGGGCACCGACATGCTGGGACGCGACATCTTGTCGAGGCTGATCTGGGGCGCCCGCACCGTTGTGATCTATTCCACGCTCGCCACTCTAACCGCGTATGCCTTTGGCATGCTCTTCGGGCTGATCGCCGGTTATATGGGCGGGCGGATTGACGCCGCGCTGTCCTTCGCCGCGAATGTGGTGCTGAGCTTTCCGGTGCTGGTGCTCTATATCGTCATCATCGTCCTCATCGGCGCCTCGCCGCTGAATATCGTGATCGCGGTCACCTTCAGCAGTGCTCCGGCGATCTTCCGCATCGTGCGCGGCATCACCATGGATGTTGCCAGCCGCGATTACGTCGCCGCGGCAATCACCCAGGGCGAAAGCACCTGGCGCATCCTGCTGGTCGATATCCTGCCCAATACCACCGGTCCGCTTGCCGTCGATTTCTGCCTGCGGCTGGGCTATACGGCGATCACCATCGGCACGCTGGGCTTTCTGGGCCTTGGCCTGCCGCCGCCCACTCCGGACTGGGGCGGCATGGTCAACGAGGGCCGCGCGATGGCGATCGCCTTCCCGCATCTGGTGATCTTCCCCTGCATTGCGATCTCGTCGCTGACCTTGGGCCTGAGCCTGCTGGCCGACGGGTTGCGCGAGGTCAATGAGGCCAAGGAGCGTCAGGCATGACCCAACCCATCCTGCATGTGCGCGACCTTTCCGTGGCGCTGCCGAAGGGGGCCGATCGTCCCTTTGCCGTTGAGGGAGTGACGCTCGAAGTGAACCCGGCCGAGATCCTGTGCATCGTGGGGGAGTCGGGCTCGGGAAAATCCGTCCTGACGGCGACGCTGATGGGGGCCGCGCCGCGCGGCCTGAGGGTCGCACGGGGTCAGGCGCTGATGAGCGACGAGGATCTGCTGCGGGTCTCGGAACGACGCTGGCGCGATATCCGCGGCAAGGATATCGGCATGATCTTCCAGGAACCGATGGCCTCACTGAACCCGGCGCTGACCGTCGCGCAGCAGATCGAGGAAGTGTTCGAGCTGCATTCGGATCTGCCGCGCGCGGAACGCCAGCGCCGCGCCCGTGCGCTGGTCGAGGAAATGCACCTGCCCGAACCCGATCGCATCCTGCGCTCCTATCCGCATCAGCTTTCGGGGGGCCAGTGCCAGCGGGTCGTGATCGCAATGGCGCTGGCGATGAGCCCCCGGCTGCTGATCGCCGATGAGCCGACAACGGCACTTGATGTAACGACCCAGGCGCAGGTCCTGAAACTGATCCGCGAGCTGCGTGATCACCATGGCCACGGGATCATCTTCATCACCCATGATCTGGGTGTCGTCGCCGATATCGCCGACCGGATCGCCGTGATGCGCCAGGGGCAAATCGTCGAGATCGGCAGCGCCGAGCAGGTTCTGAAATCGCCCGCGCATGACTATACCAAGGCCTTGATCGCCGCGGTACCTAGCCTCGAACCGCATGACCGGCCGCCGGCGCCGGCCGGGGCCTCCGCGCTCCGTGTCGATGCGCTCAACCATTCCTACGGCACGAAACAGGTTCTGCACGACATCGAGATCGACCTGTCGCCCGGCCGGGTGCTGTCGATCGTGGGCGAATCCGGGTCGGGAAAATCGACGATCGCCCGCAATCTGATCCGCTTGACCGACCCGAGCTCGGGCCGGGTCGTCGTGGCGGGGCAGGAGATGCTGGCGCTCAAGGGCGGCGCGCTGCGCAAGATGCGGCGCAAGATCCAGATGGTCTTTCAGGACCCGTTCGGATCGCTCAACCCGCGCCGCAAGGTCGGCCCGATGATCGCCCGCGCGGCAATGCTGTCAGGCGCCTCGCGCGCCGAGGCTATCGCACGCACCAAGGATCTGCTGGAACTCGTCGGCTTGCAGCGCAGCGCCTATGACCGGCGCCCGGCGGCCTTCTCCGGCGGGCAGCGCCAACGTATCGGGATCGCCCGGGCGCTGGCGATGCAGCCCGATGTGCTGATCGCCGACGAGAGCGTCTCGGCGCTCGATGTGTCGGTGCAGGCGCAGGTTCTGGATCTGCTCGCCGATCTGCAAAGCCGGCTTTCGCTCGCCGTGGTGTTCATCACGCATGATCTGCGGGTTGCAGCACAGATCAGCGACGAGATCATCGTGCTTAGCAAGGGCCATGTCGTCGAACGTGGCCCGGCCAGCGCCGTGCTGAGCGCGCCGCAACATCCCTATACCCGTGATCTGCTGGCCGCCGCGCCCGGTCGTGGGGTGTTCTGACCCGTTTCGACCATAACCCCGCGGGAAGGCGATTCCCGTCATCTTCTGGATTGGACCAGCCATGAGCGATTTCGTGTTCTCCGACGCTGCCCCTCGCAAGATCGATCCTGCCCGTCGCCCCGCCACGCGTCCTGACGGCAGCCCCGACGACAATGACCGCGTCGAGATCGGCCCGACGCCGCTGGCCTTCGCCGAATGGGCCGCGGCCGGTATCGCCTGCCCCGACCTAGTCTCGATGCGCCGATACCGGCTGAACCGGATCGTCGCCGCGCTGCACGAGCGGCAGCTCGACGGGGTGCTGATATATGACCCGCTGTCGATCCGCTACGCGACCGACACCACCAACATGCAGCTCTGGGCGGCGCACAACCCGTTCCGCGCCTGTCTGGTCACCGCAGATGGCCACATGATCCTGTGGGATTACGATGGCTACGATTTCCTGTCGGCCCACAACCCCCTCGTGCGCGAGGTCCGGGGCGGAGCGTCATTCTTTTACTTCCAGAACGGCGATCGCACCGAGGAAATGGCCGTCGCCTTTGCCGATCAGCTGGATACGATCCTGCAGGCGCGCTGCGGTACCAGCCGTCGCATTGCCATCGACAAGATCCAGATTGCCGGGCTCCGGGCGCTGGATGCGAGGGGATTCGAGATCTTCAATGGCGAGGAGGTCATGGAAAAAGCCCGCGCGATCAAAGGCCCCGACGATATCGCCGCGATGCGCTGCGCGATTCACGCCTGCGAGGCCTCGGTCGCCGAGATGCGCAAGGCCGCCCGCCCGGGGGTGACCGAGAACGACGTCTGGGCCGTCCTGCACGCCGAAAACATAAAGCGCGGCGGCGAATGGATCGAGACGCGCATCCTTAGCTCGGGACCCCGCACCAATCCCTGGTTCCAGGAATGCGGCCCGCGCATCATCGGCAACAACGAGATCCTTGCATGGGATACCGACCTCATCGGGTCCTATGGCATGTGCGTGGATATCTCTCGCAGCTGGTTCATAGGCGACGGAGCGCCCGAACCGGAGATGCGCCGCCTGCACGCCATCGCCCATGAGCATATCATGACCAACATGCAGCACATTCGCCCCGGCGTCACCTTCAAGGAGCTTTGCCATCTCGGTCATCACCTGACGCCCGAATTCCTGAAGAACCGCTACACCCGGTTCCACGGTGTCGGTCTGTGCGACGAATGGCCGCGCATTCCGCATCCGATCGACTGGGAGTCCTCGGGCTATGACGGGGTGGTGGAGGAAGGCATGATGCTCTGCGTCGAGGCCTATATCGGTTCGGAAAACGGCCCCTACGGGATCAAACTCGAGGATCAGGTGCTCGTCACAGCGACCGGCTGCAAGAACATGACCTCCTGCCCGTTCGACGAAAGGCTGTCCTGAGCGCTTGGGACAAGCTTGGCCGGCGACGTCCCAGCAATACGAGAGAATGGCCGCGCCCATGAAACCTGCCCCGCGGCCATTTCCATGTCGGCCAGCGCAATCAAGCAGCGAACAACTTTCAGAAGCTGCGTTCATCTTGGATTTCACCAACCGCAACTGCGCAAAGAGGTTCTGGATTTAGATGGCCTTCAAGAGTTTAGAGCGTGTCGGTCCTGATCGGATTCTGGATTTCCCTGCCGTCGAGGCGGATATGGGGGCAGAGATGGGCAGACCGCATCCTGTTGAGCTACGGGAACGCGCCGTTGCAGTCGTCGAGCAGGGAAACACGCATACCGAAACGGCCCGGCGGCTTTGCGTTTCGATCAAGCTCGTCAACGACATGGTGCGGCTCAAGCGCGAGACCGGGGCAATGAACAGCGAGATGTTCGACCTCTATAGAGACCCAATTGGCGCCGACGCTGCGCGAGGGCGACGTCGTTATCCTCGACAACCTATCCAGTCACAAAAGTCCCGGCGCGGCTCGCGCCGTGCGGGGCATCGGTGCGTGGTTCCTGTTCCGTTGCTCGGGGGAAACGCCCAACTGAGGCCTTTCCTGATCCCTCCAACTCCTACAGTCCCGATCTGAACCCCATTGAAATGGTGCTCTCAAAACTCAAGGCGCTGATCAGGAAGGTAGCGGCTCGGACATATGACGAACCTTGGCAGACGTCGGCCATGTGTGCGACCTCTTCACCGACGAAGAATGCTACACTTCGATTATCACGCCTGCACACATAGATTAGATTTTGATGGAGGGACAGAAATGCCGCTCGAACCATACCTCCGGGGCCGCGTCTGGTGGGGCAGGGGCCGTGTCAATATCAACGGCCGGGCCATCACCGGTCCATATCGCAAAAGCACGGGAGCACTTGATGAAGTTGGCGCACGGGATTGGATAGCTGAAGAATCTGAAATGCAGCGCCGGAGGCATTACAGTGGCGAGAAAACGGTATTTTACTTCAAGGACGCGATAGAGCTTTACCCGGCCAACACACGTTCTGCCCGGCAATGCTACCCTTGCTCGATGAAATCGGTGGCATGCCGGTGTCCGAAATCACCGGGAAGTTCCTGAAAGGCCTCGGGCCGAAATTGCGCCCCAATGCATCCACGGACACATGGTGGCGTGAAATCGTGACGCCTGCACGTGCGGTGATTAACCATGTGCATGAGATAGTCGGCACGCCGTTGCTGCGCGTCGCCCGCTACACACGATTCGAGATGATCGATCAGGACAGGAAAAGAAACCGCCAAAGCCGTGTGGAGCGTAAGCCGTCTGATCACGCCTGGATCAGCGCCTTCTGCGACGCTGCCGATCCCTACAACGCAGCCTTGGTGCGCTTCATGCGTGAGACGGCCGCGCGGATTGATCAGGCGGTTTGCATCACGCCAGACGATTTATGGCCCGAAGAGCGCCAGGTCCATATGAAAGCGTAGAAGGGTCATGCGGAATGCTGGGTCACAGTCTCACCTGAAATGATGAGCAAGATCATGGCGCTAAAACCTAAACCTCCCCGCAACCGTCGAACCGGCGACCGCTCGGGTGCCGCATATTCGGCTATGGCAGTTCGCCGTAGAACCGGGTCATCTCATGACGACAGGGCGCAGCGCCGCTTGATGGCGCATTCGGAAGAGTGAACCGCCTTAGACCGTTTCGACATCGATCGGCAAGGCTGTGGTCGTTCGGACGGTTTCCATCGCGAATTTCGATGTGACGTTCCGGCATGGTAATGCCCGTGTCAGTTCCAGATAGAACTGGTCGAAGGCAGAGGTGTCGGCCACAACGACCTTCAGCAGGTAATCGATATCACCTGCCATCCGATAAACCTCTACGATTTCATCGAATTGCGGGATGATCTTCCGAAACTGCGTCCGCCATTCCGGGCTGTGATCCGCGGCCTCGATTTCAATGAATACCATCAAGCCAAGGCCAATCGTATCGGGATCAACCAGGGCAACCCGGCCGGTGATGATCCGGGCGGCTTCGAGCTTTTGCACCCTTTTCCAGCAAGGTGTCTGAGACAATCCGACACGCTCTGCCAATTGTGCCACGGGCAGGGTCGCGTCTCGCATCAATTCATGAAGGATTTTTCGGTCAATCCTGTCGAGTGCGGGGGTGTTTACTGGAGCGTTCATTTATATGGTCCTGCCATCAAGTTGGTCCACGGTGGCGCAAGCCGGGCGAAGAATTCGCTTTTGGCTTGCGCGAAGAGCCTGGCATTCGGCTCGTCTCTTCTCAGCCCGAAATCATACAGGCTCTGGTGAAGCAGGGCCTGCCAGACTGGATCGAATCGGCCTCGCCGGGGCCTGGGCATCACGATCGTGCGCAGCTGGCGTTGCGCTTCGGGGTAACTGTGCCAGACGCAAACCCATTTCGGCGCTGCGGTGCGAATGTCCCATCCATGCCCGATGCTGTTCGTGACCGGTCCCGGCACCCGCAACTTTGCCGTCGTGAACCACAATGCGGCACGAAGCCAGAAATGCGGGCCGGATTGGGGCCGGGGTTGCATCGCACCCGCCCATTCTTAGGCCGTGGTGAAGGCGCGAACGAATTCACTGGCCGGACGCGCTCTGATATCGCCGGGTCTGCCGACCTGTTCGATCCTCCCCATCGACATGACCACGACCAGATCCGCCAGTTCCATGGCTTCCTCCTGGTCATGCGTCACGAAGACGGTTGTCAGGCCGGTCGTATCGTGAATCTCGCGCAGGCCCTGACGCAGCTCCTTTCTGACCTTGGCGTCAAGCGCGCCGAAAGGTTCATCAAGCAGCAACATTCGGGGTTCGATGGCCAGGGCGCGGGCGAGGGCGACACGCTGGCGCTGTCCACCCGAAAGCTGGCTGGGATAGCGCGGCCCGATATCGGGCAGCTGAATGAGATCCAGCAGACGATTGACGCGCCGTCCTATCTCGGCGTCGGTCGGGCGTTCCTTGCGTTTTCTGGCGCGCAGACCATAGGCCACGTTTTCGAAAACGGTCATATGCCGGAACAGGGCGTAATGCTGGAACACGAAACCGGCGCGGCGCTGCTGCACGCTCATCCCGGTTGCGTCCTCTCCGTTAAAGAGCACGCGGCCGGAGGTTGGGAATTCTAGTCCCGCGAGGATACGTAAAAGCGTTGTCTTGCCGGAACCCGAAGGACCCAGAAGTGCAATCAACGCGCCCGAGGGAATGGAAAGCGACACGGGATGAAGCGCGCGCTCGGCGCCGAATTCTTTTGCGATTTCTTCGATTTCAACAAACATGACTGAACCTTTCTAATGACGTCGGGTGGCAGAAAGCAGATCCGCGTAACGCCATTCGAGCAGGGATTTCAGGAGGAGGGTGACCAGCGCAAGCATGGCCAGTGCTGCGGCCAACGAGAAGGCGGCGACCGAGAGATATTCGTTATAAAGCATTTCGATCATGATCGGCATGGTGGTTGTCTCACCCCGGATTTTGCCGGAGATGACCGCAACCGCACCGAATTCGCCCATGGCCCGCGCATTGCAAAGAAGCACACCATAAAGCAGCGCCCAGCGGATATTTGGCAGCGTCACGGTAAAGAATGTACGCCAACCCGAAGCGCCAAGGGTCAGGGCGGCTTCTTCCTCGGCCCGGCCCTGTTCCATCATCACCGGGATCAATTCGCGCGCCACGAAGGGGAAGGTCACGAACATCGTGGCAAGCAGGATACCGGGGAGAGCGAAGACGATTTTCATGTCATGCGCGATGAACCAGGCACCAAGAGCCGAATTCGAACCAAAGAGCAGGACCAGCGCCAGACCGGCAACCACCGGCGAGACTGAGAAGGGCAGGTCGATCAGCGTGATCAGGAAAGCCTTGCCGCGAAAATCGAACTTCGTGATTGCCCAGGCTGCAGCGATGCCGAAGACGGCATTGAGAGGGACGACAACCGCCGCAACCAGCAGCGTCAGCTGGATCGCAGAGCGCGCATCCGGCTCCGAAAGTGAGGAAATCGCGGCAGACCATCCCTCGCGCAGGGCCTCGGAAAAGACCGCGATGAGTGGTGCGAATAACAGGATGGCAATCAGAACGACGACCGTTCCGATCAGGATATACCGGGCGAGGCGCGGTTCTGTCGTGACGGGGTTTGCCCGTACAGGATACGCAATATCAGACATTTACAAGTCTCCCGCGGTTTCGGTCGTTGCTCGGAAACCGGTATTTCCGCTGTATGTGCTGTTCAGAGGACGGGCGCGTCACTGCATCATCTGGATGGCGCCGCATTTGGTCGTCGCTAGACATCGCCCATCCTCCGTCTGCTCCAGATCTGGATGGCATTGATCGCAAGCAGCATCGCAAAGGAGATCAGCAGCATGGCAAGTCCGATCGCAGTGGCGGCGTCGTAATTATATTCCTCGAGCCGGATCACGATCAGCAGCGGCGCGATCTCGGTCTGAAGCGGAAGGTTGCCCGCGATGAAAATGACCGAGCCGTATTCACCAACTGATCGGGCAAGCGCGAGAGCGAAGCCGGTCAGGAGCGCGGGCGTCAGCGTGGGCAGGATGACCCGATACAGGGTATAGATGCGCCGCGCGCCAAGTGTGGCGCTTGCCTCTTCAAGCTCGTGGTCGAGTTCCTCGATCACGGGCTGAACCGTGCGCACCACGAAGGGCAAGCCGATGAAGATCAGTGCTAGCCAGATACCGATCTCGGTATAGGCGATCTTGATGTTGAATGGTGCCAGCAACTGTCCGAATACGCCATTGGGCGCATAAAGAGCCGTCAGTGCGATACCGGCCACCGCCGTCGGCAGGGCGAAGGGCAGGTCGATCGCCGCATCGATCAGGCGTCGACCCCAGAATCTGTAACGAACCAAAACCCAGGCCAGCAGCAGCCCGAACACCAGATTGAACAGTGACGCGATCAGTGCGGCCCGAAAAGAAAGGAGCAGGGCGCTGCGGATGCGCTGTGAATTGACCATTTCCCACAGATCGGCAGGGCCAATGGTCAATCCCCGGCCCAGAAGGGCGGCGATCGGTAAAAGCACGACGATGGAAAGCACCGTCATCATGATCCCGAAGCTCAGCCCAAAGCCCGGCAGGGGCGAGGCCGAGCGGAGAATACCCGTTCTCATGCCTTACTGCCCTTCGTAGATCTGGTCGAAAATGCCGCCATCGGCAAAGAAGGTCGGTTGCACCTCGGCCCAACCTCCGAAATCCTCGATCGAGAGAAGCTCGACTTCGGGGAAGCGGGCGATGTCTTCTTCTGACGCAGCCGAGGTATCCCAGGCGCGATAGAAATTCTTAAGGGCAAGGGCTTGCGCCTCGGGGCTGTAAAGATGCTCCAGATAGGCCTCCGCGGCTTCGCGCTGCGCATCTGACTTGATGTTTTCGTCGATCAGGGCGACGGGCGGTTCGGCCAGTATCGAGATCGACGGGACCACGATATCGAACGCATCCTCGCCCTGTTCTTCGAGCGCAAGAAATGCCTCGTTTTCCCAGGCTAGCAGTACGTCACCCATACCACGCTGAACGAAGGTATTCGTCGACCCGCGCGCACCTGTGTCGAGGACCGGAACATTTCCGTAAAGCGCGGCCACATAGTTCTGCGCCTTTTTTTCGTCGCCGCCAAACTCCTTGAGTGCCCAGCCCCAACCGGCCAGGAAGTTCCAACGGGCACCGCCCGAGGTTTTGGGGTTCGGTGTGATGACCTGCACATCTTCTCCGACCAGATCATCCCAATCCTCGATGCCTTTCGGATTGCCTTCCCGGACAAGGAACACGATCGTCGATGTGTAGGGCGAGGAATTGTGTGGCAGGCGCGACTGCCAGTCTTCAGGTATCTTACCGGTGTTTTCCGCGATGACGTCGATATCCGCGGAAAGCGCCAATGTGACCACCTGTGCTTCCAGCCCGTCAATCACCGACCGGGCCTGTCCGCCGGACCCGCCATGCGACTGGCGCAATGTCACCGGATCATTGCCTTGCTCGCTCCACCATTCGTTGAAAAGCTCGTTATATGCCCGGTAAAATTCGCGGGTGGGATCATAAGAAACGTTCAGGATTTCCACCGATTCCTGCGCATGCACGGCAGGGGCACCGCTGACGGCAAGACCGATGGCAGCGATCATTGAAAGTAGTCCTGCGCGCAAATGTCTTGCGGAGAACGCCGCTCTGACAGGCGAGACGCGCGTGTCTTTTCGTGATGCGACCGGCTTCCCGGACAGTCTGCGACCACCCGTATCGATCTCGATATGACCACCGACAAGATCCCGGACGAAGGTGCCCTGCGCGAGTACCTGCGAGCTGATGGCGATTGTGCGGATCATAGTGACTTCCTTTGCTGAACCGGGTCATCGTTTTATGCCTGACTGGCGCAGCGCTCACGGGGTCCGATCATGCGATCAGGTTTGTCGTGAGTCGCAAGCGCCGCCTGACATCTAAATTACGACAGAGATAGTCGTGTTTTGCAAAGGAAAAATTACGCCTATTTTGATCGAGATTTTGGAAAATTATTCTCCGGCAGCGACTTCCGACAGGGAGAATCTTTCGAGGGGCTGCGAATCTTCCATCAGATCCGCCAATGTAAGCGACTCGATCATCAGAATATAAGCCGAGTAGAAACCGCCAAAGACTGCCCGCACCCGGCAGGTTTCCTCGTCCTTGCAGTCCTCGCATCGCTGATAGGCTTTTCGCGACAGGCAGGGCAAAGGTGCCATCGGCCCGTCGATCAGCCGCAGGATCATGGCGATAGAGATCCGTCTGGGATTCTTGATAAGTTCGTAACCGCCCTTGCGTCCGCGCCGGCTACCGATAAAGCCCGCGCGCTTCAGATCCAGAAGGATATGTTCCAGAAACCGTTTCGGAGCCCCGGACCGCTCGGCAATCTCTTCGATGCGCAAAGCTGTCCCATCCCGTGCCATTTCATCGGCCATCACCATAAGAGACTTGAGAGCGTATTTCGTTTTCTGAGTGATCATTTATTTCCGGCGGGTTAGAAAAACTTGATTAACATGGTCGATTCTAGCAAGAGCACAGTAAAAAGCGACCCTAATCTGCGCTTTACGATGCATTTGCCTACTGCTGTTCCCCGATGGCCTCATTCGGCATATCACAAGAAGATAAACCTCTGACGGCCCTTGGGAAGAGCTCGGATAGCGGTCATGACCTGATCGTGTTCAGACCGTTCGAACGGAGATGAAGGGAACCGACGATCATTGCAACTTGATGTGGGTAGTATTGTGGCCTGCGCAAGAGCCAGGCGTCCGACCCCGACCGGAAAGATTCCGATGTAAATGTGCTTGCATCCTCATGATCGCCGGTATGCGGTTTTCCAAATGACGCATTGGCAGGATTGTCGGGCGAGTATTTATGCGGCTTGCTCGGGCATTCTTGCAGATGCTCCGTGAAGCGGCATTCCTGCATGCGGGAACCCGTATTCAGAGCATGCTGTCATTCATGCTGACCCTCTGGCAGGCGGATGCGTTGCCTTGCTTGCACAAGGCGCGCAATTCTCCGATCGCAGGGCCACCGGATGGTTTGGGGACAACGCGTTTCGACGAACAGGACGCCGTCAGGGCAATTGCCAGCACAAGAAGCAGGTATCTCAGCATAATTCACTCGTTACGGGGAAATGACATGGAAAGGGTGCCGGACATCCGGCAACCGGGCTGGCTGCGGGCTTCACGAAAACAAAACTGCCAAGTCCGCCCGCATATACGTGGCGCAGGCCCGGCCTGCCGCGGCGCAAGATCTGAATTGCTGTATGTCCGGTCCGGTAATGAACCATGCGCGAATCCTTCCATTACCCGATTACTGCAATTTATCCTCTGATCGTCAATGCGGCTGAGGTCTCGTTGTCTCGCGCATCCAGATTGATCTGCCCATTTTGTGGATAACTTGTGAATCCCGTCTATATATGGGGTTTTGGTTGACTTGTAGCGGTCTCGGGGCAACAATCCCCAACAGCTTTGATTCTGGAAAGGTCCGCCTTTGCGATTCGACCGTCTTCGCCTCAACGGCTTCAAAAGCTTCGTGGATCCGACCGATCTGGTCATTCGCGAAGGGCTGACGGGTGTGGTCGGGCCGAATGGCTGCGGAAAATCCAATCTGCTTGAGGCGCTTCGCTGGGTCATGGGCGAGAATCGCCCGACCGCGATGCGCGGCGATGGCATGGAAGACGTGATCTTCGCCGGAACGACGCGGCGCTCGGCCCGGGGGCATGCCGAGGTTTCTTTGAAGATCGACAACCGTGACCGTCTTGCGCCCGCAGGCTTCAATGATGAGGATCATTTCGACATCGTGCGCCGGATCACCCGCGATGCGGGCTCTGCCTACAAGATCGCGGGCAAGGATGTGCGGGCGCGGGATGTGCAGATGCTGTTTGCCGATGCTTCTACCGGCGCGCATTCTCCGGCGCTTGTCCGGCAGGGGCAGATCAGCGAGTTGATCAACGCCAAGCCCAAGAGCCGCCGCCGGATTCTGGAAGAGGCAGCGGGGATTTCCGGCCTGTATCAGCGTCGGCACGAGGCTGAACTGAAGCTGAACGGGGCGGAAAGCAACCTCACACGGGTGGATGATACGCTGGAACAACTGTCCACGCAGGCCGCCTCTTTGGCGCGGCAGGCGCGGGCGGCGGCGAAATATCGCGAGATCGGGGCGGCGCTGCGCCTGGCCGAGGGGTTGTTGCTTTATCGCCGCTGGTCCGAGGCGGAAGCGTCGCGGATTGCGACTGCGGAAGCCCTGGCCGCTGCGGTGAAGGCCGCCGCTGCGGCAGAGGCTGCATCGCGCGAGGCGGCGGCGCGGCGCGAGGCGGCGGATGAGGCGCTGCCTCCGCTGCGTGAAGAAGAACAGGTGGCGGCGGCGATCCTGTCGCGGCTGGTGGTCGAGCGGGAAGCTTTGGACGAGGCCGAGGCGCGGGCTGCGGAAACGGTACGGGCCCTGGTTGCGCGGATTGCGCAGCTTGACCGGGATATCGAGCGCGAAGAGGCGCTGAATCGCGATGCGGGCGAGGTGGTTGAGCGACTGGCATGGGAAAAGGCCGAGCTTGAGAAATCGGGCGAAGGGCATGAAGCCAGACTGGATATCGCAGCAAATGCTGCCGATGAGGCCGCCGAGGCACTGCGTGAGGTCGAAGGACGGCTGGCGGAACTGACCGATGAAGCTGCAAGGCTGGCTGCGCGCCACCAATCCGCGGAGCGTCTGGCATCCGATCTGCGCGACATGCTGGATCGCGCCGAACGCGCGGCGGCTGAGGCGGATGAAAATGCCAAACGCGCCACCGCTACGGGTATCGCCGCCGAAGAGGCGTTGCGCATGGCTGAAGAGGCGCAGGAGGCTGCCCGTGAAAGGGCCGAGGCAGCCGAGGATGCCTTGGCCGGCGCAGAAACCGTCCGGGCCGAGGCAGAGGCAGCAGAGGCGGTGGCCCGCGCCGCGCGGTCGGAAGCCGAGGGTGAAGCCGGGGCGCTGGCTGCCGAGATGGCGGCGCTGAAGCGGCTGGTCGAACGCGGGCAGTCTGATGGCCGCGCCATTCTGGACCGCGTGCAGGTTGCCAAGGGCTATGAAATCGCCTTTGGCGCTGCGCTTGGTGATGATCTGCGAGCCGGACTGGCAGAGGACGGCGAAAGCGGCTGGCATGAATTGCCGGGCTGGGATTCGCCGCAACCCATGCCCGATGGCGCGGCAGCGATATCGCAGCACGTCACCGGCCCGGCGGCACTGACCCGGCGACTGACTCAGGTGGGGCTGGTCGCCGATGCGGACAGTGGTGCTGCGATGCAGGCGGGGCTGCGTCCCGGTCAGCGTTTGGTGACGGCAGAGGGAGATCTTTTCCGCTGGGACGGGATGCGGGTGATGGCGGGCGAAGCCTCGTCATCGGCGGCGCTTCATCTCCAAAAGGTAAACCAGCTCAATGAATTGTCCGGGCAAGTTGAGGAGGCGCAGGAACGCGCCGCGATCGCCGTCGAGGCGCATGACGAGGCCAGAGCGCGCCTGACCGATGCGGGTGCGCAAGAGAAATCGGCGCGCGACGCACGACGCGAGGCCGAGCGGCAGCTGTCGGATTCGGCGCGCGCGGCCACACGGGCCGAGTCGGAACTGGCCATGGCGAACAGCCGGGTGGACTCGGCGCGTGGTGAGGTCAAGCGGCATCGGGAGGACGCTGCCGATGCCCGCAGCCGGCTGACCCAGGCCGAGCGGGCCTTGGCCGAGTTGCCCGATCGCGGCGATGCTTCACAGGCGGTCGAGAATGCCCGGACCGGAGTAGAGGCCGCGCGGATCGCGACGATGACGCGGCGGACGGCCCTGGATGAATTGCGGCGGGAAGGAAATGCCCGCATCAAACGGCTGCAGGAAATAGCAAAGGAAGAATCGGGCTGGAAGCTGCGGCTTCAGCAGGCCGGGACCCGTTCTTCCGAACTTGCGTCACGGCGCGAAGCGGCGGCAGATGAACTGGAGCAGGCAGAGGCACAGCCCGCTGTTCTGGCGGAGAAGCGCGAAAACCTGACCGAACGCGAGGTCAAAGCTCAGGAACGGCTTGATCGGGCGCGCGAAGCCTTGTCGATCGCCGATGATGCCGTCCGCTCGGCCGGCCATGCCGAACGGGATGCAGAGCGTCTTGCGTCGGAGGCTCGTGAAAATCGCGCGGCACTTTCGGCACGGGCGGAGGCGGCACGGGATGCAGAGGCTGCCGCACGGGGGCGCATTGTCGAGGAAACCGAGGATGCGCCTGACGCATTGCGCGACAAGCTGGCCGATGAGGATACGGATACCCCCTCTGCCATTCTCGAAGATCGGATCGCGAAGCTTCGGACCCAGCGCGACGCGCTTGGCGCCGTCAACCTGCGAGCCGATGAAGACAAGCGCGAGATCGAGGCCGAGCGCGATCAGCTGGCTGCCGAAAAGGCGGAGCTCGAAGAGGCGATCCGTAAATTGCGTCTTGGGATCAACAGTCTGAATCGCGAAGGGCGCGAACGCCTGCTGAATGCGTTCGATACCGTGAACGGGAATTTCTCGACCCTGTTCCAGACTTTGTTCGGCGGTGGGGAAGCCCGGCTGGTTCTGGTGGAATCAGATGATCCGCTTGAAGCCGGGCTGGAGATCATGTGCCAGCCTCCGGGGAAGAAACTGTCCACGCTCAGCCTGCTTTCGGGCGGAGAGCAGACGCTGACGGCGCTTGCCCTGATCTTTGCCGTGTTCCTTGCCAATCCCGCCCCGATCTGCGTTCTGGACGAAGTGGATGCGCCGCTGGATGACGCCAATGTCAGCCGTTTCTGCGACATGCTGGACGAGATGACACAGCGCACCGAAACGCGGTTTCTGATCATCACGCACCATGCGGTCACCATGGCGCGGATGGATCGTCTGTTCGGGGTGACCATGGTCGAGCAGGGAGTCAGTCAGCTGGTCAGCGTGGATCTGAAACGGGCCGAGGCGCTGGTCGCGTAACTCCGATACGATGTCGTCATGCCTCTTTGCGCCCGGGAATCGCGTTTCGAGGCTGTTATTTTTGCATGGCTGTGTTGCAATCGCTGTTTTGCCAGCGTTTGAAAGAGATTCGCGGTTGACTTCATGCTTGCTGCGACTAAAAAGCGGGCTTCAACGGATTCTAGGGGTTTGCGTCACGCGGTTTGCCCCGAAGCAGGAGCTTAAGACCATGGCGAAGCCGACGACCATCAAAATCCGGCTCAATTCCAGTGCCGGGACCGGTCATTTCTACGTGACCAAGAAGAATGCCCGCACCATGACGGAAAAGATGACCGTCCGGAAATACGATCCGGTTGTGCGTCAGCATGTCGAATACAAAGAAGGCAAGATCAAGTAAGATCTTCGCCTCGATTGTTTCGTTGAAAGGCCGCGCCCTTTGGGCGACGGCCTTTTCATTGATGCTTACGATCATATATGGTTGCTGACTGGCACACGGGATGCAGGAAAGCGGCATGGATACTGGCAACGATATTTTCAACACTTCGCCGGACCCGTTTGCCGGCCTGATCTCGCGACCGGATGGAAGTCTGGCGTTGCTTCTGCGCTCGGAAGGGGGCTTTCCCCGCCGTCCTGGCGCAGCGATGGCATTATGGCCCGATGGGGTGCGGATCGGGCGTCTGGGTGCGGGATGCATCGATGCGGATATTGCGGGACATCTGGGTGCGGCCGAACCGGTGACGCGGCTGATCTATGGGAAGGGCGGCCCGATCGATCTTCCCTTGCCCTGTGGCGGCAGCGTCGAGATTGCATTGATTCAGCGGCCGGATCCCGAATGGCTGCGACAAATCGCCCATGCCCGGAAAATTCGGCAGGCCGCCTATTGGAGGATCGGTCTTGCTGAAGGCGAGGTTCGGATGACCGAAACGGCGGAGACGGGCTTGCATGGCGATGAATTCGTCCTCAAACTGTATCCCGGCTGTGCCTTGCATATTCATGGCGAGGGCGATGAGGCGACGGCTTTGGCCGCCATGGCACGTGCGATCGGGTTGGACTGCCATGTGGGTGCGAATTCCGTTACGGCGGATGCACAAACCGCCGTTGTGGCCCTGTTTCATGATCATGACCGGGAATTGACCATCCTACGCGACGCGCTTGCCTCTGACGCGTTCTATATCGGCGCGATGGGATCCCATCGTGCGCAGGTGGCGCGTCTCGCCGGGCTGAGGGATGTCGGGGTAGGGGAAGAGGAACTGGCAAAGCTTCGGGGACCAATCGGCGTTGTCGCCCCCGCGCGCGAGCCACGCCTGCTGGCCGCATCGGTCCTGACCGAGATATTGTCGCTATATGACCGGGCATTCGGTTGACTCGCACCGGGCTGTTGCTTGCCGCCGGGGCGTCGCGCCGCTTTGGCGCGGATGACAAGCTTCTGGCCATGCTTCATGATCGTCCGGTAATTGCGCATGCTGCGGAAGCCATGCGAAAGGCGTCGCTGGAACGCCGGATTGCTGTGATCGCAAATGCCGAACTGCGCCCGTTCCTGTCCGGTTTCGATGTGGTAAAGATCACATCCGGCACCCAATCCGACAGTCTGATCGCCGGGCTGAAAGCGGCGGGCGTGCCTGATCGGCTGCTGATCGTGCTGGCTGATATGCCGCTGGTCACGTCCGAATTGCTGGAGCAGGTCGTTGCCCGGGTCAGCGACAGTCAGCCGGCGGCGTGTCATGACGAAGGCCCGCCCATGCCGCCGGCCTGTTTCCCGAAGAACTGGCTTGCGCGGCTTGCCGATGCATCGGGAGACAGAGGGGCGGGGCGGTTCATTCGTGACCTGCCTGCCAGCGCATTGATTCCGGCGCGCGGGATGCTTGCCGATATCGACAGCCTCGCCGATCTGGATCGGCTGGAGAAGCAACCGCGCCCATGAGGACCCGCGCCAGAGCGTTTTCTGCGGCATTTCCCCTTGCCAAACTCGCATGGAGCGTTTATTTGCGCCACACTTCTCAGGCAGAGGAGGGCCCTTGCGGGAGACATCCGCAAAAGGTCCACCGGTTGGAGCATATGCTTCGAAACCTTTGCCAAGGCGCAAACCGGAAAGGAATTGGATATGGCGCTTCCCGAATTTTCGCTGCGTCAGCTTTTGGAAGCTGGCGTGCATTACGGTCACCAGACCCAGCGTTGGAACCCCCGCATGGGCGAGTTCATCTATGGTGATCGCAACGGTATTCACATCGTCGATCTGACGCAGACCGTCCCGATGCTGGACGCGGCTTTGCAGGCGATCCGTGACGTCGTCGCCAAGGGCGGCCGCGTGCTGTTCGTCGGCACCAAGCGTCAGGCGCAGAAATCGATTGCCGAAGCTGCCGAGAAATCGGCGCAATTCTACATGAACCACCGTTGGCTTGGCGGCACGCTGACCAACTGGAAAACCGTGTCGCAATCGATCAACCGCCTGAAGGCTATCGATGAGACGATGGCCGGCGGTGCCGAAGGTCTGACCAAAAAGGAACGTCTGGGCCTTGAGCGTGAGCAGGCTAAACTGCAAGCGTCGCTTGGCGGTATCCGCGATATGGGCGGCCTGCCGGACATGCTGTTCGTGATCGACGTGAACAAAGAAGACCTCGCCATCGCCGAGGCCCGCAAGCTGGGCATTCCGGTCATCGCCGTGGTCGATACCAATTGCTCGCCTGATGGTGTGGATTATATCATTCCGGGCAATGACGACGCGGCCCGGGCGATTGCGCTTTACTGCGATCTGGCCAGCCGTGCCGCTCTGGACGGGATGTCGGCGCAGATGGGCGCTGCCGGTGTGGATGTCGGCGCATTCGCCGAAGCTCCTGCAGAAGATCTGAGCGAAGACGAAGCCGAGACCGCCGCCGCCGAGCAAGCCACGACCGACGCCTGATTCCGGCCGGGCTCGGGATAACTGCATTTTACAGAACTGTCGTCAGGCGGGGATATGCCCCGCCTGAGGCGTTGAAAAAAGGAGAAGATCATGGCTATCACAGCCGCGATGGTGAAAGAACTGCGTGAGATCACTGGCGCAGGTATGATGGATGCCAAAAAGGCACTTACCGAGGTTGACGGCGATATGCAGGCCGCCACCGACTGGCTGCGTACCAAGGGTCTCGCCACGGCGGCCAAAAAATCGGGTCGTGTCGCCGCCGAAGGTTTGATCGCGGTTGCTGTACGTGATGGCAAAGGTGTTGCTGTCGAGGTGAACTCGGAAACCGATTTCGTTGCGAAAAACGAAGAATTTCAGAGTATGGTCCGCAAGATCGCGGATGCGGCGCTTGATGTCGACGATGTGGAGGCTTTGAAAAAAGCCCAGATCGACGGCAAGCCTGTCTCGGATATTCTGACCGATGCGATTGCCAAGATCGGTGAAAACATGTCGCTGCGCCGGATGACTGTCGTCGAGGCGCCGAAAGTTGTCACCTATGTCCATAACTCGGTTGCCCAAGGCATGGGCGCGATCGGTGTGTTGGTCGGTCTGGAAGGGGGCGATGACGAGATCGGCCGTCAGATCGCCATGCATGTCGCTGCGACCTCGCCGGCGTCGCTGGGGCAAGAGGATCTGGACCCCGCGATGATCGAGCATGAAAAGCAGGTGCTGACCGATCAGGCCCGCGAATCCGGTAAGCCCGATGCCGTTATCGAAAAGATGATCGAAGGCCGGATGAAGAAATTCTTCGAGGAAGTGACGCTTCTTGGCCAGAAATTCGTCATCAATCCGGACTTGACCGTCGAGACGGCGGCGAAAGAGGCCGGCGCACGGATCACCGGCTTTGCCCGTGTTGCCGTCGGCGAAGGCATCGACAAGAAGGAAGAGGATTTCGCAGCCGAGGTCGCCAAGACTTTGGGCGGCGCCTGATCCATTCCCGGCCATCTCTGCATTCGGCGCCATTTCCTGGAATGGCGCCGTTTTTATTTTCGAATGATGACATGTTGTTACATTGCCACGCCGGGATGGTCAGTCACTGACGGGATATCCGCGATACGCGCCGGTTTTGGAGGGAATTGAACGCTGCCTGCCGGAAGGAACGCCGTTCGGGAAAATCTTTTTTCCGCAAATCCCGTTGCAAACTGGATCTATGACCTGAAAATATGGCAATCAGGTCTGGCTTTTCAAAACTTTATGAGTGCGCTGCTGGTATGCCTTTTATCATTGCAATTGACGGACCCGCCGCGTCGGGAAAGGGCACGATTGCCCACGCCTTGGCCGAACATTATGGCTTTCATCATCTGGATACCGGATTGCTGTATCGGGCCACCGGAGCGAAGGGCGGTGATCCGGTAGAGGCCGCACGAACTCTTGCGCCTGCGGATCTTGAACGTGACGGTCTGCGCAGTTCGGAAGCCGGGCAGATCGCAAGCCGCATTGCCATCATTCCCGAAGTCCGTTCGGCGCTGGTCGAGTTTCAACGCCGTTTTGCCGTGCAGGAGCCGGGTGCGGTGCTGGATGGGCGCGATATCGGCACTGTGATTTGTCCAGATGCGCCGGTAAAACTGTATGTCATTGCCTCGAATGAGGTGAGGGCACAGCGCCGCGCGGCGGAACTGGGTGCGGATCCGGCGCAAATGCTGTCCGAATTGCGGGAACGTGACCGGCGTGACCGGGAACGTGATACGGCGCCGATGCGTCCGGCGGATGATGCCCTGATCATCGATACCAGCAATATTTCGATTGATGAGGCGATTGCCGCAGCGATCAGTATCGTGGATCATCGTCGCGGCTGACATTATCCGGACGAGCCTTTCGCCAGGTGCCGTCGCTGATCCGAACAGGCACTCGTGGATGGGAAAATATTATCTGCCGATCGCTGCCGAATATCGCCGTTACCCTCTTTCCCCTTCCAAAGGAACCTGCTATCTGGCCCGGCATAACAAAAGGCCGGTGTAGCTCAGCTGGTAGAGCACGTCATTCGTAATGATGGGGTCGGGGGTTCGAGTCCCTTCACCGGCACCATGAAATTTCCGTTGATTTCCGTAAATACGGGATAAGCAGGAAATTCTGGTTCCAGCCTTTCAACGGTACATCTAACCAATTACGCGATATTCCCGCCCCAGGGAAAGACTGGGTAAAATGGCGGAAGCCAGGAATCCGTCGGCAGGATGGTTCCGGGCCGGGTTCATCTGTATCTCATTGCCGTCTGCCCATTGACGCGAGGCACGGCTTGGGCCATGCCGCGAACCATGCTACGTATCGACGACATATCCTTTTCCATTCAGGGCCGCCCGCTTTTCGAAGGCGCTTCGGTCAGTATTCCCGAAGGTCACAAGATCGGTCTTGTCGGTCCCAACGGGGCAGGAAAAACGACGCTGTTCCGGCTGATCCGTGGGGAACTGGCGCTTGATGGGGGTGAGATCACATTACCAAGCCGCGCCCGTATCGGTGGCGTGGCGCAAGAGGCTCCGGGTACCGACCGCTCGGTACTCGAGACGGTTTTGGCCGAGGATAAGGAACGCGCGGCCCTGATGGCGGAAAGCGAGACCGCTACAGATGCGCATCGGATCGCCGAGATCCAGACGCGACTGGCCGATATCGACGCATGGTCGGCCGAGGCGCGTGCGGCTTCGATCCTTGACGGGCTGGGATTCGGCAATGCCGATCAGGCGCGTCCGACCAGCGATTTCTCGGGTGGCTGGCGGATGCGGGTGGCGCTGGCGGGGGTGCTGTTTTCGCAGCCGGATCTGCTGCTTCTGGACGAACCGACCAACTATCTGGATCTTGAAGGTGCGCTGTGGCTCGAGACCTATCTGGCCCGCTACCCGCATACGGTGATCATCATCAGCCATGACCGGGAATTGCTGAACCGGGCGGTCGGGCATATCCTGCATGTCGAAAACCGCAAGCTGACGCTTTACACCGGCGGTTATGACGGTTTTGCCAAGCTGCGGGCCGAGAAGCGGGCGCTTCAGGCGGCGGAAGCCAGAAAACAGGCGGACCGTCGGGCACATTTGCAAAGCTTCGTGGACCGTTTCCGCGCCAAGGCGACCAAGGCCCGTCAGGCGCAGGCCCGCATCAAGATGCTGGCCAAGATGGTGCCGATCACTGCGCCGGAAGAGGCGAAATTCCACCGTTTCAGCTTTCCTCAGCCGGAGGAATTGTCGCCGCCGATTATTGCGATGGAGGATGTCGCGGTCGGTTATGGCGACCGTGCGGTGCTGCGGCGGCTGAACCTGCGGATAGATCAGGACGACCGGATCGCGCTTCTGGGCCGGAACGGGCAGGGAAAATCCACCCTGTCCAAGCTGTTGGCCGAACGGCTGACCGTGATGGAGGGCCGGATCACCCGCGCGGCGAAATTGCGGGTAGGTTACTTTGCGCAGCATCAGGTCGATGAATTGTCGCTGAATGAGACTCCGCTGGATCATGTGCGGCGACTGCGCCCGGATGAAGCGCCGTCACGGCTGCGGGCACGGCTGGCCGGATTCGGGCTGATGGAGGCACAGGCGGAAACCCGGGTCGGGCAATTGTCCGGTGGCCAGAAGGCGCGGCTTTCGCTGCTGATCGCCACGATCGACGCGCCGCATCTGCTTGTGCTGGACGAACCGACCAACCACCTTGATATTGAGAGCCGCGAGGCCCTGTCCGAAGCCTTGAACGACTATACCGGGGCGGTTGTGCTGGTCAGTCACGACATGCATCTTCTTGGGCTGGTCGCGGATCGGTTGTGGCTGGTGAATGAAGGTCAGGTAACAGGTTATGAAGGTGATCTGGAAGATTACCGCCGGTTCCTGCTGAACGGAGATCAGCCGTCCAAACCCAAGCCGTCCGAACCGGTGAAATCCGCTCCCAAACGCCCGGCCCGCGACGAATTGCAATCCGTCAGGTCAGAGGTCCGCCGGGCAGAAGAACGGGTGCAGAAGCTGGCCGACATGCTGAAGAAGCTGGACCTGAAACTGGCCGATCCCGAGATTTATCGGGATGCAGTGGAGGCCGAGAAATGGAGCCGAAAACATGCCGAAGCAAAGGATGCCATGCGGCGGGCGGAAGATATCTGGATGAATGCGCTGGAAAATCTTGAGCTTGCGCAGAAGTCCTGAGGACTGTTGCGAAATTGTGCAAGCACGATTTCCTGACCGCGATCCGGGCGATGTTTTCTTGCGCGGTGAAGTGATTCTCCGCTAAGGGATGACAGCACAGCCTTTGAACCTCGGGTCCGGACAGCCTCATGAAATGTTTTCTAGTTGCAGCAATCTTGACCTCTGCCGTCACGACGGCGGCGTATTCGCAGGAGGTATCGGCTGATCTTGGGCTTGGCGTGCAGGCCAAGCCGACCTATCCCGGCGCGGATGATTCCTCTATCGCGCCGTGGTTCATCTGGCGCAATGTCAGCTTTGGCGCCGATGACGGCAGTAAGAACGGTTTTTCGCTTCAACCCTCATTTTCGATGGTCGGAGACCGGGAAGCTTCGGACGATGCGGCGCTTGAAGGGCTGGATGAAATCGAACGGGCCTATGAAGTGGGTGCCCGCCTTAACTATGTAAACGGACCGGTGACCGCCTATGCCTCGATGCGCCGGGGCTTCAAGGGTCATGAAGGTCTGACAGGTGAAGTCGGGATGGATTACCGCACGGTCCTGAGTGATCGGGTTTCCTTGTGGTCCGGCGTCGAACTGGGCTTCGCCAACTCGAAATATACCAACACCTATTTCGGTGTGACCCCGGATGAGGCAAGCCGCAGCCAATATTCCGCCTATGATGCGGGCGGCGGGCTGACCTCTGCTGCGATCAAGTTCCAGGCGGCCTATGCCGTGAATGACAAGACAGCCCTGCTGGGTGAAGTGTCCTATGGCAAGTTGCTTGGCGATGCTGCCGATTCGCCGGTCGTGCAGGAAGAATGGCAGCCCTCGCTGAAACTCGGCGTGGTGCGCCGCTTCTCCTTCGGCTTCTGATTATCGCAAATACCTGTTCCTGCAGGTTTCAGATTGCTTCTTCATACAGGTCAAAATCATTCCGGCGCATTTCCTGAAGATGGCTGCGTAATTCCGTTGGCAGTTCTAGTTGCGCCTGCGGAGAGACGTTGATCTTTTCAAGCACATCAAGATCAATCCGCAGCCTGTCAGACAGGAAATCCTGCAATGCTTTCTGACTTTCGTATTTGAACAGATGATCAACCCTGTAGCCAAGATCCGGGGCGGTCACCATCTGGCTTTGCCGCCCGATTTTCGCGTAACCGGGCTGTTCTTCGGCAAGATATCCTTCAATGAATTTGGTGAAGCTCACATCCCGGGTGGATTCCGGCTGTCCGGAAAATTGCGGAAGTAACCGATAGCGATACCAGCTTCCCAACCAGTCAAGCGGCTCCCGGATAACGGCCAGGGTCTCGATGGGCGCCGGGCCGTCCGGGATCAGTTTGCGGAACCGGTTATTGAACATGCGGATGCCCATATGTTTCAGGCCCGGAGGGTGGCGGAATACGATTGCGGCCTGATCCGCCAATGCTGCCTGATAGGCATGTGTACCTGTCTTGGGTACGGCCAGAAATGCCAGACCGAATTTCCAGAACACCATCATTACTGTTTCTCCCGATCGTTTTCCGCAGTTTCGGGCTTGCGATCGTAAGCCGGATGCAACGCCACAAGATTCGCTTTCTGTCGCGGACTGTGCGATGCACAATTAAATCTGACGGAACTCTTGGTAAAGGTGCCTGCTTGTACTTAAATGCAACATCCTGAAATCCGGCCGGCGGGGATAGCCGCGGGTGATCCGGAGGACTACCGAAAGCGTGAAATGACATCGGATCGATGAATGATGTAATCTGCGCCATGTGGCCGGTTGACGGCATGAGCAAGATAAAACGAGGCAGAGATGGCCACATATCCGGAACTTGCGGCGATTCGGCTGGGATATGGATTGTCAGCGCAAACACCCCCTCCCGCCGGGCAGGACGAGGTGCTTGCTTCGGTCAAACGCGCGGTTGCTGATGCCGATGGCGTCACCATGGCGGCTGTGCGCAAGGGGCAGTCACGCCTGATCAATCTTGCGAAAAAGCGTAAGAATGGCGACAAAAGCGCCCCCGAGGCGATCAAGAAGCAGCGTCAAAGCCTAAGTTTGCTGGTTCTCAGGGATACGCAACGTCGCTTTGCCCGTGCGGTTGATGATCCGGCAGGTTTTGGTGAAAGGCTGGTTCAGTTCTGGGCCGATCATTTTACGGTCGGCGGTGGCGATGTCGTGCGCCGCGTGATGGTGGGCAGTCACGTGAATGAGGCGATCCGCCCGCATATCGGCGGAAGATTTGCCGATCTGATGTTCGCGGCAGAGACGCATCCATGCATGCTGGTCTACCTTAACCAGAATAATTCCGTCGGACCCAATTCGCAATTGGCAAAGAAAAAAAAGGGAAAGAACAAGCCTGGCCTGAATGAAAATCTCGCGCGCGAGATGATCGAACTGCATAGTTTGGGCGTCGGGGCGGAGTACACGCAGAAAGACGTGCGCCAGCTTGCGAAATTACTGACCGGGCTGACATATAGCCCGGGACACGGAGACAATTTTCGCGCTGCATATGCCGAACCGGGGAAAATCACCGTATTGGGGCAAAGCTACAGGGGCGATGGCCCGCCGAAGATCGATGATATTCGTGCCGTAATCGAGGATTTGTCCCGGCACCCTGCGACTGCACAGCATCTGTCCCGAAAGTTGGTCACGCATTTCATCTCGGATGACCCGCCGCAATCGTTGGTAGACCGATTGGCGGGGATCTATGCGGACTCGGATGGAGACCTAAGCGCGGTTAATGCTGCCTTGGCCGATTCCCCCGAACTTGCGGGACATTTCCGCGAGAAGGTGAAGCAGCCATTCGAGTTCATCGTTGCCTCATTGCGCGGTCTTGGCGTTACCGGTGAAGAGATCATGGGGCTCAAGCCCAAGCAGGTGCGTCAATGGCTGGAATTTCCCCTGACGGGAATGGGGCAGAAATGGGGCAGACCTGCGGGACCTGATGGCTGGCCCGAAGCCGCCGATGACTGGATTACGCCACAAGGGCTGGCCGCCCGGATCGAATGGGCCATGAATGTGCCTCAGAAATTCCGGAAAAACCTGCCTGATCCGCGACAGTTCATGCAGACGGCTCTTGGAGAAACCGCCTCCGAGCCGCTGCAATGGGCGGTTCCCAAGGCCGAGACCACGCGCGACGGAATTGCGATCGTGCTGGCATCGGTGGATTTCAACCGGAGATGAAGCGATGCTGAGTCGACGACTATTCCTTAAATCCAGTGCAATCATCGGCTGCTCGGCCGCGGCGCATCCGCTTTTGTCCAGCATCGCCTTTGCCTCCGCTCCGGGCGAAAATCGGCTGGTCGTAATCATTCTACGCGGTGCCATGGATGGTATCGATGTGTTCCAGCCCTATGGCGATCCGGAATTGCGCAAGCTGCGCCAGAAAATCTCGCTAGGCCCAGATCAGGGCGCGCATGATCTTGACGGGTTTTTTGCCCTGCATCCGTCGCTATCATCGCTCATGCCGCTCTGGAAAGCTGGCGAGCTGGGTTTTGCGCCTGCCGTCTCGACACCCTATCGCGACAAGCGAAGCCATTTCGACGGGCAGGATATGCTTGAAGCCGGCACGGGAACGGATCTGGATGTCTTTCAGCAGCGCGATGGTTGGCTGAATCGTTTGTTGCACAACATGCCCGGTGCGGAATCCGAAACCGCCTATTCGGTCGGCACTGAGCAGATGCGGATTCTTGCGGGCGATGCGCCGGCAAAAAGCTGGACGCCGAAAATCAATCTGAAGCTTGGCCCGCAGGCGCGAATGCTACTGCAACATGTCTACCACGATGATCCCCTGTTCCGGGAAGGCGGATTAGAGGGGATGGAAATCGCCAGTCAAAGCATGGACAGGATCAAGGAGAAGAAAGGGCCAACCCGTGACGCGCGCGAATTGGCGCGTTTCTCTGCAAGCCGGCTGAACGGTGACACGCGGATCGCGACCTTTTCGCTTTCCGGATGGGATACGCATGCACGGCAATCCGTCACGATTGACGGTGCATTGATGAGCCTTGCGGATGCAATCCTGACAATGCGCGAGGATCTGGGCAAGAATTGGTCAAAGACCACCATTCTGGCCATGACCGAGTTCGGCAGGACCGCACGTGAGAACGGTTCCGGTGGCACCGATCACGGCACTGGCGGGGCCATGCTGGTTGCCGGAGGGGCCGTGCGCGGTGGGCAGGCTTTGGGAAAATGGCCGGGGCTGGGCGAAAGCGATCTTTATGCGGGGCGCGACCTGATGCCTGTGACCGATATTCGTGCTTATGCCGCCTGGGCATTGCACGATCTGTTCGGGACCGAACGGGGCGCGCTTGAAAGCTCGGTTTTCCCGGGGCTGGATATGGGTGAAAATCCGCGCATCCTTGCCTGAACAGCATTGCGCCCTTTGCCCGGATCGCATGGTTTGAACAGAGGACCGATGTCCGGAGCCGCATCTTGCTTGCAAGATCATGGGCGCGGCTCCTGGCAAATGGGGCAGAAGCAGAACAAACTGTCAATTGACGTTCCAACCGGTCTTCCCGGCAAAATCGCCGGTCTGACTATCGCGGTGGCTTCTTGGTAAAAGTCTGGCTGGGGCGGTAGGATTCGAACCTACGGTACACGGTACCAAAAACCGTTGCCTTACCACTTGGCCACGCCCCAACTGTCCGCGCTGAATAGCCAAGACGACCGGGGGGTTCAAGTCGAAATTTATCTCAACTTGTTCACTTTCAGAGATACCGTTATGGGCAGCTCATGGATCAGGTGGATATCGCAATTCTTGGGGCTGGAGCGGCTGGATTGTTCTGTGCGGGCTCGGCATTGACGCAGGGACGAACTGTGCTGGTGATCGAGCATTCCTCGAAGCCGGGCGAGAAAATCCGCATCTCTGGGGGTGGGAGATGTAATTTCACCAACATGGCCGCAACATGGGACAGGTTTCTGTCGGGTAACCAGCGGTTTGCAGCGTCAGCCCTGGCCCGGTTCCAGCCCGGGGATTTCGTGCGGCTCGTTAACGGGGCAGGGATTGCATGGCATGAAAAAACGCAGGGTCAGCTTTTCTGCGATGGCAAGGCGACCCAGATCATCGATCTGCTTCTGAATCGTATGCGTGGCGCCGAGCTTCGGCTTCAGACGGCTGTGAAGGATGTCTCGCGCAATGCGGACGGATTTGTCGTCGCGACATCTGCCGGGCAAGTCAGGGCGCAGCAGGTCGTGGTCGCCACGGGCGGCAAATCGATTCCGAAAATGGGTGCGACCGGCATCGGCTATGATATCGCTGAAAAATTCGGGTTACGGCTGGTTGAGCCCCGTGCCGGATTGGTGCCCCTTGGCTTTGCCGAGCAGGATCTGGCGCTGTGTCGCCCATTAGCCGGTATCTCGGTCGAGGCTGAGATTGCGCATGGACCAGCGCGGTTTCGGGATGCGTTGCTTTTCACGCATCGCGGCCTGAGTGGCCCGGTGATCTTGCAGATCTCGAACTATTGGTGGCCCGGTGAGATGCTTGAGCTTGATCTGGCGCCGGATGTGGATATCTCCGGGGGCCTGATACAGGCCCGGAATGGTGCGGGGCGGGTGAGTGTCGCCTCGGTCCTGTCGCAATGGCTGCCCGAGCGGCTGGCGCAGGCGATTCTGGCCGAGATGGGGCTGGCCGCTGGCCGCCTGGCGGATCAGTCGAACGATAGCCTGCAACGGTTGGGCCGGCGGATCAATCGCTGGCAGATCCGTCCCGTTGGAACCGAAGGGTATCGAACGGCCGAAGTGACGCTGGGCGGCATAGATACCGGTGATCTGGACGCGAAAACCTTACAGGCGCGCAAGGTGCCCGGATTGCATTTCATCGGGGAATGCGTCGATGTGACGGGCTGGTTGGGTGGCTATAATTTCCAATGGGCCTGGGCATCGGGGGATGCCGCTGGCCGCGCGATATCGCAGCGCTGACCGGTTCAGACCCGAAGCGGGTCCGACTTGGCCAGAGCATCAAATTTCATGAGTGAACCGATCAATGCCTGCATCTGGTCCAGCGGGATCATGTTCGGCCCGTCGGATGGCGCGTTGTCAGGGTCTTCATGCGTTTCGATGAAGACGCCGGCGACGCCCAGGGAGACCGCTGCACGTGCCATGACCGGCGCGAATTCGCGTTGCCCGCCTGACGAGCCGCCTTGCCCTCCGGGCTGCTGGACCGAATGGGTGGCATCCATGATGACGGGGTAGCCGCTACGCGCCATGATCGGCAATGCGCGCATATCCGCAACCAGGGTGTTATAGCCGAAACTTGCGCCGCGTTCGGTCAGCAGGATGTTGTCATTGCCGGTCGAGGCGACCTTGGCGGCGACATTCGGCATATCCCACGGTGCGAGGAACTGGCCCTTCTTGATATTGACGACCGCGCCGGTTTTTCCGGCCGCCAGCAGCAGGTCGGTCTGTCGGGAAAGGAAGGCGGGGATCTGAATGATATCCACGGCTTCGGCCGCCAATTCCGCCTGCGCGATGTCATGGACATCGGTCAGGACCGGACATCCCAACCTTTCGCTGATCGTTGTCAACATTTGCAGGCCTTCGTCGATTCCCACACCCCGCCGACCCTGAAGAGAGGTGCGGTTCGCCTTGTCATAGCTTGCCTTGAATACATAGCTTGCACCGGCATCGGCGCAAATCCGGGCCATCGTCTCACCAATATTGAGGGCGTGGTCCAGCGTTTCAAGCTGACAGGGTCCGGCAATGACCGTTAGCGGAAGGTCATTGCCGCAGGTCAGGTTGCCGATTGTGATATGGCGCTGCATCGTCATGTGGATACCTGTTCACGCAAGATGGAAACCGTCAGCGACGCCATGAGATAGAGGCCCATGAAAATCAGGAACGCGACAATCGTATTCTGAAACGCTTTCGGGTAGGTTGCCTCATCCGGCGGAACCGGAGAGATGGACATCGACAGATAGCGCACCTGCTTGTTGGCCTCTATCTGGGCGGAAACAAGCTGTGTCGCGGCGCTTGCAAGCAGTTCTTGCCGGGTCGCCAATTCGCCTTCGGCGATCCGCAATTCACCCGAGATTTCGGCCAGTGAATTTCGCGCATCCCCGTCTTCGGTCAGTTGCGCGCGCGTTTCGCTGATGATTTCCTGAAGTCTGGCGATATCGCCTCGTGTCGCCGTGACCCTGCTTTGCACCGGGTTGGAATTGGCCTGAAGCTGTCCCAGCTCAAGTCGCTTTTCGGTCAGTTGCGCCTCAAGCTGAGAAATCTGTTGCATGACAACCGAACTTTCCGCCGCGGGATCCAGCACACCAAGCTGGGTCTGCAATTCCTGCACCCGTCGCTGCGCGGATAATACATTTGCCTCGGCTTCCTTGTAATTCTCGGTTGCTCCTTCCATCTGGTCGCCGCGAATACGGGCCGTCAGCTTGTCGACTTCTTCTTCGGCATAGCGGATCAGCGCCAATGAAAATTCCTTGCTCAACTCGGCATTGGGGGCGATCACCTCCATATTGATCAGCCCTTCGGTTGGATCGTAGCCGATGATCACTGAATCCTTATAGAGTTCATAGGCTTCCTCATTGGTGGCGTCCGCGGGTAATCGCCGAATCGGATCGAGCTCCGAACTCTGGTAGTTTTCCTTGAAGCCCTGATCCTCGTTCAGCCGCATCATGGCTTCACGCGATGTCAGATAGCCCTGAACCGCGACAGAATCGGTGTTATTCGCAAGCGGAGAGCTGCTGAACATGCCACCGACATCTGCACCTCCTGTCGAATCAGCCCGCTGGATCTGGAACTGCGAATAGGTGGCATAAAGCGGCGAGGCGATTTTGAAGTAATAAACTCCCGCCGCGAGTGTCGGCAGCATCACGAAGACCAGCAAACGCATCCCAAGAGAGATAAGCCTGCGGCGGCGGCGGCGGGCCATATCCTGCTGAATGCGATAGATCTCTGCCGCCCGCCGTTCTTCATTCATATCGTCTGCGGCAGGCAGATTTTCCCCGCCATGAGGACCGGTGAGCGACCCGGGTGGGCGAATGGCAGGTGCATTGGGAGACGGTGAGGATCCGACCTTGGCCCCTTCATTCGATAGAATTTTCTTGAGGGCTTCGCGGTGAGAAGGATCGATGCCGCGTTCGCGCAGTTCCAGCACGGCTTCTTCGTCGGTGCTGACCCTGATCTGGTGCAAAGTGGCGATCCGGCGGGCGATGCGCAACTGGCGATCCGAAAGCTTTTCCGCGCGGATCGCGGCAAGTTTGGCATCGCGATCATCCGCTGGCTCATTCGGTTGCGCCGCTGAACCAGAAGGAGTGTCCGGCTTGGGATCGGTGAGACGAAGATCCCCGAAACCGTCATCATGCGGTTCGGGCTGCATCATCCGTTCGCGTATTTCAGCCTCGGTGGGGTTGCTTGCCGTTGTCTGCTGTGGCTGCGGGGCTTTCTTGCGGACCGCCACGCGTACCGACGACCTTTTGCTTTCGGTTTCAGATGCCTTGGTTTCGCCGTCATGGACGGATTCCGGTGCCGAGGCGTGAAAGCGTCTTGCTTTAGGCCGAATAGTCATAATACTGCTTTGCCTCTTCAAGGGTCTCAAATCTATATAATTTACCGTGACGCAAGATGGCAGCGGAACGGCAGAATCGTTCAATTGTCTTTGGCTGATGTGAAACGATGATTACGGTCGATTTCCGGAGTCGGTCGTAAAGTACCGATCCAGCCTTTCGGTTGAATTCGACATCCGTCGTATGCGGCATGCCTTCGTCAATCAGGTAAATGTCGAATTCCAGTGCAAGAAGCAATGAAAAGTTGAAACGCTGCTTCATTCCTGCGGAATAGGTTCCGACCGGCATTTCGAAATATTCGTCAATCCCTGTAAGCCAGCGCGTGAATGCTTCGACGTAATCGGGGTCAAGGCCGTAAATACGTGCGATGTAACGAGAATTCTCAACTGCGGAGTGTTTGTTGTTCACGCCACCCATGAAACCGAGAGGGAAGGAAACCCTGCAATTCGACCGGATGGTTCCCTCATCCGGTTTTTCGATACCACACATCATATTGATCAACGTGGTCTTACCGGTGCCGTTTGGCGCAAGGATGCCTAGGGAATTGCCGAGTTCCACCCGAAAGGATGCACAGTCCAGAATGATTTTGCGCTGTAGCCCGGTCCAGAAGGACTTGGAGACATTCTCGAATTCCAGCATTGACGATCCTGGCACCATTTGATTGCCGCCACCGTGGCGACCCGGTGCGGACAATAGGTTCGGACTACCTGCCTGTCCAGCAGACTGCTAGAAATTTGAACTAATAAGAGAAGATGGCTTTATTTCCTTGGAATCCGGTCTAAATTCGCGGCATGTCGCCATTGTTGCAAGATATTCGCGCCTGCAGGCTGTGCGCGCAGCGCTTTTCCGCCACCGCGACCAGGCACGAGCCGCGACCGGTCGTCTGGTTTCGCAGCACCGCCCGATTTCTGATCGCGGGGCAGGCGCCGGGCATGCGGGTGCATGAAAGCGGCCGTCCCTTCACAGACAGGTCTGGCGAACGTTTGCGGCAGTGGATGGATATCGACGAGGAAACTTTCTATGATCGAAGCCGGGTCGCCATTGTGCCGATGGCCTTCTGTTTTCCCGGATATGACAAGAATGGCTCGGATCTGCCCCCGCCGCCGGTCTGCGCCCGCACATGGCGTCATCGGGTCATGGAGCATCTTCGCCCGCGCCTGACATTGCTGGTCGGGGGGCATGCGATCAAATGGCATCTGGGGGCCTCGAATGTGACCGAGACGGTTCGGGCATGGCGGGATCACGCCCCCACCGTCTTTCCCCTGCCGCATCCATCCTGGCGCAATACGGCATGGCTGCGCAGGAACCCCTGGTTCGAAGCGGAACTTTTACCCGAATTGCGCCAGGCGGTTTTCGCTGAACTCAACCGATGAATTATACGCTATTCGCGGAAACTGGGCCGTTCCCAGGTCGGATTCGGCACCTGATTTCTTGGCTTTTGGGGCCGTGAGACCTTTTCATCCGCGTCTATCCTCTCCATATTAAGATCAAGGAGAGGATACGACATGCCCTTGCCGCACTTTCTTTTGCTGATCTTTATGGTGGTCATGACGGCTGCCGCCACGCTTTGGGTCAGTCTGACCGCTGGTGTTCCCCTGCTTACTCTGCTGCTCATTGCCCTGACCGGGGCCGTTCTTCTGCATTTCTCGACAAGAAACGGGCACGATCAGGATAGTTGAGTCCAGGATAGTTGAGTCGGAATTTCAGCTTTCCAGTTCAGCATCCCAGTAAAGAAAATCCATCCAGCTTTCATGTAGGTGGTTCGGAGGGAAGCGCCGGCCAATGGCATGCATTTCCTCGGGCACCGGCTGGCGCGGCTTGCGGCGCAGGCTCATCCCGCTATGGCGCAGGCTGCGATTGGCCTTGCGCAAATTGCAGGGCGAGCAGGCCGCCACGACGTTTTCCCAACTGGTAATCCCCCCGCGCGAACGCGGCACGACATGATCGAAGGTCAGTTCACCCTTGGCTCCGCAATATTGGCAGCAGAATTCGTCCCGCAGAAAAAGATTGAAGCGCGTGAATGCCACGCGCTTCTGGGGTCTGACATAATCTTTCAATACGACGACAGAGGGGATTTTGAAGGCTTGCCGCTGACTTCGCACGACCTCCTCATATTCGGCGATGATACTGACCCTTTCCAGAAACACCGCCTTGATGGCTTCCTGCCAGGGCCAGAGCGACAGGGGATAGTAGCTGAGTGGCCGGTAATCCGCGTTCAGGACCAAGGCGGGATGATGGCGCAGATTGGCCGGTTCCCGCACGAACTGGGTTCGAAATTCCGCGTGATGAGCCTTGTCCAGCATCCGTTGGGTCCGCCTGTCTTGCCTCCGCCTGAAAACGGCGCTTGCCTCGCATTGATCCGACTATATCTCGTGGCTGACGAGTGACAAGCCCCCGGATGTATTCGGCTTGGCGAAGAATTAGTCTGCAAGGATGACAAGGCCATGACAACTTGCCTCGAACTCGAACGAATGGCAGTCTGGAATTATGACTGCATCATCGCCTCCTGTTTTCGGCACGCTGGAAACCGCTCTTTACGCGAATGACCTGCACGCCGCGGAAGATTTCTGGTCCGGCGTCATGGGATTCGAAAAAATCGTCGCCGAAGCGGGGCGGCATGTCTTTTTTCGTATCGCCACAAGCCCCAGTCCGCAGGTGCTTCTGATTTTCAAGCCCGATGCGTCGGAAAAACCGACTGATCCGGATGCCAGATTGCCGGTCCCGCCGCATGGAGCGCGTGGCCCGGGCCATTTCTGCCTTGCCGTGGCGGCAGAGGAACTGGAGCGTTGGCGCAGTCATCTGGTTGCTCACAGCGTTGAAATAGAGGCGGATTTCCTGTGGCCTGATGGTGCCCGTTCGATCTATTTCCGCGATCCGGCGGGGAATTCGATCGAACTGGCGGATCCGCATTTATGGGCGTGACGGTCGCCGGTCGCATGCGATGCGTTCCGGCCGGGCTATCACTTCCCCAGACGTTCCTTCAGAAAGCCAAGCGCTACCGAAAGCCCGTCAGGCGAAATGCCGTGGCCGGTACCGTTCATCACGTGCCCGTAAACCGTGAAACCCGCGCCTTGCAGCGCATCGCCCGCGAGCTTCATATCCGCGAATGGCACCACCGGATCGGCGTCGCCGTGAATGAGCAATACGGGCGGTTTGACCTTCGCTTCGCTTTCCAGCAATTCGGGGACCAGCAAGCGCCCCGAAAAACCGACAATGCCTGCGACTTCCCGGCTCCGGCGTGGCAGGACATGAAGGGCCATCATCGTTCCCTGGGAAAAGCCGATCACAACCATCCTATCCGCAGTCAGGCCCTCGTCGGTCAGCACCTTGTCCAGGAAATCGTTCAGCAATTCAATGGATCGCCCCATCGATTCCCGTGCCTGCGCTTCGGTCGAGCCGTCCATCCACGGAATGGGAAACCATTGATAGCCCGCTGGATTATTCGCGCAGGGCTCTGGCGCGTCGGGTGCATAAAAGGCGGTGCCGGGCAGATGCGGCGCAAGCGGATCGGCAAGCCCCAGAAGATCGGCGCCGTCCGCGCCATAACCATGCAGGAACACGATAACGGAATCTGCGTTTTCGGGGCCCTTGCGGGCGGATTTCAACTCGGTGGTCACCTGATCCCCTCTCGTCCTTTGATCTGGCGGTAATAGGCCCACAACCCTCTTGCTGCAACCGCACGCCAGGGCCGCCACGCTTCGGCCATTTGCCGCAGCTCTGCCGGGCTGGGACGCGCGTCGAGGCCATAGAGCAGTTTTGCCGCTTCCTGCAGGGCCAGATCGCCCGCCGCAAAGACATCTGCCCGGCCAAGTGCGAATTTCAGATAAATTTCGGCCGTCCATTGACCGATTCCCGGCAAGGCGACCAATGCCGCTATCGCATCCTCATCGGGAAGTTCGCGCAGCCGTGCCCAATCCGGCTGTGTTTCGGCGATTGCCCGCAAATATCGGATTTTGGGCCGCGATAAGCCGACGGCGCGCATGTCATCCTCGCTTGCTTGCGCGATCCGGTCAGGCAAGGTCAGCCCGGCATGCTCCATCCGCGCCCAGATCGAGGCCGCCGCGGCAACCGATATCTGTTGCGCCACGATTGCGCCTGCAATCGCCTCGAACCCATCGGGACGGCGGCGCAGGGGCAAGGGAGAGAGAGCCGGCATGACGCGTGCCCAGACCGGGCAGATGCCGGCAAGCCATGCGGCTCCTTCCGCCAGATCCGCCTCGGTCTCGATGATACGGCCTGGCGGCTGGAGAAGTTCAGCCATGATCCGCCTGAGCTTCCAGTTTCAACCGGGTTTCCCATCCTTTCGAGATATGCTGTCTCAACTCGGCATCGGCGGCATTGCCGTCGCCGGCGGCGATGGCGTCGACGATTCGCTTGTGCTCGGACAATGCGGTCACGCTGCGTCCCTCTGCCGCAAGCGAGGTTCGCGCCATAAGCGCCATGCTGCGATGCACCAGGTCAAGCTGCTGCACCAGATAACGGTTATGCGACGCAAGATGAATCTGCCGGTGAAAGCGGCGGTTCGTGCGTGCCAGTGTTTCCGGATCATTCAGGGATTTCTGATCGTCGGCCACCATTTGCGCAAGAACGCGCACTTCTTCAGGCGTCGCATGGCGCGCCGCCAGCCGCCCGGCCAACGCTTCCAATTCGGCGCGCACGACGTAAAGCTCGGCCAATTGATTGTGATCCAGCGAGGCGACAATCAGGCTACGTCCGTCCCGGACCAGCATTTGCTGCGTTTCTAGCCGTTGCAGCGCTTCACGTACGGGGGTTCGTGACACGCCGAACCGTTCGGCCAGTTCGGATTCCACAAGCCGGTCACCGGGGCGGTAAGTCCCCGCTTCAATGGCGGCAAGGATCAAGGTATAGGCATCATCTCTCATGGCGGACACGATTGGCCGACTGAACGGCAATTGCAAGCGCGGTGTCGCCGGGATATGCGTCTGGACATGGATTTGATCAACGATTTCACCAATACCGATATCTGGATCTTCGATCTGGACAATACGCTTTACCCGGCCGAGTTGGATCTGTTTGCGCAGATCGAGACGCGGATGGTCGATTTCGTCATGCGCGAATTTTCGGTCAATGCAGAGATCGCCAACGGAATGCGGCATGATTACTGGTCCCGCTATGGGACCACGCTTGCCGGGCTGATGGCGGAACATGCCGTTGATCCTTCCGCCTATCTGACCGAGGTGCATGACATCGATTTTTCGGTTCTGCCGCCTGCGCCGGAACTGGCCGAAGCGATCGCCGCCTTGCCGGGGCGCAAGCTGGTGCACACGAATGGTGATTCCGCCTATGCCGCCAAGGTTCTGGCCGCCCGGCAACTGGATGTCTTCGAAGCGGTTTATGGTGTCGAGGAAACGGCGTTTCATCCCAAGCCCCGGTCCGAGGCTTATGAAGCCGTGATCGCGCAGGCCGGGATCGATCCGCGCCGCGCTGCGTTCTTTGAAGACGACCCGCGTAATCTCGCCGTGCCGCATAGGCTTGGCATGCGCACGATTTTAGTCGGTCCGGGGCGTGACGGGCCGAATGCGCTTGCTGCGGGGGGCAGGATTGGCGATCATGTCCAACACCGGACCAGCGATCTGACCGTGTTCCTGCGGGGCATCGCCTTGGTATAGGTCCCTTTGGAAAGGGTGCGGATGAACAGCAAGATCGAAGATATCGACATCCTGATCTCGGGCGGCGGAATCGCCGGGCTGATTGCCGCAGCAGCCTTTGGAGCCGGGGGTTTTTCGACCCTGTGCGTCGATCCTGCACCCCCGGTTGCCGATGAGGCTGCGGCGGGCGCGGATCTGCGCAGCACTGCCTTTCTGGCGCCTTCGGTGGCGTTTCTCGAACGGATCGGTCTGTGGGAACAACTGGCGCCTTTCGCCACACCCTTGCAGGTCATGCGCATCGTGGATGCCGGCGGCGAACGGCCTGACGCCCGGCTGACCCGCGATTTCGACGCCGCCGAGATCGGCGACAGCCCCTTTGGCTGGAACCTGCCCAACTGGCTTTTGCGTCGTGAAATTCCGGCGCGGCTTCAGGCTTTGCAGACCGTGCGTTTCCAGCCCGGTATAGCGACTGCAGATATCATCCCCAGAGACGAGGGCGCGATTGTCACGCTGTCTGACGGGCGACGCCTGCGCGCGCGCTTGCTGATCGCGGCTGATGGTCGCAATTCGCCCGTACGGCAGGCCCTGGGAATCAACGTGCGGACATTCCGCTACGGCCAGAAAGCCCTGGCTTTCGCGGTGACGCATGACATGCCGCACGAGAATATCTCGACCGAGATCCACCGTTCGGGCGGGCCGTTTACGCTGGTTCCCTTGCCGGATCGCGAGGGATCGCCATCCTCGGCGGTCGTCTGGATGGAGAGCGGACGCGAGATTGAGCGGCTTGCTGCGCTTCCACGAGAGGATTTCGCTTATGAACTCAATGCGCGATCAGCCGGGATCCTGGGACATCTGACCCAGGCGACGCCGCTGTCGCAATGGCCGATCATCAGCCAGATCGCCGACCGGTTCAGCGGCCCCCGCACCGCCCTGATTGCGGAAGCCGCGCATGTCCTTCCGCCCATCGGCGCGCAGGGGCTGAACATGAGCCTTGCTGATCTGGATGCCCTGACGGAACTTTCGCGCGGCGATCCCGGAAGCCGGGACGGTCTTGAACGTTATGATCGGACCCGTCGCCCCGATGCCTATACGCGGCTTCTGGGTATCGATGCGCTGAATCGCGCCAGTCAGGCCAGTTTCCGCCCTTTGCGGGATCTGCGGGCCATCGCGCTGGGGGGATTTTACGGCATTGCCCCGGTCAGGCGCATGATGATGCGGGCCGGGCTGGGATTGCGCGGAACCGGAACCTGAGCGGAGGAGGGCGATATGCCCAATCAGGACTATGTTCTGATCATGGCCAGATATAACCGCTGGCAGAACGAAAACCTTCTTGCTGCTACGGATGGGTTGTCCCCTGATGAGCGACGCAAGGACAGGGGCGCCTTCTTCGGGTCTATCGAAAGGACTTTCTCGCATATCCTCTGGGCCGACATGATATGGCTGCATCGCTTTGCCGGAACGTCGCGTCCGAAGGGCAGCCATTCGGAGTCGGACGCTCTGATCGGAGATTGGGATGAGTTCCGTGAGTTGCGGGACCGGCTGGACAGGCAAATTCTGCAATGGGCGCATGATGTGTCGCCGGACTGGTTCGAAGGAAATCTCCGCTGGACTTCTGGCATGGTTCATCGTGAGTTTTCCATGCCGCGAAAAATCGTGATCATGCACCTTTTCAATCATCAGACCCATCATCGCGGTCAGATACATGCCATGCTGACCTTGGCGGGGGCGCAGCCGGGCGCGACGGATTTACTTGTCATGCCCGAGATTTACGCAAGCGCCTGATGTTTCTTTTGCGCGCCGCCGCGATACTCGTCTATGTTCAGTCAACTTCCTTCAAGGGGCCGCTTCGATGACAACTGCCGTGTTCACGCATCCCTCTGCCGAAACCCACCTGATGCCCATGGGACATCCCGAGCAGGTGGCGCGTTATGCCGCCGTGATCTCGGCTCTGGATGGTCTTGATCTGCTTTGGCAAGAGGCCGGACTGGCCGATGATTCCGAGATTCTGCGCTGCCACCCGCAGCGATATCTGGACCGTATCCGCGCCGCGCTTCCGGATGAGGGGTTTCGGGCACTGGATGCCGATACGCATATATCGCCCGGCAGTCTCGAGGCCGCTTCGCGCGCGGTCGGCGGAGCCTGCGCGGCCGTGGATGCGGTGCTGGCCGGGCATGTGTCCAATGCGTTTCTTGCAATGCGCCCGCCCGGCCATCATGCCGAGCGTGAAACCGCGATGGGTTTCTGCCTTTTCGGAACCGCGGCGATTGCGGCAAAGCGGGCAATGGATCATCACGGCCTCGATCGGGTCGCTGTCCTGGATTTCGACGTCCATCACGGCAATGGGACCCAGGATTTGCTATGGGATGAGAAGCGCGCCTTTTTCGCTTCCAGCCATCAGATGCCTTTGTATCCGGGCAGCGGGACGGTCGGTGAAACCGGTGCATATGGGCAGATCATGAATGTGCCGCTTCCGCCGGGCTCGGGTGGCGAACAGGCCGCTGCGGCATGGCGAACAATTCTGGATCGATGCCGGGATTTCAGGCCGCAACTGGTGCTGATCTCGGCCGGATTTGACTCGCATCGTGACGATCCGCTTGCCCAGCTTGAATGGCGAGAGGCGGATTTCGCAGAGATTACGCATGCGATCTGCGCGATGGCCGCCGAATGCAGTGCGCCGGTGGTATCCTGTCTGGAAGGCGGTTATGATCTGGCCGCTCTGGGGCGGTCGGTCCGCGCCCATGTCGAAGTGATGATGGAGGCCGGAAAATGACCGAGATCGAAAAGCTGTCTTTCGAGGACGCGATGCGCGAACTGGAACAGACCGTCGGCAAGCTGGAAACCGGCGAAGCCACGCTTGAAGAATCGATCAAGCTTTATGAACGCGGCGCCGAATTGCGGCAGCATTGCGAAAAACGGCTGCGCGAAGCTGAAGAACGTGTAGAGAAAATCACGCTTTCCGCGAATGGTCAGCCCACCGGCACGGAACCGGCCGAGCAGCCGTGATGCAAGCCAGATTCGATGAGGTGAAAGCGCAGGTTCAGGCTGCGCTCGATGCCGCAATGGCGGAGTTGCCAAAGGGTGAACTCCGCGATGCGATGGCCTATGCCACCGTTGGCGGCAAACGGGTTCGCGCTTTTCTGGTGATGGAATCGGCGCGGCTGCATGGGCTGGGCGATGACATTGCGCTGCCTGTCGCGACGGCGGTTGAGTTGCTGCATGCCTATAGTCTTGTCCATGACGACCTTCCCGCCATGGATAACGATGATCTGCGCCGCGGGATGCCGACCTGTCATGTGCAATGGTCGGAAGCCACTGCCATTCTTGCCGGCGATGCCTTGCAGTCTCTGGCCTTCCGGTTGCTGAGCGAGGATGCGATCGGCGACCCCGAGGCGCGGTTGCGGCTGATTCGGGCATTTTCCGACGCGATCGGCGCGCGCGGGATGGTCTGGGGCCAGGCATTGGATATCGCGGCGGAAACCGCGCTTGAACCGCTTGATCTGAAAGCGGTCACGAAACTTCAGGCTGCGAAGACGGGGGCACTGATCCGCTTTGCCGCAACTGCCGGACCTTTGATTACGGGGGAGGATCCGCAATATCTGGATGAATATGCCAAGGCACTGGGACTGGCATTTCAGATCGTGGACGACATTCTTGACGTGACGGGTGACGAAGAAGTGACCGGCAAGCGCGTGGGCAAGGACAGTAACGCGGGCAAGGCGACATTCGTGTCATTGCTTGGGCTGGACGGGGCGCAGGCAGAAGCGCGCCGCTATGCCGTAGCTGCGGAAGCTGCGCTGAAACGCTATGGCGAAAGCGCAGAGAACTTGCGGGAACTGGCGCGGTTCGTTATCGAACGCGACACCTGAACGCATTGCCGGAGCGCCAGTCATGATAAATCGCCCGCAGACTCCGCTTCTTGACAGGGTCAGCCTGCCGTCGGACCTGAAAGCGTTGACCGATAGCGAATTGCGGCAACTCGCCGACGAGTTGCGAAGCGAGACTGTCAGTGCCGTCAGCGAAACCGGCGGACATCTGGGTGCAGGGCTGGGCGTGGTCGAATTGACCGTGGCGCTGCATGCGGTATTCGATACGCCGCGCGACAAGATCATCTGGGATGTCGGGCATCAATGTTACCCGCACAAGATCCTGACCGGCCGGCGCGACAGGATCCGCAGTTTGCGCACGGGCGGTGGCCTGTCCGGTTTCACCAAGCGCACCGAAAGCCCTTATGATCCCTTTGGTGCGGGACATAGCTCTACCTCGATCTCGGCGGCACTGGGCTTTGCCATTGCCCGGGACCTGGGCGGTGATCCGGGGGATGCCATCGCGGTGATCGGCGACGGCGCCATGAGCGCGGGCATGGCCTATGAGGCCCTGAACAATGCCGGCGATCTGGGCAAGCGTCTTTTCGTGATCCTGAACGATAACGAGATGTCGATCGCGCCGCCTGTTGGTGCGATGTCGTCCTATCTGACCCGGCTGTATACCGGCGGTCCGTTTCAGGAACTGAAGGCGGCGGCCAAGGGTGCTGTCGGGTTCCTGCCCGAGCCTTTGCAGGAGGGAGCGCGCCGGGCGAAGGAAATGCTCAAGGGCATGGCGGTCGGAGGCACTTTGTTCGAGGAGCTAGGTTTCTCCTATATCGGTCCTGTGGATGGTCACGATATGGAGCAGCTTCTGCCGCTTCTGCGCACGGTCAAGTCGCGGGCGACCGGACCGGTGCTGATCCATGCCGTGACCAGGAAAGGCAAGGGTTACGCACCCGCCGAAACCGCCGCCGACCGCGGGCATGCGACGGGAAAATTCGATGTCGTGACCGGGGTTCAGGCAAAGGCGAAATCCAATGCGCCCAGCTATACGTCGGTTTTCGCGCGCGCCTTGACGGATCAGGCCAGCCGGGATGACCGGATCGTCGGGATTACGGCCGCGATGCCGGATGGCACCGGGCTAAAACAATTCGCCCAGACATTTCCCCGCCGCTGTTTCGATGTGGGTATTGCCGAACAGCATGCGGTGACATTCGCCGCCGGTCTTGCGGCAGGCGGGATGAAACCGTTCTGCGCGATTTATTCGACCTTCCTGCAACGTGGCTATGATCAGGTCGTGCATGACGTCGCGGTGCAGGGTCTGCCGGTTCGTTTCGCCATCGACCGCGCCGGGCTGGTCGGGCAGGACGGGCCGACCCATGCGGGGGCTTTCGATATCGCCTATCTCTCGAATCTGCCGGGTTTCGTTGTGATGGCCGCCGCGGATGAGGCCGAGTTGACCCATATGGTTGCGACTGCCGCAGCGTATGATCGGGGGCCGATCGCGTTCCGTTTTCCACGCGGCGAAGGCACGGGCGTCGATATGCCTGAACATGGCGAGGTTCTGGAAATCGGCAAGGGCCGGATCATATCCGAGGGGCAGGGGGTTGCCATTCTGTCTTTCGGTACGCGCCTATCCGAAGTTTCGAAGGCATGCGAATCCCTGCGCGCCCGTGGAATCGTGCCAACCGTCGCCGATGCCCGTTTCGCCAAGCCGCTGGACCGGGATTTGATTCTACGGCTCGCGGCGGATCATGGCGCATTGATCACCATCGAAGAGGGCGCGGTTGGGGGCTTTGGCAGCCATGTCGCCCAGCTTCTGGCGGAAGAGGGCATTTTCGACCACGGGCTGAAGTTCCGCTCGATGGTTTTGCCCGATCGTTTCGTCGATCACGATGCGCCTTATGCGATGTATGACAGTTCCGCCCTGAATGCGGCGCATATCGAGGCGAAAATTCTGGATGTGCTGGGCATCGGCGACCTGAAGGGACGGCGCGCCGATAACCGCTGATCTTACTGGTAACTGCGGACAAGCGCGCCTGCGATCAATGTCCAGCCATCGACTGCCACGAAGAATGCCAGCTTGAACGGCAGCGATACGACGACCGGTGGCACCATCATCATGCCCATGGACATCAGCACCGCCGATACCACCAGATCGATGATCAGAAAGGGCAGGGCGATCAGAAAGCCGATCGCGAATGCCCGCTGAATCTCGGACAGCATGAATGAGGGGACCAGAACCGACAGGCGCTCCGGTCCGGCATCCGGATCCGGAGCGATCTCGGCAAGCTGCAACAGGGTATCCGGGTCCGTCCGGTTTTCCATGAATTGCCGGAACGGTATCATGGCTCGCTGAAATGCCTCGGCGATCCCGATCTCGCCACGCTGCAAGGGCGCACCGGCACTTTGCCAGGCTTCGCGCAGAACCGGGTCCATGATGAACCATGTCAGGAATAGCGATAGCGCGATGATCAACATATTGGGCGGAGATTGCTGCAATCCTACGGACTGACGCAGGATCGACAAGACGGTGACGATAAACGGAAAGCAGGTCACCGTCACCAGAATGCCCGGGGTGAGGGACAGCACTGTCATCATCAGCAGAATCAGAACCGAATTCTGACCCAGACTGTCGGCGGCCTGTTGAAACGGCAGTTCTTGCGCAAACGCGCCGGACGGCAGGACAAGTGTCACGGCAACGGATAACAGCCTTGTCACATCCCCTCCGTCGCGCCGATGATCCGGACGCAAAGCCGGTCGCCCGGAGAGCCGTCGCCGGTCAATTCGCCGCGTGCGACGACCTTGTCACCGACACAGACTTCAACACCGTCATCGATGGTCTGATCCAGCACCAGCACATCTTCCGGCTTCAAGGCAGAGAGCTGCGCGACCGTCTGTCTTGTATGTCCCAATCGGATGCTGACCTCCAGTTGGATATGATCGGTGTCGATCAGGTTCCTCAATTCGCTCATATTTTTGAATCCACCATAATTTCTTCAATCATATCATTGATTTCACGAATTATTTTCTCGTTCGAGAATTCGATATTCCCGCCTGCGAAACTCAGTGAGACAAGGTCGGATTCCGCGTCGTCCAGCGTGATTTCCGTCATGCCCGTTTCGGCGATACATCGTCGGACCAGATCGCGCAGCTTGTCATTACAGGCGATGCGCAGGGATATCGGGTGTTCGTCGCTGGCCAACCGGGACAATTCGGCTATCAGGGCCCGTTCGATCCGCTGTGAAGCATGAAGCGGCGCAAGCGCGTCAACGATCCCTGATATCAAAGGAATAAACGCCGCTGTCGTTTCCTTTCTGACCTGATTGCGGAGCTTCTGGTCTTCGGCGAGCGACTGCGAAACCCGCTCCAGCGCGCTGCAAAGCTGGCGGGTATCGTCGTTCCGGGCCTGTTGCTGCCCATCCGCAAAACCCTCTGCCCGCGCACGATCCAGATCGTCGAGAGTGAATGTCGGTTCAATCGCAAGCTGCAGTCCGGTCGGAATGAAGGATTCAAGCTTTATCGCAGTGGGTGCCATTATATTTTCTCTCTATTTTCAATCCATCCCGACAGAATCTTAAGGCTCTCATCATGTTTTTCACGCATCATGCTGCGCAGCCGTGCAACCGGATCGGCGGATGGCAGGGCAAGAGGCTCGTCGGCAGGTTCGAACGGGTCCGCGCCCAGCGGAATCGGGGTAACGAAACTGTCGAGTGAAAAACCGTCCTCGCTGCTGTCATTCAGCAGGCCGGGCGATGGCTCTGGTTCGGGCTGCACCGGCGCGTTACCATTATCCACCAAGGGAAGTTGGGCCACGTCCTGAGGACGCCGCAAAGCGCGGAGAACGAGCACCAGAATGGCCATTGCAAACAGGCCAAACAGCGTTAATCGCAGCAGTGAATTCAGGTGAAGGCGATCCAGCAAGGATGGTTGCGCAGATGTCCCATCCTGCGTCAATGCCGCGAATGGCAGGGATTTAACGGTGATGACGTCTCCACGGGATTCGTCGAAACCGGCAGCAGAGGCCACGAGTTCGCGCAAGTCCGCAAGCTCTGCTTCCGGACGCGGTAAGATCTCTGACTCTCCCTGATCATTAGTTCCTACGGTTCCATTAACCAGAACCGCGACGGAAAGACGACGAATCGCGCCCGGCTGACGGGACACTTCTCTGGTGATCGTGCTGATCTCGTAATTTGCCTGCTGCCGCGCCTGCGACCGTGCGGATTGCGAACCATCCTGGGGCTTATCCTCCGAATCCGGCAGGTTGGAGGCGGCGGTGACCGCTCCGGCGCCACCTGAGCTGCTTTGATCCGAGCTTTCCTCGGTGATCTGGCTGATCAATGCACGCTGTTCGGGGTCGATACGCTCTTCGCGCAATTGTTCGGTTTCGTTCATGATGTCGAGATTCAGTTCGACAATGGCGTTGCCTGCGCCCACATGCGATTCAAGGAGCCGCTCGACATTCCGCTTCATTTCCGCGGCCCGGTCCAACCCCTCCCGATCCTCGCCGGTGCCGATGATCCCGTGCTGTGAATCGATGACGGTGACATTGTCGGGATGCAATCCGGGAACTGCCGAAGACACCAGATATTTCAACGCCGAAGCCTGATCCCGGCTGATCGCCGATCCGGTTGTTGTCAATGTGACCGAGGCGCCCGCGTCGGCATTCCGGCGGTAGCCGCGCGCCTGATCGACCGCCAGATGCACGCGCGCGGATTTCACGTTGGGCAGTGCCAGAATCGTTCGCGCCAATTCCCCTTCCTTGGCGCGCCAGTAAGCTGCGTCGAACATCTGCGACGTCGTGCCGAAACCCGACATCCCGTCAAGCAATTCGTATCCGGCATTCCCTGTTTCGGGCAGTCCCTGCGCCGCCAGATCGACGCGCAACCTGTCACGGGATGCCGCATCGACCCAGATTGAATCGCCACGAAGCTCATAGGCGATACCCGTGCTTTCGATTCTTGTGACGATTTCGCTGGCCTGTGCGGGTTCCAGCCCACCATACAGCAATGCCAACTGGGCGCGGTTGGCGATCCAGCCAATCGTCGCGACTGCAATGAACGCGGCAAGAAACGTAGCAGTCATCACGGCTTTCTGCTTCGCGCTGCGCATTCTCCAATAGTCCTGCAATTTTTGCAAAACCGGCCCCTTCGAATCAATCGTTGCTCTCTGCCTCCTTCATGACATCGGTCGGCTTAAGATTTGGTTAGTCGCGTGCTGTTAGATCGATCCGTGAATGACGGAGAATCACCATGAGCAACGATGCGGAACAGCAGGGGCGGAAACGCGGGAAGAAACGAAAGAAGTTACTGATACCATTGGCTGCGATCGTTCTGGGCGGGGTGGGTTTCTGCTCTACCTATCTTGGATTCCTGCCATTTCCTGGCGGTAGGGCCGAAGCCAGGCCAGCCATGCATAAGGTCGAGTTTGTGGACATCCCCACGATAGAACTTCCGATTCCCGGCGCGCGTCATCGTATGGTCATTGTCTCGGCGGCAATCGAGACGGATGCCCGGCACAAATCCGATGTTGAGCATATGATGCCGCGTGTTCAGGATGCATTCACCAGCTTTTTATCCGATGTCGATGAAAGCGCGTATGAAAAGCGCGGCGTGCTGGAAATCCTGCGGTCCGAGCTGGTGACGCGCACTCGCTATGTCCTTGGGGAAGAACCCGTCAAAGACCTGCTGATAACGGAGTTTCGGATCAAATGACGATGGATTCCATCCTGCAAATTCTGCTGCTTGCCGTCTCTTGCGGACTTGGCATGTTCTGTATCCTGCTGGCGCGCAGGTTGCATCGGCTGAACAATCTTGAATCCGGGATTGGCGGCGCCATTGCCGTCATGACTGCCGAGGTGGACCGGCTTGATCGCGCGATCCGCAAGGCGCGTGCCGAGGCGTCGGCGGCAAGCGAAGCGCTGGCCGAAGAAATCGCGCAGGCACGCGGCGAACGGGAAATGTGGGACTTGCGTCAGAAAATGGATGCGGGATTCCCGGTTGGCCCGCAAAACCGGGGCCCAGCATCCCGCCGCCTCCGCAAGCGCTTGCCGGAGGATGCCAATGCGTAACGGGTTTCTTCCCCTTCTGGCGATGGCATTCGCATTGCCGGTTGCGGTCGCCCTGATTGGTAAAGGCGGGCAGAATTTTCCTTATCAGTTCGCGGCATTCGCCGAACCTGCTGATCTGATGCGTGGCTGTACGGACGTGCCCGAGGCGGTCGCCCTTGCCCGGACCCTTAAGGAACGGGCCCTGCGGATCGAGCGCTACCTGGCAAACATCGAGGAGCGAAAGACCGAATTGTCTCAGGCCGAAGGCGCGCTTCGGAAAAGGGCAGAGGAGCTTAAAAGTCGCAAGGATGCGCTTGGCACGCGTAACGAAAACAAAACCGTTGCCATTCAGGACGATATCGACCGCCTGATTGCCGTTTATGATCAGATGAAGCCTGCGGAGGCCGCGGCAATCCTGACCAATCTGCCATCGGATTTTGCCGCCGAGATTCTGATGCGCGTCGATCCCCAGAACGGCGCGCGGATTATCGCTTCGGTCGAGCCTCGTCAGGCAGCCCTGCTGACCGCCGAAATGGGCGCGCGCAGCGTCCGCAACCCATAGGAGTAGTTGTATGTTCGGGATCGTCGGTATGGTGGTGACCACGGTGATGGTATTCGGGGGATATCTGCTTGCAGGGGGCAAGATGTATGTGATCCTGCATTCGCTACCCTATGAGATGATGATGATCATGGGTGCGGCTGTCGGCGCCTATCTTCTTTCCAATGACAGCCATACGCTGAAAACGACGATCAGCGGGCTTGTGCGGGCCTTCAAGGGGCCGAAATGGACGGCGCAGGATCATCAGGACGTGCTTTGCCTGATGTTTCAACTGCTGCGCGTTGCGCGCGACAATCCGGTCGGACTCGAGGCGCATATCGAAAGTCCGGACAGCTCCGAGATTTTTACCGCCTATCCGCGGCTGCTGGCGGATCGCAATATCGTTTCGCTGATTGCGGATACACTGCGATCGGCAAGCCTGAACTATGATGATCCCTATCAGGTCGAAGAGATGCTTACGCGGCGTATCGCGAGTATGAGCGAAGACGAGATGCATGTTCCCCACGCGCTCCAGAATATGGCTGACGCCTTGCCTGCCCTGGGGATCGTCGCCGCGGTGCTGGGCGTCATCAAGACCATGAGCTCGATCGATCAGCCGCCGGCGGTGTTGGGCAAGCTGATCGGTGGCGCATTGGTCGGGACATTTCTCGGGGTTTTTCTGTCCTATGGCTTCGTGGCACCGCTGGCGCAGCGCCTCGGAGCGGTCATCAAGCAGGATCTCATGTTCTACGACGTTGTCAAATCGGTGCTTGTCGCCGGATTGCACCAACATGCGACAAATCTTTGCGTGGAAGTCGGCAGGCAAGCCGTGCCCGAACATGTAAGGCCGAGTTTCGACGGACTCGAAACTGCGCTGCGCGAATTGAAAAAGGCTGCATGATGATCGTATCGGCGCTTTTGACCGTTGCACTTGCGACATCGGATGCAGAACCTCCTGTAACAACCGGATTGGACGCATTTACCCGGGATGCCTCTGCCAGATTGCTGGAGGGGCGGGGTCTTCCGGCCGATTACCGGCGCCAGCTTCTGACGATGTCGCCGACGGATCGTTTACAGGCAATCATTTTTCTGCGCCGGTCGGGCCTTCTTTCCGGTGACATCTGGCTTCTGGAAGACGTTCTCCGCCCGTCCGGAATATCCGGCCCGAATGAGATTGCCGAATGAAACAGGTCGGCGGGGTATCCTCACGTTCTTCTTTTCTGCCGGATGCGCAGCTTCTGATCACCGGTGGTCTGGTGCTGATCGTCATTTCGCTGGTCATTCCACTGCCTCCGGGTCTGCTGGATTTCGGGATTGCCCTGTCGATCGCGACGGCAACGCTGGTGCTTGTCATGGCATCTCTGGTCGACAAGCCAGCGGATTTTCAGGCTTTCCCGGTGCTGCTTCTGGTGTCTCTGGTGATCCGGCTGTCGTTGAACGTGTCGTCGACGCGGTTGATCCTGACCCAGGGCCATACCGGCAAAAGCGCCGCAGGTCAGGTTATCAGCGGCTTTGCTGATTTCGTGGCCGGTGGCTCGCTGCTGGTCGGGCTGACGATCTTCGCGGTTATCTCGGTGGTCAACTTCATGGTCATCACCAAGGGGTCGGGCCGTATGGCCGAAGTTGCCGCCCGCTTCGCGCTTGATTCCATGCCGGGCAAGCAGCTTGCGATCGACGGCGACCTGAATGCCGGGGCTATCGATCACGAAGAAGCCAAACAGCGTCGCATTCGCGAACAGCATGAGATCAGCTTTTTCGGCTCGCTCGACGGCGCATCGAAATTCGTCAAAGGCGATGCGATTGCGGGGATCGTGATTACCCTGATCAATCTGCTGATCGGATTGAGCGTCGGTGTCGCCGTTCATGGCATGGCTTTGGGAGATGCGTTGTCGACATATTCGCACCTGACCATCGGCGACGGGCTGGTAAGCCAGATCCCGGCCCTGATCACCTCGATGGCTGCCGCTTTGCTGCTTTCGCGTGGCGGAACTACCGATACGACCGCGCAACTGGTTTCGCAGCAGATATTGTCTGGCTGGAAGCCTGTTGCGATTGTCGCGGGCGCCATGGCACTTCTATCCTTTGTGCCGGGAATGCCGCGCGGGTTGTTTCTTGCCATGGCGCTTGCAATGGCTATTGGCGCGTGGTTGCTTGTCCGTCGCGGGCTTCGGATCGAAGAGCCGATATCCGGACTGGATGATGAACAGCCGGTTGAGCGCCCTGCAGAACGGATCGGCGACGTGCTGGATACCGATGAGATTACGGTTGAAATCGGCAGTGATCTGGTTCCCGCAGCCCTGGATCAGGCGCATGGCCTGGGGGGCCGGGTCACGAATTTGCGCATTTTCGCCGCGCGCAGTTTTGGCGTTATTCTGCCGGATGTCCGGATCACCGATGCGGATGAGATTCATGCAACGGATTATCAGATCCGCATTCAGGGAGTCGTAAGAGGGCGCGGCAGTTTGCGCGTCGATGAGGTTCTGGCGCTGGGGCCGGACGATATGCTTGAGGAATTGGGCGGGATTGCGGTGAAAGAACCGGTCTATTCCAGCCCCGCCCGCTGGATTTCCAGAGACACGCGGGACGATGCTGCGACGATGGGCCTGACAGTGGTTACCCCGATGGAAATTCTGTCCACCCATCTGATGGAAGCCGTTAAGGCCAATTTACCTTCATTGCTGACCCTGACAGCGCTGCAGCGGCAGATCGAGGAACTGAAATCCATTTCCGATCCCTCGCGGGCAGAGCGTTACAGGCGATATTTCGACAGCATGGTTCCCGAAAAGGTAACTCCCGAGACGCTTCTGGCCGTTCTGCGTGCATTACTTGAAGAAGGGATCTCGATCCGGAACCTGCCCGTCATCATCGATGCGATTTGCGAATTCCGGGCGATCGAGTCGGTCGAGACCGTTTATGAATTGGTGCGAAAGCGACTGCGCGGGCAGATAACGCAGCAATATTCGGACGATGCCGGCCGGATCGAGGCGCTGCAACTGCATCCGGCATGGGAGGCGGAATTCGTGCGCTCGGACACCGAAACCGGCAGGGCAGGCGGAACTGTCATCACCCCATCCCTTTCAGGTCGGTTGGTGAAGGCGATGCATCAGGCGCTTGGCGGCATGCAGTCGCCCCGGGCTGTCCTCATCGCTCCGGATCACAGGCGCAGGATGGTTCGCGCGGTTCTGACGTCGAGCGGGGTCAGGGTACCGGTGATCGGCATGGAGGAAATCGACAGCTCGGCTGAATTGTGCCTGCTGGGCACGGTTGAGGCGGCGTGATGTGGCAGCAGGCGGTGGAATTGCTGCCCTGGTTCAACTGGACGATGGTGCTCGTCTATGTGCGGGTTCAGGCCTGCCTGCTGATTCTGCCGGGCTTCGGAGAACAGGTGATCCCCGCCCGCGTCAAGGTGGGCCTGGCGATGGTAATCGTGCCGCTGCTGGCTGCGGGGCTTCCGGCTGCCGCAATTCCCCGCGCGCCTGCGGGAATTCTGGGACAGACCGCTGTAGAAATGGTGATCGGTCTGGCAAGCGGGGGGCTGCTTCGGATTCTTGCAATTGCGATCGATATCGCGACGACGGCGATTGCCACTGCTGCCTCATTGTCACAACTGGTCGGCATTTCGATCGATGCGGCTCCGCATCCGCTGGGCAACCTGCTGCATCTGGGTGGGATAGCGGTTCTGATGGCATTGGGATTGCCGGTCATGGTTCTGCAATTCATGGCCGACGGCCTGTCGATATGGCCGCCGGGCGGCTGGCCCGATTTACAATATCTGGCGCATGAGGCGATACCGACGGTTGCGCGGGCATTCGGTCTTGCCATGCTGCTGGCTGCTCCGTTCACCCTTGGAGGTTTTCTTTTTCAGGCCCTGTCCGGGGTGATCAATCGCGTGATGCCATCCTTGCCGGTGATCTTCATCGGCTCCCCATTGTCGGTATTTCTGGCGATTGCGGGGGCGGCGATGATGGCGCCGCTGCTGATCGAGATCTGGGCAAATGCGGTGCTTGACTTCACCTTGCCGCCACTATGAGTGAGGAGAAGGACGAAAAACCGTTCGACCCATCCGAACGGAAATTGCAAAAGGCCCGTCAGGAAGGCGATGTTCCACGCTCGACCGAAGTCAATGTGCTGGGCATGTATCTGGGGGCCTGGCTGGTTTTGACAGTCGGCGCGGGCGTCGCAACCCGTGAATGGCTGGCCTCGGGAAGCCGGGCATTGGGCAGCGACGCCTGGCTTGGCGGATCGGTCTTTGCTATTGCCATGCCGGTCGGCGGTTTTGCCGCCGCGGCCGTGATCGGTCTGATGATGGTGCCGTTTGCGACGATCCTGATCGCACTCGTCGCACAGCGCGGTTTGGTCTTTTCGGTCAAGAAGATCGCGTTCGATCCCAAACGTCTGAACCCGATCAGGAATGCCGGGCAGAAATTCGGCCCCGCCGGGTTGGTGACTTTCGGGATCTCGGTCCTCAAGGCGGCATTTGTCTGTCTTGGCGGATGGTATCTGTTTTCGTCGCTTCTGAACCATCTTGCCGCGACCATGTCGGGGGCGGGTAATCAATGGATTCCGGGGCTGCGGAAATTGCTGCAGGATGTCGTGACGATGGCTGTCGCGATCTCGGCGCTGTTCGCGGTTATCGATCTGCTTTGGAAGCGCCATGAATATCTGAAGCGTCATCGGATGACCCGCAAGGAACTTGACGACGAGAACAAGGATACCGAAGGCGATCCGCATATCAAGGCGGCGCGTCGTCAGAAAGCCATTGATCTTGCGATGAAACAGATGCTTTCGGACGTCGCGCGCGCGGATGTGGTCGTCGTCAATCCCACGCATTACGCGGTTGCGCTTGAATGGAAACGGGGAAGCGGGCGTGCGCCGGTTTGCCTTGCCAAGGGCACCGACGATCTCGCGGCCCGAATTCGTGACCGAGCGCGCATGCATGACGTGCCGATCCATTCCGATCCGCCATGCGCGCGGGCTCTGTACGCCGCCGTCGGTATCGGAGAGGAAATACGAAGAGAGCATTTCGCCGCTGTGGCGATCGCCATCCGCTTTGCCGAGAAGATGCGGCAGAAAGCGCGGGCGGGATGGTAAACAGAAGCGGTGATCTGACCCGGCTTGAACGGATCGCAAGGCTGAAGGCCGAACGTGAGCTTGGAAAATTCGCAGCGATCAACGCACATATGGCCGCTGCCCGGCAGCGTATTGCCGCGATGCGGCAGACGCTTGAACAAAGCTATCACAACCGGGCGCCGCTTTCTTTGCCCGTTGCCCGGATCGAGACCGCGCAAGCCGGCCGTGTCGCCCGGGAATTATGGATGGCAGAACAGGATGCCGAACGTCTGAAACCGGGCTTCGAGCGGATTCGCCATGCCGCGATGCAGGAATTTGGCCGGGCAGAAGTCCTTAAGGAACTGGCGCGTCAAGAAACCCGCATCAAGAAGACCTAGAGCCTGTGGCATCTGCCCGCATTCTCCTTCTTTCCTCCTTCCTCTTCTTCTTTGTCCAAATACCTCGGGGGTCCGGGGGCAGTGCCCCCGGCCATCGCGGGACGCAAATAACCGGCGTTATCGCTTCAACGCGACACTCTCTCGCTTCAGGATCACCTTATCATGACCGGAACTCGATCCGGCCATGAGGTGACCTCAGACCCAGGGGCGGGCTTGCGCCATTTGTGTCTCATAGCTGTCGATCGCCCCGGCTTTTTCCATCGTCAGGCCGATATCGTCCAGCCCGTTCAGCAGACAATGCTTGCGGAACGGATCGATGTCGAAATGGAATTCCTGCCCGTCCGAGCTGCTGACAGTCTGGTTTTCCAGATCGACGGTCATCCGGGCATTCGCGCCCTTGCGCGCATCCTCCATCAGGGCATCTATGGCTTCTTGTGGCAGGGTGATCGGCAGGATGCCGTTCTTGAAGCAATTGTTGAAGAAGATATCGGCGAAGCTGGTCGAGATGACGCAGCGAATCCCGAAATCCAGCAGCGCCCAGGGCGCATGTTCCCGCGACGATCCGCAGCCGAAATTATCGCCTGCCACAAGAATTTGCGCGTCGCGGTAAGCGGGTTGATTCAGGACGAAATTCGGCAATTCCCTGCCTTCGCGGTCATAGCGCATCTCGTCGAACAGGTTGACGCCCAGCCCTGTGCGCTTGATGGTTTTCAGGAATTGCTTGGGGATGATCATATCGGTGTCGATATTGACCAGCGGCATGGGGGCCGCGATTCCCGTCAGTGTAGTGAATTTATCCATGTCTCGGTTCCTCAGGCGTTTTCGGCCGCAAATTCGCGCACATCCACCAGATGCCCGGCAACTCCGGCTGCCGCCGCCATGGTGGGTGACATCAGATGGGTCCGGCCCTTATAGCCCTGACGCCCCTCGAAATTCCGGTTCGAGGTGGCGGCGCAGCGTTCCTCCGGCGCCAATTGGTCGGGGTTCATGCCCAGGCACATCGAGCATCCGGCCAGCCGCCATTCGAATCCGGCATCGATGAAGATCTGATCCAGCCCTTCCTCTTCGGCCTGTGCCCGCACCAGCCCCGAGCCGGGAACCACCATGCCGCGCACATTCGCGGCAAGCTTGCGCCCGCGCAGCACATCCGCAGCGGCGCGCAAATCCTCGATCCGGCCATTGGTGCAAGAGCCGATGAACACGGCGTCAATCGCGATATCGGTCAGTTTCGTACCCGGTTTCAGCCCCATATATTCCAGCGAACGCCGCGCGGCATCGACCTTGCCGGCCTGGAAATCCTCGGGCGCGGGGACCGTCGCGGTGATCGGCAAGGCATCCTCGGGCGAGGTGCCCCATGTGACCGTCGGCGCGATATCCTCGCCCCGCAGCGTCACGATCTTGTCGAAATGCGCGCCTTCGTCGGAATGCAGCGTTTTCCACCAGGCCAGTGCGGCCTCCCACTGCGCACCCTTGGGGGCGTGGGGGCGACCCCTGACATATTCGAAGGTGGTTTCGTCCGGCGCGATCAGTCCCGCGCGCGCGCCGCCTTCTATCGCCATGTTGCAGATCGTCATCCGGCCTTCCATGGACAGATTGCGGATCACTTCCCCGCAATATTCGATGACATGGCCGGTGCCGCCCGCTGTGCCGGTCTCGGCGATGATGGCCAGAACCACGTCCTTGGCGGTGACGCCGGGGGCAAGGCGGCCGGTGATCTCGACCTTCATGTTCTTCGATTTCGACTGGATCAGGGTTTGCGTCGCCAGGACATGCTCGACTTCCGAGGTGCCGATGCCATGGGCAAGCGCGCCGAATGCGCCATGCGTCGCGGTATGGCTGTCGCCGCAGACAACAGTCATGCCGGGCAGGGTCCAGCCCTGTTCCGGGCCGACGATATGGACGATGCCCTGCCGGATATCGTTGACGGGATAATATTCGACGCCGAAATCGCGGGCGTTCCTGTCAAGCGCGTCGACCTGAATCCGCGATTCCTCGTTCTCGATCCCGTTCTGGCGATCCAGTGTGGTGGGCACATTATGATCGGGGACGGCAATGGTGCGCTCGGGCGCGTGTACCTTGCGGCCGGTCATGCGCAGACCCTCGAAGGCCTGCGGGCTGGTCACTTCGTGAACCAGATGGCGATCGATATAAAGCAGGCAGGTACCGCTTTCGGAACGGTCGACGACATGGGCGTCCCAGATCTTGTCATACAGGGTACGCGGGGTGATTTCGGGATTCGTCATGGCTCGTGGCTTTCGGCTGTGAGATTAAGTGCATGATGGCAAGAATCGGCAGGATGCCACAAGCCGTCAGCCGCGGGCCGTCACGCAGCGCGTTTCACCGTAAAACCGTGATGGAAGACGGGCACGGTCATGGATGTCGAAATAGATGAATCCGGTCATGGATCATATTCTACGCGTGATTTTCGTAACCTGCAATATTGGTTGCGCAGGCTGGCATTGCAAGCCATGTCACTTTTCCGGAATGCCAAATTTACGTCTGTGGATTGAGATGAGACGAAAAGATGCTATCTTTAGTATAACCCCTGCGCCGGGGGCGATCGGCGCGTTGACCGGAGGATATGACCCTGTCAGAACACGTCTCGCCGGCTGATAGGCCGGCTGCGACCGCCGCAGGAGATCAGCTGAGCAGTGAGCAGCTGTTGTCCCGCATCCTGTCCTCGCTTGAAGACGACAAGGCCGAGGATATCGTTACGATCGACCTGCGCGGCCGATCGGCCATGGCGGATCACATGGTGATCGCTTCGGGCCGCAGTGCACGTCAGGTCGGCTCCATCGCCGAAAAGCTGGCCGACCGCTTCAAGCAGGCAACCGGCCGCAGCGCACGGATCGAGGGCAAGGACACCGGCGATTGGGTGCTGATCGACACCGATGACGTCATCGTCCATGTATTCCGCCCCGAAGTTCGCGATTTCTATCAGCTCGAGAAGATGTGGATGCCCGCCGATGCACTTGCCCGGGTGCGAGAGGCCGGCCCGCAGCCTCAGTAAGACATGCGGATCGACATCGCTGCCGTCGGGCGGCTTCGCAAGGGGCCCGAGGCGGCGATGGTCGCGGATTACCTTGACCGTTTCGCCAAAACCGGGCGAGGGCTGGGCCTGCCCCCGGTCAGGCTTATCGAGGTAGAGGACAAGCGTGGCGGCGGTATGGCGGCGGAAGCCGGGCTTTTGACCCGCGCAATTCCCGCAGGTTCCGCCGTGATTGCCTTGGATGAGCGGGGAGATCAGCCAACATCGCCCGATTTCGCCGCACGTATCGCGGCATTTCGAGATCAGGCCCGGGATTTGTGCTTCGTGATCGGCGGTGCGGACGGAATCGATCCGTCACTGCGATCCCGCGCGGAATGGCAGATCAGTTTCGGCAAGATGGTCTGGCCGCATATGCTGGTGCGGGTCATGCTGGCCGAGCAGCTTTACAGGGCCACCACCATCCTTGCAGGAACACCTTATCACCGGAATTGAGGCCGGAGCGGGGGCTCGCCCGTTGCCAACAGGTCTCTTGAACCGGTGGCGTAGCTGCCGGCGATGCCCTCGGGATATTTTTGGATGAAGAAGAAGGCAGGCGGGCTTACTGTCTTTCGCCTTTGAAACGCTCTGCCCATTCTTCGCGCTGGTCATCGGTGATCTTGGCGAACAGCACTTCGGGCACCGTGAAAGCATGGCCTGCAGGCAGCGCGGCCAGAGCCTTTTGCAGATCGCCGGGCCAGTCAGCATTGTCAGTCTGCATCGCTTCCAGCATCGCTTTCGAGGCGAAGGGAATGAAAGGGGCAGACAGGACGGCATAGAGACGGATCAGGTTCAGACCCAGCCGTACCTGCATCGCCGCCTTTTCAGGATCGGCCTTGAAAGTGGCCCAGGGCGCTGCAGCTTGCAGATATTCGTTGCCCAGCACCCAGATCGCACGCAATTCCGAAGCCGAGCGGCGAACCTCCATCCGGTTCATGCTGGTTTCATAGGCCCGGACACGGGTGGTCAATGCGTCGATCAGCCGGTCTTCATCGGGACCGAAGGCGCCGCCTTCGGGCACCGCTTCGCCGAATTTCGAGCGGCAGAACTTGGTGATCCGGCTGACGAAATTCCCCAGCACATCGGCCAGATCCTTGTTCACGGATTGCTGGAAATTTTCCCATGTGAATTCGCTGTCGCCGGATTCGGGAGCATGGGACAGAAGCCACCAGCGCCAGTAATCGGCAGGCAGGATTTCAAGTGCATGGTCCATGAAGACGCCACGCCCCTGAGAGGTACTGAACTGTCCGCCGTCATAGGTCAGGTAGTTGAAGGACTTGATGTAATCGACCATCTTCCACGGCTCGCCCGAACCGATCAGCGTGACCGGGAAGCTGAGCGTATGGAAAGGAACATTATCCTTGCCCATGAACTGGGTATAAGTGACGTCATCCGCGCCTTCATCGGTGCGCCACCAGCCGCGCCAATCGGCTTCGGCTTTGTCATTCGCGTCGGCCCATTCGGCGGTTGCGGCGATATATTCGATGGGTGCGTCGAACCAGACATAGAAGACCTTGCCCTCCATTCCCGGCCAATCCTGATCTCCGCGTTTGACCGGCACGCCCCAGTTCAGATCACGGGTAATGCCGCGATCCTGCAAGCCGTCTCCGTCATTCAGCCATTTCTTCGCAATCGACGTGGTCAGGATCGGCCAGTCGGTCTTTGAATCGATCCATGTCGCGATATCATCTTTCAGTGCGGATTGCCGCAGATAGAGATGCCGGGTCTCGCGCACCTCCAGATTGGTGCTGCCGCTGATGGCAGAGCGCGGGTCGATCAGGTCGGTGGGATCAAGCTGCTTGGTGCAGTTTTCGCATTGATCGCCACGCGCCTTGTCATAGCCGCAATTCGGACAGGTGCCCTCGATATAGCGGTCGGGCAGGAAGCGGCCGTCATCGATGGAATAGACCTGTTTCTCGCTGACTTCGCGGATATAGCCGCGATCCGCCAGCTTTCCTGCGAAATGCTGGGTCAGCACGCGGTTGCGGTCGCTGGAGGAGCGTCCGTAATGATCGAAAGACAGGCCGAAGCCCCGCGCCAGCGCAGATTGTTCGCCATGCATCCGGGCACAGTAATCGGCCACGGGCTCGCCGGTCTTGGCGGCAGCAAGCTCGGCCGGGGTGCCATGCTCGTCGGTGGCGCAGATGAACATCACCTCATGCCCGCGCCCCCGCAGGTAACGGGCATAAAGATCGGCGGGCAATTGCGAGCCGACGAGGTTTCCCAGATGCTTGATACCGTTGATATAGGGCAGGGCAGATGTAATGAGATGGCGGGCCATATTCGCGTCCTTTGTAACGGCGCTTATCTAGCCGCGATGGCGGGCGAATGAAAGTGGTGATCAGGCCCGGGAGCCGCCGGGTCCGCCGGAGACGCGAACGATAGTCCCTTGGGCAACCGCGCAGAGCGTTTCGCGATCGTCATCCACAGACCAGATCCGGCATTGGCAGATGGCCTGCTTTCCGGAGACCGAAACCGCTTCGGCCTGGGCTCGTAATCGCGCGCCCTTTGCAGGGCGGGCGTAATTGATCTTGAATTCAGAGGTCAGGGCATCGTCGTTCAGTGCCATGCCCCCGGCGAAAGTCAATGAATTGTCGGCCAGATAGGAAATCACGCCGCCATGTGCAAAACCATGCTGCTGCTGTAATTCCCTGCGCAGCGGTAACTCCATGGTCACGCCGCTTTCGGACGCTTCGATGAGTTCGGCCCCAAGCAATTGCGTAAAGGGTTGGCTCGCGAAGATCCGGCGAGCCAGTTCGGGCATCGAAGATCGATCCATGACGCGTCCCCTGAATGAGCCTTGGACATATGATGAATGTGGCGAGCCAAGCCCGTTCTTTTTGCGGACAGTCCCGGCTTCCTGCAACAGGAACGTCGGGGAAGGTTCGTAAACGCCTTTGCACGGGCAACCCGCAGCATTCATCCCCAAGACGGGATGGGCGCTGCGGGTTGCAAGGACTCAGCGGTAATGGGCGACCGGGGTGCCCGCCAGCACGCTCATGTTCAACAGGCCGCGCGTGGTGATCGACGAGGTGACGATATGGGCGCGGTTACCCATGCCCATGAGGATCGGCCCGACTTCCAGCCCGTTCGCACACATCTTCAACGCATTGCGTACACCGGATGCGGTGTCTGTACCCGGGAAAACCAGAACATTCGCCTTGCCTTCCAGCTTCGAGCCCGGGAAAATCCGTTCCCGCAATTCGGGATTGATCGCCGCATCGACCTGCATTTCGCCATCATACATGAAATCGGGCTTCTGCGCATCGAGAAGCGCGATCGCATCACGCATCTTGCGGCCGGTATAGGAATCCATATTGCCGAATTGCGAATGAGCGCACAAAGCGATTCGCGGAGTAAGACCAAAGCGGCGGACATGGCGGGCGGCGCCGATGACGGTATCGGCGACCTGCTGCGGCGTGGGATCGTTATGGCATTGCGTATCGGTGATGAAGAGCGGGCCATCCTCGAGAATGATCATCGACAATGCGCCAATGGGCCGCAGCCCGTCACGGGCCAGGACATTCTGGATGTATTGCAGATGCCACTTATATTGCCCGAAGGTGCCGCAGATCATGCTGTCGGCCTCTTGCCGGTGCACCATGACCGCGCCGATGGCTGTCGTATTGGTGCGCATGATCGCACGGGCGATATCCGGACTGACCCCGCGTCGCGCCATGAGTTGATGATAGGTTTCCCAGTAATCACGGTAACGGGGATCGTTTTCGGGGTTCACGATCTCGAAATCCCGCTCGGGCCGGATCGGCAGCCCCGCGCGTTCCGCCCGCATCGTGATGACCTCGGGCCGTCCGATCAGGATCGGCGCATCGGTCGTTTCCTCCAGCATCGCATTGGCGGCGCGCAGCACCCGTTCATCCTCGCCCTCGGCGAAAACGATGCGCCGCGTCGCGGTTGCAGCTGCTTCGAAGACCGGACGCATGATCATGGCCGAACGGAAGACCGAGCCGTCCAGCTTGCGCTTATAGGCTTCCAGATCCTCGATCGGGCGGGTGGCGACGCCGGTATCCATCGCCGCCTTCGCCACTGCCGAGGAAACGACGCCGACCAACCGCGGATCGAAAGGTTTCGGGATCAGGTATTCGGGCCCGAAGGTCAGGGTTTCGCCATGATAGGCGGCTGCGGCTTCGGCTGCCGTGGTGGTACGGGCAAGCGCGGCGATGCCTTCGACACAGGCGATCTGCATCTCGTCATTGATCGTGGTCGCGCCTACATCCAGCGCTCCCCGGAAAATGAAGGGGAAGCACAGAACGTTATTGACCTGATTGGGAAAATCGCTGCGTCCGGTAGCGATGATCGCATCGGGCGCAACCTTCCGGGCCTCGTCCGGCAGGATTTCCGGGATGGGATTGGCCAGCGCGAAGATGATCGGCGCCTTGCACATCTTCGCCACCATCTCCGATTTCAGCACGCCGGGCCCGGAAAGGCCAAGGAACAAATCCGCACCTTCGATCACCTCGTCCAGTTCCCGCTTGTCCGAGTTCTGGGCGAAGGCCTGTTTCTGCGGGTTCATGTCTTCGGTCCGGCCATCGTAAACCAGCCCGTTGATATCGCAAAGCCAGACATTCTCGCGCTTGACGCCAAGTTTCAGCAGCATGTTGAGGCAGGCGATTCCCGCCGCGCCGCCGCCGGTCGAGACGACCTTGATATCCTCGAACCTCTTGCCCGCCACGCGCAGCGCATTATGCGCCGCAGCACCCACGACGATGGCGGTGCCGTGCTGGTCATCGTGGAAAACCGGAATGTTCATCCGCTCGCGGCAGATTCTCTCGACGATGAAGCAATCGGGGGCCTTGATATCTTCAAGATTGATCGCCCCGAATGTGGGTTCCAGCGAACAGACGATCTCAGCCAGTTTTTCGGGGTCTGACTGATCTATCTCGATGTCGAAACAGTCGATATTGGCGAATTTTTTGAAAAGGACCGCCTTGCCCTCCATCACCGGTTTGGCGGCCGCCGCGCCGATATTGCCCAGCCCCAGAACCGCCGTACCGTTCGAGACAACCGCGACCAGATTCCCGCGCGAGGTATAACGGCTGGCATTGGCCGAATCTGCCTGGATTTCAATGCAGGCTTCGGCGACACCGGGGGAATAGGCGCGCGACAGGTCGCGGCCATTGGCCAGCGGCTTGGTTGCCCGGATTTCCAGTTTACCCGGTCTTGGGAATTCGTGATAATCAAGTGCGGCTTGCCGGGCACTGTCCTGCCTGCGATCTTCCATATTTGCCCCTCCGGTTTTCATATTAGTTCACCGTTAAACCATTTCTGCGGCGGGGAACAGGAGGGTTCAGCTTGCGTTATGTGCCGATGGGCGCAAAACTCGTAAAAATTTTGACAGTAAAGGAGCAGCAAGCCATGTCATTACTGGATGCCGCACGAGAGGTGCGCGAGGCGGCATATGCTCCTTATTCCCGATTCAAGGTTGGCGCCGCGATTCGCAGCGTCTCGGGCGAGGTCTATCGCGGCTGCAATGTGGAAAACGTTGCCTATCCCGAAGGCACCTGCGCCGAGGCCGGCGCAATCGCGGCGATGGTCGCCGCCGGAGAGACCGAACTGATCGAGGTCGCGGTGATCGCCGACAGCCCGTCCCCCGTGCCGCCTTGTGGGGGATGCCGCCAGAAACTGGCCGAGTTCGGGCATGCCGATACGCCGGTTCTGCTGGCGACGGTGTCGGGCGCAACGCTTTCGACGACGATCGGGGAATTGCTGCCCGGGCGCTTCGATGCCGCCCATATGGGCAACGCCACATGACCGATCCGCGCAGTGTCATTGCCGCTTTGCGCGACGGGCGGGGGCTTGATGGCTCGGGCGCGGCTCTGATTGCGCAGGGATTGGCGGACGGTTCGGTAACGGACGCTCAGGCGGGGGCATTCGCCATGGCCGTGCTGACGCGCGGGGCTGGCGAAAAGGGACGGGTAGCCCTGACCCGGGCGATGCGCGATTCGGGCCATGTGATGAGCTGGGAACTGCCGGGGCCGATCGTGGACAAGCACTCGACCGGCGGCATCGGGGATACGGTCAGTCTGATCCTCGCCCCGCTTCTGGCGGCAAGCGGGGTGTTCGTTCCGATGATCTCGGGGCGCGGGCTGGGCCATACGGGTGGAACATTGGACAAGCTGGAAGCGATTCCCGGATATATTTGCGACCAATCCGAGGAACAGTTTCGTCGGATCGTTGCGAATTGCGGCTGCGCCATCGTGGCGGCAACCACGGATTTCGCACCCGCCGACCGCCGACTTTACGCGATCCGCGACGAATCAGGCACGGTCGAATCCATCGACCTGATCACCGCGTCGATTCTGTCCAAGAAGCTGGCGGCGGGGCTGGATGCGCTGGTGCTGGACGTCAAGGCGGGCTCCGGGGCATTCATGCCCAGGCCCGAGGCATCCGAACGGCTGGCCCGGGCGCTTGTACAGACGGCGAACGGGGCAGGGTGCCGGACTTCGGCCCTGATTACCGATATGGATCAGCCATTGGCGTATAGCGCCGGAAACGCACTTGAGGTTGCCGAGGCGATCCGGGTTCTGCGCGGCGAAAAGGGTGCATTGCGTGACCTGTCCCTTGCGCTGTCGGCGGAATGCCTGCGTTTGTCCGGGCAAGACGCCAATCGGTTGGAGCAGGTGTTGGACAGCGGCGCGGCTGCCGAGGCTTTCGGCCGCATGATTGCCGCGCAAGGCGGCCCTGCTGATCTGCTTGACCGATCCGATGCTTATCTGGTTGCCGCTCCGGTCATCCGTCCGGTTATGGCTCATGCCGGAGCGGTTTCGGCGATTGACGTCACGGCGCTGGGTCATGCCGTTGTCGCCCTTGGCGGCGGGCGTGTCCGGGCAGATGAAAGGATCGATCATCGGGTCGGCCTGTCCGCGCTTGCCAAGCTGGGCGATGCGGTTGGCCCCGATGCCCCCATAGCCATGGTTCATGCAGCTGATGATACCGCGGCCGATATTGCCATTGCGGCGGTTCAGGCCTCCTATCGGATCGGCGCGCCGGCAGCGGTCGGACCTCTGATCCGCGACAGGATCGGCGGCGATGATTAGAGCAGTGTTCAGAGCAATCGGCCAACCGGTCTCTGGTGCGGCCGCGCGTGAGGGCAGGATGGCCCGCTTCGACCCGATGCGAAAAACCTTGTTATATGGAAATATCGATGCCGGATAAACGCGCATTCCTGATCGTCATGGATTCCGTCGGCATCGGCGGTGCGCCTGACGCCGACCGTTTCTTTAATGACGGCAAGCCGGATACCGGCGCGAATACCCTTGGCCATATCGCGCAGGCGCAGCCCTTGCGGATGCCCAATCTGGCTCGGCTGGGACTGGGCGCCGCCATCCGATTGGCTTCGGGACTGGAGGCACCGGGACTGGGTGCCGCTCCTCAGGGACTCTGGGGCGCCGCGACCGAGATGTCCAAGGGCAAGGACACGCCCTCGGGGCATTGGGAAATTGCAGGCGCGCCGGTTCCATGGGAATGGCATTATTTCCCCAAGACCATCCCGGCCTTTCCGCCAGAAGTCACCGCGCGCCTTTGCGAACTGGCCGGGACCGAGGGGATATTGGCGAATTGCCACGCCTCTGGCACACAGGTGATCGAGGACTTCGGCGAAGCGCATATTCGTACCGGCTGGCCGATCTGTTACACCTCGGTCGATAGCGTGTTGCAGATCGCCGCACATGAAAAGCATTTCGGTCTCGACCGTCTGCTTGCACTCTGCCAGAGCATCGCGCCAATGCTGCATGACATGCGGCTGGGCAGAGTAATCGCACGGCCCTTTATCGGCGAGCGCCCCGGCGAGTTCAAACGGACTCCAAACCGCCGCGATTTCGCTATCGCGCCTCCATCGGATACCATTCTGGACATCGCGGAAAAGTCAGGCCGCCTCACCCATGCCATCGGCAAGATCGGCGATATCTTCAGTCATCGCGGCATCACTCATCTCCATAAGGGAAAATCCGATGCCGATCTTTCCGATCATCTTGTCAGGCTGGGACATGAGGCGGAATCCGGCAGCCTGACCTTCGCCAATTTCGTCGAATTCGACATGAATTTCGGCCATCGCCGCGATATTCCCGGCTATGCGGCACAGCTTGAATGGTTCGATCGGGTGGCGGGCCGCCTGATCGATTGCCTGCGGCCCGGCGATCTTGCCATTTTCACTGCCGATCACGGCAATGATCCAAGCTGGTCCGGTACCGATCACACACGTGAACGGGTTCCGGTTCTGGGCGCAGGACTGGGGCAGAAAGCAATCGGACAGGTGGGGTTCTCGGATATCGGCGCTTCTGTCATGGCGCATCTGGACCTGCCTGCGCCGCAACATGGAAGGTCGTTCCTGTGAAGAAGATCGAACTTCACCTGCATCTTGAAGGGGCCGCGCCCGCATCCTTCATCCGCGGCCTCGCCGCCGAGAAACATACCGATCTGTCGGGGGCATTCGATGCCCACGGGCATTATGCCTATCGCGATTTCGCCGAATTTCTCCGCGTCTACGAAGCCGCCACCAGCGTCCTGCAAACCCCGCAGGATTACGCCCGGCTGCTGGCCGAAGTGCTGGAACGTTCCGCCGAGCAGGGCGTCATCTATACCGAGCTTTTCGTTTCGCCCGAATTCTGCGGCGGCGCGGATTTGCCCGCATGGCGCGATTATCTTGCCGCCATGACCGAGGTGGCAGCAAGGATGCGTCTTCAGGGCATCGACAGCCGCGGAATTGTCACCGCGATTCGCCACTTCGGCCCCGAACGCGCCCGTAAATCCGCCATTTGCGCTGCCGAAACGGCGGGCGAATGGATTACCGGATTCGGTATGGGTGGAGCGGAATCCGTGGGCCGTGCGACTGATTACGCATGGAGCTTTGACTGCGCGCGCGAGACCGGGTTGGGCCTGACCTGTCACGCAGGGGAATGGGGCGGGCCAGACAGCATCCGCGACGCATTGGCCCTTGGCGTGTCGCGCATTGGCCATGGCGTGCGCGCCATTGACGATCCGGCGCTGGTTCGTGATCTCGCGGCGCGTGAAACGGTGCTGGAGGTTTGCCCCGGCTCGAATATCGCGCTTGGCCTTTGGCCGGGCTGGGCCGCGCATCCCATTGCCCGGTTGCTGGACGCCGGGGTGAAACTGACCATCTCGACCGACGATCCACCATTTTTCCACACCACCATGCGCCATGAATATGCGCGCCTTGCCGATGCTTTCGGTTGGGGCGAACGGGAATTCACGCAAATGAATCAATGGGCCATTGACGCCGCCTTCTGCGACGAGGAAACACGTGCGCGGCTGAGAAAGGAGTTCACGTGAACAAACAGCACCTGACGATCATCAATCATCCGCTGGTCCAGCACAAGCTGACGATCATGCGCAAGAAGGAGGTCTCGACCGCGGGATTCCGCAGACTCCTGCGTGAAATCAGCCTGCTTCTGGCCTATGAGGTCACGCGGGAACTGGAACTGACGACCACCACGATCGAGACTCCGATCTGCGAGATGCAGGCCCCTACGCTCGAGGGCAAGAAACTGGCACTGATCTCGATCCTGCGGGCCGGCAACGGATTGCTTGACGGGATCCTTGAATTGATCCCCGGTGCGCGCGTGGGGTTCGTCGGGTTGTATCGCGACCCCGAGACGCTTCAGCCGGTGGAATATTACTGCAAGGTGCCGAATGCGCTTGATGCCCGCATGACCATCGTCGTCGATCCGATGCTGGCAACGGGAAATTCCTCGGTCGCGGCTATCGACAAGCTGAAGGAGCATGGCGCGAAAAACCTGCGTTTCCTGTGCCTTCTGGCCGCGCCCGAAGGGGTGGAGCGGATGCGGCAGGCGCATCCCGATGTGCCGGTCTTTACCGCCGCGCTGGATGAGAGGCTGGACGATCACGGCTATATCGTGCCCGGGCTTGGCGATGCCGGCGACCGGATGTTCGGCACGAAATAGAGGCGCATTAAGCGTTTGTTCAAAGTTCCGGATTATCCACTGGCCATAAGATGAATCTGCGCAGGTGGCCAATGCGGTATGTCCGGGGCTTGTTGTTTCTGTTGATTGCCTCTGTTGCGCAGGCGGCCCCTTCACCTGCGCCGCCGGGGGATTTTTCGGGTGATCAGTATATCGACGGGGCGGGTTGCGTCTTCAACCGTGCCGGCGGACGATGGATTGCCCGGACCGATCGCGCTGGCAAAGCCGTCTGCGGCTTTCCCTCCAGCCTTTCGGCGCGCCGGACCGATCCGGATGCCGAAACCGTTCTGGCGCCGCTTCGTCTGCCGGAATCTCCGGATCCTGCGCAATTGCTGCGGGAACAACTGGCCGGTGAACTGCGTCAGGGCGAGTTTGTCACCGATCCGCGACAGGCCGAGGAACGGCGTGAACCGGAAATTCCCGATGCCGGCCATGATCTGATCGCCGAGGCACAGGCAAGGCTGAAATTGCGCGCCGCGATCGGTGCGAAGCTTGCGAGCCGTCCGGCCGATTCGGCTCTTTGTGCACGGTTGGGCTATGTTCCCGATCCGGTTCCACATCCGATTCCGGGGGGCGATGTGCTGTCCGGATTTTGTCGCGGTCAACGTCCCGCAGTGCCAGAAGCGCATATTCTTCCGGGGAAGCGGCTGGACCGAGAAGGGGAGATTATGCCCCGAACTGCACCCGCAGTACGGCAAGCATCGGTGGCGTCTGACACGCAGCTACCGGTCAGGCGGCCCATGCGTGATAGCGCGGCACCCGGCAAGGCAGCTCCGGTCGGGAAGGCTAAGCCAGCCGCGCCGCGCCGTGATCCTGTTCCAGAGCTGATTCCGGCATCGGCGCGCTATGTTCAGATTGGTGCGTTTTCCAATGACGTCAGCTCGGAACCGGCCATCCGGCATTTATCCGCATTGGGCTATCCGGTCGCGCGGGCTTATCGACAGGGCGCGGACCGGAAATCACGAGTCATCCTGGCGGGTCCGTTTGACGATCGCCGATCGCTGGTGGCCGCACTGAACCTGTTGCGAAACAAAGGATACCGGGCGGTCGCGCGTTGAAAAGCACCGGATCGGGCTTGGGGGAGCTCCTCAGATCCCAGAAGAACGCATCTTCGCACGGCCGCCTTGAGGTATGCGACTCGGGCAATGACGGAAGAAAGCGCATTGCTGCAATGAAGCCGTCTGCGACGAAGTCCGCTTGTATCGGTGACCGGTGAGGAAAATCGGTGCAGGGCATCATCAAAATGACAAAAAGGGGATAGTGGCGCGGTTGACGGGGCTCGAACCCGCGACCCCCGGCGTGACAGGCCGGTACTCTAACCAACTGAGCTACAACCGCGCATTTATCCGGGCGAAAAGGTGCAAGTGGCGCGGTTGACGGGGCTCGAACCCGCGACCCCCGGCGTGACAGGCCGGTACTCTAACCAACTGAGCTACAACCGCACACTCACCTTCCCCGGCTGATCGCCCGCCGGGGTGAGCGGGGTTTAAGCGTAGCGTGGCGACACGTCAAGACAGCATGGGAAAAAACATCCGTGGATCAGAAGAGAATACCCGAGTTGCCTTGTGATGCCGTCCGGGGATGAGTGCCACAAAGCTGATTTTGCACCATCTTCCCGGTATGTCAGACGAAATCGCGGCGTGATAACCGCATTTGGTGACAGAGGAAGAGGCAAGCCGCATTTACCGGCTGTGGCTGATCCGCCCTCCGCAAACCGGCGCTGGAACTCCGGTCGTCATGGGGCCGGAGGTCGGAAGCCCTTGCAAGACGCGGGCCGCCAGCCAGCCGAAGGCCTGTGCTTCAAGCATATCGCCGTCCAGACCCGCCGATTCGACGGGCTGCACCCTGGTTGGCAGCTCTGCGCGCAATGCTTCCATGATCGCGATGTTATGACGCCCGCCGCCACAGACCAGAAGAACCGCCGGAGCCGAGGGCAGCCAGCGCAGCCCCACCGCGACCGAACCCGCCAATGCCGCGACCAGCGTGGCCGCCGCATCGGCATCGGTCAAATGGGAAACCGCCTGGGAAAGCCCTGAAAACTGATCCCGATCCAGAGATTTCGGCGGCGGGCGCTCGAAATACGGATGGCGCAGGAATTCTGTCAGAATGGCATGGTCAATCTGTCCCGAACTGGCCAGCCTGCCGCCTTCGTCCCGTTCCCGGTGCAGGCGACTGCGCATCAGGTCGTTGATCGGCGCGTTGGCAGGGCCGGTATCGAAGGCGATGCAGGCGCCCGGGGCCTCGGGCGCGGAGGCAGAGGGATCGGTCCAGGTAATATTCCCGACCCCGCCGAGATTCAGGAAGGCTACGGGTTCTGCGGGCAAATACCCCTGCGCGATGGCCCATTCCGCGCAGGCCCAGTGAAAAAACGGTGCAAGCGGAGCGCCTTCGCCACCCTGCCGGACATCCTCGCTGCGAAAATCCCACACGACGGGGCGGTCCGTCAGACGGGCAAGCGCCGCGCCGTCCCCGGCCTGATGGGTGCCACGGCCCTGCGGGTCATGCGCCAAAGTCTGGCCGTGATAGCCGATCAGTTCCGCCTCGGGAAAATCCGCCGCCAGTGCCGCATGGCTGACGACCGAGATCTCCGCTGCGTCCTCCACCCCCGCATCGCCGTGCCAGTGGCCAAGCGCCGCATGCAGCACGGCGGCCTCGTTATCCGAATAGGCGCGATAACCGCTGCGGCCAAATCCGCCGATACGGATGCCGTCCGTCTCGATCATCGCCGCATCGACTCCGTCCAGCGAGGTTCCCGACATCATTCCCAGAACGCGGATCATCATGGCTTTTCCTTTGCTCTCGCAGCCGGTATATCCGCAGCGCAGCAAAGGAAACACCCATGACCTACCAGCCCAAATCCGATTTTCTGCAGATCATGTCCGAACGCGGCTATCTGGCCGATTGCACCGATTACGAAGGTCTGGACAAGGCGCTGCTGGCCGGTCCGGTAACGGCCTATATCGGCTATGATGCGACGGCGGCCAGCCTGCATGTCGGGCATCTGCTGAATATCATGATGCTGCGCTGGCTCCAGAAAACCGGTAACCAGCCGATCACGCTGATGGGCGGCGGGACGACCAAGGTGGGCGATCCGTCTTTCCGCGCGGATGAACGGCCATTGCTGGATGATGCCGCGATTCAAGGCAATATCGACGGGATGCAGCAGGTGTTCGCGCGCTATCTTGTTTACGGCGACGGACAGGCACTGATGCTGAACAACGCCGAATGGCTGGACGGGTTGAACTATCTGGAGTTCCTGCGCGATATCGGCCGGCATTTCAGCGTCAACCGGATGCTATCATTCGAGTCGGTCAAGTCGCGGCTGGACCGCGAGCAGTCGCTATCCTTCCTTGAATTCAACTACATGATCCTGCAAGCCTATGATTTCCTTGAGTTGAATCGCCGCTATGGCTGCCAGCTTCAGATGGGTGGCTCGGATCAATGGGGAAATATCGTCAACGGGATCGATCTGACCCGGCGTGTGGATGACAAGGTGATCTGGGGGCTGACCTCGCCCCTGCTGACGACCAGCGACGGGCGCAAGATGGGCAAGTCGCAGGGCGGTGCCGTCTGGCTGAATGGCGGGATGCTGTCGCCCTATGAATTCTGGCAATTCTGGCGCAATACGACCGATGCCGATGTGGGACGGTTTCTGAAGCTTTATACCGAATTGCCGGTCGAGGAATGCAATCGTCTCGCAGGCTTGCAAGGCTCGGAGATCAACGAGGCGAAGATCCGTCTGGCCAATGAGGTCACGACGCTTCTGCATGGCGCCGATGCGGCGGCGAGCGCCGAAGCAACCGCGCGGGAAGTCTTTGAACAGGGCGGCACGGGCGGCGATCTGGAGGTTGCTCTGTTGCCTGCGGATGCGCTTGATGATGGGCTGAGTGTGGTTCAGATGCTGGTCAAGACCGGTATCACGACAAGCGGCAAGGAAGCCAAGCGGCTGATCGCCGAAGGCGGGCTGCGTCTGAACAACGATTCCGTCAGTGATCCTTTGCTGCCTGTCGATGCGGAAATGATCGGTGATGGTCTGAAGGTTTCTGTCGGCCGAAAAAAGCACCGGATGGTGCGGATCGGCTAGGGCGGTTATTGCATGGCTGCCTTGCGCAGCCATGTGACGCCACGTCGCGGCACTGGAATTCGGGCGTCGACGGTCATATCTGCACGGATGCGGGGGGAAACCACTCGAATATGGCAGATCAGATATGAGCCAAGATACACAACCGCAAAGCATCGCCAGCCGTCAGAACGGAAAAGAAGCCGATAACGCTCTGGAGCAGATGTTCGGCTATTTTTCGCGAGAGGAGCAGCCGCGCCGGATCGTTACGGAATTCGACGCTTATCGGGCTGCGGTCCGCGCCGCCTGATTATCGTCTTATCCGCGCTCGACCCGGCAGTGGAAACAATTATTGCTGGCGGAGCGGATATGGATGAATGCGATCTCGTCCCGCGTGAACAATTCGCGGCACCGGGCCTCGATTTCTCCGGTCGGGACGACTCCGCCGGTTCCATAGACGATACGTTCGTCGGAGGAATAGCCGCGGACGATATATTGCTTTGATCGCAGAAAGCCCGCGGGGAAATCCGGCCCTCCCGCCGCGCATTCCGCGGCGCAAAGGAAGATCGGGCCGGATTCGGTATAGGGGTTCAGCCCCTCGAATGGCCTATGCGCGACGATCAGATAAGGTTCGCCTTCGGGCACCTGCTCCATGCAGTGACGGCAGGGCGTGCCATTGCCGGGTGAGGCTGCGACATGTTCGGGTGCCAGACCATAGACGTCAGCCGCGCCGTTGCGCCATGCCTGTGCTAACGCGGTCGGGATCGGACGGAAACGGATTTGCATTTCGGGACTCCTGTTTTGCGACAGACCTGTTTATGTAGGGCAGGCGAAATGCAGGGGCGCAGAAATCGGGCGTCTCATTCGGCAAACTGGGTGACATGCGATGAAGGACATGGTCGAAGCAGAGGCGTTGATCGCGAAAATGGGCGAAGCCGCGCGCGCGGCCGCGACGGAATTGGCGCAAGCCCCGGCCGAACGGAAACATGCCGCATTGATCGGCGCAGCCTATGAAATTCGCAAACGTGCGCCCGAAATTCTTGCGGCGAATGCGCGCGACCTGGAATATGGTCGCGAAAAGGGCCTGTCCGACGCGATGATCGACCGGCTTCGGCTGGATGACGACCGGTTGCGCGGGATCGAGGACGGCTTGCGTGCCGTGGCCGAGCAGCCGGATCCGATCGGTGCGGTCATCGATGAATGGGACCGTCCGACCGGGTTGCATATCCAGCGCGTCCGCACACCGATCGGCGTGCTGGGCGTGATCTATGAAAGCCGTCCGAATGTGACGGCGGATGCTGGCGCGCTTGCCTTGAAATCCGGGAATGCGGTGATCCTGCGCGGCGGCTCGGAAAGCCTGCATTCGTCAGAAGCGATCCACGCCTGTCTGGTTGAAGGATTGCGTCAGGCGAAATTGCCCGAGGCCGCCATTCAGCTTGTTCCCACCCGTGACCGTGCGGCGGTCAGTGCGATGCTGACCGCGCAGGGCCTGATCGATGTCATCATTCCACGTGGCGGCAAGGGATTGGTCGGGCTTGTACAGCGAGAGGCGCGGGTGCCGGTCTTCGCGCATCTTGAAGGGATCTGTCATGTCTATGTGGATCGCGATGCGGATCCCGACATGGCCCGCAAGGTGGTGCTGAACGCCAAGACGCGGCGCACGGGCATTTGCGGTGCGGCCGAATGTCTGCTGATTGACTGGCAATTCTATACGAAACACGGCGCGGCGGTCATCGAGGATCTGATCGCCGCGGGTGTCGAGGTCCGGGCGGAAGGCGAGTTGTCGAAGATATCGGGAACCGTTCGCGCGCAGCCTGATGATTTCGGGCGGGAATTTCTGGACATGATCATCGCGACCCGGCTTGTGGACGGCGTTGACGAAGCGATTGCGCATATCCGGGAATATGGAAGCCAGCATACCGAATCGATCCTGACCGACAATGACGCGACGGCCGAGGCGTTCTTTGCCGGGTTGGACAGCGCGATCCTCATGCGGAACGCCTCGACGCAATTTGCCGATGGCGGCGAATTCGGCATGGGGGCGGAAATCGGTATCGCAACAGGAAAACTGCATGCCCGCGGCCCGGTCGGAGCCGAGCAACTGACCAGCTTCAAATATCTGGTTACGGGGCAGGGAACGATCAGAGGCTAGGCCGGATCTCCGGCGGGACCGCCCCTTTGTCAGCCGGGGCGGTCTTTTCGAATTTCAGAACGCGATTCCGGCGCCGCGCCCGGTCAGTTCCCAGCTTAATGCGCGGCCACAATCCGCCGCCGCTTCCGCAAGCAGGAGAAACTGAACCTCTGACGGCGAAGGGCTAGGGTTGCGCTGCGGCGGGGTTTCGGTTTGATCCAGCCAGGCCCACAGGGCGGTATCGGCCCGGGTTTCTTCGGCATCCGCCGTCAGTTTCCAGCCGGTTTCGGAATGCCGAACCGTGACGTTTCCGCCTTTGGACAGGGCATGTTCAAGGCACATCGTGGCAAGCAAGACCATCCGGATGTGATCGTGCGGAAATGTGCCGTAGGCAATCAGATCAACCTTGATCCGTCGATGTGCCATCATGCCGGATAGCAGTTTCTTCAGCTGCGCCGTGGTGATCGACTGATCCGACGAGGCATGACCGAAAGCGATTCTGAATGACTGCAACCGGTTTTGCGCGGCGCTGACCGAATCTGCAATAAGGCGCATTTCGGGTGTCTGGGTCAGGCCAGGGAAATCGTCCGAAAGTTCAAGCAGTTCTATGCCATTGCCGATCGCCCCGATCGGAGAAACAAGATCATGGCACAGCCGGGAACCAACCAGTGTCGCCAACTGGCGGGGATCGATACGCATTGTATGGGCACTCATCAGAATGTACCTTCCGAAACTGACATTAAAGGATTAATCATGAATGAACTTCTCGAACCCGGAATGATCGTCCGGCATCCCGGTGCTCCGGAATGGGGAGAAGGACAGGTGCAATCGCGTATCGGCGACCGGATTACCGTGAATTTTATCAACGCCGGAAAGCAGGTTATCGACGGTAAAAGGGTTACTCTGGAGATCCTGCGGTGGAATCAATCGTGACATTGTGACCAATAATTACTCTTCTTTGGGTTGTTTTGCGCGCGCATGCAGCATCTTTCGCGTGTAGCAGGAACTTGCAGTTGGTTGCAATACGACATTTGCACATTTAGACAGGCAGTCCTGAGCGCATTTCGGCAATACCGGCAGGTCCGATGAAATCCGACCCTTCTTATTTCGATATCTGTATTGCCACGAGTGAGCGTGATCTGCGCGCCGCGCAAAGGCTGCGCTATCGGGTTTTCGTCGAAGAGCTTGGTGGCGACGGCCCTCTGGTTGATCATGAGAATCGGCTTGAGCGGGACGAGTTCGATCCCGTTGTCGATCATCTTTGCCTGATCGATAAACGGCGCAGCGCGGATGCCCTGGATCATGTCGTGGGGGCTTATCGGCTTTTGCCGGGGCTTCGGGCCGAGGAATTCGGGCGTTTCTATTGCGATAGTGAATATGATCTGACCAGATTGCGTGCCTCGGGACGCTCGCTTCTCGAGCTTGGCCGGTCATGCGTGGACCGGGATTATCGGGGCGGCTCGGGGATGTTTCTGCTGTGGAACGCCCTGGCCGATTATGTTCTTGATCTGGGGATAGAACTGCTGTTCGGCGTCGCCAGTTTCCATGGCACCGATCCCCGGATACTGGCTCCGTCGCTCAGTTGGCTTTACCATCATCACCTTGCTGACGGGACATTGCGCCCCACGGCCCGGTCGGAAGGTTATCAGCAGATGAATCTGATCCCTCCGGACCAGCTTGACCGGCGCGAGGTGATGATCGGCATGCCCGCGCTTATCAAGGCCTATCTTCGGCTTGGTGGCCGGGTCGGGGATGGCGCTTATATCGACCGGGATTTCAATACGACCGATGTTTTCCTTCTGATGGACACGGCGGCCATGTCCGAAAAGCACAAGAAATTTTACGAAAGCCGCTGGCAAGGGCAATGAGCGGAACACGCGAGCGCATCGAAGCCATCCCGGGTGAGATGACATGGCGAAGCGACGACGTTCCTGCATTGGCGCGGCCGGCGGGGTTTTCCGGCTGGTGGCGGGTTATCCGCCGCGGGATACCTGCGATTCTGGTGCTTCTGATCGGTGTGATCCTGATCCTGCCGATGCGCGGAATCGAAAAGCTTCTTCATGGTCCCCGCCGTCCGTGGACCGGGCCTCATGTGCAGATCGTCTGCCGTCTGGTGCTGATCTGCATCGGGCTTGGCTGGCGGCGCCAGGGGCAGCCCATGCGCGGTCCCGGCGCCATCGTGGCGAACCATTCAAGCTGGCTGGATATCCTGACGATGAATGCGGCGCTGCCGATCTTCTTCGTTTCCAAGGCCGAGGTGCGGGGCTGGCCCGGGATCAATATCCTGACTGCCGTCACCAATACCCATTTCGTGGTTCGCGATCCGAAATTCGCCCGGCAGCAGGCAAGGGAATTCGCCGCGCGCGTGCGGGCGGGCCATCGGTTGCTGTTCTTCCCCGAGGGAACCTCGACCGATGGGCGGCGGGTCCTGCCGTTCAAACCGACGCTGTTTCAGGGCTTTCTGGATCCCGAACTGCCCGAAGCCCTGGCGATTCAACCGATGAGCGTTGCCTATCACGCGCCCAGCGGGTGCGACCCGCGATTCTACGGCTGGTGGGGCGATATGGGGCTGGGGGATCATCTGCTGGCGGTGCTGTCCGCGCCGCATCAGGGGCGGGTCGAGGTGGTTCTGCTTCCGCCCGTTCCGGTTGCCGGAGAAACCCGAAAGACATTGGCCTTGAAGACATGCGAATCCGTGCGGGAAGGGCTTGATGCCGCGCTTGGAGAAGCGGATAATCAAGATTGAATTCGCCCCCATAATACCATATATTGTATCCCCCTCCGCCATTGCCGCCAAGGAAGCCAGATGACTCGCTTTGCCGCCCCAATTGCCGAACAGATCTGGGACATGAAATACCGGATGAAGGATGCCGCCGGGCAACCTGTTGATGCAACGGTCGAGGATAGCTGGCGGCGCGTCGCCCGTGATCTTGCGCAGGTCGAGAAAGAGCCGGAGATCTGGGAAGATCGTTTCTATGCCGCGCTCGAGGATTTCAAATTCCTGCCCGCGGGCAGGATTCTGGCCGGAGCGGGAACGGGCAGGACGGTCACTCTGTTCAATTGCTTTGTCATGGGGACGATCCCCGACAATATGGGCGGCATCTTCGACATGCTGAAAGAAGCCGCTCTGACCATGCAGCAGGGTGGCGGGATCGGCTATGATTTCAGCACCATCCGCCCCAAGGGAGCCGAGGTGAAGGGCGTGGCGGCGGATGCCTCGGGGCCGCTTTCCTTCATGGATGTCTGGGATGCGATGTGCCGCACGATCATGTCGGCGGGCAGCCGGCGCGGTGCAATGATGGCCACGATGCGCTGCGATCACCCGGATATCGAGCAATTCATCGAAGCCAAGCAGGACAGTGCCCGGTTGCGCATGTTCAACCTGTCGGTGCTGGTTACGGATGCGTTCATGGAGGCCGTGAAGGTCGACGGCACATGGGATCTGAAATTCGGCGACAAGGTCTATCGGACCTTGCAGGCGCGCGATCTGTGGAACCGGATCATGCGCGCGACCTATGATTACGCCGAGCCCGGCGTGATCTTCATCGACCGGATCAATCAGGCGAATAATCTGCATTACGCCGAGACGATCTCGGCGACCAATCCCTGCGGCGAGCAGCCATTGCCGCCCTATGGCGCCTGCCTGCTGGGCTCGATCAACCTGGCCCGGCTGGTGACGGAACCGTTCTCGGATGCCGCAAGGCTGGATGAGGCGGCGCTTGACGAACTGGTGCGGACTGCCGTGCGGATGATGGATAACGTGGTGGATGCCTCGAAATTCCCGCTGGATCAGCAGGCCGCCGAAGCACAGGCCAAACGTCGGATCGGGCTTGGAGTCACCGGGCTGGCGGACGCGTTGCTGATGCTGGGGCTGCGATACGGGGCAGAGGATGCGGCTGCGCAAACGCGGGTCTGGATGAAGGCAATTGCGCGTTCGGCCTATCTGGCAAGCGCCGATCTGGCGCGTGAGAAGGGGGCTTTCCCGCTGTTCGATGCGGATGAGTTCCTGAAGTCGGGTTTCATGCAGCGGATGGATGCGGATGTGCGTGACGCCATCGCAGCGCATGGCATCCGTAACGCGCTTCTGACTTCGATCGCGCCGACCGGGACGATCAGCCTTTATGCGGGCAATGTCAGTTCCGGGATCGAGCCGGTCTTTGCTTATGCCTATAGCCGCAAGGTGCTGCAAAAGGACGGTTCCCGTACCGAGGAGGAGGTGGTCGATTACGCGGTGCAGATGTGGCGCGATCTGAAGGGCGATGCACCCTTGCCGGATCACTTCGTGAATGCGCAGACCCTTGCGCCCCGCGATCACGTCGCCATGCAGGCGGCGGCGCAGGAATGGGTGGACAGCTCGATCTCCAAGACCATCAACTGCCCCGAAGATATCTCTTTCGAGGATTTCAAGGATGTTTATCTTGCGGCGTGGGATCTGGGCTGCAAGGGCTGTACGACCTATCGCCCGAATGATGTGACCGGTTCGGTCCTGTCCGTTTCCGAAAAAACCGAGGCCGCGCCCGAAGCCGATCGGGGTGCCGATGTCGTCTATCTGACAGAGCCGCTTGACCGGCCGGCCGCGTTGGAGGGGTCGACCTACAAGCTGAAATGGCCGGGCAGCGAACATGCGATCTATATCACCGTGAATGACATCGTGCAGGGCGGACATCGCCGCCCCTTCGAAGTGTTCATCAACTCGAAGAATATGGAGCATTTCGCCTGGACCGTAGCATTGACGCGGATGATCTCGGCAGTGTTCCGTCGCGGCGGGGACGTGTCTTTCGTGGTCGAGGAACTGAAAGCGGTGTTCGATCCGCGCGGCGGTGCCTGGATGCAGGGCCGTTATGTGCCGTCCATTCTGGCGGCGATCGGCGGGGTGATCGAGCGGCATATGATCTCGACCGGGTTTCTGGCAGGTGAGGGTATGGGCCTGAAATCCGATCCCCGAGCAGAGGTCGTGGCCGTCGGGGAACGCCCGAAAGGCCCGGCCTGCCCAAGCTGCGGGCAGTTTGGCATGCAGATGCTTGAGGGATGCATGACCTGCCCGAATTGCGGCCATTCGAAATGCGGATAAGCACAAGAGCATTCCGAACCGACGACGGCCGGGTGCTGACCGGGCGCCACGACGTCTTGGGAGGGAAGGCTACGCCCCGGGGTCCTGCTCCTGATGAGACCAGAGATAGCCGATGAATGCGCCTTTCACGATACGCAGCAATATAAGGGTCAGAAGCGTCGTGATCAGGCCGACGATGAGCAGCAATGTCAGCGGGCTTGGTCTGAACAGCACCCAAGTAAAGCCAATCAGCGGGATCAAAAGCAATAGCATGATCGTCATGGTGAAGAACGCCGGACCGTCTGCGGCCCGATAGTTTCCAAGCGGAGCCTTGCAGTTTTCGCATTCGGGAGAGATCGTCAGATAGCCCATCAGAAGTTTTCCCTCCCCGCAATTCGGGCAGCGGTTCATCAACCCACGAATAACAGCCGCTTTTCTTTCCTGGGATTCCGTCATGTCCAGCCTGGTCCTCATATCACGTCAGCCATGCTGACATGGCCGACGATAGCAAGTTCCGGGCGGGCGTGACCACATCCGGCGGATTTATTGGCCGCTCAAGCCTTCCGATTTGAAGAAATCCGCGCATAGCGGTTCGGTCAATGCGGTAAATTCGTCTTCCGAAAGCTTTGCATAACAGGCCGATCTCAGGCGGCGCTCATACATCGTTCCGGGCTGCGGTCGTTCGGGACGATTCCCCTCGACAGAGGCCGCCTCGGACATCTTCATGAATCTGCCCGAAGGCGGATCGAAGGCAAATTCGTCCTCATAGATTTTCTCCAGACAGATCATTCCGCGGGTCGAGTCCTGCAGATTGAAGATCACGCCTTCCCTGCTCAGAAGCTCTTCCCCGATTTCTTTCGCGGCATCGCTGGAGGGATCGTTCTCAAGTGCTGCCTCGCATTGATCAAGAAGTTCCCGCATCGGCAGACTGCCGTAATTTTCATCGGCAAGAAGCGTGACGGGGAATATGGCGAATAGGGCGACAAATACGGCCGGTTTCAATTTTTCCTCCGGAGATGATGCGTTATCTCCCAATTGCCCATGAATGCGGATGTGACGCAAGCCACAGTTCCCGGCACCTTGCCGCTGCTGGCGAAGTTTGGCCATAGGAGTTGCCGGCAGAGCGCAGCCGCCCTCTTTGCTCAGCGGTGCCATCACATATAATTCGTTTGCCGCCCCCGCTCGTCTGGCCTAGTTTCGTGAGGCGCGGCGAAAGACATTCCGCCAATTTCCGAAACAAGAACCGTGGTCCGACCGATGAATACCAGATTCTGTGCCCTGATCGCGCTTGTGCTTTCCCTGCCGGCGACCTCGTTCGCCCAAAGTGAAAAGACCGAACCGTCCCTGGCCGATCTGACCGAAGACAAGAAAATGCAAGCGGCATTCGATGACATGGCCGGGGAAGTGGAATTGCCCGACTGGGTCAAGTCCAAGGCGGTGACATCTCCGGGTCAGCGGGTCAGTTTTGACGGCAAGGAATATCTGGCCATGACCGGTTGCGAGCAGCATCAATGCGGCGCTCACAAGATCGCGGTGCTTTACGATGAACAATCCGGCACGATGTATGGTCTCTTGACCGCCGGGGATGAGGAAAGCGGCAGCGAGACACTGACCTGGCTCAATATCGGTGGCGGTCCGGAATCGATTGACGGCAAGACGCTGTTATTCGCGGCGGTGACCGGAAGCATCGAGAACCACCCCGAGGATTTTCAATACGCGCAGTAAAACGCCGCTTCTTCGCCGATGGCTTTCTGAACTAGTGCTGCGCCGGTTGGCGGCGCTGCCCTGGATATTTGAGTGAAGAAGGGCAGACGCGGAGCCGGTCAGATATGACGGCAATCACCGGGCAACCGCTCAGCCGCCGGAATGGATATTGCGACTGTCTGCCGGTGCTTCGTCTCGGGCGTTCATGCCGTAATCGCGCGAAACATTGGCGATCCGCAGACGGTAATCGGCAAAGACGTGATCCCGGCCGGCCGTCTGTGCCGCACGGTGCTCTGACAGATTGCGCCATTGCGCGATGGCGGCTTCGTCGCGCCAGAAGGACAGCGACAGAATTTTTTCGGGATTCGTGAGACTCCGGAAACGCTCGATCGAAAGGAACCCGTCTATGCCTTCCAGCAAGGGGCGAAGCTGGGCCGCCAGATCAAGATATTCGGTTTGGGATTCCGCGGTGATTTCCACTTCGAAGATGACCGCGATCATGGGCGCACCCCATGCGGCGCCGAAGCCATCTTGACGAACAGGCGATCCTCGCGCCGGATGAAGCCCTGATCGCGGGCGAATTCGAAATTCTCGCGTCCCAGAGGATCGGCAGCCAGCCGGGCGCGATAACTCTCGTATTCCGCCAGAGAGGGCAGGGAGTAGATTCCGTACGCAGTCGTCGCCGATCCTTCATGTGGAGCGAAATAGCCGAACAGATCGGCTCCGCAGCGCGGAATGCATTGTCCCCAGTTGCGGGCATATTCTTCGAACAGGTCGCGCCGGTTCGGCTCTATATCATAGGTGATGATGCAGGTTATCATGTCTTGGCCTTTCCTTGCTGTCACCTGTATAGCAGATTGCCTTTATGCAATGGTTCGATTAAGATCGAACCATGAGAGAAAGCCCGGATATCGCGCGCATTGCCGCATTGGTCGCGGATCCTGCCCGCTGTTCAATGCTGCTGGCATTGATGGATGGTCGCGCCCTGACCGCGACCGAGCTTGCCGGTCTTGCCGGGATCACCAAGCAGACGGCCAGCAGTCATCTGGCGAAGCTGGTGGATAGCGAGGTGCTGCGGATGGAAGCGCAGGGGCGTCACCGCTATTTCCAGCTTGGGGGACCGCATGTGGCGGCCCTGCTTGAGGCGTTGATGGTGTTTTCCAGCGATTCCGTTCCGCCATTGCGCACCGGACCAAAGGATTTCGCGCTTCGCAGGGCGCGGGTCTGTTACGACCATCTTGCCGGAGAGATGGGCGTGGCGCTTCATGACCGGATGCGCGGGGGCGGCTGGTTGTCCGATGATCTGACCGTTACCGGCAAGGGGTGGGCGCATCTTGCCGCAATCGGTCTGACCCCGGCGGAATTGCCGCGCAGCAATCGTCCGCTTTGCCGGTCCTGTCTGGACTGGAGCCAGCGCCGCCATCACCTTGCGGGTCTGGTGGGCAAGATGATCCTTGACCATATTCTGGCACTGTCCTGGGCGCGGCGTCTGCCAGCGTCCCGTGTCATCGCGTTTACACCGGATGGGGAACGACGCTTTCTGGATTGGCTGCGGTAGCGCCGGGCCAATGCGGAAGCCGTATCCGGCAGGAGTGCTTATTTCGGATAAATGGCCAACCAATAAGACTGCAATGATCCGCTTGGGGGAAAAATGCCCATCTTCGTCAGGCTGTAGCGCGACGATAGTTCCGCACGATCCCGGAAGAGACCCGACTGTCGCCGTTCTGTTACCATGCCTTGGGAGAATTGCCCGAACAACCAGAGAGCATTTTGTACCGCGAGCATCATGAACACAGAGAAAGACGTCAGCTTCTGGGATCGGACTTCACGAAAATACGCCAAGAGTGCGATTGCGGATCAGGCCGGATATGAGCGCAGCCTGGACCGGACCCGCGCCCTGCTGGAACCCGAGGATCGGGTGTTGGAGTTGGGTTGCGGTACGGGAACCACGGCTTTGCGGCTGGCGGGCGATGTGGAAAGCTATCTTGCGACGGATATTTCCGCCGGAATGATCGCGATCGCCAATGAAAAGAGCGCGGCTGATCCCATCTCCGGACTGGTCTTTCGCATAGCGGCGGTGGAAACGGTTGCACCCGATGCGGCAGGGTTTGATGCGATATTGGGATTCAATTATCTCCATCTGGTCCGCGACCTGTCAGATACGCTGCGCTGCATTCGTGCTTTGCTTGTCGCTGACGGCTTCTTCATCTCCAAGACACCCTGCGTTGGCGATATGAACCCGCTTATCGGATTTGCCTTGTTGCCCGCGATGCGCATGGTCGGCAAAGCGCCCTATGCAAATGTTTTCAAGGCAGCAGAGCTGAACCGGCATATACAGGATGCAGGCTTCGACATTCTTGTGTCTGAAAGCCATGCAACCGGACGCAGGGATGCCCGCCCCTATATCGTGGCGCGCAAGCGGTAGGAGGCTGCATCGGTGCTTCTCGCCTTTTGCGGCGGGATCAGGTTTCCCAGCCTGCCGCCGCCGTCCCGGGAAATGCAGGGCGGCGACGGCATTTGTCGCGGAAGCTGCGGTTCAGGCGCTTCTGCCGATCTCGGGCGAGACGGCCGCCGGTTGTGGTGCGGCGGGTTTCTCGTCGGTTTTCAGGCTCCAATATAGCTCGTCCAGGCCGGAAGCCTGATCTTCAACCGGCACGCGCAAGCCGACGGTCCGTTCCAGCAGGAAGGCCAGAATCGCGCCTGTCAGGACACCGGCACCGATACAGATCGCGATCCCCGCAAGCTGCATGAGAAGACTGATCTGACCGTGCTGGAACGCATAGGCGCCCTCTTCGATGCCGAAATAGCCTCCACGAGGTGTCCCGGCCTTCATAAGCCCGACCATGATCAAACCATATATGCCCGCGCCGAAGAAAAGCGGGAAAAGTTTATGCTCGTCGATGCCGCGCTTCAGCGTGAATTCGTAAACCGCCCAGCATGTGACGGGCGCGAACAGCGCGACAAGGAATGCCTGCCATGGCAGATAGACATCAAAGCCGGATGCGCAGGCCACATAGCCCGCCAGAGGTCCGAACAGGAAATAGATATAGGACCTGGTTCTGTAGGAGATGATCGCCCCGGTGATCGCGCCGCCCGCCCAGGCAAGACCGTAATTGTTGAACGCAATGCCGACGCTGGTATCCGCCATGGTCACGCTGACGGCCAGTGCCTCGGGATCGAAGAAGAACAGGCATGACAGGATCACCATCGGCAATCCGGCAAAGATCGTCACCAGCCCGGTCGCGGCAAGGCCGATGCTGGGCGCGTTATATGACGGGACCTTGGGGTGAGGCTCGAACATGCCCGGTCGTTGCCCCAGTTTCGGCACCAGAGCCGCCGCCATTCCCGCCGGAAACAGGTAGACGAAACCGACCCCGAAGAAATCGTGGAATCCTGCATTGGTCAGCGGACCGACCGATCCCCAGGTGATCCAGCTCAGCACCGAGGACACGATGGTCGCCACGACCGCGGTGATGTAATAGGAGGTCGCCGTCATCCGCTCGGATACCGAGAAATGCAGCAGGACATTGACGATCCCGGCAAAGCAGGCAAGGAAGAACACGAATATCTGGAATGTGTTCAATCCCGGGAAAATCGCCGGATCGGTATGATGCGCCAGACTGTTGGCCAGGCTGCCGCCCAGCCACCAGTCATGAAGGGCATCGCCAAGTGTTGCACCTTCCATGATATAATATTGTCCGGCCCAGAAACCGAAGCCGATCATGAAATAGGTAGTAAAACCCAGAAAAAATCCCACCATTTTCTCGACGGTGGAATTGTACAGATTTTCGCTGCGGGTCGTGCCTGCGTCGATCATCAGAAGCCCGACGACGACAAGGATCGCACCGACCGCGCCAGAACCGTAGATAAGGTTCTGTACAAGCGAACTCAGCGTGACTTGCTCTGAATAGAGCATGGCTGCGTTAGATTCCATTATTGTTGCTCCCTGTTTTCAGTCCCTTTGTTTCTCAAGGCTTTCCATCTGTTGCTTCGTGTGGGACGTCACGAAAATTCATTGTTTCGCCTGTGCCTCCCCGCAGGCTCTGCTTTCCGTGATCCGTGAGCTGAAGGGGAATCCATCGATCCCCCTCCCGGATCAGATCATCGGTCTTCCATCTTTCCGCGCCTCTCGGATTTCCCGCAGAAAGGCGCGGACGAGAACGAATAACACTCCGGCGACAATGACGGGCCAGACAAGGACATATGCGCTCAGCAGAATTTCGGTCATGGTCATCAATCCTTTCACTCAGGTGTTTTGCGTGTCGAATTGGCCGGCATGACGCGCGATCCGGTCGAAATCGAACTCATCTTTGTTGAACCAGGAAAGCACCACGCACAGGATCGCCGATACCGCATAGGCCAGAAGCGATGCGGTCAGGACCGGATATTGATGCAGGAAACCAAGTGCGAAGGGCAGGGTGATCAGCATCGCTACCACCACTGCCGCCACTCCGGCCCGCAGGCCGAAAAAGCCGAAGATCATCAGTCCGGCGATGACGCCTATGCCGACGACCGACAGAAGATCGGTGACGACTGCGATTGTGCCTTCCAGCGGCAGCCAGCCCGTGCGCACCAGCGTGAAGACCGCCAATGCTGCAAGGACCGAGATGGTGAAGCCGGTATTGTTGACTTTGTTCCAGTAGAAACTGGCGATAACCGGAAAGACCAGCGCTCCCCAGATCGCCCCGACGAGAACAAGCAGATCAAGAATATCAAAGCGGCTGCTGGCGAAATACATTGCCATTCCGGTTGCGACGATCATGGTGATGCGGCCGATCAGCAGCATGAGTTGCGGCTTGGCGCCCGTCTTTCCCGCGATATTGCGGCCATAGATGTCGGTCATGACGATGGACGACATGGCCGCCAGATCCGAGTCTGCGGTCGAGGCGAGCGACCCGATGATCATGATGAAGAAGACGCACAGGAAGGCCAGCGGCAGATAGCCAGCCGCAAGCTGCGGGATCAGATTGTTGACGTCGCCATCCGCCGGGTCGATACCGATATAAAGGGCAAGCACGCCAAGCATTCCGACCCCGATCACCGTCGCGCCATAACCCACGGTTGCGGTGACGAAGGTTTGCTTGATCATATCTTCGCGCACGGCGAACAGGCGCTGTGCGATGGTCTGATTCCCGATCGCATAGGCCAGAACCGCGGCGATGAAGGGCGCGCCCTGATTGAAGAACGCGTCGGATGAGAAGAAGCTTTGTTGCTGTGCCGTCAGGTTCTGTGCGCCTTCAACGAAGATCGAACTTCCGCCCGCCGCGAAGAAGATCATGGGAACAACGATGACGACTGCGCCCAGCATGGCACAGACCTGAATGAAATCCGTCAGCATCGAGGCCCGGATGCCGGACCATAATGTATAGAGCAGCACCCCTCCTGCGATCAGCAGCACTCCGGTCGAGAAGGACAGCGGTGACATCATCGAAATCAGGGCGCCTCCGGCGATGAAATTGGACGTCAGGCTGAGAAGACTTCCAAGCAGGTTCGATCCGGCAAGAAGCAACTGGCTGGACTGCCCATGTCGGGCATGCAGGATTTCAGCCAATGTATGGGCCCTGGGCGCCAGCGATCTGATGCGCTTGCCGAAGGGATAGATGAACAGGATCATCAATGCGCCCCACAGCCCGTAATGGATCGGTCCGGAAAGCCCATAGGTATAGCCCGAGGTCGCCGAGGCATAGAGAGATGCTGCCCAGATCCAGGTGGCCGTCATTGACGCAGCCGAGATGCCGAAACCGACATTATTGCCCGCTGTCATGTAGCTGTCGGCATTCTCCTGCTTCTTGCTGATGGATAACGAGATGACGAAGGTGATCCCGAAGAAGGCAAGCAGAAGTAAGAGCGTCAGAGTGGTTCCAAGCGCCATGGGCTGCATTCATCTAGTCCTTTTGCTCAGGTTGCGGGGTATCGACAATTACCAGGAACGTCGTGATCCGTTTGCGGATATCGTCCATTTGGCAAACCGGTCGTCGGTGAACATGTCTGATGATGCCGGCCTTCTGTCGCGGGACCGGCTGAACATCCATTCGCATGTAAGAGGGGGTTGAGCTTGGGAAGCTTGGGGTCGGCCACCATGATGAACAGGTTGCCGCCATGATCACTTCACCAGTTCCGGATGATCTGGCATATCGCCCGTGAGCCGGCAGCCCGCCCCGATATTTTCGACGATGCGTGTTGCCGCCTTGTCAGCCGCATGGGTTGTTGCCGGCCCCGATATCGTCAACGCCACAGCTCCGCTACGGATCGTCTGACCTGCGCTCAAAGTGCCTCCCGTCCCGTCACGGCCCTTGGCCTCCGGGCGTAAGGCAGGGCGGCGATGGGTAAGGGCCCGGGACGTCCGCGATAATATCATGACCGGGGGCGCTTCTTTTCGGGGTCGTAATGCGGGAAAGAGGCGATTTTCGCCGCGATACGTTTCTGATGTCCGTCCAGCCGGCCCACCTCAACTGCCGTGCCCGGCTCGGCATGGGCGATATCCACACGCGCCAGCGCGATCATCTGCCCGGTTCGCGGCACCCGCATGGCCGAGCAGATCTCGCCCACCTGCGCGCGCCCGATCCGGATGCAATCGCCATGCGCCACAGGCTCCTGACCGTCGATCTCAAGCCCCACGAATTTGCGCGAGGGATGTTCCTTGCGCCGGATCAATGCGTCGCGACCCACGAAATCGGCGTTCTTGGATTTCAGCGGAACGGTAAAGCCGATACCGGCTTCGAACGGATCGGTCTGATCGTTGAAATCATAGCCTGCAAAGACCAGCCCGGCTTCTATCCGCACCAGATCCAGCCCGGCCAGCCCCATCGGTTTGATGCCCAGGGGTTCCCCCGCCTGCCAGACGGCATCGAACACCGTTTCACCGTCTTTCGGGTGACAGAACACTTCGTAACCCAGTTCTCCGGTATAGCCGGTGCGCGAGACGACGACGGGCACGCCCTGTTCGCCGCCGATCCGGCCCACGGTAAAGCGGAACCAACCCAATTCCGGCAAGGCGGGCTGATGCGGAGGCGTCCAGATGATCTCGGACAGCAATTCGCGGGATTTCGGCCCCTGAACCGCTAGATTATGCATCTGGTCGGTGGACGAGCGGATCATCACGTTCAACCCCAATCGGGCGGCTTCCTCACGCATCCAGACGCCGCCTTCGTCAGAGCCTCCGATCCAGCGGAAATTCTGCTCGCCCAGCCGGAACAGCGTGCCGTCATCGATCATGCCGCCATGCGGGTAGCACATGGCCGAATAGACGACCTGTCCATGACCCAGCGTGCTGACATTCCGGGTCAGCACCCAGTTCATCAGGGCTTCGGCATCCGGGCCTGTTACCTCGAATTTGCGCAGTGCCGACAGATCCATGGCCACCACGCCCTCGCGGCAGGCGAAATAGCTTTCGACCGCGTCGCATTCCGGGAAGGAATTCGGCAGCCAGAAGCCGCGATATTCGACGAAATCGCGCGTCATTCCGGCGAATTTCTGGTGGAAGGCGGTCTCGCGCGTCATGATCGGCTCCGAATCTGGTGTGGCGCGCCATGCGACTGCGCGTTGAATGCGCTCGGTCGCGGCGTAGCTGCGTAAATGAATATCGGTCAGCATCCAGCCATTGGCCGGCGAGGTGTCATCCGGGCAGGCCGAGGACACACAGACAATATCCGTCAAAGCCCTCAGCAAGACGTAATCGCCGGGCCGGGACCATGGCTCGTCGGTATACATGACGCCATGCTCGTCGATCGAGGTATTGAAGAAGAAATTCGCCGCCATCCAGCCGCGCCGCTCGGGCACCCCGTAAGGCGACAGCGCCGCGTTGAAATTATCGGTGCAGTTCACATGACCGGGATAGCCGATATCGTCATAATATTTGGCCGAGCAGGCCATGGCGAAAGCATCATGCCGACCGCAGGTATCCTGAATCACCTCGACCAGCGGTGTCAGATCCTGATCGTAATATTTCGCATGCAGACCCGGCATCGGATAGGCGTGGTTCTGATAGGTGCGGGTCGTCGTCACATCCAGAGGCAGCGCCTGCCCACGATCCAGCTTGCGGGCATCGAAACACTGGAAATCCGTACATTGGCGGCCATCGACATCGATGATCTGAATGAACTCGCCCTTGCGGACCAGATAGGCCTCGGCGGTAGAGGATTTCACCCGCAGATCAAGGATCGGATCGGCCAGCGGATCGGGCAGGGCGAAGCCGACATTGCGGCGTGGCGCTGCACGGGTGATGTTCAGCGTCAGCGGCGTTGTGGTGTTCTGAAGCTCGAAATCCATCGGCGCGCCGGGTGCCGCGACCACAAGCCACCCTTCGGCGGCTGCGGTGAAGTCGGCCTGGGCGCCCGGTTCGGTCCCGGCAGAAAACAATCCGATCGCCCGCTTTATCTCGATCCCCCTTGCGGCCAGCCCCTTGCGCAACCGCGCAAGACTGGGCTGATCCGAAGACAGCAGCGCCTGTAATCCATTGGCCAGCCGATCCGCCTTCACACCCAGAATCTGGCTGTCCACCCGCCCGTCGCGATGCGCGGCCAGAAGTTCGGCATGCTGCCCGCCCTCGTCATTCACAATCTCGATCTGATCCCCTGTGGCGATCTGAACCAGAATGGCCCCGCCGCCGGGAACCACGTAGCGTTCGCTGGCCACCGAAAGATTGTATCTCGCGGCCCGGCGCGGGCGCGTTGCAACCGGCGGGCCCGGCCGAAGCAGATTGTCTGGCGGTAATGACAACATCTTTTGCCTCATCCTGAGAGAAGATTTCGAGGCGCCGGGCGGCGCCTCTGGCTATTCATCGTCAGTTCTGCAGGTAGACTTCCTTGCTATCGTCCAGCGCATCCTTCCACGGCGTATGATGGACCGGAGCCATCGTGCCGGTGATCACCGAGCGATAGCAGTGATCGCGGAAGGTCATGATATTTTCGGCCTTGTGCTTCTTCCATTCGAAGAAGGCCTGACATGCGCCATCGACATCGAAGCTGGGATAATCCGTCTCGGCGATCAGTTCCTTGACGTAGTCGCCCTGATACTGGATCGCATATTTGGCGTCGTCCGAGGCTTCCTCGCGCGTGATACGTTCCTGCACGTCGGCCATCATCGCCTGCTTGTCGTCGGGCAGTTCGATCCGCCCAAGGATCGCATCGCGCACCCACCATGCCTGGGCATCGAACATATTGAAGGTGAACCACTGGTCCTGCATGCCCAGATAGAACATCTTCGGATTATGAACATAGACGACCCCCTTATACAGATCGGCGCTCGCCAGCCGGTTGGTGGTCTTCAGTCGCAGATCGTCGGGCAGGAACGGGAAATAATGCCGGTACCCGGTGCAAAGGATGATCGCGTCGACCTCTTTGCTGCCGCCGTCGGAGAAATGCGCGGTCCGGCCATCGACACGTTCCAATGCGGGCAGTTCCTGCCAGTTATCCGGCCATTTGAAGCCCATCGGCGCGCTGCGATAGCATGTCGTCACCGTTTTTGCGCCATATTTCCAGCATTGCGAACCGATATCCTCGGCTGAATAGGACGAGCCAAGCAGCAGCACGTCCTTGCCGGTGAATTCACGGGCGTCGCGGAAATCATGGGCATGAACGATCCGGCCGTTGAACTGTGCGAAACCGGGATATTCCGGCACGTTCGGGCTGGAGAAATGGCCCGAGGCGCAAATCACATGGTCGAACTGTTCTTTATAAACACGGTCTTTTTCCGCGTCATGAACGGTGACGGTGAACTGTTCGGTCTCAGCATCGTAATCGATCCAGCGAATGATGCTTCTGAAACGGATCCAGTCGCGCACGCCCGCTTTCTTCACCCGCCCCTCGATATAGTCGAACAGCACCGCGCGCGGCGGATAAGAGGCGATCTGCTTGCCGAAATGTTCCTCGAAAGAATAATCGGCGAATTCCAGTCCCTCTTTCGGGCCATTGCTCCAAAGATAGCGATACATCGATCCATGGACCGGGTCGCCATTCTCATCGACGCCGGTGCGCCAGGTGTAATTCCAAAGCCCGCCCCAATTGGATTGTTTTTCGAAACAGACGATCTCGGGAATCTCGGCACCTTGTCTGGCAGCCGACTGAAATGCACGCAACTGTGCCAGTCCCGACGGTCCGGCGCCAATGATGGCAATACGCTTGGTCATGTTCCTTGCTTCTCCCAATTGTGGTAAGACCAGTATTGCGAACTGGTTCATTCGGTTTGGACCTATAAGAACATCAGAGTGCCCTTAAGGCAATATTTTTTCGTCACAAGAATGTTGCTTATTATTTTCGTGCGCCTTGAGCGTTAAAAACAGGCTATAACAATCGCATGAGCAGGTCGGTTTTTATCTGGAAACCACCGGTCAGCGGATCCTTGCTTCGTCCCGGCACCGCGAATCGGCACGCTGCGAAACCGGTCTGGCGGAGTGATTCATATTGATGGACGTTTCGGAGAAACTTTGATCCTTGCCGCGCAGCCTTGGATCGAAGGCGTCACGACGCTCTCGAGTTTCCGATAAAGGTGAAACTGTTTTACCTGTTTCGTTGTTGCGGAGATTGAAGCATATCTGCCACTGCCAGAAGAAACGGCCGGTATCTGTCTCGCAGGGATATCTGCAACAAAGGCGATCCTGCCGTTTATATCCTGCCTTGATCCGCCATCTTTCCTGAAATGCCCTCACGCAGGACAGGTAACCATTTCGACCTATAAGGCGAAATCGATCGGATTATTCAGTCATTTTCAAGGGATGCAATGGTAGCGGAGGAGGGATTTGAACCCCCGACACAAGGATTATGATTCCTCTGCTCTAACCAACTGAGCTACTCCGCCACGGGTGGGGGCGATGTAAGGGGTCTGATGGGGGGCGTCAAGCGGTTTCGTAACCTGATCGAACTTGAGTTATGCTTCCCTGATAACGGTGGGGAAGGCGGGTTTCACGGGACTTGCCCTCGCTTCGAGCTTGCGCCACCTTGCAGCTTATCAACCCCGCGTTGACGGGACATGTCCGACAGGGAGACTTACATGAAACATCTGTTGACCACACGTGCGATGCTACTGGCTTCCGCCTTGGCCATTGCACCTGCCGTCCATGCTGAAACGCCGGCCGATATGCTGGTCGTGGCGCATACGATAAACGATATCATCACGCTGGATCCCGCGCAGGCATTCGAGTTTGCGGGGAATGACGTCAATCGTAACAATTACGACCGGCTGGTGGATTTCGATCCGATGGATCTGGACGCCGGCTTCCAGCCCTCGCTCGCCGAAAGCTGGGAAATGTCCGAGGATGGAACCGCGATGACCTTTACCATGCGTGAAGGCGTCACTTTCCATTCGGGTAATCCGGTGCGTGCGGAAGATGCAGCATGGTCGCTGCAACGTGCCGTCAAGCTGGACAAGACGCCCGCATTCATCCTGACGCAATTCGGCTTTACGCCCGAGAATGTCGAGGAAAAGATCACATTCGAGGGGAACACGCTGACCCTGAATCTGGACGAGTCCTATGCGCAATCCTTCGTTCTCAACTGTCTGACCGCCATGGTTGCCAGCGTGGTGGACAAGGAAACGGTTCTGGAACATGTCGAGGGTGAGGATCTGGGCAATGCGTGGCTGGCGAATAACGAAGCCGGTTCGGGTGCATATGTGTTGCAAGCATGGAAACCGAACGAGGCCGTGCAACTGACCGCCTATGAGGATTACTGGCAGGGTCCTGCCACGATGAAGCGGGTGATCATCCGCGATGTGCAGGAATCCAGCGCGCAGCGCTTGCTTCTGGAGCAGGGCGATATCGACGTCGCCCGGAATCTGTCACCGACCGATGTCGAGGGCCTGCAAGGGGTTGAAGGCGTCAAGATTCAGGACGAGCCGCTGGGACGAATCCTGTATATGGGTCTGAATCAGAAGGATGAATTGCTGTCGAACCCCGCTGTGATCGAGGCGATGAAATATCTTGTCGATTACGATGGAATCACGAATAGTTTCCTCAAGGGCCAGTTCGTGCCGCATCAATCCTTCCTGCCGAAAGGATATCTGGGGGCGCTGGAAGAACTTCCCTGGACATATGATGTCGAGAAGGCCAGGCAGATCCTGGAAGATGCCGGGATCGAGGGCGGGACCGTCACGACCAAGGTTCGCGATCTGCGCGAATATATCGACGTGGCGCAATCCCTGCAGGCATCGATGGCCGAGGTCGGATTGACGCTGGAGATTCAGCAGATGACCGGCGCGCAGGTGCTGGATGCCTACCGTGCCCGCGATGTGCCGATCTTCCTGGGCGAATGGGGGCCGGATTACTCTGATCCGAATACCAATGCGGCGACCTTTGCATGGAACCCCGATAACAGCGATGACGCGGCGGCAACCGGCTTGCTTGCCTGGCGGAACGCCTATGCCGTCCCCGAGGACATGGCCGAAATGACCGAGGCCGCAACGCGGGAGCAGGATAGCGACAAGCGTGCCCAGATGTATCAGGACCTGCAGCGCAAATATCAGGCCGAGGCGCCGATCATCCCGCTCTTCCAGCGTATCGAGCCGACCGGATTGCAGGAGAATGTCCAGAACTGGAATTCCGGCAGATCCGTGACCTCGGTCATGTATCATCAGGTCACAAAGGGCGAATAAGCCTTGAGCGTGACCAATACAGAAACGGGCGGGAAGCGTATGGCCCGCCCGGTCTCTGCCCGCAATCGTCGCATCCGCCGGGTCGCGGGCACAGCCCTGTCGCTTGCTCTGACGCTATTGGGCCTGCTGCTGGTGACCTTCATCATCGGACGGGTCATGCCGATCGACCCGGTCCTGAAGGTCGTGGGCGATCGCGCCTCGCAGGCGCAATATGACGCGGTCTATCAGGCCATGGGACTGGATCAGCCGCTGGCGGTGCAGTTCCTGCGCTATATCGGCGAAGTGCTGACCGGCGATTTCGGGCGTTCCATTTCGACTGGCCAGCCGGTGATCCAGGATATCAAGCGGGTTTTCCCAGCAACATTGGAGCTGGCGGCGCTGGGCACGTTTATCGGCGTCAGCATCGGCGTGCCGCTGGGCGTGATCGCGGCGGCGCGGCGCGGCGGCTGGATCGATCAGATCGCGCGGGTCGTGGCGCTTGTCGGGTATTCCATGCCGATTTTCTGGCTGGGGCTGATGGGGCTTCTGGTATTCTACGGCATCCTCGGCTGGGTCGGAGGACCGGGCCGGCAGGGCATCATCTATGACGGAATGGTTCCTCAGGTGACCGGGATGATCCTTGTCGATTCGCTGATCGCGGGCGACTGGGGGGCGTTCAGGGATGCATTCAGCCATATCATTCTGCCTGCCAGCCTGCTGGGATATTACAGTCTTGCCTATATCAGCCGCATGACCCGCAGTTTCATGCTGGAACAGCTTTCGGCGGAATATATCACCACGGCTCGCGTCAAGGGAATGTCCGAGCGCGCGGTGGTCTGGCGTCATGCCTTCCGCAATATCTCGATTCCGCTGGTAACGGTGATCGCGCTCAGCTTCGGATCGTTGCTCGAGGGATCGGTGCTGACCGAAATCATCTTCAGCTGGCCGGGTCTGGGGCAATATATCACCAATACCCTGCTGGCCGGAGATATGAACGCGGTGCTGGGCGGCACGGTCGTTGTTGGTGTCTGCTTTATCGGGCTGAATCTTCTCAGCGATATTCTTTATCGTGTGCTGGATCCGAGGTCGAAATGAGCGAAACCGAACTTTCCCGCCCGATCTCCCGCCGCGAATGGCTTTTGTCAGATGCTCCGCAAAGCCGCCGGCAGGCGCAGCTTGGCGCGCTTTATCAGGGATGGCTGACATTCCGGGCGAACAAGCTGGCCATGTTCGGACTGATCATCCTGATCCTGCTGTTCGGCATGGCGATATTCGCGCCGTGGCTCGCGCCGCAAAGCCCGTTCTCGCAGAACCTTGCTGACCGGCTGCAACCGCCCTCTGCTGAACATTGGCTGGGCACCGATTCCTTTGGCCGCGATATCCTGTCGCGCCTGATTCACGGCTCTCGTATTACGTTGTTCATCGTAGGAACCGTGGCCCTGATCGCGCCGGTGGCGGGTCTGCTGATCGGGACTGTTGCAGGATTCGCTGGCGGATGGGTCGATCAGGTGCTGATGCGGATCACCGATATCTTTCTGGCTTTCCCCAAACTGATCCTGGCGCTGGCGTTCGTAGCTGCATTGGGCGCGAGTATCGGCAATGCCGTGCTCGCCCTGGCCCTGACGGCATGGCCACCCTATGCCCGCCTTGCCCGTGCCGAAACGCTGACAATCCGCAATGCCGATTACATCGCTGCCGCGCGATTGCAGGGCGCGGGACCGACGCGGCTGCTGATCCGGCATATCTGGCCACTTTGCGTCAGTTCGCTGATCGTGCGCGTGGCCCTTGATATGGCGGGCATTATCCTGTCGGCGGCAGGGCTGGGCTTTCTGGGCCTTGGCGCGCAGCCGCCCATGCCCGAATGGGGCGCGATGATCTCGGATGGCAGGATCTATATCCTCGATTATTGGTGGGTGGCCGCGATGCCCGGCCTTGCGATCTTCATCGTCAGCCTTGCATTCAATCTGCTGGGTGACGGGCTGCGCGATGTACTGGATCCGAAAGGAGCCAAGGAATGAGCACGCCTCTGCTCTCCGTCAAGAACCTGTGCGTCACCTTTGCCAGTCGTCGCGGCGATTTTCAGGCCGTCCGCGGCGTCAGCTTTGAGCTTGGCCGTGAAAGGCTGGGGGTGGTTGGCGAATCCGGCTCGGGGAAATCCATGACCGGCCGCGCCATCCTTGGCCTCGTCCGTCCGCCGGGCCGGGTCACCGCCGACCGGATGGAGCTCGAGGGGCAGTCGATCCTGAACCTGCCGGAACGCCGGATGCGCAAACTGCGTGGCAGCCGGATCAGCATGGTGATGCAGGATCCGAAATTCAGCCTGAATCCGGTCATGACGGTCGGCGATCAGATCATGGAGTCCTACCGGCTCCATGCGGGCGGTGGCCGGGCTGCCGCACGCAAGAAGGCGCTCGAGATGCTGAATGCGGTCCGGATCCGCGACCCCGAGCGGGTCATGGACACCTATCCGCACGAGGTTTCGGGCGGGATGGGGCAGCGGATCATGATTGCCATGATGCTTGCGCCGGACCCGCAGATCCTGATCGCGGACGAGCCCACCTCGGCGCTTGACGTTTCGGTCAGGGGCGAGGTGCTCAATATCATGGACGGGCTGGTGCGCGACCGCGGGATGGGGCTGATTTTTATCAGCCACGATCTGAATCTGGTCGCAAGATTCTGCGACCGGGTGCTGATCATGTATGCAGGCCGCGTTGTCGAAAGCCTGCCCGCGCGTGACCTCCATAATGCCCGCCATCCATATACGCAGGGCTTGTTGCGCAGCCAGCCGCGCCTTGACACGCCAGTCGAGCGCCTTCCGGTCCTGCAACGCGAAGAAAGCTGGCGCAGCGGTGAGCTCGATCCGTTGCCTGAGACATAAGATGTGTTTTCCATATACAATATCTATAGACGACAGGACTGCCCATGCTGAATGTTTCCGATCTTGATGTCTGGTTCGGCGATCCACCTGACCGTGTGGATGCCGTCAGAGGGGCTGCCTTCTCCGTGGCCCAGGGGGAAAGCTTCGGTTTGGTGGGCGAGTCGGGTTCGGGAAAATCCACCATTCTAAGGGCGATTGCCGGCCTGATCGACAGCTGGTCCGGGCAAATCGAGGTTGACGGCAGGCAGATCGAAGGCGCGCGCCGCGACAGGGGATTCTACAAGACCGTGCAGATGGTATTTCAGGATCCGTATGCCAGTCTGCATCCTCGCCATTCTGTCGACGCGGTGCTGTCCGAAGCGCTTCGGCTACAGGGGATGGGCGATATCGACCGGCGCATCACCCGGTTGCTGGAAGATGTCGGGCTGGGAAAGGGGTTCCGTTTCCGCTATCCGCATCAATTATCGGGCGGCCAGCGTCAACGCGTCGCCATTGCCCGGGCGCTTGCCGCCGAACCGCGCCTGCTGCTGCTGGATGAGCCGACCAGTGCGCTGGATGTCAGCGTACAGGCGGAAATCCTGAACCTGCTGAAGGAATTACGGGAAGAGCACGGGCTGACCTATGTAATGGTCAGTCACGATCTCGCGGTGGTCGGGCATATCTGCGACCGGCTGGCGGTAATGCAACAGGGAGAGATCGTCGAAATCATGTCCGTGGACGCCCTGCGCCGGGGCGCGGGGGAACAGGATTACACCCGACACCTGATCGCTGCCTCGCAGTGATGGCGAATGAAAGGCAGAATATATGCAACAGTGCGCGAGGCATAGTGGGCTGAAATTCCTGTGTTTCCTGATGATTTGTTTTTTCCCGATCGCCTCGTTTCCTGCCCGCGCGGAAATAGCCCGCACCCCGCTGCTTGAATTTTTCGAAAGACAGGGCTGCACGATCGGTCCCGAAAGCAGGCAGGCCGCGCGTGATGCAGGTTTTGCCGCCGAAGAGATAGACGAACTTGCTGCCGCTGCCCTTATGCAGGATCAGGCCAGTCAGGAAGGGTCATGGCTGGTGCTGTCATCCGGAATATGCAGAATCCGGCCGCCTGAGCTGACCAGCGCAGCAAGTTTGACCGATCCGGACGTAATCAGGCATTTCACCCGGAAAGACGAATATGCGAGTCAGGGTGAGCCGGGTTGTTTTCTGGTCGGGGATGCATTGCGCGAAGACTGGCAGCAAGCCCGCGGCTGGGATCCCGAGAAAGCCTATCAGGAATATATGAACCTGTTAGGCGCCTCTGTCATCTCGGGAGAGTTGTCGCTCTATTCCGACGATCCGATTCACACGCCGCCCGGGATCATCCTGATGACGGGAGACTGCGCCGATATTCCCGAGATGCCGGATATCAGACGCAGCCAAAGAGCGATGCTGGCATATTTCGACGAATTGGTACGCGAAAGCGCCGCGCGTGTAGATTGCGGCGAGACCGGAGAGTTCTTCAGTTACGAACTTCCTCAAATTGCAATGGATCTGTCCGATGGCAAGATTACGAATGCATTCATATTCATGGACATGATGTTCGTGACAATGGCGGCCGGCTGGACCGAAGGAAGCAGCCTGACCGAAAAAGGCAAAGCGCGCCCTCCACTTTGCCATCTGGAATGACAGGTCTGATTCTCGATGACATCCTTCCGAATATCTTGGTAATCCGACGGGGTTCCGGAAATTATGTCAGGCATTCGCCTTCTCGGCCGGGTGTGCGGGTCGATTGTTTTCGACCAGCTTTTCAACAAGGTTTTTGTAATTGTTAAGATAAGTCTGCCTTGTATACCGTTCCAGCCCGTCCGAGCAGGCTTTGGAGTATTTTTCCGGATCAAGCAATACCTTCCTTATTGCCTCTGCGATATCGTCTATTTTTCCCGGCTTGATCAGATATCCATTCGATCCCGGTTTGATCATTTCCTGAGGTCCGTATTTGACGTCATATGTAATAACCGGGCATGCGGCGGATAGTGATTCAAGGATGGAAAGCCCAAATCCTTCGGTCAGGGTGGGATATAGTGACGCCAAAGCGCCGTTGAATTCTGCCAAAGGCTCTTTTGTATAGCCCATCAGCTTGATCCTGTTTTGACATTTTAGACGCTTGATCAGTGCGGTCAGTTCTTTCCCGCCGCTTCCTTTCCCATATATCAGATAATCGACATCAGGAAATTCTTTCTTTATTTTCGCAAACGCCTGGATACATTCGTCAATCGGTTTCCCTGACAAATCAAGCCGGGATATCGTTACGATATTTTTCCTCTTCTGCGGTTTAACCGGCTTTGCCTCATAATAATGAGGTATAACGGCCACCTCTTGTGATGGCTTCAGGTCAAGCTCAATTTCCTTTTTATGCACATTGGTTGCGGTGATAATCGCTTGACCATCGAAATCATCGACGAATTTCTTGTAAACGGGAAGGAGAACGCCCTTTTGATCGCGATGTTCCGCATGCAGGAAAAGCGCCCGGGGGGTTTTTATGACATTCGACAGGTATGATCCTTTGATCCCATCCACAAATGTAACCGTATCCTGAAGCTCCACCATTTCTAGAAGATTCCGCGCCAGCGCCTTCTGCGTCCGGCAGAGCCGGCCGGTTATCAGGTTTTTCCCAACCAGATATTTGTCGTTCTTGGTTTTGAGCCAGCGAATTGGTCTGCTTTCCGCGTAATCAGTTGTTTCTGTCGTGCCATCTGAATTATTGACAATCTTGTTGATAATAAATCCATTTAAAAGGGTGAAATAAATCGTATTTTTACCATTTATAACCTTGCGATCCGTGATGATGCCAACAGGTGATTTCTTGTTGTCATCCTTCATGACAATTTTGCCATCACGTGAGTATACAATTTTGCTACCCTGTTTTTTTGCGTTATCAAAATCCGGAAACCCGTTGAATAATTTTACCCCCGTTGTGATGGCAACCGGGGCGCAAAGTTCCGGCAATGTGAAATGTTTAACCTCGGGCGCCAAGGTTCTTTCTTTTCTAAGGGCCTCTATATCAAGTTTTTGTTCTATAGAATGGGCGGTTGTCATCAGGATGGCCGAAAATCCATCCATTTCGGAAAACCCGTTCAATCTCTTGTAAATTGCTTTTACCTTCCCTCCGCCACGCAATAAAACCTCTTCCGTAATGCTGATGACTCTGATCATGATATGGCTCCGAAAGGTAATCAGGGTGATTGTGCCTTCGATATAGGTATATTTACTCGTGACTACTACCGGTTATGCGAAAATATCATCGCGACAAGCTGAATTTTGCTGTTCTATTATCCTGAAAGTTGCAAGCCAGCAATGGCTCTGACTCTGGGTTGTGCTACCGCTTTCACCATGCTGTGAAAATGCCAATGCCTGGATATGATCCGATAAGCCCCGCTTCTTCTGCCACCGCTATCTCCATCCGCGGCCCGGTCCGGATAATCGGGAAGCAGGGCTGCGCCAGAATCCGCTACGCATGCCAACTGCAAGTCATAGCTGAAACGGCCACTGCCTTGGTATATATCTAGGAAATGGTGAGCCCGACAGGATTCGAACCTGTGACCTCCTGATTGAAAGTCAGGAGGTGCTAGATTTCTTTGAGTTTCATTGCCTTTCGTATCATATTGAAAAATAAAGATTTATTTGCAAATCTCCTTTGGTTGCCCTGCAGGGGATTGCATATACGGTGGTAGCCCAGTGGTAGCCGGAAAGGATCGATTATGGCGGAAAAGATCAAGATTGCGAAACGCGCGGGTGATGCCCTTAAATCGGAAAATTCCCGCTATACCGCATGAGATAAGGACCTGTCGGGCTTCGGCGTCCGCGTTGGGCCGAATGGCGGGAAAAGCTATGTCATGAAATACCGGGTCGGCGGAGGGCGCGCTGGACGTATACGCTGGGGCGCTATCGGGCAGCACGGGGCTTTGACGCCGGATCAGGCACGCGACATTGCCCAGCGCTGGGCGGCTGTGATTGCGGCGGGAGGTGATCCGGCGGGTGAAAAGATTGAAAAGCGCAAAAGCCCGGCCGTTTCGGAACTGATGGGTCAGTATCTGGAAAGCCATGTTGCGGCCGCCAGCACCCCAGAGATCGGGCAGGTACTTTTGGCGATCGTAATTGACGGAACGGAGGGCTTGCAGGCCGAGACTCGCAAGGACGTCTACAGAAAGGATGTAGCATGACAACCAAGGGTGAGCTGCATTGGATGCCATGTACCTGCGCATAATGATTGATGCTGCCGATTTCATTGGTAATGAAAATGGCGGCGGCGGCGACCGGAAGCTGGGCAGCATGGTTACCGGCCTGATCCACATCGCGAGCAAGATGGCCGCACAGCTTGAGGATGGGTTGGACGACTTAACCTGACCCCGAGCGCCCCGGCTTCGGTCGGGGTGATTCAGTACGACTATGGTAGCATTGCTCGTGTTGGGCTTAGCCCACAGGCTACCCCGGCAAGATCGGTAACAGGAGAAACACAATGGATTGGAACGACAACAGAAGCCACTTGCTGCAAGGTGTCGGTAAACTGGCGGAGCTTTCACCAGATACCGTACAGGGGTATATGACTGCCAGCGGGGCAGGAAAGAAAACCGGCCATTTGGATGAGAAAACACGGCAACTGATCTCGCTGGCGGTCGCCGTGACAACCCGCTGTGACGGCTGCATTTCAGTGCATTCTAACGAGGCACTGAAAGCAGGAGCGACCCGAGAGGAAGTGTCGGAAGCTTTGGGAGTGGCCGTTGCGCTGAACGCTGGCGCGGCATTGGTTTACTCCACTCGCGCCCTGGAAGCCTTCGACAACGCGGATAAGAGCTGACATCGCATATCATGGGTGTGGGGACCACTCCTGGCTTCGGTTGGGAGTGATTCACCAGAGGGGCAGGTTAATTAGGGAATGTACCCGTTGTGCCCCGAAGCAAAAAGGGCTCAGCTATCTCTAGCTAAGCCCTTTTTTTGACTGGCTCCGGCGGTAGGGATCGAACCTACGACCAATTGATTAACAGTCAACTGCTCTACCGCTGAGCTACGCCGGAACACGAGGCGGGATATAGCAATCTGTTCCATGGTCGTCCAGAGGCAATACGACAATTTTCATACAGTCCGGAAAATCGTATCGGCGGTAAGATCGCCATCGTAAATCACCGCTCCCAGATCGGCGAGTGCGACCAGATGTGCAAGCACATTGCGGGTCGCGGCAGGAAGAAGCGTGGGGGCGATGTCATATATCCGCCGGGCAAGATCCTGAGCGGTTGCAGGGGATTGCGACAGGGCGTTCAGGATCTGGGCAGTGCGCAGCCGGCGATGGTCAGCCAGTTCCGATAATCTTTCGGCAGGCGATTCGACGGGTTTCCCATGTGCTGGCAGCAACCGTTTCGGCGCTGCCAGCCCGATCTTGTCAAGCGAGCGGAAATAATCCGCCAGATCGCCATCCGGGGGTGAAATCAGTGTCGAGGACCATTCCATCACGATATCGCCGCAGAACATCAGCTCTTCATACTGAAAACACAAATGATTTCCGCAATGACCCGGTGTGTGCAGGGCTCGAAGGGTCCAGTCGGGCGTCGATATTTCCTGACCGTCCTTCAGCTGGATATCGGGCCGGAAACTCGCATCCAGCCCTTCGCCTCCACCGACAAGGCCGGTCGCCGCCAGTTTCTGCATCGCGGGCGAGCGCCCGGATTCCATATCGCCGAATGCAAGCAGCGGCGCACCGGTCATGGCGGCAAGACGCGATGCGCCCGTACTGTGATCCTTGTGGCTGTGGGTCACAAAGATATGGCTGATTTTCCCGGCACCAGCCTGGAGGATCGCGTCGAGATGGCCTGAATCGTCAGGCCCGGGATCGATCACGGCGACATGGTCCGTACCGATCAGGAAACTATTGGTTCCCGGCCCGGTCAGGGGTGAGGGATTGGGCGCAAGAATGCAGCGCGGCTCTTTCGTTATAGCGGTCATCCGGTTAGCCTAGATTTTCGCAGGCAGGTTTACCATGGCAAATGAAACAGAACACGACTGGTTGAAACGCATGTTCCCGCGCGGTCTCTATGGCCGGGCCGCATTGATCCTGTTTCTGCCGATCGTGGTGGTGACGCTGGTGGTCAGCATCATGTTTCTTCAGCGTCATTTCGAGGACGTCGCCCAGCAGATGACCCGCAGCATGGCGCATGAGCTGGGCTTCGTCGCGACGCGGGTCGAGCGATCGGAGACCCCGCATGCCGCCTTGCTGGCGGCGCAGGCAGTTGTCGCGCCTTTGAGCCTGACGGTAGAGTTACCCGCTGCGGCTGCCGAACAAGACGCGCGCAAATTCTATGATTTTTCCGGTCGGGTCGTGATCCGCGAGTTGCGAGCCGGCCTGCCAAAGGTGACCGCCATCGATCTGGCGGCGGATAACAAGCGCGTCGCGGTTACGATGTCGGGTAAATTCGGACCTTACAATATTTCATTCGATCGCGAGCGGGTCAGTGCCTCGAACCCGCACCAGCTTCTGGTCCTGATGATTTTCACCTCTTTGCTGATGTCCGGCATCGCGACGATTTTCCTGCGCAACCAGCTTCGCCCGATACGCCGCCTTGCCCGGGTGGCCGAAGCCTATGGCCGGGGGCGGGTCGAGCCTTATCGTCCCGGCGGCGCTATCGAAATCCGCAGCGCAGGCACGGCATTCCTTGATATGCGCAGCAGGCTTGAGAGGCAAAATGAACAGCGCAAGATGATGCTGTCAGGTATCAGTCATGACCTGCGCACGCCTTTGACGCGTTTGCGGCTGGGGCTGTCCATGTTGTCGCCGGGGATGGCGTCGGAACCCGATGATATCACAGCAATGGAAAAGGACATCGCTGAGATGGATCGCATGTTGGATGCATTTCTGGATTATGCGCGGGACGATGCGCGGGAAAGCCCGGCAGAGGAGATCGATCCCTTTGAATTTTTGGGCGATATCGTGACGGCTGCGCAACGTGTTGGGCAGAATGTTCATCTGGCCGAATTTCAGGGGCGGTCGCAGCCGGTAAGCTGTCGTCCGGAAATGCTGCGGCGGGCGTTGGATAACCTTATCGGCAATGCCGTGCGCCATGGAACCAGCGTCGAGATCGATGCAGCGCTGGGGCCGCGCAGCCTGCGGATCGGGGTCGAGGATGACGGGCCGGGAATCCCGGAAGAGGACATGGAGACGGCGATGCGTCCTTTTACCCAGCTTGACAGTTCGCGGAACCGTAATAGCGGGCAGGGGGCCGGGCTTGGATTGGCGATCGCTGCGGATGTCGTTCGCAGTCATGGCGGGCAGCTACGTCTGAGCCGGGGTGAAAAGCTTGGCGGGTTGCGGGCAGAGATCGTTATCCCGCGGTAGCTTGCCGTCCGGAAGGTTTCCCGGATGTCACGCAGCTTCCGGCAGCTTTGCGCCGGTCATATAGGCGACCGCGTCGGACATGCTGTGGTCCTTGGGATTTATGACGCATAGTTTGCGGCCAAGCCGGTGGACATGGATCCGGTCCGCAACCTCGAAGACATGCGGCATGTTATGGCTGATCAGGATGATCGATACCCCGCGCGAACGCACATCCTGAATAAGCTCCAGAACCTTGCGGCTTTCCTTGACGCCCAGCGCCGCAGTGGGTTCGTCCAGAATGATGACTTTCGATCCGAATGCCGCCGCACGCGCGACCGCCACGCCCTGCCGCTGACCGCCCGAAAGCGATTCAACCGGCTGATTGATGTTCTGAATGGTCATCAGCCCCAGTTCCGACAATTTGTCGCGGGCGAATTTCTCCATCTTCGGGCGGTCGAGCTTGCGCAGATATTTTCCCATCAGACCCGGCATGCGGATTTCCCGGCCCATGAACATGTTGTCGGTGATCGATAAGGCGGGGGACATGGCCAATGTCTGGTAGACCGTTTCGATCCCGGCTTCGCGCGCGTCGATGGGCGATGCGAAGCGAACTCTCTTTCCCTCCAGCCAGACTTCGCCCTCATCGGGGGTGATCGCGCCACACAGGGCTTTGATGATACTTGATTTTCCTGCTCCATTATCGCCGATAACGGCCAGGATTTCACCCTTCATCAGATCGAAGTCGCTGTGATCGATCGCTGTGACCTTGCCATAGCGTTTGACGAGGTTCCTTCCCTTGAGAATGGGTTCCATCACATTGCCACCTTTCTGATCCACTGGTCTACGGAAACCGCCCCGATGATCAATATGCCGATCAGCAGATAGGTCCATTGGGCATCCGCGCCCGCCATGCGCAATCCAAGCTCGAACACGCCAACGATCAATGCGCCGAAAAATGCGCCAAGGATCGAGCCGCGTCCGCCGAATAGCGAGATACCTCCGATCACCACGGCGGTGATAGACTGGATATTGCCCATCATTCCGGTCGTCGCGGAAGGTGAAATCGAACCGTAGCGGCCTATCATTGCCCAACCCGCCAGCCCGCAGATCAGACCAACCAGCATATAGACCGACATCAGCGTTCTGTGGACATTCACACCGGCCAGCTTTGCCGCCTCGGGATCGTCGCCAACCGCATAGACATGCCTTCCCCATGCGGTCGCGCGCAGGTAATAGGCCAGCGCCGCCACGATGACGACCATCATCACCACGCCAAGCGTCATGGTGGCGCCGCCAAGTTTGAACGTGTTGCCAAGGAATTGCAGGGATGGGGCGTTGGTTGCGATGTCCTGTGCGCGGATGGTTTCGTTAGCCGAATAAAGATAATTTGCTGCCAGCACGATCTGCCACATGCCAAGCGTCACGATGAACGGAGGCAGCTTGACCCGGCTGACCAGCCAGCCGCTGATCGCGCCGATGGCGGTGCCGATGCTCACGCCAAGCAATATCGAAATCGGGGCAGGGATCCCGTAGCGGAAGGTGAACTGCCCCATCAGTACCGAAGTAAAGACCGCAATCGCACCGACAGAAAGATCGATCCCGGCAGTCAGCACGACCAGCGATTGCGCCGCAGCCAGGACGCCAACGATCTGCACCTGCTGAAGGATCAGGGTAAGGGCATAGGCGGAAAAGAAATTGCTGCCGATCGCGATGCCGAAGATGATGATCGAGGCCACAAGCACGATCAGCGGCACCAGCGAGGGAGTCATATGCAGCATATGCTGAAAATGACCAAGGGCTCCTTTCCTGTGATCATCGAATTTCGCTATATCCTGTGATGCCGACGTGACGACGGATTCGTAATTGTCGCTATTGGACATAGACCTCTCCTTGGTCGAAGTGGCGGGCTTGCGGCGAATATCGCGGGAAAGAGGCGGTGCGCCGCCTCGAACCGTTATGATTGCTGCGTGACGGCATCAGCCCCAGCAAAGATCCTTGCCTTCGGTGACCGGGATCGAGTCAAGTCCCTCGACTGGGCTGTCGGTTACAAGCTTGACGCCGGTATCGAAGAAATTCTTGCCGTCGCTTGCCTCGGGCTTGGTGCCGTCATTCGCGAATGCCGCAATTGCTTCGATCCCTTTCGAGGCCATCAGCAGCGGATATTGCTGAGCAGTGGCACCGATGATTCCCGCTTCGACATTGGCGACGCCGGGGCAGCCGCCATCGACGGAAACGATGGTCACCTCACCTTCGCGCCCGACGGATTTCAACGCCTCATATGCGCCAGCGGCTGCCGGTTCGTTGACCGTATAGACCAGATCGATAAAGGGCTCCTGGGCGAGCAGATTCTCCAGTGCCTTGCGGCCGCCTTCCTCGTTGCCCTGCGTGACGTCGTGTCCGACGATGCGCGGATCCTCTTCGTCGCCCCATTTATTAGGATCGCCGACATCGATTCCGAAACCGGTCAGGAATCCCTGATTCCTCAGCACATCGACACTGGGTTGCGAGATATCGATATTCAGCATGGCGATCTTGGCATCCTCGGCCTTGTCGCCCAGGCTTTCCTTGGCCCATTTTCCGATCATTTCGCCGGCAAGGAAATTATCCGTGGCAAATGTCATATCCGCCGCGTCCACCGGATCAAGCGGGGTGTCGAGCGCAATGACCAGCAGCCCCGCGTCACGCGCCTGCTGGACCGGCCCGACAATGGCAGAGCTGTTGGACGGGGTGATCAGGATGCCCTTCGCGCCATTGGCGATGCAGGTTTCGATGGCCGCGACCTGGGTTTCATTGTCGCCATCAATCCTGCCCGCGAAATTGCTGAGTTCGACCCCCAGTTCCTTGGCTTTCTCGGTCGCACCCTCGCGCATCTTCACGAAGAACGGGTTCGTGTCGGTCTTGGTGATCAGGCATGCCTTTACCGGCTCCTGAGCCATGGCAAGGCCCGTTCCGGCCGCAAGAACGGAAGCGGCGACGGTCATGCGCAGCATGGCGGTTCTGTACATCTGTAACTCTCCTCCTATACGCCCGGGCGGTCATCCCGGCCTTCGTTATGTAGCCACCGCAAACAGGTGCTTGTCAATAACTCAATTTGATTTAATAATTGATTTGAGAGGAGCCCTCAATGTCACAAACCGGATCAAATAACGGCAATCTGAGCGAGAATGAAAAGGCGATCCTGTCGTTGATCCGCAAGAACGGGCCGATGCCGCGCACGGCCCTGGCGCATGCTGTCGGGGTTTCGGCACAGGCAATGACAAACCTTATCAAAAGATTGATAGATAAGAGATTTGTTAACGAACGGGAAGCCGTTCGCGGTAAGGTGGGTCAGCCGTCCACACCGTTGGAACTGAACCCTGAAGGCGCCTATTTTCTGGGGCTGAAGCTGGGTCGCCGTCTGATCGAACTGGCGCTCATGGATTTTTCGGGGCGGATCATCCTGCACCGACAGGAGGTACAGGGTATTCATCAGCCAGATAGAGTTATTGACTTCGCCCGGCGCGGAATCGAGACATTTCGTGCCAGTCTGCCGGAAACGGGACAGCAACGAATCGCCGGGCTTGGCATTGCGACCCCGTTCAGGCTTTGGGATTGGGGCGAAGACATGGCGGCATGGAAGGATTGCGATCTTCAGGGTGAACTGGCCCGTGATCTGCCATTTCCCGTCATCCTCGAAAATGACGCTACGACTGCCTGTGCGGCGGAACTGATCTTCGGGCGCAAGGATTTACCGGCGGATTTTCTGCATTTCTACATCGCGCATTTTCCGGGCGGTGGCATCGTTCTGGATGGCAATCTGCGTTTCGGCCCAAAACGGAACGCGGCGGCGGTTGGATCCATGTCGCTGCCGGGTGGCGGGCAACTGATAGACCACGCCGCCGTCGCCATTCTGGAGCGTCGCTTGGGGCGGTCCCTGCCGCCGGATGACGCGGGTTGGGATCCGCCTGAAAAGCTCGAGGCGGAATGGGCGGATCAGGCGGGCAGGGGACTGGCTCATGTTGCGCTTGCCGCCGTATCGCTTGTGGATTTGCCGCTGATTATCATCGATGGGGCGATCCCTGCGGCGACCCGGACAGGATTGGTCGAGGCGACAAGGCGGGCTTTGGCCGAACTTCCCACCGAGGGAATCGATCTGCCCGATGTGATAGCGGGCAGCCTTGGGCGCAGCGCCCGGGTGTTGGGGGCCGCTGCTCTGCCATTGTCGCATTTCTTTCAGGCCAATGGCCGATTGCTGTAAGGCGGTCCCCGATATGACGGCGCATCACCTTGCTCTGGCGGCGACCATTGCGTGATATCTGAACCCGATGTTTATTCGTCGGATTCCGAATTCTCGGCTGTTTCGGGTGATCGGCGTTGCCGCAACGACTCGGGAAGTTGGGCTGATCCTTCGCTCCGGTCCCGATGCAGCGCAGCGCGGCCCAGCAGCATCAGGGTGACCGGCGCAGTTATCAGGATGGCGAACGCAATCACCAGTTCATGCAGGATAATTCTTCCTTCCACCTGAGTGGCCAATAGCAGCGATCCCAGCACGATGCCGCCCATACCCCAGCTTGTGGCAAGCGTAGGCGCGTGAAGCCGGTCATAGAAATTGCCCAGTCGCAGAAAGCCGATTGCGCCGATCAGGGTCAGGGTCGCGCCAAGCATGACCAGAAACGCGATCGGCAGTGCCAGCCATAAGGGGATCGCAGCAAGCGGCGTCATTCGATCACCTCCCCGCGGAACAGGAATTTCGCCAGGGCGATCGATGAAACGAAACCCATCGCCGCCACGATCATTGCCGCTTCGAAAAAGAACATCGTGCCAAGCTGCATGCCCGTGACAAGAAACACCAGCATCACGATGATATAAAGCGCATCAAGAGCCAGAACACGATCCTGCGCACGTGGGCCGCGCAGGATGCGGACGCCCGCAACGCATGCGGCGAGGGATAAAACCAGCTGAGCATAACCCAGCGCGAAGGTCAGGATCGCTGCGCTCATTCGAAGAGCTCCTTGAGCAATGGTTCATAGGTATTGCAGATTATGTCCAGATATCGCTCATGTTCGGATGCATCGAAGATGTGCAGTGTCAGTGTCTCGGTCTCGCGCACATATTCAAGCCATGCGGTGCCGGGCGTTGCCGTCAGGATGATGGCGAGTGTCGAAAGCGCCGTTCTGCTTTGTATCGTCAGCGGGACCTCGATGAATTCCGATTTTCGGCCTGACCAGCCCTCGGTCAGAATTTGCCGGGTCACGGCGATGTTGGAACGGATGATATCGACGAAGAATATCGCGATCAGCCGGGGGATCACGCGCCAGCCTCGGAACTGCGGCGTTTCCGGCTGCAGCGCATGGGCAGCCTTTCCCGCGAGCAATGCAATTGCGCTGCCAAGGATGAAGTGACCCAGCGAGAAGCGCGTCAGCATCATCCACAGCAGAACGAGAAGAAACGAAAACAGGGGATAGACGAGAATTCGGCTCATGGCTGACCATCCGTTTTGGCAGAGGTGTTGGTGACAGCAGGACGGGCCGCGAAGACACCGTAGGCATAAGCGGATGTTTCATGAAGCGCCACAGCGGTGCCGGCAGTGTAGCGCAGAGTCGCCTCTGCCTTCACGGTCATCATGCAAAGCGCCGCAGCAAGCGCCAGCACTGGTGCAATTTCCAGAGCCATGAGTTGGGACGGGTTTTCTTCGTTGGTCCAGAAGGTCTGGATGCCGATCCGCACAAGGCCGATCAGTGCTGCGAGTCCCGATAGAAGCAAAAGCGCTATGCTGCCCCAGGCAATCGCCCCCCAGATGCCAGTGACTGCGATAAGCCCCTGAATCATGGCGACCTTGCCAATGAAACCGGGCAGCGGCGGTAACCCTGCCAAAAACAGGACTGCGACGATGAAACCGCCGGCCAGAAGCGGCAGCCCATAGCCGATGCGCGGCCCCTCGGTTACGGAATCGTCTTCGACCGGCTGCGCATCCATTCCATAGGCATCTGCGGTCAGAGCCAGAAGGGCGGCGATCCCACCATCCTTGCGTTCCATGGGTTCGACCAGAAGAAACAAGGCGCCGGTCGCCAATGTCGAGCCGATCATATAGTAAAGCGCTCCGGCCAGCATCGCTTCACCGCCGCCCAACAGGGCAAAGCCAATCACGATCAGCAGAGAACCTGATGAAATCAGCACGGTATTGGCGGCAATTCGTCCGATATTCTGCGCGGCAAGGATCCCAAGCAGCCCAAAGATCATCGTCGCCATTCCCAGCGCGATGAGGACCGAGGCGCCAAACCCCGCCGATGGTCCTCCGGTCGTTCCGAACATCAACAGCGAAAGGCGCAGGATGGCGTAGATGCCGACCTTGGTCATGATCGCGAACATGGCTCCGATCGGGGCAGCGGCCGCCATATATGTCGAGGGAAGCCAGAATGAAAGCGGCCAGCTGCCCGCCTTGACAAGAAAGGCCACACCCAGAATTGCGAAGGCGGCATGCAGAAGCGGCCGGTCAGCAGGCGCGACCTGGGATATCATATTCGCCAGATGAGCCATATTCAGCGTTCCGGTGACGCCGTAAATCAGGCTGACCCCGATCAGGAATAACAGTGAAGCGGTAAGGTTGATGGCGATATAATGGAAGCCCGCCCGCACCCGGACCTGGCCCGAACCGTGCAGCAACAGCCCGTAGGATGCGGCAAGAAGCACCTCGAAGAAAACGAAAAGATTGAACAGATCCCCGGTGAGGAAGGCGCCGTTCAGCCCTACAAGCAGGAATTGGAATAGCGAGTAGAAATATGTCCCCTGCCGGTGCCAGCCTGCGCGGGCATAGATAAGCGATACCGTTGCCAGAAACGCGGTAAGCACCAGCATCATGGCGGATAGCCGGTCAAGGACCAGCACGATCCCCATTGGCGCTTCCCAATTGCCAAGCAGATAGAAGGTGATACCTTCGCCACCGGTCTCTGCGCCGGTCTTGGCGCGGATGACCAGCTGAATCGCGATGAAAAGCTGTGCCAGAATCGACGAAAGGCTGATCCAGAATTTCACCACGCGCTGCCGGTCATCATAAAGAAGCATGAGCGCGCCGGCCACGAATGGAATCAGGATCGGTGCGATGATGAGATGCTGGTTCATGCCTCGCTCTTTTCCTTTCCGTTGACGTGATCGGTGCCTGTCAGGCCGCGCAGGCCGATCAGCACCACCAGAAACAGTGCCGTGGTCGCGAAGCTGATGACGATGGCGGTCAGCACCAGCGCCTGCGGAACCGGATCGGCGTAAAGCGTCGGATCGACAAAGCCTCCCTTGGGCATGATCGGCGGCGCGCCCGGTGTCAGCCTGCCCATTGAGAATATGAACAGATTGACTGCATAGGAAAGCAGGCACAGCCCGACGATGACCTGAAAGCTGCGCGGTCGCAGGATCAGCCAGATGCCCGATGCGGCAAGAACTCCGATGGCGCCGGAGAGGATCAGTTCCATACCGGAGTCTCCTTCTTCTTATTCGCTTCCTTGCTGGCTTCTTCCTCTTGTTCGCGCATCCGGGCGGCACGCAGCGACTGGTGCGCAATCGCGATCAGCATCAGCACTGTCGCGCCGACGACGAGCGCAAAGACCCCCAGATCGAAGATCAGTGCCGTCGCAAACGGCACGTCCCCGATAAGCGGCAAGGTAACGTAACGCGCATGGGCGGTCATGAACGGAAAGCCGAAGATCCAGGAGCCGATACCCGTGCCAACGGCAATCAGAAGTCCGATCCCCATCCAATGTATTGGCAGCACGGTCAGTCGTGCCTCGACCCATTTCACGTTGGTTGCAAGGTATTGAAGCAGGAATGCGATAGCCATGGTCACACCTGCAGCGAAACCGCCGCCGGGCAGATCATGGCCGCGGAAGAAGAAATAGGCCGATACGACGATCAGGATCGGGAACATCCAGATCATGATCGTGGACGGCACGAACAGGTAATCGTCCAGCCGGTTGGCGATATTGCCCGACTGCTGCTCGGGCGCATCTATGCTTTCGGAGGCAGGGCGGAAACGGCGTAGCAACGCGTAGACGGTAAGTCCCACGATCGCGAGAACCGTAATTTCGCCGAATGTGTCAAATGCGCGGAAATCGACAAGGATCACGTTGACGACATTGGTTCCTCCGCCGGAGTGATACGCATTGGCCAGAAACCAGTCGCCGACATTCGGAATCCGGGGCCGGGTCATGATTGCGTAAGCGATGGCCGTTATTCCCATTCCGCTGCAGATGGCGATGAATAGGTCTCGCCCGCGACGCACCCGTGCGGGCATGAGCGTATCGCGAAGGATTTCTTCCCGGCGATTGGGCAGCCAGCGCAGCCCCAGCAGCAGAAGCGTGGTCGTGATGATTTCGACCAGCAACTGCGTCACGGCCAGATCGGGAGCCGAGAACCACGCAAAGGTCAGACAGGTGACGACGCCTGCGCCGCCAAGCATGACCAGCGCGGCGAAACGGTGATATTTCGCCTGCCAGGCTGCACCGATGGCGCAGGCGCCTCCGACCAGCCACATAAGGGCGAAACCCGGAGACGGTGCCGTCTGGCGTAGCGTTTCGGCCAGATGGAAATTGCGCCATAATGACCCAAACGCGACGATGAATGCCACCAGAACGACAAGCCGCAATTGGGGTTGCAGGCTATCGGTTGAAAGCCAGCCCAGGGCGCGGCGGGGCCAGATCCATGTTCCCCTCAGCATGACCTGATCATAGAGTTTCTGGCCGCGCAGCCGGTGCAGCAGCGGTGGTCCCTCTGGCCCCGCGGCAATTCCGCGCGCCATGGTCGTATAAAGCAGGATCCCGACCCCGAACGCGACGAGGCTAAGCAGGAGAGGCGCATTGATGCCATGCCAGATGGCAATGTCGTAATAGGGCAGATCGTCGCCGAATACCGCCCGGGCGGCGGCATTGATTGACGGGCCAAGCGTCAGGGCTGGCAGGATCCCGACGAGCACGCAGATCAGCACCAGCAATTCAACGGGGCGGCGCATCCATGCGGCGGGCTCATGCGGTGATTTCGGCAGATCTTTGGCAAGAGGCCCGAAGAAAACCGACATGACGAAACGAAGTGAGTAGGCGACCGAGAAGGCGCTGGCGACGACCGCGATATAGGGCAGGCTGTCATCCAGCCATGTGCCGTTATGCCAGGCTACCGTTTCGGCAAGAAACAACTCCTTGGACAGGAAGCCATTCAGCAGCGGAACGCCCGCCATGGCCGCCGATGCGACGATTGCCAGTGACCCGGTGATGGGCATGACACGAAACAACCCGCCAAGCCTGCGCATGTCGCGGGTGCCTGTCTCATGGTCGATGATTCCCGCAACCATGAACAGGGAGGCCTTGAAGACAGCATGGTTGCAGATATGGAAGATCGCGGCTGTGATTGCGCCGGTGCTGCCGATCCCTGCCAGTGCCGTGATCAGTCCCAGATGACTGATGGTCGAATATGCCAGAAGGCCTTTCAGATCGTGGCGGAACAATGCGACCACCGCGCCCACGGTCATGGTCAGCATGCCGATGCCGGTGACGGCGAAGAACCACAGCTCGGTTCCGCCCAATACGGGGAAGAACCGCACAAGCAGGAAGATCCCGGCCTTGACCATGGTGGCGCTGTGCAGGAAGGCCGACACCGGTGTCGGCGCGGCCATGGCGCCGGGTAACCAGAAATGGAACGGTACCTGTGCGGATTTCGTGAATGCGCCGATCAGGAACAGGGCGAGGATGATCCCGTAATAGGGATGGGCCTGTATTTCGGGCCCTGCTTTCAGAACCTCATCCAGTTGATAGCTGCCTGCCACCTGACCGATCAGCAGCATCGCAAAAAGCAGACATACCCCCCCACTCGCGGTAAGGACCAAAGCCGTACGCGCGCCGTCCCGTGCTGCGGCGCTGCCATGCCAGAAGCCGATCAGCAGAAAGGACATGAGAGAGGTCAGTTCCCAGAACACCACCAGCATGATCAGGTTTCCGGACAACAGGATGCCCTGCATCGCTCCGGTGAATGTGAGAAGCAGGCCGAAGAAACGCGGAAGCCTGTCCTTGCCCTTCATGTAGAAACCGGCATAGACGACGATCAGCAGGCCGATGATCATGACCAGCGTCGCGAACAGCCAGACGAAGCCATCCACACGCAGCGACAGGGATAGCCCAAGTGTCGGGATCCAGTCTATATCGACAGTCAGCACATTATCCGAGGCAATTGATTTTGCCATCCCGGCAAGCAACCCCAACGATGCCAGCATGGTCAGGCCGGAAAACAGAGCCGCGCGCCGTTCGGCCTGTCGGGGAAGCGTTGTCAGCAGCAATGCGCCCGCGAATGGCGCGAGTGCGAGCAAAAGAAGAAGATTTTGTTCAACCATTGCGGCGGGGTTGTCCATTCCGGGCAGCAATCCTTCTCGATCGGGCGTCAGTCGTAAATTCGGCGGCGCATCTGCTTCGCACGAAGCTTTTGGGAAATGCAATCTGCGATAGGGCATTTGCCCTGCAAGATTGCGCGAGAGCTCGAACACATTTTACTTATGTGCCGCCTCGCTTCCCGATTGCCGGAATCAGGCAGGGGCGACGGTTTGGCTGTCATGCTGATCTGCACATGGTGGCCGATCTTCTGGCCAACTCATTTTCATGTGCCAGATGATTAATTTCAGATCAAGCTGATGTGGCAGAGAAATCTCTTCAGGAGCGAAATTGAAACAGGTTTATCCACCGGCCGGCCGGATATTGGACGATATTCGGCTTCTGATGCTGCCGATCCCTGATTGGATCCGCGCGTCACGTGGCGATGGCGAAAGCTGCCAGACGCGGCATCAATCCATTCTAATGGCCCTCGAAATACCGGATTGCCTTGACGACCAGATCGGCAAGACTCGTCGCATCCAGCTTTTCTCGCAGCACAAGGCTGACATTCGAGACGGTTTTGTAGCTGATACATGCGCGGTCCGCGATCTGGCGGTAAGACATGCCGTCCGCGATCATGCCCAGAATTTCCTCCTCGCGGGAGGTCAGGCTGGTTCCGGTGCTGCGCTTGCCCGGAACGTTCATCAATGCGATCTGCGTGGCCAGCCGGCTTTCAAGATAATTGCCGCCCGAAAGAACCTCGGTCAGGGCCGTTAAAATCTCTTCGGACGGGGAGTCCTTGTTGATGATGCCATTGGCGCCGGCATGCAATGCGCGGCGGGCAAGCACCGCGCTGCGATGCATGGTGAAGATCAGGATCGGCAAGCCGGGATCCAGTTTCCGGAAGCGGTCGATCAGCTTGATGCCGGCAATCTTGTCATTGCCCAGTGTCAGGTCGATCACCATCAGGTCGGGCCGGGCCGTCCGCCAGGCGCGCCAACCCTCCAGCGCGGTTGCCGCCGGGATAATCTCGCAAGGAAGATGCGCCCGGATGATCCGTCCCCAGCCTTCCGCCACAACCGGGTGGTCATCGATGATGACGATCCGGCGGGTCCGTTCGTCCGGTTTGGCGGTCAGAGTTCTGGTGGGGGTCATTGAATGGGCATCCTGAGTTCGGTGATCGTGGCATCGCCCTTGCGATAGGGGGGAATGTAGGTGGCGTGAAGTGCGCGAGCGCGATCGCGTATGCCGATCAGCCCGTAGCTGCGGGGAAGTACCTTGCCGGAAGGTCCGCGACCGTCATCCGTGATGCGGGTGACGATCTGGCGAGGGTTAACAGAGTTATCGCAATGCATGTCGATTTCGATCCGCTGTGCATTGCCATGGCGGATTGCGTTCAACAGACTTTCGCGCACGAAGCGATAGATGGAAAGTTCTTCAAGCTCGCCGGTGCCGATCTGGCAACCGGCATTCAGGTCGATCGTCACTTCGGGCGAGATTTCGGTGAAATCGGCGATCAGTTCCTCCAGCAGTTCGATCAGGGAACCGTGCCCCAGCAGCATGGGGCGCAGATCGTTGATGGCGGCGCGAGCGCTGTCGCGCACGGCGCGGGCGTGGGTCCGCGTCGCCTCAAGCGCCTCGACCAACTGGGACCGCGCCGCGTCATCAATATCCGAGGCGACGCTTCTCGCCTGAGCGAGCGCGGCGTTCAGGGCGAAAAGCTGCGGGCCCATTTCGTCATGGAGATCCGATGCGATCTTTGCCCGCTCGGCTTCGGACAATGTCAGCAGGCGGGTTTGCAGCAGATCGTTTTCCGCGCGCTTGGCCTGAAGATGCGCAGCAAGCTCGTTCACGCCCTCCGCGAGGGCCGAGAATTCGACCAGCCTTCCATTGGGTGCGCGGCGGGTCAGATCTCCCTGACGGATCGCGGACAATGCCTCTTGCAGGATCCGAAGCCTGCGCAGGATCAGCGTGCTGACAAGCATGGTCAGCCCCACCATTACGATCCCGGTCAAGGCAAGCAGCGGCATGATCACGCTGAAATCTTCCCAGACTTCGGCAATCTCATCGCTGGGATCGGTCGAGATCCACAGACTGCCCAGTATATTCGGATAATGCGAGATCGGAAACAGGTCCGTTTGCGGCTCTGGACGCATAAGCTGGTTGAACCAGTCGGGTACGGTATTCTCGGAAACGCTCTCGGCCTTCTCTGCGCGTGCCATCAAAGGATCGCCCTGTGTATCGATGATATGGGATGATACATGGCGCAGCGCATCGATTTCGGCCGATAACCGCATTGCGTCGCCCATTGTATCGCGACCCGCGAACCGCTGTGGCATGCGGATGGCAACGGTCGTCTGGGCGATACGGAATGCCGATGATGTCTCTTCGACGATGGCGTGCCTTGCGTTCAGGATGATAATCGTGGCCACGGCAATGCACAGCAGGAGTCCCACCCCCGCCGAAACCAGCATCACCAGCCTGTGCAGAGACAGCTTGCCGTAAGATACGGTCGGGACCCGGTTGGGGAGCTGGGTTGCAACCGATATGTTGGCAGGGTGCGTCACTGGGCTGCCTGTGTCGCGGTCGTGACGGCAGCGGTGTGATCGGCCCCCTGGCTGCGCAGCACACGGTAATTCTGGACCACCGCGGTCAGGCTGCCGGTTCGCGCGGAACCATTTTCGGGTGCCAGATCGTCCAGCAAATCTATGATATCGATCTCCTCCTGCTTTTCACGGATTTCCTGCCATAATTGCACACTGCGATTTGCAATCATGCGCGGGCTTTCCTGATATAAGGCGGTCGCGCGGTCCAGCCGCGGGGTGATCTGCGCGGCGGGCGCACCGGTGACGCGGGCGATGAAGTCTAGCGGCGTTTCCGTATTTGTCACCTCCAGCCATTCGTTTCTGCCCGAATTGCCGGTTTCCTTGTTCTGCGAGGTCGACGCGGCTGGCAGGGTTTCGTCCTCTTCTTCTCGACAACCGCCTAGCGCCAGAGTCCCCGACACAAACAGGCCGAGCGCGAGGATGGTGATAATGCTTCCGGGCTGGCTCATGCGGGCTCGTAACTCCTGAAGAGTGATTCGCGACGCCTTTCTTCTCCAATTCCGAATCTAGGTCAGACCAGAGTATGAGACAACCGATCTGGCTTCAGTCAATGGTATGACGAATTTCTTCGATGCATGCCAAATCCCCCAGGTTATTCGGGGGAAATATCCCGAACAATTCGAGGCGTACTCCACGCAGACAGCCGGCATCGCCAGTGCTCCAATTAGGTCACGAACGGTCCGTGCCATCACGGCTGGATCCGTCGACGAGACGCTCTGAATCGGTGGGAGGCGTTCCGGCAACCGGTTTGGATGGCGTGATAGGGAGAGGAACACATGAGGAACATACTTCGAAAATCTATGATGAACGTCTCGCCGCTGGCATTGGCCAGCGCCGTGATGGTCGGTACCGTCGGTGCGAGTCCGGTTTTGGCGAATGACCAATTGGTCGAACTTGCGAAAGATCCCGCGAACTGGGTGATGACCGGACGCGACTACAACGCGCAGAATTATTCCGAAATGGACGAAATCAATAAGGAGAACGTAAAGGAACTGCGTCCTGCCTGGTCGTTTTCGACCGGTGTGCTGAACGGTCACGAGGGTACTCCGCTGGTCGTGGGCGACAAGATGTTTGTCCATACGCCGTTTCCGAATATTGTCTATGCGCTGGATCTGAAGGATCCGGGAACGATCCTGTGGCAGAACAAGCCTCAGCAGAACCCCACGGCTCGGACGGTTGCATGCTGTGATGTCGTTAACCGCGGTTTGGCCTATTGGCCGGGTGATGACGAAAACGGTCCGCTGATCTTCCGCACCCAGCTTGACGGCCATATCGCCGCGTTGGATGCCGAGACGGGCGAGACGGTCTGGATGATGGAGAATTCGGACATCAAGGTCGGCTCGACCCTGACGATCGCACCCTATGTCATCAAGGACATGGTGCTGGTCGGCAGCTCGGGCGCGGAACTGGGTGTGCGCGGTTATGTGACCGCCTATGACGTCAAAACCGGCGAAAAGCGCTGGCGCGCCTTTGCGACCGGCCCGGACGAGGAATTGAAGCTGGCCGAGGATTTCAATGCGCCCAACCCGCATTATGGTCAGTTCAATCTCGGCACCGAAACCTGGGAAGGCGATGCCTGGAAGATCGGCGGCGGCACCAACTGGGGCTGGTATGCTTATGATCCCGAAGAAGACCTGTTCTATTACGGCTCCGGCAACCCGGCTCCGTGGAACGAGACGATGCGCCCGGGTGACAACAAATGGACCATGGCGATCTGGGGCCGCGAGGCCGAGACCGGCGAAGCCAAGTTCGCCTATCAGAAGACACCGCATGACGAATGGGATTATGCCGGCGTCAACGTCATGATGCTGTCCGAGCAGGAGGACAAGGAGGGCAACATGCGCAAGCTGCTGACCCACCCTGACCGCAACGGCATCGTCTACACGCTCGATCGCACCAATGGCGACCTGATCTCTGCCGACAAGATGGATGATACGGTCAACTGGGTGAAAGAGGTTCAGCTTGATACCGGCCTGCCGGTCCGTGATCCGGAATTCGGAACCCGGATGGATCATCAGGCGCGCGACATCTGTCCGTCGGCAATGGGTTATCACAACCAGGGCCACGACAGCTATGATCCCGAGCGCAAGCTGTTCATGCTGGGCATCAACCATATCTGCATGGACTGGGAGCCCTTCATGCTGCCCTATCGTGCAGGCCAGTTCTTCGTGGGTGCCACGCTGAACATGTATCCCGGCCCGAAAGGCGATCGCGAGAACGGTCTGGGACTTGGCCAGATCAAGGCCTACAACGCCATTACCGGCGAAATGGCCTGGGAGAAGATGGAACGCTTCTCTGTCTGGGGCGGCACGATGTCCACCGCGGGTGGCGTGACCTTCTACGGTACTCTGGACGGTTTCATCAAGGCACGCGACAGCGACACGGGCGATCTGCTGTGGAAGTTCAAGCTTCCGTCCGGCGTGATTGGTCATCCGATGACCTATCAGCATGACGGCCGTCAATATGTGGCGATCATGTATGGTGTCGGCGGCTGGCCCGGTGTTGGCCTGGTCTTCGATCTCAATGACCCGACCGCCGGTCTGGGATCCGTTGGCGCCTTCCGTCGTATGAAGGAGTTCACTCAGATGGGTGGCGGGCTGATGGTCTTCTCGCTTGATGGCGAAGGTCCGTATTCAGACCCGAATGTCGGCGAATACGTATCGGGCGAAGACGCCTGATACGCATCGGGACGGCTGGCTGCTCTCCAAACCCCGCCAGCCGTCCCCCTTTGAACTGACATATGGGAGACTCGACAATGTACGCGACGATTTCGCGCCTTGGATTCGGCGGGGCGGTCATGCTGTGCGCTCTGGGAAGCGCAACCGCGCAAGAGGCAGAGGCGCCAGCTGACGACGATCAGCCCCTCCGCATCTGCGCCTCGACCAAGGATGCACCGTATTCCACCGGAGACGGCACCGGTTTTGAAAACCGCATCGCCGAGGTTCTGGCTGACGAGACCGGCATGAAGCTGGATCTGGTGATGATCGACAATGATGCGATCTATCTGTTCCGCGACGGGATCGAAAAGGATCTGTGCGATGTGTTGGTGGGCGTCGACGCCGGTGACGAACGACTTCTGACCAGCGAACCTTACTATCGGTCGGGCTATGCTTTCATCAGCCGGCAAGACCGGAATTTCGAGGGCGACAAATGGCAGGACGTCGATCAGGAAGGGTTCGAGACGTTTTCCTATCGCTACCACACCCCGGCCGAAACGATCCTCAAATATTCGGGCCGCTACGAGTATAATCTGGTCTATCAGGCGTCGCTGACCAATTTCGAGGATCGCCGCAATCAGTATACACAGGTTCCGGCCGATCTTGTCGTGTCCGAGGTGGCCGCTGGAAATGCCGATATGGCCATCATTTTTGCGCCTGATGCAGGGCGCTATGTCCGGGATTCCAACGAATCTTTGAAAATGACGCTGATCACCAACGAGATCGAGCGTTCCGACGGAATGATCATTCCGTTGCAATACAGCCAGTCGGTGGGCGTCACCGAGGACAAGCCCGAACTGCTGGAGAAAATCGATCAGGCCCTGGTCTCGGGGAAAGATCGCATTCAGGCAATTCTGGATGAAGAGAACATTCCGACATTGCCGCTGGATTCATAGCCAACAAGGACGAGATATGAGGCATCTTTCGCTTGCAGTCATCATCGCAATATTCGGAGGCGGCGGGGTCGTCGCACAGCAACCCCAGTTCTTCAATACTGTCGACGGGTCACCACTGAACTTCGACGACGCGATGGAGGAAGGGCGTGACACCGAAGCCGTCAAGGAATTCCTGGAGACCGGCGTAAATATCTACAATGAAAACGAAGAGGTCATGAAAGAAGCCGAAGACATTTACAACACCATGTGTTCGGGCTGTCACGGCCATTACGGCGAAGGAAAGATCGGCCCGGGTCTGAACGACGATTACTGGACCTATCCGCAGAACGAAACCGATGTCGGCCTGTTTTCAACGTTATACGGGGGCGCGACCGGGCAGATGGGTCCGATGTGGGGCAGCCTGACGCTGGACGAAATGCTTCTGGCGATGGCCTGGGTCCGCCACCTCTATACCGGAGAGCCGGATACGGCCGGCTGGCTGACCCCTGAACAGCAAGAGGAATTCACACCTTACAAGCCGAAAGGCGGCGCGGAGGAGTAATCACCAAATCCGCGCCGTCACCCGGGGCAACATCCGCCCCAGATGTCCAAGCCGGGCATTACTGTCAAACGAGGAGGAGAAACCATGAAACCGCTTTTATTGGGTGTCATCGCGAGCTTGTCGCTGGCCTTGCCTGCCTTTGCCTATGACGGCACCAATTGCAAGGCGCCGGGAAATTGCTGGGAACCGAAGCCGGATTATCCGGAAAAGGTCGAGGGCTCGGAATACGATCCTCAGCATGACCCCGCGGAAATTTCGAAGCAGGGCGAGTCTCTTGCGGTGATGGACAACCGGAATGAGTGGCGCGTCTGGCACATGAAGGAGACGGGCGAGTTTGAATATGACGTCACCAAGATCCCCGGTTATGAAGAAGGCGGTACTCCGCCCTCGGAATAATATCGGGGCGTGCCGCGTCGGGATGGTTATCCCAAATGTCACATCCCGGCGCGGCACATCTCTCATCATTGTCGGGGTATCATGTCGAACGAGACTCTCGCCACGGCCGAATGGCTGACCCGTTTTCAGGATGCGGAGACGCAGCTGAACGAAATCATCCTGGGGCAGTCCGGCGCAATTCGCCTGATTTTGTTATCGGTTCTGGCGCGTGGTCATGTGTTGCTGGCTGGCGATGTCGGCACCGGTAAGACCACAATGCTGCGTGCCGTCGCCCGGGTGGTCGGCGGTCCGTTCGCGCGGATCGAAGGCACGGTGGACCTGTTGCCCACCGACCTGATCTATGACGCACATCTGGACGCAGAAGGTCGCCCCCGGATCGAACCCGGGCCGGTTCTGTCGCGCGGCGAGGATCTGTCGATCTTCTTCTTCAATGAGATCAACCGGGCTCGGCCGCAGGTTCATGCCCTGCTGCTGCGGCTGATGGCCGAACGCAGCCTGACGGCCTTTCGTCGCGAATATCACTTCCCACATCTGCAGGTTTTCGCAGATCGCAACCAGATCGAGCGCGACGAGACGTTTGAACTGCCCGCTGCCGCCCGGGACCGGTTCATGATGGAGATTCCGATCCATGTTCCGCATATGCGCGAGGACAGGATCGCACTGGCTTTCGAGACGAGATTTCACGACACCGGGACATTGATCGGCAACGTGACCGAGGGATTGCTTCCTTATAACGGGCTTAACGCGCTGGCCGGGGAAATTCAGGACCGGATCCATGCCAGCGAGGCCTTGCAACGCTATGTTTTCGATCTGTGCAGCGCCTTGCGCGATCCGGGAGAATTCGGTTTGCAGATCGAAGGCACGGATTCCGCACAGCTTGTGCGCGGCGGCGTCAGTCCGCGCGGGATGCAGTCGCTGGTCCGGGTGGCGCGTGCGTCGGCCTGGATCGAGGGCAGGGATGCGGTTCTTCCGCAGGATGTGCGGGGAATATTCGAACCTGTCATGTCGCATCGCACCTTTCTTGCCCCTGCCTATGAACCACGTCGGGATGTTCTGATGTCCGAACTGATCCGGGCGGCTTTCGAAAAAATTCCGGTGCCTGTGGAATGATTCCAGACGCGGACGAAATATATCTTTTCGACTCGCTGACCTGGCATCTTACCCGTCGTCAGCCCGGATTGCGTGAAGGCGCGCATCGGGGCCGGTTACGCGGTGCGGGCGGTGCCTTTGCCGATATTGCGCCGCTTCTGGCGCATCCGGACCCGCGCCGGCTGGATCTCCGCCGATCGATCACCGATCCTTTCGGGGGCTTTTTCGTGCGCCGTTTCGAACGCCATACGGATCTGGTGCTGCATATTCTTCTGGATGCAACCGCTTCTCTTGGGACTGTCGCCGCGTCGGATCGTCAGCGGATTGCGGCGCTTCTGGCCGGCGGGCTGGCGCAGGCGGCGCGACGGGGCGGAGATCGGGTTGCCCTGCAGGTCGTCAGCGGCCGGGAGACGGTGCTGAACCTGCCACCTACGCGCCGCATCGGGATCGGCGAAGAGATCCGCACCGAGGTAAACCGATTATTCGCCTTGGGAGATGGGGTTGAGGGGCTGTGCGCTGCGGCTGCAAGCCTGCCGCAGGGCCGGATCCTGGTCGCGCTGATATCGGATTTCGATCATTCGGTGCCTGAACTGAACCAGTTGCTGGGCGCGTTATCGCCGCGTCCGGTCCTGCCTCTGTGGCTTCGGGATACCGGCCTGGAGGAACCGCCCGGCCGTATCGGTCTTTCCGAAATACGGGATCCTGAAAGCGGGCGGCGACGCACCGTTCTGACCGGCCGCAAATGGGCGTTGCGGCAAGCCGAGGCGGGCCGGTCGCGCCGTCGGGATCTTGGCGCTGTCTTCGCCAGCCACGGTCTGCGCCCCGTCGAGATCCGCGACAGCATCGATCTGTCACATCTGATCGCCGAACTGGATGAGGCGCCAAGATGAGATGGTGGTCGCTTCTTGTGTTGTTACCTGCTGTCGCACAGGCGCAGCCTGAGATCCGGACGGATAATCCGCATGGATATGGCTGGCTGCTGGGTGATGAGCTGGTGCAGCGCATCGAGATAGATTTGCCCTCCGGCGTGACTCTGGATCGTGCCAGCCTGCCTCGCCCGCGGGCGGTGGATTACTGGCTGGATCTGCGCAGCATCGATCTTCAGGAGACTGCCGGACATGCCGAACTGACTCTGCGCTGGCAGAATTTCTACTCCGCGCTTGCGCCCGATCGGCGAGAGGTGCCGCCTTCGCCTGTTCGTTTGTCCGACGGTACTGAAATGAGTTTGCCGGGCTTTGCCTTCGTGGCTGCGCCGCTTCGACCGATTACGGATCAATCCTCGCCTGCGCAACTCTTGCCGGACCCGCCCTTTCGCCTGATCCAGACCGGAAGGGACAATGCCGCGCTTGCCATATCAGCTGCGGCTTTCCTGTGCGTCCTGATCGCAATCGGCTGGACACAAGCCTGGTGGCCATTTCACAGGCGGCCGGCGCGTCCTTTTACCCGCGCGGCTCGCAGCATCGCGCGGCTGCGTGGGCCGGCCTTGCAGCGCCGCGCATTGCACCGGGCGCTGGATGCCTCCTTTAATCGCGTTCTGATCAGTGCCGATCTGCCGCAGTTTCTTGCGGCGCGGCCGGAATATCAGCCCTTGGCGGATCGGCTGGACGGATTCTTCCGGGCGTCTGATGCAGCCTTTTTTGGCACTCGGGAAGCTCCAGACGTTTCAGTCGTCGCATTGTCGCGCGATCTCGCCCGAATAGAACGGGGGCTGAGATGATCGGATTTGGTTTTCCGCTTGCGCTTTACGCCTTGCCACTGGCTGCTTTACCCCTGTTGGCGCGCTGGCTGCGGTCCACCGATGTGCCCCGGATCGATCTGCGCCCGGTCGAGGGGACATCATGGGCAATCGACAGGTGCCTGACCGCGTCGGGCATTCTTGCCATGGTGACGTTGATTCTTGGGATCTCGGCGCCCTATCTGAAGGGCGGCACGGTTCCTTATCGGGGGCAGGGGGCCAATCTGGTCCTGCTGATCGACCGCTCGTCCAGCATGGATGATACATTCGCAGGGCGTACCCCCGATGGCGGTGAAGAAAGCAAGGCGGCCGCTGCGCGCCGCATCCTGCGCGAATTCATCGCGGGTCGCCCCGATGACAGGATCGGTGTCGCCGCCTTTTCGACCGCACCTTTGCAGGTGCTGCCGATGACGATCAGCCGCAGCGCCATTTCGGCGGCGATCGATGCGCAGGCCGAGCGCGGATTGTCGCAAACCGATGTCGGGCGCGGTCTTGCCCTCTCGTTCGAGATGATGCGCGACGCGCCGTCCCTTGGCTCGCGCGCCGTGGTTCTCGTTTCGGACGGGGCAGGAGTGATATCGCCCGAAGTGCAAGACAGCCTGCGTCGCCTGGCAATCGAACAGCAGGTGAGTCTTTACTGGCTGTATCTGCGGACCGAGGGTGCAAAGAGCATCTTCGAGGATAGCCCGCCGGGCGAAACCAACACGCCGCAGACCCGTCCTGAACGGCATCTGCACCTGCTGCTTCAGCGATTGGGTATCACCTATGTCGCCTTCGAGGCCGAAAGCCCCGAAGCCGTGCAGGGCGCTGTGGACGAAATCGGCAAAATGGAGACGAAACCGATCCTGACCGAACGGCGGGTGCCTCGTCGCGATCTGGACTGGCTGTTCTATTTGCTTGCCGCGCTTTCTGCGGGCGCACTGACAATCGCGCGGTGGCTTGAACGGCCTTTCGCACCGACCCGTCCCGCACCATTGCTGAGGTCCTCATGAGACGGCTGGTTCTTGCTGCATTGGCCCTTGCATTGCTGGTTTCCGGCGCGTCATTTGTGTGGTCCGGTTATGCCGTCTGGGGCAATCTCAAAGACAATGCCGCAATCCGCGCGCTTGCCGAGGGGTACGAGGTTGCGCTGCGCGAGGATGCCGATCCGCATGCAATCCATGCGCGCATTCTGTTTCTTGCTTGGCGCGACAAGCTCGCCGAGACGCAAGAGCTGCTGCCACGATTGGCCGATGGTCAGGCCGATTTGCGGTCCGACGCGCATTTCGCCATTGCCAATGCCCGGATGCGTTCCGGATACGACCATATCGAGGCCGGCAGTTTCGAAGATGCCACGCCCGAAATCGAACTGGCCAAATCCGCCTATCGCGAGGCACTGCGGGCTGAACCCGGCAATCGTGACGCCAAGGTCAATCTGGAACTGGCCATGCGCCTTGTGCGTGACCTGCCGCGACCGCTGGCCGAAGGCGAAGAGGATCCCGAAAATCAACCGCGGCAATTATGGACCGATTTGCCGGGAATGCCGCGGGGTGCTCCGTGAGCTGGCGTATTATCCTGCCCGCGATCGTGACCGTTCTGGCGATGCTGGCGGCACTTGATCTTGGCATCCCGCGAAAGCAGCGTCTGAGTGATGCTCTGGTCGTGATCGACATTACCCGATCGATGAATGTTCGTGATATGGACGGCCGCTCCCGGCTTGATTTCGCGCGCGAAACGCTAAGGGACTGGATCGCGGCCCGGCCTTGCGGCAGCCGGATCGGCCTGGCGCTATTCACCGAACGCCGCAGTCTGACCCTGCTTGAGCCGGTGGAGGTCTGCGCCGATTATTCTTCGCTTTCAGGCACATTGATGGGGCTTGACTGGCGGATGGCCTGGGAGGGCGACAGCATGATTCAGAAAGGACTGGATCACGCTTTGAATCGGGCCTCGGGGTTGGGCGTGCCTTTGATCTTCGTCACCGATGGCCAGGAAGCCCCTCCACTGCCTTTCGCGCAGGAGCCTCGCCCGACCGGCGACTCTCCCGGAGGGCTTATCCTCGGAGCAGGTCAGGATACCCCGTCCCAGATACCCAAATTCGACGACCTTGGCCGCGAGATCGGTTTCTATGGACCGAATGATGTCCAACATGCGCCAGCGAGGATTGGTGCGCCCCCGCCCGATGCCTCAGAGCGGCCGGGATATCATCCGCGCAACAATCCCTATGGCGAATCCGATCTGGACGGCGATGAACATCTGTCGGGGCTGCGGGTCGACTATCTTCAGGCGCTCGCTTCGGCCCGCGATCTGGGGTTTCTTCGGCTGGATGAAGGACCCGCCGCAATAGAACGGGAACTTGCCGCACATGCCCCCACCCATCCGGTAACCGTAACCCGCAGTCTCGCGCCCGTCTTTGCGGCGGCGGCTCTGCTTCTGCTGCTGGGGCATTGGATTACCGGCAGTCGCTTTATCACCCCTCCACGAAAGGAAAGTAGATCATGACAGCAAGACATCTGATTCTGGCGGCGTCCGCGACGATCTTTATGGTCGGAGCGGCATTGGCCCACGGTCCGACCCCGCAGCAGGCCGAAGGCGAAATCGAGATCGCCGCACCGCCAGCGGAGGTATGGAAAATCCTCTCCGATCCCTCCACCTATGCAGACTGGCATCCGGGCATCGCTTCCGTCAGCGTCGAGGGGGAAGGAAAGGGGGCCAAGAGAACCGTGGAATTTGCGGATGGCGGATCGGTCGAGGATGGCATCGACCGCATCGATGAAGAGAACATGGAGATCCGTTGGAGATTGTCGAAAGAAGATCGTGAAGCCTTTCCCGTCAGCTATTATACCAACAGCGTGACGGTCGAACCGGCAGGCGAAGGTTCGACCGTCACATGGGAGGCCAGCTTCTTCCGGGCCGATACGACGAACGAGCCAGAGGAGAGTTTCAGCGACGAAGCTGCGGTCACTGCCGTGGAACAGTTGATCGATGATGGGCTCAACGGGCTCAAGAGCGCGATCGAGGGCGGCTCTTCCAGTTGACGCCCGATACGGCGCGTGGGGGCGGCGCAGGCGTGAAGCCCGGGATGTCATAAGAAGATATCGGGTGACGGCGATACTTCCGGGCACCGCCGCGCAGGTTGCGATGGTGACGCGGCTTCACGCGAATTCGCGAGGTATTGTTTACCTCAGCAGATCGTCGCGTATTTGTGGACGAGAGGGGTTGTAGATCCAATTTCCGGCCGGTACCAATCGCCGCGAAGCCGCGCGCATTTGGAGCCCCAATGTTTGGAATTGAACGGCCGTCAGAGCGTGATCTGAAGCTTTTATCGAATGGAAAGCTGGATGATCACAACATGTATTGGGCATGGCCCAAGATACGGACAAATTTCGGCGATTGGATCGGCCCATATATTTATCTGAAGCGAACCGGCGTCAAACCCCGCCTCGCCCATGCGCATCAGGCCGGCGGTGATCGCTTGGTCCATTATACCTGTGGCAGCATCCTTCAGCTTCTGTCACGCGATGATGTCGCGATTGTCTGGGGTTCCGGTGTGATCACCTCCCAGAAACGATTTGCGCGGCCCAGACGGACATTGGCAGTCCGGGGTCCGGTCACGCAGGAACGGTTGAAACGTCATGGCTATGATGTTCCCGATGTCGTCGGAGATCCGGGGCTGTGCTTGCCCGCATTCTATTCCGGTGCTGACAAAAAATCCTCTGAGTTGGGTATCATCGCCCATGTGGTGGACACCGGCTTCTGGCGCCAGTTCGAGAAATTTTTGCCGGAAGATGTTCGGGTCATCTACCTGAATAACGGATTTGAAAGCGTAATCGATCAGATCACCGCCTGTAAGAGGACGATATCATCGTCATTGCACGGCGTTATCGTCTCGCAGGCCTATGGCATTCCCACCGCCTGGATCGAACCCTGCGCCAAAGAGCTAAGCGGAGATGGCGCCAAGTTCGACGATTATTTCATGTCGGTGGGTGCGAAGGCGCGATCCGGCGACGCCCAGAAACTGAGGCTGCCTTTCTCTATCGACGATTATGATTTCGAGTTGGCCACCCCAGGCGAAGATCTGCGTGAGATGTCGGATCGATTGCTGGCGGCCTGCCCATTCTGACCAAGTGATTCAATGGCCAAAATGACCGATCCCGCTCGTCCTGTCGTCGATATTATCGGTGACAGCCATACGATGTTCTTCAAGGCGGATTTCAATTCGGTTCGCCGGATGGGCATTAACAAACGTCTCGCCTTCGTTCCGCGTGTGCAGCAGGTCAATGCGGCATCCCTGACCGGGGTCCGCAGATACGCGTCCACGCTCCGCCTCAAGGAGCTGATCGAGACAACGGCGGCGAATGCCTCGCATCTCATCATTGCGCTGGGGCAGGTCGATCTCGAACTTGGTTTCTATTATCGGCAGGCCGTCAAGGGTGAGGAATGGACCGCCGAGGACTATATAGAGTTTCTGGCCGAAATCTATGCGGGCCTGCTCGAGGGGATCAAGGACGCTCCTTGCAAGGTGGCGCTCAAGGGCGTCAATCTGACCGTGCTGTCGACGCCGCTGTTTTCCCGCAAATACCTGAGCCGTATCCTGACCGAAAAAGCCCCGGAGGACAGGCAAGCCGCAGAGAAGAAACTGCGTGAACTGATGCTGAGCGAGAGTCAGCAGAATGGGTTCCATCTGGATTTTAACCGCCGTATCAATGCCTTGGCGGATCAATTCGGGATTCGCTATTTCGACATCAACGAAAAGATTGCCGAGCGCGGACCGGCGGGACGAATCCGGCAGCCCATGCGGCTGGCGACCGGTCATCAGCCGATCAGGTTTGATCACCATCTGGCGCCCACGATCCATGTTCACCGCGTTCATCTTGACGCAGTACAGACGGTGTTTCTGTAGTCTGAAAGTTTGCCGGAATTCCTGGTGACAGCCTCGCGTCGGTTACTTGCGTGTGGCGATGGCCGGGGGTGCCCATCGCCGGCAGGTCTCTCGGACCAGTGGTGCGCCTGCCGGCACCCCCAGAGGTATTTGGACAAAGAAGAAGCGGAGGAGGAAAGGAAGCGGGCAGGCGCGATAGGCTGCAGGGCGAAAATGAAATCTATTCCAGCATGTCGCGAAGCTTGTTCAGCGGTCCCCGACATGTCTGTACGGTTGCACCGATCAGGTGACGCAGGGGAATTCTGGCCGGGCGGCGGATGGTCCAAAGTTCTGCCGCTTCTGCCGGATCGATCAGGGCGGATGCCAGCACCCGGCCCATGACAGCAGATGTCGGCACGCCTCGACCGGTATAGCCGGACAATCCCCATAGTCGCGGGCCGAGTTCATAGAGTTGCGGGCGCTGCTCCGACGATACCGTCAGCCGGCCCCGCCAGTGGTGATCCCATTCCAGACCAGCCAAAACCGGATAAAGCCCGGTCAATCGCCGGGTCATGAACTCTTTCGTATAGGCGCTGTTTCTACCGCGCCGCAATTCAACCAGCCCGCCGGTGATCAACCGGCCCTGCTGATCGATGCGGAAAAACATCGGATCGCGATGGGTGTCGCCGAAATTCATGCCCGAGGGCATGACCCCGGCCCGCTGCTCCGCGTTCAGCGGGCGGCTGGCAAGGCCGTAGCTATGCATGATCACCGAACTTTTCCGGAACGATTCCGGCACCGCTCCGGTCGGATACGCATCGGTGGCAAATCCCGCACTCGCCGCGCTGACGCTGCCTTCAGGGGTTCCCAGAAGCCAGCGGTCTCCATCGCGCCGCAGAGAGGTTATCGGGCTGTTGGTGTGGATGATCGCGCCTGCCTCGGTTGCTGCGCGGGCAAGGCCGCGCGCATAGGCAAGAGGGTTCAGGTGACCGCCATCCCGATGCACCCATCCGCCCAGAAAGCGATCGTTACCGGTCAGTTCGGCAACTGCCCCGCGCGAGAGATAATCGCCGCTTTTCCCCAGCGCCGCGTATTTTGCATGCGCCTTGCGCGATCGATTCAACCCGCTGGAGCTATGGGCCGCCGCCAGCGTCCCCAATTGAACCGCTTCGCATTCGATACGATCCCGTGCGATATCGTCGAATACCAGCCGTCCGGCGTCTCGCAGGAGGTCACATCCTTTCTGCGGCAATATCTTCGGGTCCAGATATCCGAAGACCGGGATGCATTGCCCGTGGTTTCGTCCGGACCCGCCGGTTCCGATCTCGCTTGCTTCGATCAGCACGACATTTGCTCCGCGCCGTGCAAGTTCACGGGCTGCGATCAAGCCGGTGAAACCGGCTCCGACAAGGGCGATGTCGGCCTGGATATCGCCCTGTAATGGCCGTGTTTCAGGGGCGGGTGGTGCGGTCAGTGCATAGGGTGGGAATTGTGCGGGGGCTGACAGATCGGTCATATCGCGCATCTCGTTTCTGCTGCCAGACGCAAGGCATCGGCAAGCCGGCAAGCCCAGAGTTTCCTGTCGCTGTCGGTTTCCAGAAGATCATTGCTGACTTCGAACCCGCAGGCAGGAGTTCCGGACCCGAATGTATGGCGATCGACGGTATAAGCGCCGTCGATCCCGGAATAGGGCAGGTTGTCGCCCAGAATCAGATCACCTGACCGGCCAAGCAAAGCCAGCAGGTTTTGCGACAGGATACGGTCATCATGCCAGATCGTTCCGCCGTCCCATTGCCGCCGGACGCCAAGAAAATTCCGTGTGCAGCTGTGCAACGCGAAAAAGATCGGCGCTTGATGTTTTTGGCGCTGGCGTGCCCATATCCGGCCGACCGTTTCGTGGTAAGGCCAGAATACGCTCTCATGCCGAAGCTGTCGTTCGGAGATGCTGATACCCGTATTTCCGTCAAGCGGCAGTCCCTCGACGCTACTCAGGATGGACCGCGGATCGTCCAGCCAGCGGTTCAGGTCGATGACAAGACGGCTGACAGTCGAAAGGATCACCGGCATATCGAGGCGTTCGGCAAGCGCCTCGGCCAACGCCGCTACACCCAGGTCGGTGAAATGATGGGTGTTCCGCCATTGCCGCGCAAAATCCGGAGAAACGAGAGAGGCGGGCAACTCCGTTCCGGCGTGATCGACGACGATGAGTCCGGGCTCACGCCCTTCGGGGTTAAGTATGATAGGCTCGATCTTGGTCATTCGGGGCCTATTCATCCATTCCGGTTCGGTTTTCTGCCAGTCTCGTCAGTTCGGCGAGGCGGATGCGCAATTCCTCGATCCGCTCCAGCCGTTGCCTTGCGGCAAGGCGATCGGCCTCGACCACGGCGGCTATGATCGTCTCGATCTGCGCGGTTGCGACGATCCGCGATCCGAAAGGAGAGATAAGACCCTCCTTCGCCGACATGACCGCATGGGCAATTCCCGCGATGGGAGAGCGGGTGTCATCCGTAAACAGGCAGATGCGCGTGCCCGTTTCCCTTGCAAGCTGGGCAAAGGCAAACAGATCGGGCTGATACCGGCGATAGTCGAACATCACCAGCACATCACGAGGCCCCATATCCAGAAGCGGCTCGTGATGAAAGCCGGGCTGCGGTTCGATCTGCAGCACATCCGCACGTAACTGCGCCAATTGCCGGGAGAAACGGCGGGACAGGTTCTGGCTGTAGCGCCCTCCCAGACACTGAATGCGATGACGTGGATTGGCAAGCAATGCGACGAAAGCGTCCACCTCTGCCGGAACTACAGCCTCTGCCGTCAGGCGAAGAGCCTCGGCCTGCCGCCGGAGTGACGTCTGATAGAGATTGGCGCCCTCCGGCGTTTCCGACCGGGAGGCATCGATCTGCTGTAACGGAGAACCCGCCTGTTTTTGCACTTCCATCACCACTGCGGCCTGAAAATCGGCGAAGCGGGGAAAGCCGATCTTGGTCAGGAAGCGCAGTACTGTCGGATTGCTGACATCGGCCCGTTTCGCCAGCGCCTCTACAGTGGACAGCGCATGGAAGGGATAACCATCCAGCAGCGCGGCAGCCACCTTGCGCTCACCGCCGGATGACGCGCTGTTACGGATGAGGTGGACAAGATTCTGCGACATGAAGATTCCGTAACTGCAGGTTTCCCGATTGATCGTCAGTGGAGGCAATTTGTTCTTTTTGTTACATCGTGTCAATTTTTAATATTGACGTAATAGAAATTACATCCATCATATCTGCATTGCCGCACGATGTCGTGCCGTTCCTGTTCAGTCACCATGGGGTCAGACATGAAGAAGATCGCGTTACTTGCCGGAACAGCTGCTATTCTTTGCGGAACGATGGCCCATGCCGAACGTGGCTCGGATGGCCATCTCAACATCCTTTACTGGCAGGCGGCATCGAATCTGAACCCCTATCTCTCGGGGATCGCCAAGGAGGTCGAGGCGGCTTCGCTGGTTCTGGAGCCTCTGGCGCGGTTCGACGAGAATGGCGAACTCGTTCCCTGGCTGGCCGCCGAGATCCCGACACTCGAGAATGGCGGGCTTTCCGAAGATCTGAAGCAGATTACCTGGACCCTGCGCGAAGGGCTGCTGTGGTCGGATGGATCCCCGGTGACGTCGAAGGACGTGGTCTTCACCTGGCGCTACTGCTCGGATCCCGATAGTGGATGTGCAGCAGCGGCAATGTTCGAAGGCATCGAGACGGTCGAGGCCGTGGATGATCTTACCGTGCGGGTCGATTTCAGCGAGCCGAAACCCTATCCCTATACGGCCTTCGTCAGTTCCGAGGCCCCGATCCTGCAAGAGGCACAATTCCGCGATTGCGTTGGCAGCCGGATCGCGCAATGCAGTGAACAGAATATGCATCCCGTGGGGACCGGTCCCTATGTCGTGGATGAATTTCTGACGAATGATGTCGCGACCTTCAGCGTCAATCCGCATTTCCGTTTTGAAGACAAGCCCTATTTCGAAACCGTGACCATCAAGGGGGGCGGTGATGCGGCGGGTGCTGCGCGGGCGGTGCTGCAAACCGGAGAGATGGATTATGGCTGGAATCTGATGCTGTCCCCGGATGTGCTGGAAAGCATGGGAACCGGAGGGCCGGGCGAAGTCGTAACGGTTTTCGGCTCTTCCGTCGAATATCTGTTCCTGAACCAGACCAATCCGGATCCGGCGCTGGGGGCCGAGCGTTCCACGGCTCAGGCGGGTGCCCATCCGATTTTCGCTGATCCTCGTGTCGGGCAGGCTTTATCGCTGGTCATTGATCGCGCCGCCATCGCCGAGGTGCTTTTCGGCGAAACCGGAAAGCCCACCTGCAATATCGTTCCCGCGCCGGAGATATATGCCTCGACCGCGAATGACGCCTGCCTGACTCCTGATCCGGACAAGGCCAGGGCGTTGCTGGAAGAAGCGGGATGGGTTGACGATGATGGCGATGGTATCCGGGAAAAGGATGGGATCAAGCTGTCCTTGCTGTTCCAAAGCTCAGTCAGTGCTGTCAGGCAGGACACGCAGGCACTGCTCAAGCAATGGTGGTCCGAGATCGGAGTGGAGACCGAGTTGAAATCGGTTGACGCATCGGTTTTCTTCGGCGGCGATGCCGGATCACCCGATACGCGTCAGAAATTTTATGCCGACGTGCAGATGTATACGGATAACTCGAAGGGGCAGGATCCTGAAACCTATCTTGCACATTGGGTCTGCAACGAGGCGCCGCGCCCGGAAACGCAATGGCAGGGCGATAATATTCAACGCTTCTGCTCCGAAGAATATGACGCATTGGCAAAAAAATATCATGCGACCGCAGCGCCCGAGGATCGCGCGGAAGTCGCACGCCAGATGAATGATATGCTGGTGCAGTCCTATACGATCATTCCGATTGTCCATCGCGGTATCGTTTCCGGAAAAGCCCGTGATCTCGAAGGGGTCCGGTTAAATAGCTGGGACAGCATGATCTGGAACATCATGGACTGGAAGCGCAAGAAAGCCGAATAAGGCGCCCGGCCCGGACAACTGTATTTTTCATCATCCGGACTCGTCTTTGCTGCGATCAGCCATGCGGGGCAAAGACTGGTTGGTGAAGTTCAGGCGGACCGGTCCGCCATGATGTCGGGCGATTGCGTCTGCGCCGGAATATCTGAAATCGCACGGAACGGAGCAGGCACCGTTGCCGGGCGATGTCGGGTTCCGATCATGTCATTTCCTGCCGATCCCAAGTATTCAGACTTTGCCGGATGAATCCGTGTTTCTGCAATCCTGTGGCTCTTGCCGGTCAGCAAACAGCGAAAGAAAAACCGAAACGGTGTTGCCATTATCCGGATGTGGAGTTTAACTCATCCGGCGCTGAACAACCATAGCATAACAGGGAGAGCGCCTATTGCTGGACAATACCTCGGGTGACGCATTCGTCGCATTCGAACACGTGCAGAAAAGCTATGACGGACAGACACTTGTCGTCAAGGATTTGAACCTCTCTATCGCCAAGGGCGAGTTCGTGACGATGCTCGGCCCGTCTGGTTCGGGCAAGACCACCTGTCTGATGATGCTGGCAGGATTCGAGACCGCGACTCACGGTGAAATCCGTCTTGGCGGCCGTCCGATCAACCAGGTTCCACCGCATAAGCGGGGCATCGGCATGGTGTTTCAGAATTACGCCCTGTTTCCCCATATGACGGTGGGCGAAAATCTGTCCTTTCCTCTGGAGGTCCGGGGTCTTGGCAAGGCGGAGCGCGAAACCCGCATCAAGCGGAGCCTCGAGATGGTGCAGATGGGGGCCTTCGCAAATCGCCGCCCCGCGCAATTATCGGGCGGACAGCAGCAGCGGATTGCGCTGGCGCGGGCGCTGGTCTTTGATCCGCATCTGGTGCTGATGGACGAGCCGCTTGGTGCGCTGGACAAGCAGCTTCGCGAGCATATGCAGTTCGAAATCAAGCATTTGCACGAGGAACTTGGAATCACGGTGGTCTATGTCACTCATGACCAGACCGAGGCGCTGACCATGTCCGACCGGATCGCGGTCTTCAATGACGGCCGCATCCATCAGCTTGCCACGCCCAATCAACTCTATGAACGGCCAGAGAACAGTTTCGTGGCCAGTTTCATTGGAGAAAACAATGCCTTGCCTGGGATTATCGAGGCATTCGAGGGCGACAAGGCGGTGGTCAAACTGGCCAATGGCGAGTTGATCGACGCCACGGCGGTCAATATTCGTGAACGCGGGCAGAAGACCACGGTATCCATCCGTCCCGAACGGGTCGAGTTCAAACCCGAGATGATGCCGCCGGGTGCACATAGTATCGAAGCCGACGTGCTGGAGGTCATCTATATGGGCGACATCCTGCGGACACGGCTGCGCGTGGTGGGAAGCGACGATTTCATCATGAAATGCCGCAATACCATTGCCCAGACGCAGCTGGAGCCCGGCCAGACGATCCGCATCGGCTGGCATCCGCAGGATGCCCGCGCGCTGGATCCGATCTGAAGACTCGATCGAGTGGCCGGGTTCGCTACCGGGCTATAATGACATAAAATATCATCAAATTCATGTAGTTGGAGCTGATATCATGAAACGAACCCTTGCTCTTACAACCGCGTTCGGTCTGGTCGCGATGCCGGCCTTCGCCGATGTGAACCTGCTGTCCTGGGGCGGCGCTTATGGCAACAGCCATGTCGAGGCCTATGCCAAACCCTTCGAAGCCGAGAGCGGGATCAAGGTCAATATAGCAGATGCCGATAACCCGGCCACGCCGATCAAGGCGATGGTCGAGGCGGGCAATGTCACCTCTGATATCGCCTCGGTCGAATATGCCGACGCCGTGCGGCTTTGCGACGAGGGGCTGCTGGAACTGATCGACGAATCGGTGCTGGCCCCGGCTGATGACGGCACAGAAGCGGCCGACGACTTCATCGAAGGCGCGATCACCGACTGCTTCGTCGGCACGGATGTCTATTCGATGATTATTGCCTATGACGATTCGAAATTCCCTGACGCCAAACCTGCGACCCCCGCTGATTTCTTCGATCTGGAGAAATTCCCCGGCAAGCGCACCATGCGCAAAGGCGCGAAGTTCAACCTGGAACTCGCATTGATGGCGGACGGGGTCCCGGCAGCAGAAGTCTATGACTTGTTGGAAACGCCAGAGGGCGTGGATCAGGCCTTTGCCAAGCTGGACGAGATCAAGAGCAGCGTGATCTGGTGGGAGGCCGGCGCGCAGCCGCCGCAGCTTCTGGCCGATGGCGAGGTGACGATGGCCTATGCCTTCAACGGTCGGATTTTCGACGCTGCGCAAGGCGAGGGCAAGCCCTTCAACATCATCTGGGACGGCCAAATCTATGAAATGGAGGGCTGGGTGATTCCGAAAGGCGCGCCGAACAAGGAAGAGGCGCTGGAATTCGTCACCTTCTCGACCGCGTCCGCACAACAGGCCCGCGCCGCCGAGTTCATCAGCTATGGTCCGCCGCGCAGATCGGCTGCCGCGCTGGTCGGCAATATCGAGGGCACCGAGGAGCCAATGGGCCCGCATCTGCCCACCACCGAGGAAAATATGAGCAATGCGCTTGGCTCGAACCTGGATTTCTGGGTCGATCACGATGCCGAACTGAACGAGCGGTTCAACAGCTGGCTGGCGAATTGAGCTTGCGTTCTGCCATGGCCGGGGGCGCTGCCCCCCGGTCTTCGGGGTCTTGAGACCAAGAAGAGGCGGAGAGAATTCGCCCGTCAATGCCCGCAAAGGGCCAAGTCAAATAAAAACAAACAAATCCAACGGGAGAAACAGATGAGAACCACTTTGATCTTATCCACGATGCTGATCGGGTTCGGCCTTGCCGCCGCCGCGCAAGAGGTCAATGTCGTGTCCTGGGGCGGCGCCTATGAGTGGTCACAAGTCGAGGCCTATAACAAGCCTTTCACCGAAAAGACCGGTATCAAGGTTAATATGATTGCCGCAGATAATCCGGCCACGCCGCTGAAGGCACAGGTCGAGGCGAATAACCTTACCGGCGATGTCTTTGATATCGAGGTCAGCGACGCGATCAGGCTGTGCGACGAGGGGGCGCTGGTCGAGATCGATCCCGCCGATCTGCCGCCGGCGCCCGACGGCACCCCGGCGATCGAGGATTTCATCGATGGCGCGCTTCAGGATTGCGCTGTGGCCAATATCTTCTGGGGCACGGTCATCGCCTATGACACCACGAAATTCGAGGGTGAGGCGCCTTCGACGGCGGCGGATTTCTTTGATCTGGAAAGATTCCCCGGCCAGCGCGGCCTGCCCAAAACACCCAAGCGGACGTTGTACCTGGCGTTGATTGCCGATGGCGTACCGGCGGATGAGATCTATGACAGGCTGGGTTCGGAAGAGGGCGTGAACCAGGCTTTCGACAAACTGGACACGATCAAGGACAGCGTCGTCTGGTGGGAGGCCGGGGCGCAGCCCGTGCAGCTTCTGGCCGATGGCGAGGTGACCATGGCGACCGGCTATAACGGCCGGTTCTTCGATGCGATGGTTGCCGAGGACAAACCGTTCGGGATCATCTGGGATGGACAATACATGGATCTGGACATGTTCGTGATTCCGAAAGATTCACCCAATCCCGAGGCGGCGATGGAATATCTGAAATTCGCCACCAGCACCGAGCAACTTGCCGAGCAGGCGAAATATATTGCCTATGGGCCGGCGCGGAAATCTTCGGCTGGGCTGGTCGGGCTTTATCAGGATGGCGAGACCGAGATGGGGCCGCATATGCCGACCAATCCGGAATATCTGGAGACCGCGGTGATGGACGATCCGGAATTCTGGGCCGATCACGACGCCGAGCTGACCGAACGTTTCAACAGCTGGCTGGCCGGCTCGTGATGTAAGATTGCCGCCGTTCCGCCCCGAGATCGGAACGGCGGCAGGAATTCCGGGGATATCATGGTGAACTCTTCCGATCCGCAGGCCGCAACCACTGTTGTCACACCACCTGAAGGGCGGTTGACCACTGCCGATGGCAAGCCGCTGGCATGGGCTTTGGCCCGATCGCAGGCACGGGCGAAGCGGCGGGCCTTTCTGCTGGTGCTACCGCTGCTCGGCTTCATTCTGATTACCTTCGTGGTGCCGATCGGGCAGATGCTGCAGCGGTCTTTCTACAATGCCGGATTCCCTGCCAATATGCCCGAGATCTCGCAATGGTTTGCCGAGAACCCACGTGGAACCGATCCCGATGACGCGGCATGGACGGCGCTTGCAAATGACCTGCTGGCATCGGCCGAAGCGCGGACAATCGGTGTCGTCGGCACGCGGATCAATTACGATGTGCCGGGTACCCGTTCGCTGTTCACCTCGACCGGGCGGAAGGTGCGCCGGGGAATCGAGCCGCCTTATCGCGAGGCGTTGCTGGAGATGGACGAGGATTGGGGCGATCCCCGGGTCTGGAGCGCCATGCGCGAGGCATCAAAGCCGGTGACCGCGAATTTCTATCTGGCAGCGGTTGACCGTACACGCGCCGATGATGGCAGCATAGAGCAGGTCGAGCCCCGGCAGCGGATCTACGTCATGCTGTTCATGCGGACCTTCTGGCTGTCGTTGCTGATCACGGGCCTGACCTTCCTGCTGGGCTTTCCGGTGGCGCATCTGCTGGCCACTCTGCCAATGCGAAAATCCAACCTGCTGATGATCCTTGTGCTGCTGCCCTTCTGGACCTCGCTGTTGGTCCGGACGACCTCGTGGATGGTGCTGCTGCAACAACAGGGGGTGGTCAATGACATCCTTGTCTGGCTGGGGGTGATCGGCGGCAGCCAGCGGTTGCAGATGATCTATAACCAGACCGGCACGATCATCGCCATGACCCATATTCTGCTGCCCTTCATGATCCTTCCGCTTTATTCGGTGATGCGCACGATCAACCCCTCCTATGTCCGTGCCGCCCGCAGCCTGGGTGCGACAAGCTGGACGGCTTTCCGCCGGATCTATTTCCCGCAGACCCTGCCGGGGCTGGGGGCGGGGGCGCTGCTCGTGTTCATCCTTGCGGTCGGGTACTATATCACACCTGCATTGGTTGGCGGATCCTCGGGACAACTGATCTCGAACATGATCGCGATGCATATGACCGACACGCTGAACTGGTCGATGGCGGCGGCGTTGGCGGCGCTGCTGCTGGGCTCGGTGCTGATCCTCTACTGGCTGTATGACAGGCTGGTGGGTGTCGATAATCTCAAGCTGGGATAACGAGATGGCTCTTCCGACATATGCAAGCCCGCTGGAACGCGTCTGGCATTACACCTATCTGGTGATCTGCGGGCTGATCTTCTTTTTCCTGATCGCACCGATCATCGTGATCATCCCGCTGTCCTTCAATGCCGAGCCCTATTTCACCTTTACCGAGAAGATGCGCTCTTTCGATCCGGATGGCTACAGCCTGCGCTGGTATAATAGCCTGCTGACATTCGGCATGACTTCGGCTGACGGCCCGAGAGACGGGAGGTGGTGGGCGGATGTCTGGGCCAATGCGAAATGGGTGCAGGCGGCGAAGAACTCGATCATTATCGGCTTCTTCTCGACCCTGCTGGCGACCGTTCTTGGTACTCTGGCCGCTTTGGGATTGTCGCGCCCCGAAATGCCGTTCCGCCGTCCGATCATGGCGATCCTGATCTCGCCCATGATCGTGCCGCTGATCATTACCGCGACGGGGATGTTCTTCTTCTACTCGAATCCCTGCGAGATTCTGGGGTTGTTCGGGTTGCCAAGCAATTGCGGGCGACTGGCGGGCACCTATCTTGGCGTGATCCTTGCGCATGCGACATTGGGGATTCCCTTCGTCATCATTACCGTGACGGCAACGCTGGTAGGATTCGATCAATCGCTGAACCGGGCGGCGGCATCGCTTGGCGCCAATCCGAGGACGACTTTCTTCCGCATCACCATGCCGCTGATCCTGCCCGGAGTGATCTCGGGCGCGCTGTTCGCCTTTGTCACCAGCTTCGATGAGGTGGTAGCAGTATTGTTCATCGCTGGTCCCGACCAGCAGACCATCCCGCGGCAGATGTGGAATGGCATTCGCGAACAGATCAGCCCGGCGATCCTGGCGGTCGCGACGCTGCTGGTGCTGTTCTCGATCGCGCTTCTCACGACCGTCGAACTGCTGCGACGCAGATCCGAGCGGATCAGGGGACTGACACCGCAGTAGATCGCGTTCGAGGATCGGAGTGTTGTTCCCCTTGCAGTGCAAGGACTGTGGTTGGTGTCGATAGGTCCGCGCAGATGCCGGAGATCGTGCGACGGCGTTGCGCAGAGGAAAGATTACGGAACCTGATATTCGAGGAGGGCGATGCGTAATCCCACGCATTCCCGACTGCCGGTTTTGACCTCCGCATCAGCCGGTTCGGCGAGAAGTTCGCTTTGCGTGCGTGGATTATCACCACTCGCCGTGCGGGATGGCTGCCGGGAGGTCGTGAGGCTTCCTCACCGCCCCCTGAGCCTAGGTCATGTTGACAAATGACGGAGCCAGAGGCGGATCGACGTGATGTCAATGAAGCCTAGAAAGCTTTCCGCCGTCTTGTCGTAGCGGGTCGCGACACGCCTGGCGTTCTTGAGCTTGTTGAAGCAGCGTTCGACCAGATTACGCAGGCAATACAGCGAGCGATCGACACCAATCCGCTTCTTGCGAGACTTGCGCATCGGTATCACGGGCAGCACGTTGCGCCTCTCCATGATCGACCTGATGCTGCCGGCATCATAGCCGCGATCTGCGAGCAGCACGCTCGGGCGGGGCAGATTGTCCGCCATCACCAAGTCGAAACCGAGATAGTCCGACGTCTGGCCCGGCGTGATCTCTGTCCTCATAGGTAGCCCGTGCGCGTTGACGAGGAGGTGGATCTTGGTCGTAAAGCCACCTCGAGAACGGCCGAAACCCTGTCGCGGAGTCCCCCTTTAGCGCCGGCTGCCTGATGGTGGGCGCGGATCACGGTGCTGTCGATCATTTGCAATGCGCTTGGTACGGTCCCGCTTTGGTTGAGGGCATCCATGATGTCCTCCCACAGGCCCACCAGCGTCCAGCACCGGAACTGTCGATAGACACTTGTCCATTTGCCGAACTCGGCAGGTAGGTCCCGCCATGGCGCTCCGGTTCGGGCAATCCAGAAAATGCCATCAAGGACGAGGCGGTGGTTGGTCGGCTTGCCTCCGTTCGGGGCTCGGACGGAAAGGATGAAGCGCTCAAAGAACGCCCATTCCTGGTCCGACATAAGATCTCGTGCCAAGCTGGTCTCCATCGCAGATGCCAGCTTGAAGCATGCCCTACGCCCGAGGGGAATCCCTTTTGTCAACACGACCTAGTGTTTTCATCTAGTCGCTTAATGTTCCTCTCTCGCGCTCGAGATCGGAATATATAGCATCTCCAGCTTCTGAAAATTCATTGTATGCCAAATATTTCAGATATTCTAAAAGATCTGCAAATATTTTTACATCACCACCAGAAATACTTATTATAGCAGGCTCATCGTCATTAGTATTTTTCCACCAATAAAATGTGACTCCAAGCCCGCCTTGCTCCTTAGCAAATATTGCAGTTCTATTCCAATCAGAATTATCGGAAGGGGGGACAGGGCGATAGTTTTCAGCAATGAGGTTTATGACCTCCCTAACGTCATCCTGTTCATATAACTCTTTAAGTTGACTGGGTGGATAGGAGGTTTTCCCAAGTAAACCATTTTCCCAGGTAGAAACAATTGTGTAGTAATCTCGCATTTGCTGCGATAAGGGACGATAGGTTTTCTCATCAATCATGAGAATTTGCTCGCTGATATCGCCTGTAGCCTCCATCCTGTGGGAATCACCCCATTCGTCATTTTTTTTTCTTATCTCATTTATTAACTTTTCCATTTTTCCCTCTAGCATTCATCTCGCAGCCAGACCCACGTATAGCTTTGCTTTTTTCGAGCCATATCTCCAGTTATCCCACCAAGATAAGCGTTAGTATCTGCTCGCTGCAACAACCCTCCATTGCTGGGATTCGGGAGACCACCTGACGCTGCATCTGGAACATGCCCGGCAACCTGACCTTTCGAGCAGCAATGCATCTCTCGGAATTGTCGCTTCCATCTCGCCGACAGTCGTTCCTGCAATTCGGTTAGCGGCCCCGCGGTCATTCGTCCGCCACGTGCAATAATCTCGTTATTCCACATGCCTACGAACTGGGACAACTCTTCAGCTGCAGCGCTTCCTGCGGGGAATTTTTGCACAATGCAGATGCCAGAACCCATCAGACCCCATGCTTGCAGCCCAAAGGGATCATTAAATTTCAGTGGGTTGGCAACATAGCTCGATAATCTAGTACCCCCAAAGAGACCGATCGGATCCAAACTCATATACTGACCAGAATTCGCTTCATAATATCTGTATTGATTATAATACAGCCCGGTCTCTTCATCTTCCCACTGCCCCTGGAACCGGATCGGGCAGAATGTCGCATCCGGAGGCGGTGCATAGCCCGGCAGCTCAACCGACCCGACATGGACGGAATCTTCCACCCAGTAATCGCCATGCTCCGTGGCATCCGAGCCAACGACCTGCTTTCCTGTCCGCCGCAATGTCCCCCAGGTGTCATGATCGACAGCCCAGAGCAGCACGCCGCTTTCCGAGACCACCTCTTTTGGTGTCCCAAGATGATCGTTCACAACAAGGCCAAGCTGCCCACCCTCGACCCGCGCCATCGGTCGGAATGATCCCGGCTCGAAGAACCAGTCCACCTCTTGAACCGCGCCATCGCGCGTGGCCTTTTCACGCGCGATGACATCTCCATCCCACAGGAAGTCGTGCTTAACGCCGCGGGTCTCCTTCCAAACCCGCCGCCCGAACGGATCGTAGCCGTAGCGCCAGACCGCGCCGTCCGGGCAATGCGCCGCCACCATCTGATCCTGTGCGTTCCATTCGAACCGCCATGTCTGCGGCCGAAAACCCTTGCGTGCAACCGTGCGCTTGACCACCCGCCCGCAGCTATCGTGATCCAGCGTGACCACCTCGCCGCGCGGACCATGGGCGATTTTCACTACCCCCGCGGCTGAGGTCTGCCAGTTCAGGAAACGATCGGTGCCCCCGGTCGCAGCCGCAAGGTTCAGGTCGGGATTATAGGCGAAGCCTTCGACTCCGCCATCGCCGTGAACTGTCCGCGCGATCTGACCGTTCCGGTCGTAATCGTATCGTTTCTCGCCCCACCGCGCGTCGGTGATGACACGCGGCTCATAGGCACGGCTCCAGTCATAGCGGCGCTCGATCTGCGCGCCGTGCTGATGGACGAGCTGTCCGACCGCGTCCCAGTCCGAGGCCAGCCGGAAACCCCACTCCGAGGCCCGCAGCCGCTCTTGTCCCAGATCGTCACGTTCGAAGCAAAGAGGCGCGTACCCCTCCAGTTCCCACCGCAGCAAGCCGCCCATACCATCATAGCGGAAGGACAGGTGCTGATCGCCGATCCGCCGCGCGATCCGGCGCCCGCAACAGTCAATTTCGCTCTCGATGCGTTGACCATTCACGGTTTCGGCGATCACCCGACCGAGCGCATCCCGTTCCAGCGCGATCTCGGCATCACTGTTTCTGGCGGCGATCAGACGACCGTTGCCGTCATAGCCATATGTGGTCACCAGGGGGCCTGCGGCACCCGGTGCGAATGCGCGCAGTTCCAGCAGCAGGCCGGATTTGTCGTAATCATATTCCAGCCAGCCGCCATCGGTGTTGTCGCGCCGCACAACCCGGCCTGCATCATCATGGCGATAATCAAGGCTGCGGCCGTCGAAATCGGTTTCGCGGATCACCCGGCCAGTGATGTCCCGCTCGAAGGTCCAGTGCAAACCCATCTGGTTCGTGACGCAGATCAACCGCTCTTCACTGTCATATTGAAAACGGAGCGTCCCGCCCTTTGGATCGGTAATCTCTTCCAATACGTTATAGGGACCGTAGCGATAAGAAGTGGTGCGTCCCTCGCCATCCGTGACCGCCTCTACCCGCCCAGTGTCACCGATGGAACGATGTGTTTCCACCCCGTCGGGACGGGTAATGCGGGTCGGGACATGGAAATCCACCCCCGCCTCATATGAAAGCCCCGTGACATGGCCGAGGGGATCAATGATCGCCGTCACGCGGTTGAACGCGTCATAGCTGAACCGCGTCTCGGCACTGTTGAAATCGCGGATCGAAATCAGCCGGTTATGATCGTCATATTCGCGGAGCTCAATCAGCCCATCATGACGCATCATCTGAACCGGCAGACCGGCCGCGTTCACCCGCAAATCGGTGACATGGCCAAGAGGATCGCGGACCTGCCGAAGATTGCCACGATCGTCATAATCGTAATCCCAGCTATTTCCCTCATGATCCGTCAGCGAGGTCAGGTTCCCGACATCGTCCCAGACCATGAATGTCTCGCGGCCCTCTTCATCCTTCTGGGACTGCAAGTTGCCGTGCGCATCATACTGGTATTTACGGCTATGGCCGTTCTCGTCCACCTCCTCGACCAGGTCATGGACTTCGTTGAACCTGCGATAGTTGAAGCGTCCGGCCGCATCGGCGGTCATGAAGTGGCGCCCCAGATCGTCGAACCAGAGCTTTTCGAAGCCAGGGCCATCGCCATGGGTCACCGTGACTTGCCGCGTCCCGGTGTCATAGGCGATCGCCCCGTGCTTGTAGCTTCCCTCGGTATCGACCTTCACCACCCGGTGCTCGGCATCGAAATGATGCCGGGTGCGGGTATTCACGCCATTATCGGACCAGATACGGTTGCCCTGATCGTCATAACCAAAACGCCAGCTTTCTCCGAACGGATTGTCTACAGAGGTGAGCCGGCCCTTCTCATATCCATAGCGCAGCCCTTCGATACGAGAATCATCAAGTCCGATAATGTCATATCCGGCGCGAAGCCCATCGGCATGATTGAGGAATTCCAGCCCAAGCCCATCGGGATGACGCAGTTCGGTCAGCAGGCCGGCCTTGTCACGGACAAGCTCCACAACATTGCTGTTCAGGTCCTCGATCCGGACGATACGCCACACCCGACCGGGGTAACGTTTGAAGATCCGTGCTATTTTTCGGTCATTCAGCTTGAGCCCGCCGCGCGAGAGCGGCTCGAGACTGAGATGACGGAAACCATCGTTATAGCTGCGCGCAAAAAGCTGCGGCAGCGGACGTTCGAACGTAACCGCGATGCCGTCAAGCGTCATCACGTCATAATGCCCTTCGCTGTCGCTATCGGTGATCGTCAGATCAAGCTCAGTCAGATTGCCAGGCCCGAGCGGAGACGGCACATTGATTTGCTGGTTGAAGGCCCGCGTCAGATCAACCGGCAAAATGCCAGATATGTGGAATTCCTCGTAGAACTGTTTGAGCCCCCCATCGGGCAATCCAACAGGGTTGAGGCGATAGGTGGAACTGGAGCTCTCAATTCTGGTCACGGCTTACAGGCTCTGGCTAAGCAAGGAACACTTGAACGCCTGCCGGTCGATCCGACAGCTTGTGGCCCCGTATTCGGATAGTCCGGAACCTCGCGATTTCGACTGCGAAGATACGCTCTTTCAAGAAAATCCTTGGCCCGGTCGCTGAGCGCATTGTAACGGCGACGGATTCGATCCGCCGCGGTTGCGATCCGGCCAGCCTTTCCGGCAGCAGATACGACCCAGCGCGTTCCCACACCGACAGCCCCGACAGCAACATTGATAAGCCCGGCCGTCACGATTTCCACAACGATCAGTGATACGCCGAACCAGACAAGACCGGCCCAATCGATCCGTGTCGGATTGATGGATATACCGTTCTTCAGTAACTCGTATTCGGCATGAATACGGTCCAACTCCCGGAAGTCATAATAGGTGCGCTGCGTATCGGGATCGAAGCCGACCCAATTCTCCTGTCGTTCTTCGTCCGTTTCAGCTGCGTCGTATCGGTCTTGACGTTCCTCATGCTTTGAAATCGTCGCCACATAATCGACAATATCCTCTCGCCGCTCCGTCAGATTCAATGCGCGATCATGAAACTGGCTTCGGACCTGTGCGATGATCTGAGCCACGCGCTCTTCGCAGCCCGCCAGTTTTTCTTCGTAATCTGCGAGCAAACGCGGAGCCAGAGGAATTGGCTGGTACTCTCTGTCAGCACCAAATTGCCGCGCTTCCTCAAAAATTTTCTGCTGTCCCGCATTATAATTGTCGATATTCGCCTGATCCTCGGCACGTTCGGCAATCAGCGATTGATATTCTTCCGCAACTTCCAGAATTTCATCATTGAAATAGAAATGCAGAAGCTCCTCCTCCGCAGTCAGTTCGGCACGAAACTCAAGCTCACTCGGCTCGCGCCCCTCTGCAACATGCATCAGTCCTTGTGCATTCCCGACGGCATTCGCGATAGTCTGGTCATTTGCCATCCTTCGCTACCTCTTCTTCTCGATCGGCCCCGGCGAGGCCATGTTGATCACTGCCTTATCCTTGTGCTTTGCCGTGGCCCAGCCAGAGGAAAACACAGAGCCAGTTGTAACCTTTACCGCCGCCGGACCCAGATGACCCGCCTGCGCCACCCCCTTGCCAACACCCGGTTCGGTACCAATCGAGTTCGGTGTGCGGCTGTTCAGCATGAAATCCGCCTTGCCGTTCCAGCGAACTGTGTTGTTCACCCGTATGGAACTGCCAAGAAATGCAATGGAGGTATAAGGCACCGGCACCATTGAAGAACCCACCGGCGTCTTACACACATCCGGCCCAGTCGAAGTAATGAAATTCGTCCCATCCTTGCGGGTGGAGAGCTTATTGGACATGTTCGGAAACCTCCTTCGGCGAATGATCCGGGAAAAGCTCGGACGGGTGCGGAGCGGGATGAAGTTGCTGGTCCTCGGTCATTTCGCAGAGCCTGTTGGGAGTCGCAGCACAATCGATTTCCAGCCACTTGACCTGTTCTTCAAGGAAGGTCAGCCGCCAGGTCAGTGAAATCAGACAATCCTCAGGTTCGGCGTCGAGTATGTCGATATAAATCGTATCGAGATTGAGCCGGACCGATCTGCACCAGTCTTCGTGATCGATCAGACGGGCAATGATCGGGTTGCCGGGCAGATCAAAATTAATCTGGTGACGCTCTGGGTGCAGGCCGGTGAGATGGACAGGTTCATCGCCTTGCAGGAACCCTTTTGATTTTAGCCCCTCAGCCGCGGAATTATGAAAGGCGAAATCATAGTCCTTCGCCCAATGCGGCCAGGTATTGGCCAACCATTCATCATCATAGGTGCCGCCCAGGGGACGGCGCGGCAACCATGCGGGTGGAATTGGCCCGATCCCCGCAGGGTCCAGACGGCGAAACGGGTTATCCAGTCTTTCACCGGAAGTGAGAATCTGTGGCGCGGGGATCGGCTCGTCCCGCGACCTGTATTCCGGATGGACAAATCCACTGCCCAGTGGGTTTCGCTCATCGGTCACGATCCTATCGTCCGGTCCCGGATATTCGCCGCCATAGGTGCATTCATAGCGCAGTGCTACCCGCAACACCGGTTCGGGATCCGTCAGGTTCCATTTACGAAGCTTGCGCTGCCATTCACGCGGCCCTGTGACATGAAGTGACTTTCGGACCGGCCCAATCTGTACCGACACCTGCCATTGGGTGGCAGGCTCACCCTTCGGTGCAAACGCGTCAGCAATCACGATCACATCGGTCGCAGGCTTATAGGCCACGAGGTCCGAAGGATAGCGCAGACTGGTCTCGTTGATATCGCCAAAGCAACGATCCGTAAAGTTCAGCGGCTCCTGCTCCGGCGATTGCTGTAACTCGAACTCACGGTTCAAGTGATAACTTTGCTTGACGATCAGGATGTCAAAGAGCCGTCCTTCCGCATCCTCATTGGCGAAGACAAGCTGCGCAAACGGAGTGAGGTTACGTATCCGCATCGGTCAATTCAGGTCAATCAGCTTCGCCCGGCCACGGATCTGCTTGGCCCCTTCAATATCGATCTTGACGCCTTGCAGGACGATATTGCCTTCCTTGGTCATGATCAGGCGCGATTTGCCGACCGTGATCACGAGATCCTCGCCGACATTGATATCCATATGCTTGCCGACATAGGTGGTTGAGGTCTCGCCCACCCGAGTGGACTGCTTTTGCCCGACAACCGTATTCTGCACCTTGCCGACAAAGGTGTTCTTCATCAGGCCGATCTGCTCGGTCCGAGCCATCCCGATCGTGTCGCTTACGGCTTTCTCGACGATCGTGTTCTTGATACCGCTGACTGGCATGATCGAACTGAGCAATGCTCCGACCGAGGTGCCCGTCTGAACCTGTTCAAACCCGGCAAGTTCCCTGTTTTTTCCCGCACCGGTGAAGGCGCCATTCGCCGGCAGGCTGGCCGCCTCGGCTGCCACGCTGGCAGCAGAAAGCGCCTGCGTGAATTGCGCAACAAAGCTATCGCCGGATTCGTTGGCGGCGTTCTTCATTGCCGCGCTCGATTGCTGCATCAGTCCGGCAAGCGCGGCAAAAAGCGGAACTCCCAAGCCACCGCCTACTGACAGGTTCATCGACCCACCGATCTTTTCCTGGTGGTTTCGGGCGACATCGAGTGACTTATTGCTGCCGACGCTTTCGATCTGATCCTTATCCACCCGCTTCATGCGGTTGTTAAGAACTTTCAGAGTCTGGTCTTTCTGGGCATGCAGGGCGATGTTTTCCTGGCCGGTTTCATCCTCAAAGCTGAGTTCGTTGAACCCGGTATTCTTGTGAGTTTTGGAGCGCCAGACAGCCTTGGTTTTATGTGCGGGCAGCGGATAGGGGGTGTCGTTCTTGCCGTTAAAGACATTGCCGACGACGATCGGCTTGTCGGGATCGCCTTCAAGGAATTCGACCAGCACCTCCATCCCGATGCGAGGGATCACCATGCCGCCCCAGCCACCCCCGGCCCAGTTCTGTGAGACCCGGCAGCGCATCGAATAAGCGTCATGCAAATCCCAATGGAAGCGCACAAGGATGCGGCCATATTCGTCGCAATCGATCTCTCCTTCGCCGACCACCGTCGCGGTTTGCGGACCGTAAACATGCGACAATTCCGTTCGTTTCGGGGGCACCATAGGAGCAGTATCGGGCATCAGGACGTATGAGCCGGAATAGCTGTAGCCGTCACTGTCCTGCCCGCCAGAACCATACGCCTCACTGACAAAGCTGTGGGTTGCCGACAGGCAGAGATAGGTCTCGCCATGCCCCGGCACCTTGTCGCCGCCCAACGTGACGCGCGAACCGGATAACAGGCTCACGCAATCACCCACTGCGCGATTACGGCGATCAGCACCCCGTTCCTGCCGCTGGCGCATTCGCGTGACGATCTTGCCGGGGCTTTCGGAGAGATAGTCGCCCGGATAATCGAAACTTTCCACATGGCCAAAGGCATATGCCGCATCGCTCGGCTGAGATGTTTCCATGCTTTGCGCAGGTATCTTGAAATTGTAATCCACCTGCCGGATCGCCCCGGTGGTGAAATTCCGCTCGGGCAGCCATTCCCAGAAATGTTCGAACTCGTATTGATGATGGCCGTCATAGCGCTTGTAGGGAACCTCGCCGATCACCTGATGCGCCAGCTCGTCATCGGTCAGCACCAATGTATGGCTGCCCTTCTCGTGCTGGAAATGAAAGCTGATCCCGTGCCGCTCCATCTGCCGGCGGGCGAAATCTAGATCGCTTTCCCGATACTGCACCGTATATTCGAGTTCGGGATACTGATTGCTCAGCCTGATCTCCAGATGCGGGAACCCAAAGCCGGCATAATCCGACAAGAGTTCACGCAGGATCTGATCGACCGTCTTGTTATGAAAAATCCGCTGGTTGCGGCGCTTGCCTGCCAGCCAGAACCACGGCCGCAGGGTCAGATCATAGCGGTGACCGTTTTCTCCGACACCCGCCCATCGGGCAGAGGTGACGATACCGTCAAAGGGCCGCATCTTGTCCCGAGCCTCGATTTCGACGGTCGCATGGGTGCCGATCAGTTTATCTAAATCCAGATCGTCGCGCGTGGCCAGCGCCTCGACCCGGTATTCGAACAATTCGTTGAGATAATCCGTGCCGTCGAAACGCAGAAGAACAAGGACATCTTCGCCCAGCTCCGTGGCCAGACGGCCAAGGCGTTCGGTTTGCTTGAAGGGGGCATTCATAACCAGCCTCCGAAATCATCAAACTATGCCGTCATCTTACCGCGATAGCCTCAAAATAACAGACTGAATCACTTGTAGTTGACGTTTCGTCAGCCTAGGTCGTGTTGACAAAAGGGATTCCCCTCGGGCGTAGGGCATGCTTCAAGCTGGCATCTGCGATGGAGACCAGCTTGGCACGAGATCTTATGTCGGACCAGGAATGGGCGTTCTTTGAGCGCTTCA
>NZ_QZCG01000030.1 GCF_003591515.1 Paracoccus onubensis
CGGGCAGGGCGCGCATGCATGGCAAGGTCATTGCCATTACCGGGTCGGTCGGCAAGACGTCGACCAAGGATATGGCCCGCGCGGCACTGACCGGACAGGGTCGGATTCATGCGGCGGAGGCCAGCTATAACAATCATTGGGGCGTTCCGCTCACCCTGGCGCGGATGCCGCGCGACACGGATTTCGCGGTTATCGAGATCGGGATGAATCGCCCGGGTGAAATCGCCCCATTGTCCCGCATGGCCCGTGCGCATGTCGCGATGATCACCACGGTCGCCGCGGCGCATCTGGAGGCATTCGGCGCCATCGAGGGGATCGCGCATGAGAAGGGCGCGATTTTCGAAGGGCTGACGGCGATCGGCACGGCGATCATTCCCGAAGACCTTCCGGTCACGCAGATTCTGCGCGATTGCGCCGATGCTGCCGGAGCCATCGTCATAGGTTTCGGCCGTGACGGCACGGCGCGACTGATACAGGCGAGCCCCGCGGGCGACAGCCTGAAATGCCGCGCGAGGATTGCCGGGGAGGTGATTGAATTCACGCTGCTGACGACCGGTGCGCATTTCGCGCTGAATGCCGTGGGCGTGCTTGCCGCACTGGCTGCGGCGGGGGCGGATCTCCGCGAAGCCGCCCGCCGGATCGGAGACTGGCTGCCGCCAAAAGGGCGCGGCGCGGTCGAGCAGCTGGGCGATATCCGCCTGATCGATGATGCGTTCAACGCCAACCCCACCTCGCTAAGCGCGGGGCTTGCGATGCTGGCGGGATTGCAGGGTGGTCGGCGCGTGGCGATCCTTGGTGACATGCTGGAGCTTGGCCCGGACGAGGTCGAATTGCATCGGGCCGTTGCCGACGATCCCGCGATGGGTTCCGTCGATCTGGTTCATGCGGCAGGCACGCTGATGCGGAACCTGTACGATGCCCTGCCCGCCGCGAAACGCGGCATCTGGGCCGGGAATGCGGCAGAGCTGGCGGCGCGTGCTGCTGAATTGGTCGCGCCCGGCGATATCGTGCTGGTCAAGGGATCGAAATCCTCGAAAGTGTCGGCTGTGGTTGACGCCCTCCGGCAATCAGGGCAAAGGCCTGCGCCACAGGACGAGAGGTAAGAGATGCTCTATTGGCTGAGCACATTTTCCGAAGGGGGCGACCTCTTCAATCTGTTCCGATATATCACATTCCGCGCAGGTGCCGCATTTTTTACTGCACTGATTTTCGGCTTCATTTTCGGCAGTCCGCTGATCAGCTATCTGCGGAAGATGCAGAAGAAAGGCCAGCCGATCCGCGATGACGGCCCCGAGGGCCATCTGGTCAAGGCCGGCACTCCGACCATGGGCGGTATCTTGATCCTGTCGGCGCTGTTCGTCTCGACCCTGCTCTGGGCGCGGCTGGACAATGGCTATGTCTGGATCGTCCTGCTGGTGACGGCGGGATATGCGGCGATCGGTTTCGCCGATGATTACGCCAAGGTCAGCAAGCACAACACCAAAGGGGTCTCGGGCCGGCTGCGGATGACGCTGGGGCTGTCGCTGGCCTTTGTCGCAAGCGCCTGGGCAATGTGGCTGCACCCTGCGGACCTGACCGGCCAACTGGCCTTGCCCGTCTTCAAGGACGTGTTGATCAATCTGGGCGTGTTCTTCGTCCCCTTCGCCATGATCGTGATCGTCGGCGCCGCCAATGCGGTGAACCTGACCGACGGTCTGGACGGTCTGGCCATCATGCCGGTGATGATTGCTGCCGGCACGCTTGGCGTTATCGCCTATACCGTCGGCAGGGCGGATTTCACGGAATATCTGGGCGTCCACCGCGTTCCCGGCACGGGCGAGATCCTGATCTTCGTGGCGGCTCTGATCGGTGGAGGGCTGGGCTTCCTGTGGTACAATGCCCCCCCGGCTGCCGTTTTCATGGGCGATACCGGCTCGCTTGCATTGGGCGGCGCACTTGGCGCGATCGCCGTGGTCACCAAGCACGAAATCGTTCTGGCCATTGTCGGCGGCCTTTTCGTCGTCGAGGCGCTCAGCGTCATCATTCAGGTGCTGTATTTCAAGCGCACCGGCAAGCGGGTCTTCCTGATGGCTCCGATTCACCATCATTTCGAGAAGAAAGGCTGGGGTGAAGCCCAGATCGTGATCCGTTTCTGGATCATCGCATTGGTCCTTGCACTGATCGGGCTGGCCACCCTAAAACTTCGCTGACGGTTTCTTCTTCATCCAAATATCCCCGGGTCCGGGGCAGCGCCCCCGGCCTGCATTGCAGAAGGCAGCAAGAATGATCCCCGTTCAGGGCGTTGAAAATCTGACCATCGCCGTTCTTGGTCTTGGCCGCTCGGGCAAGGCGACGGCCGCGGCTCTGGCAGCGGGCGGAGCGAATGTCGTCGCGTGGGACGACGGGGCCGATACGCGCGAAGCGGCGCAGGCTGAAGGCATGACCATCATCGATCTGAACCGTGACGAGGCGTGGCATGGCGTGGCCGGGCTGATTACGTCTCCGGGCATTCCGCATCTATATCCGCATCCTCATCCGGTCATTGCCAGGGCCTATATGCTTGGGGTGCCGGTGGATAACGATATCGGTCTGTTCTTCCGCAGTTATGCAACTTCGGATTTCGGTGAGTTCGACCGCATTCCCAAAGTCATTGCGGTGACCGGGTCGAACGGGAAATCCACGACGACCGCCTTGATTTATCATATCCTGCGGGAATGCGGGCGTCCGTCGCAGATGGGCGGGAATATCGGGACGGGTGTCCTGTCCCTTGAGCCCGCGCAGGATGGCGAGGTCGTGGTGCTGGAACTGTCCAGCTATCAGACCGATCTGGCGCGGGCACTGACGCCGGATGTCGCCGTCTTCACCAATCTGAGCCCGGATCATCTGGACCGCCACGGCGGGACCGGCGGATATTTCGCGGCGAAGCGACGGCTTTTCGCAGAGGGCGGACCGGACCGCGCCGTGATCGGGGTGGACGAGCCGGAAGGGCTTTATCTCGCCGGGCAATTGGCGACCGCGCCTTCGGATGATCGGGTGATCCGGGTCTCTGCCGGTCAAAAGCTGGATCATGCCGCATGGTCTGTCTTTGCGCGCAAGGGGTTCCTGGCCGAGTACCGCAAGGGGCGGCAGATTGCCTCGATAGATTTACGGGATATCGATGGCTTGCCCGGCGCGCATAACCATCAGAATGCCTGCGCCGCCTATGCCGCCTGCCGCGCGGTCGGGCTTGCCCCGCGTGATATCGAGGCGGCATTTCACAGCTTCAGGGGGCTTCCGCATCGAAGTCAGTTGGTCGCCGAGATCGGCGGTGTCCGTTATGTCAACGATTCCAAGGCCACGAATATTGATGCCGCCGCCAAAGCGCTGCAGGCATTCCGGCATGTCCGGTGGATCGCCGGGGGATTGGGGAAAGAAGGCGGTATCGCTGCGGTGGCACCATATCTGGAACATGTGAAGAAAGCGTATCTGATCGGCCATTCAGCGCGGGACTTCGCTTTGGAGATCGGGCAGACTCCTTATGAAATCTCGGGTACGATGGATGAGGCTGTCGCCCATGCCAGTGTCGAGGCCGAACCCGGCGATACGGTGCTGCTGGCTCCTGCCGCGGCCAGTTTTGATCAATACCCGAATTTCGAGAAACGGGGCGAGCATTTCACGGCGTTGGTCCGGGATTTGCAGACGGGAAGCGCCCGAAGGGATTCGGGGAAATAGCCTTATCCGCATGTAACGTCACCGCCCCGGCGTTCGAACCGCACTGCGCGCAAGCAATGACGCTTGGCAGAAGCGATAAGGACAAGGGCATTCCCATGTATGATATGAAGAATATGGCCAAGCTCGGGCAACTGGGCAAGAATGCAGGTAACGATATCTGGAAAAAATTCGGCGCTTTGAACGAAGCGGTCATGGCTGATGGAGTCATACCGGTAAAATACAAGGAACTGATTGCCGTGGCGGTCGCCCTGACGACGCAATGCAGCTATTGTCTGGAGATCCATAAAGGAAAGGCTCGTCAGGCCGGAGCAAGCGACGAGGAGCTTGCCCAGACGGTGTTCATCGCCGCGATGCTACGGGCAGGTGGCGCGGTTACCCATGGAAGCCATTTGATCGATGACTGACGGGACGCGGTGCGGCTCTGCGTGACGTCACGGCCTGACGGATGACGACTGCGGCACCGGCAAGCAATCCGATCAGCCCTCCGAGATAGCTGAAATCATGCATCATTCCGGCGCGTGCGAAGGAAACGGGATCGGTAACCTCACGGCCGACCATCCAGGACGGCAGATTTCCGTCCTGAATGGTCAGAAAACCGATGGCCAATCCTGTGAGCCCGATCAGCAGAGTGACCCCGATTACGGTCAGGGCCGCAAGCAGAAATGCACGGGCGAATTCCCTGATGCCCCGGACGGTTAGGGCTAATAGACAGATCGGTACGCCGATGACGATGCCCATCCACCAGGAGGCAAGCCAGCCGACGATGGCTGCGCCCAGGCGGTTTTGCAGACCTGGCGCGATGTTGAACTGGATGAATTTGAATTCATGAAAATATCCCGCCGAGACGGTATAGGAAATCTGATCATGCAGGGCGCCGTAAATGCCGGCCATGATGCAGGCGGCCCCGATCAGAACTGGCGCGAGAAGCAGCTTGTTCATCATGGGTTTTCAATCACGACCCGTCGACGGTCTGATATTCCCGTATATATATGGTGGGCGATCCGAAGAGGCGGGCTCATGCATCAGTTCCAGTCCGGTTTTCGCTTTTCGAGAAAGGCGTTGATGCCCTCATTCGTGTCGGGCAGCATCATGTTTTCGCACATGGTCGAGCCTGCCCCCTCATAGGCGGCAGCCAATCCAAGGCGAAGCTGCTCGTGAAAGGCGCGTTTGCCCATGCGGATCGCCGCAGGCAGTTTCGAGGCGATCAGGCGGGCCATCTCCATGGTGGTCGCGGTCAGTTGATCCGCAGGAACGACCCGGTTGACCAGCCCCAGCTCACAGGCCCGATCCGCCAGAATGAATTCACCGGTGGTCAGCATCTCGAATGCCGCTTTGGGCGGCACGACGCGCGTCAATGCAACCATCGGGGTCGAGCAGAACAGGCCGATATTCACCCCGTTCACGCCGAAGCGCACATCTTCCGCCGCGACCGCAAGATCGCAGGAGGCGACCAATTGGCAGCCTGCGGCGGTGGCGATTCCCTGCACCTCGGCGATGACCGGCTGGGGCAGGGCGGGCAGCATCTGCATCATGCCCGAACAGCGCCCGAACAGACGCTCATATGCCCGGCGTCCGGCATCTTCGTCGTGGCGGGCTTCCTGCATCTGGCGAAGATCGTGTCCCGCCGAAAACGCCTTTCCCGTCGCGGTAAGGATGACGGCGCGGATATTGTCATCCTCTTCGATCGCCCGAAACGACTCGGACAGGGCGTCGATCATCTCGAGAGACAGCGCGTTGTAATTCGCAGGGCTGTTCAGCACCAACCGCGCCACATGATCGGTATCTTCGCGCAAGACGAGGTCCGGCATCTTGATCTCTCCTTCGTTTACGAAGAGCGTAAGGCGCAAATGGTCAGGGGGGAAGTATGGATATCGTGATGGATGCGGATGCGCTGAACGCATTCCTTGCCCGCGAGTTTCCGCAGGTCGCTGCGGATTACCGGGTCGGGCGGGTCGATGCCGGCGGGCTGGAGGCGCGGCTGACGGTCAGCGATGCAAATCTGCGGCCGGGCGGCACCGTCAGCGGGCCTTCGATTTTCGCGCTTGCCGATCTGGCGATCTATTGTGCGATTCTGGCGCGGATCGGTCCGGTCGCGCTGGCGGTGACGACGAATGCCTCGATCGATTTCATGCGCAAGCCCGAAGCGGGAAAGGATCTGGTCGCGCAGGTGCGGCTGCTGAAGCTGGGGCGCGTGCTGGCCGTGGCCGAGGCGCTTATCTATTCTGACGGCGGGGTTGAGCCGGTGGCCCGCTGCTCGATGACCTATTCGATTCCGCCGAAAAGACAGGATTCTGTATAGTTATAGCGGGGTATTTTGATACCTATTTAATAAATAATTGATTTTATTTGTAAAAATATAGTTCCTGGGCGTTGACTGCAGCACGGTAATTCTGGATAAGCCCACATCTCGAATTTGAACACGACCCCAAAGGGACGAGCAATGAAAACCTTTACCGCGAAACCGGCGGATATCGAGAAGAAATGGATCCTGATCGACGCCGAGGGCGTTGTTCTGGGCCGTCTTGCCTCGATCGTCGCCAATCGCCTGCGCGGCAAGCACAAGCCAAGCTTCACGCCGCATATGGATATGGGCGATAATGTCATCATCATCAATGCCGATAAGGTGCAGTTGACCGGCAACAAGCGCCGCGACAAGACCTATTACTGGCATACCGGCCATCCGGGCGGGATCAAGAACCGCACGGCGGCGCAACTGCTTGAGGGTGCACATCCCGAGCGCGTGGTGATCAAGGCCGTTGAGCGCATGATCAACCGCAACAAGCTGGGCAAGCAGCAGATGACCAATCTGCGCGTCTATGCGGGGGCCGAGCATCCGCATGAGGCGCAACAGCCCGAAGTTCTGGACGTCAAGTCCATGAACGCCAAGAACACCCGGAGCGCGTGATTATGGCTGAAGACATCAAATCTCTTGACGAACTGAAGTCGGCCGTTTCGGGAACTCCGGCAGCTGAAGTCAGTGAAAGTGAAGCGGCGCCGGAAGCGGTCGCCATCAAGCGCGATCCGCAGCGCGATGAGTTGGGCCGTGCCTATGCGACCGGCAAACGAAAGGACGCGGTTGCCCGTGTCTGGGTCAAGCCGGGTTCGGGTAAGGTTCTGGTGAACGGCAAGGACATCAACGAATATTTCGCCCGTCCGGTGCTGCAGATGATCCTGCGTCAGCCTTTCGACGTGGCCGGCGTGGCCGGGCAGTATGACGTGCAGGCAACCGTCAAGGGCGGCGGCCTGTCGGGGCAGGCGGGTGCCGTGAAGCATGGCATCAGTCAGGCGCTGCAATTGCATGAACCCAGCCTGCGCGCGGCGTTGAAGGCTGCGGGCTTCCTGACCCGCGATTCGCGCGTCGTCGAGCGGAAGAAATACGGTAAAGCCAAGGCGCGCCGCAGCTTCCAGTTCTCGAAACGCTGATATCGTCTACGAGGCATTCGAAAAAAGGCGCGGTCCGAGAGGATCGCGCCTTTTGCGTTTTGCGCTTACCATTTGAGGTAATGCGACAAGACATCTGGCCGAATCTGCCCCGCATTGCAGGGGAATCGCGGCGAGAATCGCTCCTTTGGACATGCAACCTCGGCTAGGGGTGAATCTCATGTGCTGTAAGGCGAGGATTTATGTCATGGAAGTAACATAAATTAATCATGTTATTTCAATTAATTAATCCAAATCTTGGTGAATCTCGATTTTTCCCTCTTGCGGGTCCGGTTCACAAGCCGTAGATACCCCTTCACCGAACAGCGGCAACGTTGCTTCGGTGAGGCGGATGGCCCAGCTGGAAGCTTCGAACAGAATTCGGGAATGAACGACCGGTAGGGGCGTCGCGAAAATGGCGCATCTTCCGTGATTTTGTTTCCTTTGCTTTTTGACATTTGTGGTTATTAACTGAAGAGATATGCGGGCGGTTTGGCTTTTAGTCGACGGATCTTTGCATATCGGCCTATTAGCTTTCGGGCGATGATATAGGTGTCAGC
>NZ_QZCG01000031.1 GCF_003591515.1 Paracoccus onubensis
TGCCGCTGGCCGATATCCTGCCGCTGTCGCCGCTGCAACAGGGCTTCCTGTTCCATGCCAGCTATGACGACGAGGCCGACGACGCCTATATCGTGCAGATGGTCTTCGCGCTGGACGGGCCGCTGGATACCGGGCGCCTGCACCGCGCCATGCGCGCCATGCTGGCCCGCCATCCCAATCTCGCCGCCCGATTCGAGATGGCCGGCGCGCGCATGGTGCAGCTGATCCCGCGCCAGCCCGACCTGCCATGGCTCCTCCACAGCCCGGACGGAACCCCGGCCGAACGCCAGGCCGAACGTGACGCCATCCTTCATGCCGACCGGCATGCGCGCTTCAACCTCGGAAACGAACCCCCGATCCGCGCAACCCTCATCCGCGAACATAAAAACAAGCACTGCTGCGCAATAACAACTCATCATATCGCAATCGATGGATGGTCCCTGCCGGTCTTCCTGGACGAATTATTCGCCCTTTACGACGCCCCGGATACGGAGCTGCCGCATGCCACCCCCTATGCCGAGTATATTCGCTGGACCGTCTCGCGCACCAATACCGACAGCACCGGGTTCTGGCGTGATCAACTGGAGGGGCTGGAGGAACCCACGCTGATCTCCCCCGATTCTGCCGGTCAATCCGCGGGCAAAATACTGTCGCGTCGGTTGGACAGGAACGCAACGGCCCGGCTGGACAGCCGCGCCCGCGATCTGGGAATCACGCTGAATGCACTGATCCAGTCCGCCTGGGCGCTTTATCTGTCGCGCCGCACAGGCCAGCACGATGTCGTCTTCGGCACGACCGTTTCAGGCCGTCCCGCCGATCTGCCAGGGGTCGAGCGCATGGTCGGTCTGTTCATCAACACGCTACCGCTGCGATTGCGGCCCGACCCGGCGCTGAGCGCCTCGGAATTCATGCGCCAGACCCATGACAGTCTGTCGGCGATCCTCGAGCATCAGCATGTGCCGCTAAGCACGCTGCAACGCGTCGGCGGGCATGACCGGTTGTTTGATACACTGACCGTATTCGAAAATTATCCCTCGGGCCCGGCCGATGGCGATGCCGGGAACGCGGCCCTGATCGTCGAAAGGCATAGCCAACATGGCGGGGATGCCACCCATTACCCGATGGGCCTCGCCGCCGTGCCGGGCGAGTCGCTGAAACTGACGCTCAGCTATCGCGGTGATCTCTTTGGTATCGAAGAGGCCCGTCGGGTTCTCGACAATGTCGAGGCCATCCTGGCCGCCCTTGCCGATCATGCCGACAGAAAACTGGGCCGGATCGGTCTGCTGGATGCCGGTGCGACGGCTGAAATGCTTGAAATCCTGCGCGGCGGCGATCACCCACGCGAGAATCAGAGCCTTCCCGGGCTGGTCTGCGATGCGGCCCGGCGCATGCCCCATGCAACCGCGCTGATCTGCGGCGAGACGCGGCTGGATTATGCCGGACTGGAACGCGACAGCGCGGCACTGGCCCGGCAGTTGATCCGCGCGGGTGTCCGGCGCGGGCAAATCGTCGCCATGCTGCTGCCGCGCGGGATTCCCGCAATTACCGCCCTTCTGGCGATCATGCGGGCGGGGGCGGTCTATCTGCCGCTGGATCCCGGCTATCCGCAGAACCGCATTGCCGCTGTTCTGGCCGATGCTGCGCCGACACTGATCGTCACCGACCGGCTGAATGCGGCACTGGTCCCGCATCATCCCCATCTGCTGACGGATGAGGAACCTTCGATATCCTTCGCCGCCAACGAGCCACTGATCCAGCCCCAGGCATCGGATCCGGCCTATGTGATCTATACATCGGGTTCGACCGGCCGGCCCAAAGGGGTGCTGCTGTCTCATGCTTCCGCCGTCAATGCGATCCTGTCGCGGGCCGAGCGCTATCCACTGCCCGACGTTTCGCTGTTGCTGCCCTCGCTGGCCTTCGATGCCTCGCTGGCAGTGATCTTCGGTGCATTGGCCAATGCATCGACGCTGGTCCTGCCCGAACCGGGCGCCGAAAAACAACCCGCTGAACTCGCCAGGTTGATCGAGCGGCACAAGATTCGCGAATGGATCAGCGGCCCCGGCCTCTGGCGTGCCGTACTGGAGGAAGGCGCAGCCGATCTGACCAGCCTGCGGACCGTCGTGCTGGGCGGAGAGGCCATCCCCGTCTCGCTGGTCGCGGCGCATCGGCAGGCGGTGACGGCCGAGCTGTGGAATGAGTATGGCCCGACCGAAGCCGCGATCTGGTGCGCCTCGGCATTGGTAACCAAAGGCGGAACGCGCCAGAATCTGATCGGACGACCGATCAGTAACATGCAATTTCACATTCTCGACGCGTCCTTGCAGGCTGTTCCTGTTGGAGTTGTGGGCGAGTTGTATATCTCGGGGGCGGGTCTGGCGCAGGGCTATCTGAACCGCCCCGACCTGACCGCCGAACGCTTCCTGGCCAATCCGTTCAGCCCCGGACAGCGCATGTACCGCTCGGGCGATCTGGCCCGCTGGCGCGAGGACGGACAGGTCGAATTCATCGGCCGCGCCGATCAGCAGATCAAGATCCGCGGCTTCCGCATCGAGCCCGGCGAGATCGAGGCCGCCATCGCCCGGGAAGGCTATCCCCAGGCCGCCGTCATCGCCCGCGAGGACAGGCCCGGGCAGAAGCAGCTGGCCGCCTATGTCGTGGCACCGGAACTGGAACTGGACTGCGATGCCCTGCGCCGGGCGCTGGCCGCTGCCCTGCCCGACTACATGGTCCCCGCCGCCATCCTGCGGCTGGACGAATTGCCGCTGACCCCGAATGGCAAGCTGGACCGCCGCGCCCTGCCCGCCCCCGTGATCGCCGCGGGACCGCGGCGCGCGCCCCGCAACGAAACCGAGGCCAAACTCGCCGCGCTGTTCGCCGAGGTGCTTGGCATCGACAGCCCCGGCATCGATGACAGCTTCTTCGCGCTTGGCGGGGATTCCATCTCGTCGATCCAGCTTGTCGCCCGCGCCAGAAAAGCCGGGATCACAGTAACCGCTCGCGATGTGGTGCAGAAACAGACCGTGGCCGCACTGGCCCCGCTGATCCAGCCGGCCTCGGATATCCGCGCCCGCCCCGCCGTTCCGGCAAGCGGCGAGTTGCCCATGACGCCGATCATGCTCGACATGGTTGCGCAGGGCGGCGACTGGTCGCGGTTCCAGCAAACCGTGCTGCTGGACATCCCTCCTGCCGATCCCGACGCATTGGCAGCCGCGCTGAACGATCTGCTGGGATGTCACCCGATCCTGAATGCCCGCCTGGCCGGCAAGGACCGGCTGCATGTCCCCTCGGACCCGCCTTGCGCCGATATCCTGACAGTAATCGATTCCGATTTCCTGGCCGGGAGCCAATGGGAAATCGGGCTGAAAGCGGCCGCTTTGGACGCAGCGGCCCGACTGGATCCGCAGCAGGGGCGGTTGATGCAGGCGGTGCTGTTCCGGTCCGGAGATATAACCCGGCTGTTGCTGACCATCCACCATCTGGCCATCGATGGCGTTTCGTGGCGCATCCTGCTGCCCGACCTCGCCGAAGCCCTTGCCGCGCGCCATGACGGCAGGGCTCCCGACCTGCAGGCTGCGGCCACCCCATTCCGCGAATGGGCGCTGGCGATGCCCGAGGCCGCGCAAGCCCGGCTGGAACAGCTGCCGTTTTGGCAATCCATCGCCTCGCGCCCGCAGTCGCAACTGGCAGCACGCTCGCTGGATCCTGCAAAAGACCATTTCGGCGCTCAGTCCCTGCTGCATGTCGCGCTGGATGCCGCTACCACCAGAACGCTGATGACCCATGCCACGCGCCGCATCGGCGGCGGCATGAATGAGGTGCTTTTGACCGCTCTGGCACTGGCGGTCGCCCATTGGCACGGCCATGCCGGGCTGACGCTGAATGTCGAAGGACACGGGCGCGAGGACATCATGCCCGGTGCCGACCTGTCTCGCAGCCTGGGCTGGTTCACAAGCCTGTTCCCGCTGCATCTGGATGTCGGTCGGCCCGGCGATCCGTCCCAACTCTCCGCGCTCGCCATCGAAACGGCGCTGAAATCGGTCAAGGAAGCTCTGGCCGCGATTCCCGAAAACGGCATTGGCTATGGCCTGCTGCGCCATATGACGACGGAAGGTGCCACGCTGGCCGGCCATCCCGCACCCGAGATCGGCTTCAATTTCCTTGGCCGCTTCGATACCGGTGGCAATCTGGCAGGCTGGCGGATCGCTCCGGAGGGGCTGGCCCTGTCGGGCGGTGCGCCAGAGCAGCCGCTTGCCCATGCGCTGGAACTGAACGCGCTGATCAATGGCGAAACACCCCGGTTGCAGGCTGACTGGACATGGGCGGGCGATCTGTTCGGCTCGCATGACATCGCCGAACTGGCGGAGTTATGGCTGACCGCGCTGCGCCGCATCGCCGAGACCTGCGCGGCATCCGATGGGCGGCTCCTGACGCCCTCTGACCTGCCGGGCTGCGCTCTGGACCAGCCCCGGATCGATGCTATCGAGGCAAGCCATGCCCCGGTGGCCGAGATCCTGCCGCTGTCGCCCTTGCAGCAGGGATTTCTGTTCCATTCGCTTTATGACCGTGACGCCGAGGATATCTATCTGTCACAGATCACCTTCACGCTGAAAGGCGCGCTGGATCCCGACCGCCTGCACCGCGCCGCACTGGCCTTGCTGGCCCGACACCCTGCCCAGACCGCCAGCTTCCTGCATGAAGGACTGGATCACCCGGTACAGGTAATCCCGGCATTACCGGAACTGGCCTGGCGGAATGTGGAACTGGAAGGCCCCGCCGATACCGCGCTGTCCGCCTTGCAGGACAAGGACATCGCGCAGCCCATGCCGCTGCATGACGGTCCGTTGCTGCGCTTTACATTAGCGCGCGAGACCGCACAGCGACATCATCTGGTGCTGACCAATCACCACATCATCATGGATGGCTGGTCAACACCGTTGTTTTTGCGTGATCTTCTGGCGCTTTACCATGCCGATGGCGACGATCCCGCCCTTCCCGAGATCCCGGCATGGCGCGATTATCTCGACTGGCTCGCCACGCGCGATGAACAGGCGGCGATGCAGGCATGGCATGATGCTTTCGACGGGCTGGAACAACCCGCCCTGCTTGCCGGAGGTGTTGTGGCAAAAGCTCCGGCGCGGCTGCATGTGGATCATCTGTCCGGGGAACTCAGCCATATGCTTCAGGCGTTGTCGCGCCGGCTGGGAGTGACCCTGAACACGCTGGTCCAGACCGCATGGGCGCTGGTCCTTCGGACCGAGCTGGGTCAGGACGATCTGGTGCTGGGCTCGACCACCTCGGGACGTTCCGCCGATCTGCCGGGGATCGAGCATATGGCGGGCCTGTTCATCAACACCATCCCGCTGCGCTTTACCCTGCGCCCCGCCGAAACATTGGCCGACATCCTGCTGCGCATTCAGCACGAGCATGCACTGCTGCTGGATCATGATCATCTGGGGCTGGCCCGGATCCAGAAGGCGGTCGGTCAGGGCAGCCTGTTCGATACGCTGGTGGTGTTCGAGAACTATCCGATGGGCGAAGAGCCCCAGGGCGGGCTGGAAGCACGGTTCCGCGACAATCGCGGCGGCGATACCTCGCATTACCCGGTCAGCATCGGTATCACACCGGGCGCGCGGTTCGAGGTGAAATTCAGTACCCGCCCCGACGTGATCGACACCGCCCGTGCCGAGCGGTTGCGCCGCCGGCTGACCGCCGCGCTGGAACTGCTGGCCCGTCACAGCGACCAACGGCTGGCCCGGCTGAGCCTGCTTGAAGAAGGCGAAGCCTCGCTGCTGTCCGGGCCGCGCGACGACCGTCCCGCAAATTCCCTGATCGAAGCGTTCCGGATTCAGGCCGCTACCACGCCCGATCAGATCGCATTGGTTTGTAGGGACGAACATCTCGACTGGACCACGCTGTCGGCGAAAGTGAACCGTCTGGCACATCATCTGGCCATGCAGGGCGCTGCGCCGGGACAAGCCGTCGCCATCGCGCTGCCCCGCGGCGCGGAAAGCGTGATCGCGATGCTGGCCGTCGCCCACAGCGGCGCGGCATGGGTGACGCTGGATATGGACCAGCCGGACGAGCGTCTTCGCGACATGGCCCGCCGGGCGGATTGCGCACTGGTCATTGCCACGGCCGGAACCGCAGCACGGCTGAGCGAGCCGGGCATGACCGCGGTCCTGCTTGATGACAAAGCCACGCTCTCGCAGATCGCGGTGCTGCCGGACGATCCTGCCGGGTTGCCGCATGCGGCGGAAGACGATCTGGCCTATATCATCTTTACCTCGGGCTCGACCGGCCAGCCCAAGGGCGTCCGTATCGCCCATGGCAATATCGCCAATCTCCTGGCCCAGCATCGCGGCGCGTTCTATGATCCCATGCGCGTGGCAAAAGGCCGCCGGTTGCGCATGGCCGTCAGTGCTCCCTTCAGCTTTGACACCGCGCTGGCAGGACTCCTGTGGATGGTATCGGGGCATGAATTGCATGTGCTGTCCGACGACGACCGCCGGGACGGCTTCCGCATGGTGTCCTATTGCCGTGACCGCCAGATAGACGCCATCGATGTCGGCCCGACCCATTTCGAACAGCTTCGCGAGATCGGCCTGCTCGAAGGCGATCAGAAATATCCCAGCATCATCGCCTTTGGCGGCGAGGCCGTCAGTCCCGCGCAATGGCGCGCCGTACAGGTGCCGGGCGTCACCGCCTTCAACGCCTATGGCCCCACCGAAGGCACAATCGATTCGACTTTCGGCGAGGTGACGGGGGATGATGTTGTGATCGGCCGCCCGTTGCGGAATGGCCAGATCGCGATCCTCGACGCGTCCTTGCAGGCTGTACCTGTTGGAGTTGTGGGCGAGCTGTATATCTCGGGGGCGGGTCTGGCGCAGGGCTATCTGAACCGCCCCGACCTGACCGCCGAACGCTTCCTGGCCAATCCGTTCAGCCCCGGACA
>NZ_QZCG01000032.1 GCF_003591515.1 Paracoccus onubensis
GTCCGGGGGGCGCAAAGCCCCCCGGCTTACTTGCATCAATGTGCCTGAGCAGCACCGGCGCCTTTCGGCACGCGGATCGACTCGACAAGATCCTGAACCTCCTTCGGCGGCTCTTGCGTCGCATTCGACACGACATAAGCGACGATGAAGTTGATCATCGCGCCAACCGCGCCGAAGCTGGTCGACTGGATCGACAACAGCAGCGGATCGGCATTCGTGAAGCTGTTCGTTCCCGGAATGAAGAACCAGCCATTATGCAGGAAGATATAGATGACCGTACTCAGCAGACCGGCCAGCATCCCCGCAATCGCACCCTGCGAGTTCATCCGTTTCGAGAAGATCCCCATCAGGATCACCGGGAACAGCGAGGCCGCGGCAATGCCGAAGGCAAGCGCCACGGTCTGCGCGGCAAATCCCGGCGGATTCAGCCCCAGCCATGTCGATGCCGCAATGGCCACCAGCATCGAAATCCGCGCCGCCATCAGTTCGGATTTTTCACTGATATTGGGGTTGATCATCGATTTGATCAGGTCATGCGACACCGCCGAGGAGATGGCCATCAAAAGCCCCGCCGCAGTCGAAAGCGCAGCCGCCAGACCGCCGGCAACCACAAGCGCGATCACCCAGCCCGGCAATCCCGCGATCTCGGGATTGGCCAGAACCATGATGTCCTGATCGACCTTGACAGCCTCGTTCTTCTCTTCATCGGCCCAGTATTCGATGCGGCCATCGCCATTCTTGTCCTCGAAGGCCAGAAGGCCTGTCCGCTCCCAGTTCTGGACCCAGTGCGGCATTTCCTCGATGGCGATCGCTTCTTCCTGCGGTCCGTTGGGCCACATGGTCTCGACGAAATTCAGCCGCGCCATGGCGCCCACCGCCGGAGCGGTCAGATACAGCAGCGCGATGAAGACAAGCGCCCAGCCCGCCGAGCTTCTGGCATCGGCCACGCGCGGCACGGTAAAGAAGCGCACGATCACATGCGGAAGACCGGCGGTCCCGATCATCAGCGACAGGGTGAACAGGAAGATGTTCAGGGTGGTGTCGGTCTGCGCGGTATAGCTTGCGAAGCCGAGTTCCTGAATCACCGAGTCCAGCTGGTCCAGCACCGGCACACCGCCTTCGACGGTATTGCTGAACAGGCCAAGACCCGGAATCGGGTTGCCCGTGATCTGCAGCGAGATAAAGACCGCCGGAATGGTATAGGCGATGATCAGCACCACATATTGCGCGACCTGCGTATAGGTGATGCCCTTCATGCCGCCCAGCACGGCATAGAACGCCACGATGATCGCACCGACTAGCAGGCCCATCTCATAGGACATGTTCAGAAAGCCCGAAAAGGCCACGCCCACGCCCTTCATCTGCCCGATCACATAGGTAACCGACGCGATGATCAGGCAGACCACCGCGATCAGTCGCGCCGTCTGGCTGTAGAAACGGTCGCCGATGAATTCCGGCACGGTGAATTTGCCGAATTTCCGCAGGTAAGGCGCAAGCAGCATCGCCAGCAGCACATAGCCGCCGGTCCAGCCCATCAGATAGGCGGAAGCGTCATAGCCGCCGAATGCGATGATCCCGGCCATCGAGATGAAAGAGGCCGCCGACATCCAGTCCGCGCCGGTTGCCATCCCGTTCAGCACCGGATGCACGCCACGGCCAGCAGTATAGAATTCGCTGGTCGAGTCGGCTTTCGCCCAGAAGGCGATGCCAAGATAAAGTGCGAATGTCAGACCGACGACGATCAGGTTCAGGGTAAATTGATCCATGAACTATTCCTCCACCCCGTGCTCGCGGTCGAGCTTGTTCATGCGCCACGCATAGCTGAAGATCAGGATTATGAAGACCAGGATCGAGCCTTGCTGCGCGAACCAGAAACCCAGATCAGTGCCGCCCACACTGATACCCGACAGCAATGGCCGGAACAGGATGCCGCAGCCATAGGACACGAAGGCCCATATGGCGATGCATATCCAGATCGTGCGGATATTCGCACTCCAGTATGCGTTTGATGATTGTCTGTCACTCATGTCGTTCTGTCCTCCCTCTTTTGGACACACTCCCCCAGTGGGCCGGCGGCGATGCGCCGGACCTTGGCGGGTCTTCTTACCGGGGTGACGACCCGACCCCGGCCGGTTTCTTCGTAATCGTCAGCCCCGGTTCATCCGGTTCTCGATCAGGTCGTCCACGACCTCGGGCTCGGCCAGCGTCGAGATATCGCCAAGGCTGCCGTAATCGTTCTCGGCGATCTTGCGCAGGATACGGCGCATGATCTTGCCCGAGCGGGTCTTGGGCATGCCCGGAGCCCATTGGATCAGGTCGGGCTTGGCGATGGGGCCGATTTCGCCCCGGACCCATTTCTCAAGCTCTGCCCGCAATTCCTCGGTCGGCTCGACCCCGTTCATCAGGGTGACATAGGCATAGATGCCCTGTCCCTTCACCGGATGCGGATAACCGACCACCGCGGCCTCGGCGACCTTTTCATGGGCAACAAGCGCGGATTCGACTTCCGCCGTGCCCATGCGGTGGCCCGAGACGTTGATCACATCATCCACCCGCCCGGTGATCCAGTAATAACCGTCCTCGTCCCGGCGGCAGCCGTCGCCGGTGAAATAGTAGCCCGGATATTGCTGGAAATAGGTCTCCATGAAACGCTCATGATCGCCCCAGACGGTACGCATCTGTCCCGGCCAGCTATCGGCGATGCACAGCACGCCCTCGGCCGGGTTGCCCGTGACCGGCCTGGCGCTTTCAGGTTCGAGTATCTCGGGCTTGACCCCGAAAAAGGGAACCGTCGCGGAACCCGGCTTGGTTTCGGTCGCACCAGGCAAGGGCGTGATCATGTGCCCGCCGGTCTCGGTCTGCCACCATGTGTCGACGATCGGACATTTGCCCTTGCCGACATGTTCGTCATACCAGTTCCACGCCTCGGGATTGATCGGCTCGCCCACGGTGCCAAGGATGCGCAGGCTGGACAGATCGTGCTTTTCGACGAATTCCGGCCCCTTGCCCATCAATGCCCGGATCGCCGTCGGCGCGGTATAGAACTGATTGACCTTGTGCTTGGCGCAAACCTCCCAGAAGCGCCCCGCATCCGGCCATGTCGGCACTCCTTCGAACATCAGCGTGGTGGCGCCATTGGCCAGCGGTCCGTAAACGATATAGCTGTGCCCGGTGACCCAGCCGACATCGGCGGTGCACCAATAGACATCGCCATCATGATAATCGAACACATATTCATGGGTCATCGCGGCATAGACCAGATATCCGCCCGTCGTATGCACCACGCCCTTGGGCTTGCCGGTCGAGCCCGAGGTATAAAGGATGAATAGCAAATCCTCGGCGCCCATCGGTTCGGGCTCGCATTCCGTGCCGGCATCGGCCATCAATGCCTTGAGATCGATATCCCGGCCATCGACCCAGGTCGTCTGTTCGCCTGTATGCTTGACGACAAGACATTTCACCTTGTCCGAACAGTTCAGCAGCGCCTGATCCGCATTGGATTTGAGCGCGGTCGAGCGCCCGCCACGCGGCGCGGTATCGGCGGTGATCAGAATCCGCGCGCCGGAATCGTTGATCCGGTTGGCAAGCGCATCGGGCGAGAAACCCGCGAAGACGATGGAATGAACCGCCCCGATCCGCGCACAGGCCAGCATGGCATAGGCCGCCTCGGGGATCATCGGCAGATAGATCACCACCCGGTCGCCCTTCCTGACGCCAAGATCGCGCAGCACATTGGCCATGCGGTTCACGTTCTCGGAAAGCTGTGCATAAGTGATATGCTGCGCCGGTTTTTTGGGATCGTCGGGTTCCCATATGATCGCGGTCTGATCGGCGCGTGCAGGCAGGTGCCGGTCAATGCAGTTCACGGACACGTTCAACACGCCGTCCTCGAACCACTTGATGCTGACATTGCCAAAGGTGAAATCCGTGTTCTTCACTTTGGTAAAAGGCTTGATCCAGTCCAGCCGCTTGCCTTCCCTGCCCCAGAAAGCTTCCGGATCGCTTACTGATTCGGCATAAAGCCGGTCGTAATCGGCGGCCTTGATATGGGCATTCTCCTGCCCGGCCGGGATCGCATGTTTACCAATGTTTTCCGAACTCATGAAGTTGCCTCCTTAACAACCGAATCAATCTTGGCCCTCCCCGCCTTCACCGCCGGATCCGACGCCATAAGGTCAAGATGCCAATGGTGTTAACAACATCCTATACCGCATGTTAAGTCTTTTTTATATAAGAAAAATTATGTAAATTTATTCACATAAATCGCGTATGATTTGTAAATACTTCACAAACCCGTCAAGTGACACCGCCAAAACCGGCCGCTCTGCAGGGCATTGGGATATTCCGGTGATGCATGCTGGCCGCGCATGGGGATCGCTTCGCACCGACAGGCTTGAACATTCCGCGCCGACCCCGCAGATAGAATACGGCAAAGACATGCAGGATCGGGGAATTACATGAGCGGACTGATCGCGCTTCTGGACGACGTCGCCGGCCTGTCAAAGGTCGCAGCGGCGTCCATCGACGATGTCGCGGGTCAGGCCGCCAAAGCGGGCGCCAAGGCCGCCGGGGCGGTCATCGACGACGCCGCGGTCACGCCCAAATACGTGCAGGGCTTCGATGCCAGCCGCGAGGTTCCGATCGTCTGGAAAATCGCCCGCGGCTCGATCTTCAACAAGCTTGTCATTCTGTTGCCGGTGGCGCTGCTGCTGACCAGCTTTGCACCATGGCTGATCGCGCCGTTGCTGATGGTTGGCGGCGCCTATCTGTGCTTCGAGGGCGCCGAGAAAGTCGCGCATGCCTTCGGTCACGGCGATGTGCATGACAGCGAGAAACATATTCACCCGGAAGGCGATGCAGCCGGCCTCGAGGAAGAGCGCGTCGCCGGCGCGATCAAGACCGATTTCATCCTGTCGGGCGAGATCATGACGATTGCCCTTGCCAGCATCCCGGCCGAGGATACGCTGTGGATGAAGGCATTGATCCTGTTCATGGTCGCCATTGGCATCACAGCCGCCGTTTACGGATTTGTGGCCCTGATCGTGAAGGCGGATGATTTCGGCCTGCATCTCGCATCGCGAGGGAATGGCGCGCTTGCGGCGCTTGGCCGGGGAATCGTGAGATTCATGCCCGCTTTCATGAAGGTGCTGACCATCGTCGGCACCGCCGCGATGATCTGGGTCGGCGGCCAGATCATTCTTCACGGGTTGGGCGAAATGGGCTGGCACGGTCCTTACGACTGGGTTCATCACCAGGCCGAGGCTGCGGCCCTGGCCGTGCCGCAAATCGCCGGCCTGGCGAGTTGGGCAGTCACCGCATTTTTCGACGGGATTTTCGGGCTGATACTTGGCCTCGCCCTGATCCCGTTGGTCGAAAAGCTTCTCAATCCGTTATTGTCGGTCACCGTCATGCCCCTGATCGGCGCAGTGAAGGGCATGTTCGGCAAATCCTGACAAACCGGCACAAGCCGGGATTACCCTACCCGTCGCAGAAATGCCCTGGTCCTTTCGTCCTGCGCATTGCCGAAGATCTGCGCGGGCGGCCCCTGCTCGACGATGCGACCGCCTTCCATGAACACGACCCGGTCGGCGATCTCACGCGCGAACTGCATCTCATGCGTGACGATCAGCATCGTCTGCCGGCCATCGGCGATGCGCCGGATCAGATCCAGCACCTCGCCCACCCATTCCGGGTCAAGCGCGCTGGTCGGCTCGTCAAACAGCATCAGATCGGCATCCAGCGCCATGGCCCTGTCTCTTATACACATCT
>NZ_QZCG01000033.1:0-2500 GCF_003591515.1 Paracoccus onubensis
TTGGTTGCGGGGGTAGGATTTGAACCTACGACCTTCAGGTTATGAGCCTGACGAGCTACCGGGCTGCTCTACCCCGCGCCGGTTGCAGCGCTTTTGTCTGCGTTGCTTGTTTTCATCGTTTCAGAGAGTTGCGTTTCTTTCCAGGTCTGGCGGTGACCTACTCTCCCACGTCTTTTGACGCAGTACCATTGGCGCGACGGCACTTAACGGCCGAGTTCGGGATGGGATCGGGTGTTTTGCTCGTGCTCTGGCCACCAGACCGGGAAAGAAACGCTCAGCGTTGTGTCTGCGAAGCAGACGCATGTTGTCCAAGGATGCTTTTGGAAGGGACAGGTTTCAGTCTGCCTTCTTCCGGATCAAATCAAGCCAATCGAGCCATTAGTACCGGTCAACTGAATGCATTGCTGCACTTACATCTCCGGCCTATCGACGTGGTGGTCTTCCACGGCTCTCAAGGGAGACCTTGTTTTGAGGGGGGCTTCCCGCTTAGATGCCTTCAGCGGTTATCCTGTCCGTTCATAGCTACCCAGCACTGCCCTTGGCAGGACAACTGGTCCACCAGTGGAACGTTCACCCCGGTCCTCTCGTACTAGGGGCAACTCCTCTCAAGTCTCCAACACCCACGGCAGATAGGGACCGAACTGTCTCACGACGTTCTAAACCCAGCTCACGTACCTCTTTAAACGGCGAACAGCCGTACCCTTGGGACCTGCTCCAGCCCCAGGATGAGATGAGCCGACATCGAGGTGCCAAACGGTGCCGTCGATATGGACTCTTGGGCACCATCAGCCTGTTATCCCCAGCGTACCTTTTATCCGTTGAGCGATGGCCCTTCCACTCGGGACCACCGGATCACTATGGCCGTCTTTCGACTCTGCTCGACTTGTCAGTCTTGCAGTCAGGCTGGCTTCTGCCATTGCACTCAACGAGCGATTTCCGACCGCTCTGAGCCAACCTTCGCGCGCCTCCGTTACTGTTTGGGAGGCGACCGCCCCAGTCAAACTACCCGCCACGCAGGGTCCCGGATCCGGATAACGGACCGCGGTTAGACATCAAGAGTGCGAAGGGCGGTATCTCAAGGGAGGCTCCACGGAAACTGGCGTTCCCGTTTCAAAGCCTACCGCCTATCCTGCACATCGCAATCCTGATGCCAGTGCGAAGCTGTAGTAAAGGTGCATGGGGTCTTTCCGTCTAACCGCGGGAAGTCTGCATCTTCACAGACAATTCAATTTCGCTGAGTCCACATTTGAGACAGCGGGGAAGTCGTTACGCCATTCGTGCAGGTCGGAACTTACCCGACAAGGAATTTCGCTACCTTAGGACCGTTATAGTTACGGCCGCCGTTTACCGGGGCTTCAATTCAAAGCTTGCACTTCTCCTTTTAACCTTCCGGCACCGGGCAGGCGTCAGACCCTATACGTCGCCTTGCGGCTTCGCAGAGCCCTGTGTTTTTAGTAAACAGTCGCCACCCCCTGGTTTGTGCCCCCGGCCCACAGTTGCCTGCAAACCGGGCCTCCTTCTCGCGAACTTACGGAGGTATTTTGCCGAGTTCCTTAAATGTGGTTCTCTCAAGCGCCTTGGTATTCTCTACCAGTCCACCTGTGTCGGTTTCGGGTACGGTCTTGTGGAGGGCTATTTCCAGGAACCGCTCAGCTGCCAGTTCAATCCGATAAGGACTGACAACCTCTGCGATCCGTCACCATCTCCTGGCCCAGGAATATTAACCTGGTTCCCATCGACTACGCCTTTCGGCCTCGCCTTAGGGGCCGGCTTACCCTGCTCAGATTAGCTTTAAGCAGGAACCCTTGGACTTTCGGCGACAGGGTCTCTCACCCTGTTTGTCGCTACTCATGTCAACATTCTCACTTCTGATCACTCCACCGGATGCCTCACGGCCCGGCTTCACAGTCAGAACATTGTCTCCGTTATCCCCGAAAGGACAAAAGAGACAGCGTTCTATATCACAGAACGCTCCGCTACCACGCACGTAAACGTGCATCCAAAGCTTCGGCTCGTGGCTTGAGCCCCGTTACATCTTCGCCGCAAGACCTCTTGATTAGACCAGTGAGCTGTTACGCTATCTTTAAAGGATGGCTGCTTCTAAGCCAACCTCCTGGTTGTTTTGGAAGTCTCACATGCTTTCCCACTTAGCCACGAATTGGGGGCCTTAGCTGTTGGTCAGGGTTGTTTCCCTCTCCACGACGGACGTTAGCACCCGCCGTGTGTCTCCCGGACAGTTCTCTTGGGTATTCGGAGTTTACTTAGACTCAGTAAGGCTGTGGGCCCCCATCATCCATGTAGTGCTCTACCCCCCAAGGAATACATCCGAGGCGCTACCTAAATAGCTTTCGCGGAGAACCAGCTATCTCCGAGTTTGATTGGCCTTTCACCCCTAGGCACAAGTCATCCCGACCCTTTTCAACGGGTGTGGGTTCGGCCCTCCAGTAAGTGTTACCTTACCTTCAGCCTGCTCATGCCTAGATCACTCGGTTTCGGGTCT
>NZ_QZCG01000034.1 GCF_003591515.1 Paracoccus onubensis
GCGCAAAGCGTATCGGCCACGGTTGCCTTCGACATGCCCGCAAGCGTGATGATGTCACCCGCCACGGCCTCGTCGATAGGCTGCGGGGTCAGGCCGCGGAAGGCCATGATCTTCGAGATGCGGAACTGCTCGACCCGTTCGCCGTCGCGGCTGAGCGCCTTCAGCGTGTCGCCCGCCCTGGCGCGGCCCGCTTCGACGCGGCCTGTCAATTGACGACCCAGAAACGCATCCGCGCCCAGCGTCGTGGCCAGCATCTGGAACGGCTCATCCACACGCGAGATTTGTTTCGGCGGCTCGACATGCCGCAGGATCATGTCGAACAGGGCCGTCATGTCCTTGCGCGGCCCGTCAAGCGTTTCATCCGCCCATCCCCCGATGCCCGAGGCATAGAGATGCGGGAAATCAAGCTGCTCATCGCTGGCGCCCAGATTGGCGAACAGGTCGAAAACGTCGTTCAGCGCGTTATCGGGCTCGGCCGCCGGTTTGTCGACCTTGTTCAACACGACGATGGGGCGCAGCCCCAATGCAAGCGCCTTGGATGTCACGAATTTCGTCTGCGGCATCGGCCCTTCGGCGGCATCCACCAGCAGACAGACGCCATCGACCATCGACAGGATACGCTCGACCTCGCCGCCGAAATCGGCATGGCCCGGCGTGTCAACGATATTGATCCGCGTCCCTTTCCACTCGACCGAGGTCGCCTTGGCAAGGATGGTGATGCCGCGTTCGCGTTCGATATCGTTGCTGTCCATGGCGCGTTCGGCCACGGCCTGATTTTCCCGGAACGAGCCCGATTGTTTCAAAAGCTGATCGACCAGCGTCGTCTTGCCGTGGTCAACATGGGCGATGATGGCGATATTGCGGATATCCATGAGGCTGCCTTCCGGGTTTGCGCCGCTGCCCTAGCCGAGAAGGCGAAGAAACGCCAGCCTTAAGTTGTCGGCGGGCAAGGTCGACCCAGCAACATTCCGGCGAAGACATGGTGCGGATCAGCCTTGCCAGGACGCGCTGTGTCAAACTGTGGCGATCAACTGGATCTCGACTGGCGCATTGCCGGGCAGCGTGGCGACCCCAACCGCCGCGCGCGCGCCTACGCCCTGGGGACCAAGCCTGTCGCGAAGATAATCCGAGGCGAAATCGGCCAGTTTCGAATGCGCGGTAAAATCCGGATCGGCGGCGATAAAGACCGAAAGGCTGAGAACTGCGGCGATCCGTTCTCCCTGCCGAAGCTGCGCATTCGCGGCGTTCAGCGCGTTGCCGCAGGCCAGTTCGACGGCTTCTCGATAATCCTCGAGCGGGGTGGCGGAACTGACATTGCCGGTCAGGATCAGAACGCCCTCGCGACGCGGCGTCATGCCGGAAGTCACGATCAGGCTGCCATGACGTTTTGCCGGAACGTAATTGCCTTGCGGGATCGGAAGGTCGGAGTTCATGCGCGATATCTTTCGATCAATGCGGCCATACGTTCTACCGCGGCAAGGGCGGCATCGTGATCCTGCGAGAAGTTCAACCTCACGCTGCTTGCGGTATGCGGGCTGAATTCGGTGCCGGGGGTGACGATCACATTCGCCTGAAGCCGCAGGATCTTGACGAAATCGCCATGGCTCACGGCCAGATCGGGAAGGCGGGGAAAAAGATAGCTGCCCGCCTGCGGGGTGCGGGCGAAGACGCCATCGACCGCGCGCAATGTCGACAGCAGATGGTCGCGAATCTCCTGATGGCGACGGATGCGCTCATCCATCCAGCCATCGGGTTCCGCAAACCAGCCGCGCAGGACCGCCTGACTATAACCGGGTGCGCGCAGGCTGACGATCGCCTGAAGCTTTTCCATTCGCGCGATTACCGCCTTTGACCCAAAAGCCACGCCCAGCCGGTAACCCGAGAGCGACTCGGTCTTGGAGGGCCCCATGATGGTCACCACATTCTCGGCATCGACGGCCTCGGCCCGCAGATGGGTATAGGTCGCGCCGCTGTAGCGCAGACGGGAATACAGCTGATCGGCGATTACCGTCACCCCATATTGCCCGGCCAAGGCAGCGATCTGACGGATCTCATCGGCTGAATAGACGACACCCGCCGGATTGTTGGGGTTGGAAAAGAGGAAGGTTTTCGCCCCGGCGCGGAACGCGGCCTCCAACCCGTCCAGATCAAGCCCGGCACTGCGATCATCCGCATTGACGTAATCCATCTGCACGGGAAGCATTTCGCCCTCGAAGAATTCCACCAGCTTGCGATTGGCGAAATAATCGGGCTGGACGATAGCCACCTTGTCGCCGCGGCTTACCGTCGCGGCGATGGCAAGAAACAGCGCGCCCTGCGTGCCCGGCGTAATGATCAGCCCGTCCGCCGCATCGACCGGGGCGCCGGTGAAACCGGCAATGCGGGGCGCAAGCTCTTCCCGGATGCCCAGATCGCCGCGGTATTCGGTATAGGCCTGTGCCCCGCCCGTGGCGACTCCGGCCGAGAAAAGCTCGAATGCGCCGGGCGTGGGTTCATGTGCATCCACATCGCCATGCGAGAAATCCACCTTGCGGCCTTCCAGCGGATCGCCCCGCAGCAGCGCATTGGTGCCTGCGGCATTCTGGCGGGTCTCCTGTCCCGGCGCGTTGTCGGTGCCAAGTTTGCGGAATTTGGCTTCGATGGACATGATGTTTCCTTATCTTCGAAAGGCTGGCGATGGGTCTGGGACCTCGATTCGCGGGCAAATTAGAGCAGAATATAAAGCAGGTTAATATTGCTTTTTATGCTTTCAAAAAATAGAAATCATATCTTATGGACATCCGCTTTCTTGAAAGCTTCGTTGCCGTCGCCGATTGCGGCTCGATCGCCGAGGCGGCGCGGCGGCTGAATCTGACGCCTGCCGCGGTAGCGCAGCGGTTGCGCACGCTTGAGCAGGATCTGGATCATGCTCTGGTCGCCCGCGCGGGCCGGACGGTACGGCCGACGGCATCGGGTCTGGCGGTGCTTGACGCCGCCCGCCAACTGATCGAGGCCGCCCGCGATCTGCGCGCCAGCGCCGCCAATGACGAACCGGCGGGACGGCTGAGACTTGGGGCGACCGCAACGTCGATGACCGGAATTCTGCCGGAAATTCTGGCCGGTCTGCGCCTGTGCCATCCCCGGATCGAATATTTCCTGCGCCCGGATTCGTCGGCAAGGCTTTATCAGGGCGTGCAGGCGGGCGAACTGGACGCGGCGATCATCGTGCGTCCGCATTTTCCGGTCCCGAAATCGATGGGCTGGCAGACCTTGCGGCATGAGCCGCTGATGCTGATCGCGTCCGAGGGTCTGGATCTCGGCGATCCGCATGGGCTGATCGCGGGGCAGCCCTTCATCCGATACGATCGCAACCAGTGGGGAGGGCAGATCGTCGATCGCTATCTGCGCCGGCATGATCTGAATGTGCGGGAATGGCTGGAGCTCGACGCGCTGGACGCGATTGCTGCACTGGTAAGCCGCGGGCTGGGGGTTTCTATCGTTCCCGATTGGGCACCGCCCTGGCCGGAAGGATTGCCCCTGCAGAAAAAATTACTTCCAGCAGGGGAAGTGCGTCAGACGGGCGTGCTGTGGAATCGATCCGGGCCGCGCATCGCCGCAGTGCGGGCTTTTGTCGATTTTTGCGCGGCTGAGGGAAAAGTGGCTCGGGTGAAGGGCGGGATGAAATATGACTGAGTATCGTCACCCTTGATCATGTCTTTTCTTCCGATGGTCTTTATCGCCGTGCCGCTGACATATATCGTCCCGGATATCGTCCATTATTCACCAAGAGCATTCTATGGCCGCTGACCTGACCCAAGCCGATGTCACCGATCTGCGCGAGCGCCTTGCGCAAGGCGAAATTTCGGCGGTTGAATTGACGACTGCCTGTCTGAACCGCATCGAGAAGACCGAGCCGCAGCTGCAGGCCTGGGCATGGCTGGATGGCGACCATGCGCTTGAACGGGCGCGCGCTTTGGATGAGCGGCGCAAATCCGGCGCCGTCCTTGGCGCGCTGCATGGGCTGCCGGTTGGAATCAAGGATGTCATCGACACGGCCCGCATACCGACCGAGAACGGCACCGCGATCGACAAAGGTCGTGTTCCCGCCGAAGATGCGGGACTGGTTGCGCGTTTGCATGCGGCTGGCGCGGTCGTCATTGGGAAGACCGTAACCACCGAACTGGCCTTTATGGAACCGTCGAAATCCCGGAATCCGCATGATGTTTCGCGAACGCCCGGAGGCTCGTCCGCGGGCTCCGCCGTGGCGGTTGCGGCGGGAATGGTGCCGCTGGCCGTCGGCACGCAGACTGGTGGCTCCGTCATTCGTCCGGCGTCATTCTGCGGGGTGGTCGGCTATAAGCCCAGTTTCGGCATGATCGGACGTTCCGGCGTGCTTCAGCAATCGCCCTTTCTGGATACGATCGGGGTCTTTGCCCGCTCGGTTCCGGGTGCCGCGCTTCTGGCCGAGGCGATGGCGGGCCATGATCCTGCCGATCCGGCGACCAGGCCGGTGCCAGCGCCGCAACTGTATCAGGGGGCGATCTCCACCCTATCCGCGACACCACGGCTGGCCTTGGTCGATCTGCCCGCGCCGCCTGCAACTGATCCTCGCATGCGCGCGGCATTGGACGAGTTGGCAGGGCTTCTTGGCGCTTTGGTGGAAAGGATTGAACTGCCCGCGATATTTTCCGAGGCGCAGCAGGTGAGGACGCGGATAAATCAGGTCGAGATGGCAAAATGTTTCGCGGGGTATGAACAGCGCGGACGTCACCTCATGTCGTTGAAACTGACCGAGGCGATGAATGCCGGAAAGACAATCCCTGCCTGCGATTACATGTCGGCTCTGGACTGGCGCAGGGATTTGAATGCCGGGCTGGACCGGATATTCGACCGTTACGACGCGATCCTTTGTGCGGCCAGCCCCGGCCCCGCGCCGGAAGGTCTGGGAAGTACCGGCGATTCTGCGTTCAACGGCATCTGGACGCTTTGCGGAACTCCGGTCGTGACCCTGCCTCTGTTCCTGACCCGGGACGGTCTGCCCATGGGGTTGCAGATCGTCGGGCGGCTGGGGGACGACGCCCGCCTGCTGCGGATAGCGGCATGGCTGATGCAGCATGTGGGACCCGCCGGAGAACCGACCCGAAAGGGAGAAATGACCAGCGCAGAATAGTTGATGCCGTTCTGGTCTGATAGCCCGGATGGGCGCTGCATAGCGTGGCCGCGGTAACCCGGTTCTGAGCAGGCATCGGCAACCGGAATGTCGCACTGAATCGGGAACGCCGGTTACTGCGTCCCGCGACGGCCGGGGGCGCTGCCCCCGGACC
>NZ_QZCG01000035.1 GCF_003591515.1 Paracoccus onubensis
CCCGATCCCGACCCGCTGCTGCTGCCCCCCCGACAGCGCCGAAGGATAGCTGTCGCCCCGGTCGCCAAGCCCGATCTGCTGAAGGATCTCGGCGGCGCGCGCCTCGGCCTTGGGCTTCGGCCAGTTGCGCACCGTGGTCAGCCCTTCCATGATGTTCTGCCGGGCGGTCTTGTTGGCGAAAAGCGCATAGTTCTGAAAGACGAAGCCGGTCCGCCGCCGTATCGCCAGCATATCGGCCTTGCTCGCACGGGCGACATCAACCGATAGATCGCCAAGCGTGAACCGGCCCTCATCAGGCCGGTCAAGAAAGTTCAGGCAACGCAGCAGGGTGGATTTCCCGGTTCCCGACGGCCCGATGATGGCCACCCTTTCGCCCGGTTGCAGGCACAGGTCGATCCCGTTCAGCACGGTATTGCCGCCGAACCGCTTGACCAGCTTGTCGATCCGTATCTCGCAGCTCACCGCGCCACCGCCTTTCCAAGATGCCGCTCCATCCGCCGCTGCCCGACGGAAAGGATTTCGACGATGGCCCAGTAGAATAGCGCCACAAGCAGAAACGCCTCGAGATACAGAAAGCTGCCGGCTGCCTCTTTCTGCGCCGCGCCCATCATCTCGGTCACGCCAAGGGTGAAGGCCAGCGAGGTGCTTTTGATCATGTCGATGAAGTAATTCATCAGTGTCGGCGCCGCCACCCGCGCGGCCTGCGGCAGGATGATCCGCCGCAAAAGCTGGCCTCGCGTCATGCCGATGGATTGCGCGGCCTCCCATTGGCTGCGATCGACGCCAAGGATCGCGCCGCGGATGCTTTCCGCCATATAGGCCGAAAAATGCAGGGTCAGCCCGAAAATCGCCGCAGTCACCCCGTCGATCGAGGTCAGGAAACTCAGCATCTGCGGCAGGCCGTAATAGAACAGGAACAATTGCACCAGCAAAGGCGTGCCGCGGAAAAAGCTGATGAACACCGCCACGACCCTGTCCACCACCGGGATTCGCAGAACCCGCACCACGGCCAGCAGCGCCGCCAATACCAGCGCCGCCGCCATGGCGATAACCGCCATGAACAGGGTCAGCGGGATGTAACCGGCGATCACCGGCACAAGCTCCCACATATAGGCGATGTCCAGCGGGCGCATCAGTCAGCTTCCGCAAGCGGCTTCGTCACATCGGCATCCAGCCATTTCTGCGAGATTTCGGCCAGCTTGCCGTTTTCCTTCAGCGTGGTGATCGCGGCATCCACGCGGTCGCGCAGCGCCGTGCCTTCCTCGTCGTTGCGGAACGGCAGGGCATTGCGGATCTCATCGAAAGGCTGCCCGGCAAGCGCCAGCGGCAGCGGGCTTTTCGCGATTACCTGCGCCGAGGACACCCGGTCCATCACGAAGGCATCCACCCGGCCAAGCGCCGTATCCTGTTCGATATTCGATTCATAGGTGCGGATGTCGATCTCGTCGGCATAGGGAAGGTTACGCAGCAATTCCTCGAAATTCGAGCCAAGGTTGACCGCGACCGACCGGCCCTTGAGGCTTTCCGGCCCGCTGATCTCGCCCTCGTTGCCCTCTTTCACGACGACCTGCGCGCCATCATAGACATAGGGCTGGGTGAAGGCGAATTTCGCTTCGCGCTCGGGGGTGATGGTGATCTGGTTCGCAACCGTGTCGATGCGCCCGGATTCCAGCGCCCCGATCAGACCCGAAAAGGACATGGTGACGAATTCCACCTCATCCCCGGTTTCTTCCGCGACGGCCCGCATGAGATCCACCTCGAATCCCTGCAACTCATCGGCACGGGTGAAGGTAAAGGGAAAATAGCCGCCCGACATGCCGACGCGGATCGTCTCGGCCAGGGCGGGGGCAGACATCGCCCCAAGGGCAAGGATTGCCGAAATAATGGTCTTGCGCATAGCGGACTCCTGATTGGTTCGGCTGCATAGATCGGGTGTTTCAATCTTGACCACAATATCAGGACAAAGATCGTCCGGAAATAAGGATTGAATCGGGCACCTTCTTCACAAAGTAAAACAATTTTCGCAAATTCCCCACAATGCAGGAACATGATTTCAAAGCCTCGCGGCCATTCTGCAGCAAGGGGAACACATTTCCGGAAACTCCGCGTTGCGACTTTGACTGAACAGATTATTGAACTTGCCCGCAAGCTCGCGCAAACTCCGCTCCAACAGGGGAGGATATAACATGAAAAAACTCTGCGCCGCTGCCCTAATGGCCGCCATCGCCGCGCCCGCCGCCGCGGAAGAGATCAAGATCGGCTATGCTCTGGCCGAAGACAGCCATTACGGCGTCGCCGCCAAGGCGTTCGAGGAATCGCTGACCGCGGCGCTTGGCGATCAGTTCACCTTCCGGCATTTCCCGTCATCAGGACTTGGAGGCGAACGCGAGGTGGTCGAAGGCGTGCAGCTCGGCACGATCCAGATGACCATCGTCTCGACCGGCACGCTCTCGAATTTCGTCCCTGAATCGGGCGTGTTCGACGTGCCCTTCCTGTTCGACAGCCTCGATCACGCCCGCAAGGTGCTGGATGGCGAGATCGGGCAGGAGATGCTGGCCAAATTCGACGACGCGGGCATGCACGCATTGGCTTGGGGTGAGCAGGGTTTCCGCCATATCACTAATAATCGCGGCCCGATCGCCGCTCCCGAAGACACCGAAGGCCTGAAAATCCGCACCATGGAGAACCCGGTCCATATCACCGCCTTCGAGGCGTTGGGTGCCGCGCCCACCCCGATGGCATGGCCCGAGGTGATCGGTGCGCTTCAGCAGGGCGCGATCGACGGGCAGGAAAACCCGCTTTCGGTAATCGTTTCGGCCAAACTCAGCGAGGTGCAGACATATCTGACGCTGGACGGCCATGTCTATTCGCCAGCCGTGATCCTGATTTCGCCGCAACTCTGGGGCGGTCTGGACGACGAGCAAAAAGCCGCGTTCGAAACCGCCACCAAGGATGCCGTCACCGCGATGCGTGCCTATGTGGACGAGGTGGAAACCTCGGGCGTCGCCACGCTGAAGGAACAGGGGATGGAGGTCAACGAACTCACAGCGGAACAGAAGGCGGCATTCCGCGACGCGCTGGCCGACCCCTACAAGCAATATGAAGAACAATTCGGCAAGGAGCTGATGGACCGTATCCGGGCCTCCCAATGACAAACCCCGCCCGTTTCTTC
>NZ_QZCG01000036.1 GCF_003591515.1 Paracoccus onubensis
GTAAGCGCGACGTTGCGGCCCTATGCTGCGAGGCTTGACGGCTGGTTGAAGCGCCATGGCATGAGGTCTTCGATACCGCTTTGCGGGTGACCGTCGAGGATGGCGCGCAGTGTGGCGGCGAGATAGTCGACCGGGTTCACGTCGGACATCTTGCAGGTAGCGACCAGCGAGGCGAGCATAGCCCAGTTTTCGGCGCCGACTTCATTCCCGGCGAAGAGTGCATTTTTTCTTGTCAGGGCAATCGGCCTGATCTGGTTCTCGACCGGGTTGGTGTCGAGCTCCAGCATGCCGTGCTCGAGGAAGCGGATCAGTCCGGGCCAGTGCGCGAGGGAGTAGCGGATGTCTTCGGCAAGCTGGGATTTCTGCGGGATGCGCGAGAGTTGGGCTTCCAGCCAGGGTTTCAGCGCCGCGATGATCGGGGCCGAATGCTCACGCCGGGCAGCAAGGCGCATAGCGGCCTCCTTGCTCCGCACGGACTTCTCGATCTGATAAAGCAGCGCGATCTGGCGCAGCATTTCCTCGGCAATGGGTGAGCCATCGCTCTCGAAGCGCTTTACGAAGCGGCGGCGGACATGGGTCCAGCAATAGACCAGTTGCCACGGACCATTGTCGCGCGCGATCTCGGTCATCGCGTTGTAGGACTGGTAGGCGTCGCATTGCAGGAAGCGGCCCCGGTATCCGCCAAGGAACTTCAAAGGATGTTCTTTCCCCCGGCCGGGGGCGTAATGGAACAGCACGATGGGTGGGCCAGCACCGCCATGCCCGCGATCATCGGCGACGACGGCCCAGAAGAAGCCGCTCTTGGTGCGTTTCAGGCCCGGTTTCAGCACCGGCGCGCGGGTTTCATCCACGAAGATGCGGTCGGCACTGCGCAGATGGGCACGCATATGGTTGATGACGGGCATCAGGTGGAAACAGGCGCGCCCGACCCAGTTGCCGAGTGTGCCGCGGTCCAGATCGATCCCTTGCCGCTTGAAGATCTCGGCCTGCCGATAAAACGGCAGGTGGTCACCGAACTTCGAGACGATAATCCAGGCGATGAAGAGTTCCGTGGGCAGCCCGCCGGGCACGACATGCTCGGGGGCATGGGCCTGCGCGACAGCTTGCGAGCAACGGCGGCAGGCGTATTTCGGGCGCCGCGTGACCAGCACCCGGAACTGGGCGGGGATCACGTCGAGCCGTTCGGACACGTCTTCCCCGATCCTGGCCATCTCGCCGCATCCACAGGGGCAGAGCGTGCTGGCAGGCTCGATCACGCGCTCGACCCGGGGCAGATGCGACGGCAGATGGCCACGGTTGCGCTTGGGCTTGCGCGGTGTTTCTCCGCGCGCCCGTTGCATCGCCGCTTCGGCCTTTTCTTGTGCTGCCTCGAGCACACCTTGAGCAAATTCGGCATCTTCCAGGGGCAGGTTGAACTGGTCGGGCGAGAGCTTTTCGGAGCGCTTGCCGAATTTCTCGCGCTGCGCCGCGTGCAGGATATCCTGCAGCCGCCGATTGGCCTCTTGCGTCTCGGCCAGCGTCGCCTCCACCTCGGCGAGGCGGGCCTTCAGCAGGGCGTTTTCGCGCGCAAGATCAGCTGTTTCCATGGCGGGAAGTGAATCACAGGATGCCCTTGCAGGCCAGCAAAAACAGGCGTTTCGACGCAGCCTGCCAGTCACCCCGCCGCCAGCGGGCGCCGCGCCCGTTCGGGTCGGACCAGCCGCCAATCCACGCCCTCAAACAGCGCTGCAAACTGCGCTCCGGACATGCGCATGACCCCGTCGCGCACCTGTGGCCAGACGAACTTGCCGCCCTCGAGCCGCTTGTGAACCAGCACCATCCCGGTCTGATCCCAGATCAAGAGCTTGATCCGATCCGCCCGCTTCGCTCGGAACACAAAGGCGGCTCCGCAGAACGGGTCCATCCCGAACATCTCCTGCACCGCCAGTGCCAGACCGTCGATCCCCTTGCGAAAGTCGACAGGCCGGGTCGCCACGAAGACCTTCACCGGGCCGCCCTGGCCGAACATCACGACGCCGCTGCCCGTGCCGCGCGGATTGCCCGGGTCAGTTGGCCCTCGTCGACACCAGGACCCGCGCGGATGACGATGTCGCCCACCACGATTTCGAGATCAGACCCGGGGACGGCCGCCGAAGCCTCAGTCGCGCTGTCATCAACCACCAGTTCCGCGAAGAACGGCAAGGCCGCCACGCTTTCGGGCACCACCAAATTACCTTTGCGTATCTGCTTGCGCCAATCGTAAATCTGCCAGCGGGTCGTGCCGTGCTTGCGCGCAGTATCTGCGACCGTCACCCCGGGCATCATGCTCTCCGCCGCGATCCGCGCCCGCTCTGCCTTCGTCCGCCGCCGACGACCGCTTGGCCCCCCGATCACCTCAAGCCGCGAGACCCCGACGCCTATAGAGCCGTCCAATTGGACGCCCATTTTGCCGTCTCTCTCCAAATCCAAAACCTCCGCCGCACATGTGCGTGGAGAATGAAGGCATCAACTCAAAAATGGCAGGAGGGGATCGGCGTCGCGCTTAC
>NZ_QZCG01000037.1 GCF_003591515.1 Paracoccus onubensis
TGAGAACGGCGGTGCGAAATTAGTCCACGGAAGCGGCGGCTTGGTGCTGCTGCGGGCGGTGTAAAAGTCGTCCACCTTTTCCCTTTCTGTAGTTGCAGGGAGGGCGGGAGGATCTACAGCGTGGAACTATATCTGAAGGTGCGTCAGGCTTGCGCGGCGGGCATGAGCCAGCGTCAGGCGGCGAAGGAATTCAACATCTCCCGCGATACGGTTGCGAAGATGATGACCTTTTCGGTGCCGCCGGGCTATCGGCGCACGGCCGAGGTCAGGCGGCCGAAGCTTGAGCCGTTCATTCCGATCATCGACGCGTGGCTTGAGGCGGATCGCCATATGCCGCGCAAACAGCGGCACACGGCAAAGCGGGTATTCGACCGGCTCCGCGAGGAATGCGGGTTCACCGGCGGTTACACGATCATCAAGGATTACATTCGGGAGCGGGAGAAGCGTCGGCAGGAAGTATTTGTGCCGCTGGCGCATCCGCCGGGTCATGCGCAGGCCGATTTTGGCGAGGCGCAGGTCAGGATTGGTGGTATTGAGCAGAAAGCTCATTTCTTCGTTCTGGACCTGCCGCATAGCGATGCCTGCTATGTCAGGGCCTATCCGGCGGCGGTGGCCGAAGCCTGGGTCGACGGCCATATCCATGCCTTCACCTTCTTCGGCGCGGTTCCGCAGTCGATCGTCTATGATAATGACCGATGCCTGGTGGCAAAGATCCTGCCCGACGGCACCCGCAAACGGGCGGAACTGTTCAGCGGGTTCCTGTCGCACTACCTGATCCGGGATCGCTATGGCCGTCCGGGCAAGGGCAATGACAAGGGGAAGGTCGAGGGGTTGGTCGGCTATTCCCGACGCAACTTCATGGTGCCGATGCCCGAGTTTGCAACCTGGGAGGCATTCAACCTCTGGCTGGAGGAGCAATGCGAGCGTCGCCAGCTCGATGTTCTGCGCGGCGAAAGCGATACCATCGGCGCGCGGTTGCAACACGATCTGGCAGCGATGCGCCCATTCCCGGCCGCGCCTTTCGAGGCCTGTGATCAGGACAATGGGCGGGTCTCGTCCCAATCTCTGGTGCGCTACAAGACTAATGACTACTCGGTGCCGGTCGCCTTCGGACATCAGGATGTCTGGATCCAGGCCTATGTCGACACGGTGGTCATCGGTTGCCGTGGGGAAGTGATCGCCCGCCATCCCCGGTGTTGGGATCGTGACGAGATCGTCTTCGACCCGATCCATTACCTGCCGCTGCTGGAACAGAAGATCAATGCGCTTGAGCAGGCAGCGCCGCTTCAGGGCTGGGACCTTCCCGAAGAGTTCGCGACACTGCGCCGGCTGATGGAGGCCCGCATGAACCGGCATGGCCGCCGCGAATACGTCCAGGTTTTGCGGCTGCTGGAAACCTTCGATCTGGCCGATCTCCAGGTCGCCGTGAAGCAGGCGCTCCACATGGGTGCAATCGGCTTCGACGCTGTGAAGCATCTCCTGTTGTGCCGGGTGGAACGCCGACCGCCCAGGCTGGACCTGGACTGCTATCCCTATCTGCCCAAGGCAACGGTCGAGAAGACCGAGGCGCGTTCCTACATGCGGCTGTTGGCGGGAGATATGGCATGAGCGACGCTCCGGAAATCCTGCTCGCCCATCATCTCAAGGCACTCAAGCTGCCCACGTTCCTGCGCGAGCATCAGAAGCTGGCCGGGCAATGTGCGGCGGAAGGCGTGGACCATGTCCGCTATCTGGCCCGGCTGGTCGAACTGGAACTCATCGACCGGGAAAGGCGGATGGTCGAGCGGCGCATCAAGGCCGCCAAATTCCCAGCGGTCAAAAGCTTGGACAGCTTCGACTTCGCCGCCATTCCCAAGCTCAACAAGATGCAGGTGCTGGAACTGGCACGCTGCGAATGGATCGGCAGGCGTGAAAACGTCATCGCCCTCGGGCCATCGGGCACTGGGAAAACCCATGTTGCCCTCGGCATCGGGCTGGCCGCCTGCCAGAAGGGTCTTTCCGTCGGCTTCACCACCGCCGCGGCCCTGGTCAGTGAGATGATGGAAGCCCGTGACGAACGCCGTTTACTCCGCCTTCAGAAGCAGATGGCCGGATACAAGCTTCTCATCATCGACGAACTCGGCTTCGTGCCCTTGTCGAAAACCGGCGCCGAGCTCCTGTTCGAGCTGATCTCGCAACGTTACGAGCGCGGCTCGATCCTGATCACCAGCAATCTGCCTTTTGACGAATGGACCGAGACATTCGGCTCCGAACGCCTCACCGGCGCGCTTCTCGACAGGCTGACCCACCACGTCAGCATTCTCGAAATGAATGGCCAGAGCTATCGTCTCGCCCAAAGCCGCGCCCGAAAGGCCGGCTGACCCCTTTCAAAAAATGCCAACGGCACAAGCACGGAACTCTGGTCGGGCTACGCCCTCCCGACGTTCCGTGCTTGTGCCGCTAACTGGCAGACTTTTGCGCCGCCGCGTGGCCGGGTTTTACTCCGCCGTTGACAG
>NZ_QZCG01000038.1 GCF_003591515.1 Paracoccus onubensis
CAGATCGCCCGAGCGGTACATGCGCTGTCCGGGGCTGAACGGATTGGCCAGGAAGCGTTCGGCGGTCAGGTCGGGGCGGTTCAGATAGCCCTGCGCCAGACCCGCCCCCGAGATATACAACTCGCCCGCAACTCCAACAGGTACAGCCTGCAAGGACGCGTCGAGAATGTGAAATTGCGCGCCTTTCAGCGGCCGCCCCAAGGTCACTTCGGTGCTGTCGGCCAGATGCGCCAGACTGGCATCGACGGTGAATTCGGTTGGACCATAGACGTTGCAGGCGGCGATGCCCGGTGTTTCGCGCAGGCGTTGCCACAATGCCGGGGACATGCCCTCGCCGCCCAGAAAGACGATCCGGGGGGCGGCGTCGCCCTCCAGCAGACCGCAATTGCACAAGGCTTCGAAAAATGCAGGAGTGCTGTCGATGAACTGGATCTTGCGGTGATGCAGATGCGCCACGAGCGCAGGACCATCCTGCCGGGTCTCGTCATCGATCAGGTCGACCTCATGCCCGGCGGCAAGGACCAGCAATTCCTCGAACGCCGCATCGAATTGCAAAGGCGCGGTCAGGGCGGCGCGCATCGGGCCGTCGATCCCCGCATCGCGGGCCAGCATGCGATACAGCGGCTCTTGCTGATGCGCCAGCATGGCGATCGACGATTGCGACACGACAACCCCCTTGGGCTGTCCGGTCGAACCCGAGGTGAAGATGACATAGGCCGGGTCCCCGGGCCGAATGGGGCGGGGCAGTTCGGCCTGCATCAGCGGGGCGTCGTTTTCGTCAGGCTCATCCTCCAGCGAGATGACCGGGCAGGTGAAATCCAGTCTCTCCGATGCCGGGCCGTGGATCAGTGCCAGATCGGGGTCGAATTCCCTGATCATCTCGGCGGCCCGGGCAGGCGATTGTCCGGCATCGATGGTGACGAATGCCGTGCCGGTGCGGAACGCCGCGAGTATTGCGACGATTGCGCGGTCCGAGCGGGTCATGGCCAGCACCAGTTTGCGGCCCGGTCCGGCGCCCTGCGCCAGCAACGCGCGGGACAGGCGGTTCACGCGAGCGTCAAGTTGCCCCATGGTCCATGACTGATCGCGGAACCGCAACGCCGGAGCGTCGGGAGCAATGGCGGCGCGATCGGCAAAACGTTGCCCCATCAGGCGCCCGTCAAAGCCTGTCTCACCGCCCCGACCAAGTGCCAATACGCGATCCTGGGCAGCCTGGGACATCAGTGCCGGTCGCACGATGGGTTGGGCCGGGTCCTCCAGCATCGCCGCTATCATCGCCGTAAAGCTGTCGCGGATGCGGATCGCCGTGTATTCGTCGAAAATGTCACTGGCATATTCCAGAACCGCCTTCAGCCCGGCAGGGGTGCCATCGGCGGCGGTGGCGTCGAACAGATCGAGGCTCAGATCGAATTTCGCGACTTCGGGCAGAAGGAACAGGTTCTCACTGCGCGCGGAACCCAGATCGGGTGCGATCCGGCCCAGAGGTGTCAGCGACAGCATCACCTGAAACAGCGGATGCAGATCGGGACGGCGAGGCAGGTCCATTCCCTCGACCAGCAGATCGAACGGCAGATCGGCGTGATCGAAGGCGGCCAGATCGGCATCGCGCAGCCGGGTCAGCAGATCGATAAAACCGGGCTGGCCGGAACAGTCGGTCGGCAGCGCCAGTGAATTGACAAACATCCCGATCATGTTCGCCATGCCCGGATCGTCGCGCCCGGCGACGGGCGTGCCGATGGCGAACCGGGTTGAGCCGCCCAACCGGTGCAGCGTTGCCGCAAGGGCCGTATGCAGCACCATGAACAGCGATGCGTGATGGCTGCGTGCCAGACGGTTCAGCCCGGCATGGGTCTGTTCGTCCAGCCGGAAGGACAGGCTGCGCCCCCGATATGTTGGCACTGGGGGTCTGCTTCGATCTGCGGGTAATTGTATCTGCTCGGGGATATCGCCGAGGGTCTTTTTCCAGAAGGCGAGCTGGGTGGCGTATCGCGATGTGGGATCGTCGCGCTGTCCCAGCAATTCACGATGCCACAGCGTGTAATCGCCATATTGCACCGGCAGGGGCGGCCAGTCGGGGGCGTGGCCCTCCAGTCGCGCGGCATAGGCCGCCGACAGGTCCGTGGCCAGCGGCGCCATCGAGGCGCCGTCTGCGGCGATGTGATGCAGCACCAGAAGCAGCACATGATCCTGCTTCGACAGGCGCAGCAGCGTCGCC
>NZ_QZCG01000039.1 GCF_003591515.1 Paracoccus onubensis
TGCAGGCTGTACCTGTTGGAGTTGTGGGCGAGCTGTATATCTCGGGGGCGGGTCTGGCGCAGGGCTATCTGAACCGCCCCGACCTGACCGCCGAACGCTTCCTGGCCAATCCGTTCAGCCCCGGACAGCGCATGTACCGCTCGGGCGATCTGGCCCGCTGGCGCGAGGACGGACAGGTCGAATTCATCGGCCGCGCCGATCAGCAGATCAAGATCCGCGGCTTCCGCATCGAGCCCGGCGAGATCGAGGCCGCCATCGCCCGGGAAGGCTATCCCCAGGCCGCCGTCATCGCCCGCGAGGACAGGCCCGGGCAGAAGCAGCTGGCCGCCTATGTCGTGGCACCGGAACTGGAACTGGACTGCGATGCCCTGCGCCGGGCGCTGGCCGCTGCCCTGCCCGACTACATGGTCCCCGCCGCCATCCTGCGGCTGGACGAATTGCCGCTGACCCCGAATGGCAAGCTGGACCGCCGCGCCCTGCCCGCCCCCGTGATCGCCGCGGGACCGCGGCGCGCGCCCCGCAACGAAACCGAGGCCAAACTGGCCGCGCTGTTCGCCGAGGTGCTTGGCATCGACAGCCCCGGCATCGATGACAGCTTCTTCGCGCTTGGCGGGGATTCCCTGCTGGCCACCCGGCTGATCGGTCGTATCCGCCCCGAATTCGGCATCGACCTGCCGATCCGCGCCATCTTCGAAAACCCCACGCCCGAGGCACTGGCCGCCCGCATCGCCGCCCAGGACATCCCGCAAACCGCGCGCCCGGAACTGGCCCCGCGCCCGCGCCCCGCAATGATGCCCCTGTCCTTCGCCCAGCAGCGGCTGTGGTTCCTTGGCCAGATCGAGGGGCCCTCGGCCACCTATAACATCCCCATGGCGCTGCGCATCGAAGGCCAGCTTGACGCCGATGCGCTGCAAGCGGCGCTGAACGATGTCATCGCCCGGCACGAGACCCTGCGTACCCGCTTTCCCGCCGCCGACACGCCCCGGCAGGAGCTGCTGCACAGCGCCGCCCTGACCCTGAAACAGCGCCGGATCTCCGAAGCGGATTTGCCGGCCGCGCTGGCCGAGGGAGCGGCGCAACTGCTGGATCTGGAAAACGGCCTGCCGCTGGCGGCGACGCTGCTGCGCCTGTCGAAGCAGGATCATGTGCTGCTTCTGGTGCTGCATCACATCGCCGCAGACGGCGCCTCGATGGCGCCGCTGGCCACGGACCTGTCGGCGGCCTATGCCGCGCGACTG
>NZ_QZCG01000003.1 GCF_003591515.1 Paracoccus onubensis
TCTCTGAAACGATGAAAACAAGCAACGCAGACAAAAGCGCTGCAACCGGCGCGGGGTAGAGCAGCCCGGTAGCTCGTCAGGCTCATAACCTGAAGGTCGTAGGTTCAAATCCTACCCCCGCAACCAACTCAAATTGCGATCCGCCCGCCCCTCCGGCGGGCTTTTTGCGTTCCAGCGAGATCGCAAGGATTCCGGCTAGATCGCCCCGCACCTCGATCCGAAGCTTGCCGCTATCTGCATCTGGGGTCAGCACGATCTCGTCGACCAGTGACCTCAGCACATCCGTTGCCTCCATCCGCCTTGCCTCGGAAGCTTCCTGAAGCGCGGCATAGAGTTCTTCGACCTGGGCGCGGTAATGGTGTGCCATGTTCGGGTGCAGCAGGGGAGGGGGCTTATCAGCCTCATGCAGGAATGCCCGCAAATCTCTCTGACGCGTTTCAAGCTCCTTCATTCGCTTCATCATTCGCGTGGGCGCATCGTCACTGCCCGATGCGAGGATGAGCTTCATCAGTTTGTCGAGCTCCCGCTCGATCTTCTTGATCTCCGCCTCGGCGGCGTCGATCGAGGCCCGGCCTTCCATCCGCAGCCGATTCATCTCGCGGGTGAACTCGTCGCAGAACTCCTGGAACAGCTCGGGCTGCATCAGGTTATGGCGCAACGCGTTCAGCACGCGGGTCTCCAGTGCGTCTCGTCGGATGTTTGTGTTGTTCTGGCAGGTGCCCTTGTTCCGCCTGGTCGAGCAGCCGAGCAACTGAGCGGAGATCATTGAGTAGCCACCACCACAGCAGCCGCATCTGGTCAGCCCGGAAAGCAGATACTTCGGCCGCCGCCGGTCGCGGAAATGGTTCTCGACCCCTTTGCCATCATCCCGCCGTTCGTGCTTGATCGACTTCTGTCGTTCCTTGGCGGCATTCCAGAGATCATCCTCGATAATGCGCAGCTCGGGCGCCTCCTGGACCACCCATTCCTCTTCCGGGTTGGGCCGCGCCTGGCGCTTGCCGGTGTCGGGATCCTTGACGAAGCGCTGTCGGTTCCAGACGATCTTGCCGATATACATCTCGTTGTTGAGGATGCCGTTGCCGCGCTTCCGGTTGCCATTGATGGTGCTGAAGCCCCAGGCGCCGCCGGATGGAGCCTCCACCCCGTTGTGGTTCAACTCGGCCGCAATCCGTTTGGCCGACTTCCCTGCGGCATAATCGCGGAAGATGCGGCGGATGACTTCGGCTTGGACAGGGTTAATGGTCCGGTCGCCTCTGATCGGCTCGCCATTGGCATCAAGCTTTTTGACCACGTCATAGCCGTAGGAATTGCCGCCACCGGACTTTCCGGCTTCGACTCGGCCACGCTGGCCGCGACGGGTCTTGTCGGCGAGGTCCTTGAGGAACAGCGCGTTCATCGTGCCCTTGAGGCCGATATGCATCTCGCTGATCTCGCCTTCGGACAGAGTGAACATCCTTACGCCAGCATAGGTCATGCGTTTGAAGATGCCGGCGATGTCCTCCTGGTCCCGGCTGATCCGATCCAGCGCTTCCGACAGGATCAGATCGAAGCGGCCCCGCGCGGAGTCCATGATCAGCGCCTGGATGCCGGGGCGCTGGATCATGCTGGAGCCGGAGATGGCCTGGTCGGAATATTCCTCGATGACGGTCCAGCCTTCCTTCTCGGCGCGTAGCCGGCACATGCGGAACTGGTCGGCGATGGATGCCTCACGCTGGTTGTCCGAGGAATAACGCGCGTAGACGGCAACCTTCATGTCCGGGCCTCCTCAGGGATTACGCGCGTGGTGCGGAACGATCCTTCTGCTGCTCGTAGAGGCCACGCGCTGCCCGTCGAGCGAGGAGCCGGGCCAGGGAGACGAGCCGAGGATCGGGACCAGTACCTGACGCCGCCGAAAGGCTCAGTTCGGGCTTGCCGAGTTTCGCTTCCGTCTTGCCGCTGATGTCGGGTTGCTGCGCCATTCTCGTGCCAAGTCCTGATATCCTGCATCAAGACTACGAAGCAATTCCAAATGGTTACAGGGAAGCACCCGGCGTCGTACGGGTGGTAATAGAGGGAAGCATCGGGCATCGGCGTATTCCTGAGCAGCGCGGCGTCGCGAAAATACTGGCACGACACTGTGCGAATTTGCGGCTCGCCAAGGAATTCGAACATCTGCTCGCACAGCACGACGTTCCAGCCATGTCCTGAGATCAGTCTAGCGCCGAAGGAGTGGCAGTTGCAATACACACAGCAAGACCAACTCTACGATTGGCGGCGTCTTCATTGTCAGAAACGTAAGCTGCAGCTAGATTTGTTCATATGCATTCCCCGTGCGAGGCCAGCCCGGATCCGATACCTCTTTCCTCTCCTCCCGGAGGGGACGGTTCATTTTGTCCTCGGGCGCGGCGGCGTCTTGTCCTGATCGCGGCCATACTTGCTTCCGCGCTCGGATTTATCGATGGATCGGTCGTTTCGATTGCGATCCCGGCAATTCGCAGCGATATTGGCGCGTCTCTCGCCGATGCGCAGTGGATTTCCAACGCCTATGCCCTGACACTATCGGCTCTGATTCTCGTTGGTGGAAGCGCGGGTGACAAGTTCGGCCTTCGGCGCATCTTCATTACCGGGATCATCCTGTTCATCGTGGCGTCACTTGTGTGCGCGATCGCGCCGGATGTGAGTTACCTGATCCTGGCCCGGGCCGCTCAAGGCGCGGGCGCGGCATTCATGGTTCCCGCAAGCCTTGCAATCATTGCCAAGGCTTATCCGAAAGACGAGCGAGGCAGGGCAATCGGGATCTGGGCGGCCTCTTCGGCCCTGACGACCGCGCTTGGTCCGGTATTGGGGGGCTTTCTATTATCCGCCTTTGACGACAGTATCTGGCGCGCGATATTTGCAATCAACCTGCCGCTTGGCGGTGCCGCCATCCTGCTCTTGCTGAAAGTTCCACCGGATGAGGCGACGGGGCAGCGCAAGCTCGACCTGGTCGGGGCCGTTCTCGCGATCGTCGCATTCGGTTCCCTGGCTTACGCTCTTACCGCGCCGGCTGCCGAGGCCGATCAGCCTGCATCCGGCGCGACGGCGATCTTCATGATCGGGGGTTTGATCGTACTTTTCGGGTTCATCATCTGGGAGGCATTTCAGAAAGCCCCGATGATCGACCTGTCATTGTTCAGGATCAAGGCTTTTTCCGGCGCCAACGCGGCGACCTTCTTTCTCTATTTCGCCTTGTCGGGCATCCTCTTTTATCTACCCATGTTGCTTATTGCCGGTTGGGGTCTGGCCGAGGCGACGGTCGGCGTCCTCTTCCTACCCTTGTCGCTGGCCATTGCGGTCCTGTCTGGCCCGGTCGGGCATTTGTCGGATCGTCTTGGACCACGCCTACCCATGACTGTCGGCAGCATGATCGTGGCCGCGGCCTTTGCGGGCCTAGCTGCCGTGGTCGATTCGGGTATGCACAGTTTCTGGTTCGCGGTATTTCCATCGATGATCGTGATGGGGCTAGGCATGGCTCTGGTAGTGTCACCGCTTTCGACAGCGGTGATGACCTCGGTTGAAGACGAGGACACTGGGGCGGCGTCGGGAATCAACAATGCGATTTCCCGCGTGGCAGGCTTGATCGCGGTCGCAGCCATGGGGAGTCTCGCCGCTTATCGCTATACCTCCATGCTGGGCGACAAGACTGCCTCCATCCCCGGCTTTGGCGAACCTTCGGGCGAACTTTCCCCAATGCTGGAAGCCGCACGCCTTGCTGCAAGTGACGCCGCATTCTCGGCGATTGCCTGGGTGACGGCAGCCCTGTGTGTGCTGTCAGCAGGTCTTTCCTGGATCACGCAACCGGCATCAGACAAGGGTGCCAAGGTAACGACGGCTCGGGAGTAAACTGCTCCCCGGGCATTTAATCGGTAACGGCCCTTTACTGCCATTCGATATAGTCTCGGCGCCACTATGTGGCGTCACCAAACCAGCCATTCATGTTCGTCGCAGCAATTCTTGGCCGGTGGAAGTCATTGATCTGTGACCTTGATACCGCTCGTCGCGGGTGCGGAATCAGCACAGCGGTTGCGAGGGCTGAAGAAGGTCGGGGGAGGTGCGGAGGTCGGCGGTGCAACGCATCAAGTGCGGCATTGTTCGGATGCATCCTGCCATTCGCAGCCGTAGCATAACAGCGAACCCAAAAACGATAGAAATCAGCGGGGTTCGTAATCTTCGCGAGCAATAGGCGGAAACGAGACCAGAACGCGCAGGCCCGGATGATTATCGTTCAGTGTCAACACCGCGCCATGCAATTCGGCAATCGCCCTGACCATGCTGAGTCCCAAGCCATTGCCCGGGGTCGTGCGACTCTTCTCGAGGCGATAGAAACGGCGGAAAACCTTGTCGCGTTCTGCTGTGGGGATGCCCGGACCATTGTCGGAAACCTGAAGCAGGGCGCTGTCATCCACCCTCGACAGCGTTACCTCGATCCGCGTACCTGATGGACAGTGACGCAGGGCGTTTTCAACGAGATTTGCGATCATCTGGGTCAGGAGTTGCTGATCGCCCTGAACCATCGCGTCCTGATCTTCGATGTCAAACCTCAGCGTTTGACCGTTTTCTTCGGCGACGGGGCCGTAGGCGTCTTCGATCCGGGCGAGGATCGGGGCAAGCGGGGCTGCGGTAAACCGACCTGACCGCTGACCGGATTCGATCTGCCCGATCCGCAGCAGGGCGTGGAATGTCTCGATCAGATCGTCGGCGATCTCCACGGCTTGTTCCGCATCTTCCCTGATCTCGGAAGTCAGGTCGGGCGCATTCAGAAGCACATCCAGCCGTTGTCGCAGGCGTTGCATGGGCGTGCGAAGGTCATGGGCGATATCGGCCGAAATCTGTTTCTGGCTTTCGACCATCTGCTGAAGCTGTGCGATGGTGCGGTTGATTTCATCTGCCATACGGGCAAGGTCATCGCCATCGCTGCCAGTGACGGGGACGCGTCGATCCAATTGCCCCAATGCCACTGATTTCAGCGTCGTGGAGATCCGGGTCAGCCGCCGTTCGGTTCTGCGGCCGACAATGACCCCGGCCAGTAAACCGGTAAGCAGCAAGAGGATAAAACCTGCAAGGAATCCGCGACCTAAAACCTCGCGCAGCTCTTCAAGAAAATAGGTGCTTGTGCCCAATGTCAGCCGGTTCGGGCCGAGCTGCGCCGAATGAAGCAGGTAGCCTGTCACATCGTCATAACGGGGCTTTTCGGCTTGGATTGCATTGACCGGGACGTAGCCGCTGCTGCCCTGCCAGTCGATGGCATCGACATTTCCGGTCAGAACGTTGCCATCCGCGTCCTGAAGCAGATAGATCCGATAATCCTCGAAATTGAACCCGGCAAATCCGCCAAGCTTTGCCTGAACCGCGTTCAGACCTTCGCTTTCGTAAAGATTGGCAAAACCGGCTGAATCGTCCGCAAGTTGGTCTAGTACCCATTCGCTGATTTCGCGATCCGCGAAGTGGTAGGTCAGACCAAAGACGAGGGCAGTGATGATGGCGTAAAGTGCGGCAAAACGCAGAGACAACCGCGCCGAGGTCGAGCGCAGGAAGCGAGACATGCCGCCGGCCCTAGCCATGCAGGCTATACCCGGCACCGCGGACGGTATGGATCAACTCGATCTCGAAGGGCCTGTCCACTTTGTTACGCAATCGACTGATATGGGTCTCGACGACGTTGGTCTTGGGATCGAAATGGAAATCCCAGACCGATTCCAGCAGCATCGTGCGGGTCAGTACCCGGCCGGCATTGCGCATCAGATATTCCAGCAGGCGGAACTCGCGTGGTTGCAGGTCCAGAGAAATGCCCGCCCGCGTGACCGTACGGCGGATCAGGTTCATTTCCAGGTCGGCCACCTGTAAGACGGTTTCCTCGGCTTTCAGTGGCGGCCTGCGAGTCAGCGCCGCCAGCCGCGCTGATAGTTCCTGAAACGAGAATGGCTTGACGAGATAGTCGTCCGATCCCGCCTCAAGCCCCTCGACCCGGTCGTCGATCCCGTCCATCGCCGAAAGGATCAGGATCGGCGTCTCGACTCCTGCGCCGCGCACGGATTTGATCAGGGTCAGCCCATCCAGACCTGGCAACATGCGGTCAAAGATCATCACGTCATAACTGTTGTCCAGCGCCGACAGGAAACCTTCGCGGCCATTGTCGCAATGATCGACCAGATGCCCCTGCGCCCGGAGGCTGGAGGCGATGTAGTCGGCCGTTTCGGCATGGTCCTCGACCACAAGGACGCGCATGGCTGCTGCTTTCCATATCTTGTCTGCCCGCAGGGATAGCCCGCTGTGCGTTTGGGTCAAGACGTCGGGACATTACGGATTGGTATAGTTCCGGCAACACCCCTGACAGATCGTTCTTGATAGATGGCGGCTGACACGAACCGTCAGCCTATCGAGCAGGACAAAATGACAATAATAGATGAGGCCCATGTGCCCCTCCACGCGGCAGTGGCCCGAACCCGCCCAAATGTGCGACCGACGCTGCGTGATATGCAGTTGGATGGCGCGACCCGCCGGTTTCTGGTGGCAGTTCTGACGGGATTCGGGCTCCTGCGGCTCTGGGCAATGTTTGCCGTACCTTTCACCGACACGACCGAGGCCCGTTACGGCGAAATCGCCCGCAAGATGGTTGAAACCGGGAACTGGCTGACACCGCAATTCGACTATGGCGTGCCGTTCTGGGGCAAGCCGCCGCTGCATACCTGGCTGTCGGCAGGGGGGATGCAGTTGTTCGGCGTGAACGAAGTGGCCGCTCGGTTGCCGATCCTGCTGACCGCGCTGGCGGTTCTGTTTCTCGTCTGGCTGTGGGTGCGTGATACCGTCGGGCGCAATACGGCGTTGGTTGCCATGGCGGTGCTGGCGACGATGGCGATGTTCTTTGGCGCTTCGGGTTTCGTGATGACCGACATGCCAATGGTTCTTTCCACGACGCTGGTCATGGTCGGGTTCTGGCAGGCGGTCGGAGGTGGCAACAGTCGTTGGGGTTATGGCGTGTTTCTAGGGCTGGCAATTGGAATGCTGGCCAAGGGGCCGGTGGCGGTCGTGCTGAGCGGCATTCCCTTGATGCTGTGGCTGGCCCTGACATGGAACTGGCACCTGTTGCGCCTGCTGCCATGGGCGCGCGGCATGGCATTGCTGACGGTGCTGGTCGCGCCTTGGTATGTCGCCGCCGAAATCGCCACGCCCGGATTCCTGCGCTACTTCCTGATCGGAGAGCATGTTCAGCGTTTCCTGACCCCTGGCTGGCAGGGCGATCTGTACGGGTCTGGCCATCGGGAGGCCAAGGGCATGATCTGGTTGTTCTGGCTGATGGCAGCCCTGCCATGGAGCTTGGTTGCAGCCTTGCTACTGACCCGCCCCGGCAAACTGGTCACAATGTTCCGACAGGATCGCTCGGCCTGGCTGGTTTATCTGTTGCTCTGGGCATTGTCACCTTTGCTGCTATTCACGCCTGCATCCAATATTCTCGCCGCCTATGTCCTGCCCGGCCTGCCGGCTGCAGCTGTCTTACTGGTGGTGCTGTTCACGCAGATGTTCGAGGACCAACCGAGCCGCGCAGCCCGAACAGGGTTTGCCATCGCGACATTGGCGATCTTCGCGCTTTTCCTGGCACTGACCTCGGGCGCGGTTTTCGCGCCGCAGAAGATCCGGCTGAAATCCGACAAGGCTCTCGTCGCGGCCGCCAGCTCAGCGATGCCCGGTGCGCCACTTTATACCCTCGGCGGGCGCAGCTACTCGGCCGAATTCTATTCGCGGGGCAAAGCGCGTGCCATCGATCCCGAAGACTTCGCGCGACTGGCCGGCAGCGGTGCACCGGTGGCTTTCTCGGTGCCTCCGGACATGGCGTCGGAGGCGGCGACATTGGGTCTTGAAAATCTGGGCAAATATGGGCGGCATGTCCTGTTTGTCACCCAGCCGACGAACGAGGTGAAATGATGGGCCGCATGCAGGATATCACTCGCGAAACGGCAAACATGACGCCACGCATGCTCGATTCAGGGCCATTGGCGCCCGATCTATCCTTTGTCATTCCGGCATATAACGAGGCAGAAACAATCGAGGAAACGCTGACACGGGTGTCGCGCAAGGCGTACAGGCTGGTGCCGCATTCCGAGATCGTTGTCGTCGATGACGGCAGCAGCGACGAAACGCTGGAACTGGTCACATCCGGCCAATGGGACCTGCCGGTTCGCCTGCTGCGTCTGTCGCGCAATTTCGGCAAGGAACAGGCGATCATGGCTGGGCTGCGTCATGCGACGGGCAAAGCCGTGGTAATTCTCGACGCCGACCTGCAAGAGCCTTTGCGCTATGTCGATACGATGCTGGAGCGCTACCGAGAAGGCTATGAGATTGTCTACGCCGTCCGCGCCCATCGTGATGATGAAAGCTGGTTGAAGCGCCGCTGTACCGCCGCTTTTTACCGCTTCCTGAATATCGGCAGCGAGGTGTCAATGCCTGCCGGAGCGCGGGACTTCCGGCTGATGGATCGAAAGGTGGTCGATGCGCTTTGCGCGCTGCCCGAAAGCAATCGCTTCATGAAGGGGCTTTATGCCTGGGTCGGTTTCCGCTCGCTTGCCATCCCGGTCGAGTTGCAGCCACGCGGCGGGGGTAGCACCAAGTTCCGCTTCCGCGAACTGCTGAGACTGGGCATGACCGGGCTGACCGCTTTCACCGACTGGCCGTTGCGCATGTGGACCGGCATCGGAATGATCCTTGCCATGCTGTCGATCTTCTACGGGCTGTTTCTAGCCGGCCGCACGCTGCTGCTCGGCCATGCTGTGCCCGGCTGGTCCACGCTGGCAGTGGCGATCTTCTTTTTCAGTGGCATCCAGTTGATGTCCATCGGTGTGTTGGGCGAATATCTGGCGCGGGTCTTCAGCGAGGTGAAAGGTCGCCCCGGCTATCTGATCGCCGAGGATGTCACGATTGCCGCGTCATCCGAATGCTAGGCGCGGTCGCGCGGTTCGCCCTGACCGGGGGCCTGGCGACCCTTGTCCATCTGGGCGTCGCGATCGGCCTTGTCTGGTTTGGCATGCTTCCGCTGATCAGCAACACTGTTGCTTTCCTGATTGCCTTCATGGTCAGTTTCTCTGGTCACCATCTGTTCACCTTCGCCGGACATGGTTCGTCCGCGACCCAGACTTTCGGACGATTCGCTATGGTGGCGGCAATCGGATTTCTAGCAAATGAAATTGTCCTGTTCCTATTGCAGGGCATCGGCTTGTTTCGTCTCGAAGCTGCCGTTCTGATCTCGACCGCCTTTGCGGCTGCCTGTACGTTCATCCTGTCGCGCACTTGGGCGTTTGCAGGGAGCGGTCACGCACGATAGGCCACGCCGCGCCTGCCAGGGGCATTGGTGATGGCAGGATCAACGGCGTCGCGAGATCACGCGGCGACTGATACAAGTCGAGCGTCGCCTTGAATATCTTCAACATTCAGCGGTGTAAGTCCGGCCCAATCCTGCCCTTCGCGATTTCGGGATGCCGCAATGTTGCTTTCACCGAACCGGCCGTTCGACCGCTGGTGCAGCATTTTCGTGAGGCGGGCGGCAGCAATGCGGGACAAACCGGCCGTTCGCGACCGCAGCACGTAAATGTTCGCACTTGCGAAGTGAACGACCCGCCGGCGGAGAGCCGACTTGCGGCAGTGCGGCGCAGCATTGGCAACAATCTGTAAAATAAGCCGACATTCAGGGGCAAGATCACGAGAGACCGGCACGAGCTACTGGTCGGGCGGGATTTGAACCTACGACCTTCAGGATATGAGCAGATCAGAGGCGAAATTCGGGAACCCCGTAATTTCAGAATGTTACGCGACAATCGATTGATTTATTGCGATTTCCACGTCGACGCTCAACTGCAGTTGTAATGTGACAGAGATATCTGCAGGGAACTGCGAAGACCTCCGAAGAGATGCGAAGACCTGCGAAAGCCTAGTAAAACAAGGCTAAAATAGGTGCAGAGAGACGCTCCGGCGGCGATCGCGTCATGTCTTGCACAGAGGCTGAAAATTGGGCCTTGAAGACCGGTTGAAACGAATGTGAGAAGCTGCCTACGAGACGGCGACTAATGCGAATAAATCCAACGAATTCAGGGTGATTTATGGATCCGTGTTGATGGCAAGGAAGATAAGTGACCAGCCGGAACTGGGAAATATGCTTCCCAGTTAGGAGGTCTCTTCCCAGTTTAAATAGTTCCTAGTAATTTCAATCATGTACATGGCCTTGGGTCGTGTGGCGCGGTGTCTGGAACTGGGAAGCGATTTTCGTTTATTAGAGCACGTTGCTGATTAATAGCTCTGACCTGCTGCCAACTGGGTCGTTTCGCTTCGCGCCAATGGTGTAAGTCGTCTTGACCTCCTCAATTATAAAGCCCGCGAACATCTCGCGCACTTCCGGAACGTCATTCAGCGACAGGATAAACCGCCCGCGAATCCGACCGAGTAGATCGGCCAGGCGCTGGAAATCGTCGCGTTCGAACATCGCCTTTCCATAATCATTTTCACAGCCCCAGTAGGGCGGGTCCACATAAAATAATGTGTCTGCCCCATCATAGCGCGGGATAAAACTCGACCAGTCCAGACATTCGATTACCACGCCGGCTAGTCGGCTATGCAGGTCTTCGAGCATCGGCTCGAGCGTGGTCAAGTTGAACCGGGCGGGTCGATCTTTAGAGACTCCGAAATTCCTTCCCGATACCTTACCGCCGAATGCCGTCCTCTGCAGGTACAGAAAGCGGGCAGCACGCTCGAGGTCGGTCAGTGTGCTTGGATCGACCTGGCCTAGGCGCTCGAACTCGCTCCTGGTTGTCAGGCCAAATTTCAGCACATCCAGGAATTGGATGTAATGGCGCTGAAGAATCCTGAAGAGATTGGCGATGTCCCGTGAACGGTCATTGATGACCTCAGCTTTCGGTCGGGACGATCTGCGTAAGAAGATTCCGCCCATGCCAACAAATGGTTCTGCGTAGGTCACACAAGGCAAGCTATCGATGCGCGCGCAGATGCGTTTCGCGAGATTACGTTTGCCACCGAGCCACGGGGCAACGGGTGATGTTGGAGAGATCGGGGAAAGCACGGGATATTCCTACTATTGGCAATACGCAGGAACATATAGGGAACATTTGGGATTGTCACCCTCACCATGTCTCTCGTGAAGGCGATCAGCTGTTGGCTTTTTGAACGGCCTTATCCAGACAAAATGTCAGGATTTTCATATCATCAGACTGAGAACGATCCGACACTTCTAGCAAGTGAAATTTTGGCTCCTGTGGATCCTGCCTTCCTAAAGCACCAACGAACCAGGTCGGGGCTACGTATTGTCCCTTGTACCTAGCCTCAATTTTTCCACAGACGAAAATAAGGCCTTCACCTTCACCGCCACGTGCAGCGAATACTTCTGAGGTGCGAACGCTATCCCACACCTCCGAAAATTTTTCTTCCATACTGCGCTGATCCTCAGCAGTCAGCTCGTACAGATCCCGATAGGACTGCGCGGATATGCTTTCACTGTTCCATCCGGTCAGTGCAAACACGACAAGCATGATCTGTAAGCATTTCAAAACAAATCACTCCTTAACTGTATGTCCCCACCAGACAACCTTCCCGACGACTCGAATATTTTTGAGATCGTCTCCTTGCCGGAACTCGGGAGAATAATCTGGATTGTCACTGATCAGCATCAATACATCCTCCGATGGCCGTTCGATACGCTTCACGCGAGCTTCACCGCCATCGATTATAGCATATACCGGTGCGCGCCGTTGATCGCGCCTATCCTTCTTGCGAATTTTCGGTTCAGTAATCCGCGTATCAATCAGGACCATATCACCTGGCCAAAGAGTTGGCTGCATGCTGTCACCGTGAACACGTGCCAGCCCCGCCATTGAAGCTGCCAATCCCATTCGGGTTAGCCAGTCCTTACGGAATGCGAGATGGTCGATGACCTCTTCCTGGCCATTATATGCGCCGGCCCCTGCCGACAGCATGGCTTGATGCAGAGGGATGTGCGCGAACTCTTCGCCTGCGATTTCAACGCGCTCGACAGGTCCGGTTTCGCGTGGTGGACCGATGTAAAGTTCCAACCCTAACGCCGCGCAAATTTCGCGCGCTTTTTCAAGCTTAGGATCTGTTCTGCGCCCATCATTACGCAATACGCTGCGCAGTTTGTCATAAGAAATGCTCGCCTTGTTTGCCATCGCAAACGGGTTTTCACCCAACTCGTCGAGTCGAGCTTGGACAATCTCGTGAAATGGGCGAACGACAGGTTCCATTTTTGGGAAAATGCCCAACAACGTATCTGTTGACAACTGGTAAATTACCCAATTATAAATTTGGGTAAATAACCAAGAGGGCAAAATGCAGGCAAGTGACCTACTTCAGTTGGCAACAGCATTTGCTGGGCATCGCAATTTGAGCCTGAACACGGTCGCGGTTTATGCCGCGAATGATGGGAAATTCTTCATGCGCATCGATGCTGGAGGTGGCTGCACACTCCGCACGGCGCGCAAGATTCTCTCTTGGTTTTCCGACAATTGGCCGTCCGACCTCGAATGGCCCCGGTCCATCCCCCGCCCTCAGAAATCGAAGGATGCTGCGTAATGCCTGAGAAGCGCTACGACCTGCGTGAGATTGCGCGCGCCGCCCTCGGCGATATGCCGCCGAAGGTGCGCGCAGACCTGCTTACCGAGATGCTGGTGGAGATCAATGGCGACGATGCTCTGCATCTGATGGCCCACGCACGGAACATTGTCACCCTGCGCATCGAGCAGCTGATTGATGAGCGGTATCCGCTAGATTCGGCTGAAATCGGAAATATTCGGTCGGTGCACAGGCGTTTCCACGCGGTGAATTGTGCCGGTGACCCGTGCGAGTGCCTCGGTTTCTTCGACCTTGAAGGAGCGAAAAAATCAGCCGTCCTCATCCGTGAGCGTCGAGGTGTCAAGCGATGCGCGGATCAGGAAACCAAGCTTGAACGTATAGTTTGTTATCACGAAGATCACTTGTTGGATCGGTCCAAAACACCGTCGGACAGCGCACGCAACCGGGATGCCAATGTCTCCCGCCCCTCACTCTCTAAACGGTGAATGGCGATGGCAATATATCCCTCGAATATAACACAGGCCTTTGTGTCGGCTTCCGAAATACCGGTCGCCAATGCAAGAACGAGCCGCTTGAACGCCTCCAACTCCGTTTCAAGGCTTGCAACGCGCGCTTCCAGTTCATCCATCGAATCCCTCCATCCGGTTTTTGGCTTTCCCGATGGTAGGGGCCACCCCGAACCGACCCAAGCGGAAAACGCATCCGGTCGGGGTGGCGAATGTCTCCGCGCTCCAGTTGCTGCTGCTGTTGAAGCGCGTGAGCCTGCCAGCCCGCGCACTCCTCCACTCACCCGGCGCGCGGGCTGGCGGAGACTCAAGGCTGGTTACGACCGCGTGTCGGACAGCCTCCTGGGCGATGCGATCGGCCTCGTCTGTATCGCCCTGATCGTCTTCCTCTTTTTGATCGTGACGCCCTGACCGACCCCACAACGCATGGACAGTGAACATGACTGAACCGACCCTGATCCAGACCAAGACAAGCCTGCCGATTGATCAGATCGACGTCAGCGACCGCCTTCGCCCTGTCAGCGAGGCAGGTGTTGCAACGATCATTGCGTCGCTGAAAGAGATCGGCCAATTGACCAGCCCGATTACCGTCCGTCAGAAACGACGCAAGGGCGAAGTCAAATGGCAGGTGCTGGATGGCGCACATCGTCTCGCCGCCGCAACCGAACTGGGCTGGACCGAGATCCCTGTCCGGATCTTCGAATGCACCGATGATCAGGCCCGGATCATGGAAATCGACGGCAATCTGTCCGGGGCGGAGCTGAACCCGCTCGACACGGTCGTTTTCCTCGCCACCCGCAAAGCGGTTTACGAACGCATGCATCCTGAGACAAAGGCTGGTGCAGCCGGCGCTGCCGCTCGGTGGGCCGATGCAACGGACACGATGTCCGTCGCATTTGTCAAAGCTACTGCCGAGAAGCTTGTCATGTCAGAGCGCCATGTGCGGCGTCTGGCTGCAGCGGGCGCTTCGCTTGGTCCTGACGAAATAGCAAAGCTTCGCTCTGCCCCGCGCCAGATCACGTTGAAGGATCTACAGGACATTTCCCGAATCGATAACACCGTCCAGAGGTATGATGTCGTCGATGCGTTGGCTGAGGGCCGCGTCAAGAATGTCGCTGCCGCCCTGAAGGGGGCGCAACCTGCCAATGACAACCCCGATAAAGACCCCGTTGAAGATCAGTTTGCAGCCCTTGCGAAAGCATGGTCACGGGCGAGCATGGTCGCACGCCGGAAGTTTGTCACGGAACACTTCAGCGATCTGTCCCCGCTCGTCGTCGATGAAGCCGAAACCCGTGACGAACTCGATATCGCTTCCCTTCGCACGGCGTTGACGGAGGTGGCTGCGGAATGACTCGACTGGTTCCCGATCAGGAATGGTGGACAGCAGATGAACTCGCTTCAAGCGGGTTGCCTGACATGCCGGCGACCAAGCGTGGTATCAACATGACCGTTGATCGTCTCAACTGGCGGGCATATCCCAAATTCGCCCGTCGTCGCGCAGGCCGTGGTGGCGGCTGGGAGTATCACTGGAAGCTGTTTCCGCAACGCGCCCAGGCGGCATTGTTGAAAGCTGCCCAGGTGGATACCGGCGAGTCTGAGTCCCAAATGGACCGAGGCGAGGCGTGGGCTTGGTTCGATGGCCTTCCTGAAAAGGTGAAGGCCAAGGCGCGCGATCGGCTCAAAACCATCCAGTTCGTCGAGGAGTTGGAGGGAGCGGTTGGCGGTCGTCACATGGCGGTCGAGATGGTTGGGCGGCGCGTGAACAGTGCACCCCGCACAATCTGGTACTGGTTCGAGATGATCGAAGGCATCGAGCGGGCGGATCGTCTTCCATATCTTGCCCCGCGCCATCGTGCATCAAGGCCCAAGCGCAAGAAGGCCGAGTGCAGTCAGGAATTCCTGAACTGGCTCAGGGCTGATTATCTACGCCTCGGTGAACCCAGCTTCAACAGCTGCTATGCCCGTGTCGCCGATCTATGCGAAAAGCGCGGTTTGAGCGTTCTTCAGCCACGCACGGCACGCCGCTGGATAGATCAGAATATTCCACGCGTGACGCAGGTTTTTGCCCGCCTCGGTGAAGCCGGCCTGTCTAAATGCTTTCCGCCGCAGATCCGGGATCGCAACAATCTGACGGCAATGGAAGCCGTCAACGCGGACTGCCACAAGATCGACGTGTTCGTACAATGGCCAGGTATCGAGAAGCCCGTCCGGCCGCAGATAGTCGCTTTCCAGGACCTCTATTCAAACAAGGTTCTTGCATGGCGTGTTGATCTCGATCCGAACAAGGTCGCGGTGATGAGCGCCTTTGGCGAACTCATTGAGACATGGGGCATTCCGAAACATTGCTTGTTCGATAACGGCCGGGAATTTGCCAATAAATGGCTGACAGGCGGAGCGCCAACCCGGTTTCGCTTCAAGATGCGTGACGATGATCCGCTTGGTGTTCTGCCGATGTTGGATATCCAGGTCCATTGGGCGACACCCGCTCATGGTCAAGCGAAGCCGATTGAACGTGGTTTCCGCGATCTTGCCGATCATATCGCAAAAGATCCTCGTTTTGCCGGCGCCTATGTCGGCAACAGGCCGGATGCGAAGCCGGAGAATTACGGTTCCCGCGCCGTCCCGCTCGAGGATTTCCTGAGAGTGCTGAATGAAGGCATTCAAGCTCACAATGCCCGGCAAGGTCGACTGAGTTCGAACGCCAGGGGTCGCAGCTTTGATGAAACATTTGCCGAAAGCTATGCCGAGGCGCCGATCCGCAAGGCCACCGCAGAACAGCATCGGCTCTGGCTGATGGGTCAGGAAGTTCGCAAGCTGCATAGCAATCACGGCGGACTGACCCTGCACAAGAATGGCTATTGGGCCGACTGGATGAACGAATATGCCGGTGAGCGTGTCGTTGCTCGGTTCAATCCCGAAGATCTGCACGAAGGCGTTTATATCTACGCGCTGGATGGCGAATTTCTCGGTACTGCCGATTGCCGAGAAAAAGTTGGGTTCTTCGATCTGGTCGGGGCAAAACTGCATGCCAAGCGTGAGCGCCAGCGCCGCAAGGCAGAAAAACAACTGCTGGATGCAATGCGCCCGGTTTCCGTTGAGGACTTTGCTGCGGAGTTGGATGCTGCACCGCGCCCCGACACACCGCTTGTGGAGGCCAAGGTTGTCGAAATTGCCCCCGCTCGCCGTCAGAAGGGCCTGATCCACCGCGAAATGCCGGTACCTGATGCCAGCGAGGCATCCGATCGGCAACGCGAAGCCCTCGTTATGGAATTCCGTCGTGCCGAGCGGGACGCCGAAGCTCCGAAACAGAACGAGGAAACCGCGAAGGACCGATTCCGTCGCGCTCTTGATATCGAGGCCCGCTCTGAAGCCGGTCAACCAGTCGGGGAGGCCGAGGCTCGCTGGCACGCAATCTATAGCAACACGCCGGAATATACGCGGCAGCGCATGTTCCTTGATGACTTTGGAGAATCCGCTCTGCGGTGAAAAGAACCGCCGAAGGATGGCCCTCCTCCGGCGGCAATTAACGGAAAGTGAGGCAAAGATGACAGAGGAAAGAGCGCTTTACAACAATGTTGCGCCACTTCGGAATGTCGGCGCGCTTGTCGAGTTGATCGCCCGCGTCCAGAACCGAGGTTTCGGTCTCCCGGGCATGGCAACCTTCTATGGTCCGTCAGGCTATGGAAAGACCACAGCTGCGGTTTATGCGGCCAACCGGTACAATGCCTATTCCGTGCAGGTTAAATCCGCCTGGACGGCGAAGAAGCTTTGTTCTGCGATCCTGCAGGATCTCGGATTGGCCCCGGCCCGCACGATTGCCGATATGATTGACCAGGTGTCGGATGAAATCGCCAAATCTGGCCGTCCGCTGATCATTGACGAAGCCGATCACCTTGTTTCCCGCAACATGATCGAGATCGTTCGCGATATCTATGAAAGTTCGGGCGCGACGATCATCCTGATCGGCGAAGAACTCCTCCCCCAAAAACTCCAGAAATGGGAACGCGTCCACGGCCGTATGCTCGATTGGGTTGGCGCTCAGCCCGGCGATCTCAACGATGTTCGCCACCTGGCCAAGCTTTATTGCGGCGGAATCACGTTGGATGAAGAGGTGCAGGCGCTTCTGCTGAAGGAATCGAATGCCTCGATCCGGCGGATCAGCATTAATCTCGACCGCATCCGCGAAATCGCGCTGACCAAAGGCTTGTCTAGGATTACCCGCAAGGACGTTCCGAAGGATGGGTTCTTTACTGGCCATGCGCCCGCACCGCGGAGGATCTCGGCATGACGGGTAAAGCAGGTCGCCGCCCCGCAACATCGACCACGCCTGGTCGTCAGGAAATCTGGGAAGCGATCCGAAAGTTGCGGACCGGCTTTAACGTCGATGACCTGATCGATCATAGCTGCGCCAACCGCAAAACGATCTCGGATTACCTGCGTTGCCTCGTTCCCGGCGGCATTATCGTCCAGTGCGAGGATGACCGGTATGATTTGGTTGAGGATCGTGGTTTTCATGCACCGCGCCTCAATCGCCAGGGCAAGCCTGTGACGCAGGGTGCCGGGACCGAGAACATGTGGCGGTCCATGCGCGGCCTTGCGGTATTCAGCCCACAAGATCTGGCGATCCATTCCACAACACCAGACGTCTCGGTCAGTGAAGCGACTGCCAAGGCTTACTGCGGCATGTTGCTCAAGACGGGCTTTCTCCGGGTAGAGCGCAAGGCATCGCCAATGCGCGGCAAACAGGCGATTTACCGTCTGATCCGGAATACCGGTCCGAAGCCGCCGCAGATCCAGCGCGTCAAGCACGTTTACGACCCGAATACACAGCAGGTGCATGTGCCGGGGGGAGAGGTATGACCGGTCCCGTCGCCATTGCACATGCCGCATGGGGCGAAGCCATGCCGGACTGGATCGCAGGTCTCGCCAGAGAGTGTGAGGCCAGCTCTCAAAACAAGGTCGCGCAGCGGATGAATCGCAGCGCCTCGCTGGTCTCGGCCGTACTGCGTAACAAGTACAAAGGCAGCCTTGAGGCCGTCGAGGAGATCTATCGCGGCGTTTTCGAGAAGGCCGTGACCAACTGCCCATCACTTGGAACGATTCCAGCCAATGAATGCCGCGACTGGCAGGTCAAGGCGGTTCGGTTCGTCAACGTCAACTCCATGCGAGTTCGCATGTATCGCGCATGCAATGCCTGCCCGCGTTTCAGGGGGAAATCCAATGGCTGATGTCGAGCATATCAACGATGACAATGTGACGATCGTGGCGCAAAGCCTCGTGGAGTCGGCACTTACAGATTGGGAATGTGGTTACGCACTGCTCAGGGCATGCGCCACGCTGCAGGCAATTTTGGCCTCCGATCAGGATGATCCAGATGAGGCTATTGCGACCGTTCTCGCGGAGCATGCCGACAACGTCCGCTCCGCTTTTCAGTTTGTCCAGGCAGGAAAGGTACTGCACTCATGATTTCCGCCAAAACCATCTTTAACGAGGTCGCGGCCTTTCGGTCGATAGACACTGAAGAACTGCTCGGGACCGATCGCAGTTCCAGCATCGCTTGGGCGCGACAGGAGGCATATTGGGCCATCAGGCTTTACACGAGCCTGTCATTCCACGCGATCGGCCGCATTCTCGGTCGGGATCACACGACCATTCGGTCAGGTGTTCATGCAGTTCAGAGCCGCCGCGACGGTGATCTCGATTATCGGAATGAACTGGCGGAACTGCTCACGAAGATCAACCTGCGCAATCAGCCAGAACCGGTCAGCACCGCATCAGAATATCCGAGCGATATCGCCGAGCGGGTCATCAGGGATCCATCCAGCATCACGCGTGGCGACATCGTTCGCATGGCCTTTGGCCTGATGGCGATCTCGGCAGCCAACCGAAACATGAACCTCAATGACCGGGACGCCCGGAAGGCGACCCGCATCCATCTTGCCGGAGGAAAATGCAATGACCAGCCTGGTATCTGATCTGAATACCCTTTGTGTGACCTGCGATCATGCGGCGACCGAAGCGGTATCCATCACCGATTTACGTGACACATCCACAGCCCGGATAGCGCTCGAGCGCATTCATCGCGATCTGATCGACGGACTCGCGGTTATCGGGCGCCTCCAGCAGGCCATCAATCATATCGAAACCGGAGTTAATCAATGACCCCCGAACAAAGAAAATGGACCGATCCGCAGGGGCGTACCGTCCCGGACAGCATGGTAACGCCTGCCGATCGCATGAAGGATGAACTGGCCAGCCGCCTTGCCGATGAGGCCGAGGGGTTGCAGGAACAGATCCGCGCCTTCAAGCAACGGGCGCTGGATGAGATGGGCAGCGCCAAGGAACTGCTCTTCGAACAGTATGGCGTTCCAATCGGCGGGCCCAAGGGCGGGTTCTCGATCCGCAGCTTCGACGGCAACACCATGGCCGAGGTTTCTGTCGCTGACCGCATCGTCTTCGGGCCGGAACTGCAGGCAGCCAAGGCGTTGATCGACGAATGTATCGAATCCTGGTCGGAAGGCGCGAATGACAATATCCGTACGCTGGTCGAGGATGCCTTTCAGGTCAACAAGGCCGGCCGGCTCGATACCAAGCGGATTCTCGGGTTGCGCAAACTGAAGATGAAGGATGCCGACGGCAATCCCGATCAGCGTTGGGCGCGCGCCATGGACGCGATTTCCGACGCGCTGATCGTCGATCAGACCGCCACCTATATCCGCTTCTATCGTCGTAATGCCCGCACCAACGGCATGGAGCAGATCGCGCTGGATTTCAGTTCCCTGTGACATGCGAAACCCGTCCGGGTCAGCCCGGACGCGGTCGGTCGGGCGTGGTGGCCCGGTCCTGATGAGCAGCCGGAGAAATCCCATGAGACAGTCATTCGCTACTGCCTGCATCGCGCAACGCATCCAGATGATCGAAGAGGCGCTGGAAAAGGTGTTGGATCGCGGACCGGAAATGTCCGTGGGAAGTTTCGGTCCGGGCGAAGCCATACATGTCTTTGTGATCGAAGCTCCGTTTAGCGATACGCGCACTGCCTATTCGCTTCACACCCTTGCCCGCGAATTGGAGGTGCTGTTGCCATGACTGCGGCCCGCAATCTCCAACGCATGATCCATGTCGGCTGCAAGCAACTCGGCCTAGACGATACCACCCGTCACGATCTCCAGCTGCTTGTGACAGGTAAGACCTCCATGCGCGACATGTCGGAGGCTGACCTGCTCAGCATGATTGAAGCCCTGAAAAAGCGGGGCTTCAAGGCGGGTTTCAGCGACTCGAAAAAGGGCCGCCGCGCGCCAGCGTCACGCGCCGATCTGCGCTTTATTCATGTGCTGTGGAAGCTGCTCGGCGATGCCGGTGCCCTGAAGCGTCCCGGCCGCGACGGTCTCAATGCGTTCATCCGATCCCGATTTGAAGGCAAGTGGCAATCGGTGCCGATCGATATCGACGCGCTGCGCGAAGCCGGACAGATCAATGACGTGACGCGGGCCTTGAAAGATATGTGCCGCCGCGCCGGGGTACACGTAAAATGAGCCGTCGCCTGGGTGTCTCCGATCATGCGCTGATCCGCTATCTTGAACGGGTTGGTGGTTTCGAGATTGAGCGCTTGCGTGCGGATATGGCCGCAAAGTTGCAGCCATATGCGGATTCCGGTGCCGGTGCCGTCGTCATCGACGGTCATGCCTATGTGTTTGCCCATAACGACGCTGGCTCCTCGGTTGTCACCGTGCTGCCAGCGTCTGGCCAGGGGCGTCAGGGACGTCCGTATTTTGCGGAGCGCAAACGGTGAACTGGCCCTTCGATCCCCTCATTCCGATGAAATACGGCACGATCCTGGCCGATCCTCCGTGGTCCTATGCGATGTGGTCGGACAAGGGACATGAGAAATCACCGGAAGCGCATTACGGCACCATGCCGATCGAAGAGATTGCGGCGCTGCCCGTTGGGCATCTCGCTGGCCCTGATTGCCTTTTGTTCATGTGGTCCACATGGCCACATCTGACCGATGCACTTTATGTCATGGATATGTGGGGCTTCGCTTATGTGACCGGTGGATCATGGACGAAGCGGACGAAGAACTGGGCCGTGAACATGGGGACGGGCTATGTTCTACGCTCGGCCAGCGAACCTTTCCTGGTCGGCAAGATCGGGCATCCCAAGGTTCGCTCGAGATCGGAGCGCAATGTCATCGTATCGCCCGAGGAAATCCCGGATCAGATCGAGGGCATCCGGCGCGAACATAGCCGCAAGCCCCCGGAAATGCGGCAGATGATCGATCGCCTGTTACCAGATGTCTGGGGCTGCGAGTTGTTCGCCCGTGAGGCATGGGACGGGCGCGAGGTCTGGGGCAATGAGGCGGGTAAATTCGAGGTTCTGGCATGAATATCCGGGCCGATCTCCCACAAGATGCCTGGATCGACGAGTTGGAACACGATCTGGGGCAGGCAGCCGCCTTGCGGTTGCTGGCAAATGCGGGTGGTCAGCGTCGGGATATTCCCAAGCGTCCGGAGGGATCGAAGCCTGCAAACGAGGTCGGTCTCGGTGTGGTTCGGTGGCTCAGTGCCCGGTTCGGCGGCACCGCCGTCGATATCCCCAGCAAGTACGGACGTGACCGGCAGGCTCGGGCCAGCCGATTGCGCGCGGCCATTCTCGAAGCCGGATTGACGGATCCGAAACGCTCAGCCAATGTAATCGCGGCCGAGTTCGGCGTTACCGCTGCATATGTCCATAAACTGCGCAGCCAGATGCGGCGGGAATATGGTGAGGACAACCAGATTTCCCTACCGTTTTTCGGTGGCACATCTTGTCGGCCAGAATGAACCACATGTGGCCATTTGGGGTTTTTCCTGACATCCTTTGACGATATTCCACCTAAGAGAGCTTGGGGGAATAGCCCATGCGGGCGATTGGTCGATACAGGAGAAGGCGATGAGCGTTGTTTTTACGGTAGGATACGAAGCCACAGATATCGAACGCTTCGTGCGAACAATGAAAGCTGCTGGCATCAAGCAAATTGCCGACGTTCGTGCGGTTGCCCAGTCGAGAAAGAAGGGGTTTTCGAAACGAGGGCTTGCGGAACGTCTTGAAGCTGAAGGCATCTCTTATTTGCATTTTGTTGATCTTGGAGACCCCAAACCCGGCCGCGAGGCAGCAAGGGCCGGCAGGTATGATGAATTTCGAAAAATTTATGGAAAGCACCTGAAATCTGATCAGGCTCAAGCTGCGTTAAAACGTTTGATCGAGGCCGTGTCTCTCAAAGCCACTTGTCTGCTCTGTTTTGAACGCGACCCAAGTACGTGCCATAGAAGAATGATTGCAGATGAATTGTCAGCCGATATAGGATGTAACGTACAGCACCTATATGCAGATGATCCGGTTAGATATGTCCGTAACGCTAAAGACCTGCCGCGTTTTTATCCTCGTGAAAGCGTTGCCGCGGCCCAGTAGTAAGCATAGTGAAACAGTCTGCTGCGCCGGCATAACCGCATATGGCGAGTTTCGACGACTTTACCCTGTTAGATTTCGGCAGTTGAAGGAGAATGCAGCGTTTGGCAGATGGGATGAAGTCGAATTCAGTTATGGGCGTCCAAGAAGCGATATCCGCAGCGAGAGCTGTCATGTGGCGGAAGAAACGATAAAAAAGACCGGGCGTCAGTTGAAGAAGAGAGAACGAGAGGGAGTGCTTAACCCCTTGGTAGCCTCCTCAGCTTTGCATCTTGCTAATCAGGGGAAATCCCTTGGCATAATTCGCCCACAAAATACGAAATTTTATTGGAAGAAAAAATCGTCGACTGAAATTGAGGGAGAACGCGAGGCGTATATTAAGGCGGCTCGCCAGATCTCCATGTTTGATGAAGCATTGGATGCGTTAGAGCCAACGCCATATCATTTTCAGTTCAGTTTTGAAGACGGCAATGGAAAACATCGTTATAGTTGTGCGGATTGGGAAGCTCACGCAACTTTTTTCCGTCATCGAAAGCTTACATCGGAAACGCAGGCTCTCGATTTTCTTTCCGGGAAATTCAACGATGAGTATCCACGAAAAGGCATGATGTTTGCACTTGGCAATATGGCAAAACGTCCGCAAACTTGGCAATTGCTTGGAGTTTTAAGAGTGGACTACCCCCTTCAAGACGGTCTTTTCTAGCCCCCCGAAACTACATCCCCCGGCCCATAAGCCGTTTTGCATGGCACTCCCGATCATGATCGGGACCGCAAGGCTCCCGCAACGGAGACCGACCATGCGCATCACCAATCACAGGCTTGAAGGTATCGATTTCGTGCCCGCCCGCTGGACCGGGGGAACTATCACCCCTGAAATCGTCGTGTTGCACGATACGGCGGGCCGGTTGGAAAAGGGCAATTCTGCCCGTTATCTTGCCGACAATGACGCCAAGGTCTCGGTGCATTTCGTCATAGAGCGGGACGGCACGATTACGCAACTCGTCCCGACCAATCGCCGCGCCAACCATGCCGGCCAGTCAAGTTTCCATGGGCGTCACGGTTGCAATGATTTCTCGATCGGTATCGAGATCGTCAATCCGGGCAAGATGGAAGCAGGTGGGCACGGCGAAGCGCTCGCATGGTGGGGCCAAGTCTTTCACAATGATGGCAAGCACGAAATACTTCACCGCCAGACTCCCGAACATGGTCCAGGTGTCTGGATGACCTATACGCCTGAGCAAATTGCCGCCGTCTGCAATCTGCTCGAGACTTTGTTCCGCGACATTCCGACGCTGGAGGATATTACCACGCATTGGTATATCAGTCCCGGTCGGAAGGTGGATACCAACCCGCTGTTTCCGCTGGCACAGGTCCGCGCCCTTGTTCTCGGTCGTGACGATCCGGCTGTGATCGAGGCCGAAGAGTCCTCCACAGAAGAACCCACCGCAACCATGTTGCGCGTCGCGACGTCCGGCTCCGGCCTGAACATGCGCCGCTGGCCGAGCTTCAATCCCAACGTCATCACCTCGATTCCGAATGGCACAGCCGTGCCTGCCTTGCGATCCGGCGTTTTCGACGGCCGAAGCTGGAGCCTTGTCCAGTATGACGGCCGGGAAGGCTGGATCGTGAACAGTTACACCCAACCCGCATGAGGCCTTCCAATGGATTCTATTCTGTCTGAAATCGCCGCCGCCGCAGTCCCTGCCGTCGTGGCAATCGTCGGCACGGCGCTCACCGTTCTAATGAACCGCGCTGCCACCGTTGCCAGTGAGCGCTGGGGAATCGAGATCGAGGCGCGGCACCGCGAGGCGCTGCATTCCGCCATCATGTCCGGCATCCGGTCCGCCTTGACACGCGGACTGACAGGTCAAGCCGTCATCAGCGCCGCATTGGAACATGCGAGTATCAGCGTTCCCGATGCGATCCGCAAGCTCGCGCCTGGTCCAGGCGTCCTTGCCGGAATCGCCGAGGCGAAACTCAACGAGCTTCTCGGGAAGGATGCGCCGAGATGACGTTCAATTTCGATCTGACGGTCACCCTCGGGGTGATCGTCACGGTCGTGCTGGCGTTCATTGGCTGGTTCCGGATGCGGCATGCCGCGATCGACAAGCGTATCGACGACTGCAACGACCGGCTGGACCGGCAGGAAGTGCGGCTCGGTTCGGTTCAACAGACGCTGCAAACCATGCCTGGCAAGGATGAGATGCACGGTCTGTCGATGTCGATATCGGAGATGCGGGGCGAGATGCGCGAAATGCGCGCCGTCATGGAGGGTAACAACAGGATCATGGAGCGGCTGGAAACCATTGTCACCCGCCATGAAGACCATCTGCTGAAGAGGTAGAAAATGAGCTATGCCGAAGATGTCAGCCGCCACCGCCGTCTGGCGGTTTTGCGACATCTGGCCGATGTGCCGGAATATGTCAGCAATGCCTCGATCCTGCAGGATGTGCTGAACCGGCTCGGTCTGCCGGTCTCCTATGACGCGTTGCAGACGGAACTGCACTGGCTGCGCGAGCAAAGTTTTGTCGAATTCGATCCAGATACCCCGTTCCTGGTCGTTACGGCAACTCGACGCGGTGTCGATATTGCGAAGGGCCTTGCCACCCATCCCGGCGTTCAACGCCCCCGGCCGAGGCGTTGAGATGCCTCCGCCCCGGAAAGTTGATCAATTGCCACCCGAGATCCGGGATTGGCTTCAGCAGACCCTGCGCGAGCGTGGTTTTTCTGACTATGTCGCGATCACGGACGAGTTGAATGACAAGCTCGTCGAGGCGGGCAAGGTCGTCAGTTTTCACCATGCCACAGTTCATCGTTTCGGTCAGGAGTATCATGCCTTCGTGCGGACGCAGGAAACCGCCAGTGCCTGGGCACAGGACTGGATGACGGAAAACGGTCTGGAGGAAGAAGCCAAGCGCCACAACGTGTTGTTCCAGATGGTCACCGCGCTCGCCTTCAAGGCCATGGAGGCGAAAATGGGCAAGGAAGGGGATGAGATCGATCCCAAAGAACTGCATTTCATCGGCCGGATGCTGAAGGACATCATGGCCTCGGCCGGGATCCGGCAATCCATGCTGGCGGCCGAGCGTAAGCAACAGGCGGAGAAACTGGATGCCGCCGTGGAATCCGGCGAACTGACCGCCGATATCGCGCAGAAGGCACGCGAGATCATGGGCTTTTCGTGATGTGTGCCGACCTCACCGATTGGCAGGCGATCGTTCTGCTGTTTACCCCGGTTATCGGGGCGGTCGCAGCGATCGTCCTGATTTGGTGGATTGAGCGGTAATGTTTTCCACGCGGTATATCATCAACGATCTGCGTACTTATTCCCGTACCGCCAATGGGCCAGTCGCGCGTAGCATGCTGCGTGGTGCGGATGAGCTGGAGCGACTACTGGACGAACTCCATCTCCTGCGCGCCTTCGCAGAGATCCCGGTGGAAGCGGAATGAGCGCGCCCTTTCGCCCCGTCATCGATTTCCTGCCCTATCAGAAGGCATGGATCGAGGATGACAGCCGTTTCAAGATCGGCATGTTCACTCGCCGGGGCGGCAAGACCTTTGGCAGTTGTGGCGAGATCGTCAATGACTGCCTGTCAGCGGAAATCGATCGGCGGAAGGTACGCTGGACGATCCTGTCACGCTCGGAAAACACCGCGAAAGAGGCCCTTGAAGACGCCTTGAAACCCATGACGCGGGCTTATTACGCGGTGGTTTCGGAACTGGCGAAGCGCGGATCGCCGGAATTTGTTCAGGACGAATTCCATGTCCCGGCGCATGCGAAAGAAGTTCGCCAGGGTGATAGCAGCTTCATGATCGAGGTGCCGGAAGCGCGCTACAAGACACAGGAGGTCCACTTCCCTGGTGGCTCGCGCGTCGTCGCGCTATCTGCCAGCCCGGATGCCGCGCGGGGTTTCGGCGGCAACCTGCTGCTCGACGAATTCGCCTTCCATGCCGACAGCCGCAGGATCTGGGGTTCGGCCTTTCCGGTCGCGGCGCGCGGCGGCCACAAGATCCGCGTCATCAGTACGCCGAATGGAAAAGGCAATAAATTCTACGAGCTGATGACCACCCAGGACAACGGCTGGTCCAAGCACCTTGTCGATATCTATGAGGCCGTGCGGCAGGGCCTCGATGTCGATATCGATGAGCTCAAATCTGGCATGGCGGATCAGGATGCCTGGGCACAGGAATTCGAACTGGCATGGCTGGATGAGGCGAGTTCCTGGCTGGATTACGATCTGATTTCATCCTGTGAGGGTAACTCGGCCGGCATCCCGGAACTCTATATGGGCGGGCCGTGCTTTGTCGGTGTCGATATCGCCGCTCGCAACGACCTGTTCGTGATCTGGGTATTTGAACTGGTCGGCGATGTTCTGGTCACCCGCGAGATTATCGCGAAGAAGCGGATCAGCTTTGCCGAGCAGGATGAGCTGCTGGCGCGGGTCATGCGGCAATATCGCGTTGTGCGGGTCCGGATGGACCAGACCGGTATGGGCGAAAAGCCTGTCGAAGACGCGAAGCGCCGCCACGGCGAGGATCGTGTCGAGGGCGTGTTGTTCAGTGCCGCGTCCAAACTCGATATGGCTACGACCATGAAGGAGCGGTTCCAGGACCGCCATGTCCGGATCCCGGCCGGTGATCCCGTGCTGCGCGCCGATCTTCATTCCATCAAGTCGCAGGTGGGCGTTACCGGCATTCGCCGCTTGATCGCCGACGGGGACAGCGATGGGCACGCGGACCGGTTCTGGGCAGGTGCGCTCGGCATCTCGGCCGCCGAGATGGGCGAGGCTGTTTACGAATACCAGGGCGTCAGCGGGACACGTTCCCGCTATGCCGCCCCGGATGACGATGATGACGACGAAGCAGCCGCCGGCGGACGCTGGGGCAATGGCGGAGGGACATGGTAATGGCGATCCTTGATCAGTTTGGCCGGCCGATACAGGTGGTACCCGAGACGGAGCTTCTCGAACGGCAGGCTGTCGCCTCACTCGGATCGGTGCGCCAGATCCAGTCCGGGCATCCTGCAGACGGTCTGACCCCGGTGCGCCTTGCCGGGATTTTGCGCGAGGCGGAGGTTGGCGACGCAACCGCGTATTTGGAACTGGCCGAGCAGATGGAGGAGAAGGATCTCCATTACTCGGCCGTCCTCGGCGTCAGGAAACGCGCGATACGGTCGCTCGAACTGCATGTCGATCCCGGTGATGACAGCGCGGCGGCAGGCGAGTTGGCGGAAATGACCCGCGATATTTTGCAGTCTTCGGCGATCCGGACCACGCTGATCGATATGATGGATGCGATCGGAAAGGGTTATTCCGTCTGCGAAATTATCTGGGAACGGCAGGGCAAGTTGCTCACCATCGCCGATCTGGATTGGGTTGACCCCCGGTGGTTCGAATTCGATCGCGAGAATGGCCGATATCTCTACCTGCGCGACAATGACGGACCGCAGCCGTTACGGCCGGACAGCTATGTCATCCATATGGCCAAGGCCAAGTCCGGCCTGCCGATCCGGGGCGGTCTCGCGCGGCTCGCCGCCTGGGCCTATATGTTCAAGAACTTCACGGTGAAGGATTGGGCGATCTTCTGCGAGGCCTACGGGCACCCGCTTCGCCTGGGCAAATACGATACTTCTGCTACCCCGGCCGATCGCAGCACCTTGCTGCGCGCCGTTCGACAGATCGGCGTCGATATGGCCGCGATCGTCCCCAAGAGCATGGAGGTCGAGATCGTTTCCGCCACCTCCACGGGTGCGGAAAAGCTCTATGAGGGCAAGGGCCGCTGGTGGGACGAGCAGCTCTCGAAAGGCGTCCTGGGTCAGGTTGCCACCACGGACGCCATTGCCGGTGGTCACGCGGTCGGCAAGATCCACGAGAATGTTCGCGATGACATCCGGGATGCGGATGCCGAGCAGCTGGCGGCAACACTCCAGCGCGATATCGCCGGCGCGATCCGGCGGGTGGGTTTCGGGCAGGATGTCCGGGTGCCGCTGCCGCATATCCGCTTCGAACTGAAGGCCGAGGTGGATCCCGCTCTGCTCCTGCAACTGATGGAGAAGCGCCCCAAGGGCCTGAAGATCGCCACCTCGGATGTTTATCGGGCATTCAACTTACGCAAACCCGATGATGATGACGAGTTGCTTGAGGATCCGGCACCGCCACCCCCGGCCGTCATTCCTGACATTCCTGCCGATCCCGATCCGGAAAAAGACGCCGCGCGCGTTACGGCCGCCCGTGCACATGATGGTCCGGGCCGGGATAGCATTGATGCCCTGGTCGACGAGTTGATTTCCGGCGGCGAGATGCAGCGCGCCCTCGATGGCGAGATCGGCGCATTGATCGAGGCGCTACAAAACGCGAGGGACATGGATGAGATTCGGGATATTCTCAATGCATTCGGCAATTCCGCGCCCAGCCAGGTTCATGATCTGCTGACCCGCTCCACCTTCGCGGCCCGGCTTACTGGTGAGGTCGGGGCCGAGACCAGGGACTGAACATGGCGCAGATCGTACTTGAACCGCTGCCGCATCGCGAGGCGATCGAATATTTCCGGTCCAGGGGCTATGCCCATCAGCTGCAGCGCTTCCATCACCTCGATCATTTCCGCGAGGAACATGCCCGCAACTGGGTCGTCGCCAAGGCGATGCGCGACGATATCTCCCAGGCGATACGCGCGGAGTTCGACCGGGCATTCTCCGAGGGTCGGACAGTTGATCAGTTCCAGGTCGACCTCGCGCCACGGCTGCGGGAGATGGGCTGGTGGGGCAAGTCCATGATGGAAGACCCGGTGACGGGAGAGACGGAGGAAGTTCAGTTGGGGTCGATGAATCGCCTGCGCGTGATCTTCGATACCAATATGCGCACCGCTCATGCTGCCGGTCACTGGGCATCGATCCAGCGCACGAAACGCGCCTTCCCCTACCTTCAGTACATCCAGATCCAGCGCCCGACGAAACGGCATGACCATGCGCGCTTTCATAACAAGATCTGGGGAGTTGACGATCCGATCTGGCTGCGAATCTATCCGCCGAACGGATATTTCTGCGGCTGTACCGTCATCCAGCGCACCGAAGGCTGGATGAAGCGCAATGGCCGGGTAGTGGATGATCCGATCGATCTCGACGAGGAGGAATGGACCCATAAACGCTCCGGCGAGGTTCATATGATTCCGCGCGGCATCACGCCGGGTTTCGATACCAATCCCGGTGCCGTCTGGCTGGACATCACGGATGACTGGGAAGGCATGACGCCAGACCTGTCATCCGAGCGCCGCGCGACCGAACGTGGGTTAATCGAGGGGTTGCGGTTGCGGCGGCTTTCCGATGGCCGAGATACCATGATCGTCACCGATACGAATTCGCTGCCGGTTGATTACCTCGTCACGCCGACGGATGTTTTACTGGACCCGCGCCGGGTACCGGATCAGGCCAGTTTCCTTTATAGCCGTGAGGCGGACCAGAACCTGTCCAGGCCGGACCTGGCTCGATTGTCCGATCACGGAGGATATGCTGCCACGGCGATTGGGGCGGGCGGCTCAGTCTGGCGGGCGGTGCGCATATCCGATCAAAGCCTTCAGCCCCTGCTCGCGTCCTTTGACTCCATTCAACCGGAATTCGCGGACGAGTTACAGGCCACGGGCTATGGTGACGAGATCTTCACGCATGCCCGGTTACTATGGCTTGATGAACGGGGGGCCGTCTCGTACTCTTGGCGCATGACGGAACGGATGCGCCAGATCATGGATGCCAATGCCGATTTGATCGAGAGGCTGGTTTATGGCCGCCCTTAGAATGCAATCTTGTTTGTTCGATCTTTCGGCATGGCGGGGACTGCTGGCCGTGCTCCGATCAGAACCTCCCGGTGTCGGAAGGGATATGCTCATTGAGGATACGGAGACGCATATTCAGTTCATTCGGGATGACCTCGAAAATTTGCCCGCACAGGCCCGTTGAGGTTCCGGATCGGGCAACGCCCCCGGAAAATTGGACATGGGCATTTTTGAACGCGCTCCGGCTGATTTGAATACCCCTCCGTTCTGATCCTCCCCTGCACTTCGCACGACCGGGCAGAACTTACCCCCGAAACTACATCCCCCGGCCTTTTTAGAAACGGTCATGGCATCTCCGGCTCATGACCGACCTGATCCGAAATATCTGCGCCGCCGTGGCGTTACCTGCCGAGCCAGCCGATTGGATCGAGTTGATGCCGGTGGGCGAATTCCGTCTTGGCGATCGTCGCGGCGTTGATCCGCTGCGGCTGGACGATGCCGCCTCGGTCATCGCCACCAGCCTTGCATCGGCTGCGGGAGGTGTTCTGCCGATCGACTTTGATCATCGTTCCTTTGCCAAACAGGGCGAACAGGACAGCCGTGCGGCCGGATGGATTACCGGGCTGCGCGTCGATGGCGATCGGATTATGGCCTCGGTGGAATGGACGCCGGATGGCAGGCAAGCACTGGAAACCCGCGCCTATCGCTTCCTATCGCCGGTGTTCAAGAACCGGAAAGACGGTCGCGTTGTGCTGATCGAGGGTGCGGGCCTCGTCAACATCCCGGCACTCCCCCAGCTTCGTCAACTTGCTTCAAAGGAAACATCTGACATGGACCCGATCGAACAGATCGCGGGCGCACTCGGTCTGTCGGCCGACAAGCCCGAAGACATCGTGACGCGCGTGACCGCGCTCGTCGCGGCCGAGACCCAGCTCGCATCGATCACGAAAGCGGCTGGCATTGCTGGTGATGATGCCGTCACGCAGATCTGCGCACGGCTTTCGGAAACGGAAGCGGAAGACCCCGATCCCGCGAAATTCGTGCCGATTGAATCCTTCACCGATCTGCAGACGCAATTCGCATCGCTGCAGGCCGATGTGAACAAGGACAGGGTGGAAACCGCGCTCGAGCGTGCCCGCGAGGCAGGCAAGCTGACGCCTGATATGGAAGACTGGGCCACGAAGCTTGCCTCCAAGGACCTGGCCGAATTCGAGGCATGGCAGGAAGCGGCTCCCGTCCGGGTCAACCTGGGCGAACGCAAGCTGGCGGGTCGAGTGCCGCCCAAGGTCAAGACCGACAAGCTGGATGCCGTCGAACGCCAGATGGCCTCGGCCCTCGGCGTCAGCGAGGAGGCTTTCCTCGCCACCCGCAACGCAGCCGCAGAGGAGGCCTGATCGATGACGGCACTTGCAAAAAACGCACCCCGTACCCGTGTCGGCGAAGGCCGCAGGTTCCGTGATCCGGTGGCCGCAGCCGCCACGATCTATTCCGGCGCCCTGGTGGCGCTCAATGCCACCGGTTTTGCCGTTCCGACCACGGGCGCGGAAACCGTCCTGCGCGGTGTCGCGCTCACCGAAGCCGATAATGAAACCGGCGCGGATGGCGACAGCTTCGTGGATATCGATCGTGGCCCGTTCCTGATCGCCAATGACGGCTCGATCGACCGCACGCATATAGGCACCGATGTGTTCGTCATCGATGACAACACGGTCGGGGCGGAAGGCACGCTTGTCGCCGGTAAATGCCTGGACGTGACGCCCGAGGGCGTTGTCGTCGAAATCCTCTGATCGGAGTTCCGCAATGGACATCACCCAAGCTTCATTGGCGGCTTTGAACACCGCGTTCACAACCGCCTTCAATACCCGTCTCACCGGGACGGAAACCACCTATGGACGCATCGCCATGACGGTGCCGTCCTCGACCCGCCACCAGGCCTATCCCAAGCTCAGCGAGCTGGGGCCGATGCGGGAATGGATCGGTGAACGCTATGTCGAGCGTCTCGAGCGCGACGGCTTCACCATCACCAACCGGAAGTTCGAAAAGACCATCGCCGTCGCGGCCGACGACATCAGCGATGATCAGATCGGGCTGTTCACCCCGATCGTCAACGATATGGGACAGGTTGCAGCCGAGCTTCCCGATGATCTGGTCTGGGAGCAACTGGAAGCGGGTTTCACGACCGAGCATTACGATGGTCAGATGTTCTTCGACACCGATCATCCCGTGGTTGGTAAAGATGGGGCAGAAACCTCCGTCTCGAATTTTCAGGGCGGCGCAGGCGCGGCCTGGTACCTGATCGATGACAGCCGTTCGATCAAGCCGATGATCTTTCAGGACCGCGAGGCCCCGAAGATCACTCCCAAAACCAACCTGAACGACGACAATGTATTCTGGCAGGATGAGTTCGTCTGGGGAGCAAAACGCCGTTGCGCCTCCGGTTTCGGTGCGTGGCAGCTGATCTATGCATCCCGCCAGCCGCTGACCTCGGAAAACTATGCTGCCGCCCGCGCGGCCATGATGACGATGCGTGGTCATGGTGGGCGCAAACTGAACCTCCGCCCGAAATTGTTGGTCGTGCCTGGCACGTTGGAAGAGGCCGGACTCGAGTTGCTGAATGCGGGTCGCAACGCGGCCGGTGCGGACAATGTCTGGAAAGGCACTGCAACCCTGCATGTCGAAAACCGGCTCACGCTGATCTGACGGCGGTCATCTTCCCGTGGGGGCGCAGACTGCGCCCCCATCGATAAGCTGACAAGGAGGCCATGATGGCGCGCAAACCTGCACAGACGAAACCGGCGGCCGAGGACAAGTCCAACCTCGCCCAGACGAACTCCGAATCCACGACCGCCAAGGATGCGGCCGCCGCAACCGGGACCAAACCCGCATCTGGCGATACCAGCAGCACGGCCACGCAATCGGCTGCAGCCGAGGCGAAGAGTGACGGCACGGTTGCCGCAAGCACCAATATCACTGCCGCAGACCTGAAACCGGCGGCAGGCGACACAGATAACTGGGGGGCCAACACGGCAGGTACAACCGCCGATGCCCCCGCTCATGCCCCTGCCACGGATGACCAGGGGCAGACAGGCGGGGAGGAAAGGTCGGTCCTTCCCGCCACCTCTTCCGATAACGAGCCGCAGGCCGATCTGACCGTGATCTGTCACCGCAAGGGCGGCCGTCGTCGCGCGGGCCTGCGCTGGAAAGAGGGCAAGACCAATATCGTCTCTGCCGATCTGAGCGATTACGCACTCGCCCAGTTGCGCGGCGATCCGCAATTCACTGTTCTTCCGATCGAGAAGGACTGATCCCTGTGACTTATGCGTCGGTCATTCAACTGAAGGAGGTCATCCCGGTCCGCGATCTCGAACTCCTCACGGATTTCGAGCGTGAGGGCGAAGCGTCCGATACCCGCCTCGAACGGGCGCTGACCGACGCGACCTCCGAGATCAACAGCTATATCGGCAAGGTCGTGCACCTTCCGCTGAATGAGCCGCCGCATCTCCTCACAGTTATCTGCCGGGATCTTGCCATGCACCGGCTCTATCTGAACCTCGGCCATGACATGACCTCGCTCGACAAGGTGCGCAAGAACTGGATAGAAACGCTGAAATCCATTCAGAGCGGCGAGTCATCGATCGGCGATGATGGCAATGGTCCCGACCAGCTGACCTCGCCCGGCGTAGCAATGACAGATGGCCCGCCCCGTCACCTGACCCGCGACAGCTTGCGGGGGTATTGAGATGGCGGGCGTTTCCTACCAGTTCGATCTCCATGACTTGGGGGCCGTGTCCGCCTTCGATCAGGCGGCGGCCGCCAGCGAAGACATGTTCCCGCTGATGGACGCGATCGGCCGTGTCCTGGTTAATGGCGCGGTCGAGCGGATCGGCGTGACGAATGTGGATCCTGACGGGGTGCCCTGGCCGCAAAGCTTCAGGGCCGAGGTCTTTGGCGGGCCGACACTCCATGCCACCGGCAACCTGATGCGCTCGATCGTCTCGGCTCCGGAATCGCGGCAGGTCACCGTCGGGTCGAACCTGATCTATGCCGGTGTTCATCAGGAAGGAGCGGTTATCCGCGCCAAGACGGCCAAAGGGCTGTTCTTCATGCTGGCCGATGGCGAGGAAGTTGTCGTTGGCGAAGTCTGGGTTCCCCGTCGGCCTTACCTCGGCATCTCGGATGCTGAAGAGGAAGATATCGCCGATCTCACCGTCGCGTATTTCACCGATCTGCTCGAAGGGGTGCCACAGTGATGTTGCAGCTCGATGTTCAGGCCTTGGCCAACCATCTTCGAGAAACGGTCCCGCTTTTCGTCAGCGTGGGGTTGGCGCGCGATCTGGGTGCGGTCAATCGCAACACCATTCGCTATCCGTCGGCATGGGTCATCCTGCTGGGCGAGTCCGCCAGCGAAATCCGCTACGAATATGACGATGCCATTGAACAGGCCGTCACCGCGCGCGTGGCCGTGATCATGGCGGTTCGCGACATTGCCGATCGTACCGGCGCCCGTGCCCGCGAAAACCTGAAACCCATCCGTGAGGCCGTGCTGCTCGGCATGTGCCGCCACATTCCCCAGGACGCCGATCAGGCGTTCCGCTTTTCGCGTGGACAGTTGCTAAGCGGCGTCGACGCGAAAGGCGGAATGTTCTGGCAGGACGAATACACGCTGCGCTTTGACCGGCGCATCCAGATCAGCTGAAGGAGACACATATGGCCCGCTACGCGCAGCGCCTGATCCGGGAAAAGCTCGAGGCCGAAGCCGGCACCGCCGAAGAGACCACGGCGGCCGACGCTATCCTCGCCCGCAATGTCACGCTTCGAAATCTCGAGGCCGAATACCAGCAACAGGATTTCGCGATCGGCACCGAGGGCGCGCAGCCCGAGGATATCTATAATGTCCATGCCGGCGCGGAATACGATGTCGAAGCCTCTTCACCCGCCGAGGCTGCCACGCCGCCGATCTATGCCCATTTGCTGCAGTCGAGCGGCTTTGCCATGGAGTCGGATACGACCGATACCTGGTTCACGCCCCTGGCGGAATCCGAGGTGATCCCGACCACGACCATGCAGTTGCGCAATGGTGCATTGATGCAGAATGTTGTCGGCATCCGGGGCAGCATGGCGTTTACGGCCGAGACCGGCCGCAAGCCGTTCTTCCGCTTCAATCGTCGCGGCAAATATGTCGCCCCGGTGGATTTTGTGGCCTCGGCGCATGATTTCAGCGCCTGGCCCCGAGCATTGACCTGCACGCCCGAGAACATGTTCGCCTTTACCCTTGGTGGGCAGAAGCTCTGCGTATCCAGCTTCACCTTCAATGATGGCCGGCAGCCGCAGGTCGACGCCTATATGAATTGTGAGGGCACCACGCTCGGTCCGCGCCGTTTTACCGGCTCGATGACCGTGAAATGGCCTGCGCTCGCGACCAAGGATCTTCTGACTCAGATCAAGAACGGCGTCACCGAGCCTCTGATCTGGACCCTTGGGAAAACCGTCGGCCAGACCATCCAGATCAGCGCCCCCAAGGTGCAGATCAAATATGCCGGCGAGCAGAACATCAACGGCGACCTCGGCATCACTCTGGATCTCGTCTTCCAGGCGACCGGCGTCGGCAATGACGAACTTGAAATCCGCTATTCGTAACCCTGACCAGGATCATCCGACATGTTTACCTATACCGACCGCTACGAATTCGACTGGCCCGTCCAGGTCAAACTGCCCGCTGATGACGGCGAGGAGATTCAGGAATTCACCGGCCGTTTCGTCATGCCCGAAGACGAGCTGGAAATTTTCGGGACCGATACCGGCGGGATGACCAGCAATGAACTGATCAAGCATATCCGTGTCCGGCTCGCAAAATACTGGATTGGCTGGACCGGCATCAAGGTTCAGGGCGGCGGCGATCTGCCCTTCAGCGCGGAAAATCGTGACAATCTTTTACGTCAGCGTGCGGTCCGGATCGCCGTCGATCGGGCGCTGACCGAAGCTGTTCTCGGGATCCGTGAAAAAAACTGACCAGCGCCGCGCAGGCCATCTGGGGCGGCGCGGCGATCTCCGACGACCTGGTGGCGGACCTGATGGCGGAGGGCATGTCTCGCAAGGAAGCCGTCGCCGGTGCCCGCGAGATGATGGGGCTTGAGGCTGACAGCGTGATCCTGCCCGCCTCCGAGCGCCCATTGATCCGCCTGGCCCTTGCCGTCGCCGGTCAGTGGCGGATGGGGCCGGTTGGCCTCGGCGGTATGCGCCCCATCGCGCTCGACATGGTGGCCGTCGATGTCACCGCCCGCTGGTTGGGCATCACTCCCGATGCCCGGCTGCTCGAAGGTCTCGCCATTATCGAACGCGAGGCACTGAAGCTGATGAGGAAGGATCAATGACCGCGGATATGCGCGCCCAGCTCACGGTAACGGCCGATGCCAGTTCGCTGGCCGCAGAGATGCGCCGTGGTAGTGAGGGGCTGCGTGAGATGCGGCGCGAGACCGAAGCGGCTGCGAAGGCTGCGGAATTCGCGGCCAGCGAACAGGGCCGGATGGTCCAGCAGCTCAACCAGACCTTCAGCAGCTTCGGGGCTGGCAGTAAATCCGCCCGAGACAGTTTCGGGGTATTCGAAGCCAGCCGCGAATATGAGGCTTTTCAGCAGGAACAGGCCCAGCAGGCAGCGCGCGCCTATCAGGCGTTGGAAAACAGTATTGATCCTCTGATCCGGGCTGAGCGAGAACTCGCCCAGCAACAGGAGATCGTCAACCGGGCGCTCCAACAGGGGCAGATCACCAATACGCAGTCCGATCGCACCCTCCAGCAGCTGGAGCAGCGCTACCGGTCCTTTGTCGCCGCCCATAACCCGGCCGTGCAAAGCGCCCGTGCCATGGAGCAGGCTTTTGAGGCGGAGGAACGCGCTGTTCGTCAGTTGACGCTGGCCGTCGATCCGGCTGCGCGGGCCGCCGATGAAATGAAGCGAGCGCAGGATCAGCTGAACCGCGCGGTACGCCTGAATATCATTACACAGGAGGAGGCGACGCGCGTTGCCGGTTTGCTGGGCGAACGGCAACAGGCCGTCGGGCGGTTCTCTGGTGCCATGGGCATGGGAATCCAGAATGTCAGCTTCCAGCTGACGGATTTTATCGTCCAGGTGCAATCCGGCCAGTCCGCCACCGTGGCGCTTACTCAACAGCTGCCGCAGTTGCTGGGCGGTTTTGGTGCGATCGGAGCCGCACTCGGTCTCGCGGCCGCGCTGGCCGTTCCGGCCACAGCCGCAATCTTCGGACTTGGTGCCAATTCCGAAGACGCCGGCAAACAGGTTGATCGGCTGAGTTCAGCGCTTCAGGACTTTAATCGCTTTACCGATCAGGCAGGAAAATCCACCGCACTTCTGGAGCAGGATTTCGGGTCTTTTGCCGGCCGCATGAAGGAAATTGCGGACTTCATGACGGAAGTTGCAGTTTCGGATGCCCTGAACGCCCTCGAGTCCCCGGACTTTAATATCTCGGCGCAGATCAAGGATGCGGCAGATGCCTTTGATGACTTCGCGGCCGCGCGCGAGCGTTATGAGCAGACACAGCGTGATAGCGCGGCAGGAGCGTTCGGTATCGGTCCTGAACAGGTGCTTCTGGCCAAGGAGGCCATGGATCTGTTCCGGCTCGGTGCGGAGGAGGCCGCAGCGCCGCTTGATCTTCTGCCGGAACAGGCAAAGGAACTGCATAGCTCAATCGAAGCCTTGAAAAATTCAGATGGCATGACCGCGTTTCGTGACAATGCCGATGAGGCACTCAAGGCGCTGCAGACCATGACGGCAGAAAGCGGGCAGATGTCCGGCCCGATTGTCGAAGCAGCGAAGAAACTGGAAGAGGTCGTAAATCTCTCCGCCAAAGGCACCACGGCTGAAGAGCGCCGGGTAGAAATCGCAGAAGAACTCCGGAATAGCTACCTGCAGGAAGCCGAGCTGGCGCGCGCCATCAATCGCCATGGCGAGGATAGTATCGCGGTCGCGCTGTTGAAACGCGATGCGCATCTTGAATCCGTCAACGCACTTTTGTCCGAGCGATCGATCACAGGCGAAGTTGCCGATGAAATCCGCCGCGCAGCGACGGAGGCTTATGATCTCGAAGAGGGTATCGGTGTTGCCGAGCGGGCGGCATCGGCCCTGCAATCCGTCATCGGCGGAACCAGCTTTGGCGACCTGATTGCCGGTGCGGATACCCTGTCGGGCAAGATATCCGGTCTGGTCAACCAGGCATCCGCGCTCTGGAATACGCTTGGGCAGTTAGGCAGCCGGCAGATCACGGCCAATCAGCAGGCCGATCTTCTCCGGACCGAACGCGAGATGATCGAGGCGGGCAAGAGCCGTGTCGCGATCGAGGGTGAACTCGCCGTCATGCGGGAACGCCAGGCACGAGTGAATGACGGGTTGACCAACCCCGCCCTGCGCAATGCTGGTCTTGACCAGGTTCGGGAAACAGCCGAGCAGGCCGCGCGTGATCGCGCCGCAATCACCGAAATGAACCGTCAGGCCGCACGGGCGGCATCCGGAGGGCGTGGCGGCGGTCGGGGCAGAAACCGTTCCGGAACGGCCGCCGGAGCCTCGATCATCAATGAACTCGCCCGTCTGCAACCCACTTTGGAGAACGATATCGCGGCCGCCGATGCATGGCGGGAAAAGGCGCTGGAAAACCTCAACAGGACCAAGACGGGCTTTGCGGAATTCGCGGATGATGTCGAACGGGTTTATCAGGAGAAGCTCCGCGAAGCCTATGAAGACGACCTGAAACGCCGCGATGATTGGGCGGCTGGCGTCGAGCGCGGCTTGCTGCAGGTCGAGGATGAACTGGGCAGTTGGGCCGATACCGCCGAGAACCTTGTCACCGGCTGGGCGGAAGGCGCGGAGGATGCCTTTGTCAAATTCGGCCAGACCGGCAAGGCGTCGATCGGCGATCTGGTCGATTTCGCGCTCGAGCAGTTTCTGCGTCTCGCGTTCCAGCAGAATATCGCGCCGGGACTGAATACCTTGCTGGATTCGGCGGTCAGCTGGATTGGTGGGTTTCTTCCGGGTGGCAGCGGTGCCGCGCCCTCCATCAGCACCAATCACACCGGTTCGCCCGGCGTCATGCGCAGCTATGCGCTGGGCGGGTATGGCGACCGGATGCGGCAGGATGAACGTCTGGCGATGATCCGCGATGGCGAGGAGATCATGACCTCACGCGCCCTCGAGAATGCCGGCGCGCTGATCTCCAACCTGTCGGCCATTGCCTCGCAGCCGTCATCACCCACGATCATCGCGCCGCAATCCAGCGGCATCAACCTGATCGTGAACGACTACTCCAAGGATGGTTTCAGCGCCGAGGAATCCACAGACAACCGGGGCAATCCCACCCTGACCATGACGCTCGGCCGTCAGGTCGGCAGCGTTATCCGTCAATCGGGCAACCCGGCCGGCAAGGCGATCGAGAGTAAATATAACGTCAGGAAGAGGGGGATTGCGCGATGACGATCCCCGTCTGGCCGAATGAACTTGATCGCTTCGAGCGTTCCGGATGGCAGGTTCAGGCACAGGATGGCCGCCAGAAGCGTAGCAATGACGCGGGGCCGCCCAGCTATCGCCGCCGCTTCAGCAGCATCGCCAAGGGCGTCAGTCTGTCCATCGTGCTGACCCGGAACGAGAAGGAGATCTTCGATCGTTTTTACGAGCAGGACTGCGCGCATGGCGCGCGGGAGTTCTGGATGCCCGATCCCACCACCCATGGCTGGCAGCTTCTCACTCATGAAGAGGAAGGGATGCTGGTTGAAAACGGTGTGCCGCTTCTGATTGCCGAACGCTGGTTGTGTACCTGGGGCGATACCCCGCCATCCGAGTCGATTGTCGGGCAGGTCCGTTTCCGCAAGAGCTTCAATGTCTGGGTGCTGCCATGAGACGCCTGTCCCTCAATGCCCGCCAGATGCAGGATGCATCAGTTACGAGCGAGCTATACGTGGTCTTGTTCGAGATCACGCATCCGGAACTTCCCGCCCCGATCAGGCTGTCCACGGACAATACCGAGCGCCTGCAGGTGGATCCGCATATCTACGGCACAAGGTCGAACTGGCGCGGGGCCAATCCGCTGACCGAGCCGTATCTCTGGGTCATCGCCTCGGCCGTTCTTCCCGGCGATCTCGATGATACCCCCGCCAGCGCCACAGTCGCACTGGAGAACCTCGACCAGGAGATGGTTCGCCTGGTCCGGAGCTTCACCAGCCCGGCCAATGTCGCCATGGCCGTGGTGCTGGCCTCTTCGCCCAATCAGGTCGAGGCCGAATACGAGGATCTCCTGATCATGTCGGCCGACATCGATGCCGGCGAAATCCAGCTCTCGATCAGCCGCGAGGAGATCGAGAATGAATTCTTTCCATCCGGCCGCATGACGCGGGACCGCTTTCCGGGGCTGCATCTATGAGTTGGTCGAACCGTTTTATCGGTATCCCCTACGAGGAATTCGGCCGTTCGCGCGACGGCGCGGACTGCTGGGGGTTGGCCTGTATCATCTATCGCGAGGAGCTGGGTATCAGCCTGCCGGAATACCTGGGCGATTATGCCTCGGTCGAGGAACATGGCGAGATCGCCGCGCTGATCGAAGATGGCGCAACATCCCCTCTATGGGTGCCAGTCGAGGGGCCGGCAATTGCCTTCGACATCGCGGTGTTTCGGCGCGGCCGGCTCAGCACACATGTCGGGATCGTCATTCGTCACGGGCTGATGATCCATATGCAGGGCGAGGATTGCGCCAAGCTTGCCGACTATCGCGGCGGCGCATGGGGCAATCGTCTGAAGGGGCATTGGAGGCATGTTTCAAGAGGTGTTGAACGCCCCGTTCAACTGGTCGCGAGGGCATATCAATGAGCACTCCGATTGTCCCCATCCTTGCAGCACCGCATTTCGATCCGGGGATGGGCCGGATCAAGATCGAGGCGCCAGCCGGACGGACCATCGCCGAGCATCTGGCTATGGCGCTTCCCTTCGCGACGCCGGCCGATCTGCAACAGGCCCGTGTTGCCCTTGTGACTGAAACCGGTTCCGAAATCATCGACCGCCGGTACTGGCATCGTGTACGGCCGCGTCCCGGCGTCCGGGTGGTGATCCGGATCATCGCGGGCAAGAACGCACTCCGTTCGGTTCTCTCGATCGTCATCACAATCGCGGCGATCGCGACCGGTCAGGCATGGGGTGTTCAGTTCGGACAGATGCTGGGCCTGACGGGCGCGACGGCGGGAGCGGTCGGCACCGCATTATTGACGGCAGGGGTCAATATCATCGGTAACCTGCTTCTCAACGCGCTCGTCCCGCCGGTCAAGCCGGACACCCCCGAAGCGCAGAGGAATCGCTATTCGATCAGCGGTTGGCGCAACCGGCTTGAGCCGGATGGAGCCGTTCCCGTCATTCTCGGCCGGATACGTTATGCACCTCCCTTCGCGGTGCTGAGCCATTCTGAAGTTGTCGGCGACGATCAATACGTCCGGGCGGTGTTCACCGCAGGTGAAGGCCCTCTCAACATCTCTGACATCCGGATCGGCGAGACGCCCGTCACGGAATTTGATGAAGTCGAGGTGGAAATCCGCGAGGGTCGGGCGTCCGACGCACCGCAGACCATCATTCCACGCCAAATCGCGGAAGAATCTATCGGCGTCGAACTGACTCGTCCCTTGCCGCGTGATGACCGGGGCGAGGTGATCAAGAATCAGCCTTCCATTGAAACGCCTGTGGTGCGCACCACAGGCGCGGATGCGCGCGGGGCCTCTATCATCCTCGCCTTTCCGGCCGGCATGATCCGCTTCGATGATGACGGCGACCAGAAACACGAAGAAGTGGCCGTTCGGATCGAGCAAAGGCCAGCTAATGAGACAACATGGGACGAGGTCACCACGCTCCGGATTCGGGCGAAGAAGCTGGAAGGCTTCTACCGTCAGCATAGCTGGAACTTTCCGTCGCGCGGTCGCTGGCAGGTTCGCCTGACCATGATGACCAGCGAGACCACCGACAGCAAGATCCAGCGCCGGACCTCCTGGGCGGCGCTACAGACCCTGCGACCGGAATACCCTCTGAACTATGGGCGGCCGCTCTCACTGATTGCGATGCGCATCAAGGCCACGCATCAGCTCTCCGGCAGCCTCGACAATGTCAACGCGATCTTCGCGCGCCATTGCCTCGACTATGACCGGAACAGCGGGACGTGGGTTGAACGCCTGACCTCCAACCCCGCCAGCCTTTACCGCTATGCTCTCCAAAGCCCGGCCAATCCTCGCGCAGTCTCCGATGCCGGCATCGACCTCGAGCAGTTGGAGGATTGGCATGAGTTCTGTCGGTTCCATGACCTGAAATACGATCGCATCCTTGATCAGGCGGGCAGCACGCTGCAGGAGGTCCTGACCGAGATTGCCGCTGCCGGCCGTGCCAGCCCGCGCCATGATGGCATGCGCTGGGGCGTGGTGGTGGACCGCCCGCAGGAATTGATCGTCGATCATATCGGTCCGCGTAACTCCTGGGCGTTTTCTTCGCGCCGTTCCTACACCACCCCACCGCATGCGTTCCGGGTGCCGTTCCTTGATGCGACCAACGACTGGAAACCAGCCGAACGGCTTGTGCGCTGGCCCGGCTATGCTGGTGACATCACCCTGACCGAAGCATTGGAACTGCCCGGTAAAACCGATCCGGCCGAGGTCTGGCGCGAGACCCGCCGCCGCATGTATGAGGCCATCTACCGGCCCGATAGCTATCAGGTCACCCAGGACGGCCCCGCCCGTGTTGCCACGCGCGGTGACGGCGTAACGCTCAGCCATTATATCCTGGACTCCGTACAGCTGTCCGCCCGCGTCCGTGCTGTGGTCGGGCCGCTAATCGAAATCGACGAATATGTTATGCTCGAAGCCGGTCGATCCTACGGCATCCGCTTCCGGGTCTTCACCAATGAAGATGATACGATTGGGACGTCGGTTGTCCGGAATATCGTAACGGAACCCGGTGAAACGAACCTGCTGAGGATTGAGGGCGACGACGGCGACGTCCCGGAGCCGGGTGATCTGGTCTATTTCGGGGCGGCGGCCGAGGAGACCTTCTCCATGGTCGTGACCGGGAACGAGCCGGCCGAGGATATGGCCTCGATCGTGCATATGGTTGATGCGGCGCCGGTGATCGACGAAAGGCTGGCGAATGATGTTATTCCCGCCTGGTCCGGCCGAGTCGGCGCAGAGATCGATGACAACCTGTTGCAACCGGCCGCCCCCCGCTTCGTCAGCATCGTTAGCGGTGTATCCGGGACGGGTTTCGGGAACAGGGTCGAATATCTGATAGAACCGGGTTCAAGCCCTATCAGCGTCAGGGAGTACCGGATCGAGCATCGGCTGGCGGGAACCACAAACTGGATCTCGGTGACCATCCCTGCCGCAAATGGTGGCGGCGCAATCACCAGCTACGGCAATGGAGACGCAATCGAACTGCGCGCGGTGGCGATCTCCTCGGCCGATATCGAGGGGCCATATAGCGGAATCGTTCCTCTCACGATCGGCGCGGAGGATGCCGCTATCCCAGCCGCCCTCGATGCCGATGCCGTCACGGTTACCACGCTCCTGGGTGGAGCGCTCGTCCAGTTCGCCACCGGGAATGATGAAAATCTCGCGCAGGTTCAGCTTTATCGCTCGCAATCGACGACGCTCAACCGAGAAACCGACGCAGTCGGCGCGCCGCAACAGGTTTCACGGCAGCAAAGCTATTCGGTCACGGCCGGCGACACGACCCGCAGCAACCGGCTCAGCGCCAATAACTGGACGGCAGATGCCGGATGGACCCTGAATGGCGACAGCGCCACGCACACGTCCGGTACGGCCGATGCGATCTCGCATTCGCTCAATGCCCAGCCCGATCGCTGGTATCGGATCGGCATCAACTTGTCCGACCGCTCGGCCGGGACCGTCACACCGCGTCTCACGGGCGGGACAGTGCGGACCGGTAATTCGCTAGATGCGGACGGAGCGTATTCCGATCGCATCCGGGCTGCTTCGGGCAATGACCGGTTTGAACTGCTTGCAAGCTCCGATTTCGACGGCACCGTTTCCGGGATCGTCGCCTATCTCGAAACCGCCGCCTGTCTGGACGCCGGCACCCATTACCTGTGGCTCGAGCCACAGAATACCGATGGCGTGCCCGGTCCAGTCACAGGCCCCCTGACCATAGAGGTGATCTGATGGATGGCGTTGCCACCACCAACCTGCAAACGAGCAATTTCGTCGATGACGTGATCGGCAATTACCAGGGCACGACACGCCGCATCTCGATCGAGCGCCTGGTGGCGATGCTGTTAGTGCTGACCGGCCCGGCCTATGCGACTCGAGGCGAGCTTGATGCCGATCTCGACTGGCCGGCCGGCACGATCGGACGCGTTTACGCAGCCGCCAACAGTGAGAATAATGGAGTCTATAAAAAAACCGGCCCGGTCGGATCGGGGGGCTGGACGCGGATCGGTGATCTGCCTGGTGGAGCAGTCGAGTCCGCCCTGATCGATGAATTGCGGAATGAGGTCAGGAGTGGCCGGGTCTATTCCATGCCTGGCGGCGACACACCAAGCGGTCTCGATATCCCTGCGGATCGTGGAATCACGCTTCTGATCCTCCGCAACAATGCAGCCAATACGGAAAGCGACTGGCGGCCGGTTCAGGCACCTGACCCGGCGGACGAGACCGATGACCTGAAACGGGATGCCAGCGGCCAATGGTGGCGGCGGATGCAAGATAGCGATGTGGTCAAGCTGAAGGGAGGTGCCATCTACGGCAGAACCGGTTCGATCGACCCATCCGGCGAGAATATCGCGCCTTATTATGTCCTGTCCGTCTTCGTGCATAACGCGAGCAAGACATTCCGGTTCTGGACAGCCGCCAATGTGGCAGCTCCGGGCGACGGTCTGGAAACCGACAACAAGAAGCGAGATGCAGGTGGCCGTTGGTGGCAACTCCTTGAGGACGGTGCCCACACGGCCATCTACCAGGCAATCGCAGATGCGGTCGCCGGTGGAACGGAAGCCGTTGCGGATGAGGCTGCCGCCCGTGCAGATGCCGATGCCGCACATGTCGCCGAGTATCACACTGTCTGGGCAGGCGATCCCGCAGTCCTTGCACGTGATATCAACGACAACACCGCCCTTTATACACTTCCCGATGGCATGACGCGGGGCGTTTTCTCGCTGGAAGATCAACGAGAGACCGATGTCTACAAGCTGTTCACAGTATCCGATCAGGAAAGGCTTAACGCTGCTGCCCCAGTTATCTGGACGGGAGATGATGCGGTCATGGTGAAAGACAGGAACGGAAACTCCGCGTTGCATGTGGATAAGGACGGCGGCACCCATGCCAATCTCGTACTGGATGATTTCGGATGGACGGGAGATATCCCGCATCATGTCGTCGTCGACAAAGACAGGAATGTCTTGTTCGGCTTTGATCGCCACGGCGCACCGATCTTTCCGGGCCTGTTCACAATTCCAATCTGGACCGGCGACGATCTTTATCGGGTGTTCTGCGATATCGACGGCAAGACGATCTGGGGCATCCACAAGGATACCGGCGAATGGATCGGTCCGGGAACCTCCGGAGGCGGCACCGTCGACCCTGACGACCCGACTGACGGCTCGCCGGACACGCCCGGCAATGTCTGGATGGCCCGGAAAACCGAACATGGCTGGCGCTATATGTCCGATCAGTGGGCGGAACGCACCATTGGATACGAGCAGCGCGGCAATGTAACCCTCGCACAAACAGGCTCCGTTGCGGTCGGCGTGGTTGCATTCGGCGGTGGCGATGTTGCCGTCCAGCGGGTGCTTGACGATCATTACGACTACCATATGCGCGGAGCCGATCTCGACGTCATCCAGCAGGAGGGCGCAGCTGAGGCGGCAGGTGCCGAATTGCTGAACGCGGCGAAAAAGATGCCGACCGCCATAGCAGTGTCAGTGGCGCAACCCTCCATCACGGAATCGGAGGCGCTTGCCGGGTCCGCGCTCCGCACCGCCCTTGCAGATGATGTGCAGGCGGCCGTGACTGCCCTGGCGGGCTGGAGCAAAACGCTCCATATCGACCGGATCAAATTGTCCCTGCTTGAAGGAAAGAATGTTTCGCAGTCGGGGGCTGATTTTCACTATGCTGCTGTGGCACAGGACTTACGCGACGAACTTGGCGCGCTAACCGGTCAGGGCGCCTATCCACTGACGGTCGTTTCTCCAAAAGGAGGCGGCCGCACAGGGCGATTTGAAACGGTTTCGTTGGCGGAAGCGCGACTGGACATTAATCATCCAACCCTTGGGTTCGTCGTCGCGACGCCGCTATGGCCCTTTGAACTTGATCCTGAAGGGGAAGTGCCGAGCGCCGCGTCTGCCCTGATGATTTCTGAAATCGAGGCCATCGCCGTCGCCGAGCGGCAATCGGGCCGCGACTGGTATTGCCCACTCCTGGTCGAGGCCAAGTTGGCGGGCAATGTGGTAACTGCCCGGTTCGCGGCGATGAGCGACCTGACATTGCATGATCCTGCCGTGCATGGCCTCACGTTCGGGACCTCCATCACGAATGGTGCCGTCATCCAGTCCGTAACCGTAAGCGGCAAAGAGGCGATTATCACCTTCGATATTGCTCCCGAAGGGTCGCTGGAACTGCGCCATGCATGGGCGGTAGCCGGAACCAGCACTGACGACAAACCGAGAAACCGAGGCTCGATCAGTGATCAGTGGTCGCAGGTCAGCCGTCACGATCCCGCATTCACCCACCGGCGTTGGGCGTTGCCCGCGCGCGTCAACGTCAATTAAGGAGGCCGACATGGCACTGACTATTCCCACAACCTTCCCGAACCTGCCCGTTCAACCTTACATGCCCACAGATGCCATCACTGCAGGTGGCGACGTGCTGAATTGGTGGACTCTTATCCCGCAGGCTGAAAGGGCCGATGCGGAAGCCGCCATGGCGATGATGCCGCGTCACGGCAACGTGGCGGCGAAAAATCCTAACGGGGTTCCGCAATTCCAGGAATACGCGATCCCGAGCGGCACCATCAAAACCCCGTTGTTTGAAGGTGGCTCACAGACAACGCACTATCGTGGGGTTGTTCCAGAACTGACGGGAACCGTCACCATCGCGCTGATTGCCCAAGCCGGAGGGTATTTCACCGAACCGCTCGGCGTTCATCTGGAAGGAGTGGGTGTCAGCGGAAATTCCCCATATATTCTGTGGGCCTGCAAGTCTGGTGGTTGTGAGTTGCAGCTAAAAGGTGCCAACTCGACCGATCTCAGGCCCGGAGACTCGGCCGCTCCTCTGCCTATTGGCGAGTGGTTTCTGATGGAAACAATCTTGAATTTCGAGACAGGCGATCATCGCATCGACCTGAACGGTGTTGCAGGAAATCCCCGGACACTGACGGAAATGCCGATTATCACCAAGGCGGATCCTTTCCAGATTCACATGGGTCAAGCCACTGGTAGTCAGCCGTTCACGAACGGCACCATTGCCGACACGATCCTTTTCCAAGGTGATTTGGCAGATAAGGCAGCCACCCGCGCCGTGCTGCATAATTATGCTTCCCGCGTGTTCGGAGTGCCGATCAATGCCTAACATCCTCAATATCGCATCGGATGACTTGTTCAGCATCGAGCGTTACCGCTCGGTGTTCGGGCACGTCATCCAGACCCCGAACCTCGATGCGTTCTATGCTTCGGGCTGCAAATTTGAAGCCGCAATGGCGACTATCGCGGTTTGCGCTCCATCCCGTTGCTCGGTGCTGACAGGGTTATCGCCCTATCACAGCGGCCTCTTTGATATCGCGGAGGCATGGTATGATCTCGTGCGGCCGGAGCAATCCCTTCAGTGGCGGATCAAGCAGGCCGGGTTCTACATGGGAACCACCGGCAAGATGTGGCACGGCTATGTGCCACAGCCCGATTTCGTCTATGATGCGCTCTATGATTCCGCGCCGTTTACGCAGCAGGGCGGCATCCCGGAAAATGTGCGCACCGATCAGGGGCCTTCAGCCTATGGGGGCAACAGCTACAGTTTCCCCGACGATATCGAAGATAACTCATATGACGGCTACCGCGTTCTGGACTTCCAGAATTTCCTGAACACCTACAGCGATTCACGCCCCTGGTATCACGAGGTGGGCTTCCATCACCCGCATGGCGCCTGGACCAACCCCGACCGGTTCTTTGACGCGGTTCCGCTTGAGGATATCATTTTCCCGACCGAATGGAGCCAGCCGTGGGAGATACCGACCTTTGCGATGGATTTCATTGGGGGTGACGCCAGCCTGTATGACCCCGCAACATGGAGTACGGCTGAGGTCGAGACATGGCGCTATTCCGTTCGCGCCTATATCGCATCGGTGATGTATCTGGACTACAACCTTGGCCGCGTTCTGGCGGCTCTGGATGCCAGTCCCTTCGCCGATGATACGGTCGTGTGCTTCTGGTCTGATCACGGCTATCATCTCGGCGACAGAGGGCAGAAATGGCACAAGTTCACCCTATGGGATGAAGCCGCGCGCGCTCCTCTGGCGATCCGCGCTCCGGGGCAGGCCCCGCGCGTTGTCACCGAGCCTGTCAGCCTGATCGACCTGACCCGGACTCTGGTCGATTATGCGGGAGGCGAGGCCCCCATTGATTGGCAAGGCGAAAGCCTCCGGCCTGTCATTGAGGGTGGCGCGGTACCTGCTCGCGCTATTCCGACATTCTGGTACGGATCGGCATCGGCCCGGATCGGGGATCGCCGGATCATTCTCTATCAGGACGGGACATCCGAATATTATGATCTGGCAACTGATCCGTGGGCGCAGGTCAACCTTGCGGGGATGGATGCACAATACGAGGCACACCGCACCGAGCTGATTGATATCTGTGAGGGATGGGGCCTGAAATTTGTTGAGCAAGGCGCGAAACTGGACAAGCCGTCGCCGCTCGCGTCTTACTTGGGCGTGGACCCTGATGTTGGGGCGGCCTCCGGCGCATTGGCGCTTGTCGGCAGCATGGATGCACGGGGGCAATCACCCGGCTATCAGCGGGCCTTGTGGGTGCCAAAAGAACGGACCAGCAGTAATGAGGTTGTGAAGTTCCCTGATCACATCGATGACTTTCTTCTGGCGACGCGGGCTGCGGTCAATGCCACTATACATATGGGGTCCGGTCCGAACCGCGTTCTCATAGAGCAGGGATGGTGGGGGAGGCCCACATTTTACCTTGGTGATGGCGACGATGAGATCAAGCTCGGCAAAACGGTTGCCGTTGTTCACGGCGGCCGCGGCAATGACACGATCCAAGGCGGTCAGCGTATGCTCCTGATCCACGGCGGTCCTGGTGACGACAGTATTACCGGGACAGGCTCGGCTGATGAATTGCACGGTGATGCCGGTAACGACACGATTTCCGGTGGCGGCGGCAATGACACCATCGATGGCGGCTCGGGCATTAATGTCATCAACGGTGGCGCCGGGGCCGACACAATCATCATCAGCGCCGGGAAAAACACCATCACGCTCGGAGCAGGTGCCGATACCGTTATCGCCCGTCGCACTGGCTACCGTCAGATCATCACCGATCTTGCTTCCGGCGATACGCTCGATCTGTCTGACTGGGCCGGCATTCAACCGGTATCTGTCGTGCAGGCTGGTAGCGATGTCGTCGTCTCGGCCACGTATGGTCCCGAGCGGATCATTTGTCAGGGCGTGACGGCTGCAACAGTGACTGCAGCGATCAGTGGCGCGACGGTGGCGTAACGCCTTGGTGCAATGTTGTTGATTTTTGGTCCTCTGCGATGTCTTGTCGAAAGAAGCGCCGGCTGCTGGAGAGTATTCTATGCCGAACAAAAAAATCACATCCGATCTTTTGCAGGGTCTCACTCATAATGCGATTGCATCACTTCGTATGGGAGTAGAGGACTATCAATCCAATGATGCTGATCGGCAACTGAGCGCGGCTCGAAACTTCGCTGCTGGGACGCTCTTGCTAGGAAAGGCATGTCTTGTCAATGCTGCCCCACCTAATTCAGATCCCATGGCAGTGCTAGGCGCGAAATTTTCCCCAGTGATCGAAGGCAACGAGTTTGTTATTAAACCAGCTAGCGCTGCTACAATTGACGTAGAGCAACTAAAAAAGCGTTTTAGGGATTTCGGCTTGCCCGCTCCCCGTGGTGATCTCGACCGCCTGACCAAGCTGCGTAACGCGATTGAGCACCTTCACACGGATCAGGGGCCACAACAGGTTAAGGAGGCGATCGCTGCCTGTTTTCCTACCGTTCTTGGTTTTTTTGAGTTGCTCGGCCGATCACCACTGGAAGATTTAGGTGCTGCGTGGGAGACAATGCAGGCCGTAGAAAGTTTTCAGAAAGAGGAGGCAGCACGATGCGCAAAGACCTTCGAAGCGGTCGACTGGCCTAATTCATTGCCGATTCGTCCTGAGTGTCCAGAATGTGGGTCTGCGCTCGTGGCTCAGAAGAACCCAGCGAACTCTGACCCGGTCATGATAAAACTGAGATGCCTCTCGTGTGGGTCCGAGAAAGATGATTATCAGGCGATTGCAGTTCTTGTGGAAGGCGCGTTTGGTGGAGAAGCCTTTAGGGCAGCCCGAGATGGAGCAAACGGACCAATTTACGATTGCCCTGAGTGCGGACATTCGCTCTATATCGCTAACTCCGAGGTGAATACCTGCCTATATTGTGGATACGAAGTAGACGGCGCATGCAGCGTTTGTGGCGAACGATTAGGAGTTGGAAATGTAGACTGGGAGGATCACAGCCTGTGTTCATACCACGCTTATGTGGCGTCTAAAGAACGGTATCGTTGATCCATCGCCGCACCAAAGAAGTCCCTGATTTCAATCGGTGCTGTAACGGCGCACAATTTGTCAGGATCAGCGCCCCACCAGAGCATCCCGATGCAATATACTCGTCCAGAAGCTGGCGCACCGCTAAATGGAGTTGCTAAGTTACGCCGTACTGATCACCGTGAAATAGAAGAAGGTTCTGAGACGGAATCAATGCCATTTCCCATCGATATTAAGCTTTTCGCGGACGGACAGAACCTCGCTGTGGTGGACGATGTAGCTCTTAGAGATAGAATCCTGCCAATATTTGGCGGTAAGCGCTCGACACCAGAGGAGCGATGGCAAGGGATCGGAACGTGCTTCCGCATTGACCCATTTGGAACCTGTGCAACAGCCTTTCATGTGATCGAAGACCTGATCACGCCTTCTATTGATGGAGCGACGATAGAAATTGAGCCTGACAACTTTCTCGCAGCATTGGAGATGCCGGCTATAATCTTCGGCGAGGTAAGTATTCCTCAAGACTGGTGGCGGCCACTTTCCGGTATTTCTTCCGTGTGTGCGGGCATAGAACGTCGCCCGTTGCAGGAGGCTCAAATATGGAACGCAAGCGAACTCACTTCGCTGGTTCTGACCCCGGCCGTTCCCAGCAACTCGATACCGTTCTTGAGCACTCATTTGACTTGGGTTCCCCAAATTGGGGACCGAGTCTTGGCGATGGGGTACGCTGGACTCGACCTCGATCTAGAGGGCGTTGGTGATCACCGGCCATTGAAGCAATGCATTTATGCGTCACTAGGCGAAGTCATCGACATCGTCCATGCAAATGGGGATAGTTCGCAGCCATGGCCCAAGCTCCACGTCAATGCAGATTGGCCAGGCGGAATGAGCGGCGGGCCAGTGTTCAATGAAGCTGGGAACGTTATCGGCTTGGTTAGTGCAGGTATGGGTTCTGTCAGCACTGCGACTTGGTTTGGCGGTTGGACTATACCCGAATGGCAATTTCCCACTGTCGATCCTGTTAATCCGGGAAGATTTCTTGGATACGCGGTGATCGATAAATATGGCGAAGTTCGGTTGTTCTCGCCAAAAAGATCAGCGTGTGAAGATTTAATTAAAGAGATTCCCGGTTCAGCGATTCGATTTGTTAGCTTCAATCCCGGAACTCGAGAACACATCCGATTGAACGCCTGATTGCATAAGCGAATGACATGTTGCACTCCATAATCCGTAGGCATTGTAGCTGAAAGCACGACCGTCAGTTGAGGGTTCCGTGCCGTCCTTTGCGCTCTACGTTATCTGCTGCAAGTTCCGTTGTCACAGCCTGCAAAACCTCGCGTCACGCTACAGCAGTGAGCGACATCCGACGGAACAACCTGCACGAAAACTGCAGCCAAGGATTGAGGTGGCGTTGAGGTAGATGATTTTTCCAGCATCGTAAGTCCGCCAACAAAAGTGCGGCCCATGCGTTGCCAGCAAGAGAGGGCTCGCTGAGAAGAAAACTCACATTGACAACGGTCGTCATTAATTTCGTCGCCCAGATGGAAAGCCGCGTCATCTGTTTTGGACTACCCTGATCGGGCTGAAACCGAAACTTCAAACCCACACGCCGCTTCCTCAACCCTATAGCTTCACCCGTTTCAGCCGCAGCGCATTGGCGATGACCGAGACCGAGGACAGCGACATCGCCGCCGCCGCGATCATCGGCGATAGCAGCAGGCCAAAGACCGGATAGAGCAGCCCTGCCGCCACCGGGATCCCGGCTGCGTTATAGATGAAAGCAAAGAACAGGTTCTGTCGGATATTGCGCATGGTGGCCACGGCGAGCTTGCGGGCGCGGACAATGCCGGTCAGGTCGCCGCCCAGCAGGGTCAGCCCGGCGCTTTCGACCGCCACATCGGCGCCCGTGCCCATGGCGATGCCCACATCCGCCGCCGCCAGCGCCGGCGCGTCATTCACCCCGTCGCCGGCCATGGCGACCTTGCGGCCATTGGCGCGCAGCCCGTCGACCAGATCCTTCTTGCCCTCGGGCAGCATCCCGGCGCGGACTTCGTCGATGCCCAGTCTTGATGCCACGGCCTGCGCCGTGCGTTCATTGTCGCCGGTTGCCATGATCACCTTGATGCCCAGATCGTGCAGGTCATGGATCGCCGCCTCGGCGGTGGACTTGATCGGGTCGGCCACGGCGACCAGCCCCGCCAGCCTGCCATCCAGCGCCACGAACATGGCGGTCTTGCCATCGCCGCGCAGGCGGTCCGCAGTCTCCTCGCCGGTGTCGCAGTCGATACCAAGCGAGGTCATCATGGCGTTGTTGCCAAGCGCCACATCGCGGCCATCGACCTTGCCGATCACACCCTTGCCGGTGACGGCCTCGAACTCCTCGCCATTGCCAAGGCTGAGCCCACGCGCCTTGGCGCCCTCGACGATCGCCTCGGCCAGCGGGTGTTCGGATGCGCGTTCCAGTGCGGCGGCTGCGGCCAGCAACTCATCCTCGGCCACGTCGCCGAAGCTGGTCACATCGGTCAGCGCGGGCTTGCCTTCGGTCAGCGTGCCGGTCTTGTCGACGATCAGCGTGTCCACATCGGCCATCAGTTCCAGTGCCTCAGCATTCTTGACCAGTACGCCGGCCTGCGCGCCGCGCCCCGCTGCCGTGGTGATGGAAATCGGCGTCGCCAGCCCAAGCGCACAGGGACAAGCGATGATCAGCACCGAAACCGCCGAGGCAATGGCGAAGACATAGGACGGGCTGGGGCCAAAGATCAGCCAGACGACAAAGGCCAGAATGGCGATCACCACCACCGCAGGCACGAAGATCGCCGAAACCCGGTCGGCCAGCCCCTGAATAGGCGCTTTGGAGCGTCGCGCGCCGGCGACCATCTGGACGATCTGCGACAGCACCGTATCGGCGCCGACATCGGTGGCGCGGATCGCCAGCGTGCCGTTCTTATTAATCGTGCCGCCGGTCACGCGGTCGCCCTGCACCTTCTCGACCGGCACCGGCTCGCCCGTGATCATGCTTTCATCGACGGAAGAACGGCCCTCGACCACCTCGCTATCGACCGGCACGCTGTCGCCCGGCCGCACGCGCAAGAGATCGCCTGCCGTGATGTTTTCCAGCGGCGCGTCATATTCCGTGCCATCGGGCAGGATGCGCCGAGCGGTCTTGGGCGCGAGATCCATCAGCGCCCGGATAGCATCGCCGGTGCGCTCCCGCGCCCGCAGTTCCAGCACCTGCCCGACAAAGACCAGGGCGACGATCACAACCGCAGCCTCGTAATAGGTGCCGACGATGCCGCCCATTCGGTATTCCTCGGGAAAGATGCCCGGCAGGAAGGTGGCGAAGAGCGAATAGAGATAGGCCGCGCCGACACCCAGCGAGATCAGCGTCCACATGTTCGGTGAGCGGTTTTTGAAGGAATCCAACCCGCGCTGAAAGAAGGGCCGCGCCGCCCAGAGCACGATGGGCGTGGCCAGCAGGAACTCCAGCCAGACGGCGGTGCGGTGCCCGATCCAGTCACGGACCGGAATGCCCACCATCTCGCCCATCGTCAGGATCAACAACGGCACCGCAGCGGCCACGCTGACCCAGAGCCGCCGGGTGAAATCAGTCAGTTCATGGCTGGGTTCATCCGAGGGAATCATCGGCTCCAAAGCCATGCCGCAGATCGGGCAGGCGCCGGGTTCGTCGCGGACGATTTCGGGATGCATCGGGCAGGTCCATTGCGTGCCTGCCGGGGCGGATTTTTCGACCTTGGCCGCCGCGCCCGAGGCGTAGAACCACGGATCGCCGTCGAACTTCGACTGGCAACCGTCCGAGCAGAAATAGAAGGTCTGTCCCTCATAGTCGCGGTGCCGGGCCTCGGGCTTGATCGTCACCTGCATGCCGCAAACCGGGTCGATGGCCTTGCCGGGATCAGCCTGTGCCGGTGCACCACCGTGTGTCCCGTGATCGTGATGCCCATGCGAATGATCGTGATTGTGGTCCATGACTCTCTCCCGGCAAATACCTATAGGGGGTATATCAGACTTGCTCTATACCCCTTGAGGGTATAGCACAAGCCTCAGATGTTGAAGTTCGGAGCCCTCCTTGGCGCATGACAAGCAGAACCGAGACGCGATCCTGAAGCGGCTTTCCCGCCTGAACGGTCAGGTGCAGGGCGTCTCGCGCATGGTCGAGGATGGGCGCTATTGCGTCGACATCCTGAACCAGACCGCCGCCATCCGGTCTGCCCTGCGCGGCGTCGAACGCTTGCTGATCGAGGATCACGCGCGAAGCTGCATGGAAGACGCGATCCAATCCGGCGATCAGGACCGTCAGCGGGTGATGTTCCGCGAGGTCGTCGAACTGATGGAAAAGGTACGCGACTGATGCGGTTCCTGCTATCGGCACTGCTTGCCGTCATGCTGGCGGTGACGATGCCACTGGCCCTGACCGGCGCCGCCTCGGCGGAAGCATCGTCGATGGCCTCGATGGCCGAAACATCCGCGTCGCCAGTCGCGCATGAATGCTGCACCACGCAGCCGGATTCTCCACATGGCGACTGTGCGGCCTGTGCCGCCATCGGCAATGCCGAAATCACGCCCAACGCGGCCCGCTTGCCACGCCGAATCCGACACTTTCCCCCGCTGCAAGATATGAAATCGGCCAGGCCGCGCTTGCCGCTGCCCCCTCCGCGATCCGCTGCTCTCTGACGCCACATGGCCCGAGGGGCCACAAGCCGATCAACTGCGCCATGACAGGGATGAATGACCCTACGGCGCGCAATATCCTGAAAGACATCAGATATGAGCAATCATCACTTCTCGCGTCGCGGGGCGATCCTTGCGGTCGCGGCGATACTGTCGACAGCCTCTACCCTTGCCTTTGCCGCCATCGGTTCGGACGAAAAGCCGAACCTGCTGAGTGTCACCAAGGACCCCGGCTGCGGCTGCTGCGGCGCCTGGGCCGATCTGGCCATCGAGGCGGGGTTCGAGGTCGAGATCACTGAGGCCAGCGACTATGTCGGTATGAAGCGCGACGCCGCTGTGCCCGAAAACCTGTGGTCCTGCCACACGACCCGGATCAGCGGCTATATCGTCGAGGGCCATGTGCCCTTCGCGGCCATAAGGCAGCTTCTGGAACAGCGCCCCGACATTACCGGGATCGCCGTGCCGGGGATGCCCGCCGACTCGCCGGGCATGGGTGGCGGGGTCGAGGCCACCGCCGAGGTCATCGCCTGGGGCGGCATTGCCGGTGACGGTCGCGCCTTTCCGCTGGACGGGTAGCAGATGACGCGCAACGCACTCATCCTCATCGCAGCGGTCGGTCTGGCCGCTGCGATCCTGATCCTCTGGCGCGGCAGCGGGGCCACCGGAACAGCCGCGCAGGATCAGGCCGTGATCGCGCTTGGCCAGCGGCTCTACGTCGATAACTGCGCCAGTTGCCACGGCGCCGATCTGGAAGGCCAGCCGGACTGGCAGACCCCGCTCGCAAGTGGCCGCTATCCGGCGCCCCCGCATGACGAGACCGGTCACACATGGCATCACGCCGACGCGCTTCTGGTACAGATCATTCGCGACGGCACGGCCGCCGTGGTCGGCGATGGGTATAAAAGTGACATGCCCGGCTTCGGCGATGTCATGAGTGACGACCAAATCGCCGCCGTTCTGGCCTATATCAAATCTACCTGGCCTGAACGGGAACGGGCAATCCAGAGCCGCATCACCAAGGACAGCGCGCCGTAACACCCCGGCGCGACACCACCATAGCCAAGGAGTTTCCCATGAAGAAAAGAACCGCCGCCATCGCCCTGACGCTGCTCGTCCTTGCCGGATGCGCGGCCCAGGCGCCCGATATCGCTGCCGAAGCGGCCTCGCCGTATCCCATTCCGAACGAGGTCGTCGCCATCGCCGGCCCCAACCAGGACCTGACAACGGCGCGGCTGGACCCGGCGGATGATTGCTATTGGTATTATCATGTCGGGCCGGTCGAAACGACGCTGGTGCCGCTGCGGGCGGCCAACGGCAACCATATCTGCAACGCGCGTACGTCCTGACGCCCGGCCTCGCCAGAGGGCGACCGTTCAGCTGATGGCCGTCACGCTGCCCTCCGGCGAATAGAGATAGGCGGTCGCGCCGATCTGGACGCGTGGATAGAGTCCGTTGATATGGGCCATGACCATGCGGACGCAGCCGGAACTGGCGCGGCTGCCGATCGAGGTCGGAAACGGCGTGCCGTGAATGCGCAGATAGGTGTCGCGCTCGCCGAGATAGAGATAAAGCGCCCGTGACCCGAGCGCATTCCGGGGACCGGGCTCCATGCCGTTTTCATACTGCGCATAGACCTCGGGTTCGCGCTCGATCATGTTCCTTGTCGGGGTCCAGTGCGGCCATTCGGCCTTGCGCTTTATTGTATAGGTCCCCGGCTCGTAAAGATCGCCCCGGCCGATGGCCACGCCGTAACGCATCGCCGTGCCGCCCTCTTCGATGTGGTAGAGGTATCGGGCCACGGCATCGACATGGATATCGCCCGGCACCAGACCGTCATTCGCGACAATCCGCTGCGGCAGGAAACGCTGGTGCAGGCCCCAAGGATTGGGGCCGCCGGCTTCCACCTCGGCATCCCAGGCGGCCTTCTGCGCCGCGTCGGGCCAGGTCGAGGCCATAAGCGGGCTGGCGGCGGAGGCCGCGAACAGCGCCGTCGTCGTTCGGATGAAATGTCTGCGTGTCAGCATGTGATTGCTCCTCGTAATGGTTGTACCTTCAGATGAATGCGGCAAGCGCAGCGGGATCCGCGATTGCCGAACCGTATCGCATCAGCGCCCATCGACCTCGGGCGTCGCCGCTGGCCCGCCTTCCAGATCGGCGATCAGCGCCTTCATCTCCGCGATTTCCAGCGTCTGGGCCTCGATGATGCTGTCCGCCAGCGCCCGCACGCGAGGATCCGAGATATCCGCGCGGGTGGATGTCAGGATCGCAATCGAGTGATGCGGAATCATCGCCTTCATCCAGGCGGTATCATCGACCGTTGCCTGACTGCGAACCAGAAACAGGCCGAGGGCAAAGGCCAGAATTGAAAGGCCTGCGACGGTCATATTGGCGCGCTGGTTGCGATACATCCCAAGCATGAAGGCCAGCATGATCAGCGCCATGGCGCCGCCCATGTAAAGCGCCATCCACATCCGGGTCTGGCTGAAAAAGACATGATCCATCGCCCAGGTGTTCAGATACATCAGCCCGAACATGATCACCGTCGAGGTAGCGATCATCGCCGCAAAACGGCCATAGCTTCCGCCGCTCTGGCTTCCGTGGCTATTGTGTCGATCAGAATTATCCATAGCGTTGTCCTTTCGTGAAATGCTTCAATTGCCACGCGAGGCCGCAACCAGTTCGGCCAGTTCCGTTGATGAAATGGCGCCAAAGCGCGAATCCGATCCGGCGATGAAGGTGGGTGTGCCGACAAGCCCCATCGCCTCGGCCAGCGCATTGGACTGCTGGATATGTTGGGCAATCTCCGGGCCGCCCATATCGCGCTGCAACTGCTGAGTGTCTAAACCCATGGATCGCGCAACACGCAGGACGCTGGCCCTTTCGGCCCGGGGTTTCTGACTCATCAAGGCGCGATGAAAGTCGGCGTAGCGGCCCTGCTTGCGCGACGCCAGCGCCGCGCGGGCCGCGAAAACCGAACCCTCGCCAAAGACCGGCCATTCCCGCATCACCATCCGCAAGCCGGGATCGGCTCCTAACACGGCATCCACCACTGGCATCATCGCACGGCAGAACTGGCAGTTATAGTCGAAGAACTCGATCAGAGTCGCATCGCCGTCAGGATTGCCGAAGATCGGCGCATTCGCGTCATGTTCAAGCTGCCTGCGGAATTCGGGTGGAAGCGAATGACCAGCCCAAGATAGGCGCGGTGCGATGGCCATCGCCGGGGCGGTAAGGGCCAGGGTCAGGATCATGCGTCGCTGAAACATCATGTCACTCCCGTCACGCCGAGACCGCGAACGTCGTCATCATGCCGCTGGCAAGATGCGGCATGTGGTGACAATGCAGCATCCATTCCGCCGCCTCGCCCGCATCCAGCGCCACCGTGACCATCGACATGGGCGGCACATAGACCGTGTCGCGCAATGCACCGGAAAACCGTCTGCCATTGATCGCGACAACTTGGAAATGATGGCCATGCAGATGCATGGGATGGCCCATCATCGACATGTTGTGGAACATGATCTCGACCCGCTGGCCTGTTTTGGCCGTAACCGGAATCCGATCCTCGAACACGCGGTCGTTGATGGTCCAGCGATAGGGCTGCATCTGCCCGCCCAGCATCACCATGGGTGATGCATCGGCAACTCGTTCCGTCAGCGGAGCAACGGCCCGCAAGGCGGCTTCCTGTGCAAGGTCGATATCGAATGCAGGTGCGGCCTCGTCTGCCATTCCAAGCATGACCGGCACCTTGGCGCCAGCGGTCGCAAGGATAAGGCCGGTGCGCTCCTGCGCGCCTTCGCGCAGAGCAAGGATCGGCCATGCGCCGCCTCCGGTGGGCAGGTCAAGCTCGATATCCAGGCGCTGCCCCATGGCCAGACCAAAGCGCGTTCCTGGCAAGGGCTGCACCGGCTGGCCATCCACCGCAACAAGCCGACCCGGAACCTCGCCGCTGTCGAGCCAGAATACCGTGGCCGCAGCCCCGTTGATGACCCGCAGCAGGACCCGGCCACCCTTTTCTACCCGCACAACTTCCGGGTCGCTCAAGGTGCGGTCATTCACCAGATAGGCATCGAAATCGAAGTCGTTCAGGTCCATCTGCATCCCGGCCATACCGGGCATGGACATGCCGCCCATTTCCGACATCCCATCCATGGCCATACCGCCCCCCATGTCATGACCGGCATGGGGATCGGCTGGTTGTGACAATTCGGCTTCGGCGGCCTCGTCATGCCCCTTTCCCGAGCGGATTTCGTCCAGCACCTCTTCCGGCGGGCGGAAGGAAAAATCATGCAGGAACATGGTGACCTCTTGCCGATCAGCTCGCAGATCCTCGGGGCGGCGGACGATCAGGGGTGCGGCCAGCAACTGCATCTCCTGAATGGGCACATGGCTGTGCATCCAGTGCGCGCCTGCTGCGGCCTCAAAATCATAGGCACGCGTCTCTCCTGGCTGCAGCAGCGGCATCGGCATATCGGGAACGCCGTCCTGCGCGTTCGGCGGGATCTGTCCATGCCAATGAATGATCGTCGGCTCGGTCAGATCATTGTTCAGGTCCAGCAGGAAACGCTGGGCGGGGTCTAGAATCAGCCCGGGCGTTCCGTTGCCGTTAATCAGCCCGAAAACCGTGGCGGCGCGGCCATCGATGTCAAGCGTGCGCGTCGTTGCCTGCAATGCCAGCGCGGCTGGCTGCGCAAAGCCCGCGCGCGGGGTGGCAAAAGCTGCGGCCATGGCAGCGGATGCGGTCAGAAAGCCGCGGCGATTCAGTGTGCAAGTCATATGAATAATCCATCAGACCCCGTAGGGCGAACCATGTTCGGCACCTTGAAAGGTGCGGCAAGCAAGTGTTCAGATGGATTTCGGAGGGCGGTATCCGGGGCCGACCAGACGGCCCTCACGTGTCACCGCTATAGAGTGCCATTTCAGCGAATGCTCGGTCTCAACAGGCGCAAATTGCGCGGCAGCAAGCCAAGGCGTAGGTGTGCCAACACATACAATCGCACAGGCATCGGTCATATCGTGCCGAGAGGTTTCCCCCGAAGAGCCGTGCTCATGCCCGCCTTTGTCGCCGGGATTGCTGATCGAAGCGACAAAGTGATCGGCCGACAGTCCGGCTGTGCCAGCACTTTGCCCATGCTGCGTCACGCCCGCGAACACGAGCAGGACCACAAGCAGAGAACATATCGCGCGGCACATCATGTGGTTGAGTTGGAACCTATGCAACTAGCTTGACAATAAGCAGGACAGGCTCTCGTTGCAATTCACGGAGTAATCAACAGAGGGTGTAGTTTTTTCCCTTCTGAGCCATTGACCGGCAGCCCTCCCCCGGGGTTCTGCCACCTTCCGCCTCCCCGCCGGTCTGAGTGGCGATATATGACTTGCCCTGCGCGCGAGGCTGAGCCTCAAGTGGGATGCAAGAAGGAGACGCTGGGTACGGTGAAACGATTGAGGTTGAACGAGAAATCAGTAAGTAAGGCGGCACCGGAACCGGGTCGGGACTACCAGATTTTTGACAGTGAGGTTCGGGGATTTGTCACCTGCATCTACCGCTCGGGCAACCGGGCCTTCACGCTGGACTACCGCTATGCCGGGCGGCGGCGGCGGATGACGCTGGGGCGTTGGCCGGAATGGTCGACGGCGGCGGCGCGGGAGCCGGCCAAGGAGTTGCGCCGCGACATAGATGCTGTGGGCGATCCGCTGGGCGTGAAGGAAGACGGGAGGGACGCGCCCGCAAGCTCAAGGGATCGAAACCAACGCCGGTGTGCGCCAACCGGGTCGGCGAGGTGCTCCGAAAGATGTTCACCTATGCGCATAGCTGGGCTGGCGTGAGGACAATCCGGCATCGGGCTTCCGCCGCCGGATCGAGAACCCGCGCGAACGGTGGCTGCCACTGGGGGATCAACAATCGTGGTCGGAAGTAAGTGGTTGCCGCCTGCCGTCAACGGGCCAACGTAAAATGCTGCGCCAAGCATGCAATGGCAGGTCTGGTGATTGCTGCAATGCAGCGACGAACCGAGCGCAGAAGGCCGCTCTGGGCCGCCAGTGACGGCGGCCCGGTCCATTAGATTTCAACACTTTCGGAGATGGCAAGCGCGTCTTCTAGGTCCACGCCCAGATACCGGACCGTGCTGTCCATCTTGGTGTGTCCCAGAAGAAGCTGAACGGCGCGCAGGTTCCCCGTCTTCCGATAGATCTCCGCGACTTTCGTCCGGCGCATGGAGTGAGTTCCGTAGGATGTGGGGTCCAGGCCGATGGATGACACCCAATCCCGCACGAGACGAGCGTACTGCCGTGTCGAGATGTGCAGGCGCTCATGGAAACGGCCCGGCCAGAGAAATTCCGAGCCGACCATCAACGGCTCTTCCATCCAGCGCGACAGCGATTTCCGCGTTCCTTCCGTGATCTCAAACCTGACCGGCCGTTGGGTCTTGCTTTGAATGATCGATGCACGTTCCTTGACCTGGCCGGAAGCGTAGACGTCGACGACCTTTAGTTTCACCAAGTCGCAGCCACGGAGCTTGCTGTCGACGGCCAAGTTGAAGAGGGCAAGGTCGCGATGGTTCCCGGCGATCTCTAGGCGAACGCGGATGGCCCAGACATGTTTCGGCAAAAGTGGGCGTTTCTGACCTATCAGGCGCCCCTTGTTCCAAGCAGGGCGGCAAGCGCGGATGGCAGGTAAGTTGGCAGTAGGCATGTTCTGTCCTCCAACCTCCTCGCCCAGCCTCGACACCAACCTCATGTTGGTGACACAGTATACCACATCAAGCCAGCCCACCGCGAAGGTCTGCTCCGAGCCCACTTCGACAGATGCTGCAGAATAACTGAATGGCCGCTTCTCGGTCTTTGCTGTGCACTATTTTTGCGGTTGCCTTGTTCAGGCTTTTTCGGTGTGTCTTCCGTTGCGCGGAACCCAACCAGAATGCGGCTGTTCATGCCGCCGCCTTCAGATCGGAACGTGCATCACCGTTTTTGGATAAGTTCTGTCAGAAGGACACAATCAAAACGGTCATTTCTCATAAAGACTCTGACCCAGAGGTCATTGGAGTTCTAAGCTGCGGAATAGCTCGTAAAGACCTCGCTGCTACCATCCCGGCGGATCAAGAACACATCATAAGCTTCACGCTGATCTTCTGGGCCCATTCCAGGCGACCCATAAGGCATGCCAGGAACAGCGAGACCGACAGCATCTGGCCGTTCAGCCAACAGGCGGCGGATGTCGGCAACCGGCACGTGACCTTCGATCATGTAACCCTCAATCTCGCCCGTGTGGCACGATATCATTCTTTGCGGGATGCCATTGTCCAGCTTGTGACGCATCATGAGGGTCCCAAAGCTCCGCTCCTCGGTGACGCGAAAGCCCTCCTGCCTAAGAATGGCGACCCAGGCGCGACAGCAGCCGCAATTAGGGTCTTTGAGAACGTGGATTGTTGGTGCAGCTTGCGCAAATGCCGCAAGCGGCGCGGCGCTGGCAATGCCAGCGACGGCGGTCAAAATTTGGCGGCGCGTTATGTGCATCGCATTTCTCCTTTTGAATAGCATGCCTTGGGCGGGACTTGGGTTGCGCAGTTGGGCGAACGTGCTGTCGAAGCCCTTTGCGGATGGTATGCGGACATCGTTTATCTCCCCGTGATATTTCCCTCGCGTTGGTCTTGTTCCTGATGTCCCGGCTTGTCTTTCGTCGCGCGAAAGCCGTCCCAGAACAGCAGTGCCGCCCCACAGAAAATCGCCACGTCAGCGAGGTTGAAGGACGGCCAGTGGTATGTTCCGAAGTGAAAATCCAGAAAGTCAGGGACCGCCTGATAACGCAGCCGGTCGATGACATTGCCGAGCGCACCGCCGATGACCAGACCGAGAGCAGCAGCCGTCAGCCTGTTCGGCGCGCGCCATAACCAGATCAGCAGCCATGCCATGATCGCGGTAGCAAGCACGACGAGACCCCACCAGGGCACGATCCCACCGAGCATGCCGAAGCTGACCCCATCGTTCAGGACACGAACGAGATTGAGAAAGGGCAGAACCTCGACCCCATGCTCAAGCGCCGGGGTGTTCAGGGCAAGCGCCTTGGTGCCCTGATCGAGACCGAAAGCTGCAATCGTGCAGACCGCCCCCAGAATGCGGCTGTTCATGCCGCCACTTTCAGATCGGAACGCGCATCGCGGATGATCGCCCAGGAAGAATGCAAGAACAATCCTGCGATGCCGAAGGCGACGATTCGGTCGGGCCATGCGCTACCCAGCCAAAACACCAGACCGGCGGCGATAACGACTGCCGCATTGCCGATGGCGTCGTTGCGCGAAAACAGCCAGACGGCACGCATGTTCGCGTCGCCTTTGCGGAATTTCAGCAGGGGCAACACGGAGATGACATTGATGACAAGAGCAATAAGGCCCAGTATCCCCATCAGAGTGGCGTCTGGCGGTGTCGGCTCGAATGCCCGTATGATGGTTGTGCCAAGGACGCCAAGACCGAGCAAGCCGAGAAAGATGCCCTGAATCAGGGCTGATCGCGCTCGCCAGGCGAGGCTCCAGCCGATGGCCAGAAGTCCGAGGAAGGTAATTGCGCCATCGCCGATGAAATCGAGCGCATCGGCCTTCACAGCCTGCGATCCGGAGATGAACCCGCCGACCATCTCGATGACACCATAACCAACGTTTAGGATTACGACGATCCAGAGCGCGCGTCGGTAGGCCGGGTCCTGATGGGCCGCACCTTGCTGAATATCCTCGTCGCTCTCGATACGGTCAAACCCATACCCAGTTGTCTCAACGGCTTTTTCGATCTCCGGCAACCGCGCTTCAGGGGCCTTCAAGGTCATGATATGGGTCGCCGCCGACACTTTCACCGCGTCGGGCGCGACCCCGGCAGACTGCGCCGCTCGTTCAATCTGTGCGGCGTCCTTGGCGCAATCCATGCCGGAGACGCGGTAACGGAAGGATGGAATATCTGCTATCGCGTTTTCTGCGTTGGCCATGGTCGCAGTTCTCCTGCTAAAGTGGATCAAAGGATAATATATCAGTGAGTAATGATATGACGCAGATCGTTACCGACCGCAAGACCGCTACCATTGAACAACGCGCAAAGCTTTTCCGCGGCTTCGCCGACCCAAGCCGCTTGGCTATTCTCGGTGCCTTGTGCGGGGGGCCGCTGGTTGTTCACGAACTCGTCGAACGCACGGAATTATCGCAACCAAACGTTTCCAACCATCTCCGATGTCTTTTGGATTGTGGGCTTGTCGCCAGCGACCGCGATGGACGCTTCATTCGCTACCGTATCAGCAGCCCGCGCATTACAGCCCTTTTGAATGATGTGGACGCACTTCTGGAATTGGTCGCAGAGGGTGTTGAGGCGTGCGGCAACTATCGCGAGTGACAAACGGTCGTTTTGGCAGCAAAGAAAGCTGGTCATAAACCTGCCAAGGCCGAAGCGGTTACACTTGCAGGTTCTGCCGACGCTAGGTCATGCATCCCGGAGGACGTAAGATTGGGGGGCATCCACCATTCGTTGAACGGTCCGCCGAACCGGACGTTGGCGCATCCGCAGCGAAATCACCATTTGTCCCGCATTCTGGCCGTTCGTTCTTGTCGCAGCGAACTTCCGCTTTCCGCCGATTTTGTTGAAAAACTAACGTTTGCGAGCGCAGAAATAGCTGTTCGGAATTCAGCGCGAGCACCTTTCTTGTCAGGCTTTTCGCGTTTGCTGCGGTGCGGGAAATATCTTGGCCAGTTTTCGGAGGTTTTGGGCGGTTGCGGCGAGTAGGAATTCATCATTTGCACCGGATGGGCCACGTAATCGAAGCCGACCGAGGCCGAGAATACGTTTGAGGTGGGCGAAGAGCATCTCGATCTTCTTCCTGAGCTTCATCGCAATCGCGTATTCATCAGTTTTGGCCAAATCCCTGGCAACTTGGCGGGCATCTTCGTGTTCCTCGCGGGTGATCGATCTGGCCTCGGCGTTCGGGCAGCATTTCTGTTTCGACGGGCATACCTGACAGGTCAGCTTCAGCGCACGATACTTCGCGGTGCCCCTGCCCGTCGGGCCCCGGTTCGGATCGGAATAATTCCGGCGGAACTGCTTGAGCGCATGACCCTCGGGGCAGATGTATTGATCGTTCTGCGCATCCCAGTCGAAATCTGTGCGTGTCCAGGTGCCATCGGGGCGTCCGGCCTTGTCGATTACCGGGATGTAAGGATCGATCTTGCGATCCACGAGCCAGCCGAGCATTGGGCCTGAGCCATACGCAGTGTCGGCGATCATCCAGTCAGGGACCAGACCGAACTTGTCTTTCACCCGCGTCAGCATCGTTTTTATCGATCCAACCTCGGCTTGCCGGATGGAGCGGGTGGGTTCCACATCCAAGATGACACCGTGATCCGTGTCGATGAGATAATTGTCGGAATAGCTGAAGAACGCCGGACCTTTACGAGCTGCGGTCCACTGGCTGGCCGGGTCGGAATGCGACGTGAACTTGGGCTGAACCTCGCTGGCCGCGCCGAAGGCGGCCTCGTCCAGGGTGTCGAGATACTCGCGCACGGCGCGGGGCGCATCCGCTGGGTCGATACTCGCCGCGTCCCAATCTTCCTTCGGCGTCGAGTTCTGTTTGTTAGCGTCCGCCTCAATCAGGCTGGCATCGATTGCCATGCGCTGGCCACTGACCAAGCCTTCTGCAATGCACCGGGCCACAGTCGTCTCGAACAGATAACGGAGCAGTTCGCTCTCCCTAAACCGACCATGCCGGTTCTTGGAAAACGTCGAATGATCCGGGACACGATCGCTCAGATCAAGGCGACAAAACCAGCGATACGCGAGGTTCAGATGGACCTCTTCGCAGAGCCGCCGTTCCGACCGGATGCCGAAGCAATATCCGACCAACAGCATCCGGATCAGCAGCTCAGGATCAACCGACGGACGGCCCGTGTGGCTATAGAAATCCGCCAGGTGGGCGCGGATGCTACTCAGATCGACAAACCGATCAATCGAGCGCAGAAAGTGGTCTTGTGGAACGTGATCTTCCAGCGAGAACTCGTAAAACAACGCAGCTTGCGCTTGCTGCTTGGGTCCCAACATTACCAACACTCCCCTAAATTACAGGAATTGAATCAGCAGTTCAGACCTCAATCAAGGAAAAGTTTTTCAACAAAATACGCCCAACCTGCATTGCGTATTCCGTGTCGATCTGATCGAATATCTGCGATCATTCCACCACCCAATGCGGCGCCCGACCCCGAGACGGCATCCCAGACTCTGAATCTGGATTCTTTGCATCCGGCTCCACTTGCCGCCAGAAACCAATCTTTCTGACATGCGCCTTGCGCAGCGCTGCAGAGTAATCGGCATGATCCATCATCGTTCGGGGTAGCTCAGACGAGGCACCTGCAACCTTGGCAAGCATATTGAGCTTGCGCAGATACTTCACGCCATGCGGATAGGCCTTGGATTTGGCCCGCGCCAGGATGCTGTCCAACAGGGCGCGATAGAGGATTGTCGCCGCCAGAGGGTATTCATGCTCGAGTACGGCGGCCGCCTGCGGCAGGATGTGGTAATCACGGCCATCCCACTCATCATGATGATCGGTGATCAATCGCGCCGCCAGATCCAGCCGCGGCCAGCCCAGCAGAAACCGCAGCGCCGCTTCCTTACCAGGATGCTGAAGCGCCAGATCGAAGGCCCGGTCCAGCTCCTCGATATCCTCAAAATCCGGCAGGGTGTTCAGATGCTGCCGCAGGATATCGGCCGACAGGGTCTGGCCGAAGCATGCCCAGCGTAATGCCCGCGCCGCATCCTTCTCCCCAAGCGCTTCCAGGATCCGCGCTTCGAGGCTGGCCTGGTCGGGGGAAAGGTCCTCGTCATCATCGCCGGATGATGCGACCAATGCCCGCCGGCCCGGCCTGCGCACCCAGTCCAATGCCTCAATGGCCCGCCCCGCCTGTAGCAGCGCCGCCGCCAGCCCGAGATTGTCCTGCATATGTGCCGCTTTCCGGCTCTCCAGCTCGATCAGCAGGTCGAGATCGCCGCGCTGCCGGGCGATTATCTTGCGGATGTCGCGCCATTGCGAGGTCATCGAATACTGCCATCCCGATGAGGACCGGCCGGCCTCCTCCGTCTCGCGCTGCCCGATTGCCCGGATCAGCTCGTGATCCCATTGTTCCAGCACGTCATCGGCGAGATGCGGAATGACCGCCTCGGCCAGGTCCCGAAGATAGCCATGGCTGGTTTCACCGAGTGCGGCCATGATCCGATCCGGCAGCTGTGCCGCCTCTGCCGGACTGAGATCTCCGGCAAGCGCGCCCATCTCCGCGATGGCCAGATAATAGACATCCTGCACATGCCCCGAGGAATCATCCACCCGATCGAAGACCCGCTCATGGGTCGCCACGAACCGCAGCAGGCGATCTGTCGCCAGTAGCACGGAGGCCGAGGCAAGCTCCGAGCCAATCGTGTCGACCAGGCTTTGCAGATCGTCGCGAAAGGCGCGTGTTCTCTCCCACTCGATGAAACTGTGCGCCCTTTCCAGCCCCGCCAGGCGCCGATCGATCAGCTTCGCAACCGCCTCCGGGCCGGATTTCGCGGCCAGGGCCGCCGACACCTGCCGCTTGAATCCGGCATTCCGCTCGGTCTCGTCCAGAACGAGCCGGGCCAGCTTTTCAGAATCGAGTTCCGTCAGATTCTCGATGCTCAGAGCAGGTCTGCGGGCCATGTCTCACCTCCTTGCGGGTCCAGTTTCTGCCTTGAGGGCGATGCCGACGCAATACGCCGGGCCTCAAAATCATTTGGCCCCGACCGGTGCCGCGGGATAGGCTTCAGTCATGACCGAATCCGACGAGGAGCGGATTGTCGCGAACCTGGCCAAGGCCATGGCGATGATCTGCGTGCGCAATACCCGGCTGGAAGACCTGCATGCCGGCCCGGTGCCGGTGAGCCGGACCGGCGATTACTCGGATGTCTTTGTCCTCGATGCCGAGGGCAACCGCATCCCATGGGCGGAGGTTTCCCGGCTGGATGATGCCGAGATGCGCGATCTCATGCGGCAAGTGGTCAATCGCCTCTACACGTTTCACCTGCGGCTCGACGATCCGGATTTCCAGAAGGTGATCATCCGGTGGCTGAGCGCCGCAAGAAGATGGGATGATCCGGAACCGGATCCCGGCCTGATGGGCAAGGGCGATATTCACCATCAGTGACCATGTCGCCGCCGTCGCGGCAAACCTCTCCCGTTTTCGTTTCCAGGCGAAGATGTACCGTGGTGCTTCGGCGGGGGTACTGGAAATGACGATCTACGCCGACCGGCAAAGCATCTCGTGGAAAAGCTTTTCGGATTGCGCGATCCCGTTGGGGGTCAGCCAGACGGACCTGGCCTTGTTGACGGGATCACCGATGAAGCCTTTCTCGTGCAGCCGCTTCATCGCGTCCCACTCGAAACCCTTCCACGCCCGCCCGTCCCGATCGAGCGTCAGGTAAAGCAGCGCGAGAATCGCATCGTCGATCCTGTCCCTGTCAATCTCCATGGCGCGATTTTCCTCCTGCTCCCAATCGTCCTTTTTCCCCGCCATGGTATCCCATTCACCGCATCACCGCGATCCAACGAATTCCAGCACGGAAAACCCGCAACACGCCCTGAGAGTTCGAGTGCGGACGGGTTTTCCGTGACGGGTTGAGGGCCGGAGGAGAGGCTTCCGGCGCCCGTCGCGGAGATCATCCCGATGGCCAGACAGCACCGCGCGGCCCGCAAGGGCGGCACGCGCACAAACCTTTACGACGACATCACCGACAAGATCGTCGCCGAATTGGAAGAGGGGCGGCTGCCCTGGGTCCAGCCTTGGGGGTCGGCGGCGGCGAAAGCGCCGCTCGCCATGCCGAGGAACGCGGCGACCTCCCGGCAATATTCTGGGATCAATATCCTGATCCTCTGGGGTGCCGTGGTCCAGCATGGCTATCCCACACAGCATTGGCTGACCTATCGCCAGGCGCAGGCGCTTGGCGGCAATGTCCGCAAGGGCGAGCACGGCACCACCGTCGTCTATGCCGATCGCTTCACGCCCGAGGACGAGAAACGTCGGGCCCGCGAGACCGGCGAGCACCCCGGCAGCATCCCGTTCCTGAAGCGCTTCACCGTGTTCAATGCGGCGCAATGCGAAGATCTGCCCGAGAATATCGCTGTCGCAGCACCCCCGCCACCGCCCAGCATGATCGAGCCTCGGGTCGAGGCGCTGATCCGCGCCACCGGCATCGATTTCCGCATCGGTGGGAACCGGGCCTATTACGTACCAGCGCATGACTATGTGCAGGTGCCGCCGCCACAGGCCTATTTCGAGCCAATCAACTGGCACCGGACGGCGCTGCACGAGATCGGTCATGCCAGCGGCGCGTCCCATCGCCTGAACCGTGATCTCACCGGTTCTTTCGGCTCGAAGACATACGCCTTCGAGGAACTGGTCGCGGAAATGAATGCGGCTTTCTGCTGCGCCTCGCTCGGGATCGTGCCGACCGTGCGCCATGCCGATTACATTGGATCCTGGCTTGAGGTGCTGCGCGAGGATTCCCGCGCCATCGTCCGAGCCGCCTCGCAGGCGAGCAAGGCCGCCGACTGGATTCTCGCGCATCTGCCGGAGCGCGATGCGGGAGAAGCCGACAAGGCTGCGATCGACCGGAGGGCCGTGGCATGATCCTCCTGACAGATGAACAACGTGCGCAGCTTCTCGCCAATGGCCGCCAACCGGACGTCGATCACAACCCCGTCGTCAAATTCTTCAATCCGTTGGGCGAAGGTGTCTGGCTGGCGACAGAACTGGATACAGATGGCGATACCATGTTCGGATTGGCAGATATCGGCTATCCGGAGCTTTGCCGAGCTTTCCGCGATCCGGCTGCCTTTCGGCATGGGGATCGAGCTGGACCTGCTCTTCAGCGGTGACGTGCCGATCTCGGTCTGGGCCGACACCGCGCGGGAGACCGGCAGTATCCGCGATGCCAAGCGCCTGCTTTACCGTTCTGGTCGCCTATCGCCCGGGAAACCCTCCGACGCGAGGACCAGTGAGTCCTGATTTCCGGGGTTCCGGCCTTTCGGTTTCGGCGTCGCTCTCTTCAGAGGAAGAGGGCGGCGCTTCGCTTCGTGACGGGTTGGAAGCGGAGAGAGAGGCTCTCGGCGCCCGTCGCGGAGTGAAAGACCTTGGCCACTGCCACCCAGAAAATCACCCTGTCGTCCTCGCGCGACATCCCTTTCAACAAGCTGACCCTCAGTCAATCGAACGTCCGGCGCGTGAAATCCGGTGTTTCGGTCGAGGAACTGGCCGAGTCCATCGCCCGCCGGGGGCTGATCCAGTCCCTGCATGTCCGGCCCGAGTTCGATGCCGAGGGCAAGGAAACCGGCCTCTTCGAGGTGCCCGCCGGTGGCCGCCGTTACCGGGCGCTGGAACTGCTGGTCAAACAAAAGCGCCTCAACAAGACCGCGCCGGTGCCCTGTGTCGTGTCGGAGGTCGATGCTGACGTTTTGATCGACGAGCTGTCGTTGGCCGAGAATACCGAGCGCGCGCCGCTGCATCCCCTCGATCAGTTCCGCGCCTTCCAGGTGCTGCATGAGAAGGGTATGAGCGAGGAAGAAATCGCCGCCGCCTTCTTCGTCGACGCCAAGGTGGTGAAGCAGCGCCTGCGCCTTGTCTCGGTTTCACCCTTGCTGCTCGACATCTATGCAGGGGACGGCATGACGCTGGAACAGCTCATGGCCTTCACCGTATCGGAGGATCACGCCCGGCAGGAACAGGTCTGGGAGGCGATCAAGGATAGCTGGCAAAAGGAGCCCTATTACATCCGCCGTCTTCTAACCGAAACTGCGGTGGGCGCTTCGGACAAACGGGCGCTCTTCGTCGGCATCGACACATACGAGGCGGCGGGCGGCTATGTACTGCGCGATCTGTTCCAGCAGGACGATGGCGGCTGGCTCCAGGACCCGGCGCTGCTCGACCGGCTGGCGGGTGAGAAGCTGAAATCGGAGGCGGAGACGATCGCCGCCGAGGGCTGGAAATGGATCGAGATCGCGGTGGGCTTCCCCTATGGCCACACCAGCGGCTTGCGACGTCTGGCCGGCACCACCATCGACCTGACCGACGAAGAGCGCGCCGAGCGCGAAAAACTCCGCGACGAGTTCGACGTGCTGGAGGCGCAATATGCTGAAGCCGACGAATTGCCCGACGAGGTGGATGCGCGGCTCGGCGAGATCGAGGAGGCACTCGACGCCTTCGAAAACCGGCCGATGGTCTACGATGAGGAGCAGATGGCCAAGGCCGGTGTCTTCGTCAGCATCCGCCATGACGGGCAGCTTGCTGTCGAGCGCGGCTATGTCCGGTCCGAAGACGAGGCGGCAGTCGATCCCGAGGACGGTAATACTGATGGTGTGTCTCCCGAAAGTGGCGAGGATGGCAGTATCCAGCGCGCCGTCATCACGGTCGGCGGCGCAGCGCCAGAGACCGAGGAGGACGAAGAGGTCGAGACCATCCGGCCGCTGCCCGATCGCCTCGTCAGCGAGTTGACCGCGCATCGCACCCTGGCGCTCCGGGATGCCGTGGGATCCAACCCGCATGTCGCCATGACCGCGTTGCTGCACCGGTTGGTGACGGATTGCTTCCTGCCGCATTCGACCAAAGGGTGTGTTGAGGCTCATGTCCGGGAGGTCCACTTCCCGGCACAGTCCGAGGATCTGGGTGAAAGCTCCTCGGCGAAGTCCATCCAGGATCGGCATGAACGCTGGGGCGATCACATCCCGGCCGACGATACGACACTCTGGGACTGGCTGGCCGATCAGGACGACGCCACCCGGATGGAGCTGCTCGCCCATTGTGTCAGCTTCGGCGTCAACGCGCTACACGAGAAGCCCAATCCCTATAGCGGCATGGGCGTCAGCCAGCATGGGCTGGACGTGCGCCTGTCGCAAGCCGACCGGCTGGCGCGGGCCACCGGGCTCGACATGGTAGCCGTGGGTTGGCGGCCGACCGTCAGCAACTATCTCGGCCGCGTGACCAAGCCGCGGATCATCGAGGCGGTGCGGGAAGGTTCTGGCGACCGGGCCGCCCAACTTATCGATCATCTGAAGAAGGGCGACATGGCGAAGGAGGCCGAGCGCCTGCTGGCCGAATCCGGCTGGTTGCCGGAACCGCTCCGGATGGTCGATCCTAATGCCAAGGTGGATGCGGATGCCGGTATCGACGCGGAGACGGACGATCTGCCCGAGTTCCTTGCAGGGGGTGGAGAGGACGAAGAAGCTACCGAGGAGGACGACGTGCAGTCGATGGTCGCTGCCGAATGATCCTCGGGCGGGGGCGGCCATCGCCGCCCCGTCTCACCCGTTCCGTTTCCACACTTCGCCCGGTCCTCGTGACCGGGATTTTTCTTTGGAGATATCCGATGCCTGCAAATATCGACATTGACCAGATCTTCCGGGAGGACAGTGCCAACCCGCCTGCTGAACGCTCGCTGCCCTGGGAGGAAACACGTGACGGCATCACCGTGGTCGTGGAACCAAAACCGCATTGGGCGGAAGACATGCGCGCCTTTCGTCTCGATATGCGCGAATATTGCCGCTACGCGGATTGGACCGCACAGGGCGGTCCTGCCCTGTTCTACGGTCACATCGACACCTGCGGCGATGACGTGATGATGAAGGCCCGAGCCATGGTCGCACGCGAGTTCGCCGACGGGCTTTGGGATTGAGGGTCGTGTTGGCCCATCCTTTTTGATATTGGGGTCAGCCCGTCCCGTTCGGGACGGGCGTCACCGGCATCGAAATTCCATTCGATGCGAAACATTTACCCCACCGCTTCGACGGCGCATGTCGTCAAATCTCGATATCGATACCCGTCCGGAGCAGTGCCGCAACTTCAGTCTCGATAGGTGTCATCAGATCGACATCTAAATCCGGAGTCTCGATTCCGACGACAAGCGCATAGCGGGTTTTGCTCTCCGCTCTCCCGAGTGCGCGCCGCTCCCGCCACCAGCCGGATATTGGGTATATGTAGAGCAGGTCACGCTCTACCAATTCCACGGCGCTCCCTGCCCAAATGTCGGTATGTATTGAACCGGCCGAGATCGACTTGGGGCCAAAGAACCAGCCGTCATTGTCCTCGTTGATCGGACGGGGATCGCCTTCGCCACGGTCATCCTTGTTGACCCGACGTAGAAAATTCCCATCCGTTTCGCGTGCTCGCTTGAGATCGAAGCGCAGCCCAAAGGATTGATATCTGGCGGGATCGATCGCGCTTGCAAAGCTTGGGTTCGGCTCGACAAAATATGAAAGCGTCACTTTTAGCCGCACAGGCTGATCCCCTAAATCCTCCAGGACCTGCCTGGGCCAAGGTAAGCGGTAGACGTGAGCATCAGAGAAACGCACGCTGCCATTCTCGACCCGGAACGGTTGAATATATTGCTGTGCGACCAGAGCAAGATCGTCGCGGGCCGATGCAAGTGCGCGCCGTAGATCCGGTACGCCATATCCATATTTTCGAGCGAGCGCCTTCCGGTCGGATTTCGATCCGGTCGCGTTGAATTCCCCCAACATATGCGGCGTCCACCGGGCGCTATGCACAGTCAGGGCGCGGATGGTCTCGGGCCAGTACTCAGGGTGCTCAGCCATGATCCGCGTTGTTAGTCTTGCCGCCTGTGCTGTGGCCGCGCTGGTCGCCCAGAACGGAGTTACCGGATGTGGGCCGGCTGATTTCGCAGTCGTCAGCACCGAGAGTGAAGGAAGACCCGACAGCGCTTCAAGCCCCGAACTGCTGAGCCCGCGGTTTCCTGCCTCCAGGACGATCTCCGGTTTGATCGGGGACTGTCCCGAGCGCCAAAGCGTACTGGTGCGACTGTAGGGACTGCGATCCCCGGGACGGGACCATCCTCGCCAGTCACGGTAACCGCCTTCGGAAACCTCCGACTTCAAGGTAGTGCCGCCCACCGTCAGGACATTCCATGCCTGCGCGGGGTCCTCTCCTGGAAACGCGTCGCCATCGGCGATGTCCTCAGCGCGCGAATTGTCCGCAATGTTTCCGATCGCCTGGACAAAAAGGCGCCGAATATGGTCCGGGCCTTCCTCGGCTGCGTCCACACCCGCCGAGATCTGATCCAGAGCTGCGCTCCAGGCAGTTGGTTCCGCTCCTGACCGGTTTTCGTTTGTTACGGCCATACAAAAGACCCTTGGCCGCTCGGCAGCCGATATTTCCGGCAGTGAGGTGGCGGATGTTGTGATTGCGCCGTAGGATGAAGGGTCGCTCGGCTCAAAGCCGTCCGGTGGAAGGATTTTGACGGACTCGAGGCGATGCGCCAGGACCGGTCGCGACGCATCTCCCAACGGCATGGTTAGATCGCCATGCAGCGCCAGTCCGGCCATTCCGGATCCATGACCGATGTCGCTATCATCATCTACGCCCCAATCGGCATATACAGCGTGCATGTCTCCAGGCGACAATGCGGGTTCGATCAGAGGATGACCGCGGTTCACACCGGTGTCGAGGAGGCAAACGGCCGGGACGTCGCGACCCGGCCACGTGGTCCGCTCGGCCAGGTTATCCACAAATTCATTCGCTATGCCCGCGAGCTCATCCGTGAAAACCGTCGGCGTATCGCTTGCCCGCCTGATTTCTGAGACGCCTCCCGTTGAAAACAGCAGCATCTCGATCGCTACTCGGCGTCCGTGAACCGGCAGAACCACTACTTCGGGGAAATTTAGCCGACTGTCCTCTCCTCCGATAGTCAACCCGAGCCGCAGAGCGGTTGTCTCGACACGTTCAAAGCGGTCAGCAAAACACCACAAAGCCCACCACATTTCAGCCTGCGGATCATCGGGCAGCGCCAGTGGATCGTCACGCCAGAAGGTTCGCAAACGCGCCGTGCGGATATGTTCGACCGGCTCGACACGGGATTTCTTTGGGGGCTCTGTTCTTTCGTCTATTTCCGTAAATGCGTAATCCCGGAAAACCGCTTCGAAGACATTTCTGGTGTCGTCCGGTACGAAGAGTGCGATGCGACGTGCGCCGGTTTCGGAAAGTGTGACCGCTCCCTGGCGTGTACCCTCGCGTTTTTTCTCTAGCGTGGTCGGCCCCACGGAAGGTGCAAGCTCCACCTCGAGATATACGCCGTCGGACGGAGGCGTCCCCTCAGGTAACCCCAAGTCATCCCGCCTGACATCGGCGGCTTCAAAAGCTGTTTCAAGCTCTCCGACGATGCGCCGGCCATGTTCCTCACGGATGCGTTGAAGGGGCCGTTGGCGGGCGTTACTGCCTGGGGACTTGTAATCGCGGGTTACCGACAGACCGCTCAGGTCGATATGACGATGCTCGTACTCAGCCAATGTGTCCCTGTTCTTCAGAGAACACCGTTCTCATTGCCTGGCGTTTGCGAAGCTCGCGCGTCAGATCGGCGGTGGAAATCTGATTTCGTTCTGAGAGGATCGCCGCTTTGACGGCCTCTTCTGCCGCGTGAACAATCTCAGCCTGACTAAGGCAGGCGGCCGCAGCAACAACAGTCTTCCAGTTGATCTTGGGATATTTCATCGGCGAGAGATGGGCCTTGATAATGGCTCGCACTTCATCAGCCGACGGCATTTCAAACTGCAGGACCTCATCGAAACGCCGCAACAAGGCGCGATCAAGGAGAGATGGATGGTTGGTAGCGGCCACCAGCACACTGTCGGTCGCCGACGTCTCTTCCATGAACTGTAGGAAGCTGTTCAGAACCCGCCGCATTTCAGCAACGTCATTCGTCGCCAACCTGTTGCTGCCCACTGCGTCGAATTCATCAAAGAGATAGACGCCTCTGCGCTTCTGAGCCTCATCGAAGACGAGACGCAATTTGGCCGCCGTCTCTCCCATAAAACGTGTGATCAAGCTTTCCAGCCGGATAACAAACAGAGGCAGGTGTAATTCACCAGCGAGCGCTTCGGCAGTCATCGTCTTACCAGAACCCGGAGGCCCGGCAAACAGCAGACGGCGACTCGGCGTCTTTCCATGCTCCCGTAGCCAATCCCGACGCCGCTGCTGAACCACTACCGTTTCAAGATGATCTTTGACGGACCTGTTCAGCACCGCGTCCGCGAGGCGGATCTGTGGTTCCCGCAGGTCGAGAAGGTTGTCGAGATCTCCGCGCGGGCGCGAAAAAGCGATTGGGACAGAGGCCCGCGTCCCGCGCTGTGAACGCGCGGCATCCACCGCTGCACGAATTTCCTCCGCAGTCGCGCGGTGTCCCTGGCGGGCTTCTCCTGCCGCAACCTGAAGTGCGATGGAGAAGAATTGCTCCTCATCGCCTTCAGCTTGGCTTCTGAGCATCGCCAGTATCTGTTTTGCATTCGACACTGCGTTGCCCCAGTTGGTCTGTGTTTTCGCAGAATCTTAGTTGACTTTCGCACTTTTGCAACGATTGATTTGCGCAGGATATTACCGCGCATTGTACAGTCCTGCTCTGGGCAGAGCAGCCCCTGGCTCACAGTGCCGCCTTCGCCTGAGACGCCTCAGGCAGGCAGTTCCAGCTTCACCATGATTCCGATGATCTGGTCTGGGCAGCGGATTCCATCCCTGGCCCGGAACACGATCGCGATGTCGCATGGCGGTAAGGCTGTCAGAACGGCGGCACCTGCGACCGGTATCCGGCTCCGATCAGAGGCAAAGCACCACCCCCGCTTCCATTCGCAAACCTTGGTCTGATCCGTCTCTTTGCAGTCAACCCCTAGAGGGTCGGCTTACGCAAGCGTGCCGCCCTCGCGGATTCGGGGCACGCCCGAACGCGCGAGGGTGATTGCAGATCCTGTCAGACACTTCGGGCGCCTGTCGCGCGGGGGATGGTCCTCCGCCTCCCAGAGACAGGAGCCGATCCCGATGTCCTATGCGGATGCCACCGCCTTCGCCGCCAGCCTCGCCACCACGCTGATGGTCGAGGTCGTCGTGTTCCAGGCCGGGGATGGAACCCACGGCGCTTGCCCCGCCGCCGAATGGGACGGCGACGATGACATGGTGAAATTGGAACTGGACCCCTACGAGTGAGGCGCGAAGACGCCTCCGTCCGGCGGTCAGGGGCCACCGCACCCCTGGCCCGCTCCTGTTCGTTCGGTACCGTAGCCCGAACGTGACCAGCAGGCGCCAGAGAGAAAGAGGCAGGCCGGAGGGGGCGAGCCTGCCGGGTTGAGAGAGCGCGCCGGCCGGTTCGTTTCCTGTCCGCTCTCTGGGAGAAACCCGATGACCGATACCAACGAGAACGCCCCGAAGCCCTTCGATATGGCCGCCGCGATGGCGCGTTATCATGCCGATCGCGCCGCCTATGAACGCCGCTCCGAATCCGTCCATCCGGCCAACAAGAAAGCCCTGTTCGATGCGCTGGCGTCGGCAAACATCACCCAGGTCATCGTGACCTTCGACGGCTATGGCGACAGTGGCCAGATCGAGGATATCTCGGCGCTTTGCGGCGGCGATACTGTCGCGCTGCCCAAGGGTGAGATCACCATCGCCAGGGTGATCTGGGGCAACGATGAAATCACCGAAAACACCATGAGCGTAGAGGAGGCAGTGGAACAGCTCGCCTATGATTTTCTCTCGGAAACCCATGGCGGCTGGGAGAACAATGACGGCGCCTATGGCGAATTCACCTTCGACGTGGAGGAGGAGACGATCACGCTCGACTACAACGAGCGCTACACCGCCACCGAAACCTACGAACATACCTTTTGAGGGAGGCGGCAATGGCACATCCCTATCATCATGCCCTGTCCTCGGTGAAGAAATGGGGCGGCGAGGTCGGTGATTATTTGAGCCTCCATAGCTGGTTCGACGCATCGAAGGAGATTACCGCCGATTTCCGGCATCGGGCGCTTCGGCACCATGCCGAGGGCATCTTCATGGCCGAGACGATCTTCGGGCCGACCCTCACCCTCTCGACCGGCCGGGTGATCCCGACCCGATGGGTCGGCGAGCAGCATGTGGGCGAGGACCTGGGCTTCATCCCGAGCTTTGCCGATTGGGTGAAGGCGATCCGGCCGGAACCATGGATGGGCCGGGCCCAGAAAATCGAACCGGACGTCGATCCCTTCGCGGCACCTCCCACCGATTCGGATTAGAGGGAGAGGCGGGACAGGAGTTCCGTGACGGGTCGTAGCCGGGAGAGAGGCTTCCGGCGCCCGTCGCGGAGTTTTCCCGATGAACGCGCACCTCCTACTTCCCTGTCAATACCATGCCGACCCGGCTCTCCGATGCTGGTCCTTTCAGCTTGATTTGCCTCGGCGAAACCGTTGCTTATGACCCGGACCTCGGCTCATGGCCGGTCCAGACCACCTTCCTCCTGGGCCGGTTTCGCGAGTTTGACGAGGCCATGGCCAGCGCCATGCGCAGGGGCCGCCCCGGCGGGCTTCGCGCGGAATACCTGCCGGGTTACACACCCAACCTGCTAGCGCTTCAAGACCACCAACAGCGACTGTGTCTGGCCGGGCAGATCACACCGGCGGGTCTGATCTGGTGCGCGCCTGTCGCCTCCGAGGCGGAAGCGAAGCGCGTGGTGCATGAGGCATGTCGGTTACGTGGGCAGGCGATGGTGGCCCAGGATCGGGACGAGCGCGATACGGCGCGTGACTTGCGGTTCCATGCAGCAGCCCTCGATGCCCGTCTGGTCGACCCGGCCTGGCGGGGTATCGTGCAGATCGAGGCGCTTCAGGCTGCCTGACCTATCGCCAAACTCCCCAACCATCCTCGCCCGGCTTCACGCCGGGCTTTGTCGTTTCAGGAGCCTGACATGGCCAACTACTACACCCATTTCTCCTGCCTGCTCGATCTGGGCACGCCCGAGAACGCGGCCCGCGCGCTCGAACTCTACAATGCACTGTCCGAGGAGAACGCTGCCGAAGACCCTCCGTCCGAGGGTTTCCTTTTGTCCATCCAGCCCGAGCATGGCAGCACACGGCTCTGGATACGCGACGACGAAACCGGCGATCCCGCGCATGTCATCCAGTTCGTCAAGCGCTGCGCCGCCGCGTTCGACCTGACCGGATTGTGGGGTTTCCAATATGCCACCACCTGCTCACAAGCGCGGGTGAACGCCTTCGGCGGCGGCGCGCATGTTCTCGATCTCGCCACCGGCGAGACCATGGGCTGGGTCATCAGCGGCAGTTGGCTGGAGATCGTTCTGGACGGAGGCGATCCCTATGCCTGAGATCATCGAAACCACCGTCTATCGGCTCGACGAGCTTTCCGACGAGGCTAAGGACAAGGCCCGCGCCTGGTATCGCGAGGGAGGCTTCGACTACGACTGGTATGATGCCGTCTATGAGGATTTCCAGCAGATCGCGGAAATCCTCGGCATCGACTTCAAGACCCGCACCATCCGCCTCATGGGCGGCGGGTCGCGTCAGGAGCCTCGTATCTTCTTCTCGGGCTTCTGGTCACAAGGGGACGGCGCGTCGTTCGAGAGCTATTACGCCTACCGGAAGAACGCCACGGTGGAGATCCGGTCCTACGCCCCGCTGGACTCTATTCTGCACGGCATCGCCGATGCCCTTCAGGCGATCCAGCGCCGCAATTTCTACCAGCTTCGCGCCGACGTCAGCCATCGCGGTCATTATTACCATGAGTATTGCATGGCGGTTTCCGTTGAGCGCGACAGTCCAACCGGGCAGGGCATGACCGCCGATGCCGAGGAGATCGTCATCGAGGCGCTGCGCGATCTCGCTCGCTGGCTCTATCGCAAGCTTGAGCGGGAATACGAATACCTGACCTCGGATGAGGCGGTCGACGAGACGATCACCGCTAACGAATACACCTTCACTGCTGATGGCCGGCGATTCGGATGATCCATCGGCGGGATGACAAGGGCATCACGAAATGGTATGAATTCCTCATACCCAGTGGAGACGCAACATGGCGAATATCGGAAAGCGCACCGTCAGTCTGCCGGCCGAGCATACGGCCTTCATCGACGAGCAGGTCGCCTCGGGCAGCTATGCCTCGGCGAGTGAAGTGGTTCGGGCGGGTCTGCGCGCATTGCAGGAACGCAATACGGCTGTCGAGCGTTGGCTGCGCGAAGAAGTCGCACCGGTCTATGATGCAATGGAGGCGGAGCCCGGCCGCGCCCGATCGGCGGATGAGGTGTTCAGTGCCATTCGCGTACATCATGCAAGGACGCTCTCGGGGCGTTCATGAAGGAACGCCCCGTAATCTTCAGCCCCGAAGCTGAGGACGATCTTATTGGCGTTTATGACTGGATCGCTGATGCTGCCTCCCCCATGATTGCCATTGGTTATATCGAGCGGGTAGAAGGATTTTGTCTCCGTCTCGGTATCGGTTCTCACCGCGGCCATCTTCGATCGGATATCCGGCCAGGTTTGCGCATCCTCGGTTTCGAACGGCGCCTGACGATTGCCTTCGTGGTCGGGGATGAGACCGTCACCATCCTGCGGGTCTTTGCGGCTGGCAGGAACTGGGAGGCGACATTCTGATCATAACACCACCCGGTGCGATTCAAAGGCGAGCGATGGAAGAGTATCAGACGTTTTCCTCCGGACGATCTGCCCGCCAGGCGTCATCCTTGCGCAATTCATCCAACATCGATTGGTAGCCGGTGATCTTGTCCGCCGTCTGACGGCAGGCCGCATCACTGGTGTTCAGGGGATGGGTGACCCGCTCTTCGAGCGAGGCTATCATCCCGGTCGTCGGCGAGATCTGTGCCTTGCGGGTGGCGATAGACCCAAGCGGCATGGTTTCCATGCAGGAACATTTCCAGCCAGGCACCGTGGTAGTCGTTTCCAAGGCCGATAACGGTGCATTCTGGATCAAGGGCATAAACCGTGATCAGATCCCCCTGCTTCTCTGTCCGTCTCAGACTTTGCGGCCCAGTTATAAGAACATCCGCAATTTTGTAGCACCCGAGCATCCAGCGCATGACCAGATCCGGCTCCTGTCGCAGAGCTGCGGGAATATCTTCCATCCTGCCTGAGCGAAACGCAGGAAGATGTGCGGTATCAAGGCAGCGCAACTGGTCCGCTGTCTCGGAATAAAATGTCAGCAGGAATCGCATCGTCAGCATGCTCGTTTGTTCTGTTGTGGCTGCCGGCGGGTTACTGAAATGAGATAGGCACGGCCATTTGCGCCCGCAAGAGGCGCGTGGGCATCCCCGTCATTCAACTTCCGTCAACTTTCTGTTCGGGCCTCACCGGTTGCAATCGATCCAGCGCGAGAGCAATTGCCGATCACGGAAGCATTCATCCGGCACCGTATGCCGCTTGATACGCGCAAGCCGTTCCGCGAAACCGACCTGTTTCGAGGTCGGCAGATTGTCCGGCATTGCCGGTCTCATCCTGGCCTGGGCATCGATCCAGGCGCTGAGCGCCCGCCGGTCCTGCAATGCCTCCCATGGCAGAAGCGTGTGGTTCCTGACCGCCAGTGACCTCGCATAGGAGATCTGGCGCGGGGTGGCGGGCAGCGTGAAACTGGTGGAGTCCATGGCGAATCTCCTTGTTTGAGCCTGTTCCAGATATAGAACATAACGAGAACAAAATCAATTCCGATGCCTTGGGATTCAGGAAGAGGGAGAGTGGAGCCGGAAGGGATTTGAGCCGGTGCGGTCGAGAGAGAGCGCCGCGCGGCTCGGTTCCTTCCGCTCTCCCGAGGATTCCCCGATGACCCTGATTTCCGCATCCGCGGCGGCATCCGCCACCGCGCCGCTTCCGCTCGACCATGACGCTGAGACCGCAGCCTGCGTCTTCGCCGCCGCCGGCCTGCTGCTACCGCATCTCGAACGCGGCCAGCGCGTCGACGCCGCCACGCTGCGCGGCGCGATGGAAGCCGCCTTCGGTGCGTCCGATGCCACCGGCGCCTGGACCTGGAAGGTGGCCTATGACGCCTGCGAGGCGGCGACGGTCCTGTTCCTGCGCAAATACGGAAAAGCGCTTTTCCGAAAAGCCGGATCTCCTGCCGCGATCCTGCCGCATCTCGGCAAGATCGCCGGCCTGATGCCGACGCATACGCGCCGGTCGGAGGAAGCCCAGACCTTCCAGCAGTTCTCCACCCCGATCCCGCTCGGCTTCGCAGCCATGACGGCGGCGGCGATCACGCCCGCCGACCGGGTGCTGGAACCCTCGGCCGGAACCGGTCTCCTCGTCATCCTGGCCGAGATCGCCGGCGGCTCCTTGCTGCTCAACGAACTCGCCGAGACGCGCGCCGGCCTCTTGTCCTCCCTCTTTCCGGCCCTGTCCGTCACCCGGCTTGATGCCGCCCAGATCGACGATCACCTCGATCCCGGCCTTGTCCCGACGGTGGTGCTGATGAACCCGCCGTTCTCGGTCGTGGCCAATGTCGAGGGCCGGATGGCCGATGCCGCCTTCCGCCTTGTCGCCTCGGCGCTGGCGCGCCTTGCGCCGGGCGGGCGGCTCGTCGCCATCACCGGCGCCAGCTTCGCCCCCGACAATCCGGCCTGGACGGCCTCCTGGACCCGGCTGCAGGAACGCGGCCGCGTCAGTTTCTCGGCCGCCGTCGACGGCTCGGTCTATGCCAAGCACGGCACGACCATCGACACGCGGCTGACCGTCATCGACAAGCTGCCTGCCGACGATCCGACGGTGTTCCCGGCAGCGCCCGGCGTCGCGCCGGACGTGCCCACGCTGATGGGTTGGCTGGCGGATCAGTTGCCCCCGCGGCTGCCGGTCGATCCCGGCATTGCCGTGCCGGTTGCCGCAACCACCGCCCCTCGCACGGTGCGTGGCTATGTCAACCGGGCCGCGAAGGCCGCACCCGGCGCGCCTCTGGCCGAGCCGGAAGGTGTGCCACTCGCCTATGAGACCGTCGATTGGGCAGCGGCCGAAGACGGCCGCCTCTCCGATGCGATCTATGAGGATTACGGTCTTCAGACGATCCGCATCGCCGGAGCGCAGGCGCATCCGACCCAGCTCGTGCAGTCCGCCTCGATGGCGAGCATCGCGCCCCCCAAACCGAGCTATCGCCCCACGCTGCCCGCCGACATTCTCGGCAAGCTGTCCGAGGCGCAGTTGGAAACCGTGATCTATGCCGGCGAGGCCCATGCCGGTTTTCTTGCCGGGGCGTGGACGGTGGACGATACCTTCGACACTCTGTCGGCCGCGCAAGAGGACGCCAAGGACGCCATCCGTTTCCGGCAGGGTTTCATGATCGGGGATGGCACCGGCGTCGGCAAGGGCCGGGAATCCGCCGCCATCATCCTCGACAACTGGATGCAGGGGCGGCGCAAGGCGGTCTGGATCTCGAAGTTCGACAAGCTGCTGGAGGATGCGCAGCGCGACTGGTCGGCGCTTAGCATGGAGCGTCTGCTGGTCACGCCGCTGTCGCGATTCCCCCAAGGCAAGCCGATCACCCTGAACGAAGGCATCCTATTTTTAACCTATGCCACGCTGCGCTCCGACGACCGCGGAGAAAGGGTTTCCAGGGTCAGGCAGATCGTCGAATGGTTGGGCAAGGACTTCGATGGAGTGGTGATTTTCGACGAGGCGCATGCCATGGCCAATGCCGCCGGCGGCAAGGGAGAGCGCGGCGATGTCGCCGCCAGCCAGCAGGGTCGCGCCGGGCTGCGCCTCCAGCACGCCCTGCCGCAGGCCCGCGTCGTCTATGTCTCGGCGACCGGCGCCACCACCGTCCACAACCTCGCCTATGCGCAGCGGCTCGGCCTCCGGGGCGGCGAGGATTTCCCGTTCTCGACCAGGGCCGAGTTCGTCGAGGCCATCGAGGGCGGTGGCGTCGCGGCGATGGAGGTCCTGGCCCGCGACCTGCGGGCGCTCGGTCTCTACACCGCCCGTTCGCTGTCGTTCAAAGGCGTCGAATACGAGCTGCTCGACCATGAGCTGACGCCGGAACAGGTCCGCATCTACGACAGCTATGCCGATGCCTTCGCCATCATCCACAACAACCTCGATGCGGCGATGCAGGCCGCCAACATCACCGGCGGCGACGGCGGTTCCGGCACGTTGAACCGGCAGGCCAAATGTGCGGCGCGCTCGGCCTTTGAATCCGCCAAGCAGCGGTTCTTCGGCCATTTGTTGACGAGCATGAAGACCCCGACGCTGATCCGCGCGATCACGACCGATCTGGACGCGGGCCATTCTTCCGTCATCCAGATAGTCTCGACCGGCGAGGCGCTCATGGAGAGGCGGCTGGCGGAGATCCCCACCGAGGAATGGGGCGATCTGAAAATGGATCTATCGCCGCGCGAATATGTCCTGGACTATCTCGCCCATTCCTTCCCGGTCCAGCTCTACGAGCCCTTCACGGATTCTGAGGGCAACCTGTCCTCGCGGCCGGTCACTCGCGACGGCCAGCCGGTCGAGAGCCGCGAGGCGGTGGCGCGGCGGGACGAGATGATCGCGAGCCTTGCGAGCCTGCCGCCGGTCCCCGGCGCGCTCGACCAGATCATCCAGCATTTCGGGACCGATACGGTGGCCGAGGTGACGGGCCGGTCGCGCCGCATCGTCCGCAAACCCGGCAATGGCGTCACCATCGACCGGCTTGTCGTGGAGAACCGCGCGGGGTCGGCCAATCTGGCCGAGACCCAGGCGTTCATGGACGATGCCAAGCGTGTGCTGGTCTTTTCCGATGCGGGCGGCACGGGCCGGTCGTATCACGCCGAACTCTCGGCGAAGAACACCCGGCTGCGAGTCCACTACCTGCTCGAAGCGGGCTGGAAGGCCGATGCGGCCATCCAGGGGCTCGGGCGCACACACCGCACCAACCAGGCGCAACCGCCGCTGTTCCGGCCGATCTCGACCAATGTGAAGGCCGAGAAGCGCTTCCTCTCGACCATCGCCCGTCGCCTCGACACGCTGGGCGCGATCACGCGCGGCCAGCGTCAGACCGGCGGCCAGGGCCTGTTCCGGCCGGAAGATAACCTGGAATCGCACTATGCCCGCGACGCGCTGCGCCAGCTCTATCTCCTGCTGGTGCGCGGCAAGATCGAGGGTTGCTCACTGGAGCGGTTCGAGGCTGCCACCGGGCTGAAGCTGATGGACTCGAACGGCATCAAGGACGAGTTGCCCGCCATCACCACCTTCCTCAACCGTCTGCTGGCGCTGACCATCGAGCTTCAGGGCATCTTGTTCACGGCCTTTGAAGGGTTGCTGACGGCGCGGATCGAGGGCGCCATCGCCTCGGGCACCTATGATGCCGGGCTGGAGACGCTGCGGGCGGAGTCGTTCACTGTCACCGACCGGCAGGTGATCTACACCCACCCCCGCACCGGGGCCGAGACCAGCCTGCTGACCATCACCGAGCGCAAGCGCAACCACCCGGTGACGCTCGACGCCGCCCTTGCCGAACTCGACGATCCACGCGTCAAGCTGCTGATCAATGAGCGCTCGGGGCGCGCAGCGGTGCAGATTCCGACCACCAGCGTCATGCTGGACGATGGCGAGATCGAGCGCCGCGTCCGCCTGATCCGGCCGATGGAGGCCCAGAACGTCCCGGTCAGGATGATGGGCGAGACCCATTGGGTCGAGGCGGATCGGGATGCCTTCGCTACCGTCTGGCAGGCGGAACTCGCGGAGGTGCCGGAGTTCGCCGAGTCCACGCTGCATATGGTGACGGGGTTGCTGCTGCCGATCTGGAAGCGGCTGCCGAACGACTCCACCCGCGTCTATCGGCTCCAGACCGATGCGGGCGAGCGCATCATCGGCCGCAAGGTCTCGCCGGCCTGGGCGGCAAACGCGACCACGACCGGCATCACCTCGGCCATGCCGGAAGATGCTTTCGCGGCGCTGATGGAAGGCCGGACGATCCTCGATCTCGCCGAGGGGCTCCAGCTTCGCCGGGTCCGGGTCATGGGCGCGAACCGCATCGAACTCTCCGGTTTTACCGACAGCATGCGCCAGTGCCTCACGGCCTATGGTCTCTTCCACGAGATCATCTCATGGAAGCTGCGCATGTTCGTGCCCGTCGATGCCAGCGGCCCGACGGTTCTCGGCAAGATCTTCACCCGCTGGCCCGCACTGCGCATCGGCGCGCGCGAGGCGGGGTGATGTCCCGCCTTGATGCATCGGAACTGGCGATCCGTCTCGGCCGGGAGGCCGAGGCGGTATGCCGCCACTACCTGTCGTCCGGCCATCGCGCCGGGCGATACTGGCTGGTCGGCGATGTGCGGAACAACCCCGGCCGGTCCATGTTCGTGCGCCTGACCGGGTCGGAATCCGGCAAGGGCGCAGCTGGCAAATGGTCCGACGCATCGACCGGAGAGCATGGCGATCTGCTCGACGTTATCCGCGAGACGCTTGGCCTCGCCGACTTCAGGGACGTGGCCGAAGAAGCGCGCCGGTTTCTCGCCCTCCCGCATCCCCAGCCGGAAAAGACCAGGACGCCGACCGGCAGCACGTCCAGCATGGCATTCGGTTCGCCTGAAGCGTCGCGCCGCCTCTTCGCCATGGCGCAGCCAATCAGCGGCACGCTCGCGGAGATCTACCTGCATGGGCGGGCGATCACCTCCCTCTCGGGCACCGCCGCGCTGCGCTACCATCCCCGGTGCTATTATAGACCTGACGCGCATTCGCCCACCGAGATCAGGCCGGCGCTGGTCGCTGCCGTCACCGATCTTGCCGGCAACCAGACCGGCGTGCATCGCACTTGGCTCGCTCCGGACGGTTCCGGCAAGGCACCTGTCGAGACACCGCGGCGGGCGATGGGCGACCTTCTCGGCCATGCTGTCCGCTTCGGCGCCGCCGATGAGGTGCTCGCCGCCGGCGAGGGCATTGAGACCGTGCTGTCGCCCCGTCAGGTTCTGCCCCGCATGCCGATGCTGGCGGCGCTTTCGGCCGCCCACCTCGCCGCTCTCCTGTTCCCGCCATCCCTGCGCCGGCTCTATGTCATCAAGGATCGCGATCCGGCCGGGGACGGTGCGAGGGACAGCCTAGTCGCCAGGGCAGCGAGTCTCGGGATCGAGGCGATATCGCTCACGCCGCGCGAGGGTGATTTCAACGACGATCTGCGACGCTTTGGTGTCGATTCCCTCATTACGGGTTTGAAGGATCAACTTCATCCTGAGGACGTTCGCCGGTTCTTGGAGGGGTGAAGCCGTGATTGGTCCCCGAAGGCGTGGCCCGGCTTGGCCCCTGCCGGTTTCGGTCCTTCGCCATCGGCAGGTGCATCCATCACCGGAGAGTCCCGCACCCACGGCCTGTCTCGAGAGGGCGATCGGCGCACAAACGGGACGGGCAGGCAATGGCCGCGTCCGGCTAATTTCCGCCGACGGGGACGAGCCCCGCCTTTGCATCGCGAAAGGCAAATTAGCCGCACCTGGCCATCGAGGCCCTCGCGGAGCGGGCGAGGGCTGCCAACCCATCCCACCCGTGCGCGTCGACGCCTGCGAAGGCCGCGATGGGCGCGGTCTCCAGACAAAGGACGCAACCGATGGAATACGAAACCGAATATGCAGGCAACGAGCCGGTCCACAGCTCCTCCCAGACCGATCACGCCCTCTCCGAGCTCCAGCTCTACGGCTGGCGCCCCTTCCAGGACGAACCCGATCCAAGACCGCTGCCCGAGGGCAAGACCGTCGCCGCCGCCGTTACCGACATCTTCGACGCCCTCGTCGCGACTCTCGGCGACACCCGCCTCGAGCTCGATCTCGAAGAGCTGCTCTGGGGGACCGTCAATCTCTTCCACCGCGCCACCGGCCGGGTGGAGCGCGATCTCGACGGCAACGAACAGGCGCAGCGCCGGATGCAGCGGGAACAGGATGGCAGCGAGGTGAAATCGGTCGAACTCGAACGCCTCACCGCCGAGGGGCAGACCCTGATCGAACGGCGCGCCAGCATGGAACTCTTCCGCGACCTCGCCGCCGAAGCATTCGAGCACTACACCGGCAGCGCCTGGCGGCCCCGCACCGGCTCGATGGTCAACCATCGCAACCTGACCGCCGCGACGATCGACAGCCGCGACTTCCTGGCCGCGAAGCGCCGGGCCGAGACCGAGGTGATGCTGCCCGCCGGTCCCAAGGTGGCCGTGACCGGCGGCGCGGACTTCAACGATCACCGGCTGATCTGGGCGAAGCTCGATCAGGTCCATGCCAAGCACCCCGAGATGGTGCTGCTGCACGGCGGCTCCCCGAAGGGAGCGGAACTGATCGCCTCCCGCTGGGCTGACCACCGCAAGGTACGGCAGGTGGCCTTCCGGCCCGACTGGGTGAAGCATGGCAAGGCCGCACCCTTCAAGCGCAACGATGCCATGCTGGACGCCCTCCCGGTTGGCGTCCTCGTCTTCCCCGGCAGCGGGATCCAGGAGAACCTCGCCGACAAGGCCCGCAAGCTCGGCATCCCGGTCATGAAGTTTGACGGTGGCGCGTAAGCGCCGCCGTCTGGCGGCTGTTTCAGCCGCCAATACTTGACGCTATGGCTTGTTCATCGTTCAATACGCTATCCTTGCAGAACCGGCGAAACAGCATAGTCGCAGGCGGAGCGTATCCTCTGGCAGCCTGACGTGATCTTCATTCACCTATCCAGAGGCTTCCATGACGCTGATCCTGCTTGCCATTTTTCTGACCATTGTCGCCTGCGTGATCGCATATCATCTCGCGATCTGGGCCTTGCCCGTGATGGTCGCCATCACCGCCGCACAATATGCCTGGACGGCCGGAGCCGGTGTTCTGATGTCGGGCTTTGCCGCCATCGGTGCCGCGCTCCTCTCGATGACGCTGGTGATCGCGGTGCTCGTCTTTGCGAAGAGTCCGGTCCTACGTCTCGTTGCGCTCACCGGATTTGCGGTGCCCGCGATGATCGCCGGCTATGCGTTTGTCCATGGCATCACGAAGAATCTCATCGACTCGGGCGTTGCCATCAATCTGCTTGGCGGAATTGGCGGGCTGATCATCGGTATCGCGGCCATTGCCCAACTGAATGCGCTTGGGGAGTCGGTCTTCTCGGATTGAACCACTGCTATGACCCGATACGCCTGGGTTAATCTGGCGGTTTGCGGCACCGGGACCTTGGTTTTCCGTGGACGCAGAAAATCATTGCATCATGGGATCATTGCTATTCCTTTCGGTCCGTGTTGCCCGGTGTGGAAATTCGGCCATCGGCAGCGATCTCGCAAAAATGGCCTGGCCAATCCCTGCTGCGCCAGCCCATTTCGTTCCGTGGAGGTGATCGCGGGCAGCTTCTGTCGGCCTTCTCGCAATATCACCGGATCGGCCCATGGTTGGCCGATATGAGGGCACTGCCAGACCGCGTCCCAAGACCCGATTGCGTGATCGCTCTCGTCCCGAAGAACCCGACCTTCCTGCGGAAAACGCGGGTCTGGCCGGAAATGGGGCAGATACTGTTGTTCCGGATGCTGCGGGTTTCCAGGACCTGACCTGATCACTCTTTCCGGCAGGGATACCGGTTTTGCGGTGCGTCCCCGTTTTGCTCTCGAATGCACCAATCCCTCCTCCTGATCGATCCCCTAAGCCCGTTCGGTTTCCATCGGCAACCCCCGCGGCTCCGGACCGTGTTGGCGCGGAACGCGCCTGCCCGCACCACTCCGGGCCTTGGGGGCAGGCCGCCGATGGATCGGCGGTTGCAGCTGTCTCCCGACGGTCTCGGGCGGGTTTCATCGGAGGGATGGTCCCTCCGAAGAAGCAACGGAGAAAACCCATGCAAAATATCGTTATCCTCGCCGGCAACATTGGTCAGGCCCCCGAAACCCGCACCACCCAGGGCGGAACCACCATCACCCATTTCACCCTGGCCACCTCGCGCCCCCGCTATGCGGAAGGCCGGGTTCTTCGCGACGAGAACGGCTATCGGGTCCAGGACACGGAATGGCACCGCATCACCTGCTTCAACGGCCTCGGCAAGACGGTCCGGCAATATTGCGAGAAGGGCATGAAGCTTCTGGTGCGTGGCCGCATCCACTACTCGAAATGGACCGACCAGCAGGGCGTTGACCGCTATGGCTGCGAGATCATCGCCGAGACGGTCGATTTCCTGAGCCGGGCCAGGCAGACCGAGAATGATGACGGCAATTACATCGATGATGATGACATTCCGTTTTGACGCGGAAATCAAGAACCCGGCGGCGCGAGCCGCCGGGTTTTCCCGCGTGACGATCGGATCACGTGGGAAGACCAGGAACTTCCGCTGGTAGCATCAGATTGCGCCGACGAATGCGAGCAAGGGGGCGTAATCACCGCCATCCGCCGCGCGCAACGCGGCGATATAGACGTTCCGCCTTGCATTGTCGGATTGCAGATCGAAGCCGCTGGTCCATTCGATGGCCGGATGGTCGAAATAGTCGTCCAGGAAGATATCTGCCGCAATACGCGCATGGCGACCATTGCCATTCGGGAAGGGATGGATCTGCACCATACGGTGATGAAACCGTGCCGCGGCTTCCAGCGGCGCGTAGGTCGCGTGCTCGACCCAATAGCGCGCGTCATCGAGCAGGTAGCGGATCTGGACCGCGATCTGAAATGGCGCGATGCCGATATTCTTCTCGCGCTGCCGGTAGGTTCCGGCCCATGTCCAGACATCGCCGAACAGGCGGATATGCAACTGGCGGATAAACTCATCCGTCAGGACATCCCCGCCGCGACGCCGTCCGAGCCATCGCAGACCCTGGGTGATATTGGCCTGTTCGAGCTCATCGAGCTCGCTGCGCGTGGTGACGTGATCGAACTTCAACCCGGCGATTTCATCCGGATCGAGCGGTGTCGCGCCTTCCGGCTCGCCGAAAATCATGGCGCCTCCCAGAAATCGGCAGGCACATCCCGCAGCAGCTCTTCGGTCAGTTCCTCTATCTGGCGCTGCGTATCCCCGGAGGAGAGAGATTGTTGCTCGAGCGCCATATGGGCGCTGGCACGTTTGACGATCGCCTCTGCCTTTCTGCGCGCTTGGTCGCGCAGCACATCGTCGATGCTGGTTTCGGGGACAATCGCATAGACGAAGCGGCCGCCAAGGGCTTCGGCGAGTTTCTCCATATGCTTGAGAGTCACGCCGCCTTCCAGCTCTTTCCTCTCGGCCTGATAGATGGCTGCCTTGGTGACGCCGGCGCGTTTTGCAAGCGCGGGCGCGCTCATGCCAAGCGCCTTGCGCATGGACATGATCCATCCGCTGCGCGGCCTCCTGATGCCCGCGAATTGCTTCGCCACTTGATCGAGTGCGCGCGCGGCCTGGCGTTTTGCCGTGTCCTTGACGTTGAGCATGGTGTATCTATTGATATCCGAATTTCTTTATAAAGATTATATATAGATAGCCTAAAGATATCAATAATTATATCAATAAATATGCCAATCGTATACAGAAGGGCTTCAATAGATATGCCTTCTGAGCGGAGCAGGGTCGTAATGATCAACCTGGACAAGTGTCGATCCGAGATCCAAGTGAATGGAGGTAACGGTGGGAATTTCCGATTGTTGCATCACCCCGTCGGATCACCAGCGCAAAACCAGCCGGTATCGACCTTCTGGCAAAGGACAGGAGGGAAGAGATGCGTTGCTCCTGCATGGCTGGATAGGCACTGGAAGGCAGAGTCGGGGACCGCGTAACGACGCATTCTTGTCAAGGAAGATGGCTATCTTCCATAGGAGATGTTTAACAAGCATGACATGCGTGAGGATTGGGGGGATCGATGGCAAGGCAGACAGAGACGTTTCTGGATGAACCGCCGACTGGCGAAACGCTCACAACTTATGATCGCGCGCATATGAAACTTTATATGCGACTGCTCGATGCCGAGCGCGATGGCGCTGACTGGCGCGAGGCCGTGCATGTCCTGTTTGGCATCGACCCCGAGCAGGACCCCGAGCGCTACCGATCCATTCATGATGCGCATCTGGCGCGGGCGCACTGGATGACGGAGCGCGGTTATCGTGAACTGGTCCGGGAAAGCCAGCGGAAGAATTCGTGATGCACGTCCGGCATCACCTGTTGATCCTTGCCTGACTACCCCAGGCCCATTCGATCAGGAATCGTAGGTTTTCCGACACCCTGAACTGAATAACCGGGAGGACCACGATGACACCCGACGCATCGACATGGCGTTCTTCGGCGGAATACGAGCATCTGGATGTGTTGACGCCATCCGATCTGGCCTGGGAGTGGCTCCGTCGCAACGATGCCTATGACGCGGATTTCGAAGCCTCGGCCACTGACCAGGGAGACCCCGCCACGCTGACGGAGCGAATCCGTCGGCGGTGGGGTTTGCGATTTCCCGGTCGATCCCCTCGCTGCTCCTCCCGATGCACCGGTCTTCTGGCTGCCGGAGGAGGATACCAGCGTAGTTGTCCTGACCGAAGCTCCTTCGGTGCTGGATGGGTGTCGGACCGCCGATCCGATTGGATCCTGGCGCGCGCCTCCACCGCTTGATGACGATGATACAGCCCTGTTTCGCTATGCGCTTGGTGAGGGGCAATACCTCCAGATCGTCGATTGCGGCATCGAAGACAGGGCGGTCGTAGCCACCGTCATTCCGCTCGGCCTCGAAGGCTTTGATCGGCTCGAAGCCGTTCATCGATTTCTCTCGGCCCTGCATGGCCGGGCCATTCCGCCCGACACACGCCTAACCCGGCAGCAACGCGCGCGCCAGCGCAGGATGCTGCGTGCTTTCGATGGCCACAGGGCAGGCGCAACGCAGCAGGAGATCGCACAGACCATCCTGAAGATCGGGCTTCTTGACCGTGACGATTGGCAAGCATCCTCGGCGCGTCACGCCATCAAGGCGCTGCAGCGCGATGCCCGTGTCATGATTGCGGGCGGCTATCGAAAACTCCTGCGTCATCGCCGCCGACCCTAGCAGATTTTTCGCTCCGGCCGGTGGGCGATTTCAATACCCCCCAACTTCGCCCTGCAACTCACCGACTCTTTTGCGCCACCGTGGTCGCAATCCGCCGCTGATCCCCGGCGGCCACCCGCAACGTCACGGAGGCCGACCCATGCCACATGCACACGCCCTACAACCACCGCGCTTTCTGCGCACCAAGGAGGCGGCCGAGTTCCTGAGCCTTTCGGCCCGGACGCTTGAGAAGCACCGGACCTACGGGACAGGCCCTGTTTATCGCAAACTCGGCGGCCGGGTTGTCTATGCGATAGACGAGCTTGAAGCCTGGGCCGACCGCGGCACGATGACATCGACCTCCGATCCACGTGGATCCGTTCTGCCCGCGAAGCGCCAGACGCTTCCGGATGTGGCGCAACCCGGCCGCTATGCAGTCTGACGGCAGCCGGATTCCCGCATGACAGCGCGACATCCCTCCCGTTCCGAGCGCGGACAGCTCGCTCTGTTCAGGGTGCTTCCCGGTGATTTCGCGCCACGCGACGCGCAGGATCTCATGGCCTATCCCTTCTTTTCCCTGTCAAAGACCCATCGGATCACACCGATCGATTTTGTTTCCGGCAACGTGGTCATCCGGGTCGAGGCGGTCCCCGAATATGGCATGGCGACGATCTGGGACGCCGATATCCTGATCTGGGCGGCAAGCCAGATCGTCGAGGCGCGCGATGCCGGACTCCAGACATCCCGACTGATGGTTGCCACACCTTACGAGATCCTGAGTTTTATCGGCAGAGGCACGTCGGTGCGCGATTATCGGCGCCTGAAAGCCGGGCTCGACCGCCTGCAATCCACAACCGTGAGCACGACAATACGTCAGCTGGCCGAGGGACGACAGCATCGCTTCTCCTGGATCAATGAATGGAAGGATCGCAGGGACGGCGCCGGAAATCCGGACGGCATCGAGATGATCTTGCCGGATTGGTTTTATCGGGCGGTTCTCGATGACGCGCTGGTCCTCACCATCGATCGGGCATATTTCGACCTGACCGGCGGGATCGAGCGTTGGCTCTACCGTCTCGTGCGCAAACATGGCGGTCGGCAGCGCCGCGGCTGGCGCTTCGATTTCCATCATCTGCATCAGAAATCCGGCAGCCTGTCTGCGTTCAAGCGCTTCGCCTTCGAGCTGCGTGGCATCATTCGCCGTCAGGCCTTGCCGGGTTACAGGCTGTCGCACGAGATCGATCCTGGCGGCCGATCGCTCCTTGCGTTCAAACCGACCGCGCCCTGTGGAAAACCTGTGAAACCGTTCGTGCGAATGGGAACCCCTGAACCCGTGCCATCCGGAACCCGCGTCGCGTGCGATTGGGAACCGAGATCGGGGTTAAATGACCAAAGAATAACGGAAAATCGCGCCCGTAACTTAGAATCTAACGGAGAGTCTAACATTGAAGAGGGCGGCCGCGCTGTGGAAAACTCCCGCCGCAGCACTGTCCGAAGCGTCGGCCTGGCCGAGAAAAAGAGCGAACTCTCCGATCAATCAGCAGGCAAAAAGGGCGGTGCTTTGGCTTCCGAAGCGCCTGAATTTCCACAGCTGCTTCTGAAGCCGTCGGGGAGAAACCCATGAGTGCTGGATACCCTGATCGGAAGAGCGACACTATTGGTGTGACCTGGCGCAGGCAGCTTCCGGACGAGTTCACATGCGTCGACCTGACCTGGGTGAAGGGAAAAATCGAACACTGGATCAGGTTTGGTCATGCCGCCGGCACGCAGGTCATCGATCGGAACCGGCATATCGTTTTCTTCCCGCCCAATACCGTTTTTGCCTTCATTCGCTGGGTGGCGAATGATTACGGCACGGTGACCTCGCGGATCGATATTCTGCGGACCGTCGCGCCGGGCGAGGCCTATCAGACGCTTCCCTCTGTGCGTCCGGGGGCCGAGATCCTGCTGAAGATCCATGGTTGGCCGAAAGTCGAAGAGGTGCTGTTGCATGTCGACAGGATCGAGGCCGTCGGCATCGATCCTGTCGAGACCGATCCCGATCACTGGCGTCATGTCGCGCATTGGATGCGCGCGGGCGAGGCGCCGCGTGCTTACACGACCGCACGCCATCGGGCATGGCTGCGCCGACGAGAGATTGCCCCATGACACGCAGAGGTTACGTCATGATCGCGACCGTTTCTGTACTCGGCATTGCTGCCGTCAGCGTTGGTCCGATTGCCCCGAAACTGGTCTGGAGCGCCACCGCCAGCGTGCCGATCGGGCTCTATCTCATTGCGCCGAGCGAAACCCTTGCACTCAACGATCTCGTCGCTGTCATGCCGCCCGAACCGTTTGCCGGGTTCATGGTTGAGCGGGGCTATATCGCCCGTGATACACCGATCCTGAAACATGTCATGGGGTTGCCCGGGCAGCGTGTCTGTCGCACTGGCCGCAATGTTACCATCGACGCCAACCCGCTCGGCGAGGCGCGCGAGCGCGACAGCCGGGGCCGCGATCTGCCTGTCTGGCAGGGCTGCCGACAGCTCGCCGATGGCAACATCTTCCTGATGAATCCGCAGGTCGGCGACAGTCTCGACGGCCGTTATTTCGGGCCGTTTCCTGCCTCGTCGGTGATCGGCCGGGCTGTCCCGATCCTCACCCTTACGGATGGCACCGGTCGTCTCAATTGGCGCGGGTGACCGCACGTTCATCTCATTCCCAACCCTGCATAGAGGAGACCATCACCATGGCACAAATCGGCCAATTCACCCGGACGCCATCCGGTTATTCCGGGCGCATCCGGACACTCTCGCTCGACCTGGAACTGACGCTCGTTCCGACAGAGAATCTCGAGAATGAGAATGCGCCAGCCTACCGGATTCATCTCGGCGATGAGAACGGACCGGAGGTTGGCGCGGGCTGGAAACATTCCGGCGAACGCGCGGGCAGGTTCATTGCCGTGCTGCTCGATGATCCCATGTTCCAGCAACCGATCCGTGCCCGCCTGTTCCAGTCGGACGAGGAGGGCCGTGATTGGGGTCTGCATTGGGCCCGTCCGAAAAAACGTGACGAACGGGAGGGGTCATGACTAATCTCCGCGTTTGTTTCGGTTTCGGAAGATGCGGTGCGCGCCGCCGCATCATTCTCCTTCTTCTTTCCGGCCTGATTTTCGCCACTGCATCGCCGCCGGTTCTGGCGCAGAAAGTTGCGGCGGATCGTGCAGTCACCCTGCATCCGTATGACACCCATATTGCCGAGGCCTCGCAACGCTTCGACATTCCGTCGGCATGGATCATGGCCGTGATGCGAGTGGAAAGTGCCGGAAGTCCGCATGCCGTTTCATCTGCGGGTGCCATGGGACTGATGCAAATTATGCCCGGTACCTGGGCCGACCTGCGTATTCGTTATGGTCTCGGCGAAGATCCCCATGACCCACGCGACAACATTCTCGCGGGCACGGCTTACCTGCGCGAGATGTGGGTCAGATACGGCAATGTCGCCGCAATGCTCGCGGCCTATAATACCGGTCCGGCGCGCTACGACGAATACCGACAGACGGATCGTCCGCTGCCCTCTGAGACCCGCGCCTATGTCGCGTCGCTTGCGCCCGTGTTGCGTGGCGAACGGCCGTCGGACTCTGTTATTGCAACAGCTAAACCGCGGGACTGGCGTGAAGCGCCGATCTTCGTTGCGCACGATAATGGCGTTTCTGATTCGGTGCCAAGTTCGCCCGGCAACCAATCGGACAGTACTGGTTCTTCCCTCTCGACGACACCGGAATCACGTGCCGCGCCTCTGACTGACGGGTTGTTCGTTGCCAGCCATGCCGGTGGGGATCGGCAATGAGCAACTTCCCGACAATGCGTATCCTATCGTATCTCGGCGCCCTATGGAGCGGGCAGGGGGCGACGGCGGGTGTCACGACCGGGGCATGGCAGGATAAAAGCCCGCACGGTGCGGCTCTGGCGGGCGGTTGTTCTGGTTCATGTTTTCGGTGCATTCCGCACCGTGCGATACCTTCGTGCACCGTGCGCTTACCGTTCAAATCTTTGACATTCCGCGCTGTTTTGCACCGTGTGGGGTGGTGCTATGAATGATGAGCGCGAATTCCGCATCCGTCCGGGGCACATCCGCTTGACCCGCGCTCAAGCGGCCCGGCCCTTTGTCGCCCAGGCACTGGCCGCCGCGAAAAGGGCCGGGGGCGGCGTCTCGCGAACCGGCCGCGTTGTCTCCAGCAATCGCTCCCGTTTCGGACGCGGCCAGCGCGCCAGCATCCAGGCCAATCGCCTCATCACGTCGCGTAGCCGAGGTGCCGTCATCAAGGCCCGCGTGGTTCGACACAATGCGCGATCCGCGCCACTGGGAACGCATCTCGACTATTTGCGCCGCGAGGGCGTGACCCGGGACGGGGAGAAGGCGCGGCTGTTCGGGCCGGGCGAGGGGGAGGCCGATGGGCGCGCCTTCGCCGAGCGTTGCAGGCATGGCCGCCATCATTTCCGCTTCATCGTTTCGCCGGACGACGCGGTGGAGATGTCCGATCTCAAATCCTTCACCCGCGATCTCGCCCGCCAAATGGAAAAGGATCTCGGCACCGGGCTGGACTGGGTAGCTGTCGATCACTGGAATACGGCACATCCGCATGTCCATCTGATCGTCCGTGGAGTCCGCGATGACGGCCAGGACCTCGTGATTTCGCGCGACTATATCAAGGAGGGGATGCGGGACCGGGCGCGTGATCTCATCACCCTGGAGCTGGGACCACGGACCGATCTCGATATCCGCCGCAGCCTCGAGCGGCAGATCTCGGCAGAGCGCTGGACCCAGCTCGACCGGCAGCTTCTTCGCGACGCCGGCAAAACCGGCATCATCGATCTCGCTCCGAGCCCCGATCACAAGCCGGACGAGTTTCATGCGCTGAAACTCGGTCGGCTCCGGAAACTGGAAATATTGGGCCTCGCCGACCAGCTGGGCCCGGGTCAATGGCATATCAGGGATCGGGCCGAAACGGTTCTGCGGGAACTGGGCGAGCGCGGCGATATCATCAAGCGGATGCATCGCGCGCTCACCGAACGCGGCATCGAACGTGGTTCCTCGGATTACGTGCTGGCGGGGGAAAGCCTTGATACGCCTGTCATCGGGCGGTTGCTGGAGCGTGGACTTGATGACGAATTGAAAGGCACCGCCTATGCCGTGGTCGATGGCGTGGACGGCCGGACCCATCATATCAGGCTGCCGCATCTCGATGCCGCCGGTGACAGTGTGCCCGGCTCGATCGTCGAACTGCGCAGCTATGATGACGCGCGGGGCAACCGCCGTGTCGCCCTTGCCATTCGGTCCGATCTCGATCTGCAGGCACAAATCAATGCGCCGGGGGCGACATGGCTTGATCGGCGAGCCGTGTCCCGCGATCCGATAGCACTCTCGGAATCCGGTTTCGGAGCCGAGGTCCGGCAGGCGCTTGAAACCCGTGCCGATCACCTGGTCGACGAAGGTCTCGCCGAACGAAAAGCCGGCCGCGTCGTCTTCGCGCGCGGCCTGCTCAAGAGATTGCGCGACCGCGAAGTCAATGCGCTTGGCGACAGGCTTGCCCGCGAGACCGGCCTCCCGTTCAGCCGCGCCGAGACCGGAGAATATGTCACCGGCACGTATCGCCAGCGATTCACGCTTTCTTCCGGGCGGTTTGCCATGATCGGCGATGGCCTCGGATTCCAGCTCGTGCCCTGGTCACCGTCGCTCGAAAAACAACTTGGCCGCGAAGTCTCCGGTGTCTCCCGCGGTGATGGCGGGGTCGATTGGGATTTCGGGCGCAAGCGTGGGCTCGGCCTTTGATACCGAATGGAAAGGAACCATACTCATGTCCGCGACCAGAATCCTCTGGGGACAGGTCATCATCGTCTTTTTGATCATCCTCACCACCACATGGGGCGCCACGCAATATGTCGCCTGGAGCTTCGGCTACCAGACGCAGCTGGGCCCGCCCTGGTTCGAGATCTTCGGCGTGCCTGTCTATTACCCACCGGCCATCTTCTGGTGGTGGTATTTCTTCGAGGCTTATGCGCCGCCGATCTTTGCCCGGGGCGGGATCATCGCCGCCTCGGGCGGTTTCATCGCGATCGCGGTCGCCATCGGCATGTCGGTCTGGCGGGCGCGGGAGGCAAAAAACGTCGCCACCTACGGTTCAGCCCGGTGGGCGGGGAAAGGGGAAATCAGGTCCACGGGTCTTCTCGGTCCCGACGGTGTCGTACTCGGCCGCTACGAGCGTGACTATCTGCGCCATGACGGCCCCGAGCATGTGCTGTGTTTCGCGCCGACGCGATCGGGTAAGGGTGTCGGTCTCGTCGTGCCGACACTCCTGACCTGGCCGGGATCGGCGATCGTTCATGACATCAAGGGCGAGAACTGGCAGCTCACCTCTGGTTTCCGGTCGCGCCATAGCCGCGTCCTGCTCTTCGATCCGACCAACCCGCACTCCTCGGCCTATAATCCGCTCCTTGAGGTGCGCCGGGGTGAATGGGAGGTGCGTGATGTCCAGAACATCGCCGATATCCTGGTCGATCCGGAAGGCAGCCTCGAGCGGCGCAACCATTGGGAGAAGACCAGCCATGCGCTCCTCGTGGGTGCGATCCTGCATGTCCTCTATGCTGAGCCCGACAAGACCCTGGCGGGTGTTGCCCAGTTCCTGTCCGATCCGAAGCGTCCGGTGGAATCGACCCTGCGTATCATGATGCGCACCCCGCATCTCGGGGTGAAAGGGCCGCATCCCGTCGTCGCCAGCGCCGCGCGCGAATTGCGCAACAAGTCCGAGAACGAACGCTCGGGCGTGCTATCCACGGCCATGTCCTTCCTCGGTCTCTATCGCGATCCGGTCGTGGCGCAGGTCACGCGGCGCTGCGACTGGCGAATCCGCGATCTCGTCAGCGGCGATCAGCCAACCACGCTCTATCTGGTCGTGCCACCCTCGGACATCAATCGCACAAAGCCACTGATGCGCTTGCTGCTCAACCAGATCGGCCGGCGATTGACCGAGGACCTGCAGGCGAATTCCGGTCGTCATCGTCTGCTCCTGATGCTAGACGAGTTTCCCGCCCTCGGCCGGCTCGATTTCTTCGAATCCGCGCTTGCCTTCATGGCGGGCTATGGACTCAAGAGTTTCCTGATCGCGCAATCACTGAACCAGATCGAGAAAGCTTACGGGCCGAATAACTCGATCCTCGACAATTGCCATGTGCGGGTGAGCTTTGCCACCAATGACGAGCGCACGGCGAAACGTGTCTCCGATGCCCTGGGTACCGCCACCGAGATGCGGGCGATGAAGAACTATGCCGGTCACCGGCTTTCGCCCTGGCTCGGACATCTGATGGTCTCGCGGCAGGAAACAGCGCGCGCTCTGCTCACCCCCGGTGAAATCATGCAGCTACCGCCCGATGACGAGATCGTCATGGTGGCGGGGACACCACCGATCCGGGCGAAGAAGGCGCGCTATTATCTGGATGCGCGGTTCACGGAACGCCTGCTCTCGCCGCCCGACCTGGCCCATAAGGACAAACCCGCCGCCGATGCATGGAGCCATTTGCGCTCTCCTGCTCGGCCCGAGAATGTCGATGAGCAGATTCCGGAGTCCTCTGACGACGAAGACCCGACAGAATCCGAACGGCGCCGACAGCCTGAGCTTGGCAGGGCAGGTGCGGCGGAGAAACAGGCGTCCATCGAAAGCGAGTTCGAGTTCGGCCTGGCCGATGATACGGATGAGGAGGTCATCCGAAACCAGCAAATGTCACGCCGGATGCGGGGTGTCGCGCGGCAGGTTTCCTTGGATCCTGATGACGGTATGGATCTGTAGCGCATGGCCAATCCGCGAAAGAAAACAAAGTTCACCACCTATCTCGATCCAGAGGTGATGCGGATGCTGGCGGAATTCGCGGCGCGCCGCGACCGGTCGCAATCGATGATTGCCGAGGCCGCCATCGCCTCGTTTCTGTCGCCGGACGATGTGGAGCGCCGCGAGGCGATTGTCGCGAAACGCCTGGATCAGCTCGATCGCCGGATCACGCGGATGGAGCGCGACCTTGGCATTGCCGTGGAAAGCCTCGCGGTGTTCATCCGCTTCTGGCTCGCCACCACACCTGCATTGCCCGAGCCGGCGGCGAAGGCCGCGCGCGCCAAGGCCGGCGAGCGATATCAGGCCTTCATCACCGCGCTTGGTCGTCGGCTGGCGCAGGGACCGAAACTTCGGCAAGAAATATCGGAGGACAAAAACGGATCAGAGTCATGAAAGGATTCGCGATATTCGATCAGTAATGCGTGTCCGGTTTGCCTTGAGGAAAACCGTGACGCGCGCGTTACCCGCTAAGCCTATTTCTGCCGTTCTTTCGATTTGGTTTGAAACACGGAAATGACGTTTCGTAAGCATCTGACCCGATTTCGGCCTCTATCCGCGGGATCATTCGCCCCTTACCCGTCATTTGGCAAGAACGGACACCGCAGCGATCTCTAAATAGAAGATCGCCCGATAATGCTTTACGCAGGATGAGGCAGGGGCGGGCTGAACTCGTATGGTGTCGCGGTTTGATGAGAACGTGTTGGCCGATGCCTGTTATCAAATGCGCTTGATAGCAGATGCTTGGCGACAACGCTGTTTGATGTCAGAATGTGGCCATATTCTGTTGCCAAGCTTCCTTGGTGTGATTAGGTTGGCGTCAAAACCCGTTGATAACAGAATTGGCGTTAAAATGGCCATCAAACCCTATGATCTGACAGAGGCCGTATTCTATCACACCGGCGCTTTTCCCCCGGCCAGCCTCGACTACGAGGCCCTTCTTGGGCCGCTCGAAGAAGCCGCGGCGTCCCTTGCGCGGTACGATGCCAAGATGTCAGGCATGGTGAACAGCGAGTTGTTCCTCGCCCCCCTGCGTCGACAGGATGCGGTCACATCTTCCCGAATGGAGGGAACGATCTCGACCATCGAGGAACTTTACCGGCTGGAGGCCGAGGAAGACGCAGGCAGCGCAGATCCCTATCGCGAGGCCAGAAACGACGATGTCGAGACCTATCTCTACTCCCGCGCCCTGCGGAATGCCCAGCAAGCGCTTGCCGAGGGAGCGCCGCTTGGCGAATACCTGATCCGGACAGCCCATCAGCAGCTGCTTTCGTTTGGCCGCGGCGCCCGCAAGCGTCCCGGAAGCTACAAGGTCGAGCAGAACTATATTGGGGACGAACGACGGGGAAAGATCTCTTATGTCCCGATTGCTCCCGAGCATCTTGGCCCAGCGATGGCCGAGCTCGCGCGCTATATCAACGAAAGCACGATGCGGCCGCTGATCCGCACAGCCATAGCGCATGTCGAATTCGAGGCCCTGCACCCATTTGAAGACGGCAATGGCCGGATCGGCCGTATGCTGATTACCCTGATGCTTTGGAAGCTCGGCGTCCTGCATCAGCCGAACTTCTTCGTCTCGGGCTATTTCGAGGCCCATAAGGACGAGTATATCGAGTGGATGCGCGCGGTCTCGGCAACCGGCGATTGGACTGGATGGGCTGCATTTTTCCTCCAGGCCATGCACGCGCAAGCGACGGTCAATATCCAGACGGCAGATGCGATCTTCGGACTGCACAGTGAGATGCGCGAACGCTTCCGTGACGTGCTGAACTCGCAGTTCCATGATCAGGCATTGGACTTCGTGTTCGCCAGTCCGATCTTCCGAAACGACCGGTTTGTCGATCGCTCCGGAATCCCGCCATCTTCGGCACGCGCGCTGTCACGCCGCCTCGTCGAAGCTGGCCTGTTGCGCACGATCGAAGCAGCCTCGGGGCGTCGCGCCGCCATGTATGCCTTTGATCCACTACTTGATCTGCTGAAAGTCTGAAGCGTTGGGGGAGACATATCATGAGCTGCTCGGATCAGGACCTCGATCGCCTTGATAAGCTCCTGTCGGCTCTGCCGCAGGAAAACTTTCCCATGACGTTGAGCGAATTCGATGGTTATGTGACCGGCATCCTGGCCTGTCCCGATCTTGTCCCTCCCTCCGAATGGCTTCCACATGTCTGGGGCGAGACCGGTGAGGCCAATTTCCCGGATTTGACGACGGCCGAAGAAACGATTTCGGCCGTGAAGGCGCATTACAATTCAGTCGCATCGGAGATGACGAAGACTCTTTGGATCGAACCCATCTATGAGGTGGATCCGAACAGTGACGAGACGCTCTGGGAGCCATGGGTCGATGGCTTCGCCTGGGCGCTGCGTTTGCGTCCCGAAGCCTGGCAGACCGTACTCGAACAGGCAGATGACGAGACGCGGTCATCGCTGATCTTCCTGTTTGCCCTGCAGGACATCAACGAGGGGATCAGCAAATCCACCGATGAAGAGATCGATGAGATCGACCTCCAGGCACCCGATCTGATTCCCAACTGCGTGGCCGCGATCCTGCTCGTGTCGCGGCCCGAGCTTGGCATGGGTGCCGGAAGCGTTTCCCATGGCCTGCTCCGGAGCAAACGCCCCGGCCGGAACGATCCCTGTCCCTGCGGTTCGGGACGCAAGTACAAGCAATGTTGTGGGAAGAACTGACAAGCGCGGATGATTATCAACCTGCAGTTCCACGATGTGACCCTCCAGAACTGCCGGGAATGCACAGGCGATGATCGGGTAACATCCACGTAGCCGCGAAATCAGCAGGATGATCGAATCAACCGGGAAGCCTGGTCGCGTGCATGGATTGTCGACATGAAGGGCAAAACCGCCGTTTTCCTGTAAATGCACGCCAGACTACGACGCCCGCCCAAAACCTGTTGAAACGCCGCAAAATCGGGTTCTTTTACTTGTCCCCGATCCAGGGCTGCCTGTTGGAGGCGCCCAGCAGGGAAGCGGGGACGGCATGGACGACACCCATCGGAAACCGGAAGCGATACGGCGGGGCGCGCGGATGCTCCGAACGGCGCTCGGGCCGGCGATCGCCCGGTTTTTGGAGGATCCCGTGACCGTCGAGGTGATGCTCAACCCCGACGGGCGGCTCTGGATCGACCGGCTCTCGGAAGGTCTGTCCGACACGGATGAGTGGCTTTCGTCCGAGGATGGCGAACGGATCATCCGGCTGGTGGCGCATCATGTCGGTGTGGAGACCCATGCCGGGGCGCCGCGCGTCTCGGCGGAGCTGCCGGAGACGGGAGAGCGCTTCGAGGGGCTGCTGCCGCCGGTGGTCGCGGCCCCGGCCTTCGCCATCCGCAAGCCCGCCATCGCGGTCTTCACGCTCGACGATTACGTCGCCTCCGGGATCATGACCCGGCTGCAGGCCGAGGCGCTGCGCCTCGGCGTGGCGACGCAGGCCAATATCCTCGTGGCCGGCGGCACCTCGACCGGCAAGACGACGCTGACCAATGCGCTGCTCGCCGAGGTGGCGAAGACGCAGGATCGCGTGGTGCTCATCGAGGATACCCGCGAGCTGCAATGCGCGGCCCCCAATCTGGTGGCGATGCGCACGAAGGAGGGTGTGGCCTCGCTGTCGGATCTCGTCCGCTCGGCGCTCCGCCTGCGCCCGGACCGGATCCCGGTCGGCGAGGTGCGGGGTCCGGAAGCGCTCGATCTGTTGAAGGCCTGGGGCACGGGCCATCCGGGCGGCATCGGCACCATCCATGCGGGTTCCGCACTGGGCGCACTGCGCCGGATGGAACAGCTCATTCAGGAGGCCGTGGTCACGGTCCCCCGCGAGCTGATCGCCGAGACTGTGGATCTGATCGCCGTGCTCTCGGGGCGCGGAGCCGCGCGCCGTCTTTCTGAACTCGCCCGCGTCCATGGGCTCGGCCCGGACGGCGATTACCGCATCACCCCCGTCATCCATCCGGAAGGAGATTCCGCATGATCCGCCATGCCATGCGCATTCGCTATCATATCGCCACCGCAGCGACCGTCACCTGGGTCAGTCTCACGACCCGTGCCGCCCATGCTTCGGGTTCCTCCATGCCCTGGGAAGCGCCACTGCAATCGATCCTCGAATCCATCGAGGGGCCGGTCGCGAAGATCATCGCGGTGATCATTATCATCATGACCGGGTTGACGCTGGCCTTCGGCGATACCGGCGGCGGGTTCCGGCGGCTGATCCAGATCGTTTTCGGGATCTCCATCGCCTTCGCGGCCAGTTCGTTTTTTCTCAGCTTCTTCAGCTTCGGCGGCGGGATTCTGGTGTAATGGCGGCCGTTTTCGAGCAACTCGACGCGGTGCCGGGTTTCTCCGTCCCGGTGCATCGCGCCCTGACAGAACCGATCCTGCTCGGCGGCGCACCGAGGTCCATCGCCATCCTGAACGGCACGCTGGCCGGGGCCATCGGCCTGGGCCTCCAACTCTGGCTCGCGGGTCTCCTGATCTGGGCTTTGGGCCATATCGCCGCCGTCTGGGCCGCAAAACGCGATCCGCTCTTTGTCGAGGTCGCGCGGCGGCATCTGCGTGTCCCCGGTCATCTGGCGGTGTGAAGGCGTGGTCATGATGAATCTCGCCGAATATCGCCGCCATGCCACGAGGCTCGCCGATTACCTGCCCTGGGCGGCGCTGGTGGGTCAGGGCGTGGTCCTGAACAAGGATGGCAGCTTTCAGCGCACGGCGCGGTTCCGCGGGCCGGATCTGGACTCCGCCGTGGCGGCTGAACTGGTCGCCGCCGCTGGCCGCATCAACAATGCCTTCCGCCGCCTGGGCTCAGGCTGGGCAATCTTCGTCGAGGCACAACGCAGCGCGGCCGCCAGTTATCCCGACAGCATGTTTCCCGATGCCGCCTCGGCATTGCTCGATGCGGAGCGGAAAGCCGGTTTTGAGGAGGACAGCGCACATTTCGACTCCCGCTATTACCTCACCTTTCTCTGGCTGCCGCCCGCCGAGGATGCGGCGCGGGCGGAATCCTGGCTCTATGAGGGCCGCGAGAGCTCGGGCGTCAACCCGTGGGAATTGCTGCGCGGATTTCAGGACCGCAGCAGCCGGGTGCTGGCATTGCTGGACGGGTTCATGCCGGAATGCCGCTGGCTCGATGATGGCGAGACGCTCACCTACCTCCATTCAACGATTTCCACCAACCGGCAGCGCGTGCGTATACCGGAGGTGCCGATGCATCTCGATGCGCTGCTGGCCGATCAGCCGCTTGTCGGCGGGTTGGAGCCGCGTCTGGGCGGACATCATCTGCGGGTCCTGACCATCACCGGTTTTCCGGGTGCGACCACACCCGGTATTCTCGATGATCTGAACCGGCTGGCCTTTCCCTATCGCTGGTCGGCCCGTGCCATTCTCATGGACAAGACGGATGCCACAAGGCTGCTGACGAAGATCAGGCGGCAATGGTTCGCCAAGCGCAAGTCGATCGCCGCGATCCTGAAGGAGGTGATGACCAATGAACAATCCACCCTCGTGGACAGTGATGCCGCCAACAAGGCCGCCGATGCCGACATGGCGCTGCAGGAACTTGGGGCCGATAGCGCGGGTATGGCATATGTGACGGCCAGCGTCACGGTCTGGGATGAGGACGCCAATCGCGCCGACGAGAAGCTGCGGCTGGCGGAAAAACTGATCCAGGGCCGTGATTTCACCGCCATGCCGGAAACGGTCAATGCGGTGGATGCTTGGCTCGGCTCGCTGCCCGGCCATGCCTATGCCAATATCCGCCAGCCGCCGATCAGCACATTGAATCTCGCCCATATGATCCCGCTCAGCGCCGTCTGGGCGGGCGAGGGCCGGGACGCGCATCTCGATGACGTCCCTGTGTTCTATGCCAGGACCGAAGGTGCGACCCCGTTCCGGTTCTCCCTTCATGTCGGCGATGTCGGACACACGCTGGTCGTCGGCCCCACCGGCGCGGGAAAATCGGTGCTGCTGGCGCTGATGGCGCTGCAGTTCCGGCGTTATGAGCGTTCCCAGGTCTTCGCCTTCGATTTCGGCGGCTCGATCCGCGCGGCGGCGCTGGCCATGGGAGGTGACTGGCATGATCTCGGCGGTGGCCTGACGGAAAGCGAGGAGGCTTCCATCTCACTGCAGCCGCTCGCGCGCATCAGCGAGCCCCATGAACGCGCCTGGGCGGCAGACTGGCTCACCGCCATCCTGATGCGTGAAGGCATCCCTATCGCTCCTGAAGTCAAGGAGCATCTCTGGACGGCTCTGACCTCGCTGGCCTCGGCGCCGGTTAGCGAGCGGACCCTTACCGGGCTCGTGGTGCTGCTGCAGGCGAATGATCTGAAACAGGCGCTACGGCCGTATTGCATCGGCGGGGCTTACGGGCGGCTGCTCGATGCCGAGTTCGAGTACCTGGGCAGTTCGGATGTCCAGGCGTTCGAGATCGAGGGGCTGGTCGGCACCGGCGCGGCGCCGGCCGTGCTCTCCTACCTCTTCCATCGGATCGGTGACCGGCTCGATGGCCGCCCGACATTGCTGATCATCGATGAGGGCTGGCTGGCGCTGGATGACGAGGGTTTCGCCGATCAGCTGCGCGAGTGGCTGAAGACGCTCAGGAAGAAGAACGCCTCCGTCATCTTCGCCACGCAGTCGCTCTCGGATATCGACAGTTCCGTCATCGCGCCCGCGATCATCGAGAGTTGCCCGACGCGGTTGCTGCTGCCGAACGAGCGCGCCATCGAGCCGCAGATCCTGCGTGTCTATCGTCGTTTCGGCCTCAACGAACGGCAGATCGAGATCCTTGCCCGGGCCACGCCGAAACGCGATTATTACTGCCAGTCGCGCCGCGGCAACCGGCTCTTCGAACTGGGGCTTTCGGAGGTTGGGCTGGCGCTCTGTGCCGCCTCGTCCAAATCTGACCAGACGCTGATCTCCGGGATTCTTGCCGAACATGGCCGTGAGGGGTTTCTGGCGGCCTGGCTCATGGTTCGAGGCGTTGAATGGGCCGCCGATCTCATCCCCGATCTCACCAATCTCGCACCTGCGGAACCTGAAGCGGAAACCGGACCGCTGTCCGATGATGCAGGGGTGCCCGAAAAGGACGAGGCCATTCCGGCTCAGTCCAACGCCGATTTCGCCGGGGAAGAGGACACGAACGACGAGGAGATCAATCGATGACAGGCAAAAGGAAACCCAACCTCCATCACGGACGCCGCAGATTTCGCGTGGTGGGTGCCACGGTCCTTGCCATGACACTCACCATGCCGGCTATCACCTCACCCGCCCACGCCTTTTTCGGCCTCGGCGGAGGACCCCTCATTGTCTATGACCCGCAGAACCATGCCGAGAACATTCTCTCGGCGGCACGCGCGCTCGAGCAGATCAACAACCAGATCACCTCGCTGCAGAACGAGGCGCGGATGCTGACCAACCAGGCCCGCCATCTCGAAAGCCTGCCCTATAGCGCGATCCAGCAGCTGCAACAGAATGTTCAGCAGACCCAGCAACTGCTCGGACAGGCGCAGAATATCGCCTTCGACGTCCAGGAGATCGACAAAAAATTCCGGGAGGATTATGGCAATCTGCCTGTAAACGCGCCCGAGGCCGAATTGATCGCCGATGCCCGGTCGCGCTGGGAGACCACTATCGGCGGGTTGCAGGACGCGATGCGCGTACAGGCCGGCGTCGTCGGCAATATCGACAGCAACCGAGCGGAGATGTCGGCGCTGGTCGGTGAAAGCCAGAAGGCCGTGGGGGCGCTCCAGGCTACACAGGCCGGCAACCAGTTATTGGCGCTACAATCGCAGCAGCTCTCCGACCTGGTTGCGGTGATGTCGGCCAATGGCCGATCAGAAGCGCTTCTTGAGGCCGAACGCGCCACCGCCGCCGAGCAGGGTCGCGTCCAGCGCGAGCGGTTTCTTACGCCCGGCAGCGGCTATCAGCCGGGCCATGCCCGCATGTTCAATGAATAATGACAGCAGGTGAGTGCCATGCATGATCCTTTCTGGCCGCGCACCCTCGCCATCCTTCTGCTGGCCGTGGCCATGACGGTGACCGTGATCCGGTTACAGGAGACTGGCGATCTGCCGGAGACACCGGAACCGGCAATTCGTCTGCTGCCCGAGGATCCGCTGCGCGCGGAACAGCGCCGCTGCCAGGAGATGGGGGAGGCGGCCGCGAAGGACGAAGAATGCCTGCGCGTCTGGGCCGAGACCCGGGATCGCTTTCTCGGACGCGACGCAGGCCCCGCCCTTCCGCTGGATAACGAGGGGCAGTGAACCGTGGAGAGTACGGGCGTCATTGATGAGTTCCTAGGGGTTTTCACCGACTATATCGATTCCGGCTTCGGCTTGCTGGGCGGCGAGGTCGCCTTCATCGCCACCACCCTGATCGTCATCGATGTGACGCTGGCCGCGCTCTTCTGGGCCTGGGGCGCCGAGGATGATATCGTGGCAAGGCTGGTGAAGAAGACCCTCTTTGTCGGCATCTTCGCTTACCTGATCTCCAACTGGAACAGTCTCGCCAAAATTGTTTTCGAGAGTTTCGCGGGGCTCGGGCTCATGGCGTCGGGCACCGGGTTTTCCGTCGAGGATCTGATGCGGCCCGGCCGGGTCGCCCAGACCGGGCTCGATGCCGGACGGCCCTTGCTGGAAAGCATATCCGATCTGATGGGCTGGGTGGCGTTTTTCGAGAATTTCATCCAGATCGCCTGCCTGCTCTTTGCCTGGGTGCTGGTGATCCTCGCCTTCTTCATCCTCGCCGTGCAGCTCTTCTTCACCTTGATCGAATTCAAGCTGACCACGCTGGCCGGATTCGTGCTCATTCCCTTCGGGCTCTTCGGCAAGACCGCCTTCATGGCCGAGCGGGTGCTGGGCAATGTCGTCTCCTCCGGCATCAAGGTGCTGGTGCTCGCGGTCATCATCGGCATCGGCTCGACGCTGTTCGGCCAGTTCACCGAAGGCTTCGGTGGCATCAGCCCGAGTATCGACGAGGCCATGGCCATCGTGCTGGCGGCGCTGTCGCTACTGGGCCTCGGGATCTTCGGCCCCGGCATCGCCACCGGGCTGGTCTCCGGCGGCCCGCAACTCGGCGCAGGCGCCGCAGCCGGCACCGGGCTGGCAGTGGGCGGCGCGGCTGTGGCCGCAGGCGGTGCAGCTATGCTCGCGGCTGGCGGTGGCGCGGCCGCGCTTTCCGGAACTGCGGCTGCCGCCCGGGGTGGAGCGGCCCTTGCCGGCGGCGCCTCCACCGCCTACCGGCTCGGGACCGGGGGACAATCCGGAATTGGCGGCACCGCCGCGGGCATGGGCGGGATTGGGCGCGCTGCCGGAAGCGCGATCTCGTCTCCGCTCAAGCATGCCGCCTCCCGCACCGCAGACAGCATGAAGACCAGCTATGCGCAGGGTGCCAAAAGCAGTGTCATGGCGACTGGCGGCAGTTCCACCATGGGGACGCTGGGCGGAAGCGAGGCTTCCACGTCCGGTAATTCAACCTCCCTCAGCAACGCGCCCGGTTGGGCGCAGCGCTTGCGCCGCCATCCGGGACTGGGCCACGGCGCCCGGGTTACGGCCCACGCCCTGCGCGCAGGTGACAGCCATGGCCCCGGTGCCTCCGTCAATCTCTCCGAAAGTACCCGCTCATGAATATCTTCAGACGCCCGACCACGCATTACGGCAAGGCCTCGGAACCGGTGACGCCCTATCAGAAGGCCGCACAGGCCTGGGACGAGCGGATCGGCTCGGCCCGGGTGCAGGCGAAAAACTGGCGCTTCATGGCCTTCTTCTGCCTGCTGCTGGCAGGTGGTTTCGCCGCAGCGCTGATCTGGCAATCGGCGCGTGGCACCGTGGTGCCTTGGGTGGTGCAGGTCGATGCGCTGGGCGAAGCTCAGGCGGTGGCACCCGCCGAGGCCGATTACCGGCCGACCGACCCCCAGATCGCCTTCCATCTCGGCCGTTTCATCGAGCAGACCCGTGGGCTGCCTGCCGATCCGGTGATCCTGCGGCAGAACTGGCTGCGCGCCTATGAGTTCACCACGGATCGGGGTGCGGCGGCATTGAATGATTACGCCCGTGCCAATGATCCCTTCGCCCGTGTTGGCGAGGAGCAGATCTCCGTGGAGGTCTCATCCGTGATCCGGGCCTCGCCGGACAGCTTTCGTGTCGCCTGGACCGAGCGTCACTACGAGAACGGCCAGCATTCGGGCACCGAGCGCTGGACCGCGATACTGACTATCGTCATCCAGACTCCGCGCGATGCCGAGCGCCTGCGCGCCAATCCGCTCGGCATCTATGTCAATGCCATCAACTGGTCGCGGGAGATGAGCCAATGAGGACAGGTTCAGATCGTCACGCCTCGTGGGGCTGTGAATGCCTCATCGGTGACATTGCCGGTGTTCAGGACCTCAGCTGGTTCGAAGATCAGAATTTCCGCTTCCTCATCGGCTGCGGTGCGGTGCTCGACACCGCGCGGAACGACAACAAACTCTCCTGGGCCCATATCACAAATCCTGTCACGAAACTCCACCCGGAAACGTCCTTTCCAGACCAGAAACATTTCCTCGCAATCCTCATGCTGATGCCATGGAAAGACGCCCTGAACCTTGACCACTTTCACCTCCTGCCCGTTGAGGCTTGCGATCACCTTCGGGCGCCAATGTTCCGAGAAAAGCGAAAACTTCGCAGCGATATCTCCATGTTGCACCATCTTTTGCCCCTGCCTCTAAGACTGTTTCGTCAGCATGTCATATACGGATTGAGCATCGTGTTTGCCACTCTGGCCCTGGTCGGTTGTGCCGCGAACAAACCGCCGCCATTCAGCTATGACGATCATGTGCCGCCCTTGGCGGAGTCGCCTGCCGTGACGGAGGCGGACGCGCCGCCCGAACCCTTGCACACACCGCCCGCCTGGACACCGGCAAAGGGCGGCGCGATGGCGAAAGCGCCGGCTTCGCAGGTCGCGAACGCCAATGCCGCCGCCCGGGTCGAGCCACGCCGCGAAGGCTATTACAATTCCATCCAGATCTATCCCTGGTCGGAAGGCGCGCTCTACCAGATCTATGCCGCGCCTGGAAAAATCACCGATATCGCGCTGGAGCCGGGCGAGAAACTCACCGATGCCGGACCGATCGCGGCGGGTGATACCACCCGCTGGATCATCGGCGATACGACAAGCGGCTCCGGTGCAGGTGCCCGCACCCATGTGCTGGTGAAGCCGACCCGGCCAGATATCTCGACGAACCTGGTTATCAGCACCGACCGGCGCAGCTACATGATCGAGCTGCGCGCCAGCGAGGAGACCTGGATGCCGGCTGTCTCATGGGATTATCCGCAGTTGAGGGTCACACGGCGCGTCACGCCGGCGCAGCCCGCCATCCCCGCAGTCTCGGCCCGGAATTACCGCTACGGACTGCAGATCCCGGGCGACAGCCCTCCCTGGCGGCCTGTCTCCGTCTTCGATGATGGCCGCCATGCCTATGTGGTCTTTCCACCCGGCATCGTGCAGGGTGAAATGCCGCCGATCTTCGTGCTGGGACCCGATGGCGAGCCGCAGATCGTCAACAGCCGCGTTTCCCGCAACGTCCTGATCGTGGACCGGTTGTTTGCAACCGCCGAGCTGCGTCTCGGCAGTGGTGATCGCCAGCAGGTGGTGCGGATCGTCCGGATTGAAAGGACACAGGTGAAGGCCGCGAAGGCAGGTACTGCGCGTCATGGGGGGAGGTCATGAGTAGGGCGGACATTGCCGCGCGGATGCGATTGCACCCGAACCCGCCGCGGGTCACCCGCCTGTCCCGAAAACTGCTCCTCGGCGTCGGCGCCGCTGTGTTGCTGGGGATCGGCGGGGCACTGATCTATGCGCTGCAGAGCCGAGAGGCAGCACCGGGCGGTGAGGAACTCTATTCGACCCAAAACCGTACCACGGCGGATGGACTTGCCGACCTGCCCTCCGACTATACCGGCCCGGTGCTCGGGCCGGCATTGCCCGGCGATCTTGGCGGCCCGATCCTGAAGGCTCGGAAACAAGGGAAGCCGGTAGACCCGCCTCCAATCACCACGCCCACCGTCGATCCGGAGGAAGCACGACGCCGCGCCGAGGAGGAGGCCGCGCGGCTGAGTGGCGTGTTCTTTCAGACCGGGCCGGATACCGGCAATGTGTCAGGGGCCACCACGAGTTTCGCGGGACTCGCAGGACGATCCGATTCAGCAGGGGCGCAGGACGGGCACCAGGCTTTCCTTGATAGCCCCATCGACCGGCAAGCAGTGGCCTCGGATCGGATCACGCCGCCGGCCTCGCCCTATATCCTGCAGGCGGGGTCAGTCATTCCAGCCGCCTTGATTACTGGTATCCGTTCCGATCTGCCTGGCCAGATCACCGCCCAGGTCACCGAGCCCGTTTATGACAGCCCAACGGGCTCGATCCTGCTGATCCCGCAGGGCACGCGGCTCATCGGCGCATATGATGACAGCGTCAGTTTCGGGCAGCGCCGGGTGCTGCTGGTGTGGAACCGGCTGATTTTCCCGGATGGCCGCTCCCTCGTGCTGGAGCGCCTGCCGGGTGCGGATGCGAGCGGCTTTGGCGGGCTGGAGGATGGTGTCGATTACCACTGGTGGGATCTGATGAAGGGGGCCGGTTTGTCCACGCTGCTCGCCGCCAGCGCCGAGTTTGCGAGTGACGACGAGGACCGCCTGACCCGCGCCATCCGCGAAGGCGCCGTCGACACCATCAATGAGACCGGGCAACAGATCGTCCAGCGGCAATTGCAGGTGGAACCGACACTGACCATCCGGCCGGGCTTTCCTGTGCGGGTGCTCGTGATCCGGGATCTGGTATTCGAAAACGCAGGAGAATGATTCATGACACAACTGAAACTCGCGCCGATCAAGGACGTCAAGCCGGTGAAAATCACGGTGGAACTGCCCGCCAGCCTCTATCGGGACCTTGTTTCCTATGGCGAGATTCTTGGCCGGGACGGCGGGCAAGGATCCGTTGAGCCTGTGCGACTCATCGTGCCCATGCTGGAAAAATTCATCGCGACGGATCGTGGCTTCGCGAAGGCGCAGCGATCAACCTCGAACCAGCAGATGAGGAGGTAACCTCTGATCGTCCGGTGATCTCGGACATGGATCGGGCGAGGTCAAGCAGCAGATGCAGTGCCGGATTGGTGTTTTTGGGCGACCACATCACACTGAATGAGAGAGTCTCCCCTATCACGGGGCGGTACGTGACGCCGGGAAAATAAGCGCCGGTCGTGGCTTCACTTGTCAGCGTTACCCCATGACCCAGGGCGACTAATAACATGAGATTATCCCGTCCTACATCCTGATATCGGATGATCGGGCGGCGGCCGAGAGTTGCAAACCGCTGAATCAGGTGATCATGAATCTCCTGACCTGGTGGTGTGTCGCTGATAATGAAGGTCTCATCCGTCAAGCTGCCGAGATAAATCTCGATGCGCCTTGCGAGAGGATGCCCCACGGGGAGTGCCGCGAAAAGCCGTTCATTCCAGAGACGCCGGCTCTCGCAGCCTTCACTCCGGGAGGGGGCGATAACGAAGGCGACATCGAGCCGTTGCTGTCGCAGGGCGGCTGCGATGTTTCCGGTGGAATTTCCATCTACGTAGCACAGATGTATCGCCCTGTGCCGGGTTCTGAATTTTTGGATGAGATCGGAGAGAAATCCGGATGCCAAAGATGAAAAGATCCCGATATGCAGTTTGCCTGTCTGCCCCTTGCCGATCGTGCTGATCTCACTTTGCACGGATCTGATTTCAGCAATTGTCCTGCGCCCATGAAACACGAACTGATGACCGGCAGGCGTCAACTGAACCCCGCCCGGATTGCGAATGAACAGGGGCGTGCCCAGCCAGGCTTCCAGGTCTCGAACGCGGCGACTGATCGCGGATTCCTGGATGTTGAGGATCGCGGCTGCCTTGCGGAAGCTGCCATGATCCGCAGCCGCCAGGACATAGCGAATATGACGCATTTGCACCGCCCAAGTCAGATCCGTCATGATGTTTGTTCGGACCTCCGGGTCGCTGACATCGGCGGATGCTTCTCCCAGAGAACTGTATGCTTGATATCATAGGCCCGGCGAGTCATCTCAAAGGCATTGACAGACATCTCGACCGTGATTCCGATGATGGTTTCCCCTTGGTAATGAATGGGCGGGCCAAGTGGCTCTGGTCGCCAGCCAAGTTGGGTCAGGCGAGCAATCCAGTAGGTTTCACAGACGCCGGACAAGCGGTGAATGGATTGCTGAAGGCAGTATTCGAGCAAACCGCAATACATGATGCCTGCCGCGAGACAGGAACGACCTGGCCTGCGTAAGGCCGGGATGACGAAAATGCGTGTCCACTCGAACAAATCGGTGTCCCGTGGGATCCCGTTGGGCGCGAGTTGCGGAAAAACGTCGCTCATCAGATGCGGCTTCAGGCTGGGCACAAGTCGTGAACCGGCGACCACCCGGTCATCTGCCGTGATCCCGAGGAGGTAGATGGCGTCGTCATTGTCGAATGCATCGATTTCCCGGCCATCGGGACGCTTGAGATCCTGCCAGTCCCGTTCGCCTACATAGATATCATGTCTGATCCGGAAATGTTGCTCGAGCTGATCAAGATAGAGATGCTTGTTTGAGCGATCGATGGCGCGGACATGGAACATGGCATTTCTCCCCTGCATATCCGACGAGTATGACGGGGCGGTTTCAGGTCACCATACCGAGATCTGGCGATTGATCAGGGATGGATTTCGTGCCTCAGGAAGGCTTTGACAACGGCATGGACCGTGTTTGCAGCCCCCAGCTTTTGCTTGGCATTACGTTGATGCGTCAGCACCGTATGCTCGGAAAGGGACAGGATCCGGGAGACTTCCCAAGCCGTTTTTCCTTCGGCGATCCACTGCAAGACCTCGCGCTCCCTCCTGGAAAGGTGCGATTGGGGTGGCTCGTTCGTACTCAATAGGAAGCGCAAGATTGTTTCTAGCGCATGGCGTGCAATGATGGACAGGGACGATATGGCCTGCTGCGCGATCTCGCTGTTTTCCCCGGCGATGCTCACGACGGCGGGTGGAGCGAATGGCGTGTGGAGAGGCACGCAGATGCCTTGCAGAAGACCAAACTCATGTGCCTCTTCCATGACTTTGATCGCGGCGTCTTCCAGAGATTCCTGCCGAACGTCGCTCCAGGTGAAGGGAGCCGCGGATTGGCAGCAACGTGTGACGCAAGGATCATGGCGATAATGCCCGGAGGCATTGTAACGTATAAACCATTCCTCGGGCCAACGATTGGCCAGGATATGCTCGTGCCAATGATCCCTCCGGCGCATCGGCAGGTTCGTAATCAGGCAGGCATCAAAACCGTATAGCTCAAGGCTGCGGCAAAGAGCGGAGACGACCTCATCGACATCTCCTGCCTCGTCGACTGTTTCGACGAGTTGAAGGAGGTTGAGGAGCTTCTTTTGTGTCATCAGTCACGCCGTTGGCCGAGTGAAATCCAAGAGCAACATGAACAGGTTACCTAGGGTCATCTCCGGGCGACAAGGTGGCAGCATACGAATGCGTACTATATTAGGTGGAGAAAAAATCGTGCTGCTGGCTCATTCTCGCAATGAGGCTCAGAACCGTCGTCGCACGAAATCTCCGACTGCTTCGTCAGGCATCCGGCCTGACGCAGGAGCAGCTGGCGGATCTTGCGGGCCTTGATCGAAATTACATCGGTAAACTCGAGCGCGAAGAAAATTCCCCCACGGTCGATACGCTGGAAGCCGTCGCATTGGCGCTGCAGGTCGATGTTGAATGGTTTCTACGGCGCGAGCTGCCGGCACACAGATAACGCGATCAATCTGGTTAGGCAGCGAGAGGCTGCCCGTTTGGAATTAATTAATTTTCCACGAATTGGATTTAAACCACCGGCTTCCAGCCGGTCCGCTTCAGCGTATTTATCTTTGATCCTTCTCCCCGGAATCTGAAACCCGCCTGGGCGGTATGGCTTCAGATTCCGGGGAGAAGGATCATGCGCTACTCGTCATCCGCGCACACGCGATTTTACCACAGGTTCCACGTCGTGTGGGTCACGAAATACCGCTACAAGGTGCTGCAGGGCCCGATGCGGGAACGTATCAAGGTGATCATCCGTCAGACCTGTGACGAAATGGGAGTTCACATCGTGCGCGGCGTGCTGGCGCGAGACCATATCCACATGTTCCTGTCGATCCCGCCGAAGCTGTCGCTGTCGGATGTCATGCAGCGGATCAAGGGCCGGTCGTCGCGTCGCATCCAGATGGAATTCCCGGAATTGCGCAAGCGCTATTGGGGCAGGCGATTCTGGGCGCGCGGATATTTCTCCACCACTTCGGGCAATGTCACCGACGACATCATCATGCAGTACTTGGAATTACATTCCGCCAAATGATGCCACCGGCGTCAGCCGGTGTGTCGTTCACTGATTGATTATCAAGAGGAAGCTATCCTCTTCTTGGTGGAAGCAGGTTTCTTTCTGGCCAAAGTTTTCTTCGTCGTTTCCTGCTTGGTCGGCGGGATGAAAAACTCTGTCATGTCGCTCTTCAGTGCCTTGACCAGTTTGGCAAGAAACAGGATCGACGGATTCTTCTTCCCTGTTTCAATGCCGCTCAGATAACCGCGTGTGCAACCGGAACGCAGGGATAATTCCTCCTGCGACATTTCCCGTGCGCGCCTGAGGCGCTGAATGTTGAGACCGACGGTCACGCGGATATCCATCCAGCCTAGATCTCAGCACGCACACTTTAGAGCGACACACTATAGTGAACATTCGTTCTTGACACAGGATACGATGATGCGCTTGAATGATATATATCGGAACAGTATTCCTAAATAAGGAACAGTAAATGTCTGGTAGTCTTTCCCTGGATCGCGGTTTGTCAGTGCTGGAGGTGCTGAAATCGTCAGGTGAACCGCTCGGCGTGCGTGAAATTGCCAGACGGCTGGAGTTGAGTGCACCCGCCGTCCAGAGAATTCTGAATACGCTGGCTGAACATGAATATGTCGATCAGAATGTTGAAACCCGTCGTTATGGCCTGGGCTATGGCGTATTGGTGCTCGCCCAACATCTGCTCAAGAAGGATCGGTTGATTGAACTGGCCGATCCGGAACTCCAGGCACTGGCCGCCGAAGGATGTTTCAACGCGTTCCTTGGAGTGCGCGGCAAATCAGCCGGAATGTATCTCCTCACCGTGCAAAGCAGCAGCCCGGTCGTCATCCGTTCCGCGCCGGGGGAGCCGATGAGATTGCATTCCACGGCATTGGGCAAGGCCCTGCTTCTCGGATTGCCCGATCAGGCTCTTCGCGCGTTCCTGACAGAGGCGCCGCTGGAAAAACTGACGCCACGCACGGTCACGGAACCAGAGCGTCTGATTGCCCAGCTTCAGGCCGCAGGCGCCGTCGGCTACACAACCTCGCTCGACGAAAATATTCTGGGGGTGATCTCGATCGGAGCGCCGGTATGGGACGCGGATCATAACGTGATTGCCGCGATCAGTGTCGCATATCCACGTTCAGTCGGACCGCAAACTGAAATTGCCGAGTTGGGAGAGCGCGTGGCCGCGGCGGCCGCGCGCATATCAGCTGGGCTCGGAAGCGGTGCGAATGGTAGATCCGGCGAGAAGGGACCTCATCATGCTGCCTGACACTGCGTTGCTGAACCATGATCGCCTGCACAATCTGATGGCTGACGCCGAACTTGACGTGATCGTGGCGACTTCTCCAGAAAATGTCACCTATATGAGCGGCTTCTGGGCATTGCCACAATGGATACGCCGTGGCCCGCAAGCCTATGTGTTATGGCCTGGGCCCGGTCATGTGGAACCGGAAATCATTACCAGTTCTTCCACGCTCGATCTCCTGGCGGATCAGAAAATCTGGGTGAGCAATATTCGCCGCTTCGGCAGCTTTCACCTCGATCGCGATCCGGATGCCGCCCTGGACCCCACCACGCAACGGCTTGTCGACCAGATGGGGACACCCGACAACGCGGACGGCCTCGCTGCGCTTGTAACGGGGATCTCGGAGGCAGGGCTGGCGTCTGCCCGTATCGGCATCGACGAAATCGGACTCCTGCCGGGGCAGATGGAGAAACTCCGTGAGCACCTGCCAGAAGCAAAATTCACCCCTGCGGCAACTCTGCTCCGGAAAGTACGCGCGATCAAGACACCAGAAGAAATCGCCCGGTTGGCGCGGGTTGCCGACATCACGGAGTGCTCGATCAGGGCGGCGCTGAAGATCGCGCGAGAGGGGGTGAGCGAGATCGAACTCGCGCGAGCCTTCCATGCCCGAACGGTTGCGGATGATGCTGTTCCCGTTCTCGGCTGCATAGGATTTGGCGAGAGAAGTGCGCTGCCCAATGTTCAACCCTCGGAACGCAAGCTTGCGAGGGGGGATGTCATTCGTTTTGACGTGGGTGGACGCTATGGTCATTATCGGGCCGATATTGCTCGCATCGCGACATTCGGCGAACCTCGGGGTGATGTACGCCGTTACCACCGCGCGCTTCTCAAGGGTGTCGAGCGGGCCTGTGAGCTAATCCGCCCCGGTGTCCGAGTTTCATCGATATTCGAGGCAGCAGTCGAAACGGTGCGCCGCGAAGGTATCGCTCACTATCGCCGCAGCCATGTTGGGCACGGGATAGGCATAGATGGATATGACGCCCCGGCATTGACGGCGACCAGTGACGAGGTTCTGGAAGCCGGAATGGTCCTCTGTGTCGAAACGCCCTATTACGAGCTCGGTCGGTGGGGACTTCAGGTCGAGGACATGCTCGTGGTGCGCTCCGATGGCGCCGAGCGGCTGATGGCGACAAGCGGTGATCTCATCGAGGTCGAGCCATGAACATGGGGCGTGGCTATATCTGTATTCGCTGTGGAGCGCGATATTCCGACAAGCTGTCGATCGACTCACGTGGTTGTCCGGCCTGTTACGAGGATGCCCCTGCGAATCTGCGCGTGATGCAGGGAAAGGCGCCGGGTAAACAGGCGAGTTCCATATCCACTGGAGCAGAGCTTCCTTCGCTTTGGCGCTATGCCAATCGCCTTCCTTGTCCTGAAGACCATGCCGTTTCTCTGGGCGAGGGCCTGACTCCGCTTATCAGAGCCCCTGGCATCGGAAATCGACTTGGACTCGCCTATCTCTATGTCAAGGATGAGGGCCGTAATCCGACATGGTCGCACAAGGATCGATTTTCGACAGTCGCTGTGTCGGTTGCGAAGGGGCAGGGTGCCCGCATTATGGCGACAGCCTCTTCGGGGAATGCCGGAGCGTCCCTTGCTGCTTATGCGGCGCGAGCCGGCCTGACATGCCTCGTCGCGACCTTCGCCGGTGCCACCGGTCCGATGCTGGCCCAAATCCGCAAAGCCGGAGGGATCATCGTGCCCTTCACAAACAAAGCTGATCGGTGGGCCTTCATTGCCGAAGGAGTCGATGAACAGGGCTGGTTTGCTACCTCGCCCTTCCGAGCGCCCGTTGTTGGCAGCCATCCAGCCGGTGTCGAAGGATATAAAACCCTTGCTTATGAAATCGTTGAGCAATTGGGTGATGAGGTTCCGGACTGGTGCGTTTTGCCGGTTTGCTATGGCGATGCGCTGGCGGGGCTGTGGTGGGGGTTTCAGGACCTATATGCCGAGGGCAAGATTTCGCACTTGCCGCGGCTGGTGGCGGCCGAGGTGCATGGTTCCCTGAGCAAGGCATTGGCCGGTGGTGATGATCTTGTCTCTGACATGCGCGCCAATGGTGAGACTCTTGCTGTGTCGATTGGTGCCACACGCAGCACTTTCCAGGCCCTGCAGGCGCTCCGGCAATCCGAGGGGCGGGCTGTCACGATCGGCAACGCCAATCTGATTGCCTGGCAGGAAGAACTGGCGTCAAGAGAGGGTATATTCACTGAGCTGACATCGGTGGCGCCATTGGCCGCCATTGAAGTGCTGCGAAATGAAAACATCATCAAACATGATGACCGGGTGGTCGTGATCGCGACCGCAAGCGGGTTGAAAGATGTCGAGCGATCATCCCCGGAAGAAACACCCCATGGATCGTTCGCCTCGGTTGCGAAAGCCTGGGAATACCTGTCCGGGAGTGGATGGCAGGAGAGGAGATTCGCAGGACCCGTGAACCCAGCATGTAATCAGCTGTCTGGAGTATAAAAGGAGGAGGTATATCATGGATCGACGAAGCTTTCTGGCCGGCGCGACAATGGCCGGCGTTACGTTGCCGCTTCCAGCGCTGGCGGCGGCAACGTCCTATCCGGCGCGTGATCCGGCAATTATTGTCGGATTCGCCGCCGGTGGGGCCGGGGATCTGGCCGCCCGTGCTGTCGCAAAATACGCGAATTCTACTCGGGAGCTCCCTGTCACGCTCGACTTTCGTCCGGGAGCCGGTGGAACCATTGCCAGCGATCAGGTTGCGCGCGCGGAGCCGGATGGATCGGTTCTGGCGCTGTTTTCGGTGAGCCCGTTTATGGTGGCTCCGCATCTCCAGGAGGTGGCATATGATCCCCTCAAGGCGTTTACTTATATTGCAGCCTTTGCTGGAATCTCGATCCCGCTCTTCGTGCGCAATGATAGCCAACTCGGTACATGGGACGAGCTGCTCGATCATGCCAAGGCCAATCCAGGGAAGCTGAGATGGTCAACCGCGGCACCTCGAGGTATCGCGCATATTGCCACCGAGGCCGCATTTCGCCAGGAAGGCGTCGAGTCGGCCTATGTGCCCTTCGGTGGCGGGGCCGAGGCCGTCACTGCCTTGCTGGGCGGCCATATCGATGCCGTCGTTGCTTCCGGTTATGGCCCACATCTCGAAGCCGGTTCAATTCGCCTGCTGATCGAGACCGGCCCGGATCCGATCGCGGAACAGCCCGATCTGCCCACGTATAAATCGCGGGGTTATCCTCTCGCGATTCCAGCGACCTATGGCCTTCTCGGACCGGCCGGTTTACCCGAAGAAATCGTGTCCTGGTGGGAAACACTTGTCGAAGAAATGACCGAGAGCGCTTCCTATAAAGGTTTTCTACAAACGCTTCACGGGCATAAGATCTATTCCAACAGTGCTAGCTTCACCAAGACGGTGCTTGATGGTTATCGTGACATTGGTCGGCAGATCGATGCGCTTGGGTTGCGCCCATGACCATGTCTCGCATCAGCGCATCGCTTCTCGCGATGGTTGGCCTTGTGGCTGCCGCGATGGCATGGCGGCTCGGAATCTGGACCTCGGGCCAACCGGGGCCAGGATTATTTCCCTTCGCGACAGGCATATTGCTAAGCGCCACGGCCATATTTTCCGCGATTCAAACCCGGAACCCGGAAGACGGCGATGGGCCAGTCGATTTCAGGCGCCTCGGGCAATACGCCGTTGCAATTATCGGGTTCGGTATTGCTATGAAGCCGCTCGGGACGCTTATTGCCACATTTGGACTTATCGGCGGGGTATTGCGATTTATCGAAGATCGGTCCCGGGGACATGCGTTTGCCGTGGCTGTTGTGCTCGCGGGCCTGTCCTGGGGCATCTTCCGCTATCTGCTTGGTGTACCGCTTCCTCCCGGATTTATGGAGATCCAATAGATGGACAGTATTTCTAATCTAATGGCCGGACTGGGTGTCGTCCTCCAGCCCGCAAACCTCGCAGTTGCGTTTCTGGGCTCTGTGCTGGGTACCGCAATCGGAGTTCTACCGGGGCTCGGGCCGACTGCGACGATCAGCCTGCTCCTGCCGATTTCGATCATGCTGGATCCGACCGCGGCAGTAATTCTGCTGGCAGGTATTTACTATGGATCTCTCTATGGCGGTTCGACCGCATCGATCCTGCTTCGGGTTCCGGGTGAGGCGGCCAGCGTTGTCAGCTGTTTCGACGGATATCCGATGGCGCAATCCGGTCGCGCGGGCGTCGCGCTCGGGATTACGGCTTTCGCAAGCTTTATCGCGGGTATCGTGGCGACATTCGCGATTGCCCTGGTCGGACCGAGCTTTGCGTCTGCGGCCCTGGTCTTCGGACCGGTTGAGAAAACCGCCTTGGTCGTCTTCGGCCTGACGCTTGCCGCCAATATCGGCGAGGGGCCGCGTATCCGGGCCTGGGTCATGGTGGCGCTCGGTCTCTTGCTGTCCACCATGGGCGTCGATCTGGTTACCGGGGAAGAGCGCTACACATTTTCCATCCCGTATCTGCGGGACGGTCTGCACGTTGCAGTGCTTGCCATGGGGATGTTCGGGGTGAGCGAAGTCTTGATCCTCGCTGAACGCAAGCGAGACTTCACGTCGGCGCTTTCAGCGCGCTACCGGCTCCGGGATCTTCTGCCGGATGCCTCGGACTGGAGAGCATCGGGGAAGCCGATGGCGCGTGGCACGGTGCTGGGGTTCGTTCTTGGTCTTCTTCCGGGCGGCGGAGCCCTGATTGCCAGTTTTGCAAGCTATGTGATGGAGAAACGAATTTCGCGAGAACCCGAACGCTTCGGAAAGGGAGCGATCGAGGGGTTGGCCGGACCTGAAAGCGCGAATAACGCGGCGGCCCAGGCCAGTTTCATTCCGTTGTTGTGCCTGGGCATCCCTGCCAATGCGGTGATCGGTGTCATCATGGGCGGATTGCTGATGCAGGGTATCGTGCCGGGGCCGCGGCTGATCTTCGATCATCCCGAACTCTTTTGGGGCGTGATTGCAAGCATGTTGATCGGCAATGCCATGCTAATCATCCTCAACGTGCCGCTGATCCGCGTGTTCGTCCTGCTGCTCCGGATCCCGCCTGCGATGATGGCTCCCGCGATCCTGATCTTCTGTGTCATTGGCGCCTTCTCCATCAACAACAGCATGTTCGATGTCGGCATCGTCATCATCTGTGGGTTTCTTGCCTATGCTCTGCGTAAAAGCGGCTTCGATCTGGCCCCGCTGTTACTGGCCTTTCTGCTTGGCTCGCTGCTCGAACAGAACCTTCGCCAAGGCCTGATCCTGGGATTTGGAAGCCCGATGTTGTTCGTCACGAGCCCGATCAGCCTGGCTTTTCTTGTCATTGCGGGAATGACATTAGTTCTGCCACTGTTGCAAAAGCTCCGCTGGCGCCGTTCTGGAGGTGTTGCGTCATGAGGACAAATCTACAGACGAGTACATGCGGAGTCGCGGATATGGTTTTGGGAGGAGGCGAGAAGCCATCATGAAGAGTCGATGTCTCTGCGGTCAGTTTTTCTCGGCATCCGCGCCCAGGCAAAACGCGTCCATTCACTTTCCGACCGCTCCGTAATCCTTTCAAGCGTCACGGGCGCATCGGGAAGCCTGACCGGCCAACCTTCTTGCTGGGCAAGCCAGGCACGATCATGGATGGTATGCTGATATCGGTGCCCTTCATCCGGCAGGATGACGACGATCTTCGCATCGGGATGGGCACGCGCATACCAATTCGCTACCAATGTGGCCGCGCCACTGGTGGGCCCCATGAACAAGGCGTGCTCCCGGTAGAGTTGAAGTGTCGATGCGAAGGCGGGCAGGGCGCCGACCCAGTGAACCTCATCAATCAAGTCATGGTGGAGATTTGCCGGCAGGAGGGAATTGCCGAGGCCGCGGAGCAGGCGCGGGCCGGGCTCATGTCCGAACAGCACACTGTGATGCGTGTCAACGGCGATCAGGATCAGGTCTGGAAACAGGTCTCTCAGGAATTCGCCAGTTCCACAGAGTGATCCGCCGGAACCAACGCAGCCGACAAGACAATCGACCTGGCCAAATGCGCGAGTGATCCATTCGGCCAGTTTGCCATAGGCCAGCCTGTTATCGGGATTGTCATATTGCCGGGGCCAGAACGTGTCCGGCTGCTCTTCGAGAATGGCCTGAAGCCGTGTGAGACGCTCACGTTGTGCCCCCGATCCCACTGGATCCTCGATAATCTCTATATGGGTGCCGAGATTACGTAGTCGGCTCATAAGCGGTTCGTCCATCAGGCTTGTCGCGCTGATCAGTGTCAGTTTGAACCCTTCGGTCGCTGACAACATGGCAAGGGCCAGCCCGAGCGTACCTGACGTCGTTTCTGCGACTTTCCCGCAACGCAGAAGTTTGCCGTCAGCCTTAGCGCGTTCCAAGATGTAACGTGCCGGCAGGAGCTTCATCAGTGGAAAACAGGCGGCGTAGAGATTGGATGCGAGCCGTGCAGGACGCGGAAGTTCATAGGCGGTGAGGAAATCTCGCTGTATTTTCATGAGAGAATTCCACCATCGACATTCACGGTGAAGGCGGTGATCCGGTGGAGGCTGTTTCGCTCAAGGGCTCTGACGAACCTGGCGATATGCGTTCCGATCCCGCGTTGATCGGCATCGAACAGCGCTCCGATCAATGTGCCGCTATGGGCGACCTGCACGCCGCATGCGCCATATGTGTTTGCGAGTTGCGCGACCTGGTCGAAACGCGGTTTGGGCAAGTGACGCTGGCTGATATGTGCACTCATGCTCGCAACCCGCCCGATCAGGACGGGATCCTGTTGCCGTACAGCGCGATACAGCAATCCGCGTAAAACGCGAAACTGTTCGATTTCCTGATGATCATAGTGCGCTGGCGGCAAGGTCAGCGTATCGACCGGGCTGAAATCCGTCTGGATTCCGATCACGATGAGCGGTGGTAACTCTCCGCCGAAATGCTCGATGATCTTTCCCTCTCGATGGGCGAAGAGAACGGCCTGATCATGATGGGCAATAGCATCGCTTGCTCCTTCTGCCGTGATCGCGAGCCGGCATATCGTTGAGCGCCGCAATGCCACGCCAGCAGCCGAGCCAACCGCCTGGATCGTGGCAATGACATCGGCGGTGGACGATCCATAACCATGACCGACCGGGATATCGCTTTCGATGGTCAGATCGCCTGCCATCCTGCTGAAACCGAGATGTGCAAGGGTCAATGCTGCCGCGCGCGCCGCCTTCTTCCGATCGGGTGGGCGGGCGCGTATCTCACCCTGGTCCCTGGGCCAGAAGGTTGCGAGCGATTGCTGGCGGTCCAGAGGTAAAGTCACCAATCCGCGAAGCAATCGTCCATCTTCACCCTCGAACACACCTTGCAGCAGTTCTCCGTGATGACCCATGGCACGTCCAACGCCGACCTGGAGGCGGCTGCCATCACCGATGCCGAGCACACCGCTGCCTGCCTCGCTTAATGCCGCCGGGTTTTTCCAGATCATCACATCCTCTCCAGGGGTGTCGCCCCATGGCGTAAGGATGCATGTTTCCGGCGGTGAGTGTCACTCGCCAGATATGGGGAGGGGACATCTCATCCCATGACCGGCGCCAGCCTTGCGCCGTCGGTCAAGGCCGAGACGGCACCGACGATCCCGGCGGTGTCGATGCCGTAATGGTGGTAGAGATCGCTGATCGTGCCAGTCTGACCGAACTGTTCGACACCAAGCGCGATGGTTCGGTGCCCGGCGACGCCGCCCAGCCATGACAGCGTGGCCGGATGGCCATCGATCACCGTGACCAGCCGACAATGGCGGGGCAGGGGCGACAGCAGGGTTTCGGCATGGCAATTCGCGGCTGCTCCACTGCGCCGGGCGCGTTGCGCGGCGGTCCAGCCGGCATGCAGCCGGTCGGCCGATGTCACCGCCAGCACAGCCACGTCGCGGCGGCTTTCGGCGATGAAGCCGGCCGCGGCGATGGCCTCGGGGGCAACGGCGCCCTGATAGGCGATGACCACCTCGCAATTCGGCCCCGGCGGGCGCAGCCAGTAACCGCCATCGATGGCGCCTTGCCGGAAATCGTCGGGCAGGGCGGCCTGCTCTATCGGACGGGTGGTGAGCCGCAGATAGACCGCGCCGCCACTGTCATCGGCCAGTGATGTGCGTGGATCGGCCCCGCCTTCGCCGTCGCGCTGCATATAGTCAAAGGCCCACTCCATGATCGCCGCCAGCTCGGCGGCGAATGCGGGCTCGAAGCTGGCCAGCCCGTCCTGCGCCATACCGATCAGCGGGGTCGAAATCGACTGATGCGCGCCGCCCTCGGGCGCCAGCGTCACGCCTGAGGGCGTTCCCGCGATCATGAAGCGGGCATCCTGGTAGCAGGCATAGTTCAACGCATCGAGCCCACGGCAGACAAAGGGGTCATAGACCGTGCCCACCGGCAAGAGCCGCTTGCCAAAAAGTGAGCCCGACAGCCCTGCCGCCGCCAGTTGCAGGAACAGGTTCATCTCGGCGATGCCCAGTTCGATATGCTGGCCTTCGGGGGCGAAGTCCCATTTGGCGGTCGAAGGGATCTTCTGGCTACGGAACAGATCAGGGCGGGCATGTCGCGCCCAGAGCTTGCGCCGGTTCACCCATGGCCCCAGCCCCGTGGTGCCGGTCACATCGGGGGAGACGGTGACAATCCGCTCGGCCAAGGCGCTGTCGCCGCGCGCAAGATCGTCGAGCAGCTTGCCGAATGCGGCCTGTGTCGAATTCTCGGCGCCGCCGGGGGCGGGCATGGCGGGCACCGCAATCCACCCGGCGATATGACGGCGTGGCCCGGCGGCAAAGAACGGCACCTGCCGCAGGAAATCGCGCAAGCCGTCCGGGTCGCGAACAGCGGCGAAGGGTTCCCATTCCTCGCCCGCGGGCACGCCCATATGCGCCTGCCAGTCCTGCATCTGCACCTTGGTCATCAGCCCGCCATGATTGTCTTTGTGCCCGGCGATGGGTGTGCCCCAGCCCTTGACGGTATAGGCAAGGAAGCAGACCGGCCGGTCATGGTCGATGGCGGCGAATTGTTCGGCCATGGTCTCGACGCAATTGCCGCCCAGGTTCTCCATCAGCGCCGCCAGCTCGGCATCGCTGCGCCGCTCGATCAGCGCAGAGACCTCGCCCTGATCGCCCAGATCATCCATCAGCCGCTTGCGCCATTCGGCCCCACCGCTGAAGGTCAGCGCCGAATAGAGTTGGTTCGGGCAGGCATCAATCCATTCGCGCAACCGCTCGCCCCCCGACTCGGCAAAGGTCGCGCGCTGCAACACGCCATACTTGATCCGCACGACATCCCAGCCGAACGCCTCGAACAGTTTCTCGATCCGGTTCCACAGCCCCTCGCGCACGACGCCATCCAGCGATTGCCGGTTATAGTCGATTACCCACCAGACATTGCGCAGATCGTGTTTCCAGCCCTCTTGCAGGCATTCGTGGATATTGCCCTCGTCCATCTCGGCATCGCCCATCAGCGCGATCATCCGGCCCATGGGCATATCTGCACCCCAGGGCTTGCCGGCGATATAATCCTGGATGATCGAGGCAAACGAGGTTACCGCAACGCCCAGCCCCACCGAACCGGTCGAGAAATCGACGTCATCGGCATCCTTGGTTCGGCTCGGATAGCTTTGCACTCCGCCATAGCCACGAAAATCCAGCATCTTTTGGCGATCGAGATTGCCCATCAGGTACTGTATCGCGTGGAACAGGGGGCCGGCATGCGGTTTCACCGCCACCCGGTCCTCGGGCCGCAGGGTAGAGAAATACAGCGCCGTCATGATCGACACCATCGATGCGCAGGAGGCCTGGTGCCCGCCGATCTTGATGCCGTCCTGCCTGGGGCGCAGGTGGTTGGCATTGTGGATCATCCAATGCGACAGCCACAACAGGCGCTGTTCGGCGGTTTTCAGGTGGGTGGATTCGGGCTGGTTGGGCATGGGCAGTCTCCTGACGGTCTTTCGGGCATCATGCCCCGAAGAGGCGCAGGGTGTCCTTGCGTTTTCAGCCCTGATATGGCCAAATTGCGAGGATTTTCGTATGAAAATGGAAGAAACGTGGCTGAATCCACCAAGTTTGATGATTTTGATCTGCGAATCCTGCGTCTATTGCGCGATCACGGCCGGATGTCGCTGCAGGAACTCAGCGAGCGCATCGGTCTCAGCCCGACACCGGTGGCGCGGCGGGTCCGCAATCTCGAAGCGATGGGAGTCATTACCGGCTATGCCGCGCTGATCGACGAGGCGGCACTGGGCTATCCGGTCTCGGTTTTCGTATCGGTCAAGCTGGACCGGCAGGTGGATCAGGCATTGGCGCAGTTCGAGGCGGCGATCCAGACCTTTCCGGAGGTGGTGGATTGCTGGCTGATGACCGGCAACCGCGATTACCTGCTGCGGGTGGTCACCGACGGGTTGAAGGGCTTCGAGGATTTTCTGACCAGCCGCTTAACCCGACTGACCTGCGTCTCCAGCATCGAAAGCTCGATCCCGATCCGGCGCGTCAAGTCGGGGATTTCCAGGCAGCCGTAATTTTTTAGTATGACTAGAAGGTTATATGAATTGGGGAAGCCTGATCAACGGGCGCAGGGCCATGATTGCGTCCTGATCGCCCTGGAAGGCTGTCGACGGCGTTCTGTGGCGGATCGCCTCGGTCACCCTCGTTGCCGACTTTCTGCATCGCGTCGGCGATCTGGCGGCCGATCGAGGCTTCGCCATTGGCCGAGATGGTGCCGACCTGCGCGACTTCGTCGCTGTCATTCACCGGGCGCGAGGCGGCCTTGATGGCCTCGACGACCTTGGCGGTGGCGCTGTCGTTGCCGCGCTTCAGATCCATCGGGTTCATGCCGGCAGCAACGGCCTTCATGCCTTCCTTGACGATGCCCTGAGCCAGAACCGTCGCGGTCGTGGTGCCGTCGCCGGCCTCGTCATTGGTGCGCGAAGCGACTTCGCGGACCATTTGTGTGCCCATGTTCTCGAACTTGTCGGTCAGTTCGATCTCCTTGGCGACCGTCACACCGTCCTTGGTGATACGGGGCGCGCCGAAGGATTTGTCGATCACCACGTTGCGGCCCTTGGGACCAAGCGTCACCTTGACGGCGTCAGCAAGAACGTCGACGCCAGCCAGCAACCTGTTTCGTGCGTCTATATCAAAGCGTAATTTTTTTTGTGGCCATGCCTTCCCATACTTTCTTTCGGTCGGGCGGCAGACGAGGCGCCAAGGGAAAGCCTATCCCCATGGGCACGCCTGCAGCAATCTGACAATGATTGATGGCCTCATGTAACCCACTGCCGCCGCGGCATAGCCACGTTCGGCAAGCTCAATCATTGGATCGCGGCACGCTGTTCTCCGCGATGCGGTCGCCCGTAAGACGACAAGCATTCCACGGAATTTGTCTTCGCAGGCGGTATCTCTACCGCAGGCGGGGGCAGCGTCGCCCCACCGTGCATCGACTGAATATAGAGGTAAAAACGTTGTGTGACCGAGTCAACCCGAACTATGAGAATTATGGATCGGTGCTAAGTCTCGTCGTCGATGGAAGTTGTAAGTCATTGAAATAACAAGTGTAATTAGAGTGATCCCGGAAGTTGATCCATAGAACCGCTCGCTAGCGAGTTCATCGAGGATTTGAGTAGTGGGAGTGAATTCTGCTCAAGATGCGTTAGCATGATGAGCAGTACTCGGGGGAGTGAGTGTATTTCGATCATATTCGAAATAACACTTGACGGCTGTACTGAGATACCCCAAGATATTTCCATGAACATCGAAATAGCAGCACGCCAGCTTGAAGCGCTCGGCAATGAAACCCGCCTCGGGATCTACCGGACACTCGTCCGGGCGGGAACCGGCGGGCTGACGGTTGGTCAGGTGCAGGAGCACGTTGGTCTCGCGGCCTCGACCCTCTCGCATCACATGAAACGCCTGGTCGATCAGGGGCTGGTGCGGCAGGACCGCTCCGGCACGACCCTGATCTGTCACGCCGAGTACCCGGCGATGTCGGCACTGATCGGGTATCTCACTGATGAATGCTGTGCCGATCAAGACTGCATCGACGATGCCCGCACAGAGGAAGCCGAGGCCGGCGCCCCGATCGGCTAAATTTCTCACCGATATTTCGAATGTACCGGAAGGATGGAATAATATGATAGATCCTACAGGCCTCCCAATTGTCGTGATCGGTGCCGGCCCCGTCGGCCTAGCGGCCGCATCGCATTTACTATCGCGCGGTCTTGTTCCCCTGATCCTTGAGCGGGGGGCGACCGTCGGGGCCGCTGTCGCGGACTGGGCCCATGTGCGCGTGTTCTCGCCTTGGGAATATAATGTCGATGTGGCCTCCCGCGCCCTGCTCGAGGTCATCGGCTGGACGATGCCCGACCCGGACCACCTGCCAACCGGGGGCGAGTTGATTTCTGAATATCTTGCCCCGCTGGCATCGCACCCGGATATCGTCACCCGCCTCAGGCTCGGGGCTGAGGTAACAGCGATCACGCGCGAGGGGCATTCCAAGCAGTCAAGCGACGGGCGTGAAGACTCGCCTTTCGTGGTGCTCTGGCGAGATACCGAGGGCGTGCGTCACCGGACCTGCGCCCGGGCTGTCATCGATGCCTCCGGTACCTGGACCAAGCCGAACCCGATCGGCGTCGACGGTCTGCCCGTGCCGGGTGAAGCAGAGTATGCCGCCCGTATCGATTATGGCATTCCCGATGTTCTGGGTTCCGCTCGGGCAGCCCATGTCGGAGGCCATACCCTTGTAATCGGCGCCGGGCACTCGGCCATCAACGTGGCGCTTGACCTGATGGACCTTCAGGAGATCGAGCCAGGCACACGCATCACATGGGCCACTCGGTCCGGTGGGGTCGATCGTCTGTTGGGTGGCGGCCTCGCCGACGAGTTGCCCGGCCGGGGTCAGCTTGGCCTCCGGGCAGCTGAGGCAGTCGGTTCGGGTCGCGTGACCTTGCGGTCGCCTTTCGTCGTGGAGCGGATCGCAAAACGGGGAGAAACGCTTCTCGTGACGGGCCGGGAGGAAGGGCAGGAGGTTTCCTTCGAGGTTGATCGGATCATCGTTGCGACAGGCTTTCGGCCCGATCTGTCGATGCTGTCGGAACTGCGCCTGTCACTCGATCCAATCGTCGAGTCCACCCCCGCCCTCGCGCCATTGATTGACCCGAACCTGCATTCTTGCGGCACCGTGCGTCCACATGGCGTGACCGAACTGAGCCACCCCGAGCGCGACTTCTACATTGTCGGGATGAAGAGCTATGGTCGCGCGCCGACATTCCTTATGACCACCGGCTACGAGCAGGTGCGCTCGGTCGTGGCGGAACTGGCTGGCGATCCGGCAGCGGCGCGCGAAGTGCGGTTGAGGCTACCCGAAACTGGCGTCTGCAAGGTTGGCGGCACGCCTTCGGCTCCAATATCGAACGCCGGATGTTGTGGAGGGGCCCCGACCGTCAACGCCGACGCCTGCTGCCGCAAGGACGAGTTGGCGAAGGCCGATGGCAAATCCGGGTGCGGCTGCACGGCCGAAAGCACCGCCGCGTTTGCGACATGACCGGATCCGAGCGTTTACGGATTGTCTCCGCCCTTGGCGTGATCGAAATCTTCGCCTGGGGCAGCAGCTTTTACCTGATCGCCGTCCTTGCGGAACCGATCGCGGCCGAGACTGGCTGGTCCGGGGCCGCGATCTCCGCGGGTGTGTCGATCGGGCTTCTCGTCTCGGGCATTTCGGCAATTTTCGTGGGCCGTCTGATAGAGGTGCATGGAGGCCGACCGGTGCTCGCGTCTGGCATGGTCTTGTTGGCGGCCGGACTTTCCCTGCTGGGCTTGGCAAATAGCCTGATAGTTTATTACGCCGCTTGGACCGTGATGGGCATCGGCATGGCGTGCGGGCTTTACGATGCGGCGTTTTCGAGTCTTGGACAGGTATTCGGTCGGGATGCACGCTTGGCGATCACTCAGCTCACGCTCTGGGGCGGATTCGCCAGCACGGTCTGCTGGCCGCTCTCCTCTTGGCTGATAGAGATGGTCGGCTGGCGCTCTGCCTGCTTCGCCTATGCCGGATTCCACCTTGCTGTGACGGCGCCACTGGCCGTTTAGGGTCTGCCTTCGGCCAAGAGGCGTACACCCCCCCACATCAGACGCCACGGCCTCATTACCTCCGCCGGTTCCGGCAACAGACCCGCGGTTTCTCTGCCTGGCCCTCACGGGAGTTACGCTCTCCATGCTTTCGACGATCTGGTCGGTGCATTTTGTATCGATTCTGACCGCGTCGGGCTATGCCACCGTCGTCGCCGTCGGGATCGGCACGCTGATCGGCCCGGCCCAGGTGGCAGCGCGATTGCTTGAGATGATGGGGCGTGGTCGGCACCATCCGCTCTGGACAATGCTCTTCTCGGCCCTCGCGGTACTGGCGGGCTCCTCTTCGGTTTTCCTGCAGCGATCGCCATGATCGCCTACGGGGCCGGGAACGGCCTGTGGTCCATTGCCCGGGGTGCGCTGCCACTGGCGGTCTTCGGGCCGGCTGGATATGCGCGCACTATGGGTCGGCTGGCCACGCCGATGCTGATCTCCTCTGCTATCGCACCTTCGGCTGGGGCTTGGATAATCGATGCGTTTGGCGCGTCGGCTATGCTGCTTGTCCTGGCCACCCTGTCCACGGTGCCTTTGGGTTTTGCGGTTCTACTGTTCCGGATGACCGGCCGCCAGACATCGTGACTGGCTTAGATTTTTTGTCCCAGTGCCACCGTTTCGGACGTGATTGTACGGCCAGTTCGCCAGCGATCCTGGATAGGTTGCAGGTCATTGCTCTACTGGATAAATGTGGTGCGACTCGCAATCGCCTCCAGTGAGATGGCGGTTTAATTGACAGCTTGCAGGTATGTTCCGAAGTCGCGAGACTAAGATACCTTTCCCCGTTAAATTAATCATATCATTTGCCTTGTCGAAGCAGGTCGTTCAGTCGTTCAATGATGAGGGTGCACTGTCGATCTTTTCTAACTTGATGCGTCTAAAGGAGATATCCAAAATCGTGTTCCAGTTTCCGATAGCGTTTTTAGTTTCGACAGAGCTTCTGGCCAGCGATTAAGGAAGAGGTTGATAATGTCATTGTCTATTTCTAAATGTTCAAGGTATATATCAAGTTTTGTTGCGTAATCCCCAATCGGGCGAAGTTTCCAGGCGATATTTGGGGATATCTTCTGTTCGTGCATGTCCTTGATATCGGATGTATAAATTTCATATGAGAATTCTCTGTTCGTATTATATTTAGTAATTCTTCCTGTAAAAGCAACAGTGTTGCCAGTCTTAAATTTTATGGACTTTTCTACCGTTTCAGTGCTCAATTCCATCTGCAACCAAAGTTTTGTTCTTCGATCATCTGTCATTTGAATCCAAACAATCCTTGGCGTTGCGCGTATGTATATCGTGAAATGTCTTTTGATTGATCGTTCGTCGCTAAAGATGGGCGTTTCATCGTCACACCCTTCGCTTTCAATAAATTTGCGGATCCACTGCTCATTCATAATTCTGAACGCAGTAAGGTTCACGTAATAATGTGGTCTGGTTATATTTCCCATGGCAATAACAACACTCGAATTTGCGAGTGTTCTTAAATGCCCTGTAAGTGTGTTTTGGTTGAGATTGAGTTCCGCTTCTATTTCTGCTCTTGAAGCTCCGTCTTTTCTCAATAGAAAATCCAAAATTGCTCGACGGGTTGGGTTCGAGATCGCGGAAAATATGGGTTCGAGATGCCTATCCATTTTCTACTTGTAGCCCTTTTCGTTATCAGAAGTTGTAGAGCGATCGCGATCATATGGGACGAACTTTCCTAAAGTATAGACCTGCATTGTGCTCTGGTCCTCGCGTAGCTGCGCAAGTTGCATGGATGCCAAGAGTGTTCACAAAAGTGACATATTATAGTTGCGCTACCGTCACAATGCCGGGGTAATCAGCGACTCGCTAGGTCTTTTTACACTCAACTCAGGGAGCATCCCTATGAAATCCATCGGCCTCACGGCAACTGCTTTGTCCGTCATCGCATTGTCCGCGACCGCTGCCGCGGCTCGTGACCAGATCCGCATCGTCGGATCGTCTACTGTTTTCCCATATACGCAAGCAGTGGCAGAGGAATTCGCAAACCAAACCGGCGCGCCGGCTCCGATCGTCGAATCCACCGGCACTGGCGGCGGCATGCAGATTTTCTGTGAAGGTATCGGCGAAGATACCGCAGACCTGACCGGCGCGTCGCGCGCTATGAAAAAATCCGAATTTGATCTGTGCGTCGAAAATGGCGTCACCGATATCAGCGAAGCGATGATCGGCTATGACGGGTTGTCGCTGGCTGTCAGCCGCGAGAACGAAACCGACTGGAATTTGACGCTTGGTCAGGTGTTCCTGGCGCTCGCCGCCGAGGTGCCGCAAGACGGCGAAATGGTGGCCAACCCCTATACCAAATGGTCGGAAATCGATGAATCGCTGCCCGACACCGAGATCGTCGTTCTTGGACCGCCCCCGACCTCGGGCACCCGCGACGCCTTTGTCGAACTTGCCATGCATGCCGGTTGTGAATCGCTTGAGGAAGTCACCGCGATTGCCGAAGAATCCGGCAACGAGGACTGGGTTGACGAGAACTGCTCGCGCATGCGGACCGACGGTCCCTTCATCGAAGCGGGTGAGAACGACAACCTGATCGTGCAGCGCCTGAATTCGGATCCGAATGCGCTCGGCATCTTTGGCTATTCCTTCCTGTATGAAAATCAGGATACGCTGAAAGATGTAAAGCTGAACGACGTTCAGGCCGAAATGGACACCATCGCATCGGGTGAATACCCGTTGTCGCGTCCGCTGTTCTTCTACGTCAAGAATGCGCATCGCGGCGTGATCCCGAACCTGCAGGAATTCGTCGACGAATACATGTCCGAGAACGCGCTGGCTCCGGGTGGCTATCTGGAAGAGCGCGGTCTGGTCGCCCTTGGCGATGACGAGCGCGCCAAGCTTCAGGAAGCCGTTACGACCGGTTCGGTAAAGCTGGAAGTTACCGAGTAACTTTATCTCTACACGCTCGTCCGGGATCAGTCCGGGCGGGCGGCTCCTTTTGCGAGGTTGGGCATGACTGGATTCGCCTTTGCGTTGCTGCTGACTGCGGCACTCGCAGGATACATGATGAACCGGCAGGCGGCAGTGACATTGCGGGATGGTGGCCAGCGGCTTCATTCACTTGGTATGTTTCACGGTCTCTACGCTTTGCTGGCGGTGCTTGTGCCTGCGATCATCATCGTGCTCTTGTGGCTGGTGCTGCAATCCACGGTTATCAACAGGCTGGTGATGGCCGGCTTGCCCGATGGGGTTCTGGACAATCTCGGTTCCGGGGCGATCCAACTGATCAAAGCCGAGATCCAATCGATCTCGCAAGGACGGGTTTTCGGCGATCCTGAACAATGGAAGATGGATGCAGCCGAGCGTATGAACTCGTTGCGGGCGGCATCCGGATGGCTGATGCTGCTTGTCGTGGCGGCGGTGAGTGCCGCGGCGCTCTTTGTCACCCGCCGTAGCGTCAGGGCAGAATTCCGGGCGCGTCAGGCGGTCGAAGGCATCACCATGGGGTTGTTGATCTCTTGCTCGCTTGTGGCAATCTTCGTGACTGTCGGCATAGTCTTGTCGCTTGTTTTCGAATCTATCCGCTTCTTCCAGATGGTTCCGATCACCGACTTTCTGTTCGGGACGAGTTGGGAGCCGCAGATACCTATCCGCGAGGATCAGGTTGCGGCAGAAGGAGCCTTCGGATGGCTGCCGGTCATTCTGGGCACGCTGGTCATCACCTTTGTCGCCATAGTCGTTGCCGTGCCGGTTGGGTTGATGTCGGCAATTTACCTGAACGAGTTTGCCAGTAAGCGTTTCCGTGCCATCGCCAAGCCGGTGCTGGAGCTCCTCGCGGGCATTCCAACTGTGGTTTATGGCTTCTTTGCTATTCTTACGGTTGCTCCGGCAATCCGAGCCTGGGGTGCGTCGCTTGGCCTCCCGATCGCGCCGAACACAGCGCTTGCAGCGGGCAGCGTGATGGCAGTCATGCTGATCCCGTTCATTTCCTCATTCGCGGATGACGCGCTTTCGGCGGTTCCACGGTCGCTTCGCGATGGCAGCATGGCGCTTGGCGCGACACGGGCCGAAACCGTCACGAAAGTCCTGTTTCCGGCAGCGATCCCCGGCATCGTCGGCGGTGTCCTGCTGGCTGTCAGCCGTGCAATCGGTGAGACGATGATTGTGGTGATGGCGGCGGGCCTGATCGCAAAGATGACCATCAACCCGCTGGACAGCGTCACGACCGTGACGGTGCAGATCGTGACATTGTTGATTGGCGACACGTCGTTTGACAGCCCGAAGACGCTGGCTGCATTCGCCCTGGGGCTGATGCTGTTCATCGTGACACTGCTTATCAACATCGTCGCCTTGCGCATCGTGCGCAAATACCGCGAACTTTACGACTGAGGCCCGGACATGACCGATCAGACGAACGACGCGCCTCAAGCCTCCCATGGCTGGGCTTCACCGGAATTCCAAAACAGACTCTCGCGTCGTCGCCGGAGCGAGGCGATCCTGAAGGGGGTTGGACTGGGCGCGATCCTCTTTGCCTTCCTGATGCTGGGCATCCTGCTCTGGACGCTGATTTCGGGAGGGACGCAGGCATTTAGGCAAACGCATATCACGCTTGACGTGCCAATCTCGGCCGAGCTGGTAGATGCCGAGGACCCGTCTCGCGGCAATTATCGCAACGTTATGAACGAGGCGATGCAAGTTACTTTTCCGGATGCGGAAGAGGGTGATTTGCGCGCTCTGTCAGGGATTGTGTCGAATGCCGCCCAGTTTGAGGTGCGGGATCGTATTGTGGCCGATCCTTCGCTGATCGGCCAGACCATTACCATAAAGGTGCCGGTCTCGGACCCGTATGATCAATTGAACAAGGGCAATGTCGATACCGAGTCGGATGAAACCATGCGGCGGCTGAACGACGCCGCGATCGGCTGGTTCCAGCAATTGCAGGATGAAGGCCGGATTTCCAAGCCGATCAATTGGGCCCTGATCACAAATGCCGATTCACGCTTCCCCGAACTTGCCGGATTGAAAGGCGCAATCATCGGGTCGTTCTATGCACTACTGGTCTGCTTCCTGATCTCGTTCCCACTGGGCATCGGCGCTGCGATCTACCTGGAGGAATTCGCGCCCAAGAACCGCCTGAGCGATGTGATCGAGGTCAATATCAACAACCTCGCGGCGGTCCCCTCGGTGGTGTTCGGTCTGCTGGCCCTGGCGGTATTCTTGGGCTGGTTCGGGATGCCACGCTCGGCACCTCTGGTCGGCGGGATGACGCTGGCGCTGATGACAATGCCGACGATCATCATCGCCACCCGTGCCGCGCTGAAGGCGGTGCCACCGTCGATCCGCGAAGCGGCGCTTGGCGTCGGCGCGTCCAAGCAACAGGTTGTGTTCGGCCATGTGCTGCCGCTGGCTATGCCCGGCATCCTGACCGGCACGATCATCGGGCTGGCGCAAGCTCTCGGGGAAACCGCGCCACTGTTGCTGATCGGCATGAACGCCTTCGTGACGGCTGCGCCGTCTACGCCACTTGATGCCGCGACCGCCCTGCCGACGCAGATTTTCATCTGGGCGGATAGTCCCGAACGCGGCTTTGTCAGCCGGACATCTGCTGCAATCCTTGTGCTGCTGGGCTTCCTCGTCATGATGAACGCCCTAGCCATCTTCCTGCGCAACCGTTTTGAACGCCGTTGGTGATACGGTCGAAGGAGCCTAGTATTATGTATGACATCAACCGAGCGGAGAGTGCCGTGACCCAGCAGGATATCAAGATCTCGGCCAGAAATGTGCAGGTCTATTATGGCGATACCCATGCCATCAAGGATGTGAATGTCGAGATCCTCGACAAGACCGTAACGGCCTTTATCGGTCCCTCGGGCTGCGGAAAATCGACATTCCTGCGCTGCATCAATCGGATGAACGACAGTATCGACATCGCGCGCATCGAAGGCCAGATCCGACTGGATGGACAGGACATTTATGACCGCAAAGTCGATCCAGTGCAGCTGCGGGCCCGCGTCGGGATGGTGTTCCAGAAACCTAATCCCTTCCCCAAGTCGATCTATGACAACGTGGCCTACGGCCCGAAAATCCACGGCCTGGCCCGCAACAAAGCCGAGCTGGACGAGATCGTCGAAAAATCCTTGCGCGGATCGGCGCTGTGGAACGAGGTCAAGGACCGCTTGCTGGAACCCGGCACCGGCCTGTCGGGCGGGCAGCAACAGCGCCTCTGTATCGCCCGTGCCGTAGCGACCGCGCCCGAGGTGCTGCTGATGGACGAGCCTTGCTCGGCGCTCGACCCCATTGCCACCGGGCAAGTCGAGGAACTGATCGAACAGCTGCGCTCGCAGTTCTCGGTCGTCATCGTGACCCACTCGATGCAGCAGGCCGCGCGCGTCAGCCAGAAGACCGCCTTTTTCCACCTGGGCAACCTTGTCGAATATGGCGAAACCGACGACATTTTCACGAAACCGCAGGATTCGCGCACAGAATCCTACATCTCGGGCCGTATCGGCTGACTCTGGAGGAGACAGGAATGATCAATCGCGACAAGCATATATCCTCCGCGTTCGACCGCGACCTTGAGACGATTCAGGCGCAGGTCGTCAAGATGGGCGGCATGGTCGAAGTCGCCATCTCGGACGCCGCGACGGCACTGGATACCCGGGACGAGGACCTGGCCGAAGAGGTGCGCCGCCGGGACAAGGCGATCGACACATTGGAATTGCAGATCAACGAGGATGCGGCGCGGCTGATCGCCCTGCGCGCTCCCACGGCCACGGATCTGCGCATGGTTCTGGCAGTGATGAAGATCGCCGCCTCGCTGGAACGCGTGGGCGATTACGCCAAGAACATGGCGAAGCGGACCGATGTGCTGACGCAGATGCCGGTGATCGACGGCTCGGGCATGGCGATACGCCGCATGTCGCAGGCGGTCAGCAAGATGCTGCAGGATGCGCTGGACAGCTATATCCGCCGCGATGGCGAACTGGCCGAGGATGTCCGTCAGCGTGATCTGGAAGTGGACCAGATGTATAACGCTTTGTTCCGCGAATTCCTGACCCATATGATGGAGGACCCGCGCAATATCACCGCCTGCATGCATCTGCATTTCATCGCCAAGAATGTCGAACGGATGGGCGACCACGCGACTTCGATTGCCGAACAGGTGATCTACCTGGTGACCGGGGAATTGCCGGATGATAGCCGGCCCAAGGCCAGCAGCGTGTCAACCGATGCTGGCATCGCGAGAAGTGAGGGATAAGAGATGACGAGTCAGGCCCCTTGCGTATTGGTTGTCGAAGACGAAAACGCCCAGCGTGAGGTCTTGCAATACAATCTTGAGGCCGAGGGCTTCGAGGTCGTGGTCGCCGATAATGGCGAGGACGCCTTGCTGTTGGTGCAGGAGGAGCAGCCCGATCTGCTGGTTCTGGACTGGATGCTGCCCAGGGTCTCGGGGATCGAGGTCTGCCGTCAGGTCAAGGCCGATCCGGCGACCCGCGGGATCCCGATCATCATGCTCTCGGCACGCAGCGAGGAGACCGACCGGGTGCGCGGCTTGGAAACCGGGGCGGATGATTACGTCGTCAAGCCTTATTCCGTGGTCGAACTGATGGCCCGCCTTCGGACCCAGTTGCGCCGCACCCGCCCCTCGACCATGGGCGAAAGGCTGAGTTTCGGCGATATCATCCTGGATGCGGCCGAGCACAGGGTCTTTCGCGCCGGCCAGCCCCTGCATCTGGGGCCGACCGAGTTCCGGTTGCTGTCCACGCTGATGGAAAAGCCGGGCCGGGTCTGGACGCGCGAACAATTGCTGGATCGGGTCTGGGGGCGCGATATCTATGTTGATACCCGCACCATCGATGTGCATGTCGGCCGGTTGCGCAAAGCTTTGATGTCAAACGGTGGCGACAATCCGGTCCGGACGGTGCGGGGAACAGGTTACGCGCTTGGCTGACGGCTTGCCCAGCGTCGAGCCGGGCAAGCTATAGTAGCGGTTCGGATCAGAACCGGAACTCCTTCGACTTGAACGAAATATGCCGTGCGGCTTCCGGGACGTCCGCTATTTTGCGAATGTCCGCCCATGTCTGCTTATAGACGGGGATCACCAATTCGTTCACACCTTTGCTGACGATATTGCCCTGGGTTCCCCGCGGCGAACCGAACAGCATGAAGGTCTCACCTCGCGTGGCCGTCTCGGTCGGGTAGGCTATCGCCTGCGTGGCACCGTTTCCATTGAAGATTTCCACCAGGTCCCCCGGCTCGATGCTGTTTTCCGCCATGTCCTCGGGATTCATCTCGATGAACGGATAGGGCCAGCGGTCGGTAACAAATTCATTCTCCTGGTCCAGGAACCAGTTCTGCCAGTTGAGATTTGAGCGACCATTATTGATCAGGAACGTGTAGGATTCGCTCTCTTCCTGTTTTCCGGGAGTAACCAGGCCACGCCATGGCCCAGCCATGAATCGCGCCAGCCCGTCATCGGTAGAAAACTTACCGTCCTTGTAAAGCCGGTCGGTGCCGATGATGGTTTCGCCGTCCAGACCCTGTGGAGGCTCCTGAAAGCCGTTCGTCCCCATTGCCCGCAGCCGTTCATAGGTGACATCGGGATGGGCGGATTGATAGCCGTCGCGGAAGGCGTCTTCTTCGTTTTTCCAGTCATAGCCCTGGAAATTGGCGGCATAGTCGCTGTTGCCCGTCTCGGAGAGCACGCGCTCCATATGCCGGGCAATTCCTGCCGCGATGAGGCAATCGGGCATGGCGTGACCCGGCGGGTCCATGTATTTCTCGGCCAGCCGCATGCGCCTCTCTCCATTCATCGAAGTCAGGTTCATCTCGCCCTGCTGGGCAGCGGGCAGGACGACATGCGCCTGGCTGCCCATCTCGTTTTGGATAATATCCACGTTCACCGCGAAGAGCCCACCCTCGGCAATCGCGCCGACAATGGCATCGACCAAGGCGTCTCGCCCCTGTCCTGCAACCGAATCCATGGCCTCTTTCACCATATTGGTGCGGTGGTTGTAGATGCGCTTGAACTCGGTGGCGTTCAAAGTGGTTCGGTAGTGGTTGCAGGCCCAGATATGATGCACGCCCCCTTTGCCATCGATGATAAGTTGATCAACATAGGCCGCGGGCCGTCCCACATGACCTTCACTCGGGCGAAAATAGCCCTCCTGATGGCCTCCCATCCGGACGCAACCTCCGCCCAGCTGCCCGATATTCCTGGTCGCCAGAGAGATATTCACGATAGCGCCATTGGTGCGGTAATTATCGTTGCCCCAGATGATCCCCTTTTCATAGCCGATCATCATGCGACGACGGGCACCGCCTTCTTTCGGCTCGGCCATCCATTCGGCGGCCTTGCGGATATCGTCGGCCGGAACGCCGCAGATTTCGGCGGCCTCCTCCAGCGACATCCGGTTCGCCTCGACGGCATCCTCGAAGCTGGTCAGCAGGCCCGGATATGCGTCTGATGCGCCCTTCGCCGGGAACTCCGCCGGGTGTTCGGCGGCTTCGCGCAGCGTGTGAGCGTCGATGAAATCCTGATCATGCCAGCCTTGTTCGACGATATGCGTGAAGATCGCATTCGCCAGTGCCAGATCGGTTCCCGAATTGATTGGCAGATGTAGAACGTTATCTGGCCCTGCGGCTTGCTCTGCCGCGTTGACCGAAACGTTTCTGCGCGGATCGATAAAGATGATCTTGGCGGGCTCTTGCGGTTCGTCCGGCAGCAATTCGGCTTTCTTGTCCGACGTCATGCCTTGCAGGTTCGGCACCCAATGGTTGAGGAAGTAGTTCGTCTGGCACTCCAGAGGGTTGCATCCCCAGGCAACCAGCGTGTCGGTGAGTTCCGCATCCTCATAGGCGTTGTTCAATTCGCCTACACCCATATCTCGCGTGGCATGGACCTCCGAATTATATGCGGGGCGGTTGTGAATGCGGACATTCTTGACCTTCATGCTCTCGAAATACAGCTTTCCAGTGCCCCAGGTGTTTTCATAGCCGCCACCCGAGCCGCCATGATCGAACATCGATACAATCAGATCGTCCTCAGACCCGTCCATCACAACCCGAGCGGTCACCCTTGCAACCAGATCGAAAGCATCCTCCCAACTTGTCTGCTGATATGATCCATAACGCCAGGTCAGCGGATCGGTCAGCCGATGTCCCTGGGTGCCGGTAACGGTCGAAGGGTGGTTCTCGGCCATGCGCGCGCCGCGCACCGAGCCGAGACCGGAATTTACCACGCAGTTCACATCGGGCTTGATGACCAGTTGAACGTCTCGACCGTCCTGTTTCACAATGTTATACATCGAGGGCGCATACCAGGCTTCGGTGTCCTGCGGTTGCTGCTCACTCAGATCCACGCCGAAAACGTTTTGTGAGGGATCGGTGCCGCCTTGCCGATTGATCGGCCAAGTGTAAGCCTTGTAGCCGCAGCCGACGATGCAATAATGGCAAACCGCATTTTGAACTTTTGCGTCCGCCGGGATGATCGGCAGACGGTCGATATGTCTCTTGTAAGCCATGATCCGTTTTCCTTCAGAGCGTATTGGACAGGCGGCCAAAGATCAGCTCGTCCACGCCTTCGGCATAGATCTCGCCATCATCATCGACGCGCAGATTGAATTGCGGCAGGTTGCTGGTGGCATGCCCCCAGACCTGCTGCCCGCCTGCCTCGGCATCGAAACGCGAATAATGGCCGGGGCAGTTGAAGGTCCGGTCATCGGCGTTATAGCCCAGATACCAACCCTTGTGCGGGCAGAGGACCGAGAAGCCAACGATATCCCCATCCGGCCCGGCACCGCCTTCCACCGCATGCCCAAGCTTGAGCAACACTCCTGGGCTGTCATCATCTGGGTAGCTGACGTCGAGCGGTTCGTTTTCGGTCAGTTCGCCGATATTCCCCAGCCGGCTCGCCGGATAATCAACCCGCGCGAGCGCAGCCTGTGCCTTGGCCTCTTGCGTTCCAGCCAATGTCGTCACGGCCGCACCCGCGGTGGCCATCATCCCGCCTCGCAGGAACTGGCGGCGCCCCGCATCGATCAAGCGATTGCATTTCGTCATCTGGCTTGGTTCTCCCCTCGCTGGTTGAGAAGAGTATAGCGAATTATCGTGGCAATCTTATGGCAGTATCACGCAAGAAAAATCTGGTAATAAATTGTATTAATTTATATTTTATTGATGTTCGGTTTCCCGAACATTAGCCGCGAAAGCCAAGGGAAATAATCAGGAAAGCCCGAACTTCTGCATCTTTTCCCATAATGTCGTCCGAGCGATCCGCAAGAGTTTGGCGGTCTTGCCAAGATGTCCGCCGGTCTGTTCCAGCGCCGCGATGATCTGTGACCGCTCTGCCGCATCACGTGCTTCTGCCAGGGTCAGGAACCAGTCACCTTCGGCGAGTCTCTCGGGAAAAAGGTCTGCGGGCTGTATCCAGCCGTCCCGCGCGGTCTGAATCGCCCGAGTCAGACGGGTCCGAATTTCCCGACCGCCACCGGACAGGTCATGGCCGCGCAGAGCCTGTTCGGTCAGGGCGCTAATGCCGCGCAAGGGGGGATCGTGTTTTGCATTCAGCTGGTCGAAGAGACGATTCATCAGCCATACCGCATCGTCAGGCCGTTGACGAAAAGGCGGGACCGGAATTTCGACCTCGGAGAGTTGGGCAAACAGATCGGCGCGGAACGATCCTGATGCAACCTCGTCCTCGATTGTCGGGTCGGTGGTCGAAATGATACGGCCGGCAAAATCCCGATCAAGCGACGTGAGCAAACGATCCTGTAACGCTTCACTCATCCGATCGATGGATTGTAGGCAAAGGATGCCCTCTCCAACAGCTTCCATTGCGCCGCCTGCTGCGAACAGCGCTTGCTCAACCTTCTGGTCCCTCGCGAAATTTACGGTCAAGAAAGGCGCAGAGCAGCGGTCGGAAAGTTCGTGTAGTCGCTTAGCAATCGAGATTTTTCCGGTGCCGGGACCACCAAGAATCGTTACATGACCGTTACGGTTGGCGGCCTGCTCCACCAGTTCTTCAACTCTCTGCGCTGCAGGCGAGATACCCACCAGAGGAGGCATTTCAAGTGCATTGCGTGGTTTCATCAGCAATACCAACCGATCCAGAAACACCGACATGTCGAAGGGTTTCGTTACGTAATCCACGGCGCCGGACTGCATGAGGCGAACCGCCTGGGCGATGCTTCCCTGCCCTGTGATGAACAAAAATGGGGGTGGAGTAGAGGTTCGGCACAGCGTTGCGAACAAGTCCTCGCCGGTGCCGTCCGGCAAGATGATGTCGCAGATCACTGCGTCAATGGGCGCACGCGGGGTGCGAATTGCTCCCAGTGCCCGGACCATCTGTTTATGCCAGATGATTTCGGCTCCTTCCAATTTCAGTCTCTGCGCGATTGAGCCGCCCATGATTTCGTCATCTTCGATTAGAGCAATGCGGCGTTGATTTAGCATGACTGGCTGGCCGGAGTTGGTGGATTACATGGAAGTGAGATGATGATCCGGGTGCCGCCATCCGGTGGGGCTAAATGTGTGATGGTTCCGGCAAGCATTCCCACAAGTTCTCGCACCATTCGCAATCCGACCCCTTCGCCGGGCAAAATTGGCTCCGAACCTTGCAGGCGCCGTAGGGCAGGGGCGGGCATTCCGGATCCATTATCGAAAATTTCGAACCGCAATGCATCTCCGGCCAGATACGCATGCAACCCAACTTTTCCCCCATGCTTTGCTGCGTTTGATGCGTTCAGCAGCAGGTTGAGCAGAACCTGCCGAAGCATTCCTGCATCGTGACCCGATAAATTTTTCGGGTCGAGTTCGATCCGCCAATCGAGCCGTTGCTCGTGCCTGGTAATTTCAGGGCCGATCAGCAGGCGCAGATCTGCCAGATCATCCAGCGACATATCCGGGCCATCTTGATCTATCCGGTTTTGCTCGAGTGTGGCGTGAGTCACGTCCCGCAAATGTTTTAATCCGCGCTCGAGCAATTCAGCCGATTGCCGAACCACATCCGGCCGGTCGGCAAAGCGGCGGATGGTGTCGGTCGCATTTATCAGACCGCCCAGGGGATTGTTGATCTCGTGGGCGAGCGAGGAAGAAAGCTGTCCGAGACTCACAAACCGCTCACGTTCAGCCAATTGGCGTTCAGCCTCGCTGCGCGCCTCAATGGCTTCGGCCATCGCGTTGTAGGTCTGAAAGAGGCGTGCAACTTCCGAATCTCCGCGCGGAACCTGGACAGCGGGAATTGGACTGGGCTGCCCGATTGTCGCATCCATCCGTCGCGCCAGTTGCGTTACGGGGCGCAGCATTCGCCGAACCGCAAGATATCCGACAAGTGCCATTGCAGCAGTTAACAGCGTATTGCCAATAATCAGCAAAAGTTCTGCGCGCCGACGCTCGGCACTCATGTCTCTGACATCGAGATCCGTGACGATTTTTCCGACATCGCGCCCCTGGTAAACCAATGGGGCACGAACCCTGACATGCGAGGAATTTCTTGCAAAAGTAATCGCATCGAGGCGTTGGGCCTCCTCCGCTAAAGCATCGATTGAGGTGTCAATCGGGACTCGCCGGGGATCCGTCGCCGCCAGGACTTTCCCGGTTTCGTCGGCAACGACAGTCAGAAGCATTCTGCGCGAACTTCCCGTAGAACTGGCACGGTCGAGCGTGTCGTAAACCTCCCAGATATCTTTTCGTAGAACAGAGGGACCAAGCGCCAGTGACAGACCTTCAATATGAAGCCGGGCAAGCTCACGAAGTCTGTTGTCCTGCACTCGATCAAGCGTCGAAAGCACCTGATGCGACGCGATCACACCTACCAATATCATCAACACTGCTGCCAAAAGTGGAACACGAAGCGAGAGGGGGAGATAAAGGAAGCGGCCCATCAGTGATGTCCAGCGAGATCCTGCATCCGGGTGAGGATACCATCGAACAAGGCCACTTCTCCCCGAATCATTCCGTCCAGTTGTAGTAGCGTCAAGGCATCTCGCCCTCGTTCGGACTCGGCCATCTGTAGCAAGGCCGCCTGAAATACGGCAAGATCGGGTTCGCCGATCCGGTCTGTCCTTGCGCAGAACGGCGGAAAGCCCAGAGGTTCGGATCGGGAAACGACCCGGGTGCGATCGGTAAGTTCTGGTTCCACCTTCGTGAGTGCTTCCCAGACATATCCATCCACGCTGCCCGATCTGACTAGGCCGCCCGCCACTGCCCTGACGACATTCCTATGCCCGTAAGTGAAAATGATACGAGAGAAAAATTGCTCCGGCCTCAGATTGTTGCGAGCAAGATCAGAGGCTGTTACGAGATATCCGGAATTCGAATTAGGATCTGAGAATGCGTGTGCGCCGCCTCTAAGGTCGGTCAGGCCCGATGCCGGATCTTCGGCAGAAGTGATCAGGTAGGATCGGTAGGTCGGCGCGCCTTGCCAGAGCGGGACAGCGACCAGGGAAAGCTCATCCCGATGTTGGAGGAATGGATAGCCACATAGCCACGCCGCATCCACACCGCCTTCGAGCAATAATCCGGTTACCTCCTGGTATGTGCGTTTCTGGACCAGGGTGACTGGCATGCCCGCCGCATAGCTCAGAGATGTGCGCAGGCGATCGATGGTTTCGGAGTCATTGTCGAGAAACACCGGCGTTAGCCCTAATCGAAAGCTCGTTTGTGCGTCGGCTTGTCGACTTAGAAAACCGAGCGTTGCTGCGCCGATAGAAAACATCCGCCTGCTCAACATGGGCGTTCCTATGGTAAATTTCTCAATGCATCACCGATACTGGGCTATAATTTTTATTAAAGCCATAGTGCGTTATGGTCATGAAAACAGTTCTTTATGGTGAAAGGCGTTTGGCCGGGTGGCTATATTCCCGGCCGATATGGCGCAGGTTCAAGGCGCACTACATTTATCGCCTATGGTCGTCTCTTACCAGCACATCGTGCCAATGAGTCAATATCCTCAAGGGAGCTTTGTGCAGATCATACTTGCCGATGCTCATATATCGAATATTCTCGAAATATGGATACGAATCGCATAGACCAGCTCGCCTCGCTCGCCCATCCGCAACGGCTGGGCCTGTTCCGGCTGCTGGTGCGGCGCTATCCGGACCAGGTTTCTGCCGGAGAGCTGGCCGAGGCGATCGATGCGCGTCAGAATACCCTGTCATCCTACCTGGCCTCGCTGCGTGCAGCCGGGTTGATTTCCCAGGCCCGCGAGGGCCGGTCATTGCTTTACCGCGCCGAGATCGAACAATCCGCGGCGCTGATCGGCTACCTAGTCGCCGATTGCTGCCGTGGCCGCCCCGATCTCTGCCAGCCATTCATTCAACCCACCCCTTCCGGAGAAAGACCCATGTCCGATCGGAAATACAATGTCCTGTTCATCTGCACTGGCAATTCCGCCCGCTCGATATTTGGCGAATCGATCCTGCGCTTCGAGGCCGGAGACCGCTTCAATGCCTATTCCGCCGGCACCCACCCCTATTCCAAATTAAATCCCTTTGCCATCGAGATGCTCGCCCATAAGGGGCATGACATCGCGGACCTGTGGGCAAAGAATGTCGCCGAGTTCCAAGGCCCCGACGCACCTCAGATGGACTTCGTATTTACTGTCTGCGACCGCGCTGCGAACGAAGAATGCCCGGCATGGGCCGGTCAACCTATCAGCGCGCATTGGGGGATGCCCGATCCGGTGAAGGCAGAGGGGACCGAGGCCGAAAAGAAACTTGCCTTCCAGCAGGCCTATGCCGGTTTGCGCAACCGTATCCTCGCCTTCACCGCGCTGCCGCTGGACAGCCTTGATCGCATTTCGCTGCAACATCGCGTGGACGACATTGCCCGCGACCTGGAGGCACAATGAGCATCACCTATGCGCTGAACGGGCTTGGCCGGATCGGCAAGCTGGCGCTGCGGCCGCTGCTGGAAAGCGGGGCCGAAATCGCCTGGATCAACGATGCGGTGGGCGACCCAGAGATGCACGCCCATCTCCTGGAATTTGACAGCGTGCATGGCCGTTGGCCTGCCGAGTTCACCCATGACACTGACAGCATCGGCATTGACGGTATTCGCCTGCCTGTTCGCAACGCAGCGCGCATCGAGGATTTACCGCTCGACGGTGTCGATGTGGTGATCGATTGCACAGGGGTGTTCAAGAGCGAGGCGAAACTCGCCGCATATTTCGCCGCCGGTGTGAAGAAGGTCATCGTCAGCGCGCCGGTGAAAGATGGGCCGGTTGCGAATATCGTTCATGGGGTCAATCACGAGACCTATGACCCCGCCCGGCATGACATTATCACGGCGGCAAGCTGCACGACGAACTGCCTCGCCCCCGTGGTCAAGGTCATCCATGAGGGGCTGGGCATCCGCCACGGCTCGATCACCACGATCCATGATGTGACAAATACCCAGACAATCGTGGACCGTCCGGCCAAGGATTTGCGCCGCGCCCGCTCGGCGTTGAATTCGCTGATCCCGACCACAACCGGCTCGGCCACGGCGATCACGCTGATCTATCCCGAGCTCAAGGGGCGGCTGAACGGTCATGCGGTGCGGGTGCCGCTGCTCAACGCTTCGCTGACCGATTGCGTGTTCGAAGTGGCCCGCGAGACCAGCGCCGAAGAGGTGAACACGATGCTGCGTGCCGCCGCCGAGGGGCCGCTACAAGGCATCCTAGGCTTCGAAGACCGCCCGCTGGTCTCGGCCGATTACGTGAATGACACAAGGTCCAGCATCGTGGACGGGCCATCGACGATGGTTGTCGCGGGCACGCAGGTCAAGATTTATGCGTGGTATGACAACGAAATGGGCTATGCCCACCGGCTGATCGATGTCGCGCGGATGGTCGGGGCGTCATTGTGACCGCCACAACCCGGCCCGAGGGGCTTGCCGCCTATATCACCGTGACCGCCGCCTATTGGGCCTTTATGCTGACCGATGGCGCCCTGCGGATGCTGGTGCTGCTGCATTTTCACACGCTCGGTTTCTCGCCGGTGCAGTTGGCCTATTTGTTCCTGCTTTACGAAGTGGCGGGCATCGTCACCAACCTCTCGGCGGGCTGGATCGCCGCGCGTTTCGGCCTGACCTCGACGCTTTACGCGGGGCTGGGCATCCAGGTGCTGGCGCTTCTGGCGCTGGCGGCGCTCGATCCGGGCTGGAGCCTCTGGGCCTCGGTTGTCTATGTCATGGGGGTGCAGGGGGCGTCGGGCGTGGCGAAGGACCTGTCCAAGATGAGCGCGAAAAGCGCCGTGAAGCTGCTTGCCCCCTCGGGCGAGGGCGGGTTGTTTCGGTGGGTGGCGCTGCTGACCGGCTCCAAGAACGCGGTGAAGGGGGCAGGCTTTCTGCTTGGGGCGGTGCTGCTGGCCGTTCTGGGCTTCGTGCCCGCGATCCTGGCGATGGCCTTGGTGCTGGCGCTGATCCTGCTTGCTGTCCTGCTGAAAATGCCGGCGGGGCTGCCGCAGGGCAGGAAAGGCGCAAAGTTCCGCGAAGTGTTTTCCAAGGACCGGAATATCAACCGACTGTCGGCGGCGCGGCTGTTCCTGTTCGGTGCCCGCGATGTGTGGTTCGTCGTCGGCATCCCGATCTATTTCTACGCGGTGCTGTCCGACGGGTCGGAAGAGGGCAACCGCGCCGCCTTCTTCATGATCGGCACATTCATGGCGGTCTGGACCATCCTTTATGGGGCGGTGCAGGCGGCTGCGCCGCGCTTGCTCGGGGCCGCGAAGCGCCCGGAGGCGGAATTGATCCGGGAGGCCCGGCGTTGGGCCGGGTTCCTGTTCGTCGTTCCGGCGGCTTTGGCCGTGCTGATCTGGAGCGTGGGCGCGCCGGGGCCGGGACTGACCGCCGCGATCGTGATCGGCCTGCTGGTCTTTGGGGCCATCTTCGCGGTCAATTCCTCGCTGCATTCCTACCTGATCCTCGCCTTCTCGACCTCCGGGCGAGTGACGATGGATGTGGGGTTTTACTACATGGCCAATGCGGCTGGCCGATTGCTGGGCACGCTGTTGTCGGGGCTCAGCTATCAGCTTGGCGGGCTGGCGCTCTGCCTGGCGACCGCGGCCGCGCTGATTGCCCTTAGTTGGGTTGGGGCAGGGCGGTTGCGGCCGGCGTGATAGCGGATGTGTCGTCAGATTAACCCGAACTTGTCTCAGCGGATGGATTACGACTTCGGTCACTCAATCAGTGCTTACATCTTATCCTGATCAATGGGGCCAGTGGAAGGAGAGAAGCATGCTGCCAGCGCGCTTAGTCTATATGGGCTTCTTGATTTGCGTCACCACAATGCTACCGCAAGCTGCGGCGGCTGTTATTGCGCCGGATCGCCAGTTGCTTGTCCCAACAGGGATATTCGCGGCCGGACAAGTTATGGGAGCGCTCCTTTGTATACCCCAACTCTTCTTTGCCGCGCGCCAATAGGTTCAAAGGGCCATTAAATATATGGCGCCACCACTCCCTGAACTGAGCAGTTTAGGTGGTCTGCGAACCTGCTCGATTAGAGGATAGCGTGGCGTATCCGAGCCGAAACCCATTCGCTCAGCACGACCGTGGCAAGGATCAAAAGCAGGATCACCGTTACCTGGCTCCATGCGAGGGTATTAAGCGAAGCTTGGAGTTTCAGGCCGATGCCCCCTGCTCCCACAAGGCCCAGGATTGTGCTTTCCCGGATATTGATATCCCAGCGAAAGACAGTGATTCCCCAGAAGGCTGGCATGATTTGCGGGACAATCCCGTAGTTGAGAACCTGTGCACTGCTGGCGCCCGTAGCCTCGATCGCCTCGATCTGGGTGACATCGGTTTCCTCGATCGCCTCGTAGAGCAGCTTGCCGACGAAGCCGATGGAGCGCAGCGCGATGGCAACGATTCCAGCTAGCAGGCCTGGCCCGATGATGGTCACCAGCAGCAGCGCCCAGATCAGCGAGTTGATCGAACGCGAGGCCACGATGATGAAAAGCGCAAGGGGCCGCAGGATCGTGGCCGAGGGCGTGGTGTTGCGGGCTGCCATGAAGGCGACCGGCACTGCCATGATCACCCCTCCGATGGTGCCCAATGTGGCGATGTTGATCGTGTCCCAGAGCGGTTGCATCAGCTCGGGCAGGTAGCTCCAGCGCGGAGGGATCATGCGGCTGCCGATGTCGGCGGCTTGCTTGGGTGCATCGGCCACGAAGAACCAGATCGTGTCTGCTGTCATCAACTTCCAGCACCAGACGAAGAGCGCGACAAGGGCCAGCCATCCGACCCAGAGCATCAGCCGCCCGCGCGGGCTACGATGGGACCAGACCTGACTATAGTGGGAAATCTCGGTCATTGCAGGAACTTCCGCAAGTAGCTGGAACTGTATTCGGCTACCATAACAATGGCGATAACGATGAGCAGGATCGCTCCGGCGCTGTCATATTCATAGCGGTCAATGGCGGTGTTGAGTGTGGCGCCGATGCCTCCCGCCCCGACGATGCCGATCACCGCGCTTTCGCGGAAATTGATATCGAGCCGGTAGAGCGAAAGACCGATCAGTCGGGGCATTACCTGTGGCTGAACCGCGTAATTGACCACTTGCCACCAGGAAGCCCCGGTGGAGCGGATCGACTCGGCCTGGGCGGCGTCGATCTCTTCGATATCATCGGCCAGCAACTTGGCGATGAAGCCGATGGTGGCGAAAGACAGGGTGATGAAGCCCGCAAAGGGACCGAAGCCGAACATCGCTACGAAAAAAATCGCAATGATTATCTCCTGCAAGGCCCGGCTGGTGGCGATGATCGCGCGGCAGAAATAGTAGATCCAGCGCGGTGTGAGGTTGCGTGCAGCGCCGATCCCGACGGGAATGGATATCAAAACACCGACGACCGTGGAGGTCAGCGTCATCGTCAGGCTCTCGACAAGTCCCTGGCTGATGTCCTTCCAGCGGCTGGTGAAATCGGGCTGAAGGAAACCCATGATGAAGCGCTGCCCGCGCTCCAACCCTTCGTAGACGCGGGCCCAGTTCACATCCACAGTGCTCACTGCCAGCACGAGGTAAACAAGGATGCCGACCTGCAAAGCGAGGCGCCAGTGGTGGTTCTTAATAATCTGCGGCGGGCGTCGCCAGGTTGTGGGGTAGGCTTGTGTGGTCATTGGGCGAGGGCTTCCATCCGCTCGCGGGCGTCGGCTTCCGCCTTGGCCTGCTCCTCGTCGCCTCGGCGCATCTCGTTCCAGTCCTCCTCTCCATAAATCGTGGTAAGCGTTGCCTCGGTCAATTCATCGGGCGATCCGTCGAAGACGACACGCCCCGCGCGCAGCCCGACGATCCGCTGCATGAACTGCTGGGCCAGTGGCACGTCATGGATGTTGACGATGGCCGGTAGGCCACGCTCGGCACAGATTTCTGTTAGAAGGCGCATGATTTGTCGGCTCGTCTTGGGGTCGAGACTCGCGGTCGGTTCATCGACCAGTAGTAGTTCTGGATCCTGAGCGAGGGCTCGGGCGATACCGACCCTCTGGCGCTGCCCACCGGACAGAGCGTCGGCACGCTTGTCGGCATGATCGATCAGCCCGACGCGGTCGAGAAGCTGATAGGCACGCTGGACATCAGCACCCGGATACTTTCGCAGAAAGCTGCGCCAGAACGGAACATAGCCGAGGCGCCCGGAAAGCACGTTTTCCATCACGGTCAGCCGTTCGACCAATGCGTATTCCTGGAAAATCATGCCAATGCGGCGTCTCTGCCGTCGTAGCTCCGACTTGCCGAGGCCCACGAGGTTCACTTTACCCAGCGTGACTTCTCCCGCGGTCGGCTCGACAAGCCGGTTGATACAACGGATCAGCGTGGATTTACCTGCACCAGAGGGGCCGATCAGGCCGAGTATCTGGCCCTCGGGCACGGTCAGGGTAACATCGGCGAGGGCGGTATCGCCGGTTTTGTAGGTCTTGGACAGGCCTGAGAGAGTCAGCATTCAATTGGTCTCGCACGAATACACGGGCAACGTGCGGCCGCCCGTGGATGTCAGAATTTGCCGGAGACTCAGTTACATTCGTAGGCGACGCCGTTGGCCTCGTCGATGGTCCGGATCACGGCCCAGTCTTCTTGGAAAGTGATCGGAATGAACTTGGCCTCGCCCGATTTGCTGAACTCTTCCAGCAGCGCGGATCCTTTCCAATCGAAACTGAAGAAAGCCTCTTGAATTTTCTCCTGGAGCTCGGGGGTCAGGTTGTGCGCCGTGCCATAGCCCGTCGTCGGGAAAGTCTGCGAGGTGTAGATTGTCACCAGTTGGTCTTCGGTCACCACGTCACGTTCGAACATACGGCCTTTGACCGAGTTCGCAATGGCGGCGGCCGGGTAGTCCTTGTTGGCTACGCCGAGGATCGAGCTGTCATGCGCCCCCGAAAACACCGGCTCGAAATTTTCACCGGCTTCCATCCCGAATTCCGCCGAAAGAATCGCGGAAGGCGCCTTGAAGCCCGAATTCGAGGTCTCAGAGGTGAAGGCCATCTTGTTGCCAGCGATATCCTCGACCTTTTCGATGCCGGAATCCGGGTAGGTGATGATCTCCATCTCGTATCCGAATGAGCCGTCCTCGGCGGCCATCATGGTGAAGGGGCGAAAGCCTGCGCAGGCCACGGCTAGTGGGTTCGATCCGGTGTTGAAGCCGGCGACGTGCAGGCGCCCTGCGCGCATCGCCTCTATCTGAGCGGCGTTCGACTGGACCGGGAAGAACTGAACCTCCTTACCGGTCACTTCGACCATATGGTCGAGGAAGCCTTGCCAGACCTCGGCGTATACGGCGGGATCCTCGACCGGGGTGTAGGCAAAAATCAGTGTTGACGGATCGATCAGCTGTGACGCATCAGTCGGGATGTCTGCGATTAGGTCGCCGTCGGCGTCCGCGAAGCGGCTGTCCAGTTTGAATTCGGCATAGGCGGGCACAGCGGTAAGAATCGCAGCTACAGCAGTCAGATTAGTCAGAGTTTTCATCTTGTTCCCCAAGGTGATATGAATTCTGCTGGAACTAGCGCCTTACTGTGACAGTGAGGTGACGCCAGTTGTTTGTTTCGATAGTGATTTTTGTAGTCGGACAAGTTGTGGGAGCGCTCCTTTGATTGCTCCACCTCTTCTTTGCAGTGCACCGGTAAGCGACAAGAGCCATCAAATATCTGGCTGTCATTTTTTGGTTGCGTTCGATCGATAGGTTCCCGCGCAGCAAAAGACTGGGAGCCAGAAATCATGAAAGATTCGGATCGTAGCGCATTGAGCTGGGACGAGTGGGATGAGTTGAACGACCCACGCCCGGAAGGGACGGAATTCGACCGGATCGTTGAGGCGGGTCTCTCGCGTCGCGGCTTCCTCTCTGGCCTGGTCGCTGTTGGTTCCGGGGCCGCGGCTATGAGCGCGGGCCTCTTGAACGGCACTTCCGCACAGGCGCAGCAGGTGACGCGCTTCGCCTTCAAACCGATCCTGATCGCGACCGATGATACAGTCCGTGTGCCCGAGGGATACAGCTGGAAACCAGTAATCAAGTGGGGCGATGCCTTGTTCGCGGATGCGGAACCTTTTGACCCCGCAAACGGTGTCTCCTTTGCCGCGTCGGAACGCGTGTTTGGAGAAAATACCGACGGTATGGAGCTCTTTGTTGTCGGGAATAAGCAAGTGATTGCCATCAACCACGAATACGCGAATACGAAGATCAATCTGCCGAACACGCATGCGGACGGCGTGGCGGATAGTGCCGAAGACGCCCAACTCCTGCGCAACCTGCAGGGAGTGACCGTAATGGAAGTGGCCGAGACCGATAGCGGTTGGTCCGTTGTTGTCGACAGCCCTTTCAACCGCCGTATCACACAAGACACCGAGATCCAGATGAGCGGTCCGGCAACTGGTTCCGATCTTCTGAAAACTGTCTCGGACCCGACGGGCATGACCGCACGCGGCACGATGAACAATTGCGGCTCCGGTAAGACGCCATGGGGCACCTATTTGACCTGCGAAGAAAACTTCAACGGCTATTTCGGATCGACCGATGCCAATCTGGAGCGCACAACCGAACAGGTGCGCTATGGCCTGAATGTCGAAGGGCGTTACGGTTACGAGAAATTCGATGACCGCTTCGATCTTTCGAAGGACCCCAACGAGCCGAACACGCAAGGCTGGGTCGTCGAGATCGACCCGTCCGATCCTGACTCCACGCCGGTCAAGCGCACTGCGCTTGGGCGGTTCAAGCACGAAAACGCTGCCTGCGTAATCGCACCCGACGGTCGCGTTGTCGTCTATCTGGGTGATGATGAGCGGAGCGAGTTTCTTTACAAATACGTGTCGAACGAAGTTTACGTGCCCGGTGGCGACACTTCCACGCTGCTCGATAATGGCACCCTCTATGCGGCAAAGTTCCTTGAGGATGGCTCGGGACAATGGCTTCCCCTGACCCCTGAAACGACAGAAATGGCCGAGGACGAAATCCTGGTCTTTAGCCGGATCGCGGCATCCAAGGCGGGTGCAACGACGATGGATCGCCCGGAATGGGTCGCCGTGAGCCCCATCGCGGCCGAAGCGTATTGCGCGCTGACCAACAACAGCAAACGTGGTGTCGAGCCGAACGCCGGCGGAGACGAAACCCCCGTTGGTGGTCCCAACCCGCGCGCAGAGAATGGCTATGGTCAAATCGTGCGCTGGCGTCCGGCAGAAGAGAACCATGCCAGCCCGGACTTTACCTGGGACCTTTATGTCATGGCCGGTAATCCGACAAAACATGATGATGACTATGCCGGATCGCGCAATATTACCGCGGGCAACATGTTCAACTCTCCCGATGGCATGATCATCGACTCTACCGGCATGATTTGGATCCAGACCGATGGCGATGACAGCAACGAGGGTGATTTCGAAGGCCAGGGGAACAACCAGATGCTGGTTGGCGACCCGTCAACCGGTAAGATCCAGCGATTCCTGACCGGCCCGTTTGGTTGCGAAGTGACCGGTTTGTGTTGGTCTGCCGACAAGCGGACCATGTTCGTCGGCATCCAGCACCCCGATGCTCCCTTCCCGGACGGGGAAGACAGCCTGCCCCGTTCAACGATCGTCGCGATCACACGCGAGGACGGTGCGCAAATCGGGTAAGGCGCAGAGAGGGAAGCTGCGAATGAGGGGCTGTGCCGTTGCACGGCCTCTCTGTCATTTGAGATCAATTATATGCATAATCAAGGTTGATACCTCGATGGGCAAGGTATACACCTAGCACCATGTCTCGCGACCCGAAACCCATCCGCTCTATTCCTCGCCAATCTCCGGATTATGCCGATCCGGCCTATTGGAGGGGAACGATCAAGATGTCACTTTCAAAGTTTTTCGTGCTTTGTGTGCTTCATCAGAAGCCCATGCATGGCTATGAGGTCGTTCAGGCTGTCGAGCAAACGACCAAGGGATGCTGTAGTCCTACCGAGGGGACCGTCTATCCGATGTTGAACGAGTTTGAAGCAGGAGGCTACCTCACCTCGCATTTTGACGTTGTCCAGGGCCGAGAGCGGAAGGTCTATACCTTGACAGAGAAGGGGACTATCGCGTTCCAGACTGCGGTGGACGCGTGGCTGGAGGCGACCGATTGCATCATTGCCAGCAAGGCGGCGGCGGGCGCACTTGCGATTTCCTATGACAAGGCAGAGCCCCCATGCGAGTGACATTTTTTTATCTATATACATCGATGATCGAGGCATCGGCTATCGATATATATAGTCGAAAGCACGCGCCATGATCATGCCAGCGAAACAGACTCGGGTGATTGTCGCACTTGGCAGTGCACAGACGCTGGCATGGGGCTCGACCTATTATTTGCCAGCGATCCTGGCCGTGCCGATGGCACATGACCTTGACGTGCCGACCGGTATGGTCTTCGCCGCCTTCTCGGCTGGACTGATGGTTTCTGCATGTCTTGGGCCGCTGGTCGGCCGAAGAATTGACCGGTTCGGCGGTCGCGGTGTGTTGGCGATCTCGAACTTGGTGTTCGCGACAGGTCTTGCGGTTCTCGGCGCAGCGGGAGGGGCGGGTATGCTGTTTACCGGCTGGCTGCTTATCGGCGCCGGCATGGCCATGGGCTTATATGAGGCGGCCTTTTCCACGCTCGCCGGTATTTATGGTCGCAATGCGCGCGGTGCGATTACCGGTATTACACTTATCGCCGGACTCGCGAGCACCATCTGCTGGCCAATCACCGCTTACCTCGAAGCCGAAGTCGGCTGGCGTATGGCCTGTTTCATCTGGGCAATGGCTCATCTGGTTATCGGCCTGCCGCTCAACCGCCTCGTAGTGCCATCGGGCAGTCAGTCGGTCGCAAGAGAATCACAGGACATGTCGCACACGCCCCCTGGACGCGGCGCTGAACGTCCAAGCCTTACAATGGCACTCCTTGCTTTTGTCTTCGCGGTGACGTGGTTTACGAGCACTGCGATGGCAACGCATCTCCCCTTGCTTTTACAGGAAGCGGGCGCTTCGCCAGCTGTGGCAATCGGGGCTGCCGCCCTGGTCGGGCCGGCGCAGGTGGCGGGGCGCCTTCTCGAATTCGGCATACTCCAACGTTTTCATCCGTTGCTCTCGGCGCGCCTCGCAATCGTTGCCCATCCACTCGGAGCACTCATGGTCATTGCATTCGGTGCTCCGGCCGTAATCATATTCGCCCTCCTGCACGGGGCAGGAAACGGCATTCTGACAATTGCCAAGGGAACACTACCGCTCGCGATCTTCGGTCCCTCCGGTTACGGATTTCGTCAGGGTCTTCTGATGGCCCCGGCACGTTTCTGTCAGGCTGGCGCACCGTTTCTGTTCGCCCTCCTGATCGAGCGATACGGTGCCGCCGCATTGCTTCTGTCGATTATCCTTGGGCTCACGGGCCTTGCGGCCCTCCTTTCCCTCACCTCCACATCAAAGGTTGAACACGCATGAGACTTAGAACGTTACCCGACCCTGACCACATGCCTGCGTTGGATGCGCGCTATGCACTGCGTCAGCCCGCAACCAACTTGACTACCGCGCCACAGCATCCGCCTCGCATTTTGCTTCTTTATGGGTCGCTTCGAGAGCGTTCCTATTCGCGCCTGGTTGTCGAGGAAGCCGCCCGCCTCGTCCGGCATTTTGGTGGCGAGCCGCGCATCTTTGATCCGTCAGACCTCCCCTTGCCGGACCAGGTCGCCGGCGACAACCATCCAGCGGTGCACGAGCTGCGTGAGCTTTCAATTTGGTCCGAGGGACAGATTTGGTGCAGCCCGGAGCGCCATGGTCAAATCACCGGCGTCATGAAGACGCAGATCGACCATCTGCCGCTCGATATAGGCGGAATGCGACCAACCCAGGGCCGGACACTGGCCGTCATGCAGGTGTCCGGCGGATCGCAGTCTTTCAACGCGGTCAATACGCTGCGAATGCTTGGCCGCTGGATGCGGATGGTCACCATCCCCAATCAGTCGAGTGTCGCGAAAGCTTTTCAGGAATTCGACGAAGCGGGGCGCATGAAGCCATCAAGATATTACGAACGCATTGTTGATGTCGTCGAGGAACTTGTCCGTTTCACAGTGCTGCTGCGGCCCCATACCGATCATCTGACCGATCGATACTCCGAACGAAAGGAAGCGGCGCATGCCGAGCGCGAAGTCGCGTCGGATCTTTCGGCGATCGCGATTGCCCATCAAGTGGCGGGAGAGAAGCGATGAAGAAACTGGTCTGGTTGACCGATTTGCATCTGGTCGAACAGGGACGAGATTGGCCACAGGGAGTTGATCCCTTGGCGAGACTTCGGTTCTGCCTCGACGAAATACAAGCGTTTCATTCCGATGCGGAGCGCCTTGTTATCTCCGGAGATCTCATCCAGATCGGTAATCCGGGGGCTTATGGTATTCTGCGTGAGGAATTGACTCGGATATCGATGCCTTATCGCCTGCTGGTCGGTAATCATGACAACCGCGAGGCAATGCTTACCAGTTTCCCGGAGCTCAGTAGTGTTGACGGGTTCATTCAGGGCGTCGAAGATGTTGGTAATGTGCGTCTTCTATATCTCGATACGCTCGCTGCTGAAGGCAAACACCATGGTGAACTATGCCCGGTTCGGATGCAGTGGATCGGTGAGCAAATCAGGTCAGCAGACGAAAGGTCGCTCCTTATTTTCTTGCACCATCCGCCATGCGACATCGGTGTGCCGGCGCTTGATCGTTTGAGCCTCGTTGACAGCGACGAACTGGGCGACCTGATCCGGGCCCGGGAAGCTCCGACCCATCTCTTTTGCGGCCACGTACATCGGAATGCCTCCGGGCTTTGGGCCGGGTATCCCTTGGCAGCTCTCAAGAGCCTTCATGTCCAGTTCGAATTGGACTTGACTGGCTCCAATCTAATTCGCGGTGACGAACCACCTGGATACGCAGTGGTTCTCATAAAACCGAACGGGATCATCGTGAATTATCGCGATATTCCTGCCTTGTAAGGATTTTTTAATTGGAACTCGGCCGATTATTGGCGGTGCTTCGGCGCCAAAGCATTAGAAAAGACTTGATGGATTGACGATCAATCCAAGCTATGCCGAATATGAGGAAGTACAGTATTGGAATGCCCGCACTGGGAGTGAAGCAGGGAGAGCGGAGCGCGACTAGAGCTCACTTAATGTCATTGGTCCCCATCCAGTTTCTTGGCCTCTTCGCGCGTGATCCCAATGTCGTCCAGTAGATGATCGTCGAGCTTTGACAGCCGGTGTTTATGCCGTGAATTGCCGCTCCAGAGCACGAGCCTTTGGCACAACAGAACCCATGTTCTCTTGATGACGGACACGTTCATGGCAACAGCACCCACAGCCCTGCAAAGGCGTATCCGATGGCTAGTGATCCGATCACGGCAAGAGACACGAAGAGGGTAATGGTCGATGGCCGGAGCACCATTATGACTGCGAAAACACCCCAGATGCTGATCGCACCTCCGGAAACCAGAAAAGCGAGAGCTGCGCCGGGCGACATGCCAAGATCGAGCAACCCTCGGACGAGCGGCAGCGCAGCATAGCCGTCGAGATACATTGGAGCTCCGACGATAACCGCCAGTGGAATCGCAAAGACGGAATCGTCTCCGACATAAGGAGTCAGGACATGTGGGGGCATCAGGTCTCGCAGTAGGTGTTCGGCCGCGAAAGCGAAAGTCAGACACAGCGCAATCAGCCGCGCCATGGCGAGCAGTTCTGCGCGGAAAATGCCCATCCGCATTGCATCCTGCCAGACCCGCAACTTGAAGCCGAAAACAGGGTCGGCCCCGCACCGGCCCGCAGCCAGATGCCTGTCAGAACGAAGCGGATGTTGCACCATCCGCGTGCCGCTCAGCATAGCGGTTCCCAGACCTCCAAAAGCACCGAGCGCTAAGGCGGCAACCATCTTGCCAATGGCAAATGCCGGGCCGAGTACCGCCCATGTCACTGCAAACATTGCCGGATCGGTCACGGGTGACGACAGCCAGAATGCCATGACCGGGGCGAGCGGCACACCTGCGGCGAGGAAACCAGTCAACAGCGGCAGCACGGTCACGCCGCAAACAGGCGACACTGAACCCACAGCCGCTGCGACAACGATTGTGACACCGCGCCGTCCTTCCAACCATCTTGTGGTGAACGTGGCAGCGCCGCTGGCCGAAATCCATGCCGAGAACAGCAGACCGACTGTAATGATTGGTGCGACCTCCACGAAGCTCGCGAGCACGAAGCGGACGGTGTCCAATGCCTTGTCTGGCCATACCAGCGCCACGGAGCCAAGCAGGGCTCCGGCAATGATCCAGACCATCTGCATTTTGCGTTTAGGAAGTGAGGTGCTCATCGGAATAACCCTTTCGGGATTCATCATAGGATGCGCTATTTCATAAATAAAACGAATAGTCTAAATAGAAGGTATGAATAATTACGATATATCTTCTTCCCAACAGCTCGACAGCGATCTGCTGCGCAGCTTCCTTGCCGTGGCGCAGGCTGGCAGCGTCAGCGGTGGCGCGATCCATTTGCTTCGGACACAGTCCGCTGTCAGCGTCCAGCTGCAGAAGCTGGAAGAAATCGTTGGTCAACGGCTTTTCGACCGGCATGGTCGCGGGGTTTCACTGACCACGCATGGCGAACACCTCCTGCCTGTCGCGCGCCGCGTGGTGAACATGCTTGATCAGGCGGTTGCCGGGATGCGGGGTAGCGAGGTGCGAGGCGAAATCCGCCTTGGCATACCCGAAGAATATAGCGAAACCCTGCTTCCAGAGATCCTAGCCGGCTTTGCTCAGGAGCGTCCCGGTGCGCGCATCCTGCTGCGCTGTGGCTCAAGTGTGGAATTTCCAGCCGCGCTTGCTCGGGGCGACCTGGACCTTGCCCTCCACACCCCCGAGACGATCACGAAGAATGATGTCGTTATCCGCCGGGAAACGGCAGTCTGGGCCGGGTCAATCTTTCATGATGCCGAAAGCCGCAGACCGCTTCCCGTCGCCCTGTTCGACAGAGCGTGTTGGTGGCGCGAACGTTGTCTCGACCTGTTACAGAAATCCGGCACGGACTACGAAATCGTCTGTACCAGCGAAAGCGTTGCCGGGATACGGGCAGCAATTGCTGCGGGTCTCGCGATAGGCGTGCTGCCGCAGAGCACGCTGACTGAGCAGATCAGGCGCCTGTCGGAACCCACGCTGCCACATCTTGGGGAAACACCCCTCGTTATGTCCCGATCATTGGGCGCGCAATCAAGGCTGGCTGATAGTTTGACAGCGATCGTCACAAAGGTAGTTCGATCTCTCGGTCCACTAGATTAGCGGGATTGTAAGCCTCGGCTGCTTTGGGCTGATGCTGTTGAAAAACTCCGCAACCGCGCCTGATGGGTCAACTTTGCGGAAAGATGTTCTGTTTTGCCCCCGTGACAGCTGGAAATTGCGCAAGTAATGCCCCGAGAAAGAACAATGTTCTGCATTTTTGAGGGTGCGGAACGACGCAGAGAGTTTTTCAACAATCGGCTCGGAGCCGCGTTGCGGCGGCGCGGCGCGTGGATTGTCGCCCAAGAGCATCACATTCGGTTGCAGGCGCCTTAGCAGATGACAGCAGGCAGCCTATTTGTTGAAAAACTCTTGTTGCTCGAGGCACTGATCGCTGATTCAATCTTGTCATCAGGGTGGGAGGTTTCCGGCGATGATGGGTCCGAGACAGGAGGCACAGGCGGCATTGTTCTACGAGTTTTCGCTGGAAGATCACGTTCGACAGGATGATATAAAGGCTCAAAAAAGGATTTGATGGGTTCTAACTGCTTGAGATAAAAATAAGAAATTTCGTTGGTGAAATCGTGTCCGGGCTGGATTATTTTTCTACGCCGGTGCGCGAAATGCTTGGCTGAGAAGCGCTGTCTCCATCTGGAGCAGTATGGCGTGAAGCGGATAGGGCGGTCGCAAGTTGAGATGGTTGCATGCCCCCGCAACCAATGCTGTCATAATTCACCGATAGGCAATATATGACAGTATATTTTATTGATATTGTTGGACTTTCAACCGCTTCACCTTGGTGAGGCTACGGTGAAGCGCGCCAGATCGCTTCGTTTTCCCCTCCGCAATACTAAGTGCTTCTGTTTCGTCGCGGCGAATTTGACGATATTCAGATTGTTCCCAAGGGGGAGAGCGCCGACCCGCTCAATGTTGTGGCTTTGCAGCCCCGACCGCCTTCTCAACGGATTTTGACACCACCCGCGGCGTCGCGCAGGGCCTCGGCCACGGCGATCACCGCCCTGTCCTTGCGGCTTTCGGGCAGCATCCATGCGGTGATGGACAGGCCCAGGGGCACGACCAGGTCGAAGGGCGCAACCAGCGCGCCGCTGTCGAGATGCGGCTGCACCAGGGACTGGCGACCCATCAGCACGCCGGCCCCAGCCAGGGCCTCCTGCACCGCGATGGCGTAAAGCGAATAACCGGGTCCGGTGGGCACGACATGCCCCGTCGGCATGGCCGCGGCCGTCCAGATCTTCCAGTCCTGCCACACCACGTCCGAAATGCAGTTTACGCCCGCCAGATCCTCGGGTCGGACCAGGCGCTCGGCCAGGGCAGGGGTGCAGACGGGCAGCAGCATCTCGTCCCACAGCGTCGCGCAGCCCGGGTCCGGTGCGCCATAGAACAGGCAGATGTCGAAGGGGGTGCGCTTCAGGTCCGGCGGTTCCTCCAGCGCGGTCAGAGAGATGTCAACGTCGCTGAGCACCGCGCGCAGGCCGACCAGGCGCGGGGCCAGCCAAAGTTGCGCCAGGGCGGGCGAGGTCACGACATGCACCTTGCGCGGCGCGGCATGGCGGCGCAATTCGCGCACCGCATCGCCAAGCGCATCGAAGGCCGCGATGAAGCCCGGGGCCACACGGACGCCAAGCGCGGTCAACTCGACACCGCGCGCCTGGCGCTGGAACAGGGGCGCGCCATATTCTGCCTCCAGCGCCTTGATCTGGGCGGTCACGGCGCCGGGCGTGACCATCAGCTCTTCGGCGGCGTGACGGAAACTGCCCAGCCGTGCGGCGGCCTCGAAGGCACGCAGGGCGTTCAGCGACGGCATCCGGCTGAAGGGAGGGGCGACAGGCATGGCGGCATGAGGCTCAGTTTTTCTAAGCCTAGAATAGACAAAAACTGATTTGTCGCAAGCCGCGCCAGGCATGATTTTCGGCGCATCAGATCAATGACGTCGCCATGCGGCCTGCAACGGGAACCCGAAATGAAAATCGCTGCCATCGAGCTTTACGAATACGACCTGACCTATGCCCATGGCACCTATGTGATGTCCAAGGGGCGCTCGGCCAGGCAGCAGCCCTCGAATCTCGTGCGCCTCATCACCGATGACGGCATCGAGGGCTGGGGCGAGGCGGCGACGCTGTCGGGGAACTACCTGCCGGTCTTTGCCGGCGGCACGCGCGCTGCGCTGCGCGAGCTGGCACCGGTGCTGATCGGGCTGGACCCGCGCAATGCCAGCCAGTTGCAGCGCGTCATGGCCGGCGTGCTGATGGGCCAGGCAAATGCCAAGAACGCCTATGACGTGGCCTGCTGGGATATCTTCGGCAGATCGGTCGGCCTGCCGATCTCGGCGCTGATCGGCGGCGTGCTTTCCACCGAGTTCCCGATTTTCGAGGCGATTCCGCTGTCCTCAGTCGAGGAGAGCATCGCCTATGTCCAGAAGCGCAGCGCCGAGGGCATCCTGCGCTATCAGATCAAGATCGGCAACGATCCGGTCAAGGACGCCGCGCGCGCCCGCGCCATCGCCGAGGCCTTCCCCGGGATCTTCTTCTTCGTCGACGCCAATGCCGGCTTTACCCTGCTGGAGGCGCAGGTGGCGATGCGCGAACTGGACGGCACCGGCATGTTCTTCGAGCAGCCCTGCCGCGAACTGGCCGATTGCGCCATCCTGCGCCGCACCGGCCGCCTGCCGATGATCATGGACGAAACCGTCCTGAACCACGCCGACCTTTATCGCGCGAAATACGAGGTCTCGGCGGCTGCGGTGAACATCAAGCTGGGACGCTTGGGCGGCATCACTCCCACCATCGGCCTGCGCAATGCCGCGCAGGACCTGGGCATGCATTTCGCCATCGAGGATGTCTGGGGCGGCGACGTCACCTCGGCGGCGGTGTCGCATGTGGCGGCCAGTTCCAGCCCCGAGCATCTGCTGCATACCTCGTTCTTCAACGACTGGACGAACGAGCATGTCGCCGGCTATCAACCCCGCACCCGCGATGGCCTGGGCGCCGCGCCGACCGGCCCCGGCCTCGGCATTACGGTTGACCGCGCGATGCTCGATGCGCCGGTTGCAAGTTTTTCGTGAGGGAACGGCCATGCTGCCCAAGCTGCTGACCTATGAGGAAAGCCTTCCCGCGCTGAGCTGGCCCGGCGCCATCGACGCGTTGCGGCAGGGCCACCGGCTGCCCCGGCCCGAGCAGGGCGACCTACTTCTGGGTTCGGGCGATGCGCGGCTCTTGAACCGCGCCGCCCGGATCGAGGGGCTGGGCTTCGCGATCAAGGGCGACAGCATCTTTCCCGGCAATGCCGCCAAGGGGCTGCCTACCGTCCATGGGGCGGTGCTGCTCTACCATCCCGATTGCGGCGCGGTGCGTGCTGTGATCGACAGCCGGTTGGTCACGCAATGGAAGACCGTTGCCGACAGCCTGCTGGGCGCGCAATGCCTGGCCCGCCCGGACAGCCGCCACCTGCTGATCATTGGCGCCGGCGCGGTGGCCGCGACGCTGGCGCGCGGCTATGACGCCGCCTTTCCCGGTATCGAACGGATCTCGATCTGGGCGCGCCGGCCCGAGCAGGCCCGGGCGCTTGCCGCGGCGCTCGGCGACCTTCGGGCCAGCGTCACGGCCGTCGAGAACCTGCCTGAGGCCGTGGGCCAGGCCGACATTGTCTCGGCCGCCACCATGGCCCGGCAGCCCGTCCTGATGGGTGACTGGCTGCGCCCCGGCACGCATGTCGACCTGATCGGCGCCTATACGCCAGAGATGCGCGAGGCCGACGATACCCTGATCGCCTCGGCGCTTGTCTACGTGGATTTTGTCGATACGGTCGTCGACAAGATCGGCGAGATCATGCAGCCGGTCCTCTCGGGCGCCATCACCTGCGACCATGTGCGGGGCGATCTCTACGATCTGGTGGCGGCGGGCGGCTCCAGCCGCCGGACCGATGACCAGACCACTCTGTTCAAGAACGGCGGCGGCGCGCATCTGGACCTGATGATCGCCAGCTATGTCGTTGAAGCGGTCGGGGCGGTCGGGAGTAACCGGAAATACTCGCGCTCAGTGCGAAAGTAACCTGTAAGTGGCAAGGTTATGGCAGCTCTCGCGCGATCGGTTTCACGGCTGATCTCCGTCTTGAGGGCACTGCGGTGACATTAGGGTCAGGATGCATTGATTTTCACTGCGCGGCATGAGTCACGGCTCGAAAAACGGAGCGGTGACATGAGCGACCTGTATTGGCTGATCGACGAACAGATGGCCAAGCTTGCGCCTTTCTTCCCGAGGTCGCATGGCAAGCCTCGGGTTGATGACACGCGCGTCTTAAGCGGCATTATCTTCATCAATCGCAATGGTTACTCAAGCTTGATGAGATCGATTAGTCAAAATTGGTGAGACTCGGGAATCAATCCATTGGGAAAATGCAACAAGACCCTCTACAGCCGGTGAAAGCGTTGGAGCGAGAAAGGCATTTTCGCGCGGATGATGGCGGGTCTCGCCGTCGAGCACGCCGAAGAGAAGACCGTGATGATCGATGTGAGCAGGCGAATGCCATGCGTTCGAGTGAGCCTGCGCAAGTACCTGAAGGCTCATCGAACGGCGACCAGCATGGCCGCAAAAAAGGGGGGGCGTGGTCGTCTGATCGGTCGAACCAAAGGCGGCATGAACACGAAACTGCACGTCATCTGCGACAGCCCAGGGTGCCCGCTCGACCTGTTCGTCACCGCCGGTCAGGTCAGTGATTACATCGGTGCGCGGGCACTGCTCAGCAGCCTTCCGAATGTCGAATGGCTGTTCGGGGATCGCGGCTACGATGCCGACTGATTTCGAGACGCCTTGAAAGACAGAGGGATACGCGCCTGCATCCCGGGCCGAAAACAACGCAAGACAACCGTCAAATACGACAAGCGCCGATACAAGCGGCGCAATCGCATCGAGCATGTTTCGCAGGCTCAAGGACTGGAGGCGCGTCGCGACCCGCTGTGACCGCTGCCCCAAGGTCTCCCTCTCAGCCATCGCCCTCGCAGCAACCGTCATCTTCTGGTTATGAAGCCTGATCCTAAAACGACCGTTCGATTGACGTCGCAACGAAATCTTCACCGTCGCGGTAAGGAGCGGCCCTAGCTGCCGTTCACTGCGTCGCGGCATCAGCGACCTCTTTCGAAAACTCCTTGACCTTCAAGGTGAGTTGAGTAAATATATCAATACATGTTGAGGAATTGATTTGATGGAAGAGTCTCAAGCTCTCGCCGCCTTTGCAGCCTTGTCCCAGGAGACACGGCTGCGCGTGGTGCGCCTGCTGGTTCAAGCAGGACCGGACGGCATGGCCGCAGGCGCGATCGGCGAAGCCCTCGGCGGCGCGACCACCTCACGGTTGTCGTTTCACCTCACCCATCTCGAACATGCAGGGCTGATCCGGTCCAAGCGCGAGGGGCGCTTCATCATCTACAGCGCGGTCTTTGCAACACTGACCGGATTGATCGAATTCCTCATGCGCGATTGCTGTCAGGGTCACCCGGAAATCTGCGCGCCGGTCGCGGCCGCGCTGTCCTGTTCATGTGATCCTCTGAAGGATGCCTCCCATGGCTGAAGCCTCGCCTCGTGTTTTCAATGTGCTGTTTCTCTGCACCGGGAACTCCGCCCGCTCGATCATTGCCGAAAGCGTGCTGCGCAAGGAAGGCAGCGGGCGGTTCCGCGCCTTTTCCGCCGGAAGCCAGCCGAAGGGAGAGGTGCATCCGCGGACGTTGACGATCCTGCAGAATTATCATTATCCGACCGAAGGGTTACGTTCGAAAAGCTGGGATGAATTTTCCGGACCCGATGCGCCGGTCATGGATTTCGTTTTTACCGTCTGTGATAACGCTGCCGGGGAAACCTGTCCTTATTGGCCGGGACAGCCGATGACGGCCCATTGGGGTGTCGCCGATCCGGCGGCGGCAAGTGGCAGTGATTTGCAATGTGATTTGGCCTTTATCGAGACGCTGCGCTATATGAAGGCGCGGATTCAGGCTTTTGTGGCGCTGCCGATCAGCACATTGGACCGCGCCAGCCTTGCGACCAAACTGCATCAGATCGGGCGTGCCGAAGGGGCGTCCGGGGGAGGCGCGGACGTCATCATCTATCACAACCCGGACTGCGGCACCTCGCGCAATACGCTGGCGATGATCCGCAACGCGGGTATCGAGCCGCATGTCGTCGAATATCTCAAATCGCCGCCCTCTCGGCTGCAACTGGAAGATCTTATTTCCCGCATGGGCATTTCGCCGCGCGAACTGCTGCGCGAAAAGGGTACGCCCTATGTCGAATTGGGGTTGGATGATCCAAGCTTGACCGATGACGCGCTGGTCGAAGCGATGATGGCACATCCGATCCTGATCAACCGTCCCATCGTGGTCAGTCCGCAAGGCGTGCGGCTGTGCCGGCCTTCGGAACTGGTGTTGGATCTGCTGCCGCCGCAACAAGCCGCCTTCAGCAAGGAGGACGGCGAACAGGTCGTGGATGCCCAGGGCAACCACATCCGTTCGGCCTGATCTTGGGGGACATCGCCATGACTGCCACTCGGCCGGCCAACCGGCTCTCATTTCTCGACCGATACCTTACGCTCTGGATCTTCGCGGCCATGGCACTTGGCATCGTGCTCGGGACAATCTTCACCGGCCTGCCGGATGCCCTGCATGGCATGTCGGTCGGATCGACCAACATCCCGATCGCCATCGGCCTGATCCTGATGATGTATCCGCCCTTAGCCAAGGTCCGCTACGAGGAACTACACCGGGTCTTTGCCGACAAGCGCGTTCTGGTGCTGTCGCTGATCCAGAACTGGCTGATCGGGCCGGTGCTGATGTTCGTCCTGGCGGTGATCTTCCTGCGCGACCAGCCGGAATACATGACCGGACTGATCCTGATCGGCCTCGCGCGCTGCATTGCCATGGTGCTGGTCTGGAACCAGTTGGCGCGGGGCGACAATCAGTATGTCGCGGGATTGGTGGCTTTCAATTCCGTCTTCCAGATCCTGTTCTTCTCGACCTATGCCTGGCTGTTCCTCACGGTCCTGCCACCGCTGTTCGGGCTGGAAGGCAGCGTCATCGATGTCAGCTTCTGGACCGTGACCGAGGCCGTGCTGATTTATCTGGGTCTGCCCTTTCTTGCCGGTTTCCTGACCCGGCGCATTCTGATCGCCCGGAAAGGGGCGGAGTGGTATCAAGAGGTGTTCCTGCCGAAGATCAGCCCGATGACGCTGGCTGCCCTGCTCTTCACCATCGTGGCGATGTTCAGCCTCAAGGGCGGCGATGTGGTGCGCTTGCCCCTGGATGCTCTCCGGATCGCGATTCCACTGGTGCTGTATTTCGCCGTTCAGTTCCTGGTGAGCTTTGCCATGGGCCGGCTGATCGCCAGGGACTATCCGCGGACCACGGCAATCGCCTTTACGGCAGCAGGCAACAACTTCGAGCTGGCGATTGCCGTCGCCATTGCCGCCTATGGGCTGGCCTCACCCGTGGCCTTCGCTGCTGTGATTGGTCCCCTTGTCGAGGTGCCGGTGCTGATCCTGCTGGTCAACGTCGCCCTGCGGCTTGGTCGCCGCTGGTTTTCTGAGACCGCCCTGCATAACGAGGCCCGTGCATGATCCCCGACCTGCCAAACCTGTCGTCCGACGCCATCCGCCAGCCGAACCTGCCCTTGGTGTCGCGCGCAAGCCATCCACCGCGTATCTTGCTGCTCTACGGCTCGTTGCGGGAGCGCTCCTACAGTCGCTTCGCTACGCTGGAAGCCGAGCGCCTGCTCCACCACTTTGGCTGCGAGACGCGTGTCTTTCATGCCAACGGCCTGCCACTGCCAGACGATGCGGAGACGTCGCATCCGAAGGTTCAGGAATTGCGCGAGTTGTGCCTGTGGTCCGAAGGCCAGGTCTGGACCAGTCCGGAACGCCACGGTGCCATGACGGGCGTGATGAAGTCGCAGATCGACTGGATCCCGCTGTCGATGGGGGCAATCCGGCCGACCCAGGGCCGCACCTTGGCCGTCATGCAGGTCTCGGGCGGTTCGCAAAGCTTCAACGCTGTAAATCAGATGCGCGTGCTTGGACGCTGGATGCGCATGGTCACCGTCCCGAACCAGTCCTCCGTCGCCAGGGCCTATGACGAGTTCGACGAGGCGGGTCGCATGCGCCCATCGAGTTACTACGACCGCATCGTTGATGTGATGGAAGAGCTGGTAAAATTCACGCTGCTGACCCGTGATTTATCAGGTTTTCTGGCTGACCGATACAGCGAGCGGAAGGAAACGGCGGCGAAGCTGGAGGCACGGGTGAGCCTGAAAGCCGCGACCTGATAAGCGCGCCTCTGCCGCGACCGCAAAATTATGGCAATGCTGCGGAATGGGTGAACGGCGGATGAGGGTTCCAGGCAACTTACTGTGGCGCAGAAAGGGACAGGGGGGACGAAGCGGACCCCGGCCCTCCGGAAAGACAAGGTCGACCCAGCCCTGCCATTCGGCATCCGTGCTGCGCTGTCGTGCAGCGTCCTCGAACTGGCCATTCATCTACGCAGCATTCCAATTTGCATAAAGCGGAGCTGCACGAGACCGATTTGCCTTTTCTTTGCGGAACGTCACCTCATGTCAAACCATCCAGGATAACCGCTATCGATTGACGCGAGAGCTCTGCGATCGCGTCGTCGGATTTAACCCGAGCAGCAAGCGTGCCATCGATCAGCATCATCGACAAACCATGTACAAATGCCCAGCAGACTATGGCTCCATTTTCGACTTGCTCAGGAGAAACCGGTTCCGGCAACAATCGATGGATGACCTCGCCAAGCGGCGCAAAGCTTCTGGATTTCGGCTCTGCGACGAGTTCATCGTCGTGCCAGCCCTCGCCGCCGACGCCAGCACCGAACATGAGACGATAAAGCTTGGGGCGTTCGCAGGCAAAATGAACATATTCGTAGCCAAGACGTTCAAGGGCGATCCGAGGATCGTCATTGGCCTGTGCAGCGGCAGCCTGACCTGTCGCGAGCTGCTCAAAGCCCTGCGCAGCAAGCGCCGCAAGAAGCCCCTCCCGATTTGAGAAATGGTTATAGGGTGCTGTCTGGGAAACACCGGCTAACCGCGCAACGGCACGCAATGACAGTTTTTCCGGACCCTTCTGTTCCAGTTGTTTTTCGGCGGCTCGCATCAACACCGCCTTCAGATCGCCGTGCTTCTCGCCGGGACGCCTCTTTCCTGTCACCATGCACGTTCCTCCCTTACCGGTCAGCAATTCCGGTCTTTTATATTGACAGCGAACATTATGCGAGCGATAAAGTATATGTTCACTGTCAATATAAAAGGTGCAGAATGACCGATACACGCAAACCCGCCAATCCGGCGCGGCGGGCCATGTTGGGTGCGGCTGGCGGGTTTGCGGTTGGTGCTATAGCCGGCATGGCCGTCGGCGCCGGATCACGCTCGCCCGCACCGATCGCACTGCAAGCGGATGATCGTTTCGCCGGAAAGGCCGTTCTTGTCACGGGCGGAACGTCGGGTATTGGCCGGGCCACGGTCGAACTCTTTGCCGCTCAGGGTGCGACGGTTGCCTTCTGCGGAAGGCGGGCAGAACTTGGCGAAGAGGTGCAAAAATCCATCACCTCTGGGGGCGGGCAGGCAAAATACATTCAGGCGAATGTGCGGCGAGAGAAGGACGTGGCCTGGCTTCTCGACCAGGCGCGTCAGGCATTGGGCGGGCTCGATATCGTCATCGCGAATGCCGGGATCACGATCCAGAAGCCGCTGCATGACTATGCGACCCCTGAATGGCAAGATGTGATCGACACCAACCTGCATGGCGGCTTTCTCACCTTGAAACATTCGATACCGGCAATGCTGAAATCGGGCGGGGGTGTGGTTCTCGTCGTTGCTTCCTCGGCCGCCAATGTCGCCGGTCCCGCTCAAAGCGCTTATGTCGCGTCGAAAGCCGGGCTCATTGGAATGGTTCATTCGGCTGCGCTGGACTATGCGGACAAGGGCATCCGGATAAACGCGATCAATCCGGGCACCACCGACACTGCCCTGGTGAGGCGAGTGGCTGGCATGGAGGATGTGCCGGATGCCGTTTGGCAGGTGGGCTCCGCACGATGGGCGGAATCCAATGTACACGGAATGAAGCGCATGGCTCGCCCCGAAGAGATCGCGGCCTTTATCGTTGCAATGGCATCACCTGACCTGACATTCGCGACAGGTAGCGCCTTGAGCAGCGATGGAGGAATGGGGGTCGGATAGGTCGGACCGTGCGCGACACGCGCAGCTAATTGGAGAACGGACGGCCCTTTGCTGCCGTCGATCACGCTGCACGATACTGCGTCATTTCAGGTGTCGATGCAGGACGAAGCAGTTAGTCAGACAATGCCGTACTGTTTCAGCAGAGCTTGCTCATCGCCTGATACCCAGCCGAAAACCCTTGGCTCCCCATTCAACATCTGAACCAGATAGTGAACGTCAAAATCTACCGCCGCGGTCCGTCGTCAGAACATCTGGCACATCTCGCGGCGTAAATTAGCGGAGATCGGGCCTCATCATCGGTTTGATCTTATGCGGCGCGCTTGCGGTGTTGCAAGCGCCGCTGTTCGATGGTCTTTCGCTTGATCCTTCCGCGTTGTTTGATGATGGCGTCGGCTCTGTCGATGACGTGCCTGTCACTTCAGTCGGATCGTCTCTTCCGCCACGATCTCATGCAATGGGTTCATCGAAATCTCTTTCATTTTATTTTATCCCATTTAGATGCAGGACGCCCTGCATGACAAATGCCAATCATGCTGCAATGTTGTGCAGGCATCCTGCTAGAAATCCTTGCACAACCGCAGACTGTCATAAAGCGCCGCATGAATGTTCCGGCAAGCGACGGCATCACCTACCCTGAACAACATGTATTTCCCGTTCGGATTCGAAACGACATTTTGCGGACGCCCTTCCGTCAGGGCTTTATAATCCACCGCCCCCAGGTTTAACGACTGCGCTTTCAATTCGATGTAAAGATCGTCATTCGGCAGCGTGCCATTGTCGCATACGACCTGATCGACCTCGCGCTCTTCTTCCTCGAGCGTGTATTCATTGCGCAGCACCGCAACCAGGCTGTTGCCTGTGCGCCTTACGCTCCGCAATCTCCTGTCCGGAGATATCCTTGTCCCGTTCGTGTACAAATGGGACAGATATGTCGGAAAGGTATAGGCTCCGGCCTCGACGCCAAGATGCCGCTCCGGGGTGACGACTTCCAGATTTTTGTTGGCCTCCGACAGGAAATCGGCGCAGCTTATACCCGAATCCGCACCCTGATCGTCGAACATCAGCACACGATCACCGATTTCCACGCGCCCCCCAAGCATATCCCAGCTGCTATAGACATGCTCCATGCCATCAATGTCACCGACATTGGGAAAGCCGCCGGTCGCAATGACGACGATGTCCGGAGAAAAGCGCTCGACCATCTGCGCATCGGCCATGTAGCCAAGCCAGATATCAACGCCCAGCTTTCTGCACTGATCTTCCAGCCATTGCGGAATGGTCTGCAAATCCTGCCGCCATTTGACCCTGGCTGCGATATTGATCTGCCCCCCTGCCTGTGGCTCCGCCTCGATCAGGGTCACCTTATGACCCCGCTCTGCGGAAACCCGCGCCGCTTCAAGCCCGGCGGGCCCGCCGCCAACCACGACCACGCTCTTCTGCTTATCCCCGCGCGGCACGGCATGAGGCAGCGAGGTTTCACGACCGGTTGCCGGGTTCTGGAGACACAGCGCCTCTCCGCCGGCATAGATCCGGCTGATGCAGTAATTGGCCCCGACACATGGCCGGATATCGCTTTCGCGACGTTCGATCATCTTGCGCACCATATGCGGATCCGCAATCTGGGCACGGGTCATGCCGACAAGATCGATCAACCCGTCTTCGATCGCACGTGCGGCAGTGGCGAAATCCAGAATCCTGTTCGCGTGAAGGACAGGTATGGAAACCGCGGCCTTTATTGCGCCGGCCATCGAGAGATAGGGGGCAAGCGGTCCGCCCATGCTAGGCATCGACAGCGACGCGGTTCGCCAGTCATATACCGTGCTTGCCATGACATTAAGGTAATCAACGTTTCCGGTGCCGGCGATAGCCTTGGCAATTTCCAGACAGTCTTCCTGCGCAAGCCCTGATTCAAAGAATTCGTCGCCGGTGATCCTTACCCCAAGCACCAGCTTGTCGCCAAGACCCCGCCGGACCGCATCGATGATCTGCAAGGGAAAGCGCAGGCGGTTTTCCAGATTGCCGCCATATTGATCCACCCGCTGGTTTACCGCCGGCGACAGGAACTGCAATGCGATCTGCCCACCCGCAAACAGCAGCTCGATCCCGTCGAGCTCAGCGGCAGCGGCACGTTGTCCGGCGGCTTGGAAATCCTGCAGAATGCGCTCGAAATCCCAGTCTTCCATTTCCCGCGGAAACGAGCGGTGCTGTGCTTCGCGCACGGGTGACGCGCTGACCGGTGGAATCCACGCTCCTGAATCCCAGCGCCCCCGTCGGCCCGCGTGGGAGATCTGACAAAACACGGCCGCGCCATGCTCGTGCACCGCGTCGACCAGGGATTTGATATGCGGGATCGCCCGATCTTCGGCGAGCGTAAGCTGACCGAACGGCGCGGCCGAATCCATGGAGACGGCGGTTGATCCGCCGATCATCGTCAGGGCGACACCGCCTTTGGCTTTTTCCTCATGATACCGGCGGTACCTTTCTCCGGCCAGCGACTGAACACTGTAACCGGGGGCATGGGCGGTACTCACAATGCGATTGCGCAATGTCAGGTCGCGCAAGCGGAAAGGTTGAAGAAGGGCATCATACCCGGACATTGGGTTCGTTCCTTATCTAGCGAAGATTTGCCGGAAGATTTCGCAATCGTTGTTGCTCAGTTAGCCAGCACGTGATTGTAGCGGGTCAGGAAAGACTTCAGCCGATCGGTCTTGGGATTGGCCAGCAATTCGGCAGGCGGCCCGATTTCCGCGATCTGGCCCTTGTCGAAATAGATCAGCACATCCGCGACATCGCGGGCGAAATGCAGCTCATGCGTCACGACAATCATGGTCCGGCCGTCCTGCGCGAGAACCTTCATCACGTCCAGAACCTCGCCCACCAGTTCGGGATCAAGCGCCGATGTCGCCTCGTCGAACAGCAGCACCTTCGGTTCCATCGCCAGCGCGCGAGCAATGGCGACGCGCTGTTGCTGACCGCCTGAAAGCTGCGTCGGGTAGCTTCCGGCCTTCGCACGCAAACCCATCCGATCCAGAAGTTGCAGCGCCTGTTGTTCCGCCTGTTTGCGGGGCAGCTTCCGCACCTTGTTGGGCGCCAGTGCCACGTTCTGAAGGGCCGTCATATGCGGGAACAGATCGAAGCTTTGAAAAACCATCGCCATCTCGCGGCGGAAACCGAAGGCTTCCCGCTCTTTGCCAAGCGTCTGGCCGTTGGAGAAGCGAACCTCCTTGTCGCCGATACGCAAGCGCGCCTCTGTCGGGGTTTCCAGCATATTGAGACAGCGAAGAAAGGTGGACTTTCCGCAACCGGATGATCCGATGATGGCAGCGGTTTTCCCTTCTTCGAGCTGAAAGCTTACACCGTTCAGCGCGCGAAACTCTCCGAAGTCCTTGGTCAGGTTCTCGATTTCGATGAAAGACATCACAACAACCTCTCGTTGGTGCGGCGTTCATAGCGATTGGTCAGGCTTGCCAACGGCCATATCATGAGCATGTAGATCACGGCTGCGAAGGTCAGAACCTCTAGGGGCCGATAGGTCTGGGCCGTCAGCGTGTTGGCGGTATACATCAGGTCATGGACTGCGACGACGGACAACAGCGACGTATTCTTGAACTGGATGATCGCCTGATTGACGATTGCCGGAGTCATCCGCCGGAAGGTCTGCGGCAGGATGACATAACGCATCGTTTGCCAATAGGACATGCAGAGAGAGCGGCAGGCGCTCCATTGTCGCGCGTCGATCGACTGGACGCCGCCACGGAATATCTCGGCCGAGAATGCGGCCATATAGAAGGTCAGCCCACATCCCGCGGCAAGCCATGCGGGAAGATTTACGCCCAGAACGATTGGAAAGGCATAATAGAACCATACGATCTGGATAAGCGCCGGCGTGCAGCGAAAGACACCGATGAAAAGTTGTACCAGCCAACGTCCCGGCGCAAAGGAACTGATGAGGATCAATCCCAGAACCAGGCCCAGAACCAGCCCGACGAATGTCGTGCCCAGACCATAGACAAGAGTGATGTAGATCGCATCCAGCCACAGCGATGGCTCGAGAACGACCGACCAGTCATATTCATATCCCATTAATTCTTCCCTGAGCTATAGGAGCCTGCGCGGAAGCCCCTGGGCCTCCGCGCGTCTGTCTGGTGCCGGGGCTCAGAATTGAACTTCGGGCGGCACCATGTCGGAATCGTATCCGACCTTTTCCAGTACGTTCATGAAGATCTCCTGGATCGTGCCGTCTTCCCGGTGGGTTTTTCCCCATTCCGCCAGCCACGGGGTCAGGCGATCGGCCGATTTGAGGAGCCCGGCAGAGGAACCCATCGACTTCACCGGTGCGGGAAAGAAAACGCTATTGAAGACATTTGACGCCGATTCCATGACATTGAGGCACCGCAGCACATCGGCACCCATGATATCCGCCCGACCGGACTGAACAGCCAGCGTGATCTCGGAATATTCGGTCAGCGAGATATGCTGCGCCTTCGGTGCCATCTCCTTGAAGGCATCCTCGACGCTGGTTCCCGTAACGGTCGCAATCCGCACATCCGGGGAATTCAGCTCTTCCCACGTCTTGCCGACCTGTGCGTTCTTCCCATCCATGGCGCAGAACGCGAGATCATAGATCGGCCCGACCATCGAAAGCGCCTTTTCACGCTCTTCGGTTGCGCTCATGCCCGGCCAGATATCGATCTTTTGCGATTGCAGGTCCAGAACGATGGTGCGCCAACTGGTTTCATGAAACTCGACCTTCAGTTCCTTGCCCATTTCCTCGCCCAGATCGGCAGCAATCGCGCGGCACAGATCGATCTCGTAGCCTTCCCACTGACCGGTGTCGCGATCCATCCAGGATCCGATGGGATCACTGGGGATCGCGCCGCAAACGATTGTGCCACTGCTTTCGATGCGATCCCAGACCGGATCGGCAAGTGCCGGGGACGCCAGCGCAAAAGCCGCGCCGGTTGTGACGAGTATTACGCCAAAATTCAGTCTCATATCCTAACTCCTTGTCGGGGTGTGGGGGATGGGCCCGGCTTCTTGACGTCCGGTCCGATCCGTTACTGGGGAACGGCCTTGCCCGCAGCTGCGTAGATGGCGCGAATACCCTTGCCGATTTCCGCGATCGCCTCCGCTTCCGCAGCTTTGTGCGGGCGCCGCACGGTCCCTCCGTTCAGTCCCAGCGCCGCCATGCCTGCCTTGACGAAAGCAAAATTCGACAGACCCGAACGCGCCATCAGGTGATAGAGTTGATCAATGATCTGCTGGTTGCGCGACATCTCTTCCAGATCACCCGCGCGATAAGCGTCATAGGTCGCGACGACTTCGGCCGCGCAGATATTCGAGATGGTCGAAACCGATCCCGACGCGCCACGGCTGAGCAGGCTGGACAGATATGGCTCAAGCCCGGCGAAATGCCGCAATTTGTCGCGGGTCGCGTAATATGTCTCGGCCACGGCATAAAGGTCGCGGGCGCTTTCCTTGTAAGCAACGACATTCGGGATGGCAGCCAATTCGGCAGTCAGGGCCGGCGTCAGATTGACGCCCACCCGCGCAGGGTTGTTGTAAAGCATGACCGGCAGACCGATCCCGGCCACCTCGGCCACGGCGGCGCGGATCTCGGCAGCGGTGGGTAGGCAATAGACCGGCGGAAGCAACATGCAGCCGTCGAAGCCGATTTCTTTCGCGTGACGCGTCAATTCCAGGGTATCGGCGTGGTTCAGCGAAGAGGTGCCTGCGATCAGCATCGCGCGGTCACCGTAGCGGTCGGCAACAAGCGAAAACAGCGCTTTCCGCTCATCCGCCGACATCGAGTAATATTCGCCCGTGCTTCCCGACACGACGAAACCCGCAACCCCCGCCGCAAGCATGCGGTCAAGATGTGCGTGCAGCGCCTTTTCATCGACCTGTCCATCCGCGTCAAACGGGGTAATCGCCGCGGTCAAAACCCCGCTCCAATCATTTTTGCTCACGCCCTGTCCTTTCTGGTTGATCAAATTTGCTACACGATATATCGTATTTTAAAGGATGCAATGATTTTTTTGGAGCCGGTGAAATCATGTGGGAAAACAGTTCAGGCGATGCGTTCAGCGCTGTGCGAAACGACTCTTTGGCCGAGCAGATCCACGGACAATTATCGCGCATGATTCTGTCCGGAGGCTTTGCTCCCGACGACCGAATCAACCTTCGCCAGCTTGCACGCGACTTTGAGGTCAGCGTCACCCCGGTGCGCGAGGCAGTGCTGCGGTTGGCATCAAACGGGATTTTGCAGACGACTGACCGCAATGCCATCATCATCCCCTCGCGTCATGAGGACGAAATCCGGGAAATCTTCCAGATCCGCAGAGCTCTGGAAGGAGAACTGGCAGAAGGCGCGGCGACCATCCTGACATCCGAGGATATCGATGCCCTGCGCGAGATGCAGGCCGATTTCATCGTTGCCCTGTCGGGCAAGGATTATCGCGAAGCCTTGCGCCTGAACGCCAATCTTCATTTCCGTATCTACGCAGCGGCAAAGATGCCCATAAGATTGCAAATCGTCGAAAGCCTCTGGCTGCGCATCGGTCCGACGCTACGCAACATGTATCCGATCCTGACCCAGCATCGGGCGGATTCCAGCCCGCATGATCAAATTCTGACCTGCGCCTCGACAGGCGATCCGGACGGGCTGCGCGCGGCGGTCGTGGCAGATCTGAAACGTTCGGAAGAAGCATTGCTTGAATATCTGCGCCGGGCTCGAGAGGCGCAGATGCTGGTGTCGGGATCCAAGGGGGGGAAGCGTTGACGGTCCTTCCGACCGGCCCGGATCAGCATGATTTCGACACCGTCATACTGGGCGGCGGCATCGTCGGACTTTTCACTGCGCTGCAATTGGCGCGGACCGGACAAAGCGTTGCGGTTCTGGATCAGGGCGATATCTGGACCGAGGCATCAGCGGTCAATGCCGGCTCGTTAGGGGTGCAGAACAAACTGCCTGCGCTGGTTCCCCTTAGTCTCTGGTCATGGGAATTGTGGCAGGAATTGCAGGCCGGTTTCGGCATAGACGCACATGTCAAACGCCCGGGTGGCTACAAGGTCGCCATGACAGAGGACGAGGCAGAGCGGCTGCGGGATACCGCCGAACAGCAGGCCAGACTTGGCGCCACAATCGAGATATTGACCCGTCAGCAGATCAGCGACCGCGCGCCCTGGCTTTCGCCCGATGTGGTCGCGGCAACATTTTCGCCACAAGACGGCTTCGCCAGCCCGACGCTGATGGGGCCGGCGCTTGCACAGGCGGCAAAACAGGCAGGCGCGAACATCTTTCCGCATCACCCGGCCCATGCCATCGAGCCCGGCCCCCGCCCTCGGATCGAGACTTCGCATGGCCGTTTCCGGGGAACCCGTCTGGCGATCACAACCGGCGCATGGACACAGAATGCCGGAGCGATGCTGGGGATCAATCTGCCCGTTTCGCTGGATGTGAACATGGTCACGGTGACCGAGCCCGCGCCTTTCACGATGCAGGGTCTGGTCAGTCACGCACGTGGCATCCTGACGCTGAAACAGGCCGTCAACGGCAGTTGCCTGATTGGCGGCGGCTGGCAGGGGATCGGAACGCTGGCGGATCGCCGTAAGGATGTCGATTACGACCAGATGATTCAGAATATCCGTCTGGCGCTACGCGTCGTACCGGGGCTGGCGGGGCTGAACGCGCTGCGAAGCTGGGCCGGTTATGAAGGCGTGACCCCGGATTCCATGCCCTATCTGGGCTCTCTTCCCGGCCATCCCGACATCTTCGTTGCGGCCTGCGCCCGGGGCGGTTTTACCCTTGGCCCGGCAATGGCGCGCCTTCTGACCGAGGTCATGACCGGACAGGAATCCTCCCGCCCTATCGACCTATTCGATCCAGCAAGGTTTCATGATGCCTAGATTTCGTCACGTACCCGGCATTCAGCCGGGGCAGCCGGTGGATTTCACCTTCAATGGTACCGCGATGTCCGGCCATCAGGGCGAAAGCATCGCCTCCGCCCTTTTGCGCGCGGGTATTCTTTCGCAACGCATCTCGCCGCGCGACGCCGGGCAGCGGGGTTATTACTGCGGCATGGGCCAATGCTGGGAATGTGCGGTCCGGATAGATGGGCGACGCACCGTGCGAAGCTGTATGGAGCCGCTTGCGCATGGCATGACGATCTTCACCGCGGATGAGGGTATATCATGACAGCTCCGGTCGTAATCATAGGCGCCGGTCCGGCAGGGCTGGCCTGTGCATCGGTGCTGGCCCAGGCGGGCCGCGATATCGTCATCATAGACGAAAACCAGCAGGCTGGTGGTCAGTATTACCGGCAATTGCCCCGTACATTTTCCGCCGATTTCCGCAACCTCCCGCATGATCGGCAGGGCTTTGCAGCGTTGGCTCAGGTGATGGATCACCCGAATGTCCGCTTTCTCCGCGCCAATACCTTATGGGCCGCAGTCTCTCCGCACCGGATCGCCTTTGCGGGCAAGGACGGCAGCGGCCGTCTTGACGCAAGCGCGGTTGTGCTGGCGACGGGCGCGCAGGACATGCCGATGCCGTTTCCCGGCTGGACATTTCCCGGCGTGATCTCCTCCGGCGGCTGCCTCAATCTTATCAAGGGACAAGGGCTGATCCCGGAGGGGCGCGTCGTGGTTGCCGGAAACGGGCCCCTCGTTCTGGTCACGGCAGCGACGCTGATCCGCGCCGGGGCCAATGTCGTCCGCGTGATCGAAGCCCAGCGGGCCACCCGATTGCTGCCCGCCGTCGCAAGCGGCCTGCGATCCGCTCCGGGCATCGTCCGGCAGGCGCTGGGTTATCGCATCTCCATGCTTGCCAAACGCGTCCCGCTGCATTTCGGCCAGATCATCGCCGCTGCCGAGGGCGAGCACGAGCTGCGGAATATCACCATCGCCAAGGTCGGACCCGATGGGCGGCCCGATGAAAACGCGCGTCTCGGGATCGCGGCCGATATACTGGTTACCGGCTATGGTCTTATCCCCGGATCGGAACCTGCAAGGCTGTTCGGATGCCGGATGCGCATGGAACCCGCCCTGAACGGTGCAGTTCCTGAGCGCTCATCCACGCTAGAAACCTCTGTCCCGGGTGTCTATGCGATCGGCGACGGCGCCGGGATCGGTGGCGTCAAGGTCGCCATTGCAGAAGGACGCATCGCCGCTCATGCAATTCTGGGCCAGGATATACCGGCGCAGCATATCCGAACCTATGCCCGGCTTGACGGCTTCAGGCGCAGGTTGAACCTGGCTTATCTCCATGATCCGCCCCTGACGGCAGCCACGCCGGACACTGTCATCTGCCGTTGCGAGGCTCTGCGCCTGGCGGAGTTGCAAGCCCATCCTCGTATCGAAACGGGCAGCCTGAATGTTCTGAAAACTGCGACGCGGCTGGGCATGGGGCGTTGTCAGGGGCGTAACTGCCTACCTTCCGCCGCCACCCTTCTCGGTCTTCCCGACGATTTTGCCACGCGCCCCCGCGTGCGCCCGCCATTGCGTCCCTTGCCGCTGCAACAGATTGCCGCGGACAGAGACGCTCTGCCGGTCCCCGAACCGGACGAACCTCAAATTCACCAAACTGGAGAATGACGTGAAAGATATCGGACTTCACAACAAGATCAATCTGAACCCTTATATCGACGGCGCCCACATCCCCACCGGCAACAAGGACAGCATCCCCACCCATGATCCCGCAACCGGCGAAGTCCTTTGCGAAGTGCCGGTCGCTGATGCCGCAGTGGTCGACCGGGCGGTGCAATCCGCCAAGGTGGCACTGACAGGCATCTGGGCCGACACGACCCCCGCCCAGCGCAGCCAGATCCTCTACCGGATCGCACAGGGCATCCGTGCCAACGCCGAAGAACTGGCAATTGTCGAATCGCAGGACAGCGGCAAACCCCTGCGGGAAGCCAAAGGCGATATCGAAACCTCGGCGCGTTATTTCGAATATTATGCCGGAATGGCAGACAAGCTTCAGGGTGACACGATCCCTTTGGGCAAGGATTTCGTGTCCTTCACCCAGCATGAGCCGATCGGGGTAACCGCGCATATCATTCCATGGAACTTCCCATTGGTCACCACGACTCGCGGACTTGCCCCGGCTTTGGCTGCGGGCGCGACCGCGGTGGTCAAGCCTGCCGAACAAACGCCGCTGACCGCATTGATGCTTGGGCCGATCCTGAAAGAGGCTGGCTTGCCCGATGGGGTGGTGAACATCGTTTGCGGTTCGGGCGCCACGACCGGTGCACCGCTCGTGGCCCATCCGGATATCGCCCATGTGACCTTTACGGGCTCGGTTGCGACCGGGATCAATGTCATGCGCAGCGCTGCAGAGCATGTTGCCTCGGTGACGATGGAATTGGGCGGAAAATCCCCTGTTGTCGTACTGAATGACGGCGATCAGGACGCCGCCCTCGAAGGCGTTATGAAGGCGATCTTCACCAATGCCGGTCAGGTCTGCTCGGCTGGATCGCGCCTTGTGATCGAGCAGGGCTGTGCCGATGCGTTTATCGCGAAGCTGCGGGCGCGGGTTCGCGAGATGACGCCCGGTCGCGGGCTTGATGATCCGGCGCTTGGGCCGATCGTGTCGCAACAACAACTGCAAAAAATCGATGGCATCGTCTCGGCAAGCATCGAGGCAGGCGCGGAATTGCTGGAAGGCGGCAAAATCCTGAAGCCTGATGGGCTGGGTGGCTGGTTCTATGCGCCCACTTTGCTGAAATCGGACCATATCGACACGCCCGCGGTACAGGAAGAGATCTTCGGCCCCGTCCTGACCATCCAGATCGCCAAGGATTTCGACCATGCCTGCGCATTGGCGGAATGCACGAGTTTTGGTCTGGTGGCCGGTATCTATACGACCGATTTCTCCAAGGCCATGCGCTTTGGCCGCGTGGTTTCGGCCGGGCAGATTTATATCAACCAGTATTTTGCAGGTGGCGTGGAAACACCGTTTGGCGGAACCAAGAACAGCGGCTTCGGTCGGGAAAAAGGGCTTGAAGCCCTGCGTGCCTATTTCGCCGTGAAGACCATTACCGCCAAACTTTGAATGGAGAACTGCTTCGGTGCGGTCCCGGAAAGGGCCGCACCGACAATTTCCACCCTTCACTCTTCATCGGCTTCAAGGGTGCCGCCACCCGTGCGCGCCCGGCGCATTGAGGTCGATTCCGGCGAAGTCGGGATCATGGGATCGAAATCCCGGCTGCTTCAGACATTGTGGGCGGGCAGGGATGTAAACCCTGTGCCCATTCGTGGACTGAAATGGCGAAGCGCGAAGGGATTCGAACGCGTAAGGTTCGACGAATACGGTCACGATGCCCGATCTAAGACCCGGGCGAGACGAGCCTTTGGCACTCTTGCCTATAGTTCTCCCCGCTCGCTGCGTTTCCACTCTTCCCAGCCCTGCTGCCCTTGCATGAACGCCTCGATCTCGGCGCGGTTGGCTTCCAGCCCCGGGTCATGCTTCAGATAGAACCGGGTTTCGCGCGCGATCAAACCGGACAGCAGCAGCAGGCCGATCAGGTTCGGAATGGCCATCAATCCATTCATCACATCCGAAAAATTCCAGACCACGCCAAGCTGAACCGTGCAGCCGATATAGACAATCAGCGAAAACAGCACACGGAAAGGCATGACGCCACCGCGACCGATCAGGCGTTCGAGATTGCGTTCGCCGTAGTAAGCCCAGCCGAGGATGGTGGAGTAGGCAAACAACGCCAGCCCAATGGTCACGATCCAGTGCCCCCATTGACCCGGCAAGCCGTGGCTGAACGCCTCTCCCGTCATGATCGCGGCTGAAATCTGCTCTCCCGTTCCCGGGTCGGTCTGATGCCAGACGCCTGTAGTGACGATGACCAGACCGGTACAGCTGACGACGATGATTGTATCAATGAAGGTCTGCGTCATCGACACCAGCCCCTGACGCACAGGATGAGTGGTCTGGGCGGAGGCCGCGGCAATGGCTGCCGAACCCATGCCGGATTCGTTCGAGAAGATCCCGCGAGCAACTCCGAATTGGACGGCGATCATGATCGTCGAGCCGATAAAGCCTCCGACCGCGGCGCTACCAGTGAAGGCCTCGCTGAAGATCTGACCGAGAGCGGCGGGAACCGCGCTGATATTCGCCAGCAGGATATAGATCGCGCCCAGCACGTAGAACAGGATCATCACCGGGACCAGACCGGCGGTGACGCGCCCGATGGATTTGATACCGCCGATCAGCACGACCAGGGTCAGGACCGCCAGTACCAGGCCGGTGACCCAATTTGGGATGTTGAAGCTGTTCGTCAAGTTTGATGCGATCGAGTTGCCCTGAGTCATATTGCCGATGCCAAAGCAGGCACAGACCGCAAAGATCGCAAAGCTGATGGCGAGGAATTTGCCGAACCCTCCTGGAATGCCTCGTTCCAGATAATACTGGGGGCCGCCATTCTTCTCACCCGCCGCATCCGTCGTGCGAAAACGGACGCCCAGGAAGGCTTCGGAATATTTCGACGCCATACCCAAGAGCGCCGTGACCCACATCCAGAATAAGGCACCCGGGCCGCCAGCGCTGATTGCGGTCGCGACACCGACGATATTGCCCGTGCCGACCGTCGCGGCCATTGCCGTGGTCAGGGCCTGAAACTGTGAAATATCGCCGTCCTGGGTGTCATCGCTGCGCTTGATCAGACCAAGGCGAAGCGCAGGCCAAAGGCGGCTGAACTGGATGCCACCCAATGTCCATGTCAGGTAAAGCCCGGTCCCCAGCAACAGGGGAATCAACAGATACGGCCCCCAGACGATACTGCCGATCTGGCCCAGAAAAGCTTCTAGTCCATCCATGTATCAGCTCCCTTCCACGGTTCATATACGCTCATGACGGCCGCGTCGGTATCGAATGTCAACCCTCAGTCGTCCGCCGTGTCAGCGATGCACCTGTCAGGCGATGTCAAGCTGGCCATTTGCGGTGCAGTCGCATTGCGTACATTGCGGTTGGCGGCAGAATCTGGCGAAATCGAAGCAGATCATCCGCTTGCTGACGGCCCGTGGATATTCGAGCGCGGAACTGTCAAAACGGTGGCACAACAACTCCGGAAACAAGCGCGACAAAGGCGAATTTGCAAGGTAAATTCAATAAATATCCCGCCAGTTGATGCTGTGGGCATCATTTTGTGGATCAGGATATCACCAACATTCATGCGTTGCCCAAAGTAACGAAACGATGAAGGCCTACTCATCTCCGAAGGGGGCGGGGTATCAGTATTGGCCTTGAATTTGAGAAACGGCAATGGCTCCGTCGTCCGGCAAGAATGACGGTTTCCAACCATGCCAGGTCTCAGGGTCGAGATTTCCCGCCTTCGCTACCGCTGATCGAAGTGCAGCCTTGTGTCGAAACGTCATGCAGGCGGGTGCCGATCTGAAAAGAACCAGCACTTTTACCGGCCCATCGTCAAGGCGTCACGAAGACAAACGCTGCATTCTGCCGTGTTTCGGTACTGAGCTCATTGACCCGCTTGTCATAATCGCCGTTGGCTTTCGTGGATCAGGCGGCGAACAAGTATGAGAAGCAGGGACCGCGCTTCAACTCGATCTGCCCATTGTCGAATATGCGTTTCCCTGCTCCAGAATTGATGCAGGCTGCATCATATTCCCTTTTCGAGTCGGTCCAGGATAAATGCGCGAATCTCTGGATTCACCTTGTAACTGGCGTCTTCAATGCAGGGAATTCTTTCTCTAAAAACTGGCTCATTGCTCATATAGTGTCTACTTAAATACGAATAGAAATCCTTATGGAGCGATATAATCTCTTGTCGTAACTTGTTTTCCAAAAAATAACGCTGATCCTTCACTCCACGGCGATATATTTCATCTGAAATATCAAACAATAATTTGTTGGTAAATTTATTTTTCCCACCATCAAAGTTTTCAACAAGAACCTCCGTAACAGATCTATGTAATCTTTCGTTTCCAGTTGAAAGATTAATGGAATCATTATTCTTAATATTCAAAAAGAACGCCAAATCCTGAATCAGATCTCCTTCCACGAGACTGGCGCGCTCAAATGGGCGAATGATTATATTGTCACGACCAATAACTTCTTCAGCATTGCGAAGAAATCTGAGGTGACTTTCATTGAATGTGCGCGCTCGAATTCCATTGACAAATTCCTCTAGAGGCACTCCTCTTCCACCCTTGACTGATTGTCCGTAAAGGGATTCAAAATAAAGATCTGCGCGGCGTAAATGTAAGATAATTTTCAAACGATGATTGGATAGCCAGTTCTGAATTGCCCGCAAAATATCGCCGGATAGTGTGGCACGTTGAGGGATCTTAGCACAACGCCCCCATATGACCTCGGTGTATAGAAACAACGAGCTATCATTGAAGCGGCCCGCCGAATAATCGTTAATAAATTTCTCTGATTCATCCACAAGACGCGGAACGCGGCCATGATATGCAAAATAAGGAGCGTTGATCCCTGCATCCTGCAAGATTCGATCAACTATATGGATAAAATTCCTTCGGAAGGGGAAAATATCAGCATCCGTAAAGAATTCAGGGTGGCGCGTAACGAGATTACCAATTGAGGTAGTGCCGGCTTTGTCAGATCCAATGCGCAGGTAAGCAACAGGCTTGGAGTTATCCATAAAAACGGATCCACATCATTTTAGTAATTTTCGCATTCAAAAAAAGAGCCAGGGATCGTTCCTCGACCCATGCTAGACTATATTTTTTATATGAGTTTGCAACCCCACCCTGATGTTGCTGCAACAGAGCGTGAGGGCGACCTCGGCCTTGGTAGGGGTTCCCGTCGCTGAATGAAACGCCATGGAGCCCTTCATTGGCAGATGGCCTTCAGCACAGCGCTTTCGATCACGATGTCTGCATTGGTATATTTCCAGAATGCGATGAGTAACTTGCGCCACTGTAGTCGTCTTCTTGAAGCGCCCCGGTCTCGGAACAGGCGTGCCTTGCGGCAAGCCACACTCGCACATAGCTCGGCACGGGGATCATGCCGACAATCCGTGGATCAACCGCGCAGATGGCGCGTCTGGAGCCCTACTTCCCGAAGTCCCACGGCAAACCGCGTGTTGATGATCGACGCCACCTGCCTGAAGGCCCATCGCACGGCGTCCAGTCCGGGCGTCAAAAAAGGGGGCGTGGCCGCCTAATCGGTCCCACCAAAGGAGGGATGAACACCAAGCTGCACGCGATCTGCGACAGCCAAGGTCGTCCACTCAACCTCTTTGTCTCGGCCGGGCAGGTCAGCGACTACATTGGCGCACGGGCGCTTCCGAAGGTCGACTGGCTGCTTGGGGATCGCGGCTACGCCGACTGGTTCCGGGAAGCCCTGCAAGACAAGCGGATACCCGCCTGCATCCCCGGCCGCAAACAGCGCAAGACGCCTGTGAAGTATGACAGGTGCCGCTACAAACGTCGCAACCATATCGAGATCATGTTCGGAAGGCTCAAGGACTGGCGGTGCGTGGCAACCTGTGACGACAGGTGTCCGAAAGTCTTCCTATCCGCCATCGCTCTCGCAGCCATCGTCATCTACTGGCTATCAGTCCTGAGCCTAGCAGTCGCGGCCCGTGGCAGTTTGACCCGCCCGTCACGACAGAGGTGCCGGACGACCTGTGCCGTCCAGCTAGAGCGTGCCGCGCTGAGCGGGAAACGCCGGTTATTTGCGTCCCGCGATGGCCGGGGACGCTGCCCCCGGATCCCCGAGGTATTTGGACAAAGAAGAAGGAGGGGAAGCGAATTCGGGCGGGCGCGACATGCTATAACATACCGGATTCGCAGGATGATTTTTCCAGATGTATTTGTCCAGCCGAACCGGGTGGTCCGTTATCACCGATGATATGGCGGAATGCCTTGGCCCGCCGGGGTGTCCTTGTACTCGACCACTTCCCCTGCTGCGTTCAGGTGAACCCTCTTGCCGGTGTAGCGTTGCATTCCAAGGAAGACCCGAGCCCAATCGGCAACCGCCAGACCGATATTCCCGTTCACATCGCTGGTCGAACGTCCGTCATTGATATAGGTCCTGAAGATTTTTTCTCGGCCGGGGATGTCCCAATTGTACAGATATCTTAGGTAACTCAGTACTGTTCCCGGAGCTTTCATGCCTGAGATGGCTTTTTCAATCCGGTCGAAAGCGAGCCGATCGCCCCATAGCGCAAGATAAAATGCATAACTTTGCTTCTGTTCATCCTGAGCGATTTCTTCTGGTGACGGAAGAGTTTTGAAGCGCGCAGACAGTTCCTCTCGCATATCAAGTTCAGGAAACTCGCGTCGCAAGACTACTATAATGCCTCCGGCAATGGGTTTGTCCGAAGCGATAAGTCGGCGCATTGCGTCATGCACTTTGCGTTGCACTGCGGGGGAGGCTTTATCGATATAGTCGACCGCCACCCATAGATAACCCGTATCCCAGTTGGTATGCGAATAAGTGCCAATGCCGTCACTGTAATAGTCAAGGACCGCGATTTTACAGTTCTGGTCATATGTATCGCCATAGAAATCGTCATTTGGCCATAGGGTCATGACCGGATCGCGCGGATTCGTGTGGGGAACATATTCCACCACCTCTATCGGACAATGTTGCGTCAGATAATCAATATCAGCCATTACGGTTAGCGTCCTTATGTCGCAACGCACCTGCACGGCAGGTATCCCACTGCTTTTTGCGAAGGAAAAGTTGTTCGCGGAACGCGGGCCAATAGCCCATCAGGTTCAAGGGATCCCGTGACATGATGGCAATCCGGTTTCGTTCGACCCCGACGGGCTTTCCTGCGGTGATGATTGCCGGTTCGGTATTGGTCGCGGGCTCGTCCATGACCGTCCGGTTGACAGAGTTCCTCAGATGCGGGGGAAGCTCGGTGCAATTCGGGTCATGGGGGTGACGGAGCCCTAAAACATGGCCTATTTCATGGGCCATGATGGCGTAGGTATCCTCCAGCCCGTAGCCCGAGACGGTCGCGTCAGTGAAATCCTTGAAGCAGAATGCCGGGCTCATGCCGACTTCAGGAACTGAACCGTTTGCCAGAGCAACTGCATCCGTCGGAACATAGTACAAGACAGGCAACCGCCCAGGGAAGCGCGCTGCTGTAACCCTTTCCACTATTGCCGCAAGATCCTTGGCAAAGATGAGATCATCGTTGAAAAAGGGCGTCAGGGCATCGCCTGCGACATCACCATATCCGTCCGAGAACATCGGCGGAATTTGCTCTTCGGTCAGGTTCACGCGATATTCTGCTTCCTTGGCCGCCATACCCACATTGCCGCCCATATTGATATCTCCGGCATCCTGGAGCCTGAAGCTGATCAGGGCGTGTTTGAAGGCGGCATTAAGGACCTTTTCCATCGCGGATATGCTGTATCCGACCGAACGCGTTCTGGGTGTGACGACGCTTCCGACAACAGCCCTGATCTGGATCGGGGCATAACAGACCACGTGAACCCAGCCGATATCCGCGCCGTCGCATCTGACCTTGATCGTCGTTTCGCCCTCGGCAAGCCCGCGCAGTCGGAATATCGCGTTATTGGATGCGATCCCGGGGGTCGTGATCTCGATAATTCCGTCCGGCACGGTCTCGAAGGTGCAATTGGCAAGGCAGCCATTTCCGGACTGGCCCTCGAAACCGATCTCCAGTTCCACCTCTTGCTGCAGTCCAACCGAGGCCCAGGCAGCACCATCCTGGGTATAGCGATCCGATGGCGCCGTTTTACCTTTCTCGGGAGGAACCCAATATTCCCCGGTACCCCGCTGGTTCACCAGATTCGTGCGCGGATCGAATCCCTTGACCCGCTCGGGGCGCGAGGAGCCCTGAAAGGTGCTGACCAGGGGGCAGCAGGTCGCGATCGATGACACATTGCCGGACGGAGGCTCGCCTTTCGGGGCCGCCGGTGGCGTTTGTTCATCACGCATAGTCAAAACTCCTCAGCATTTCCCAGCCTTGCCGACTGGTCGCATGCCAGTCTCGCGCAGCACCCGGCGTTGCGCCACGAAAGGGATCGTCGAAAAAGCGATAGCCCAGGAACAGGCTGATCAGGGTAATCAGGGGCACAAGCGCGGATGGCGCCCTGCGGCTTGTGGTATCGGCTTCGACCAGACGCGACATGCGGGCGACGGCCGGCATATCGCTGTCGGCAATATGTCGGGCCAACAGTGGCGACAATTCGGTTTCGTCGATTTGTGGAAGGCCGTCGCCTTGCAGAAGCGGGTCGTCAAGAATGTCCTGACGCGCGCGCAGCATCGCCGGCAGATGAGAGCGGAGCCAGGCTTCGGCAAAGACCCCTTGCATGGCGCGATGGCGTCCTGTGCCCTGCGTTTTCAGAACCGCATCGATTTCCGGAAAAATATTCGTTTGCCCGAACCATCCGCCAAGATAGTGCATGAGATGCGCCAGCTGGGAAAACTCGTCCTTCAGGGTAAAGCGGTGCTGCCTGCCGATCGTCACGACGTGCTGGCCGATCCGCTCCTGCGCGGCATGGCCGATATCCGACAGGTTCGGATAAGAGCCGCTCAGCCAGTTACCGATGACACTTCCCAAGGCAGCAAATCCGACGTCATTCAGGGCAGCCCGATCACGCGGTTCAAGGATAAGCGGCGATCGGCTGCGCAGAGCGGTAACCTTCCCGGTCGGGGCGAAGCGATGCATCCGGTCATGCGCAGTGGCGGCGTACCAGATAATTGGCGTACCCGAACGGGTATGGCAAAGCCGTTCGATAAACTCGCTGCGGTGCAGATTGGCCTTGAACAGCGCCGCTGTCGTCCGGGGATCCCAAAAGCGTAAGAAAATCGAGGGATCGGAATCCGGATCCGGGCAGACTTTGGTCAGGCCGCGCAGATGCGAACGGAGCTCTGAGTAAGAGGCATGGGTTTTCAGAAATATTCCGGTGAGTGGCGCGGCTTCGCGACTGAACATCGATTCCAGAAAACGCGCGCGAATGCGTCCCTCGACGCCAAGAGCCAGCAGCCACGGGCCATATTCGTCCCGGGCGGTGCCGGTCGTGAAAAATGGGGCGGCGGACAGCGTTTCCTGATAGGTTTCAAGGTCATTGGCACCCAGATGCTGCTGTCGGGTTGCGCCATCCATTACGACGTAAAGTTGCTCACCCGGCGAAAACTCGCAGAAATCCGGATATAACGGCCCCGGGCAGGCCGGACGGTCCCAGAATGGAACACCGGTCTGATCCTGGAACTGAAAAGGGATTTCAGTGTGGTTCAGCGACAGGCTGTCGGTCGTGTGCGGGGGCAATTGTCGGGTCAATGGTGATGGACCGGGAAATGGCATAAGTTAAGCAATGGTTGAAAGCTCGGGTATCACTTTGCCCGAAGCTTGTCAGCATCCGTAATGGCTGTCAATTATGCAAGGATCCCGGTCTTCTGCGCTGGTGGCGAGATATCGTGAAGCATTTATCGCCATGATCCGATTTAAGCGCGTCCTATCCTGATATGAGACAATAACCGTTAAAGGGAAGCCTCCGCGTCTTTCAGCGGTTCTGCCAGAGGGCGGCGTGACGGTTGACGTCCTTGTACAGAAGATAGCGGAACCGGCCCGGCCCGCCCGCATAGCAGGCCTGTGGGCAGAAGGCGCGCAGCCACATGAAATCACCCGGGCCGACCTCGGCCCAGTCGCGGTTTAGGCGATAGACGGCCTTGCCCTCCAGCACGAACAGGCCATGTTCCATCACATGGGTCTCGGCGAAGGGGATCGAGCCGCCGGGCTGCAGCGTGACGACGGTGATATGCATGTCATGGCGCAGATCGGCCGGATCCATGAACCGCGTCGTGGCCCAGGCGCCATCCGTATCGGGCATGGCGGAAGGATCGATATCCTGTTCCTGCGCGATGATCGGATCGGGCCGGTCGACGCCCTTGCAGGGCTGCCAGCGTTTGCGCCACCAGTGAAAGCCGGTCTCGCCGGACGCACGGTTATGCACCTGCCACGGCGTGCCCGGGGGGATATAGGCGAAACCGCCGGGCGTCAGATCATGCGCCGTCCCGTCGATGGTGACACGCAGAGCCCCTGCGGTCACGAAGATCGCATGTTCGATTTCGGGATCGTCATCGGGCTGATCGCTGCCACCGCCTTCGGCCAGTTCCACGATATACTGGCTGAAGGTTTCGGCAAAACCCGAAAGCGGGCGGGCCAGCACCCACATGCGCATGCCTTCCCAGCCGGGCAGATAGCTGGTGACGATATCGCGCATCACGGAGCGCGGGACGATCGCATAGGCATCGGTGAAAACTGCCGTGTCGGTGGTCAGACCGCTCTGCGGCGGCAGGCCGGCAACCGGTCCGGCATAGGGAACGGCACGGGGCTGTTTGCGGGGAATCTGCGCGATATCATCACGAGGGGCGCCCTCCGGGGGCATATCAGTCATGGACGGTGCCTGCTCGGGCATTCCGGCTTCTTTTTCGATAGGATCATACATGCTGCACCTGTTCTTCGGTTTTGCTCGACGGGGCGGGTTCTTCCAGTATGTCGGGGCTGTTCAATTCCTCGCCGTCGAGGACGCGCTGGGCCCGGTCACGGTCGATATCGCCGACCCAGGAGGCGACCGCCATCGTGGCGACGCAATTGCCCAGATAGTTCCCAAGCGCGCGGGCGATGCCCATGAACCAATCCACCGACAGGACCAGAACCAGACCGATGGCCGGAATAGCCGGAATGGCGGTCAGGGTCGCCGCAAGGATCACGATGGCCGAACCCGGTACCCCATGCGCGCCCTTCGAGGTGATCAGTGCCACCCCAAGGATCGTCAGCAATTCCATGAGCGACAAGTCGGTATTCGTCGCCTGCGCGATGAACAGCGCGGCGAGGGTCAGATAGATCGAGAAGGCATCGAGATTGAACGAATAGCCCGTGGGAACAACAAGCCCGACGGTCGAATCCTTGATGCCCAGATGTTCCAGCTTGCGCATGGTTTGCGGAAGGACCGCATCGCTGCTTGCGGTACCGGCGACGATGCCGATTTCGGTGCGCAGATAGCGGATCAGCTTGAAGATGCTGAAGCCCGAAATTCTCATCACGGTGCCCAGCACCGCGACGACGAAGATCGCGACCGTCACATAGAACAGCGCAACCAGATAACCCAGCATCGCCAGCGATCCGATGCCGTAGCTGCCCACGGTATAGGCGATCGCTCCAAAGACCCCAAGCGGCGCCAGACGGACAATGAAGCCCATGATCTTGAACGTCGTATCACCGGCCAGCTCGATCATCGACAGAAGCGGGCGTCCCCGCTCTCCCAGCAGGGAAAGCGCGCAGCCGAACAGGACCGCGACCAGCAGCACCTGCAGCACATCTCCGGTCGCAAAACCGCTGAAAATCGTGGTGGGGATCAGTTTCATCAGGAATTCGACCGTGCCGCCCTGACTGACCTCATGGGCGCGATCAACATAGGCCCCAAGAGCCGAGGCATCCAGCGTGCTGGTGTCGATATTCATGCCCGCCCCAGGCTGGAAGATATAGGCCAGCATGATCCCCAGAACCAGTGCGATCGTTGTGATGACCTCGAAATAGATGATCGCCCGAACGCCGACGCGGCCGACCTTCTTCAGATCACCGGCTCCGGCAATGCCGTGAACCACGACACAGAACACGATGGCGGGGATCAGCATCTTGATCAGCTTGATGAAGCCGTCTCCCAAAGGCTTCATGCTGGCGGCGAACTCGGGGGCGAAGAAACCCACCATGACCCCCAGCACCAGCGCAATACAGACCTGTCCGAACAGCGATCTGGACCAGTTTGGCATATTCCGTCCTCCCTAAACGGGCGGCCTGGTACGGAAGACCGACATTGCACGAACTATCGGCAGGCACCGCCTTGCCGAATGGGCCGCGTCCGTCCGGATACCCTGACAGGCCGCTTTTTAATTGGGGGGATATTGGTCAATTCGATATTTGAGTCTAATATCGAATTATTACATATCTATTCGGTTTCGATATGAGAATACGTCAGCTGCAATGTTTCGTGGTTCTGGCCGAGGAATCCAATTTCACTCGCGCAGCCAGACGGCTACATATGTCTCAACCACCATTAAGCACGCTAATTCAGTCGCTTGAGCGCGAGGTTGATGCCGCTCTGATCAATCGCACCAGTCGCAGGATGACTCTGACCCGCGCGGGCGAAGCATTTCTTCAGCGTGCCCGCAACATCCTGGCCCAGCACGAGCGAAGCCTGCTGGAAATTCGGGAAATCAATGCCGGGCAGGACGGATTGATCGAGATCGGCACGACCGGATCCATCCTGCGCGGCGGCCTGGCCGATCTGCTGGCCGGGTTCTGCCGCGATCATCCGCGAATCACGGTGCGGATCCATGAACAATCGCCCGCCATACAGATCAGCGAGGTGATCAGCCGCCGCGCCGATGTCAGTTTCAACCGTTCGATTCCCTCAGACGATGAACTGACCTATGAATTCGCCTGGCGCGAGGAGCTTGTCGCATTGCTGCCCGAGGATCATCCTGCCGCCGGTCAGGAAAGCGTCTCGCTTTGGGATCTGCGCGATGATCCGCATGTAATCCTGCGGCCGGACAGTTCGGATTTCGCCGCCCATGTCATGTCCCATATTTCCTCGAGTGGTTATCGGGCCAGAATTTCCCAGCAAGTCATGGACGCGCAATCCATTCCCAGCCTGATCGTCGCGGGTTTTGGCGTCAGCGTGGTTCCTGCGGCGATTGCCAGATTGACCACCGGGCCGCTGGTCTTTCTGCCCATCCACCCGGATCCGCCGGTTTCGGATGTATTCGCCGTCTATCGCCAGCATGACCGGACGCCTGCTTTGAACAGCTTTCTGGCCGCGATGCGTGAAGTGCTTGCGACAGGCTGAGTCGACGAATCCTATACCAGAGCGTCGCGGAGGCTTTTTGGAGGAGCACGATCCTGCAAAAGCTTCAGCTCGCTTTCGACATGTTCCAGATGGTCCGCCATGGCTTTCTTGGCGGCTTCGAGATCGCCGTTCTTCAGGTGCAGCAGGATCTCTTCATGTTCGTCAGGGCCGCAATTATGCTTGTTGGAATCGCGGAAGGCGGCGGTGATCAATGATGTCCGGCTGACCAGATCGCGCATCAGACCACAGAGGAACTCGGCTTCGGCCATCTCGGCCAGCATGACGTGGAAACCGCCCGACAGCTTGATGATCTCGCGCTGGTTGTTGCTGTTATTGGCGATCCGTTCCTTGGCGACATGTTCGAACATCTCGACCAGCTTGGCCGCGTCGAGCTGTCCGGTCAGGCGTTCAAGGACGCGTTGCTCGACGGCAGAGCGGATATGGAAGATATCCTTCGCATCTTCCACGCCCGGTTTGGCGACGACCGCGCCCTTGTTGCTTTCGATCACAACCAGCCCGTCGCGCTCCAGCATGGCAAGAACCTGACGCACGCGCGCGCGGCTGACCCCGAAAACTTCGGCGAGTTCGATCTCTTTCAGGCGCATGCCCGGACGCAGGCGGCGTTCGGCGATGGAGAGCCAGATTCGTTCGGCGATCTGTTCGACGGTCAGCGTTTCCATTCACGGTCTCGATTTAGAGTCAAACCGTCATAGCTCATCTGGTTTCATGGGGTCCAGATCAAAATGCCATCATTATTGTTGACAATTATGTAGACATAATGAGACAAGAAGACTGAGATTGACGGGGGTGACATGGAATTTGATCTGACTGAACTGCATCCTCGGGACCGCTACCGGCTGCTGACCAACTTCGTGGGGCCGCGCCCGATCGCGCTGGTCACCACGCGTTCGGCAGCGGGCCGCGACAATGGCGCCCCGATGAGTTTCTTCAACGTCTTCTCGCATGATCCGGCGATCCTTGCGCTGGGCATTCAGCCGCGTGCGGATGGGTGCGAAAAGGATACCGTTGCCAATATCCGGGATACCGGCGAATTCACGGTGAACATGATCGACATGGCGCTGTCGCGGACCATGCTGATCTGCGGGTTGGGCGTGGATAGCGACGTGGATGAGTTGCAGCTTGCGCGTGAACAGGTCTCGCCCGGCGCTCAGGTGGCTTGCCCGCGGCTGACCGCCAGCCCCTGCGCGATGGAATGCCGCGTCGACCGCCTGATCGAATATCCGCGCCGCGTGATCATTCTGGGCGAGGTGGTGCATATGCATGTCCGGCGCGACTGTCTGGACGCGCAGGGCCGCTATGTCGATGCGGGCACCTACCATCCGATCGCCCGTCTTCATGCCGACAATTACATTGTGGCGGATCGGCAATTCGAACTGAAGCCGCCCAGTCTTGATGAAATCGCCAGGTGATCAGGTTGCAGATGCGTATTCTTCTTATAAATCCGAATGCGACCGTTTCGATGACCGAGCAGGCGGCCCGCAGTGCCTTGCAGGTCGTACTGCCGACCACGCGCCTTGCCGTGGCGACGGGGCAGGGCGCCCCGCAAAGCATCGAGGGCTTCACGGATGAGGCGATGTCGGTTCCCGGCATGCTGGCCCAGATTCGTTCGGCCGAAGCGCAGGGTGCGCAGGCGACGGTCATCGTCTGCTTCGACGATCCGGGCCTTGATGCTGCGCGCGAGGTGGCGGCGGGGCCGGTCATCGGCATCTGTCAGGCCGGTATCCAGGCGGCGATGATACTCGCCAAGCGCTTCTCGATCATCACCACGCTGCCCCGGTCGGTCCCGGCGATCGAGGAACTGGTGCAGCGCTATGGCGCGCATCGCCACTGCCGCAAGGTGCGCTGCATCAACCTGCCGGTGCTCGAACTGGAAGCGGATATGGGGAATGCGTATGATCTGCTTCTGTCCGAAATTCGCCGCGCCCGGGATGAGGACGGGGCCGAGGCCGTCGTTCTGGGATGCGCGGGCATGTCCGAACTGGCCCCTGCCTTGTTCGAAGCGACCGGCGTCGTCGTGATCGATGGTGTCATCGTCGGGGTCAAGATCGCCGAGGCGCTGCTTGGAGCGGGTCTGCGGACGTCGAAGATCAACGCCTACGACTTTCCGCGGCAGAAGATCGAATCGGGCCGGAGAGGCGGCCCGGCCACAAATGATGTCCAGACTGCCCAGGAAGTTGGCAATTGAACACCGGTCCGGGCGTCGTTCTGCCTGCCGAAAGACCAGTTGACGAGAATGCGTGCGGTGATGGAGGAATTTATTGTAGGCTAAATTGTCGACAATAAGATTGACAATTAGCATCCACGACATACTGTGGTGAAGGGGAGATGGTCTTGCGAAGCAGACAAACAGCCAAAGGGCGGTACAGGGAGAAATGGGCAGTTACGTCCATCCGGGCCATGGGGACGTCATGCGCGCCAATCCGGCGGAGTGTCCATGCTGACACCATCCGGGGGGAGCGAAGATAGCCGATGCTTGTATTTATCATCAAGAAACTTCTGAACGCGGCGCTGGTGATGCTGGCCGTCTCGTTCCTGGCCTTTCTGATATTCCAGCTTGCAGGCGATCCGGTGGACATGATGTCGACCGAGCAATCCACGCAGGCCGACCGTGATGCGCTGCGGGAAAGGCTGGGGCTGAACGATAATTTCTTCGTGCAGTATCTGCGCTTCGTCGCCAATGCGGCGCAGGGCAATTTCGGCATTTCCTACCGCAACGGGCAGGAAGTTCTTGGCCTGATCGCCGAGCGCTTTCCCGCCACGATGGAACTGGTCATCGTTGCAACCATTCTGTCATTGCTGATCGGACTGCCTCTGGGCGTTCTGACGGCGATCAAGCGCGGCACCTGGTATTCCGAGGCGCTGCAATTCGGATCGATCATCGGTGTTTCGCTGCCCAGCTTCGTCGTGGGCATCCTGCTGATTCTCGTGTTCTCGGTAACGCTGGGCCTGCTGCCGGCTTTCGGTCGCGGGGACGTGGTCCAGTTGGGATGGTGGTCGACAGGATTCCTGACGCAATCGGGCCTGACGGCATTGATCCTGCCTTCGATTTCGCTGTCGCTTTATCAGGTGACGCTGATCATGCGGCTGGTGCGGGCCGAGATGCTTGAAGTGATGCGTTCGGATTATGTCAAATTCGCCCGGGCGCGTGGCATCCCGCGTCACCGGATCTATTTCCGCCATGCCCTGCGTAACTGCCTGATGCCGGTCGTCACGCTGACCGCGATGAATATCGGCACGCTGATCGCCTTCGCCCTGATCACCGAAACGGTGTTCCAGTGGCCGGGCATGGGGATGCTGTTCATCCAGGCCGTCACCTTCATCGATATCCCGGTGATGGCGGCATATCTGTGCATCGTTGCCTTCATCTTCGTACTTCTGAACACCATGGTCGACATCAGTTACGCGATGATCGATCCGCGCCTGCGCAACGCGAAATAGGGGATCATCCCATGGCCGATACCGATACGATATCCGTACGCCCCTCGCGGTTTTCCCGTGCAAGATCCAGTGACCTGTGGTGGTCCTTTACCCATTCGCTCTCGGCGCGGATCGCGCTGGCGATCCTGCTGCTGCTGATCGTCACCGCCTTTCTGGCGCCACTGATCGCCCCACAGAACCCCTATGATCCGGCGCAGCTGGACATGTGGAAATCAGAGCTGCCGCCAATCTGGCTGGATGGTTCCGAATGGCCCTATCTTCTGGGCACCGATACGCAGGGCCGGGACATGCTGTCGGTGATGCTTTACGGCACGCGGACATCGGTGATGATCGGCATCGTCTCGGTCGCGCTGTCGCTGATGATCGGGCTGACAATCGGTCTGGTCGCGGGATATTTCGGCGGCATCCTGGACAATATCCTGATGCGGATCGGCGATGTGGTCCTGTCGATCCCGACGATCCTGATCGCGATCCTGGTTTCGGCCGTGGTGCGCCAGATGCTGCCGCCCGACCTGCGGGAAATCGGCGCGTCGGCCGTGCTGATATTGGCGATCACCATCTCTGGCTGGGTGCAATATGCCCGGACCGTCCGCGCCCAAAGCATTGTCGAGAAGGGCAAGGAATATGTGATGGCGGCAAAGCTGCTGAACGTCTCGTCGCGGCGGATCATGGCGCGGCACATCCTGCCCAATACGCTGACCCCGGTGCTGGTCGCCGCCACGCTCAGCTTTGGCATGGCCATCCTGACCGAAGCGACGCTGTCCTTTCTGGGCATCGGTATGCCTCCGGGGCAGCCCTCTCTGGGGACGCTGATCCGCATCGGCAATCAGTACCTGTTCTCGGGCATGTGGTGGATCGTGATCTTCCCGGTGCTGCAATTGTCGCTGCTGGTCATCTCGGTGAACCTGCTGGGCGACTGGCTGCGCGACGCCCTTAATCCAAAGCTGAGGTAATCCACGCATGTCCAATCTGCTGTTGAAGAATATTCGTCCGCTGGGCGCTGATGCTACAGACCTGTTGATCCGGAACGGCGTGATCGCCGAAATCGGGCGGATCAAGGCGGTGGATGGCGTTACCGTCGAGGATGGGGGCAATGCGATCCTCTGGCCGGGCCTGATCGACGCCCATACCCATCTGGACAAGACCACCTGGGGCATGGACTGGCACGAGAACGACCGCGAGGCCGTGTTGCGAAGCCGGATCGATTTCGAACGCGAGAACCGGATCGGGATCGGCATCGATCCGCACCGGCAATCCATGCGGCACGCGATCGGGCTGGCGGCGCATGGTGCAAGCCATATCCGCAGCCATGTCGACATCGATCCCACCCACGGGTTGCGGCTGGTCGAAGGTGTGCAGGAAACGCGCGAGAAACTGCGCGGCATCATCGATATCGAGATTGTGGCCTTTCCCCAGTCCGGCCTGATGGTCATGCCCGGAACGCTTGAATTGCTGGACGAAGCGCTGGCTTCCGGCTGCGAGGTTCTGGGTGGCATCGATCCATGCGGTATCGATCGTGACCCGAAGGGGCAGCTTGACGCATTGTTCGCGCTGGCGGTGAAGCATGGCGTGAGCGTCGACATTCATCTGCATGAGGCGGGCGAGCTTGGCGCCTTCACAATGGAACTGATCTTCGAACGGGTCCGGGCCAATGGCATGCAGGGCAAATTCGCCATCAGCCATGCTTTTGCGCTTGGCATGAACGACCATCTGCGCGTCGGCAGGCTGATCGACGAGATCGCCGAACTGGATATCGCCATCCTGACCACCGGTGCGCCCTCGGCTACGGTGCCCTCGGTCAAGCGGCTGCGCGAGGCGGGGATCCGGGTGGGCGCGGGATGTGACGGTATCCGCGATACTTGGGGGCCCTGGGGCCAGCCTGACATGATCGACCGCGCGACGGTGATCGGGATGCGGAACGGCTTCCGCTCGGACGCTGATCTGCGGCTGGCGCTGGAGATCGTCTCGCAGGGCGGAGCCGATGTCATGCGGCTGGAAGGATACGGGGTCGGTTGCAAGGCCGATTTCACCCTGCTGGACGGGCAGACCGTCGCCCATGCCGTCGTGAACCGCGCGCCGCGCCCGCTGGTGGTCAAGGGCGGGCGCGTCGTGGCGCGAGACGGGCTTTGCATTGTGGAGATGCCCTGATCATGGACCGTCATTCCCTTGCCGCATTGGAACTGGGCGTGCGTCCCGATGGCCGCAGCCTGCTGACTGCCAATTGGGTTCTGGCCCATGATGGCACCCAACCTGTCATGCTGAAGCGCGGCGAAGTCGTGATCGAGCATGACCGGGTGATCTTCGCCGGTCACGGTTTTCAGGGCGAGGTCGCCCGCCGTATCGATTTCGGCGCGGCGTTGATCTCGCCCGGACTGATCGATCTGGATGCGCTGTCCGATCTGGACACGACATTGCTGGGCATCGATCACTTTCCGTCATGGAAGAAAGGCCGCGTCTGGCCGATATCCTATGTCGAGCGCGGCCCCTACGAGATGTATACCCCCGAGGAACTCGCCTTTCAGAAACGTTTCGCCTTCGGCCAGCTTCTGCTGAATGGCATCACCACAGCCGCGCCCATCGCATCGCTGTTCTATCGGGAATGGGGCGAGACGGTGGCGGAATTCGATGCCGCTGCCGAGGCGGCGGGCGAATTGGGCCTGCGGGTCTATCTGAGCCCGGCCTATCGCTCGGGCGGGATGGTGCTGCACGGCCCCGGCGATATGCGCCCGCATTTCGACGAGGAACGCGGTTTGCGCGGACTGGCCGATGCCGCTGATTACATCGCCCGGCAGGCGGGCCGTCATCAGGGATTGGTGCAGGGATTGCTGGCGCCAGACCGGGTCGAGACATCGACCGCAAATCTGCTGCGGGCGACATTCGAGCGGGCGCGGGATCTGGATGTGAAGGTGCGTCTGCACATGGCGCAGGGCACGATGGAAACCGAAACGCTGCGGAAGCTTTACGGCACCACCGGCCCGGACTGGCTGGCGCAAGAGGGGTTGTTGAACGACCGGCTGATCGCGCCTCATGCGACCAATGCCACCGATCAGGATCTTGCCCATTATGCGCGGCACGGGGTTTCGGTCGTGCATTGCTCGCTGGTTTCGGCCCGCAGCGGCAGCAGCCTGAAAAGCTTCTCGCGGCTGCGTGACATGGGAATCAATATCGCCATGGGCACCGACACATCGCCGCCCGACATGCTGATGAACCTGTTGGTCGGGCTGATCGCCTGTCGCATGAATGACGGCGGGCCGGAGCGGATTGCCTGCCGCGATCTGTTCGATGCGGCGACATTGGGCGGAGCAAGGGCGCTTGGCCGCGACGATATCGGACGGATCGCGGCGGGGGCAAAGGCCGATCTTGCGGTTTTCCGGCTGGACGATGTGATCATGGCCCCTTCGGTCGATCCGGTGACGACGCTGGTGGTCGGCGGATCGGGCAAAATGACCGATGCGGTTTTCGTGGACGGGCGATTGTCGATGCGCGGCGGCGACGTCGCGGGCATCGACATGCAGGCGGCACGCGACCGCGCGCAGGCGCAATACGACCGGCTGGTCGCGCAATATCCGGCGCGGACATGGGAGCATCCCCCGGTCGAGGACATCTTTCCCCCCAGCTATCCGGTAAAGGAGAGCCAAGATGCTTGATGCAGGACAGCCCTGTCTGGAGGTCCGCAATCTGGTGGTCGAGTTCCCGAACCGTCACGGAACGCTGACCGCGCTGAATGACGTTTCGCTGACGATTCAGCCGGGCGAAATTCTGGGCGTCGTAGGCGAAAGCGGCGCGGGCAAATCGATGACCGGCGCGGCGATCCTGGGATTGCTTGAGCGTCCCGGTCATATCGCTGGCGGAGAAATCCTGCTGACGGGTCGCCGGATCGACAGCCTTGGCGACCGAGAGATGGAACAGGTTCGCGGCCGCGAGATCGGGGCGATTTTTCAGGATCCGCTGACCTCGCTGAATCCGCTGTTTACGGTCGGCGCGCAATTGTCCGAAACCATTCGCCAGCATGGACAGGGCATCACGCGCGCGCAGACGCGGGCGCGGGCCATCGAGTTGTTGCGCGAAGTGGGCATTCCCGGGCCTGCCGAGCGGATCGACCATTACCCGCATCAGTTTTCGGGCGGGATGCGCCAGCGCGTCGTGATCGCCCTGGCGCTGGCCGCGAACCCGCGGCTGATCATCGCGGACGAGCCCACCACCGCGCTGGACGTGTCGATTCAGGCGCAGATCACCGGGCTTCTCAGGCGGCTTTGCAAGGATCATGGCACTGCCGTCATGCTGGTGACCCATGACATGGGCGTGATCGCCGAAACCGCCGATCGTGTCGCGGTCATGTATGCCGGCCGTGTGGTCGAGGTCGGGCCGGTCGAGCAGGTGCTGAAAACCCCGGCCCATCCCTATACGCGCGGACTGATGGCCTCGATCCCGGCGCTTGGCGCGCGGGTAGAGAAGCTGCACCAGATCGACGGTTCGATGCCGCGGCTGAACGCGATCCCGGTGGGCTGCGCCTTCAATCCGCGCTGCAAATCCGCAGGTCCGCGATGCTACCGCGAGCGTCCCGATCTTGTTCCCAGCAGTGCTGGAGAGGCCGCCTGCTGGCTTTACGAAGGAGGCGTCGAATGACTGCCACCCAAACCGATGCGCTAGAAGTTGTTAATCTCGACCGTGTCTTCGATGTGTCGGCGCCGTTTCTGAACCGGCTGCTGTATCGTCAGGGCCGCAGCTACCTGCATGCTGTCAACGATGTCAGCTTCGAGGTTCCCCGCGGCGGCTGCCTGAGCCTTGTGGGCGAATCAGGCTGCGGCAAGTCGACGGTGGCCAAACTGGTGACCGGGCTTTATCTGCCAAGCGGGGGCGAGTGCCGTTTTGCGCCGGGCAAGGCTGGCGCGCCGCTGTCTGCACAGATGATCTTTCAGGATCCCTATGCCTCGCTTAACCCGCGCTGGCGGGTCAAGAATATCATCGCCGAGCCGCTGCGCGAATTGAAACTGCGCCGGAACGATGCCGAGATTCAGGATCGCGTCGGGGAATTGCTGGGCATCGTCGGGCTGAATGTGGCGGATGGCGACAAATTCCCGCATGAATTCTCGGGCGGGCAGAGGCAGCGGATCTCGATCGCGCGGGCATTGGCATCCGAGCCGGAATTCCTGGTCTGCGATGAACCGACCAGTGCGCTGGATGTCTCGGTGCAGGCCCAGATCTTGAATCTGATGCGGCGATTGCAGGACGAGCTTGGGCTGACCTATCTGTTCATCAGCCATGACCTGTCCGTCGTCCGCCACATGTCCGACCGGATCGCGGTCATGTATCTGGGCCGGATTGTCGAGCAGGCCGATACCGAGGTTCTGTTCGCAGATCCCAAGCATCCCTATACGCGGCTGCTTCTGGAAACGATTCCGGATGTAAACGACCCGAACCGCAACCGCGAGATCGTCGCAGGCGAGGTGCCAAGCCCGCTTGCGCCGCCCTCGGGCTGCACGTTCCATCCGCGTTGCCCGCTGGCGCAGGACCGCTGCGGATCCGAACGGCCGCAATTGCGGCAGATGCCGGATGGCGCCTGTGTCGCCTGCCATTTCGCGTGATGCGCAGGGGATAACGCACCGGCCAACCAATCAGAAAAACCAACAGGAGAGTTCAATGAATATCGTCAAGACCATCGTGGCAGCACTGGCTTTGTCCGTCAGTGCCGTAACCGTTCAGGCCGAGACAGTCGTCAAATGGGGATCCCGCGCGGATATCTATTCGCTGGATCCGAATTCGGTTCCCTCGACGGCGAACCTCGCCTTCCTGAACCACATTTACGAAGGGCTGGTCCGCTATGACAAGGAATTCGGGCTGGAACCCGCTCTGGCGACGGAATGGGAGCTTGTTGACGACTCGTTCTGGCGCTTCACGCTGCGCGAAGGGGTCAAATTCCACGATGGTGCCGAACTGACCGCCGATGACGTGGTGGCATCGTTCAAGCGCGCCGCCGACCCGGCATCGCCGCTCAAGGGCAACATGCCGCTTTACGAGGATATCCGGAAGATCGACGATTACACGGTCGAGATCGAGGTCTCGACACCATCATCGCTGTTCCTGAACGATATCACCAATATTTTCGTCTTTGATGCCGATTGGCTGAAGAACAACAATACCGAGGCCCCGACCGATTTCGGCGCGGGCGTCGAGGGCTATGCGACCAATAACACCAATGGCACCGGCCCGTTCAAACTGGAAAGCCGCGCCCCCGACAGCAAGACCGTGCTGCTGGCGAACGAAACCTGGTGGGACGAGGCGCAGCACAATATCGACCGGCTGGAATTCATCCCGATCAGTTCGGCCGCGACCCGTATCGCCGCGCTTCTGTCGGGCGAGGTGGATGTGATCGACAGTGCCCCGGTTCAGGATCTGGAGCGGCTGAAGGCGGACCCTTCGATCAAGGTTCTGACCATGACCGAATTACGCACGGTTTTCCTGGCGATGAACCGGCGCGAAACCCTGCCCGACGGACGTCCGAACCCGTTCAACGACATTCGCGTGCGGCAGGCAGTCGAGGCATTGATCGATCGCGATCTGATCAACCAGCGTGTCATGCGCGGGCTTGCACGCCCGTCCGGGTCGCTGATCGCGCCCGAGGTCGCAGGCTATGCGGAATCGCTTGATACATTCGAGCCCGCGGATCCCGAAAAGGCAGCCGCTCTGCTGAAGGAGGCCGGGGCCGACGGGCTGCGCTTTACCTATACCTGCATGAATGACGAAAGCATCAACGAAGAGGATTGGTGCCAGGGAATCGCCAATATGCTGCAACGGGCAGGGATGCAGGTCGATATCGACATGGGCCCGCGCTCGGTCCAGTCGCCCAAGCGCTCACAGGGCAATACCGAGATGTTCAACCTGAGCTGGGCGAATGAACCGACATTGGACGCGTTCTCGCTGCTGTCACAGGTGCTGGCCACCAAGGAAGACGCCTATGGCGTGTCGAATTATGGCGGCTGGTCTTCGCCTGAACTGGACGGTTTCGTCAAACAGGCGGCCGAGGCGACCGATCCGGCAGAGCGGCTGAAACTTGAAGAAGAGGCGCTGCGGATCGCCAAGGAAGAGGTGCTGCTGATCCCGCTGCATCAACAGCCCATCGCCTGGGCAACGCGCGACAATGTGGAAAGCATCGATCTGCGCGCCGATAACAAGGCCCGTCACTGGTACACCAAGATGGCCGAGTAAGCTGGCCCTCGCAAGTTCCACCAAGCGGTGCCCGGTGACGGGCGCCGCAACTTCCCGCGGCGCCGGTTGCGCCGGTTCTTCGCCACGAGGCTTCCCATGACCGCCACCGTTTTTCGCCACGCCACCGTCATCCCTGTCGACCCGGAACGGCGGATCATCGAGGATGGCGCGGTTCGGGTGATCGGGAACCGGATCGATCAGGTCGGGCCGGATGCCGATGTCGTGGGGCAGCCGGGCGACCGGGTGATCGATTGCCGGCGCAAGCTGATCATCCCCGGCCTGATCGATGCGCATGGCCATGCAGGGCATTGCCTGATCCGCAGTCTTGCATCGGATACCAGCCCGGCATGGATGAAGATCGTCACGCCCGCCTATTACCACGCGACGACGCGTGAATTCTGGTATGCGGACGGGCTGGTCTCGGGGTTGGAGCGGCTGCGGGCAGGGGTGACGACCGGGGTCAGCATCATCTCATCCATGCCACGCAGCGACGATCCGCAATTCGCGGTCAACCATGCGCGCGCCTATTCGCAGATGGGCCTGCGCGAGATCATCTGTACCGGCCCTGCCGGTATGCCATGGCCGCGCGACGTGACCCGTTGGGAAGATGGCAGCCCAAGGCGGCGCAGCATCAGTTTTGCCGAGATGATGGAAGGCGCCGAAGCTGCCATTCAGACACTGGATGGAAGCGACGACGGCCGGATCCGCGTCTATCTGACGCCTTTCACCATCGTCCCCTCGCTTGATCCCTCGAATATCTCGACCCCCGATCAGGCGGTTACGCTGACGCCGGATGACAGGATGCATGCCCGCGCGATCCGGGAACTGGCCCGCAGATACGGTATCCGCCTGCATTCGGACGCTTTCGCCGGTCATATCCGGCTTGCCTTTCAGGACAAGGAAAACGCACTTCTCGGCCCCGATATCCATCTTCAGCATTGCTGGGGGATCTCGCCCGCCGAAATCGACATCCTGGCCGAGACCGGCACCCATGTGACCCATGCGCCCCCCGGTCGCTCGACACCGGTGATCGAGATGATGGCCCGTCGCATCAATCTGGCGATCACGACCGACGGCACTGCGCCCAGCCGTCATTTCGACATGCTTCAGACCGCGCGGCTGTTCCAATCGGTCCAGCATGTGCTGCGAAACCACGACCGGTTTTTCTTTCCGCCCGGCAAGGTGCTGGAGATGATCACCATCGACGCGGCGAATGCATTGGGCCTTGGGCATGAGATCGGATCGCTCGAATCCGGCAAGAAGGCCGATCTGGTTGTGCTGGACATGGCTCAGCCGCATCTGACGCCGGACTGGATGCCGGTGCATCGCCTGATCCATCAGGCGAGCGGTGCGGATGTCGAAACGGTGATGGTCGACGGCCGTCTGGTGATGGAGAATCGCAAGATCACGGCAGTCGATATCGGCGACGCCCTTGCCCAGGGGCAGCGCGAGGCCGCCGCGTTGGTCGAGCGCGCGGGCCTGTGGGCGCATATGCATGATCCGGGTTGGGGGCAGCTTTACCGGACATTCGAATGAGGCCCGGGCTGTCGGAGGCCATAAGACTTCGACTCGTGAAACGCGGGATCGATGGCTTTCGGGGTGCAGAACCGTCAGGCTAGCATCCCAAGCGCCAGTCAGGTTTGTCGAGGTTTCCTGTGGTGGTGCCGTTGGTTATGCGGGGCAGAGGGGATATTTCACAAATCCCTTGCACCGGATTCTGGCCTATGGCTTGCTCGAACTTCCAACAGGAGGAACGCAATGGCTTTTGAACAATGGCTCGCCTTCGCGGCCGCATCTGCCGTCTTGCTGGCAATTCCCGGTCCCACGATATTGTTGGTGATCTCCTACGCGCTCGGTCACGGCAAGAAAGCGGCTGGCGCGACGGTCGGCGGCGTCGCTCTTGGCGATTTCACCGCCATGACAGCTTCCATGCTTGGCCTTGGGGCGCTGCTTGCGGCGTCCGCCATGTTGTTCACGATATTGAAATGGGTCGGGGCAGCCTATCTGATTTACCTTGGTGTAAAGCTCTGGCGCGCGCCGGTCCCGGCGGACGCAGCCAACACGGATGCCAAAGCCGTGCCGAAAGAAAGGCCGATACGGATTTTCCTGCACACCTATGTCGTGACGGCTCTTAACCCGAAAAGCATCATCTTCTTTGTTGCCTTCCTGCCTCAGTTCATGAACACAGCGCTGCCATTGTTGCCACAGATGATTATCTTCGAGACGACATTCCTTGTTCTGGCAGTCCTGAACGCTGGATTTTACGGGCTGATGGCATCGATGGCCCGAAAGTCGATCCGCAAGCCAAGCGTGCAACGAACGGTAAACCGCGTCGGTGGTTCTCTGATGATCGGCGCAGGCGTGTTGGCCGCAGGCTGGAAGCGGGCCGTAGCCTAACAGCGGCACGGATCTATGTGGCACGTTGGTGTCTCACATGTCCGCCAAGGGCACGTCGCAACGATCCCATAGTCACGGTAGAAGCGCCGCTCGGGTCGAAAATCGGGCGGAAAGCCAAATATCCTGACAGGCGATATCTGCATTGCTGCATTTATCGTGATGGGCGGGCATCGTTTGCCTGGAACTACAGGCACTGCGGTCCGTTTCTTTACCGGCGGAATATGTCAGTCCATGTTTCTGGCTGTTTCGGCTGCCGTAGAAAAATGGCGCATCAGCAGGCTCGCCAGATCGCCGTCGATGCCGAGATTCGTGATGGCCTTCTTCATGCATTCCAGCCAGAGATCGCGCATCTCCGCGCCGACAGGCACATGTTCATGAATATCCTTCAGCCTCGAATGCCGGTGCTTCATCACATAATATTGCGGCCCTCCGAAGAAGCCGCAGAGATAGTTGAACTGCTCTTCTCGGGAATGGGCGACTCCGGCACCTTGCAGATGCAAAAGATGCAGCTCCTTCGCGGCTTCATCCTGTTCGACGATATCATAGAATTCCTCGACCAGGGCGCGGATCCCGTCTTCTCCTCCAAGCCTGTCATATAGAGACTGCTTCTGCTGAGCGGCGTAATACATGGTTGCCCTCCCCGGAAATCCAACTGTGTAGATAGCATGAAATGAATATTCCCTCAAGGAATTTGATATTCCCTATAGGAAAATTGCTTGATGCTGCTTGTCTCTTCGGCCGGGGCGATGCTTCTGCTTGTCCACTGGGTCTCTTCCGGAAACGCCCGTTTCTTGCCAGCACCCGGATTTCCCGACCCGGAACTTGGCGTTCCGATCCATACGGAGGGGTGATTCGGGGTATCGTGGTCTGAATAAGGGGCTCCGGTTGACCAATTTTCGGGCCTGATGTGATCCGTAGGTGCAAAACCGAGCACCTGTTTGCTCAAAGTATTTGCAAGAAAACAACCACTAAAGTTCCTCAAGCGAAAAAATATTGCCCTATAGGAATTTTCCATGTTGTAATAGGTTCAGTCGAATGAACCAGTTTATGATACTGGTTGGACCAGACAGGGGAGGTGTCGAGGTCGTGGTTATTCGCGAGGTCGCAGATGATGGCCGCCATCCGGATCCTGATGTTTCGGCGGCAGGCCATGCGGCGCGATTTTGCCGCGCGATATTTGATACATCCGTCACGGAATATCGGGATCCGGTTTCCCGGAGGGTTTCCCGGCACCTTGCGGGGTGGTCGGCAGGCGCCGCTTCGCATCGGGTTCAAAACAGGCGCATTGCGAGAAAAGGACAGACGTCATGACAGCATCGTGGAGATTTTCGGCTCTGGCGGACCGGCACCGGGCCATGGGTTCGGAGCTCGAGGACTGGAGCGGAATGGGCACAGCCTGGAGCTACGACAAGGACCAGATGGAAGAATATATGGCAATCCGCACCAAGGCCGGGGTGATGGATGTGTCGGGTCTGAAGAAAGTGCATGTGTTCGGCCCCCATGCCAGCCATGTGATCGACCGTGCCGTGACGCGCGATATCGAAAAGCTCAAACCGGGCCGCTCGACCTATTGCTGCATGCTGAACGATGCCGGTAAATTCGTGGATGACTGCGTGGTCTACCGGATGGGTCCGCATAGCTTCATGGTCGTGCATGGCGCGGGGCAGGGGCATGAGCAGCTGACCATGGCGGCGACCGGGCGCAATGTCAGCGTGATGTTCGATGACGATCTGCACGATATCTCGCTGCAAGGGCCTCTGGCGGTGGATTATCTGGAAAAGCATGTGCCGGGCATCCGCGATGTGGTCTATTTCAGCCATATCCACACGACGCTGTTCGGCAAACCCGTGACCATCTCGCGCACCGGCTATACCGGCGAGCGCGGTTACGAGATTTTCTGCCGCCGTCAGGATGCGGTCGAGATCTGGGATACCATCGTAGCCGAGGGCGCGGCGATGGGGATCATCCCAAGCCGCTTCACCACGCTGGACCTGCTCAGGGCGGAAAGCTATCTGCTGTTCTTCCCCTATGACAATTCCGAGAAATACCCGTTCGAGAACGAAGCCTGCGGCGATACGCTGTGGGAACTTGGATTGGATTTCACCGTCTCCAAGGGCAAAACCGGCTTCCGCGGCGCGGAAGAGCATTATCGCCTGCAAGGCAAGGAGCGCTTCAAGATCTACGGCGTCAAGCTTGAAGGGACCGAGGCGGCCGAGGAAGGCGCGGTGATCCTCAAGGACGGCAAGGAGGTCGGCGTCGTCACCATCGGCTTCTACAGCCCGCTGAACAAGCACAATGTCGGCATCGCGCGGATGCCGGTCGATTGCGCGGTGGAAGGAACCAAGCTGACGATCCGCAATTCGGGTGGCCAGATCCCCGCCATCGCCCATCCGATGCCCTTCTACGATCAGGACAAGAAGCGCCGCACCGCGAAGGGCTGACGCAAAATCCGGGACAGCGGGCGGCGTAAGACCGCCCCGCCCATCGTTTGACAGGGAATATGTAGCCAATGCCAGCCACGAAATTCACCCCCTCGATCATCAGCCGCCCGATCTATGGCGGGCTGACGCCGCATGGCACCGTGCCCGCACTGATGCTTGCCAGCGGCCCCGGCGGCGAGGCGCTGCTGGACCTGATCGCGGCCGATCCGGCGGTGCTGCCCCATGCCACCGTGATCTATATCCCGGAGGGCAGCGATCTGGGGCCCCGGCTCGAGGCGCAGGGTCCGGCCAGCTATGTCGAGGCCGCCAGCTACGCCTCGATCCTGCCGCGATTCCGCAAGCTTCTGGCAGAAGCGCCCATGAATACCCGGCTTTATCTGGCCGGAACCGAGGGGCTGATCGGTCAGGCCACCGCTGAGGCTCTGGCGGCGGGAATGCTGCTTGAGGCGATCGAGGCCGAGCATCGCGGCAGTCTTGCGCGGCGTATGCAATGCGTGCATTGCAAGGGCATCACGGAGGATGTCACCACCGATCCCTTCACCTGTTCGCATTGCGGGTTGTCGCTGTTCGTGCGCGACCATTACTCGCGCCGCTATGCCGCATTTCAGGGCGTTTGCGTCGATGCCGAGACCCCCGGCGAAGTTCCCCCAAAGCAGGAGATCAAGGCATGAGCGCCCAGATGTTGCGTGTCACCGAGATCGAGGCCCTGTCGCCACTGGTCAAGCGTTTTCGCTTCGAACATCCAGGCGGCAAGAAACTGCCGCTGTTTTCCGGCGGCGCGCATGTCGTGGTCGAGATGCCCGATGGCGATCTGCTTCGCCGCAATGCCTATTCGCTGATCTCGGATCCGCAGGACGGTTCGGGCTATGAGATCGCGGTGCGCCGCGAGGATGGCGGGCGGGGTGGTTCGCGCTTCATGCATTCAAATGTCGGGCAGGGCGATACGCTGCGGATCTCGACGCCGCTGAACCTGTTCTCGCTTGATGCGCGGGCGCGCAAGCATGTGCTGATCGCCGGCGGCATCGGCATTACCCCGATCATCGCCCAGATGCGGCAACTCCTGCGGATGCAGGACCGGTTCGAAATCCATTATGCCGCCCGCTTGCGCAGCGAGGCTGCCGGCCTGCGGTTGCTGCCCCGCCTGCCGCATATCCACAGCCATATCTCGGATGAGGGCGATAGGATGGATCTGGGCGCGATCCTCGACCGCCAGCCGATCGGCACCCATGTCTATACCTGCGGTCCCGAAGGGCTGATCACTGCAGTGGCGCAATGCGCCGCCCGGCTGGGCTGGCCGCGCGGCTCGCTGCATTCCGAGGTGTTCCTGGCGCCGCCACCCGGCCGCGCCTTCGAGGTGACGCTGGCCAAATCCGGCCGGACCGTCACGGTCGGCCCGCATCAAAGCCTGCTCGAGGCGCTGGAAGAGGCGCAGGTCGAGATCGACTGGAGCTGCCGGGGCGGGGCCTGCGGCCGCTGCGAAACCGATGTCGTCTCCTGCCACGGCCGGATCGAACATAACGACCACTGGCTGTCCGAGGACGAGCATTCCTCTCAGACGAAGATCATGCCCTGCGTGTCGCGCTTCCGCGGCCGCGAACTGATCATCGACCGGTAACATCATGTCCCGCAATCGCCGGCCCCTTCTTCTTTGTCCAAATATCTCGGGGTCCGGGGTGGAACCCCGGTCCTTTCTTCCAACCCTGACCGATCCAGGAGGAACCGATGACCATCCAGTTCAATGACGAGACCTTCCGCGACGATTACAGCTATCACAACTCGCCCGCGGCGATCCGGCGCTTTCCCTTCCCCTTCGACAAGGACGACTACATGTATGCGGTCAATATGGAACCGCATGGAAGCGGGCGGGCGGGCAGCCCGTTCGAGAACCGCTTCGATGTCGACGAACATTACGTCGCCGAGATGCGGGATCGCGAGATCACCCTGAAAGAGGATCCGCTGCGTTGCCAGTCGCTGCCGCATATGGAACTGGCGGGCTGGGATCTTCTGGAACTGATCATGGAGGCGAAATCCGAGGATTACCCCGAACTGTTCAGCCTGCATCGCGATGGCGACCGCTGGCACTGGATCAACCGGCCACTGGGGATCGACCACAAATTCACCTTCCTCGATCCGACCACCCTGCCTTACGGGCCGATGGAATATATCACCCGTCAGGCTCAGGGCGATTTCGCGGTACTCGATCAACGCGATGGCAATCTGTGGATGGAGGCCGGGATGGTGACCAGCCAGGCCGATTGGAGCCTGGATTTCGATATCGGGATGAATTTCTTCGAATGGCACGCACCAGTGCCTCTGGCGCACGAGATGGGGATTTTCCAGCGGGCGCTGAAATTCCTTCTGGCGATTCAGCAGGACGCGCCGTCGCGGCGGCTGAACTGGACGATGACGGTCAATCCGCGACTGGATACCAGCCCCGAGAACTACCACAAATGGGGCCCGGAAAAACGCACGCTGACACCCGAAAATACCGGCGAAAAGCAATATCTGCGGGTCGAGTTGCAGACATTTTTCCGGCTGCCGCGTTCGAACGGACTGGCCTTTCCGATCCGCTGCTATCTGATCTCGCTGCAGGATCTGGTCACGGTGCCGAAATGGGGACGCCGCCTGCATCGCGTGATCCGCGACCTGCCCGACGAACTTGCCGAATACAAGGGTTTCACCGTCAACCGCCCGCTCATTGTCGAATACCTGTCCCGGTTCGATGACGGAAAACCCACCTCACCGGGGATTTTTCCCGACGAATAGGTGGCAATGCAGCAAATCCGGCCAGAACAGGATCGGCATCAGCCGATTGAAACATCCGAATAAAATGCCGGAATAACCAACAGAGAGAGCGAAATGACAATAACAACCGAAGCAAATGCAGACGCGGGGGAAAATGGCGCCCTGCATCGGGCGATCGGCTGGAAGGATGCCTTCTGGATGGCATCGGGCGTGCCGGCGCTCGTTCTTTTCTCGATCGGCGGGATCGCCGCCACGATCGGCAACCCGTCCTGGATCATCTGGATGCTGTCAGTGTCATTCGGCTTTCTGCAGGCCTTCGTCTATGCCGAGATTGCCGGTCTGTTTCCCAGCAAATCCGGCGGCGCGTCGGTTTATGGCGCGGCGGCCTGGGTGCGTTATTCGAAGATCATCGCGCCGCTTTCGGTGTGGTGCAACTGGCTGGCCTGGACACCGGTTCTGGCAATCGGCGGAGGACTCGCGGCCGGCTATGCCCTGACGGCGCTGTTCGGAGCCGATTCCTCGATCAACGCATGGGAAATCACCCTTCTGAATCTCGATTTCCTCAATTCCGGCCTGACATTGCGGATCAATACGACCTCGGTTGTCGGAACCGGAATTCTGCTGGCGGTCTTTGCCTTGCAGCATCACGGCATCTCGCGGGCGGCGAAAATCCAGACCGTTGTCGGACTGGCCGTTCTGATCCCGCTTCTGATCGTGGGCGTTGTGCCGCTGCTGACCGGCGCGGTGCTGAGTGAGAACCTGACGCCGATCATACCGGTTTCTGGCGCATGGAATATCGAAGGCACGACACTGTTCCTTGGCGGGTTGTTCATCGCCGCATGGTCCGCCTATGCCTTTGAGACCGCGATCTGCTATACCAGCGAGTTCAAGGATCCCAAGCGCGATACGGTCCGCAGCATCATCGCCGCCGGTGTGGTCTGTGTGGTGATCTATACGCTTGTGCCGCTGAGTTTTCAGGGTGTTCTGGGTGTCGAGGGCATGTTGCAGCCGGGCATCGTTGACGGCTCGGCAGTGGCGGGTGCCATGGCTGGCATGGTCGGCGGCGGCGGGGTCGTCGCGAAGGTCATGGTCGTCATGCTGTTTCTGGCGCTGGTGCTTGCCATCATGACCTCGATGGCCGGATCGTCGCGGACTTTGTATCAGGGTTCGGTCGATGGCTGGCTGCCCAGATATCTGTCCCACGCCAACCAGCATGGCGCACCGACAAGCGCGATGTGGACCGATCTGGGATTCAACCTGATCCTGCTGATGATGTCCGACTATCTGTTTGTCCTGGCTGTGTCGAATTGCTGCTATCTGGTGTTCGACTTCCTGAACCTGCATTCCGGCTGGCTGCATCGCATCGACAATGGTGGCGCGCATCGCCCATGGAAAGCGCCCACGATCCTGTTATGGGTCGGAGGCTCTCTCGCCTTTGTCAACGCGGTCCTGCTGGGCGCCGGGGCGAATGTCTGGGGGGAAGGCACGCTGCGCTCGGCCGCGATCGCCATCGCGTTGATCCTGCCGGTCTTCGCTTATCGGCATTATATCACGGACAAGGGAAAATTCCCCGAAGCAATGCTGGAGGATCTGGCCGTGGGCGGCTCCCGTGACCTGAGCGTGCGCAAAGCCGGGATGCTGCCTTATCTGACGCTTGCGGCGGGCGTGGCCGTGGTCATCGTCGCCAATCAGATATTCCAGCTTTGACCGTTTAAGGCGGAGCCTTTGGGCCATAGAGAAAACAGAGCATCTGGCGGAGCAGGCGTGGCCTCCCCGTTCATGACAGGAGACATCGATGAGTAAATTCTGCCTTACCGTTGCCTGCGAATCCACCCGGGGGATCGTGGCGGCCATTTCCGGCTATCTTGCCGATCAGGGCTGTAATATCACGGCGAGTTCGCAATATGACGACCCGCAGACCGGCAAGTTCTTCATGCGGGTCAGCTTCACCCCGGAAAAGGAGGTAACGCTGGACAAGCTGGACAAGGGCTTTGCCGAGACCGCGAAATCGGGCGGGATGAGCTACCGGTTCCATGACGAGGCGGCGAAGATGAAGGTCGTGGTGATGGTCTCGCGCTTTGGCCATTGCCTGAACGATCTTCTGTATCGCTGGCGGATCGGGGCGTTGCCGATCGATATCGTGGCTGTGATCTCGAACCATCTGGACTATCAGAAGGTGGTGGTGAACCACGATATTCCGTTTCATTACATCAAGGTGACGAAAGAGAACAAGGCGCAGGCCGAGGCGGCGCAGATGCGGATCGTCGAGGATAGCGGCGCGGAACTGATCGTGCTGGCGCGCTACATGCAGGTGCTGTCGGATGAGATGTGCACGAAAATGTCGGGTCGGATCATCAATATCCACCATTCCTTCCTGCCGAGTTTCAAGGGTGCGAACCCGTATAAACAGGCCTATGAGCGCGGGGTGAAGCTGATCGGGGCGACCTCGCATTACGTGACGGCGGATCTGGACGAGGGTCCGATCATCGAGCAGGACATCATCCGGGTGACGCATGGTCAATCGCCCGAGGATTACGTGAGCCTTGGGCGCGATGTGGAAAGCCAGGTTCTGGCGCGGGCGATCCACGCGCATGCGAACCACCGGGTGTTTCTGAACGGCAACAAGACGGTGGTCTTCCCCGCCTCGCCCGGATCCTTCTCGAGCGAGAGGATGGGATGATGCGACGATTGACCGCTGGATTCTCCGGCGAAGGGTAAGCTATCCTCCAGTCGCCCACATGATCGGGGGTTTCGGAGGAGAATAAGGTGCCGCCTGCCACTCATATCACCACGCATCCGGGACGCGGCGAATCTCTTCCCGGCGCGACCGTTCAATATGTCATCGATACGCTGATGATGCGGATCGTGTCGCAGGAATATGGCCTGGATGAGCGCCTGCCATCCGAGCGGCAATTGGCGCAGGATTTGGGGGTGGCGCGGAACACCGTGCGCGAGGCGCTGGACGCGATCGAGGTGCGCGGCATGATCCGCCGCCGCGCCGGTGCGGGTTCCTTTGTCATTTATGATCCCGACGGGGCGAGTGAATCGCTGGCTCCGGTCGCGGCGGAGACCGGGCCGCTGCAATTGCAGGTGATGCGGGGCATCATCGAGCCAGAGATGGTGCGGCTGGCCATTGTCAACATGCCACCGAAGCAGATCGAGGCTCTGGGACAGACCCTGTCCCAGATGGAGGCCGTGCAGATCGACGCGATGGCCTTTGTGCGGCTGGAAGAGGAGTTTCACCGCCAGATCGCAGCAGGCACCGGTAATCCGCTTTTGATTGCCTGCTATAATCTGGTGATCGATGCCCGCCGCCAGTCGTTCCGGGCACCGATGTATCGCCGCCATCTGACCCCGAGGCGCATTGCCACCTATCAACGCGGTTACAACTCGCTGTTCAATGCGATTGCCGCGCGCGATATCGACGAAGCCTGCGAATTCATGAAGCTGTCCCTGATCGAGGACCAGAAACTGTTGCTTCAGGACGGCTGAGCGGGTCGCCAAGCCGCTGATGCCAGAGCTGGCCAAGATCTTCGAGCTGCCGGACCAGCTTCTCGCCGTGTTTTTCCAGCCAGCCCGATACCGAGCCGAATTCCTGGATCCGGGCACGACCACCTCGGATCGTTACGACCGGCCAATCTCCGACCAATGCGTTGTCAATTCCGAACAGATCACGCCCGGTCCAGGTTGCCGGACCGAAGGCATGGGGCATCTGCTGCGCATGTTTCATCGAGGCGAGGACTGACATCGGCTCGACCGTATCGGCGATTTCGACCGCATTGTGCCAAAGATCGAGGATCGAGGCATATTCCCAGCTGACCGCGCTCCATTTTTCCGGGAAGCGCAGGTTATAGGCGTCGAAGAAGGCGCGGGGCTGACGGAAGAAGAAGGCGGTATCGGCCAGTTTCGGGTCGTCGAAATCCGGGAACTGGAAGATGAAACGCTCCATGAAATCCGCAGATGTCCGCGCGATCATCTGCGGGTAATCATCCGCCGTACAGGCAAGGATATACCCCTTGAAGCCCAGACGGAAAGCGGCCTCGGTCAGGGCAAGCATCATTGGTGGCGTGGATGAACACCAGCACAGCACGTCCGGCTTGTCCTCCATCATCGCGGCCACGATGGATTCGGCATCGGTTTCGCCCGGATCGTAGCGCAGTTCCTTGATCCGCGACCAGCCGACCACATCGAAAGCCGCCCGGTATACCGCAAGAGAGGGCAGTCCCAGACTGTCGCGCTGGCTGCATAGCGCGACACGGCGGGCTGGCGGCAATTGGCGGGCGAGATATTCGACCCCGGTGACGTTGAACAGCGGATGCACTTCGGCCGGCGCGATCAGGAACGGAGTGTCCGGGGTCAGATCCGAGGGCAGCAGCGTGGCGACCAATGCCCGGCGCTCCATCAGGTAGCGCAGTGCAGGCGCGAAGCTGTCACCGCCAAGGGTCAGGATCAGGCGTACATGCAGCCGTTCAATCATGTCGCGGGCAGCTTCCAGCGTCTGCTCGGCTCCTTGCGCGCTGTCGAACTCGATGATCTCGACGCGGTGACGCTTGCCCGACACCATCATGCCGCCGCGATCATTGATCCAATCGGCCCATATCTGGCAGCCATCCAGCCCCGGCCGCCCCCAATATTGTTCGTCTCCGGACAGCGGTGTCAGGGCCCCGATCCGCACAGGCGATCGATTGGTTGCACCAAGACGGGGCAAGGAGCCGCTGACAGCCAGCCTCTGGGCGAAAGTCGATCTGCTCATGGAATGGTTACAGCCTTATCTTTCCGCGGAGGACCCGATTATTCCTTCCGTCGCATGATATCCGCCGATCAGTGATGTTGGAACCGGCCTGTGCCATCATTCTTTGGATATGCTTCAAAACCGGGCTGTCCAAGAACCCGGTCGAGCCGTTTTCCCTAGCCGATGCGGCGATATGAATGACACTCAGATACAGCCCGCCTATATTCACTAAAAAACGTTCTATATTAATCTATTACATGGAAGATTTGAGGTCAGGGATCAGCATCAGCTGAACATCTGCGACATTGGTGCCCGTGGCGCCGGTGATCAGCAGGTCGCCTGCCGCTTTCAGGGCGGCATGGCTGTCGTTATTGGCAAGCAGCGCCCCGGCGTCCTTTCCGCTGCTCCTGATCCGGCTGACGGTGCCGCCGTCGACGATCCCGCCCGCCGCATCGGTGGGGCCGTCCCGGCCGTCGGTCCCACCGCTGAGAAAGGTCCAGCCCGCCGGCAGCCGGTCGCCTTGCATGGCGATCCGCAGGGCAAGCTCCTGATTGCGGCCTCCCCGTCCGGTTCCACGCAGATGGACGGTGGTTTCGCCACCAAATATGAGCGCGGTCGGACCGCTAGATCCCGCTGCTTCCGCGGCTTGCAGGATCCGCGTGGCGGCATTCTCTACATCCCCGATCAGCCGGTCGGTCACGATCCGGGTGGCCCAATCATCGCCAAGCGCAGTGCGCATCGCCTCCAGTGATTTTTCATTGCTGCCGATCAGGTGATTATCGGCGGTAAGCCGTGGGGCGGAAGGTTCCGACATCTCCAGAAGGTTGCGGGCAGCGGCGGGCAGCGCCTCCAGCAAACCGCGATCCTTCAACAGGGTCAGTGCCTGGGCGCGATCGCCAAGCGGCTTGGTGGTCGGGCCGCTGGCGATCGCGCTTAGTTCGTTGCCGATCACGTCCGACAGGATCAGTGCGGTCACCGGGGCCGGGGCGGCATAACGCAGAAAGCCGCCACCCTTCAGGTCGGATAATTGCTGGCGAATCAGGTTCATCTCGGTGATATCCAACCCGTTTTCCAGCAAGAGCCGGTTCACGGCTTGCTTGTCTTTCAGCGTAAGCGGCGGCTTCGGGGCCGGCACAAGCGCCGAGCCCCCGCCCGAGATCAATGCAATGACCTGATCGCGGGGTCCGGCCTGTTGCAACAGGGCGATGATTTCCCGACCTGCCCGCAACCCGTCTTCATCGGGCTCGGGATGACCTGCTGTGAAGATCCTGGCGCCGGGAACGGTTTGGACGTTCTGGTGATGGGTGACGCCCAGCGCCGTCACGGGGCCGGAGATATGGCGCAGCGCTGCATCCAGCATGGCCGGAGCGGCCTTGCCGATCGCGATGACATAGCTGTGCCCGCCAGCCGGGAGACCGGCCGGCGGGTGATGAATAAAGTGTCGATCCACGGCATCAGCAGGGTTCGCCGCAGCGATGGCGCGGTCGAAAAGCTGCCTTGCCAATGCGCGCATATCAGCCAACATTATTCGTTATGCGGCGATTTGCCGGGCTTTTTCGACAAGGACTTCGGCCTGCCGGATCGAGGCATAGTCGATCAGGCGGCCATCAAGCGACACGGCGCCCTTGCCGGCAGCTTCGGCTTCGGCCATCGCGGCGAGGATTTTTTCCGCGCGGGCGATTTCTTCCGCCGAAGGGCTCATCACCTCATTGGCAAGCGCGATCTGGCTGGGATGGATAGCCCATTTTCCCTCGCATCCAAGGGTGGCGGCGCGATAGGCGGCGGCCTTGTAGCCATCGGGATCCGAGAAATCGCCGAAAGGTCCGTCGATTGGGCGGAGCCCGTTGGCGCGGGCAGCGACCACCATGCGCGAAAGCGCGTAATGCCACATATCGCCCCAATGGATCTGCCGGTTACCGTCGGGATCGGCATCGGTCAGCACGGCGTAATTTTCATTCACGCCGCCGATGACGGTCGTGCGGGCGCGGGTGCTGGCGGCATAGTCGGCCACGCCGAAATGCAGGCTTTCGTTGCGTTTGGACGCTGCCGCGATTTCGCTGACATTCTGCATGCCGAGCGCGGTTTCGATGATATGCTCGAAGCCGATGCGTTTCTTGTAGCCCTTGGCGTCCTCGATCTGGGTCACCATCATGTCGACGGCATAGACATCGGCTGCGGTACCGACCTTCGGGATCATGATCAGATCCAGCCGTTCGCCGGCCTGTTCGACGATATCGACGACATCGCGATACATGTAATGCGTGTCCAGACCGTTGATTCGAATCGACATGGATTTCTTGCCCCAGTCGATCTCGTTCAGTGCCTTGATGATGTTCTTGCGGGCCTGCGCCTTCTCATCCGGAGCGACGGCATCCTCGAGATCGAGGAAGATTACATCTACATCGGATTGCGCAGCTTTTTCAAACATTTGTGGCTGACTTCCCGGAACGGCGAGCTCGCTTCGATTGAGCCGTGCGGGGGCTTGTTCGATGGGAAAGAAACTCATGGTGGGATGCTCCTGCAGTGAAATGAGTTCGATGGCGCTTATACAAAGGGGAAATAATATTTCCTGTCAAGAAAGAATATTTCCCGAATATTTCGCGGCGGATGGTAGATCATGGTTACTCGTTGTCTCTGAATTTGCGCTCGCCGGGTATGCGACTAGAGTAGTAAAAGGCGATTGCCTGCGCGCGATTTTTGACCGAGAGCTTGTCGTAAAGGTTCGACAGGTGGAATTTCACGGTGTTGGTCGTGATCCCCAATTCCTGCGAAAGTTGCCGATTGGTCAAACCCTTGGACAGGGCTTCCAGCATGGCGGCTTCGCGGCGGGACAAGGAGTGGATGGGGTCCTGCTGCAACTCGCGAACATCGAGATAGGGGAAGATCATTTTTCCCGCAGCCACGGCGGAACAGGTCTCCAGCAATGTCTCGACCGGGCCGTTGCGGGCTACGAACCCGGCGGCGCCCGCGCCCATTGCCGCGCGATGGGCATCGCTTCCCTGATCGGCATAGACCACGATGCGCGGAGCGCTTTCCTGCTCGCGCAGAACCTCGAGCAACCGGTTGCCGCCAAGGACCGGCAGGTTCCAATCGATGATTCCGACCTGACAGGGAACGCGCATCACCGTTCCCAGAAAACCCTCGGCGGTCGCGGAAGTGGCCACAAGAGAGAATCGGGGGTCGCGCTCGAAAACCTCGGACATGGCTGACAGGACAAGCGGATTACCGTCCGCCAGCATGACCGTGATCTTGGGGGTGGAACCTTCAGCTATCTGCATTTCCTCGCCTTTTTACCAATCGCCCGCCCATATGGGTAGCAATATCTTCGTATTGAGCTGAATTGCTACTCAAATGGGCAGGTATTTTCCCATCCATATAGATACCTAAAAGCAGGATTAACTTACGTTGCGGAAATTATCCAGAAGGTGTTTCCTTAGATTAAATAAATTTTATCTGGAGGAAATGAGCCGATGGCCGACATTACGATCTTTCCGCAGCTTGAGATTCCCGAGACGATCGCAGCGGGCCCTGGCCCGGGCAACACCGATCCGCGAGTATTGCAGCGCTTCGCCAGCGCCGGCGTTGCGGATCACATGCAGGCAGATGTCCTGCGCGGCATGATCGAATCGAAAATTATGTTACGCGAAATCATGGGAACCGGCAATATTCATACTTTCGGTGTAGCCGGAACGGGTTGGAGCGGTCTGGATACCATGTTCAGCGCGGTGATGCCCGGCGACAAGGTGGTGGTCTTCACCAACGGCACCTTTTCGGGCATCGACGGATTGACGGTTCGCATGAAGGCGGCCACAGCCGAGGAACTGGCCGCCAATTCGCTGGACCCGAAACCGGCTTCGGTGACGATTGTCGATGTGCCGCATGGCGAATCCGTGACAGGCGAGATCGTCGAGGCGGCGCTGGCCAAGCACAAGCCGAAATGGGCGGCGATGGCGCATTGGGAAACCGGCTCGGGCCGGATCAATGACCTGCGTGGCTTTTCGGATGCCTGCGAGAAGCACGGGGTGATGGGATTGATCGACGCGGTGTCGTCGCTTGGCGTCGAGGATTTTCGGATCGACGATTTCCCGGGCGTGCATGGCTGGGCCTCATGCCCGCAAAAAGGCATCTGCTGTCTGCCGCTGACCTACGCGCCGGTCTCCTTTACCGACCAATATATCCAATCGCTCCGCGCCAGCGGCACCCGCACATTCGCGGCTCATCCGATCCTCGAGGCGCGGCATTGGGGGATTATCGACGGCAAGGATGTCGAGAAGGGCACCTATCATCGCACCCACAGCGCCTATGCCGTTGCCGCCTTCCACGAAGCGCTGCGCATCCTGTTGCAAGAGACGCTTGCCCAGCGGGCGAAGGATTATGCTTTCCACGAGGCCGCGCTGCGCGAAGCCGTCACGGCGATGGGCTGCAAGGTGACGTCGAACATGACCTCGCTGGTGGTGCTGAACCTGCCGGAAAAACTTGCCGGACGCGAGGCGGAGCTGGTGCAGTCCTGCCGGGCCGCAGGTTTCGGCATCTGGCCGACCCTGTCCGAGCCGGTTCAGGTGCGTATCGGCATTCTCAACCTGCTGACCCAGCCGGCGATCACCGAGATCGTCACGCGCTTCGGAGCGGCAATGAACGAGATGGGCGCGGATATCGACATGAGCGAAATCACCGCTCTGCTGAGCCGGCATTTCGATCGTGCGATGGCGGCTGAATAACGGCGCTCAAGGGAGGAGCAAAGATGGATATCCATGAATATCAGGCCAAGGAAATTCTCAGTAATTTCGGTGTGGCCGTCCCGCAGGGCGCGTTAGCCTATAGCCCGGAACAGGCGGCTTACCGTGCCCGCGAGATGGGCGGCAGCCGCTGGGTGGTCAAGGCGCAGGTCCATGCCGGGGGACGGGGCAAGGCCGGTGGCGTCAAGGTCTGCGACAGCGATGCCGAGATCCAGTCCGCGACCGAGGGCATGTTCGGGCAGAAGCTGATCACCCATCAGACCGGCCCGGAAGGCAAGGGCATCTACCGCGTCTATGTCGAGGCGGCGGTGCCGATCGAACGCGAGATTTATCTGGGTTTCGTCCTGGACCGCGCCAGCCAGCGGGTGATGATCGTCGCCAGCGGCGAGGGCGGGATGGAGATCGAGGATATCTCGGCCGAGCGTCCCGACAGTATCGTTCGCGCGACGGTGGAACCCGCCGTTGGATTGCAGGAATTCCAGTGCCGCGAGATTGCCTTCGCGCTGGGGATCGCATCGGGAATGGTTCAGCAGATGGTGCGCACGCTTCAGGGCTGCTATCGCGCCTTCCGCGACCTTGATGCCACCATGGTCGAGGTCAACCCGCTGGTGATTACCGGCGACGGCCGCATTCTGGCGCTTGATGCGAAGATGACCTTCGACGACAATGCGCTGTTCCGGCATCCGCAGATCTCGGAACTGCGTGACAAGTCGCAGGAAGATCCGCGCGAATCCCGTGCCGCCGACCGGGGCCTGTCCTATGTCGGCCTTGACGGCAATATCGGCTGTATCGTCAACGGCGCAGGTCTGGCGATGGCGACGATGGACACGATCAAACTGGCCGGCGGTGAGCCCGCGAACTTTCTGGATATCGGCGGCGGTGCTACGCCCGAGAGGGTGGCCAAGGCGTTCCGGCTGGTGATGTCGGACAAGAATGTGCAGGCGATCCTCGTCAATATCTTTGCAGGCATCAACCGCTGTGACTGGGTGGCCGAAGGGGTCGTGCAGGCGCTGCGCGAAAACCCGGTGGATGTGCCTGTCGTGGTGCGGCTTGCCGGCACCAATGTCGAGGAAGGCCAGAAGATACTGGCGCAAAGCGGTCTGCCGCTGATCCGCGCCACAACGCTGAACGAAGCCGCCGAGCGGGCTGTTGCGGCCTGGCGGAGCGATATGAAGACCAATTCCAATCTGAGGGCCGTCCAATGAGCATTTTTCTGGATCGCGATACCAAGATCATCGTTCAGGGGATCACCGGCAAGATGGCCCGGTTCCATGCGCGCGAAATGGTCGAATACGGCTCGAACGTGGTGGGCGGCGTCGTGCCCGGCAAGGGCGGTGAAACCGTCGAAGGCGTGCCGGTCTTCAATACGGTCAAGGAAGCGGTCGCGGAAACCGGGGCCGAGGCCACGCTGGTTTTCGTGCCGCCCCCGGCCGCTGCCGACGGGATCATGGAGGCGGCGGATGCCGGTATCCGCTATTGCGTCTGCATCACCGACGGCATTCCCGCGCAGGACATGATCCGCGTCAAGCGATACATGTACCGCTATCCCAAGGAACGCCGTATGGTTCTGACCGGCCCGAATTGCGCCGGAACGATCAGCCCGGGCAAGGCTTTGCTGGGCATCATGCCGGGGCATATCTATCTACAGGGCAATGTCGGCATCATCGGGCGCTCGGGCACTTTGGGCTACGAGGCGGCGGCGCAGTTGAAAGAGCGCGGGATCGGTGTCTCGACCAGCGTCGGTATCGGCGGCGATCCGATCAACGGGTCCTCGTTCAGAGATATCCTTGAGCAATTCGAGAATGACGACGAAACGGATCTGATCTGCATGATCGGCGAGATCGGCGGCCCGCAAGAGGCCGAGGCGGCGGAATATATCCGCGATCACGTCAGCAAGCCGGTGGTGGCCTATGTCGCGGGCCTGACCGCGCCAAAGGGGCGGACCATGGGGCATGCGGGTGCGATCATCTCGGCCTTTGGCGAAAGCGCCAGCGAGAAGGTCGAGATCCTGAGTGCCGCAGGCGTCACCGTTGCCGAAAACCCGGCTGTGATCGGCGAGACCATCGCCCGCGTCATGCAATAGGAGGGGGCGATGGCAAAACCCAAGATTCTCGTCACCCGGCGCTGGCCCGAGGCTGTCGAAGCGCAGCTTTCGGAATTGTTCGACACGGATCTGAATATGTCGGACAAGCCCCTCACGCCCGAGGATTTCAAGGCGGCACTGCAAAACTATGATGCGGTGCTGCCGACGGTGACCGACAAGATCGGCGCTCCGGCGCTGGAACTGGCAAGGCCGCAGACGCGGATCCTTGCCAATTACGGGGTCGGGTACAGCCATATCGATCTGGATCGGGTCGGGCAGCATGGCATGGTCGTGACCAATACGCCGGATGTGCTGAGCGAATGCACCGCCGATCTGGCGATGACGCTTTTGCTGATGGCGGCCCGCCGCGCCGGAGAGGGCGAGCGTGAATTGCGCGCGGGCGAATGGACCGGGTGGCGGCCCACGCATCTGGTTGGCACCAAGGTCTCGGGCAAGACGCTGGGCATCATCGGCTATGGCCGGATCGGTCAGCAGATGGCCCGGCGCGCGCATCATGGTTTCGGCATGAAGATCCTTGCCTATAACCGCAGCAGGATTGCACCCGAGATATTGGCGAAATGCGATGCCACGCAGGTGGACAGCATCGATGAGTTGATGCCGCAATGCGATTTCATCTCGCTGCATTGTCCCGGCGGGGCGGAAAACCGGCATCTGATCAACGCCGACCGGCTGAACCTGATGCGGCCTGACGCCTTCCTGATCAACACCGCCCGGGGAGAAGTCATCGATGAGATGGCCCTGTCTCAATCGCTGTGGTTCGAGACCATTGGCGGCGCGGCGCTTGACGTGTTCGACGGAGAGCCGAACATCAACCCCGCGCTGCGGAATTGCGAGAAGCTGGTGATGTTGCCACATCTGGGTAGCGCCACCCGCGAGGCTCGCGAGGCGATGGGATTTCGGGTTCTCGACAATCTGCGCGATTTCTTCGACGGCCGCGAACCCCGTGACAGGGTGAATTGATGCAAGGGGATCCCGCTTATATCGATTCCGGACGGCCGGATGAGGCGGACTGTTCCTATGCAGGCGGGTTGCGCATGGAATTGCGCCGGTTATGGCAGAATGTCATCGCCCGCCGCGCGCCCGCCATCCTGCCACTATTGTCTGGCGATTGCGGGGACTTGCCGGAAGGCGATGATCTCACGTCTTATCTTCAGGGGCTGAATATCTGGTTTCAGCTTCTGAAGATTGTCGAAGAGAATGCGGCCATGCGCGCGCGGCGCATGACCGAAACGCGCGAGGGGCCAGCGGCGGTCGAGGGCAGCTTTGCAAAGGTGCTGCAAGGCTGCGCCGATATGCCGCCAGAACTTTTCCGGCAGGTTGCCGGCGAACTTTCCGTGGGCGTCACCCTGACCGCCCATCCGACCGAGGCGAAGCGGGTGACGGTTCTGGAAATCCACCGGCGCATCTATCGGGCGCTGGTGACACTTGAAACGCAACGTTGGACACCCCGGGAACGGGCTCGGCTTCTGGCCGATATCGAAAGCGAGATCGATCTGCTTTGGCTGACCGGCGAGTTGCGGCTGAAGCGTCCGTCTCCGATCGACGAGATCGACTGGGGGCTACAATTCTTTCGCGACAGCCTGTTCGACGCGATGCCAGATCTGTTCCGGCAATTCAATGATGCGGTTGCCGATTGCTTTGGCCATGCCGAGGATTTCCGGCCCTGCCTGCATTTTCATTCCTGGATCGGCGGCGACCGCGATGGCAATCCCAATGTCACGATAGAGACCACTCGGGCCGCATTGGCGCGCAACAAGGCGGCGATCCTCGATAAATATCTGGCCGTGCTTGCGGTGGCGGCGCGGCATCTGAGCATCAGCAGCTCGATTTCACGCCTGCCCGATGCGGCGCAGGAACGGTTGACCAAGGTGATCGAAGCTGCGCCGCCGGACGGCGGGGATGAATATCGCAATCCGGGCGAACTGTTCCGTCAGGCGATGAGCGCGATGCAGCGGCGCATCAAAGCCCTGCGCGAGGGCGATGGTCCCGCCTATGTCCATGTAGGGGAATTCACTGCCGAGCTTCGTTCGGTCGAGGCCGCTCTGGCGGCGATCGCCGCCGATGGTCTGGCTGCCCGTCTGATCCGCCCTATCCGCTGGCTGGCCGAAGTCTTCGGCTTTCGGATCGTCACGCTGGATGTCAGGCAGAATTCGTCGGTCACGACGCAGGTTCTGGCGGAAATCTGGGATTTGAACCGCCCCGCTCCCAGCTATGGCACGGCGGAATGGTCAACGCGATTGCGCACCGAACTGGCAGGAGCCGGACTGCCCTGGATCGACCGCGAGCGGCAAAGCCCGCAGGCACGCGAATTGCTTGATCTGCTTGTGCTGATGCACAAGACCCGGTTCAGCGTCGATCCGCAGGCAATGGGACCCTTCATTCTGTCGATGACCCGGTCCTGCGACGATCTGCTGGGGGTGTTCCTGCTGGCTCGCTATGCCGGCTTCGGCGCCGAGCGGCTTGATCTGCGTGTCGTGCCGCTGTTCGAAACCATCGACGACCTGCGCGCCGCGCCGCAGATATTGGACGAATTGCTGCGCGTTCCCCTGGCCCGGCGCAGCCTGACGGCGGGAAACAGCCGGATCGAAATCATGCTGGGCTATTCCGACAGCAACAAGGATGGCGGGTTCTTCTGCTCCAACTGGGAGCTGGAAAAAGCGCAGCGCAGCATTACCCGTGTCTTGGCGGCGCATGACCTTGTGCCGGTCTTCTTCCATGGTCGCGGCGGTTCGGTCAGCCGTGGCGGAGCGCCGACCGAGCGTGCCATCGCCGCCCAACCGCGCGGCACCATCAACGGCCAGCTTCGCACCACTGAACAGGGCGAGGTTGTTTCTTCGAAATTCGCCAATCGCGGCACCGCGCAGAACGAGCTGGAATTGCTGGTTTCCTCGGTTCTGGGGCAATCGCTGAAAACGAAACCCGACCCGGCCCGCCCGGAATTCAACGACACGTTCGAGGCCCTGTCGGGCATGTCGCAAACTGCCTATAGCACCCTGCTGCACGCGCCCGGTTTCATCGATTATTTCCAGCAGGCCAGTCCCGTCGAGGAATTGGCGATGCTGAAAATGGGATCGCGCCCGGCACGGCGGTTCGGGGCGCAAAGCCTTGACGATCTGCGGGCGATCCCATGGGTCTTTGCATGGTCGCAGAACCGCCATCTGATCACCGGCTGGTATGGTTTCGGCTCGGCTGTGAGTTCGTTTCGCCGGTATCGCGGGGAAGCGGGGGACGAGTTGCTGCACAAGATGTTCAGCAAGTCCCGGCTGTTTCGCCTGATCGCGGACGAGGTCGAGAAATCGCTGTTTCAGGTGGATATGCGAATTGCCGGCAAATACGCGGCTCTGGTGTCCGACCAGGTGATCCGCGACGAGATTTTCGGACGCATCCGGCAGGAATACGAACAAAGCTGTGCCGCGATCCGGTTCCTGAATCAGGGTGCCGAGATCGGGGCGCGCTTTCCCAACATGGCGGCCCGTTTCGACCGGGTTCAGCACGATCTGAGCCGGATCCACGAACTCCAGATTACTTTGCTGCGCGGGATACGTGGCGGTTCGGAACGCGGCCTGTCCGTGCCGCTGATGCAATCGATGAACAGTATTTCGGCGGCGCTTGGCTGGACCGGATAGAGAGCAACAGGAGAAATGACATGAACGAACAGCAATTGATTTCCGGCTTCTTCACCGAGGATCTTTCCGCAAGGGATCCGCAGATTTTCGAGGCGATCGAGAAGGAACTGGGCCGTCAACGGGACGAGATCGAACTGATCGCCTCCGAAAATATCGTCAGCCGCGCCGTGATGCAGGCGCAGGGTTCGGTGATGACCAACAAATATGCCGAGGGTTATCCGGGCCGGCGCTATTACGGCGGCTGCCAGTTCGTGGATATCGCCGAGGATCTTGCGATTGACCGGGCAAAGCAGCTTTTCGGCTGCGGTTTTGCCAATGTGCAGCCGAATTCGGGCAGTCAGGCCAATCAGGGGGTGTTTCTGGCGCTGTGCAAGCCCGGTGATACGATCATGGGGATGAGCCTTGACGCAGGCGGGCACCTGACGCACGGCGCCGCTCCGAACCAGTCGGGGAAATGGTTCAATGCGGTGCAATATGGTGTGCGCAAGCAGGACAACATGATCGATTACGATCAGGTCGAGACGCTGGCGAAAGAACATCAGCCAAAGCTCATCATCGCTGGCGGCAGCGCCATTCCCCGGCAGATCGATTTCGCCCGGATGCGGCAGATCGCGGATCAGGTTGGCGCTTATCTGCTTGTGGATATGGCCCATTTCGCGGGGCTGGTGGCCGCGGGCGAACATCCCAGCCCCTTCCCGCATGCGCATGTCGCCACCACGACCACGCATAAGACCCTGCGCGGCCCGCGCGGCGGGATGATCCTGACCAATGACGAGGCAATCGCGAAAAAGGTGAATTCGGCGATCTTCCCCGGCCTTCAGGGCGGACCGCTGATGCATGTGATCTCGGCCAAGGCCGTCGCGTTCGGCGAGGCGCTTCAGCCGTCGTTCAAGACCTATATCCGTCAGGTGATCACCAATGCGCAGGCATTGAGCGATCAGCTGATCAAGGGCGGTCTGGACACGGTGACGCATGGCACCGATACGCATGTGGTGCTTGTCGACCTGCGGCCCAAGGGCGTGACCGGCAAGGCGACCGAAGCCGCGCTTGGCCGTGCGCATATCACCTGCAACAAGAACGGCGTGCCCTTCGACCCGGAAAAACCCACCGTGACCAGCGGCATCCGGCTTGGCAGCCCGGCGGGCACGACCCGCGGCTTCGGCGAGACCGAGTTCCGTCAGATCGCAGATTGGATCATCGAGGTGGTGGACGGTCTGGTGGCCAATGGCGAAGACGGCAATGGCGAGGTCGAGGCGCAGGTCAAGGCCAAGGTTGCCGATCTTTGCCAGCGCTTTCCGGTCTATCCGGGGCTTTGATCCTCTGGTGACATTGCGACAACTTGCCAGCGCCGTTCTGCGTTAACGTAAAGCAAAGCGGAACGGCGCTGCTCTCTCCCGCCCGGGAGCAGGGGCCGGGGGCTCGCCGGGAAGCGCCCGACCGCCCCTGGGCGAGGCTCTGGTGAGGTTATCCTGCGGGTTCGGCGATGTGTGGGGGGCACGATAAAAGGCAGGCCACCATTGCCGTGATGCCCACCCTGCGGTCGAGCGGTGCCCGGCTCTGCAAGTTTGCTGAACCTGGGCTGCTGTCAGGATTTCATTGGCTTCAGTTCCTGCCGCGCCGTCGCGGCCATATCGTGAAGACGCTCCCCTGCGGGCACGATATCCTTGATCGCACCGGATCCCTGCCCGGCAAACAACGCCATGGCTTCCAGATCGCCGGTGGTTGTCCGCAAGGGTGAATCGGTGCTGAAGCGCAGGCGGGGCTGGGTATCGTCCCAGGCGATGGCTTCGCGGGGCAGGGTGGCGGGATCATGACCGAAATAGCGGCCCTGCAGCGCCTCGGTCACGCTGTTGGCGATCACCCGCACCGCGGCGCCCTTGGGCCAGTTCAGCACGAAGGCATCGGTCAGGATCGTGTCCTTGCCAGTGGCGCTGGTCACACGGGTCTTGTGATAATCATGGGCAAAGGATTCGTCTGTGGCCAGAAAGGCGGTGCCGCATTGCACGCCGTCCAGTCCGGCAAGAAGCGCGGTGGCCAGATCGCGGCCGGTCGATATGCCGCCCGCGAGAGCGACGGGCAGCTTGCTGCCGGCACGAACCGCGCGGGCAAGTTCCAGCCCGGCGCTGCGACCGTGGACATGACCGCCCGCTTCGACACCCTGTGCGATCAGAACATCCACCCCGGCCTTTTCGGCCTTGGAGGCGGCTTCGAGCGTGCCGACCTGATGCAACACCATGCATCCGGCTGCTTTCACACGTTCGATGATCGCGGGCATGACATCCCAGAAGAAGGAAAAGGCATCGATGCCCAGATCGAGGCAACATTGAATCTGGGCGTCCAGCAAATCGGGATCGGTCGCCGAGGGGATCAGGTTGACCGCAAAGGAGTGATCGGTCGCGGCGCGAAGCGCCTTGATCTCGGATGCGATCAGGGCGGGATCTTCGCGGACCATTCCAAGTGTTGCGTAACCGCCGGCTTCGGCAATGGCAGCGGCAAGTTCCCATCTTGCGACGCCGCCCATACCCGCCAGCAGGATCGGAAGCTCGCAGCCAAGCAGATCGCAAAGAGGCGTATGGAGGGGATCCTTGGTCATGTCTTGAACTCCCGGCTGTTTAACCGCCCCGGTGTTGCCAGACCGCATGTCGAATGCGGGCATAGCGATAGGCATCGAATATCGCCATCGCATAGACAAAGACGCCGCCCGAGAATTTACCCAGAAGCGATACATCCGGCGCCGCGGTCTTGAGCGTATAACCGCCCAGCAGGAACATGAAGAACAGAAACAGCAGGCCACGGAAAGGCTGCCGGTTCAGCACCTGTCCGACGCCGGGCAGGATGATGGCAACGGCAAGGACCAGATAAGGATTCGGGGGGCGATGGGTTACGGGTTTCATGCGGCGCGCCGGGAATCGTCCAGGCCATAATGCTCGATATCGGCCTTGATCGCTTGCAGGCGCTCCAGTACCGGGGCGATCTGGTCGGGTGAAAGCGGCGTCCGGCCCATCTCGGCATCCCGGAAAAGCAGATAGCGTGTGCGATCCGCCTCTTCCGCCAGGAATACGATGCGCAGGCCCTTTGGTGATATCACCAGCTCCTTGATCCGGGGATTGTCGAACAGGGACAGATGCGGGGCAAGCAGTTCCTCGGGCAGCAGATGCCGGGGATCGTCGGTGCGAATGGCGCAATCCTGGGGGAAACCGTCGGGGATCGCGATCTGGTCCGGCAGGCGGTGGAAGCCTGAGAAGGGTTCGACCCCGGTGGGCCGGATCATCAGGTTGAAGGTGGAAAGCACCGGCAGCGGGCCGGGCAGGGTGACCAGCACCCATAGGGCAGGTAGCTTGCGGAAAGTCAGCGTATCCGGGACGACCTGCAGATCGGCCATGCTATCTTCGTATTTGCCCGAAAGGCGCGGAAAGCCCGTTGCGCATCGGCTCAGGCGGGGGGCGGAGAACAGCGCTCGGCAATGGTCGAAATAGGCAAGCCGCGACAGGCGTCTCGCATGCGCCGCGCGGATGCTTTGGTGGGCAAGCATGGCGACGCCCGCACCCGCCATGATCAGCAGAAGGGTCAGCCCGTAATTCTGCATGGTGGTGGCCTCCGGTTTGGTTCTGCCGCCGGAGGGAAGACCGGCGGCAGGCGGGTTTCAGTATCCCTGCGGCTTGGGCCAGGGCATGGTGAATTGTGCGGCCCGTTGCACGAAGCGATAGCGCCGGAAGTGGAACCACAGCGACACGACGATATAAAAGGCGATCATCGCGACAAGCTGCGTGCCGTAGCCAAGGAACACCGCGAAGAAGGTGATCCCGCACAGGCACAACAGCACGATGGCCGGAACCGGATGGAACGGATGCTCATATCCGCGCTTGATCGTGTCCAGCGGCCATTTGCGGCGGAACATGATCACGTTCAGCGGCATGAAGGTGTATTCCAGCAGCCCCGACAGGATCGAGAAGGTGATGACCTGATCCAGCGGTGCGCCAAGCGCGAAGATGAGTGCGATCGGCACAAGGAAGATGATCGAGCGGTAAGGCGTCCGGTAAACCGGATGCACCGCGCCGAACCACGAGGGCAGATAGTGATCGCGGCCCATTGCGAACCAAGCTCGCGAGGCGTCGTTGATGCAGCCATTGGCCGAGGCCAGCGTGGCGAACAGCGTTCCGATGCCCAGCAGCACCGTCAATGCGGTCGAGCCCGACATTCTTGCCGCGTCGAACAGCGGCGCGCCCGACTGACCAAGATATTCCCACGGCATCAGCCCGACGCAAAGATACCAGGTCAGCGTTGCCGCGATGGCCAGCGTCATGACGCCTGCCAATGTGCCGAAGGGCAGGGAACGGCTGGGCGAACGGACCTCTTCCGCCGCCTGACAGGTGCCCTCGATCCCCAGATAGAACCACAGCCCGAAATGCATCGCCGCAAGAACGCCAAGCCAGCCATAGGGCAGGCCGGTCATCAGCTCGGCATGTTTCAACGGGCTTTCGCCGAACAGCGGCGATGTGGCCAGAAACAGGATCAGGATGGCCGTGAATGCGAAGGCTGTGATGACAAGGTTGAATGTCAGCGTCGCAAGCACGCCGCGATAATTCAGCCATGCCAGAAACATGATCGCCAGCACGATGAAGGGCTGCGGGTTGAGTCCCTCGTGCCCGGTCATGCCTGCCACGGTTTCGACCAGAAAGCCGACGGTGATGGCGTTCGCGGCTTCCAGCATGGTATAGGCGAAGACCAGATACAGGCCGACATTGAATGCCATCAGCGGTCCGATGATATGTTTGGCCTGCGTGTATTGTCCGCCCGCGGCGGCGACGGTCGATGTGACCTCGCTGTCGATCATGGCGACGCAGCTATAAAGGATCCCCGCGAACCAGCAGGCGATCAGAGCAGCATAGGCGCCGCCTTTGCCGACCGCGAAATTCCATCCCATATATTCGCCGACAAGCACGATGCCCACGCCAAGCGCCCAGATATGGGCCGGCCCCAGGACCCTGAGAAGCCCTCCGTTCTGTGTTGGCGCGGCTTCGCTTGCTTCGGCGATGCCGGGCGTATTTCTTGTTATATCCGACATATGCGCATTCCTTATAGCTCGTGCTGTTCGGTAATCGCCTCAAGCTGCCCCTCACGCGAGGAGGTCAGTTCTTCCTCGCTGTAGCGGCTGTCAGTCTTGAGCCAGTCGGTAACGATATAGATGCCGAGCAATGCCGAGAGTGCCCAGGCGGCATATTCGGCGAGATCCCAGATTTGCATGTCTATCCCCTATTCCTCACCGAATTTCTCGGCGATGACGTCGCGATATTCCTTTTCCGACAGCTTCAGCATCATGGTGTAATAGCCCAGCACCGTGACGATCACGGCGATCAGGGCGAAAAAGCTGAAGGAATAGTCGAATCTGGCGGTGATCAGCGGCGCTGCCGCTTCGGCATCGGCAAAGCCCAGCTTTGCCCATTGCTCAACCATCGTGGCGTTCTGCTGAAGGCTTTCCCAGCTTGGCGCATCTACCGTGTCATGCAGTTGCGCGCTGCCCGCCATCCCCAGCCATAGCGGGATGTAAAGGGCACCCACAGTCAGGGCCAGCAAGACGATAACGTCGAATATCTGTCCCAGTTTGCTTTGCGGCGGAGGCGTATATCGTGCCATGTCACACGCCCCTCCCCTTGGCCCGGGCGGCATCCAGAAACTTGATGTCCAGCCCATACATGAAATCCCGGTCCTCGCGGTAATGGCGCAGCATCGCCAGAATGGCCGCCGTATTGAGCAGCAATACGGCCGCTCCTCCGATCAGCAGAACGATGCGTGCGGTGCTGCTGGGGGCCAATGACCATGTGGCGATGGCGACAAAAATGATTGCAAACCACAATCCGATGACGAATGCCCATGCCACGATGATATCACGTCGATGCATGGCTATGATTCGTTCGGTGAGATCAGACATAGCGCTCCTCCCTATGTTGATTCTCCACGGAAAACCGCCAGAACGGCGACCCCTGTCGTTCCGTGGAATTCTAGTCCCGGCGCAGGGTTTCGATTCTGCATATAAAACACTTTTGTATGCTTTGTGATCAAGAAAAAATTTACGAAAAAGAAAAAATACTTCCTGCACGGCAACTTTTAGATGGGCCAAAATTGCATCACAGGTTTCTAAATGCCGGGAAACAGTCCTATAAGGGTATAGGGCGAGATTTGGCTATTTTTCGCCGATCTGGCATTTTGAGATCAAAGCACCTGCAGGGAAATAGATTATGACCAAGATTGCGCCCGCCGAGATCAAGCTTACCCAGGATCCCCACGCCCTGCGTGAAACCCGGGAAAAAAACCTTGAGGTTGCCATTGGCCGGCAGGTCCGGGAATTGCGCAAGCGCCAGCGCATGACGGGGTCCGAACTGGCCAATCAGGCCGGACTGTCCGTGGGGATGCTGTCGAAGATAGAAAACGGGGTGATTTCGCCCTCGCTGACCACTTTGCAGACGCTTGCCAATGCCTTGCGGGTGCCGCTGGTGCAGCTGTTCTCGGGGTATGATGAGCCGCGCGGGGCAATGCATGTGAAATCCGGCGCCGCTGTCGAGGTGGAACGGGCAGGGACCAGGGCGGGGCATCAGTATCACCTGCTGGGGCATATCGGGTCGAATGATTCCGGCGTGGTGGTCGAGCCCTATCTGATCGTTCTGAGTACGACGAGCGACCGTTTCCCGACATTCCAGCATGAGGGGATCGAACTGATCTACATGCTGGAAGGGCATCTGGGTTACCGGCATGGCGACCGGATCTATGACATGGAGCCCGGCGACAGTCTGCTGTTCGACGCCGACGCGCCGCATGGGCCGGAAGTGATGCATCAATTGCCGATTCGCTACCTGTCGATCATCACCTATCCGCAAGCCAGGTAAGCGGCGAAAACAATCGGCTCGCCGATACTTTGCAAGCGGTCAGACGCAGCAAAAACCGGCGAAAAGCGCTCATCGTAAAAAATATCTTGTCAGGCAATAAATTTTCCTATTAGTTAATCCGGGAGGGATTTATCCAATCTGAACGGAGGTGACTATGTGTGGCATTGTTGGCCTGTTTCTGAAGAAGGACGATTTGCGTCCGCGTCTAGGGGATCTTCTGACGGATATGCTGATCACCATGACCGATCGTGGCCCGGACAGTGCCGGAATCGCGATCTATGGGGATGCAGCCGATGGTCTGAAGATGACCATTCAATCCGCAACGCCGGATGAGCATTTCGACGGGTTGGAAGAGACCCTGACGGCGCTTTTGCGTGCGCCGGTCCGGATGCGGGTGATCGATACCCATGCGGTCCTGACCCTGCCCGAGGGCAGCGAGGCCGAGGTGCGCGCCTTCATGGCGGAAAAGGGTATCCGCGTCATGGGCGTGGGCGACTCGATGGAGATTTTCAAGGAAGTCGGCCTGCCCAAGGATGTGGCCGCACGCTTTGGCATCCGCCAGATGGCAGGCAGCCATGGCATCGGCCATACCCGCATGGCGACGGAAAGCGCGGTGACCACGCTTGGCGCGCATCCTTTCTCGACCGATGAAAATCAGTGCCTTGTCCATAACGGCTCGCTGTCCAACCACAACCGGATGCGCCGGGAACTGGCGCGCAAGGGTTTTGCGCCGCAGACCGAGAACGATACCGAGGTGGCGGCCTGCTATATCTCGTCCCGTCTGGCCGAAGGCGCCAATCTGGGCGAGGCGCTGGACGGTACGCTGCAGGATCTGGACGGCTTCTTCACCTTTGTCGTCGGCACCAAGAACGGCTTCGGTGTGGTGCGCGATCCGATCGCCTGCAAACCGGCCGTGATGGCCGAGACCGAAGATTATGTCGCTTTCGGTTCGGAATACCGTGCATTCGCCGGCCTGCCCGGCATCGAAACGGCCCGCGTCTGGGAACCCGAACCCGCCACCGTTTACTTTTGGGAGCGCTAAGATGCAGACCATCGACATGGCCTCGACCGAACTGCGCCAGCTTAATTCCACCTTGCAGGCTCAATCCACGAAAACCGACGACGCCGAATGGGTGATCGAAAACACCCGCGGCGCGCATGCGCTGGCCGTCGGGCTGGACGCGCCGATCAAGGTGACTGTCAAGGGCTCGACCGGCTATTACTGCGCGGGCATGAACAAGCGGGCCGATATATATGTTACCGGCTCGGTCGGTCCGGGCGTGGCCGAGAACATGATCTCGGGCTCTGTCACCGTCGATGGCGATGCCAGCCAATATGCCGGAGCGACCGGGCATGGCGGATTGCTGAATATCCGGGGCAATGCCAGTTCGCGTTGCGGGATCTCGATGAAAGGGATCGATATCGTGGTGCATGGCAATGTCGGCCACATGTCGGCATTCATGGCGCAGTCGGGCAATCTGGTCATTCTGGGCGATGCCGGGGATGCGCTGGGCGACAGTCTTTACGAGGCACGGCTTTTCGTGCGCGGCAAGGTCAAATCGCTGGGTGCGGATTGTATCGAGAAAGAGATGCGGCCTGAGCATCTGGAATTCCTGGCCGATATCCTGAAACGCGCCGGAGCCGATGCGAAACCCGAAGAGTTCAAGCGCTATGGCTCTGCCCGCAAGCTTTACAATTTCAACGTCGACCACGCAGACGAATACTGAGGAGAAGGCCGATGGACAAGACACCGCAAACCCTGCCGCGGCAGAACTGGACCTTCTCGAATGAGATCAATTCGGAAATCCGCCGTGCCGCCGCCACTGGTATCTATGATATCCGCGGAGGAGGAGCCAAACGCCGGGTGCCGCATTTCGACGATCTGCTGTTTCTCGGCGCGTCGATCAGCCGCTATCCGCTGGAAGGTTACCGCGAAAAATGCGAGACCTCGGTCACGCTCGGTACCCGTTTCGCCAAGAAGCCGATCGAGCTGAAAATCCCGATCACCATTGCCGGCATGTCCTTTGGTGCGCTGTCTGCCCATGCCAAAGAGGCGTTGGGGCGTGGTGCGACCGCTGCCGGAACCTCAACCACGACCGGCGATGGCGGCATGACCGATGAAGAGCGTGGCCACTCTGAAAAGCTGGTTTATCAGTATCTTCCTTCGCGTTATGGCATGAACCCGGACGATCTTCGCCGCGCGGACGCCATCGAGGTGGTGGTCGGGCAGGGCGCCAAGCCCGGCGGCGGTGGCATGTTGCTGGGTCAGAAGATCACCGAGCGGGTCGCGAAGATGCGCAACCTGCCGATTGGGATCGACCAGCGTTCGGCCTGCCGTCATCCGGACTGGACCGGCCCCGACGATCTGGAGATCAAGATCCTCGAGATCCGCGAGATCACCAACTGGGAAAAGCCGATCTATATCAAGATCGGTGGCGCGCGTCCCTATTACGACACCGCGCTGGCGGTGAAGGCGGGTGCCGATGTGGTCGTTCTGGACGGCATGCAGGGCGGTACGGCGGCGACGCAGGATGTGTTCATCGAACATGTCGGCCAGCCGACGCTGGCCTGTATCCGCCCGGCGGTGAAGGCGCTGCAGGATCTGGGGATGCATCGCAAGGTGCAGCTTGTCGTCTCGGGCGGCATCCGTGGAGGCGCCGATGTCGCCAAGGCGCTGGCGCTTGGCGCCGATGCGGTGGCGATTGGAACGGCCGCATTGATCGCGCTTGGCGACAACGATCCGCGATGGGAAGATGAATACCAGAAGCTGGGTACCACCACGGGCGCTTACGACGACTGGCATGAAGGGCGCGATCCGGCGGGGATCACCACGCAGGATCCGGAACTGATGAAGCGGCTGGACCCGGTTGCTGCCGGGCGTCGTCTCCGCAATTATCTTGCCGTGATGACGCTGGAATGCCAGACGCTTGCCCGTGCCTGCGGCAAAAGCCATGTCCATAACCTCGAACCCGAGGATCTCTGCGCGCTCACCATGGAGGCGGCGGCCATGGCTGGCGTGCCGCTGGCGGGAACCAACTGGATTCCCGGCCAGTCCGGGTTCTGATCTTTACTTAGAAGGGCGGGGCATGAACCTCGCCCCGGGTATTCACATATTCGCAACAAGGGAACCATTGATGACCAATCTTGCCACCTTCGCCCGTGAAAATGGGATCAAGTATTTCATGATTTCCTACACCGACCTGTTCGGCAGTCAGCGAACCAAGCTGGTCCCGGCGTCGGCGATCGGGGATATGCAAAAAGGCGGTGCGGGTTTCGCGGGTTTCGCGACATGGTTCGATCTGACCCCCGCTCATCCCGACATGCTGGCCATGCCGGACCCGTCGGCGGTGATCCAGTTGCCGTGGAAGAAAGAGGTGGCATGGGTTGCCGCCAGTTGCATGATGGAAGGTACAGATCTGGCCCAGGCGCCGCGCAACGTGCTGCAGAAGCTGGTCAAGGAGGCCGCCGATATGGGCCTGACCGTCAAGACCGGGATCGAGCCGGAATTCCATCTGCTGAATCCCGATGGCACAACCATCGCTGACACTGCCGACACCGCGACCAAACCCTGTTATGACCAGTTGGCGATCATGCGCCGCTACGACATGATTTCCGAGATCTGCGACTATATGGCGGAGCTGGGCTGGGAACCCTATCAGAACGATCACGAGGACGCGAACGGCCAGTTCGAGATGAACTGGATATATGACGATGCGCTGCTGACCGCCGACCGGCACAGCTTTTTCAAGTTCATGGTCCACACCATGGCCGAGAAATACGGGTTGCGGGCAACATTCATGCCCAAGCCGATCATGGGCCTGACCGGCAATGGCTGCCATGCCCATATCTCGGTCTGGGACACCAAGACCGGCGATAACGCCTTTGCCGATGACGACAAGGAACTGGGGCTGTCCGAGCGCGGACGCCATTTCCTGGGCGGGATCATGAAGCATGCATCGGCATTGGCGTTTATCACCAACCCGACCGTGAACAGCTATAAGCGGATCAATGCGCCGCGCACCGCCTCGGGCGCGACATGGGCCCCGAACAGCGTGACGTGGACCGGCAACAACCGTACCCATATGGTCCGTGTGCCGGGCCCGGGCCGGTTCGAATTGCGGCTGCCCGACGGTGCGGTGAACCCCTATCTGCTGCAGGCGGTCATCATCGCGGCCGGTCTCTCGGGGCTGAAATCCAAGGCCGATCCCGGCCCGCGTTCCGATATCGACATGTATGCCGAGGCATGTGACGTGAAGGATGCGCCGAAACTGCCGCTGAACCTGCTGGACGCGATCCGCACCTATGACGCGGATAAAGAGCTGAAAGCGGCGATGGGCGAGGAGTTCTCGGCCGCCTATATGAAGCTGAAAACCAACGAATGGAACAGCTATTGCTCGCATCTGTCGCAATGGGAGCGTGACAACACCCTCAACATCTGAGCGACGGTCGGGGTTTTCCCCTCTTCTCCTTTCCGGTCGTCTCTCTGACCCGCCGACGGTTCTTCGCCTGTCGGCGGGTTTGAGCGTTTTAGGGAACGGGTTTCGCCATGACTGGGGGCGCTGCCTGCGGATCCCGGGATATTTGCGTGAAGAAGCAGGCGTATTCGAGGGCATTTGATATGTGTGGGTGATATGTGCGGGGGGCACCGCCTGTCGCCAGTTTACCCTCGTTCGGGATGGGATCGGCTGCGCCGGGTCGAGGGCGTATCGCCGAATTGCTCCCGGAATCTGCGCGAGAAATGGCTGCGTGAGGTGAAGCCGGTCGCCAGCGCGATTTCGGTAAGCGGCAGACTGGACTGGGTCAGCAACTCGTCGGCCTTGTCCAGCCGCAGTCGGCGGTAAAGCTGCATGACGCTTTGGTTCATCTGCGCCTGTGTCAGCCGTTCAAGCTGGCGGGGGCCGATGCCGCAAAGATGGCCAAGATCCTCCAGCCGCAGCGGATCCGCCAGATGGCTGGTCATCAGCTCGATCATCGCCACCAAAGCCGGGTGATGCAGGTCGTATTTGCGCGCGGGATCGAGTTGCTGCGGCGCCTCTGCCTCGCGGATGCCGGTATGGATGAACCAGTCGCTGACCGAACGGGCCAGAGCCAGACCGTGATCGGCCGCGATCAATGCGTGCATCATGTCCAGCGGTGCCATCCCTCCGGCGCAGGTGAAACGGTCGCGGTCGATGACGAACAGCCGCCGTTCGATGAGCGCGTCGGGATAGGTTTCCCGCATTGCGTCGATATGCTGCCAGTGGATCGTGAAGCGGCGTGCGGTCATGACCCCTGCCGCCGCCAGAATCGCCGCCCCGCCCGAGATACCGCCAAGCGATATGCCATGCCGTGACAATCGCCGCAGAAAGGCAAGCACCCGCTCGTCCCGCTGTGCCAGCGGGTCGCCGCCGGCGACGACAAACAGGATGTCGAATCCCTCCCCGGCATCAGAGATCGGGATCGTGTGAAACGCCCCTGCGCCCGAGCTTTGCATCCAGCCTCCCGGGATCGACAGGAATTGCAGATCATACAATATCCGACCGCTGAGAAGATTCGCCGCCCGCAACGGCTCGATGGCCGAAGCGGTGGACATCAGCGCGTAATCCGGCAGCAGCAGGAAGCCGTAACGGGTCGGAAGACGGGAATCGGTGACGGCTGGCATGACATCTATCGGGATAACGCGATCAGTTTCGCATGAATGTCCTGTCTGGGCAAGATAATGTCTGTTTCGGGCATGTTTCTTGCGTCATGCTGTGCCAGATTGGTCTGGAACAAGGAGTCTGAGCGATGCATTTTTCCGGCTTTCGCGTCATCAAGGAGGCCCTGACAGGCCATAAGGGATGGAAGCCGCTTTGGCGCAATCCCGAACCGCAATCATCCTATGATTATATTATCGTCGGCGGCGGCGGTCATGGGCTGGCCACGGCTTATTATCTGGCCCGGACCTTTGGTCAGGCGCGTATCGCGGTGCTGGAAAAAGGCTGGCTGGGGCAGGGGAATATCGGGCGGAACACGACGATCATCCGCTCGAATTACATGCTGCCGGGGAACGAGCCCTTCTATGAATTCTCGATGAAGCTGTGGGAAGGGCTGGAGCAGGAATTCAATTTCAACGCGATGATCAGCCAGCGCGGCGTGCTGAACCTGTGTCACACGGATGCGCAGCGCGATGCCTTCCGGCGCAGGGGCAACGCGATGCTGCTGGCGGGTGCGGATGCGGAATTGCTGGATGCGGCCGGGGTGCGCGCGATGGCGCCTTTCCTGAATTTCGACAATGCCCGCTTCCCGATCAAGGGCGGCTTGTTGCAGCGCCGGGGCGGCACGGCACGGCATGACGGCGTGGCCTGGGGCTATGCCCGGGGCGCGGATATGCGCGGGGTCGACCTGATCCAGAATTGCGAGGTTACCGGTTTCCGGATCGAGGGTGGCCGCATTCAGGGGGTCGAGACGTCGCGTGGCTATATCGGCGCGAAAAAGGTGGGCGTCGCCGTTGCCGGATCTACGGGGCGCGTGATGGCGATGGCAGGGATGCGTCTGCCGATCGAAAGCCATGTGCTGCAGGCTTTCGTGACCGAGGGGCTGAAACCGGTGATTCCGGGCGTGATCACCTTTGGCGCGGGGCATTTCTATGTCAGTCAGTCCGACAAGGGCGGGCTGGTCTTCGGCGGCGATATCGACGGGTACAACTCTTATGCCCAGCGCGGTAACCTGCCGGTGATCGAGGATGTGGCCGAAGGCGGCATGGCGCTGATGCCGATGATCGGCAGGGCGCGGCTGCTGCGGGTCTGGGGCGGGATCATGGACATGTCCATGGATGGTTCCCCGATCATCGACCACACCCATGTCGAGGGGCTCTATCTGAATGCGGGCTGGTGTTATGGCGGCTTCAAGGCGACGCCTGCCAGCGGATATGCCTTTGCGCATCTGCTGGCCAGGGATGCGCCGCATGATACCGCAAAGGGTTACCGCCTTGACCGTTTCGCACGCGGTTATGTCATTGATGAAAAAGGCGTAGGCGCTGCGCCGAACCTGCATTGAGGTCTTGTCATGCTGATCCCCCATCCCCTGCTTGGTCTTCGTGACGCACAGGAGTTCACATATCTGGGCGATGCAAGGCTGATCGATCGCCCCGACGGCATGGCCGAGGGCGCCGAGGCGGCTTTCGCCGAATATGTTTATCTGCGCGACAACCCGGCGGGCGTGCATCGCGAGCTGTGGTTTCACGAACAGGGCGACCGCTCGTGGTTGATCGTGACCCGCGATACCGTCACGCATGAGATCCTTGGGGCCGAACTGGCCCGCAATGTGGCCCTTGCGGCAAATGGAGGTGAGGCATGACCCGGCTTTCCGGAGGGCTGATCGACCGTTCCCGCAGCCTGAATTTCACCTTTGATGGCCGAAAGCTTGCCGGGCATCCGGGCGATACGCTGGCCTCGGCGCTGCTGGCCAATGATGTCCGGCTGATGGGGCGCAGTTTCAAATATCACCGCCCACGGGGTCTGATCGCGGCGGGATCGGAGGAACCGAATGCGCTGGTCGAACTGCGTGGCGGTGCGCGGCAGGAGCCCAATACCCGCGCCACCGTAGCGGAACTGTTCGACGGGCTGGATGCCCGCAGTCAGAACCGGATCGGCTCGCTACGCTTCGATCTGCTGGGGGTGAACGATCTGCTGTCGCCCTTTTTCGCGGCGGGCTTCTATTACAAGACCTTTATGTGGCCGAAGGCGTTCTGGGAAAAGCTCTACGAACCTGCGATCCGGCGGGCGGCGGGGCTGGGCAGCTTGTCGATGCAGGCCGATCCCGATCCTTACGACAAGGGTTTCCTGCATTGCGACCTGTTGGTGATCGGCGGCGGCGCGGCGGGGCTTGCCGCGGCGCAGGCGGCGGCGCGTTCTGGCGCGCGGGTGATCCTTGCCGACGAGGATTTCCGTCTGGGCGGCCGCTTGCTGGCCGAGACGCATCTGCTGGATGATGCGCCCGCCGCGGGCTGGGTTTCGGGCGTGGAAGAGGAACTGGCCAGCCTGCCCAATCTGCGCATCATGCGCCGCACGACGGTTTTCGGCGCATTCGATCACGGCATCTATGGCGCGGTCGAGCGGGTCGCGGATCATCTTCCCGAGCCCGGCGACAAGCCTCGCCAGACCCTGTGGCGGATCACCGCGAAACGCGCGATATTGGCTGCGGGTGCGGTCGAGCGTCATATTCCCTTCGCCAATAACGATCGTCCGGGCATCATGCTGGCGGGGGCCATGCGTGCCTTCGCCAATCGCTGGGCCGTCAGCCCCGCCGCCCGGGTGGCCATTTTCACCAATAACGACGATGGGCACCGCACCGCGATCGATCTTGCCGCCAAGGGCGTGGATATCGCCGGAGTCATCGACAGCCGTGACAATGTGACGACGATGGGAAGCTATCCGATCTTTGCAGGTGGCGTGGTCAGCGACGCCAAAGGCCGTCTTGGCCTGACGAAGATCGAGGTGACGCAGAACGGGCGCAGTCAGTGGATCGAATGCGGTGCACTTGGGGTGTCGGGCGGCTGGAACCCGAACTTGCATCTGGCCTCGCATCACCGGGGCCGCCCGGTCTGGGATGAGGCGCTGCAAAGCTTCGTTCCCGCCAAGGACGGCCCTCCGGGCCTTATCGTTGCCGGTGCCGCGAACGGGCAGGGCAGCACTGCTGCGGCTTTGCGCTCGGGCGCGGAGGCGGCGGTTCAGGCATTGGGCGAACTGGGTATCACCGGCGCGTTGCCCGATCTGCCACAGGCCGAGGATGTGGTGTCGAAGCCGCATGCGCTTTGGCATGTGCCGGGCAAGGGCCGGGCATGGGTGGATTTCCAGAACGATGTCACGGTCAAGGATATCAAACTGGCCCATCAGGAAAACATGCGCCCGGTCGAGCATCTGAAACGCTGGACCACGCTGGGCATGGCGACCGATCAGGGCAAGACGGCGAATGTCACCGCCCTTGCGATCATGTCGGAACTGACCGGAAAACCGATCCCCGAGACCGGGACAACGATCTTCCGCCCTCCTTATTCCGGCGTATCGCTGTCGGTGCTGGGCGGCGGGAACACGGCCGGGCATTTCCGCCCCCGCCGCCTGACGCCGACCCATCACTGGGCCGAGGCCCAGGGCGCGGTCTTCGTCGAGGTCGGACCGTGGATGCGCGCGCAATATTTTCCCCGTCCGGGCGAAACCCATTGGCGCCAGACGGTCGACCGCGAGGTTCTGGCCACCCGCGAGGGTGTCGGCATCTGCGACGTGACGACGCTTGGCAAAGTCGATGTGCAGGGCGCCGATGCGGGGGAATTCCTGAACCGGCTTTACTGCAATGGCATGAAAACCCTGAAAACCGGCATGGTCCGTTATGGGTTGATGCTGCGCGAGGACGGTATCGCATGGGATGACGGCACCTGCGCGCGTCTGGCAGAGGATCATTACGTCGTCACCACCACCACGGCGCAGGCCGGACCGGTCTATCGGCATATGGAATTCGCCCGGCAATGTCTGTGGCCCGAAATGGATGTGCAGTTGATCTCGACCACCGATGCCTGGGCGCAGGTCTCGGTTGCAGGTCCGAATGCGCGCCGGCTGCTGGAACGGATCGTGGATGAGGGTGTCGATATCTCGAATGAGGCATTCCCCTTCATGGCCTGCAAAGGCCTGACCATCTGCGGCGGGCTCAGGGCGCGGTTGTTCCGCATCTCTTTCTCGGGCGAGCTGGCCTATGAGGTCGCGGTGCCGACGCGTTACGGCAATGCGTTGATGCAACGGCTGATCGAGATCGGCGCGGATCTGGGCGCGACTCCTTACGGGACCGAGGCGCTTGGTGCGCTCCGGATCGAAAAGGGCCACGCGGCAGGCAATGAGCTGAACGGCCAGACCAGCCCGCAAATGCTGGGCATGGGCCGGATGGTCTCGACCAAGAAGGACAGTATCGGCGCGGTAATGTCACGGCGCGAGGGGCTGGCCGCCGATACAAGGCGGCTGGTCGGGCTACAGCCGGTCGATTCCGCTCAGCCGGTACTGGCCGGGATGCATTTATTCACCGATAGCGCCGCACAGAATACCGAGACGGATCAGGGCTGGATCACCTCCGCCTGTTATTCCCCGCATGTCGGTTCCGCCATCGGGCTGGGCTTTCTGGCCCGTGGCGACGAGCGTATGGGTGAGGTGATAACCGGAGCGAACCCGCTGGACCAACAGCAGGTCGCGTTGCGCGTCGTCTCGCCCCATTTTGTGGACCCGGACGGAGGACGCCTGCGTGACTGACCTGACACCGATCACCGCCTTGGGGGCATCCGCGCCCGCCGATCAGCATTTCGGCCCGCTGCGGATTTCCGAGAATGCCGATATGGCACTCGCATCGCTGGCGTTGCGCCGGACTGCCGACATGCCGGCGCCGATGGGGCTGGAACTGCCCGCACCGGGGAAATGGTCCCAGGGGCAGGGGGTGGCCGCCTTCTGGACCGGTCCCGATCAATGGATGATCGAGGCCGAGACCCGCGCCGCAGAGGATTTCGCCGCGGAACTGGCCTCTCATGCGCCGGGTTGCTCGATCACCGAACAGACCGATGCATGGACCGTTTTCGAGATCGCATCGGATCGCGGTGATGCGCCGATACGGGCCCTGATGGAAAAGCTGGTCAATATTGACACGGGAAGCTTTGGCCCCGGAAGCGCGACCCGCACCGGGTTGCATCACCTGAGCGTTTTCCTTGTCCGCCGCGCCGAGGACCGGCTTGCCGTGATGACGATGCGCAGCATGGCGCGCGATCTTTGGCATGTGCTGCAGGAAACCGCCAGACGCCTGAAGGGAGAACCGGCATGAGTGATATACCCGTCAACCATGAGGCTCTGATCGACGGAAAGGCATTCTCTGCGGATGTCCGGCAGCGTGTCGCCGCGCATGTGGCGCAGTTGAAGGCGCGGGGGATTACACCGGGGCTTGCCGTGGTGCTGGTCGGCGAGGATCCGGCCAGCGAGGTTTATGTTCGCAACAAGGGGATCCAGACCCGCGAGGCGGGGATGAATTCTTACGAGCACAAACTGCCCGCCGATACCTCGCAGGACGCGTTGATGGCATTGGTCGAACAGCTCAATGCCGATGACGCGGTGCATGGGATTCTGGTGCAGTTGCCGCTGCCGGATCATCTGGATTCCGAGGCGGTGCTGAATGCGATCGATCCGGCCAAGGATGTCGATGGCTTCCACATCCTCAATGTCGGCTTGCTGGCGACCGGGCAGAAGGCCATGGTGGCATGCACGCCGCTGGGCTGCCTGATGATGCTGCGCGACCGTCTGGGCGATCTGTCCGGGCTGAACGCGGTGATCGTCGGGCGCAGCAATATCGTCGGCAAGCCCATGGCGCAATTGCTGCTGCGCGACAGTTGCACCGTCACCATCGCGCATAGCCGGACCCGTGATCTGGGCGAGGTCTGCCGCCGCGCCGATATTCTTGTGGCCGCGGTGGGCAGACCAAAGATGATCCCGGGCGACTGGATCAAACCGGGTGCGACGGTGATTGACGTGGGCATCAACCGGATTGAAGAAGGCGGAAAGACGCGGCTTGTCGGGGATGTCGATTTCGACACGGCCCAGGGGGTCGCGGGCGCGATCACCCCGGTACCTGGCGGGGTCGGCCCGATGACCATTGCCTGCCTTCTGGCCAATACGCTGACAGCCTGCTGCCGCGCGGCAGGGCTGCCCGAACCCGACGGGCTGACCGCTTGAGGCGGAGCCTCTGGGCCATAGAGAAAACAGAGCATCTGGCGGGGCAGGCGTTGCCTCCCCGTTCATGACAGGAGACATCGATGAGTAAATTCTGCCTTACCGTTGCCTGCGAATCCACCCGGGGGATCGTGGCGGCCATTTCCGGCTATCTTGCCGATCAGGGCTGTAATATCACGGCGAGTTCGCAATATGACGACCCGCAGACCGGCAAGTTCTTCATGCGGGTCAGCTTCACCCCGGAAAAGGAGGTAACGCTGGACAAGCTGGACAAGGGCTTTGCCGAGACCGCGAAATCGGGCGGCATGAGCTACCGGTTCCATGACGAGGCGGCGAAGATGAAGGTCGTGGTGATGGTCTCGCGCTTTGGCCATTGCCTGAACGATCTTCTGTATCGCTGGCGGATCGGGGCGTTGCCGATCGATATCGTGGCTGTGATCTCGAACCATCTGGACTATCAGAAGGTGGTGGTGAACCACGATATTCCGTTTCATTACATCAAGGTGACGAAAGAGAACAAGGCGCAGGCCGAGGCGGCGCAGATGCGGATCGTCGAGGATAGCGGCGCGGAACTGATCGTGCTGGCGCGCTACATGCAGGTGCTGTCGGATGAGATGTGCACGAAAATGTCGGGTCGGATCATCAATATCCACCATTCCTTCCTGCCGAGTTTCAAGGGTGCGAACCCGTATAAACAGGCCTATGAGCGCGGGGTGAAGCTGATCGGGGCGACCTCGCATTACGTGACGGCGGATCTGGACGAGGGTCCGATCATCGAGCAGGACATCATCCGGGTGACGCATGGTCAATCGCCCGAGGATTACGTGAGCCTTGGGCGCGATGTGGAAAGCCAGGTTCTGGCGCGGGCGATCCACGCGCATGCGAACCACCGGGTGTTCCTGAACGGCAACAAGACGGTGGTCTTCCCCGCCTCGCCGGGCTCCTTCTCGAGCGAGCGGATGGGGTGAAAGGGCGATTGACCGCTGGATTCTCCGGCGAAGGGTAAGCTATCCTCCAGTCGCTGCTATATTCCCGTCCGCGATAAAGTCCCGCAGACCCGCCCGCTATTGTTCGGCTTGGAGCGGTCGCGGGCGGGATATTTCTGTCAAAACCTGACCGGTTCCGGAATTCACGCAGCCATTTCAGTTTCCGGGCGCATGTAATGCTGCTGATACCCATGACGGGCCGTGCGCCGTTGTAAGCCCGTAGCCGGTCACCGCCGATATTCTGTTCGCAGCGGCAACCGCCATGTTCCGGCTGATCGAACGCATCAAGGGCAGCATGGGTCGCCGCCCTTGCTTGTGGATCGTCGAATGCCCCGTCTGACACGGCAAAATCCGTCGGGGCATCAGGACTAACCCCAATTCTCGACCCTGTTCGCGCGGATCGAGGCCCATAGGGACAACCCGATCAGCCCCGCCCCGGGACAGGCTGGTGATGACCTTGCGGATATGGACCAGCGACCGGGTGAACATCACTGCGGAAAGCGCGATGATCGCATAGAAGGCGTCATGTTCGAGACAGCGATATTGCAACAGCGTCCCCGTTTCGACCAGCATGATGGTCATTCAGCGCATATATATCGCGCCGATCCCCAGGCCGATGGCGATGACGAGCAGGTTCTGGGTAAGCGCGAAGGCGCCGATGACGCCGTCGAAACTGAAGGAGGCGTCCAGCACTTCCAGATACAGGAACGCGCCCAATCCGCCGCGGGCGGCAGTTTTCAGGGTTTCCTGCGTGCTGTCCAGCACTCCACTCACCGTGGCGGTGGTCTGCCAACCCAGCAGCGCTCCGGGAACGAGGCCCGGAGCGGTGACGATAAAGGCGCAGCGGAAGCGGTGAAAAACCGTGCGTGAACCCACGCCGTTAGCGCGGTCATCGCCCGAAAAGGGTTGTCCTGGGTTGCGTATAAATTCGATCTCGGCGGCTGAGAATGTTGCGGTGCGCCGCCATCACGAAACGCCGCCGGAATCGCCGGAGGGGGCCCGGTTACCGAAACTTCACCCGCATGGGCAAGCAGATTTGATTTAAGGTGTTTTATGTGATCCGCAATGGTTACGGTGAGGAGCGTGACGGATTTTCCGACTCCTGCGCCATGGGTCATATGCCCGATGCGAAGGGATTATGCAGATCATGGAGCGGGATGACCTGGATCGGCGAAGTTTCGCCGGCAATGCGATGGCTTTTTATGCCGGTGGGGTGCCGTCCTTGATATGGCTGGCAATAATTTGGTTTTTTGTGACTTATCAAGGCTTACAGATGTAAATCTCTTGAAAGGCATCAATAGCTGATCCCGGATTAGATCCCAGTATGGGCGGGCTATGCGCATGATCATGACGATCACCGGAACATGTGGTCTTCGCGCTTCCATGCTGACAGGATCAATCGTTATCTTCTTGGCTGTCGCGCGTGATTTCGTTTACGTCTTTCCGAAGACGAAGATTTTTTCAAGAGTGAAGCCTTTCTCCTGAATTCGAAAAACCCAGACCCCGCACGGAATCATAGGAATATGTTACTCGAAATTCTGATCGTCTTTGCCCTGACGCTTGTGAATGGTGTACTTGCCATGTCCGAACTTGCCATCGTTTCCGCGCGCAAGGCGCGTCTTCAGGTGATGGCAGACAATGGCAGCCGCGGGGCCAGAACCGCCATGCGCCTTGCGGCCGATCCGGGGCGGTTCCTGTCAAGTGTTCAGATCGGCATAACCCTGGTCGGTATTCTTGCCGGCGCCTTTTCCGGGGCGACGCTTGGCGTTAGGATGGCGGATGCCCTGGCAGCAGCCGGGCTGACCCCGTCTCTGGCGCGAACCCTTGGGGTCGGAAGCGTCGTGGTTGCCATCACATATACGTCACTGATCTTCGGTGAACTGGTGCCCAAGCAGATTGCGCTTCGTGCCCCCGAGAGTTCGGCTGCCCGGATCGCACCGCTCCTTCACGGGATCGCGGTTGCCGCTGCGCCGATCGTCTGGCTGCTCGACAAATCCGGCAAGCTGGTGCTTGCGCTTCTTGGTCAGTCCGGGGACCCGGATAACGGCGTGACGGACGAGGAAGTCAGGATGGTCCTCTCCGAGGCGCGCTCGGCGGGCATCATGGAGGAAGCCGAGACCGATATGATCGCGGGGGTGATGCGGATCGCCGACCGTACGGCGCGCGGGCTGATGGTCCCACGGCACGAGGTCAAGTTCGTGGAGGTGACGGACGATCTGGCCACCGTCGCCATGCGATTTCGGGAAACCGACCATTCACGCCTTCCCGTTCGTGATGGGGATCCGGACGAGATCATAGGCGTCGTCAAATCGCGTGATTTCCTTGAGACCGGAGCCTCCGGAACGGTGCAGGAACTGCGCGATCTGATCGTCGAGGCGCCGGTGGTGCGTGACGGGATGGCTGCGCTTGATGTGCTTGAAACCCTGCGCAAGTCTCCGGCCCACATGGTTTTCGTTTACGACGAATACGGCCATTTCGAGGGGATCATCACCCCGATGGACGTGCTTGAGGCGATTGTCGGCGAATTCCACGAAGGCGAGGGTGCAGAGACAAAGATCGTTTCCCGCGAGGATGGCAGCCTGCTGGTGGCGGGCTGGACACCGGTTGACGAATTTGCCGAACGGATCGGCTGGGTACTCGACAAGGATCGCGACTATGCCACTGTTGCGGGTCTTGTATTGGAGAAGATGGAAACGCTGCCGCGATTGGGTGAACATTTCGATCTTGGTGGATGGCGGATCGAGGTGGTGGATGTGGATGGTCGCAGGATCGACAAGCTTCTGGTATGGCGCAAGCCCGAGTGAGACGGCTTCCCCCAAGCGTCGATATCCGGCGGTTCCCGGGCAGGCACTCTGAAGCCCGTCAGAGCATATTCCAGACATGGTGCCGGGCGAAGGGGGCATGTTACCGCCCGGGTTGCAGCCGAGAATGCAGGCCGCGTCACGGATCGCACCCGGCTCCAACCTTGCTGCAAAGGGCGGAATATGCTTAATCTGCTGCGATGAGCATGCAGAGGGCTTACTTTCCACGGCAGGCGGCGGTACGGCTTTGCCGTGCCGTGATTTCGCTTTTTCTGATCGCGGGACTGCTGTTCCTTGCGGCCTTGCAATTCGAGAACGGCTCTTCCCGGCTTTCGGTTATTGATGCCGAGCGTTCCTCGGTTCATTTCTATGCGCCTTCGGAAACCGTGTTTCGCGCTGCGGATCATCGGAATGAGCCAAAATCGCATGACAGTCCGCCCGTGGAACTGGTCCGGAACGCGGAAACGCCATTTCCGGATCAATACAGTCCGGTAGAGTGGACGCCCTGTAACAGACCGGAATGCGGCCGATCCTATTTCCGGCCGGTTTCCCGCGCTCCTCCTGTCGCGTAATCCAGCATCATTCCGGCACGGTATCGAATAAGCGCAGCGGAGATCAGATCCGCGTGCAGTGACCGTCGCCTGTAATCTGGAAACCGATACGTGCGTTTCGAATGCGCGGTCCCCATTTCATCGGACATCGAGGAACTCAAAATGTTGAACAATATCGGACTTCCCGGCCTGCTTCTTATTGTTATCGTGACGGTTGTTCTGTTTGGGCGTGGCAAGGTCAGCGGCATCATGGGCGAGTTGGGCACCGGCCTGACGGCGTTCAAACGTGGTTTGCGCGAGGCCGAAGACCCGGCGAAGCAGGAGTCGGACGTTTCGCGCGGCACCGATGCGACAACCGAATCGAGCCATCTCGACGGCAAGTCATAAACCCCGTCTCTGACATTCATCTTCGTTAAGAACGCTGCTTTGAACCGGCTTCGACATATTGCGGTAATCTGTACCGCCGGCTTGCTGCTGCTTGCACTTCTGAGTGCGACCTCGTTGCGCGGGACCGATACGGGCCGCCTTGGGTCGGCCCATATCAGCAAACTTGGCGATCAGCTGGCCGTTCTGGTGACGACAAAGGCGAATAGCGTCGTTTTCACCGCGCAGCGCGACAATGACGGTTTCCCGCCATCTGCGGGTACGCTGCCCATGCCACCCGATGACAATCGGATGATGCCGGTGACATGGACCGGCTGGGCCGGGCCGGTTCCACAAGCGGGGATTTTGCCGCATGCGCCACGGGCGCCACCGCGTCACACCTGATGCCGGACCTCTGGTCCGGTGAACCGATCCAGAATCGAATTATCAGGAAAGACGACATGTCTCAGAAACACCCTTCCGCTTCGGAACCGGGAAAATCCGTGGTTTCCGAAGAGGTTCCCTTTCGCTGTCCTGACTGTGAGGCCCCTATGGAGTTCGGGCAGAAAGCCTGCTCGTCCTGCGGCTATCGCAGGCCTGCAGCCGCAAGACAGACGCTTATCCAGTGGCTTCTTTTTATCGTGATTATGTCTGTCATTCTGGCAGCCGGTATCTTCCTGACCGGAGGTAGCTGATGAAAAGTACGAAACTCAAGCTTGCCCTTGCGGTATTTCTGGCGCTGGCAATTATCGGCGGTGATCTGCTCGCACAATTTGGGTTTTGACCGGAAGGACCAGCCTGCCGCAGGGCGACGGGCTGGTCCAACCCTGCGTCTGCCCGTGTTGCATGATGCGTAATTGTCAGGATCGGCCTGCGGCAGCCGGTGTCGGCCCGCCGCTACTTTCGCGCCAGGATCTCCCGTTGCCATTCCCGCCAGATCGCGACCAGTAACGCCATCAGCACGGGCCCCACGAACAGCCCAACCAGCCCCATCGTCTTCACGCCGCCAATCAGGCCGAAGAAGGTTGCGAGGAAAGGCAGCTTGACCGGACCGCCGACCAGGGCAGGGCGGATCGTCTTGTCGACAATGAAAAGCTCGACCGTGCCCCAGATGAACAAAGCGGCACCTTCATAGACCGAGCCGCTGAAAGCCAGATAGATCGAGATCAATGTAAAGGACAAAGGCGCACCGCCGGGAATGAGCGCCATGAAACCGGTGATGACGCCGAAAACGATCGGCGAAGGCACTCCGGCAAGCCAATAGGCGATGCCCAGAACCACGCCCTCACTGATGGCGATCAGGGTCATCCCGGTAACCGTCGAGCTTATCGTCGCGGGAACCATGCGCGACAGATGCTCCCACCGGCCTGGCAGGATACGAACGCCAACCCTGTCCAGCTGCTCGACGATCATGTCGCCGTTGCGGTAAAATACGAACAAAGCGATCAATGTGAAAACGACATTGAGCGCCAGATGAAAGGCCATTGATCCGGCGGACAGCACACCTCGATACAGATTGGCGATGTTTGAACCGCTTACGGTCTGAACAAGCTCGCCGATGGCGCCGGGACGTCCTATATAATCCAGCCATTGCTCGTCCAGCCAAGAGCCAATCCCCGGAATCGAGGCGATCCAGCCCGGTGTTCCGGCGCCTGTCCCGTTGATTTCGATCGCCCAAATGATCCAGATGCGCAATTCCTGTGCGGCGTAGATCAGCGCAAGAGATATCGGCACGACCAGTAGGGCAAGCACCAGCAGAATAAGCAATGCTGCAGCCAGATTGCGCGGCAATCCGAGTTCATCCGTGAAATGCGACCTGATTGACCAGCTTGCGACCGCCATGATCCCCGCTGCGAGCATCGGAATCAGGAACCCATGGAAGAAATAGACCGAAGCCACGATCACCACGACCAGCAGCCAGCGCGCGATCGATTGATCGGTCACGAGTGGGCGAAGATGTCCACGTTGCGGAAACGAAGACTCGGGTCTGTCTGACAGTTGCTTTGTTCGTTCCGGTTTGGAAGGCTCTGTATTCATTTACCGGTTCCCGCGTGTTCTGTCGTATCGGGTGGTCTGGCCTGCCGCGTGGATTTCGCCTCTTTCCCGGGGAGCGGAGAGGGTTTGGGGACGATGCCGGTCATGGCAATCAGGGTCGACAGCATGTCGAGATCCGTGCGGGAATATAAAACCATGATGCATGAATGTACCATCAATCGATCCGAAACAAGCCGGTTAGCCTCCGTAGTGACCGGAGTTGGGATATTTGGCACATCTTTCGATGCAGCTTAATGAAATTCGGATCAAATCTTATTGTTGTTTTGGAAAGCCGTTCCCGAGTGATGCAGAAAAGCATGCCGTGCAGCTGGATGGATGAACTGACCGCGGTTCTGGATCCACCCGTGGCATTCCCATGCGCCGGCCTGATTTGCGGGCGGATCATCATCTGCCTCTGCCGGAAAGGAGGCCCGGACACTGACGCTGGGGATTGAAACATTCAATATGTCCTTTAGAATATAACGTTCAGCACATTTTCAGACAGGTTCAGGGAACCGATGCTCATCCGACACCTCAGGTTCTTCGTGAAGCTTGCCGAAGAACAGCATTTCGGGCGGGCGGCAGAGCTGTGCAATGTCACCCAGCCAACCTTGTCGCAAGCGATCCGCAAGCTTGAAGACGATCTTGGTCTGGCACTGATCGTTCGGGGGCATCGCTTCATGTCCATGACGACCGAGGGAGAAAAGGTGCTGAAATGGGGACGGCAGATACTGGCCGATTACGACAGTCTGCATGACGATCTTGCCGGCAGGAAGAAAAGGGGCCTGAACGGAAAACTTCGCCTCGGCGTCATCCCGGCGGCAATGCCCTCTGTCTCGTTTCTGACGGAACAGTTCGCCGACAGCAATCCGCTGGCGCATATCGAGATCCGGTCAATGACATCCCGCGCCATCCAGAAGGGGCTGGATACATTCGAAATCGACGGCGGCATCACCTATCTCGACAATGAGGCGCTTGAGAATGTCCGCTGCTTTCCCCTTTATAACGAACGTTATGTCTTTGCAGGCCATGTCAGCCATCCTTTGATGAAAGCCGAGACCGTCAGCTGGGTTCAGGCAATTGCGCAACCGCTTTGCCTTCTTTCCGACGACATGCAGAACCGGAGGATCCTTGACGGGATTGCCACCATGGCAGGCGTCGAATTGCGTCCGAATGTCGTCAGCAATTCCTTTCTCGGGGTCGCATCGCATCTGCGCAGCGGCCGTTGGTGCGCAATCGTCCCGCACAGCTTTCGCCATCTGTTCGAGGGCGTTCCCAATCTGGCCATGCGCGATATGGCCGAACCCGTGCATTGGCAGACGATCGGATTGGTGCTGAGCGACCGTTCTCCGCCCTCACCGATGGCATTGGCGTTGCAGGATTGCGTGAGAAGCGCCGAAATCAGGCGCAATCTGGATCAGGCATTCGGGGAAAGCACCCCGGCAGCGCCGCCTTCGCAGTAACGGATCGGAAATGCACAGTCAAAAGGGTTGAGGCTTGGCCGGCGTACCGGTCGCGCCGACATCGCCTGTTCGAACCCACCCTTTGACGAAGGTTCTGGCATATCACCCTGTCTGCATGGCGGGATGATTGGGTTCGCCTATGAATGCATGCGTATTATTCATTGGATGATGCATGCCGCCTTGTGCAAGCTGTTCTTGTCGAACAAGACATCTCGCTTATCCCGAGGCATCCAGACGGCAACCTGCAAATCATCCGGTCACGTATCGGTCGCCTGTCCAGATCGGGACAGGCCGGTGATCGCGCATGCTGATTTCCGGGTTGCGGAAAATGCTCTGGCGACCTCCCGACCTGAAAGGAAGACAAATGGCCAAGGTAGTATGCGTTCTTTACGACGATCCGGTTGATGGGCATCCGACCTCATATGCCCGTGACGACCTGCCGAAGATCGATCAATATCCCGATGGCCAGACCCTGCCTTCGCCCAAAGCGATCGATTTTCAGCCCGGTGAGATGCTGGGCTCGGTCTCGGGTGAGCTGGGCTTGCGGAAATATGTCGAATCCCTGGGGCATGAATTTGTCGTAACCTCGTCGAAAGACGGTCCTGATTCCGAACTGGAAAAGCATCTTGCCGATGCCGAGATCGTCATCTCACAACCGTTCTGGCCTGCCTATCTGACCGCCGAACGCATCGCCAAGGCGCCCAGGCTGAAACTGGCTCTGACCGCCGGGATCGGTTCGGATCATGTCGATTTGCAAGCCGCGATGGATAACGACGTCACCGTGGCCGAGGTCACCTATTGCAACTCGATCTCGGTGGCCGAGCATGTCTGCATGATGATCCTGGGCCTCGTGCGCAACTATATCCCTTCTTACAACTGGGTGATGAAGGGCGGCTGGAATATCGCCGATTGCGTGGCGCGGTCCTATGATGTCGAGGGCATGCATGTGGGCACGGTTGCGGCCGGGCGCATCGGCCTGGCGGTGCTGAGACGGCTGAAGCCCTTTGACATGCATCTGCATTATAACGACCGCCACCGGCTGCCGGAAGCGGTGGAAAAGGAACTGGGCCTGACCTGGCATGCCACCCGTGAAGAGCTTTACGGGGCTTGCGACGTGGTGACGCTGAACTGCCCGCTGCATCCCGAAACCGAGCATATGATCAATGACGAGACGCTGAAACTGTTCAAGCGCGGCGCCTATCTGGTCAATACCGCCCGCGGCAAGCTGTGCGACCGCGACTCCATTGCCCGGGCGCTGGAAAGCGGACAATTGGCGGGTTACGCGGGCGATGTGTGGTTCCCCCAGCCAGCGCCGCAGGACCATCCGTGGCGGACCATGCCGAATCATGGCATGACGCCGCATATATCGGGCACCTCGCTATCGGCGCAGGCGCGCTATGCCGCGGGCACGCGCGAGATCCTCGAATGCCATTTCGAGGGCCGCCCGATCCGCGACGAATACCTGATCGTGCAGGGCGGTAATCTGGCCGGAGTCGGGGCGCATTCCTATTCCAAAGGGAACGCCACCGGTGGGTCCGAGGAAGCCGCGAAATTCGAAAAGGTCAAATAAGCAGCAAACAGACGGGCTCGCGTAGGATGACTGCGCGGGCCATTCATTTGTCCGGAAGATAAAATGTCATATGATACCGAAGCCACTCCCGCCGCATCGCCTGCCGGCGCGCTTGCAGCCCATATCCGCAAGGCCGGCCCTCTCGCCCTGATTTCGGGGCTGGGCGGCGCGCTTGCCATCTGGGCCCTGGCGATGCTGACGCAGTCGCTGGAACAGGCACTGCTGATCGCTCCGTTCGGGGCAAGCTGCGTTCTGCTATTCGCGCTCCCCTCCAGCCCGCTGGCACAGCCGCGCAATGTGATCGGCGGGCATTTCCTGTCGGCTCTGGTGGGGCTGCTGGTCCTGATGCTGGTGGGTGACGGCGCTTTGGCCTGCGGGATCGGTGTCGGTCTGGCGATCGCGGTCATGCAGATCACCGGCACCGTTCACCCGCCCGCCGGAGGCAACCCGCTGGTGGTCATTCTGACCGGAGCAGGCTGGTCCTTTCTGGCGGTGCCGGTTCTGGCCGGAACGATCGCGCTGGTTGCATTGGCCTGGGCCTATCATCAGACCATCTCCAAACGCAGCTACCCCGGTTGAACGGTGAGACCGGGGAACCGGAGCGTGTCGGGTGGAATCGGAAACGCCGTTATTTGCGCCCCGCGACGGCCGGGGGCGCTGCCCCCTGGACCCCCGAGGTATTTGGACAAAGAAGAAGCAGAGGAAGACGCGAAGCCGGGCGGGCGTGGCATGCTTCGGAGACGATGATCGGAGACCTTCCACCGTGCCTGAAACAATCCCGCATCATCTGCGTTTGATCCCGCGGCCCTCGGCCCGCCTGCTCTTCCGGCAGGCGGGAGGGGATCACGACGCCAAACCTGCCGCTTCCAATCCCTGCGGGATGGATCCTCCGGTCGCCCAGTCCAGTAATTCGACGGTGTGGACGACCGGCACGGCGGTTCCCGATCCGATCTGCATCATGCAGCCGATATTCCCCGCACTGATCACCTGCGGCTGCAACGCTTCGAGTGTGTCGACCTTGCGGGATTTCAATTCACCGGAGATTTCGGGCTGCATCAGGTTATAGGTCCCCGCCGATCCGCAGCAGATATGGCTGTCCTGCGGTTCGACGATCTCGAAACCCGCCTGCGCCAGAAGCTCTTTCGGGGTCGCCCTGATCTGCTGGCCATGCTGCAGCGAGCAGGCGGCATGATAGGCGACGCGCAGCGGTCTTGCATGGGTGGCGCTGCGCAGGCCGATATCGGCCATCACTTCGGTGATATCCTTAGCGAGCCCCGCGATTCTTGCTGCGTCTGTGGCCAGAGGGTTGCCCTGGAACATATGGCCATAATCCTTGACCGTGGTGCCGCAGCCCGAGGTGTTGATGATCACGGCATCCAGCCCTTTGCCGTCAAGCTCTGCCGTCAGAGCACGGATATTCGCGGCGGCCATCGCATGGCTTTCATCGGTCCGGCCCATATGGTGGGTTAATGCTCCGCAGCAACCGATCCCTTTCGGGATCACCACCTCGCAGCCATGACGGCGCAGCAGGCTGATGGTGGCGCGATTGATAGCCGGGTCGAGAACCCGCTGCGCGCAGCCGGTCAAAAGGGCGACGCGCCGGATCGGCTTGCCGTCGGCCGGGTAAATCTGCGGCTCGTCTCCGCGATCGGCCCGCGGGATGTTGCGCGGCGCCATGTCCAGCATCGCCCGCAGCCGCGCGTCGGGCAGGAAGCGGCGGAAGGGACGGGCGATCCCCGCGCCGGTCAGGGCAAGCCGGAACCGCGCCGGATAGGGCAATATTCGTGACAGCAGCCAGCGCAAGGCGCGCTCGAACGGGGGGCGGCGGTAATGCTGTTCGATATATTCGCGGGCGTGATCCACCAGATGCATGTAATCCACGCCCGAGGGGCAGGTGGTCATGCAGGACAGGCAGGACAGGCAGCGGTCGATATGCCTGACGGTCTTGTCGTCGGGCACCCGGTTGTTTTCCAGCATGTCCTTGATCAGGTAGATGCGTCCGCGCGGGCTGTCCAACTCGTCCCCAAGGATCTTGTAGGTCGGGCAGGTCGCCGTGCAGAAGCCGCAATGGACGCAGGACCGCAGGATCTCGTTCGAGCGGGCCGTGGTGGGATCGGCAAGCTGTTCCGGGGTGAAGCTCGTCTGCATGTCAACTGTCCATCAGGCCGGGGTTGAGGATGCCCGCCGGATCGAAGCGGCGACGCAATTCCTGTGAAAGGCGCGTGATCGCGGGCGCTTCGGGCGGGAAGGCGGGGCCGGGGACACCACCGCGCCTGACAAGCGTGGCGTGAGGGGCGATCTGGCGGAGAGAGCTTGCCTCGCCCGGCCCGCAATACCAGATCAGCCCGCCGCCCCAGTCCAGCGAAACCTGTCCGCCGAGATCGTGTAATCTCGCGACGATGGCAGCGGCATCCGTGGGTTTGACGAGGATCCGCCACAAAGGCAGATCGCCGGCAAAATGGGCGACATCACGCAGTCCGCGCCAAAGTTCCCGGGTGGCGGCCCCGTCCAGAGTCTGGATGTCATGAGCGCCGAACATCTCAAGCAGGCGCTGTTGGCGATATTCGACCTGCGGCGGCAGCCCTTCGATCCGCAACCATGCGGTGCCGTCAAGAAATGCCGCGCCGGAGACCTCGTAGGGCGTGGCGAGAGCCTTCGAGAAAATGCCAAGCGCCCGCAGCTCATCGATGCCATGAAAGCCCAGCGTCGCCCGGGCCTGCGCATGGGGCAGCGTCTTGATCGCCACTTCGGTCAATACGCCAAGAGTGCCATGAGATCCGCATAACAGCCGGGACAGGTCGAGGCCGGTGACATTCTTCATCACCCGTCCGCCATTTCGCAGAATCCGGCCCGGCCCATCGACAAATCGTAGGCCAAGAAGGTGATCCCTGCACGCACCGGTTCTGATCCGGCGCGGCCCAGACGCATTGGCGGCAATCGCTCCGCCGATCGTCGGTATGCCCCGGCCACCCAGTACCCCCCTGAGATCGGGCGGTTCGAAAGCCAGCGACTGGCCCTCGGCCTCCAGCATCGCCTCGATCTCGGGCAGCGGGGTGCCGGCGCGGGCGATCAGCGTCATCTCGCCCGGTTCATAGGTCACGACACCCGAGATCGCGGAAACGTCCAGCGGAGTTCCGGCGATATGCGCGGTCTCGGTGCGGGTGCCGCCGCCAAGAATGCGCAGCGGCTGGCGGTCCCCGGATGCGGCAGTCAGGATTTCGGAAAGCTCTGCTTCATCCGCAGGCGCAAGCTGATCGATGATGGTAGTCATTCCGCAGCCCTCTGACGATAACGGGCAGAGGACTCCAGGGGAAAGACCTTGGCCGGGTTCAGAAGCCATGCGGGATCGAACACGTCCTTGACCTCCATCTGGATCGCAAGATCATCGGGATCGTATTGCGCTGTCATCAGATCGCGCTTTTCGATCCCCACGCCATGCTCTCCGGTCAGACAGCCGCCGACTTCGACGCAAAGCCGCAGAATGTCGGCGCCGAACGCCTCGGCCCGTTCAAGCTGTCCGGGCTCATTCGCGTTGAACAGGATCAGCGGGTGCATATTCCCGTCGCCGGCGTGAAAGACATTCGCGACTTCCAGCCCGTGTTCCTTCGACAATTCGCCGATCCGCCGCAGCGTATGGGGAAGCTGCCCGACCGGCACGGTTCCGTCGAGGCAGATGTAATCACCCAGCCGCCCCATCGCGCCGAATGCCGATTTCCGGCCCTTCCAGATGGCCAGCGCGTCATCGGCATTGCGGCTTTCGCGGAATTCCACCGGGTTCAGTGCATCCGCGATTTCGCGGATATGGGCGATCTGGACGGCGATTTCGTCGGGTGAACCTTCGACTTCGACGATCAGCACGGCGGGGCAATCGGGATAACCGGCTTTGGCGAAGTTTTCGACCGCGCGGAGACAGGGCTCATCCATATATTCGATCGCAACCGGCAGCACGCCAGAGCGAATGATCCGCGCCACGCATTCCCCGGCCACCTCGGCGCTGTCGAAGCCGATCAGGACCGGGCGGGCGCCTTCGGGACGTGGCAGGATCCGCAGCACTGCCTCGGTGACGATGCCAAGCTGGCCCTCTGATCCGCAAAGCAGACCCAGCAGATCCAGACCCGCCGCACCTGCCTGCGGGCCGCCAAATTCGACGATCTCGCCCGAGGTCAGAACCACGGTTGCGCCCATCAGGTTGTTCGTGGTGACACCGTATTTCAGGCAATGCGCGCCGCCTGAATTCATGGCGATATTCCCCGCGATCGTGCATGCAAGCTGCGATGAGGGGTCGGGCGCGTAAAAGAAGCCATGAGGTGCCAGCACCTCGCTGACGGACAGGTTGGTGACGCCGGTCTGAACGCGCATGAAACGGTTGTCGGTATCGATTTCCAGCACATCGCGCAGCCGGGCCGTCCCGATCACCACGCAATCCGCCGTGGGCAGCGCACCGCCTGCCAGCGACGTGCCCGCCCCTCGGGGAACCACGGGCACGCCCATATCCGAACAGACCCGCATGGCGGCCGCGACCTCGGCCGTCGAGCGCGGCAGCACGACCGCAAGCGGCGGGCAGCGATAGGCGGTCAGAGCGTCGCATTCATAGGCGCGGGTCTCGTTGCCGTCCGAAATGACTGTGTCTTCCGGCAGCACCTCGCGCAGCGCCGCGACGATCTGCGCTGCGCGCGCCAATATGGTACTGTCGGGCTGGGGCATGATGATGCCGGACATGGGCAACCTCTTCCTGGCGATATCTCTTGGTAAAATAATTTGACCACGCCTGTCAAATAGGTTTCTCTGTCAAAGGATCAGGAGAATGCGATGTCCGGCACGACGATAAAATCCACCAAGGCCGCCGAAAGCGTGGCCCGGCATATCGAAACGCTGATTATCGAGGGCACATTGCGCTCCGGAGAGGCCTTGCTGCCCGAACGGGAACTGGCGAAACGCCTGAATGTGTCGCGTCCGACCCTGCGCGACGGGTTGAAGACCTTGCAGGACAGGGGGCTGCTGCGGCAGGAAGGAAACAGGGGGCTGCGGGTCGCCGCTCTGGGTGCCGGGGCGATCACCGATCCCTTGCTTGAATTGCTGGCCGGACGCGAGGAACTGGCGGATGATTACCTTGAATTCCGCGATATCGTCGAATGTCAGGCCGCTGCGCTGGCTGCGGAACGCGCCAATGAGGTCGATCTGCGCCGTATCCGCGCCTGTCTTGAACGGATCGACCGGGCCTATGCTGCCGCCGATCCCGACGAAGAGGCGGAAGCCGATGCCGAGTTGCACCAACTGATCTATGAGGCAAGCCACAATCTTGTGCTGCTTCAGATTATGCGGGCCCTGTCGGGCGGTCTGCGCCGTGACGTGATCCAGAACCGGGGGCGCATGTTTACCCTGCCGCATACCCGCGACCGGCTGCGCGAGCAGCATCACGCCATAGCGGCCGCAATCATTGCCGGAAAGCAGGACGCGGCCCAGGTCGCCGCCCATCAGCATCTGGGCTATGTTCGCGAAAGCCTGCACCGCCTTCGCGACAGCGAGGCAAAACTGGCCGTATCGAACCGCCGCGATACCGGGGGCGGACTGACGGGTTGAGGCGTAGTCAGGCCCATGCAGGGTTCGGTCTTCAACACCGGCATCTCCATAATCATCCGGAGTCGAGCAACGCCCGATCGCATCACAATGCAGGCGCTTTGATGACATTAACCTGCGGGCAAGGCTTCCTGCGGGGTTGCGATATAAACCACTGACCACGATCGCCGGGCAGCGGTCCGCGGTGGGGCGCTGCCTGGTTCCAGGACAATATTCGCTTGCCGGAAAGCATGGTTAACGTATTCTTTCCCCTAAAGGAGTTGTTAATGCGTGGGATGTTTTTCCTGGCCGCTCTCGTTGCCAGCCCGGCCTTCGGGCAGGACTGCCATCCTAGTTATCAGGGGGAATGTGTTCCCATTGCATCGGATGTCGATTGTGCAAGTGGAAGCGGAAACGGTCCCGAATATGTAGCGGGACCGGTTCAGGTTACCGGTCCGGATGAATATGATCTTGACCGGGACGGGAACGGTATCGGTTGCGAAGGCTGATCATTCTGTGCCGGTCGTGCCGGAAAAAAGATTCGTCCTTCCGGCGATCAGCCCAGATCGGGGAAAAACCGCTCGGACGGCGTGAAGATCTCGCAGCCATTCGCGGTGACGCCTATTGAATGCTCGAATTGCGCCGACAGCGATTTGTCGCGGGTCACGGCGGTCCAGTCATCGGAAAGGGTCTTGGTCTCGGGGCGGCCGAGATTGATCATCGGCTCGATGGTGAAGAACATGCCCTCTTCCAGGACCGGGCCTTTGCCCGCTCGCCCGAAATGCAGCACATTCGGCGGCGCGTGGAAGCTTTGGCCCAGCCCATGACCGCAGAAATCGCGGACGACGGACATGCGATGCCCCTCGGCATAGGTCTGGATCGCCGCGCCGATATCGCCGAAAGTGGCACCGGGCCGGACGGCCTCGATGCCCTTCATCAGCGAATCATGGGTGACCCGGATCAGCCTTTGCGCCTTGATCGGAGCTTTCCCGGCCACATACATGCGGCTTGTATCGCCATACCACCCATCGACGATGACTGTGACGTCGATATTCAGGATATCACCGTCCTTCAGGGTCTTCTGACCCGGGATGCCGTGACAGACGACGTGATTGACGCTGATGCAGCTGGCATGCTGATAGCCGCGATATCCGATCGTGGCCGAGGTGGCGCCAAGCTCCGTGACCCGGTTGCGGATGAAATCGTCCAGTGCCGCTGTGGTCTCGCCCGGCTCGACCAGCGGCCCGACCTCGTCAAGGATTTGCGAGGCCATGGCCCCGGCCTTGCGCATGCCCGCGAAATCCTCGGCGGCATGGATGCGGATACCCTCTTTGGTGATGCGGCTTGCGTCGTTCATCGGCTGTCCTTTCTTCTGTGGGCAAAGATAGTCGCGCCGCCCCACTTGTTCCAGCCCCATACGGCAGCATAGAAGAATGGGGCAGCAGCAAGGGGCAATGCCATGCAATCAGAGAATCCCACGGCAGCCATTCTGGTGATCGGCGACGAGATCCTGTCCGGGCGCACCCGCGAAGGCAACGCACATCACCTGGCGCAGGTTTTGTCCGCGACCGGGTTCGATCTGCGCGAGATGCGGATCGTCGCGGATGATCATGATCAGATCGTCGCGGCCATTCGCGCCCTGGACAGGTCCCTGGGCGGGGCATATGACCTGCTGTTCACATCGGGCGGAATCGGGCCGACGCATGACGATATCACCGCCGATGCCGTGGCGGCGGCGCATGGCACTACGGTCGAAATAAACGACGAAGCGCGGATATTGCTTCAGGCACGTTGCGACCGGATGGGAATGGAACTGACGCCGAACCGGCTGCGGATGGCGCGGGTTCCCGTTGGCGGCACGCTGATCGACAATGCGGTCTCTGCCGCGCCGGGCTTCTCTATCGGCAATACGCATGTGATGGCCGGCGTTCCCGAGGTATTCCGCGGTATGGTCGATTGGCTGATTCCCCGCTTGCCGGGGGGGCAGCCGGTTCAATCGGAAACCGTCGAGGTCAGGCGCGGCGAAAGCGACGTGGCGGAACAGCTCGAGGAGATGGCCTCGAAATTCCCCGACTTGTCGATGGGTTCTTATCCGTTCCGCGACGAGCGGGGCTGGGGAACCAATCTCGTGGTGCGTGGGCTGGATGCCGCCCGTGTCTCCTTCGCGATGTCCGAATTGCGGCGCGAGTTGGGCCTGTGATGGACACCGCGCTTGCCGAGGCGTTCGAGCTTACATGGCCGGCCGCGGAATATGCGGATGCGGGCGGCTTTCGGGTGGGCCGAGGCATGGGCGCGGGCGGCAGGGTCAGTTCGGCGCGCCGGGTGGGTGACTGGACGCATGATGATATCAAGGCGGCAATCCACCAGCACGTCCAGTGGAGGCAACCTCCCCTGTTTCGTGCATATGATGACGACCGGGCCCTGATCGGGGCGCTCGCGGAACATGGTTTCCGCCGCGAGAACCCCACCGCCATCATGGCGCTCGAGATATCCGCATTGACCGATCGTGAAATTCCGCCGGTGACGGCTTTTGCGATCTGGCCGCCGCTTGCCATTCAGCGGGAGATTTGGGCATCGGGAAATATCAATCCTGCAAGGCAAAGGGTAATGATGGCGGTTGCCACCCCCCGAAGCTCGATTCTGGGCCGGATAGTGGATCGTGCTGCGGGCACTGCTTTCGTTGCCGTTCATCAGGGCGTGGCGATGGTGCATTGCGTTGAAATTCTTCCCGATCTCCGGCGCAGGGGACTTGCCGGATGGATGATGCGCTGCGCGGCATTCTGGGCGGCAGAGCAAGGTGCCGAACGGATCGGCCTTGCCGTCAGCCGGGCGAATACCGGAGCCGTCGCCCTCTATCGCCAATTGGGGTTTCAGGAAATCGCCGGATACAGCTATTACGCCCGTCCTGCGGATTAGATCACCCCGCGAAAGGTGCCAACGCCACACTATCGCGCTCTTTCGCGATTCTTCTTTGTCCAAATACCTCGGGGGTCCGGGGGCGGCGCCCCCGGTCCTGCTTATCTGCGGCGATCCGGCGACAGGGCGCGAAATGCTCCGAAGCTTGTTACGCGCTCGTGCCGCCGTCATTCCGTCAGCAAACGGGCCGTGTCTTCATCCGTTATCAGCCCCGATAACCGCCCGCTGTCCAGTACAGCCCGTATTGCAGCCGTTTTCATCTGTCCGCCCGCGATGGCGACAATGCGGCTGGTCTTGCTTGTCTCCAGCCCCGCTGACAATGTGCGCCTGCTGAGCGTGGTTTCCAACACCCGGCCTTTTGCGTCGAAGAAATGCCCCAGCATCTCCCCGACCGCGCCGATGGCTTTGATTTCATTGATTTCATGGGGTTCGATCATTCCGGATGCGACAAGCTGCGCATCCGCATCGGCGGTTCCGATTCCGGCGAATTTCAATCCGGCATTATTCGCCAGATCGAAAATCTCGCGGACTCCGGGCTGTGCCAGAAGGATTTTCCGATCCTGTTCGGAATTGGCGAAGAAAGGGACCGGCAGAACATGTGCCTGCGCGCCGGTCTTGTGGGTCAGGCTATGCATGACGTCATGCGGATTGGCGGTGTAATGCCGCGTCAGCCCGCCCAGAAGCGAGACGAAGCGCGTCCCGTTCGCCTCGAAACGCGGCAATTGATGAATAGCCGCGGCAAGCGTCCGCCCATGCCCCAGACCGATCACCTCGCATTCGCGGCGCTCGACCTCACGCCGCAGGAATCCCGCTCCGGCAAGGCCCAGAGCGTGCAGCGGCAGTCCTTTTTCTCCCAGATCGGGCGCGACTTCGCAGGTCTCAAGGCCATAACGGGCGACAAGCTGTTCCTCCAGCCTGACGCATTCGACGATCTCGCCGTCGATCGAGACCTTGACCACACCCTCGGCCACGGCGCGGGCGATCAGGCGATGGGTCTTGACCGCTGTCAGCCCAAGCCGCCGGGCGACCGCAGCCTGCGTCAGCCCGCCCACATAATGCAGCCAGGCCGCGCGGGTGGCGAGGCTCTCATCCTGATCCGGATTGGCATGGCGCGCCATCAGTGCAAGCCACGGACGGCGAAATGGTGCGAGTGATGATCCGGCATGATGCCCTCCTGTGCTTTGCCGCGTCAGGTTTTCAGCCTGTCCGCGCCGCTGTCGATATGCGGTGCCCAGAACGCTATGCTTTCCGCGATCTGGTTAATCACCTGACGGTCGTTCGGCTCGCGCTCCTTGAAGCTGAGTTCAAGGCAGATTTCGTTGTCCCGCGCACCACCCTCGGCGAATGCCTTCAGTAGTGGCTCGGGTTGGATCCGGCCATTCGCATTGAACTCGGCCGTAAAGGGGCGATGGCCGCCCTTGTCCATGAGCGACTGCTTGATATGGATGATCGGCGAGACTTTCGGCACCGCGCGCGCCCATGCATAGGGATCGTAATCATCAGGATTGTCGCTGGTCACGTCGCCATGATCGATATCGGCCATCATCCACATCGGCACCGCCATGTTGGCGGCGGTCAGCCGATCTTGCAGCGCCATGCAGGCGGCGATGGTTTCGCCGAATTCGCGCCCGATGCTCATGGGTTCCCAGAAGACATATTCCAGCCCCGCCATCTTGGCATGCTCGGCCAGTTCGGCCCAGCAATCGACGGCAATCCGCGTCAGTTCCTCGCGCCGGGCGGGATCGTCGTAATCGCGATAGGTGAAAATGGCGAATTGCGTTCCGACCGAGTTGCCGCCCAGATCGGCAATGATGTCTGCGAATGTCTTGAACCAATCCAGATAATAGCGGCGCACATCCGGGTCGGGATGCCCGAAATGGTTCAGCCGCCCATAAGGCCCGGTCATCCCGCTGGTGATGCGAATACCGGTCCGGGCAAGCGCCCGGTCCATCTGCCGGGTCAGACGGCGGATGACGGGGGCGGGCCATGACGGGTTGATGAATTCATGCGTCAGTTGCAGATCGCGGATACGCAGATCGCGGGCGACGGTGTCGATCAGGTCATCCGGGTCAGCGAAGCGGTTGACCAGCGGGTTTGTGTTCAGGGAAAGCGTTAAGGGCATGGTGATGTCCCGTGAGGATATTGAGTTGAGCCGCAACCATGCGCTGCTCCTGCGAGGGGCAAGCTACGCGGCATCTGCCAGAGCCGCGGTCTCAAACCACTTAGCGAAAGCGGCCCGCTCGGCCGCGGTGAGGTGAAGGTAGTGTTTGGTGCGCCGCAACAGAATATCCTCGGCTGTCATCGCCCATTCCTTGCGGGTGAGATAGCGGGCCTCCGCCTCGTAGAGTTGCCCGCCGAAATGCCGGCCCAGATCGTCGAGTTTCATGGCTCCGGCCACGACATCCTTGGTACGCGCCCCGTAAAGCCGTCCGTAATGATGCACCAGTTTGCGCGGCATCCAGGGATGCAACTCGCGCAGCAGATTCGCATAGCTTTCATAATCCGCATTGGCGATTTCGCCGCCCGGCAGGGTGGCGGTTTCGGTCCAGTCCGGTCCCATATCCGGGAAAACCTCCTGTAGCCGGTGCATTCCGCGTTCGGCCAGTTCGCGGAAGGTGGTGATCTTGCCGCCGAACACGTTCAGCAGCGGTGCGCCCCCGTTCATGTCCAGATCAAAGACGTAATCGCGCGTCACCGCCGAAGGATTACCTTGCCCGTCATCGAACAGGGGGCGCACACCGGAAAATGTTTCCAGAACATCCGAGCGGCGCAGCTTTTCCTTGAAATAGCGGTTTACGGCGGCGATCAGATATTCGATCTCGGATTCGTCGGCCTTCACATCCTCGGCCCGGCCCTCATAGGCGATATCGGTGGTGCCGATCAGGGCCTTGTCGCCTTCATAGGGATTGATGAAGATCACCCGCCTGTCATGGTTCTGTACCAGATAGGCGTTATTCCCATGCCAGAATTTCGGCACGATGATATGGCTGCCCTTGACCAGCCGGACATTGCGTTTCGAGTTCGCCCCGGCCACGCGCCCGATAACATCGCTGACCCAGGGACCCGCGCAATTGACCACGCAGCGGGCGCGGAATGTCCGGGTTTCGCCGGTCAGGTCGCTGCGGGTTTGCACCGTCCAGGCGCCGTCTTCCCGCCGCGCCGAGATGCAGGGACTGCGGGTCAGCACTTCTGCCCCGCGCTCGGCGGCATCAACGGCGTTCAGAACGACAAGCCGGGCGTCATCCACCCAGCAATCCGAGTATTCGAAGCCCTTGGCATATTGGTTCATCAGCGGCGCACCCTCGGGGTCGCGACGCAGATTCAGCGTCCGTGTCCCGGGCAGTTTCTGACGACCGCCCAGATTGTCGTAAAGGAACAGCCCAAGGCGGACCAGCCATGCGGGGCGGTCCTGTGGACTGTGGGGCAGCACGAAGCGCATCGGCCAGATGATATGCGGCGCGGAACGCATCAGCACTTCGCGCTCGATCAGGGCTTCGCGGACCAGCCGGAACTCGTAATATTCCAGATAGCGCAAGCCCCCATGCACCAGCTTGCCCGACCGGGACGAGGTTCCCTGAGCCAGATCGTCCTTCTCGCATAACACGACCTTCAGGCCCCGCCCTGCCGCGTCTCGGGCAATTCCGGCACCATTGATGCCGCCGCCGATCACGAAAAGGTCGATCATCTCGGGGTCGCTTGTCATGTCAATCTCCTTCAGTTTCCGGCCCAAATCTGCTTGGCGCGGGCAGCGGCGAGGGCATCCCAGGCCAAAGGCAGGGCCTGGCGGGACGCGGAAAATGCCGGGAAAAGCCGCTGATAGGCGGCGGTAAGGCCGGGATCCGGCGCTTCGGCCTGTCCGAGAAGCGGCGTCACCCATTCCTTGATGCAGGCTTCCATATCCGGATAAACGCCGATCGCGACCGCCGCCATCATCGCGGCCCCCGCCGCCCCTGCCTCGTCCCGGTCGGATACCCGCACCGGGGCATCCAGCGAGGCGGAAAGGATGCTGCGTAATCCCGGCGAGCGGGCCGCGCCGCCGGTCAGGCGCAGTTCCGAGGGCAGGGGGCCCATTGCGGCATAGCAATCGCGCATTGCCATCCCCAGCCCCTCGGCGACGGCGCGCAGCAGGTCGGGAAAGCGGTGATGCAGCGCCAGCCCGACAAAGCCCGCCCTTGCATCGGCATTGACGAAGGGACCACGCTCGCCGGCCTCGGAAATATAGGGGTGATAGATGATCTGACCGGGCTGGCTCGCGCTCAGCCAGTCTTCGATATGATCGACCAGATCGCGGTGACCAACGGGCTTGCCCATGTCGGACATGATGTCCGCCGCGAGCCCAAGTACCCAGTCCAGATTGAGCGTCGCCGCCATATTGGTCTGCACCTGCGTGACGATACCGGGGATCGGCAGGCAAATCACATAGCCTGTGCCCTGATCGTTCAGATGCACGCCATTCGCGGGCACCGCCCGCAGATGCACGCCGGTAGAACCGACGGTCGAGCAGGCCACATCGCCCGCGCCGCCATAGACGCCTGCGCCAAGCGCGGTCATCACCATGTCCACATAGCCAAGGCTGACCGGCGTTCCGGCGCGCAATCCCGTTCGGGTGGCCGCCTCTGCCGTAAGGGGATGGGTGATCTGGCTGCCATCCACGATCTGGGGCAGCAGGTGGCGGCGACGTGTCAGCCCCAATGCCTCGATCACGGTGTCGTCGTATTGGCGGTTACGGAAATTGCCGAAGGTGAAGCTGGCTTCCGACGGATCCGTCGCGCGGATCCCGGTCAGGTTGAGGTAAAGCCAGTCCTTGCAATGCAGTGCGACCTCGGCCCGATCCAGCAACTCGGGCATATGCGCATCCATATGTGCCATCTGGCTGCCTTGCTGGCAGGTATTCAACCCGGTGCCAGTCGCTTCGAAGCGCGCGCGGTCCGAAGCCCGCGCGGCAAGGCGCTGGACCGTTGGGGCGGCCCGCGCGTCAAGCCAAAGCCAGGCATCGCAAACCGGGCCGTCGTTCCCGACCAGCCAGGTGCCGTCGCCCTGAGCCGTCACCGACAGCGCGGCGGTGCGGGCGGCAAGGTTTTCGATCCGGTCACCCAGATCGCGTAACGCCGCAGCGCAATCCCGCCATGTCTGTTCAAGGTTTTGCGTGGCCGATCCTTCGGCAGTCGAGGCGTAGTTATTGGGAACCGAGGCCGATGCAAGCTGCCGCCCCCGCAGGTCGAAGGCTACGGCCTTGATGACCGAGGTGCCCGCATCGATACCAATCAGAATGTCATGTTCGGGCATGAATCGCCTCCCTCGTCGAATCGGTGCGCTGTAATCCGTCACCCTTCCTCCGGTGGGCGTCGCGGCGCGTGTCTGGCGTTATATACCATAATAATCACATATAAAACGCATTATTTTGCTGAAAAAGGAATATATTTCATCTATCATAACGGGAGATGATGGCGCAACTGGCGATTCGTTTTTGTTTCGGCAGATGGTTCATGATAGAATATTCTCAGATATTTAACGATAATTTGAATGATCTGCATAATTTTCGTGCGTATCCTTGGCGGAGGCATCTTCTGCAAGCCGTAAGAGAGGGGCGGCATGTTGGGTGGCGTTCCTGATTAAAAAATATCATTATTGACTGATAATATAACAATGATATAACTTATGTGAGTGATATATGGCGCCGGGAGGGCGCGACATCAGTCAGGCAGGGGGCGACATGTCAGAAATCATCCGAACCGGGCGGCGCGGTATCCGCTGCGTTCCGACCTTTTCCGTCTGCCGGTGCTGCATAGGGGCTGCGTCATGACTCAGGGTTCCGCTTCCCCTGCGCCCGCGCCCAAGGCCCCGGCACCATCCCGGCGCGGCCTGTTTCTGGGCATCGCCGCCGCGATTGTCGTGGCGGCGGGGATTGCCGTTGACACAACCGTCGTGCAGATCGGGTCCGAGGCTGATGCGCGGCAGCAGGCATTCTCGCCCGATACCTATGGCGCGGAGGAATTTCCACGCATACAGGAATTCGTGACCAGCAAGGCCGTCGACGCGGAAACGCTGGCCAAGGAACTGGAGGCGGACAAGGATGCCGCGGTCGAACAATACGGCACCCCCGCCTCGACCGGCGCGATCCTGCCGGTGACTGTCAGCGGCGTGGTGGGCGAAGGGAAATCCGGCGTCTATACGCTGGCCGTTGACGGGCTGTCCGAAGAAATCACCGTCCGCGTCCAGACCGGCCCCGCCATCAACGGCACCGATCTGCGCGACGCGCCCGGCGATATCGAATTCGGTCAGTTCAAGAACCAGATCCAGTATCAGGATGCCGGCGCGGCCATCAACCGCGCGATGAAGGCCGCCGTTCTGGACGGTATCGATGGCGCGACACTGGACGGCAAGACCATTCAGGTGACCGGGGTCTTCCGGCTGATCAATCCCAAGAACTGGATGATCACCCCTGTTTCGCTGGAGGTGCAATGAGCCCCCAGACCCCCGTTCCCGACACGAAGCCCAACCCCGAACAGGTCGTGCTTGCCGCCCGGAGCGTCGCCAAATCCTATGGCAACGTCCATGCGCTGAAGGGTGTCAATTTCGACATCCACCAAGGTCAGGTCACCACCCTGTTCGGTGAGAACGGGGCGGGTAAATCCACGTTGATGAAGGTTCTTTCAGGTGTGATTCAGCCGACCTCTGGCGAGATCATCCTTGATGGTCAGCCGGTGGTGTTCGGCAATGCCGCCGGGGCGCGGGACCACGGGATCTCGATCATCCATCAGGAATTGTCACTCGCGCCCAATCTGTCGGTGCGCGACAATATCTTCATGGGCCGCGAGTTGCACGGCACCGCGGGCGTCGATTTCGCCGAAGAGGAGCGCCAGACCCGCAAGCTGATGGAGGAGCTTGAAGAGGATATCGACCCGCTGACCCCGGTCGAGGATCTGCGCCTTGGCCAGCAGCAGATCGTCGAGATCGCCCGCGCCCTTTCGGTCAACAGCCGCATCCTGATCATGGACGAGCCGACCTCGGCGCTTTCGGCCAGCGAGGTCGAGGTGCTGTTCAAGGTCATCCGCGACCTGACGGCGCGGGGTGTCTCTATCGTTTATATCTCGCATCATCTGGAAGAAGCGCTGACCATTACCGATCATGCGGTTGTCCTGCGCGACGGAAACATGACCGCCTATGCGCCCCGTGCCGAGATCGATCTGGAATGGATCGTGCGCAATATGGTTGGCGAGAATTACGATCTGGGTTCCCCTCCGGGCGGGTACGAGATGGGCGAGGTCGCGCTGTCGATCCGCAATCTGTCGGTTCCCGACGCTTCCGGCGTCGACCTTGTGCGAGACCTGTCGCTGGATGTCCGTGCAGGCGAAATTGTCTGTGTTTATGGCTTGATGGGCGCTGGCCGGACCGAATTGCTGGAGGCTGTCGCCGGAAGGTTGGCGAAAACCGGCGGCGAGATCGTTCTGGAAGGCCGCGAGGTTTCGCATCTTTCCATCGGAGAACGTATCGCCCGCGGTCTTGCGCTTGTGCCCGAAGATCGCCAGCGCGACGGACTTGTCCAGACCATGAGCGTGGGACAGAACCTGTCCCTGGCCTCGATCCGCGATTTCACCAAAGGCCTGTTCACGCAGCACCGCGCCGAGAAGAAACTGATCCAGGATTCGATCCGCGAGGTTACCGTCAAGACCGATGGCGGTGATGCGTCTATCGGTTCGCTTTCCGGCGGCAACCAGCAGAAGGTGGTGATCGGCAAGATTTTGGCGACCAGACCTCGCGTCATCATGCTGGACGAGCCGTCGCGCGGCATCGATATCGGCGCCAAGGCCGAGGTGTTCAGGCTGCTGGCCGAAGGCGCGAAACAGGGGCTGGCGGTGCTGTATTCGACCTCGGAGGTGGGTGAATGCCTGTCCATCGCGCATCGGATCATCGTCATGCACAAGGGCCGGGTCTCGGCTGTCTTCGATTCCAACGCATCCAAAGAACAGATCATGGCCGCTTCGGGCGAAGCCGAGGCCGCATGAGCGTCGAGAGCAAGAGGGAAAACCCCATGTCTGACACGACCAACACCCAAACGGCAAAGCGTTCGACTGGCGGTTTCGATATCGCCCGCCTGCTGCTGGAGGGACGGGCGTTCTTTGCCCTGATCGTGATCATCGCGGTGTTTTCATATATGTCGCCGAACTATTTCACGACCAGCAATTTCCTGATCATGTCCAGCCATGTGGCGATTTACGGGCTGCTGGCCATCGGCATGTTGCTGGTGATCCTGAATGGCGGGATCGACCTGTCTGTGGGGTCGATCCTTGCGCTTGCCGGGGTCAGTGCGGGCGCGATGATGCAGGGGATCGAATTGCAGGCGCTTGGTGTGATCCTGTACCCGCCGGTCTGGGCGGTGGTTGTGCTGACATGCGTGCTGGGTGCGTTTGTCGGGGCGGTGAACGGCGTACTGATCTCGATCTTCAAGGTGCCCGCCTTCGTCGCGACGCTTGGCGTGATGTATGTCGCGCGAGGCGTGGCGCTGCTGATGACCAACGGGCTGACCTATAACAATCTGGCGGGCAAGGCCGAGTTCGGAAATACCGGGTTCAACTGGTTGGGTTTCAGCCGCATCGCCGGGATTCCGATCTCGGTTCTGGTGCTGGCGGCGGCGGCGATCATTGCCGGGTTGATGTTGTCGCGCTCGGCCTTCGGACGCTGGCTTTACGCCTCGGGCGGCAATGAACGCGCGGCGGAACTGTCCGGCGTTCCGACCCGCAGGGTGAAGATCGCCGTCTATACACTGTCGGGTATCCTGTCGGCCATCGCGGGGCTGGTTCTGGCATCGCAACTGACCTCGGCCGGGCCGACCGCCGGGCAGACCTATGAACTGACGGCGATTGCCGCTGTCGTGATTGGTGGCGCGGCCCTGACGGGCGGACGCGGCACGGTGCGGGGCACCATGCTGGGGGCTTTCGTGATCGGCTTTCTGTCGGACGGTCTGGTGATCATCGGCGTCTCGTCCTACTGGCAGACGGTTTTCACCGGCGCCGTGATCGTGCTGGCCGTGCTGATGAACTCGCTGCAATACGGGCGTGGCGGCCGCAAGGTCTGACCCGCCAGACGAAAACCGCCCGGCCCGAACGGGGACCGGGTGTCATCCCTGCCAGACGCGGCAGACAACCAACCCGAAGGGAGAGAGACATGACCAAGATGACGCGCCGCCTGTTACTGGCCGCCACTGCAAGCCTGCCGTTGATGGCCGGTTCGGCATGGGCCGAAGGGCTGATAACGATCATCGTCAACGATCCGGCGAACCCCTATTGGTTCACCGAAGGCGAGGTTGCCAAGGCGACCGCCGAGGAACTGGGCTACACGGCGAATGTTGCGGCCCACAAGGGCGATACCAATACCGAAAGCACCCTGATCGACACCGCGATCACCAACAAGTCGGTGGCGATCATTCTTGACCCGGCGAATGCCGACGGCTCGATCGGCGCGGTCAGGAAGGCCGTGGATGCCGGTATCCCGGTTCTGACCGTGAATGCCGAGATCAATGAAAGCGATCTGGCCAAGGCGCAGCTTGTCTCGAATAACGCGCAGGGCGCGGCGCTTGGCGCTCAGGCATGGGTCGAGGCCGTGGGCGACAGCGGCCAATATGTCGAATTGTTCGGCGCTCCGCCCGACAATAATGCCGCGACCCGCTCGAACGGGTTCGAAACGGTTCTGAGCCAGTATCCCGATCTTGAAGAGGTCGATGAAGAAGTCGCCAACTGGGATCGCACCCAGGGCTATCAGAAGATGCAATCCATGCTGCAGGCCAATCCCGATATCATCGGTGTGATCTCGGGCAATGACGAGATGGCCCTGGGCGCGATTGCGGCGTTGAAAGAGGCCGGTAAGCTGGAGCAGATCAAGGTCGGTGGTTTCGACGGCTCACCCGATGCGGTCGAGGCGGTGAAGGCCGGCGAATTGCAGTACACTGTCCTTCAGCCGGTCGCGGTATTTGCCGATGAGGCGGTACGGCAGGCTGATAATTTCATCAAGACGGGTGAAACCGGCGCGGATGCGGAAAAGCAGCTTTTCGACTGTATCCTGATCACCAAGGATAACGCGGATCAGATAACTTCGCCTTTCGTGCTGGAACAGTAAGACAGGACGGGGCGCGATTTTCGCGCCCCTTTCATTCCCGCCGGGTGGGATATTGCCTATCGGCTCGCCCGACCTTGGGGGCAGGAGAATCGCATGACCGACAGTCAGGAGCCTATCGAAAGCCTTGTTTCGGGCGATCTTCCCAGCGACAGCCGTCAGGCCCGCCAGATCGCCCGCCGTCAGATGATGGCAGAAGCGGTGATGGCCGAGGGAACGATGCGGATCGAGGATCTGACCGAGCGTTTCGGCATCAGCCTGATGACAGCGCACAGGGATCTGGACGAGTTGGCAAGCCGCGGATTGTTGCGCAAGTCACGGGGTGTCGTCTCGGCGGCACCGACCCGGGTGGTAGAGGCAAGCGGCGTTTATCGCGATACGAGGCAGGCTGCGGAAAAGGCGGCGATCGCAGCTTTGGCCGCCCGCATCATCGAGCCGGGGCAAGCGGTATTCTTCGACGATTCGACTACGGTAGCCCGGATGGTGCCGCATTTGGCGGATAAGGTTCCGCTGACCGCGATTACCAATTCCGTCGGGCTGGTGAATGAGCTTGTCGAGATTCTCGACCTGACATTGCTGGGGCTGGGCGGCCAGTATCACAATTGGTGCAACGCATTCATGGGGCCCGCGACAATCGCCGAGATTCGCCGGCTTCGTGCCGATCTGGTGTTTCTGTCCATGTCCGCGATCATTGACGGAATGGTTTTCCATCAAAGCCCCGATATGCTGGAGACAAAGCGCGCGATGTTCAATAGCGCTGCCCGGCGCGTTCTTCTGGCCGATCACACGAAATTCGAGCGCCGCGCTCTTTATGCGATGGAGCCGCTTGAGCGCTTCGACATCATCATCGTAGACGACGGAACCCCGCCGTCATTGATCGAGCGGATGAAGAAACAGGGGATCGAGGTCCGGATGGCGAAAGTCGAACTTGCCGGCGGCCAGAAGGTTTCCGGCTGAACCAGACACGCTTCCGGCCGTGATCCGGTTCAGATGTCCCACCATCCCAACCGTTTGAGCTTGTCGCGAATCGCCTTTTCTTTCGGCGGAAGATCGGCGCGGTTGAATTTGCTGCGGATCTTGCCGCGTCCCTTGCCCTGAAAGATCAGTTTGCGGGCGGCGTCCCAGTTCTTGACGTGTTTCTTGATCTTGTTCGGCGCCACAACCTTTTCCAGCGTTTCGACAACCTTGTCGGATTCGCGGGCGTAAAGCAGCGGCAGGTTGCGGTAATGGCAGGTGACATCGCCGTCCAGCCCGGTGGTCCCGGGGTCCGGCCGTCCGCCTCCGAAGGAATGGATGACCAAAGGCAATACGATCTGGTCCAGCCAGGGATCCAGGCTTTGACAGGCAAGCTCATCCTGCGGGTCGTCGCGGATGGCCATTGCCCAGTTCAGGAAACGTCGTCCGAATTCATCGGGATCCGGGCCAAAGAACCAGCCTGCATTGAAATAAAGATAACGCTCCCAATGTTCGTCAGGCTGGCGCAGATCCAGCGTGCTGGCGAAATCAAGGCCAAAGCGATCATAGAGCGATTTCCAGATCTCATTGTAGCCGGGGCCGTAAAGGGGCGGGATCGGCCATGTTCCCTCGCGCCGCATCGAGGCGGAAGGGCGGTCGAAATCGAATGTCATGCCGTCAAGCGGGCCGGTCACAAGCGTGTCGGTGTCGAAGAAGATGAACGGTTCTCGGGCGGGCAGAACCTGCAGCGCCTCGATCTTGTTGCCATAGGGATAGGACGCGCCGAAATGCTGCGCGGTGAAGGGACGGATTTCCGCGCCCAGCCAGATAAGGGCCTCGCGAATCTCGGGTTGAATCGCAATGTCGTGATCCTTCCAGGCGCCTTCGGACAAAGGCTCGGCCACGATGAACGTTCCTTTGTAATCCGGAGAGCTGTCCCGAAGGCTGGCTGCGAAGATCAGGGCTTCGTATTGCAGCCGCCCGTTCTGGGCGACGATCAGCAGATTCGCGGGGGCCTTGCGGGTCCTTGCCTTCGGGGCTGCGGGCGTGACCTTGCGGGAGGTCGTGGATTTTCTGGACGAGCTGGACTTTGCTGTTGCTGTGGTTTTTTTCTGAACAGCTTTCGGACTGTCTGACTGGGCCATTTGAAAATCCTTCATAACGATGAGACCGTTTGATTAAAAATCACTGCCTGGAAACTAACCCAGCTGGCGGGTCAGTTAAAGATCGCATTGAATCGGATTGTTCACATTGCGCTGTGATCCGCGGAACCGGCTGCCGTGTTTGCCCGATCCGTTATCGAATGCCGGAAGTTTGATCATTGGACAGGTTGGATACTTGCAGCCCCTTCGCCGCCTTTCTATAGAAGGCGGCATGGATTTTCTGGTGTTCGGCCCTCGAATTACTTGCCCGGTGGTGTGATTTTTCGCGCCGCCGGGTCCGATGATGCCTGACAAGCCCCCCGAATGCCCGAAGTAAGGAACGCCAGATGAGCGCCGAGACACCCGATTACCGCGATACCGTTTTCCTGCCCCAGACCGATTTTCCGATGCGTGCCGGCCTGCCTGCGCGGGAGCCCGACTGGCTGGCTCGGTGGGAACGTATCGGCATCTATGACCGGCTGCGCGAGCGGGCAGGGGATCGCAAGCCGTTCATCCTGCATGACGGCCCCCCCTATGCGAATGGCAACCTGCATATCGGACATGCGCTGAACAAGGTGCTGAAGGATTTCATCACCCGCAGTCAGCAGATGATGGGGCGCGATTCGCGCTATGTGCCGGGCTGGGACTGTCACGGATTGCCGATCGAGTGGAAGATCGAAGAGCAATATCGCGCCAAGGGGCAGGACAAGGACGCCGTGGATGTGGTCGAGTTCCGCCGTCAGTGCCGCCGTTTCGCGGATGAATGGATCGACATCCAGCGGCAGGAATTCAAGCGGCTGGGCGTGACCGGAAAGTGGGAGGATCCCTATCTGACCATGAATTTCCATGCCGAGGCGGTGATCGCCGCGGAATTCATGAAACTGCTGATGAACGGCTCGCTTTATCAGGGCAGCAAGCCGGTCATGTGGTCGCCGGTCGAAAAGACCGCACTGGCCGAAGCCGAGGTCGAATATCATGACAAGGAAAGCGATACGATCTGGGTCCGCTTCCCGGTTCTGAACGGGGAAGAAGCCGGGCTGGGCGCCTGCGATGTCGTGATCTGGACGACGACTCCCTGGACGATCCCGTCCAACAAGGGCGTGGTTTACGGGGCCGATTATTCCTATGGCCTTTACGAGGTGACGGATCGGCCCGAGGAATGCTGGGCCAGCATCGGTGACCGTTACCTGCTGGCCGACAAGCTGGCCGAAGGGGTGCTGGCCAAGGCGCGGCTGGAACCCGGCATGTATCGCCGTATCGGTGACGTGAATGCTGAAACCCTTGCAGGGTTGCGGCTTGCTCACCCGCTTGCAGGGGTCGAGGGCGGAGAGGGCGAATGGGATGCCCCGCGCGATTTCCGTGCCGCGCCCTTCGTGACCGATGAGGAGGGGACGGGTTTCGTTCACTGTGCCCCCAGTCACGGCATGGAAGAATTCGAGATGTATCGCGATGCCGGGATGCTGGCCGAGGTCATCACCTATAACGTGCTGGAGGACGGCAGTTATCGCGCGGATCTGCCGCTGTTCGGCGGCAAGCAGATCCTCAGGCCAAACGGCAAGGAGGGCAATGCCAACCGCGCCGTGATCGAGGCTTTGATCGCTTCCGGAAAATTGCTGGCGCGCGGCAAGATCAAGCACAGCTACCCGCATAGCTGGCGCTCGAAAGCGCCGCTGATCTATCGCAATACGGCGCAATGGTTCGCCGCCATCGACAAGGCGCTGGATGACGGCATGGGTGAGCATGGCGATACGATCCGCGCGCGGGCATTGGCGTCGATCGATCAGCTTGTGAAATGGACCCCGCAATCCGGGCGCAACCGGATCCATGCGATGGTCGAAAACCGGCCTGATTGGGTGCTGTCGCGTCAGCGGGCATGGGGCGTGCCATTGACCTGTTTTATCAGGAAGAGCACCATGCCGACTGACGATGATTTCCTGCTTAGGAATCAAACGGTCAATGATCGTATCGTCGAAGCTTTCGAGGCCGAGGGCGCGGATGTCTGGTATCAGGACGGTTTCAAGGCGCGTATGCTGGACGGTATCGCTGATCCGGCAGATTACGATCAGGTCATGGATGTGCTGGATGTGTGGTTCGATTCGGGTTCGACCCATGCTTTCGTGATCCGCGATCGCGAGGATGGCAGCCCCGACGGCATCGCTGATCTGTATCTGGAAGGTACAGACCAGCATCGCGGCTGGTTCCAGTCATCCTTGCTGCAAGCCTGTGCGACCAAGGGGCGCGCGCCCTATCGCGGCGTCCTGACGCATGGTTTCACGCTGGACGCCAAGGGCATGAAAATGTCCAAGTCGCTGGGAAATACCATCGTTCCCGCCGAGGTCGTGAAACAATATGGCGCGGATATTCTGCGGCTATGGGTGGCACAGGTGGATTACACCGCCGACAGTCGCATCGGCCCCGAGATCCTCAAGGGAACGGCGGACAGCTATCGCCGGCTGCGCAATACGCTGCGCTTCATGCTGGGCAATCTGGCCGGGTTCGATGAGGATGAAAAATTACCCCTGGCGGAAATGCCCGAGTTGGAGCAATGGGTTCTGCACCGGCTTGCGCAGCTCGATCATGCGGTGCGCGGCGGCTATAACGCCTATGATTTCCAGGGCGTATTTCAGAAGCTGTTCCAGTTCTGCACGGTCGATCTGTCTTCCTTCTATTTCGACATTCGCAAGGATGCGCTGTATTGCGACGCGCCCGGCAGCAATCGCCGTCGCGCCGCGCGGACGGTTCTGGATATTCTGTTCCATCGCTTGGTGACATGGCTGGCCCCGATCCTGCCGTTCACGACCGAGGATGTCTGGCTGTCGCGCTTCCCGTCCGAGGATGATTCCGTTCATTTGCACGACTTCCCCGATACTTCGGCGGATTGGCTGAACGAGCCGCTGGCACTGAAATGGGAACAGGTGCGCCGCGCGCGCCGGGTTGTGACGGCTGCGCTTGAGATCCGGCGAAGCGACAAGACCATCGGAGCCAGCCTTGAAGCCGCTCCGATCGTCCATGTCGAGGATGCCGAAATGCTGACTGCGCTGAAATCGGTGAACTTCGCGGATATCTGCATCGTGTCAGACCTTTCGCTGACCGCCGATCCAATCCCGAACGATGCATTCCGCATGACCGAGATTTCGGGCATCGGTGCGGTTTTCGAGTTGGCCGAGGGTGGCAAATGCCAGCGTTGCTGGAAAATCCTGCCCGATGTCGGCAGTCATCGGCATCCGGGCGTCTGCGCGCGCTGCGACGCGGTTCTGGGCGACGATTGATCCCGCAGGATTGACGGGCTTCGCCGATTGGCCGTGCTGTAACCTTGTGGCACCGCTATCGGCTGCAAGAAGAAATTTGCGGCTGCGCAACAAGCCGGTGAGGTTCGTGTCTGGATGCGTGACGCGATCCGTTTATCCGCGCGGCGCGGCGGCACGGCGCAAACGGTCACTTATGGCCAGCCCTAAACCTTGCTGCGGGATTGGCGCGACGGCGATGCGGTCCGCGCCGGTCTTATCCGCGCGGTGCATCAGGTCAAACAGGTTCCTCGCGGCCTCCGCCAGATCGCCGGCATGGCTGAGGTTGAAGACCGCCGCCGCAGCGCCCATGCCTGTGATCGGCTCCGGGCCGAAGGCAAGCAGTACCTCGCCCGGTTCGACCTTTCGGACATTCAATCGAAGCATGGCCTTTGGCGCGTAATGAGAACTCAATGTGCCCGGCGACAGCCTGACATCATCGCTGTTGGCCTCGATCACGGGCATATCCGTTGCCGCCGCAATGTCTTCTGCGGTCAGCGCCCCTTGACGCAGGATCGCCAACCCGGCTTCGCCTGCCCGTAGCACGGTCGATTCGACGCCCAATCTGGTCGGGCCTCCATCCACGATCAGGGAAACCCGATCCCCCAGATCCTCGGCGACATGCCGGGCGGTCGTGGGGCTGATACGTCCCGATGTATTCGCGCTTGGTGCGGCAACCGGCAGCCCCAATTCGGCAATCACCTCATGCGCAAAGCCCGCAGGCGCGCGTAACGCGGCCAGTTCCTGTCCTGCGGTAGAACTGCGGTCGATGCCGCCTTGCCGCAAGGGCAGGATCAGCGTCAGCGGGCCGGGCCAGAAGATTTCGGCCAGTTTGCGCGACACGGGGTCGAAATCCGCATATTCTTGGGCCATGGCCAGATCCGTGACATGGGAGATCAACGGGTTGCTGGACGGCCTGCCCTTCGCCGCATAAATTCGCGCGATGGCTTCGGGCGAGGTTGACAGACCCGCAAGCCCATAGACTGTTTCGGTCGGCAGAGCCACCAGCTCATGCCGTTTCAGCGTCGCGACAGCCAGTGAAACCGCATCCTCAGAGCTGCTGTCGATGATCATTGCAGCGCCTCGACGGCTTCGGGAACCAATGCGCCGTGATGCATGATGACCCTGCCGCTAAGCTGGTGCCCGGCGCGAATCGCCGTCTCGATATCCGCCTGTTGTATCTGGGCGGCCAAAAAGCCCGCGTTGAAACTGTCGCCCGCCGAGGTCGTATCCACCGGATTCATGCGTTTCAGGTCATCGATCACCCCTGCGCCCTGATCGCCGCCGAAATGGATCGCGCCCCCTCCTGCTTTCACGATGACCTGCCCGGTTCCCAGCTTCAGATAGCGCGCAATGGTCGCATCGGGATCGGTATCCCCGAAATATTCGCTTTCGTCGTCGAAGCTGGGCAGGATCAGGTTCGCTTCGGCGGCGACGGCCTCGATCCGGTCACACATGATGCGGGTATCGGGCCAGAGACGGGGGCGCAGATTCGGATCAAAAATGACCCGAGTGCCTTTGGCCCGTGCCTCACGCATGGCCTGAATGAGTGTGGCCCGCCCTTCATCGGGCAGAATTGCGACCGTGATTCCCGACAGATAGGCGATTTCTGCGCTTGAAACGGCATTCGTAAGCGCCGCAGTATCCTCGGCCAGCAATCTTGCTGCGGAATTTTCGCGCCAATAGCTGAAACTGCGTTCACCATCATGCAGCGAGATCGCATAAAGTCCGATTTCGCGGTGATCGTCGCGGCCGACATGCTCGGTGCCGACACCCTCGCTATTCAGGAAATCAACCATCATCTGCGAGAATTCGCCGGTGCCGACCCGGGTGAAATAGCTGACATGCCAATCGGATGGCAGAAGGCGGCGCAGATACCATGCCGTGTTCAGCGTATCGCCCGCAATGCCGACCTTCCAATGCCCCTGAGAATCTATCTTCGACAATTCGACCATAGCTTCGCCAATGGACAGGATCGTGGCTTCGGACATGAGTGGTCTCCGTATTCGGGTTTTCCGGAATGCATGGCGTCTGGAATGGCGATTTACAAGCCTTACGGGGGGCCCTGATCTATGTGGCGGCATGATTGCTGTATCGGGAACCGCGCGGTCGTCCATTTGCTTGGCGATGCATAGGTAAAATTACCTAAGTAGTTTTGCGAATATACGTCCGATTCATACCTTTGTATAACCGGTTCAGTTGCCCAAGCGTAAGTGTCGAGTACCGAATGTTATCTGTCGGGCGACGGTTTAAAGAGTAACTTTGTAACGAGTCCATTGTTAATCCTGATCGTGTGAGCAGTGGGTGAGCACGCGATATCAGAGCAGATTGAAGAGAGTTGTTTTAAAATATCGCCGAGGTTCGGTACAGAAATTACTGACCTCGGCGGTTTTTCGGACTGCTATCTGATCAATGCCATCAGTTCAACGACCGAGCATACACCCAGTTTTTCAAGTATCCGCGCGCGGTGGTTGTCCACGGTTCGCGGGCTGATATTCAGATGCCGCCCGATCTCCTTGCTTGAAACCTCAGACGGGCGTGAGATCATGTGATCGACGATTTCACGCTCGCGCGGGGTCAGCCGCGAAAAACGTTCTTGCAGGGCGCGGGTTTTCCGGTTGTCGGCATGCATGCTTTTGGCAATCGAAAGAGCGCTGTGTATACAATCCATCAATTCCGACTGGCGAAATGGTTTTTCAAGAAAATCGATGGCGCCGCCTTTCATCGCCTGAACAGATTCAGGAATGCCGCCATGCCCGGTGATGAAAATGATCGGAGTCGAATAACCGTTCGCAGTCAGATGCTTCTGAAGTTCCAGCCCGGTCATATCGGGCATTCCCTGATCCAATATCAGGCAGGCAATCCGGTCCCGGTCGTAGCTTTCAAGAAATTCGGCAGCGGTAGCAAAGCCTTCGGCCTCATAACCACGGATACGCATCGCTCTTAGCAGTGAAGATCTGATGTCGGCGTCATCATCGACGATATATATCAACTGGGATGCATCAACTGTCATCTCTTCCCATCCTGCAGCAATGATCCGATCTGCGAGGCACTATTTACAATATTGTCGATTACACGGTTCAGAGATCTGGTGCCAGCCTATCGCATTCATTCGTTAATTCGCCGATCCCACGCTGCGGAACAGGCAATGTAAAACAGAAACGCGCGCCATCCGTATAAGTTGCGTCCTGCCACAATTTGCCGCCATTTGCCTCGATCATCGTACGGCAAATTGACAGGCCAAGCCCCATCCCGTTCGGTTTGGTGGTCTCGAATTCCGAGAAGAGTTCGATGCCCGGATCGATCCCCGGTCCGTCATCCTCGACGGTAACCGCCAGTGTCCCGTCCTGTTGGCGTGCCGTGACCGTTACACTTCGATTGGCAAGGTTGTTTTCGCCAATGGCCTCGACCGCGTTTCTCAGCAGATTCACGATGACCTGCGCAATCTGAATGCGATTGGCGCTGACCGGAGGAAGTCCGTTGGTTTGGACCCGAATGCTTACGCCTGCCTCGGTTGCCTCGGGCTGGACGAGACGTCTGGATTGTTCGATCAGTTCGGCGATATCGAATTTCGTAAAGTTTGAGGCATCCTTCATGATGAAACCGCGCAAGGCCCGAATGATGTCGCCTGCGCGAATGGATTGCTGTTCGACTTCCGTCAGGATTTCCCGCAACTCGACAGGTATTTCCTTCATCGATTCCAGGATCAGCAGCGCCGAGTCCATATTTTGAGCGATGGCGGCCAATGGCTGGTTCAGTTCATGGGCCAGACCCGCAGCCATTTGTCCCAAAGTATGCCCTCGCGACAGATGAATAAGATCGCGATTCAAGCGCGCGATCTGCTTTTCCCGCGCCTTGCTTTCCGTGATGTCGTCCAATGTGACCACCGCGTGCAGTGGATCACCGTTATAATCGCGGATCAGAATGGCATTGACCGCGATATCGATAGTCTGCCCGTCCTTGCGAATGAAGCGGACATCATGGCGCGTCGCCGAACCGTCACTGGTCGAGAAGAAATCCGGGCTGATATGTGAGCGATCATCCGGATGGATCAGGTCTGTATAGTGCATCGCTTTCACGTCCCGCAGATCATAACCGGTAAGTTCACAGAATTTCGCATTTACCTTGAGCAGGTCGCCGGTTTTCGGGGCGGTCTGGGCCATTGCCCGTGATGAAAGATCGAAAGTCTGGCCATATTCGGCTTCGGTTTTCTTGCGGGCCACGATCTCCTGCATCAGCGTTTCATTGGCGTTTGCCAGCTCCTTATAGGTTTTCGGAGCCGGTTCGGTCGCGTCGATCTCTCCCTGCGCGATCAATGCCGAGCGGATCGCGAATGCGCGCACTGGCCGATGGATGTAATTCGCAAGCGCCAGTCCCGCCACACCAGTCAGGATCGCGACCATGACGGCGATCCAGATGCTGGTCGTCCGGTTATCCTTCAGCCCGCCGATAAAATCCAGTTCAGGCGCATAGACGGCAACGGTCCAGGGCAGATCGTCATCGATGATCTGCGTGAATGTCGAAATATAGGTTTCGCCACCATACTCGAATTTGGAAAAACGCTCGCGGCCCTGGGCTGCTTCGATGCCGCTTCCCAGCCACGAGAATGCTTCCCGCGCGATTCCGTCATCGAATTCGCGGATATTGGGAAACCGTACGGTGCCATCCTGATCCTGGGTTTTCAGAAGCTCGCTGTTGGGGTGGGCGATGACGTCGCCATTGTGATTGATGATCAGGGCTTTACCGGTCTCGCCGATCCTCAATTGTGCCAGAAATTCGGATATGCTGCTGATTTCAATATCGACACCGACGACCCCGCGAACGCCCCCGTCAGGATTCCGGACGGGGGCGGCCAGGGTGATGCCGGGCTGCTGTGCGGTGAAAAAGATATATGGATCGGTCCAGACCGTGGTCAGAGCCATTTCCGCACGCTGATACCAGTTGCGATCCCTGGGATCGAAGGTGTCGGTCGGGTCGACCTTGCTTGTGACCAGTGAGAAATCGTCGTTTCGCCAGAAATGTTCGCTATGGCGTTTTCCGTCCTTGACGGTGATGATCTTGGTTCGGTAGGGAGCCGGGCCGGAATCGCGCATGACAAAGACGAAGCAGCCATCCTCCAGCCCGAAATAAAGGGCCGAGAATTGGGGTGTGACCTTGAGTTGCTGAAACAGGAAGCGTTCGAGCAGTTGGAGGTTGTCGCTGCCGAGGATCCGCATTTCGGACAGGCCGGCCGCAAATTCCGCCGCGCTGCGGGCCGGGTGCAGGAAACCCTTGGAATGTTCGGTGGCGTTGGTGCCGACATCGCCAAGGATCAGCCTTGCATGGTTCAGCATCGCCCTTTCGGACGTGACATAAGAGGTGAACACGACGGCAAGTACGGCGACAAGCTGAAGACCTGCCAGGCCGATCGCCAACACTGCTCCTAGCGAGATTTTCATGGTCAGATTTCCGGTTGCGAGGCAAATGACAATCGTGAAATTAAGCTGACGCACATTACTGCAATGTAAGGGCGGGGCCAAGAACGGTGCGGAATGTGGTGGAGTTTCCGTTGCGGCGGGTCCGGATCGGATGCAGATAGTCGCCGAGGAGGAGCTCTGACCCGACAGGCGAAGAAATGAGGAAGGTCTCAAAACTCACAGCAGGAAGTCATCTGCGGTCAGGGCGATGCGTCCGTTCAGGATGATCCGCAGATCCGCCCTTCCATCACCATCCAGATCCGCGGCGACATGGGTTTCGCGCGCATGGTATCCCCATCTCACCTGATCATCGCCGCGAAAGACCCGGCGGCCGATAAAGGCCAGGTTCAGGGTGGACATATCCAGGAAATCCTGTCCCGGCAGGAAATCCTCGATGGTGTCAGGTGCATGAAAGGGGCTGGTGACCGCGGATGTGAACCGAAAGACATCGCTGCCGGCGCCACCGGTCAAGTTGTCTGATCCCACCCCTCCGATCAGGGTGTCCTCGCCATAGCCGCCAGATATGATATCCTGTCCTATGCGACCGCTGAGCCGGTCGTTTCCCGCGTGTCCGTGAAGATGATCGCGGCCTTTGTCGCCATCAAGAATATCTCTGCCGATTCCCCCGGAAAGCGTATCATTCATCACACCTCCGAAAAGTGAATCGTGGCCCTTGCCTCCTTCAAGAACATTATTTCCGCCGCCACCGAACAGCAGGTCGTCATGGATGCCGCCAAACAGCGTATCGCTGCCCATGCCTCCGCTCAGGCGGTCCGGTCCCTGATTGCCGAACAGCATATCTTGGCCTGCAGCTCCTTCAAGCCTGTCCCCCCGGATGCCGCCAAAGAGGGAATCGTTGCCACCGCCACCCTGAAGCAGATCCACGCCCAGAAGGCCAAGAAGACGATCGTCTCCCTCCCCGCCCGTCAATGAATCCCGGCCGCTGCCGCCAAGCAGACTGTCGGGACCCGAGCCGCCAGCAACAACATCATGCCCCGGCCCACCCATGATCGTATCTCTCATTTCCCCGCCGTTAAGCGTATCATTGCCGTCGCCTCCGTCGAGATGATCCCGGCCGGTGCCGCCAAGGACCAGATCGGGACCGGAACCGCCAAATGCGCGGTCGTCGCCGATCCCCGCATTCAGGGTATCCTGACCGCGGAGTCCGTGAAGAATATCGTTCATGTCTTCGCCGTGCAGCAGATCGGCACCACTGCCGGCAAACAATCTGTCCTGCCCATATCCGCCATAGATACGATCCTGCCCTTCGCCGCCCCGCAGAACATCGTCGCCGATATTGCCGAAAATCAGATCGTTCCCGGTTTCACCCGTCAGTTCATCCGCGCCGCCATGCCCGAAGATGGTATCGTTGCCGCCACCGGCGGACACGGTATCGTCGCCCCGGCCTGCGCCGAAGATGTCAGGGCCCGTTCCCCCGGACAGAACGTCCGAATCCGGGGTGCCGATGATATGTTCGCCTGTGTCCGAGGGTGGAGGGGCGGGAATGAGTTCGTCCAATTCCAATGCCGGCGGGTTGTAATGGGTGATCGGAAACAGATCATTCGTGAAGTCGGATTCGGTCAGCCTGCGGCCATTATGGGTAAAGATATCGATGCGTGTGTCGTGAAATCGCAAGCTGATGCCGCCATCAAATTCATGGAACCGGATCTGGTAAAGGCTGCGGATCATACCCAATTGGCTGAGATCAAGCTGATCCCGGCCAAATTCGAAATCGCTGATCACGATGCGGCCATTGATATTGCGGGGAACGAATATATCCTCGCCGGGGCCTCCCGATAGCCGGATTCCCGCATGTCGGGCGATCAGGATATCGTCGCCTTGCTCGCCCCGGATCACCCGGTTCGTGGACAGACTCAGCAGCATATCGTTATGGGAACTGCCCGTGACCTGCATTGCCTGCCATGCTCCGGTTATTCCGATCGTTCCGGGATCAAAGGAAAGCTGCGTGATTCCGGTTTCGGATGTAGAGCTGGCAAACAGTGCGATCCTGCCGTCAATGACCGCCGTTTCGATATCGGCCAGATCCGAAAGAACCATCTCGAAACTGTCCGAGATGCTGCGCAAATGCAAAAGCTTGCCGTCGGGCTGCAGAGTGAAAACGGTAATTCCACCATCGGTCCCGCCGGCGAAGATGAAGGATCGGCCCTGAAATGACACGACGTCGAATGCCGAGATCGATTGAAAATTGGTAAACCCCTCATCGATGACATGATCCGTGGGAACGAGCACGCCATTCGCGGGCAGCCGGAATACCGTCAGGCTGGAGCTGCCCGGCGAGGCAAGAATGATATAGGTTCTTCCGGCGAGTTCGACTGCGCCAAGATCGGCAGGCACCGAGTAGCCCGTTCCCAGACGGCTGTAATGCAGGTTCGAATCCAGAATTTCACCGGCTTCCGTGATCTGATGAGTCGAAATGAATTCCCCCAGTCCCGAAATCGCGACCAGAAAGCGATTTTCGCCCGCCATTGTGTCGATGACCCGGTCCAGAATGCTTTGTGCCGAGAAATGCGGAGAAGAGAACGAATATTCGTGCACGCGCACGAGACCCTTTCCCTTGTCGGTGTGAAAAATGCTCAGCGAAAGGCTGTCCTGAGGCGATGCGTAGATGAGACTATCGTCCGATGTGGGAATTTGCCCCAGCGAAGCCAGCCTGTCACCGATCACGTCCTGCGGAAAGATCGTGCGGAAACCCGTCATGCTGCCGTTTTCCCGAACGCCCATTCCAAGATGTTCTGCCCCGCCGAGATGGGACTGATGCAGATAGGTCTGTGTTCCAAAGTGGAGAACGGCGAGTTCGGGTGAACGCTGATAGGTGAAATCCGACTGGAATCCCCATCCCGAGCGTTGTTCCAGCGGGTGGTCCGGCCCGGAGACGGCGTAGATCGACAGGCCGCCGCCGATCAATTCCGATGCGGCGGCCAACAGATGTCGTCCGTTCACGGTCACAAGTTCCAGATCAGCAAGCGCAGTCTGCCAGTAACCCCAGCCGCGCTGAAATGTGGTGACATGCCGGTAATCGAGCATTACGGACCCCTGATCGTTCGGATGCCGAAGATTCCGGCCCGCTGATCAAGGCATGGATCGCTATCGGAATGCACCAGAATAGAACCGGGCATTTTAGGCAAATCCCTAATATGCCAGGTCCTGACGGTGCGAAGGCGATCCGGTTACGGATCGAACCCCAATGGACCGAAGATAATGATGCCGGGTTGAGTCACATTGGCTCCCTCCAGCAGCTTCGCCAGATCGCCAATGGTGGTGCGGATCAGGCGCTGCTGAGGATGGCCCACCGATTCAGCGAACAGGGCCGGGGTCGTCTCGTCCAGCCCATGCTTTTGCAGGCCCGCAGCCAGCGCAGGAAAATTCCGCTGTCCCATGAAAACCACGGTGGTGGCATGCGGATCGGCAATGGCTGCCCAGTTGATATCGCCGGGCAGACCGCCCGTCACATCCGCGCCGGTCAGGAATTGCAGGCGCCTTGCCGTCAGCCTGCGGGTCAGGGGAAGATCCGCCGCGGCGGCGGCGGCGCTGGCCGAGGTGACGCCGGGAATGATCTCGAACGGGATGGCCGCATCCACAAGCGCGATCAGTTCCTCTTCCAGCCTGCCGAAGATTCCCGCATCGCCGGATTTCAGCCTGACGACCCGGCGCCCCTGCCGTGCATGCTCGACCAACAGGGCGTTGACATGCTCTTGCCGGGCCGAGGGCCGGCCGGCGCGCTTTCCGACCGGAATCAGCTCGGCATTCGGCCCGGCATGATCCAGAACCGGCCCGGAGGCGAGCGCGTCGTACAGCACTGCATCCGCCTCTGCCAGGCGCCGGGCGGCCTTCAGCGTCAGCAGTTCCGGATCTCCGGGTCCGGCCGATACGAGAGATACGAAGCCAGTCTGATGCGGTTGCTCGGTCACGATATGGTTTCCGGATTGCGGCGGAGAGCTCTGCTATATCATGGGTTGCGGTGGTGACAATCTTTCGTGCCGGCTTTCGCGCTGGCCGAAAATAGGGCCTCTGCCCGTACGAGATCTGCGGGTGAGTTGATATTGAAGAACGGATCCATCGCGGCATATGTCCAGACGGCGCTGGCGGGGGAATATGTCCGGGCAAAACCCATGACCTTCCGTTGACCGGATTTCAGAGTATTGCGCAGGTCCCCGCGCAACCGGGTAGGCCAGATTCCGCAGGTAGGGTGAATGCGCGTTTGGCCATCGGGCGGGGCGCTGGCGGCAAGGCAGAACTGTTCCGGACCGGCATTCTCGTGCAGCCGCGATACCAGATCCGGCGGCAGGAAGGGGGTATCGGTGGGAACCGTGAGAACGCGGGGACAGCCCAGTTCCGCGGCCCAGTCCATTGCCGCAAGTATTCCGGCGAGGGGGCCGGGGCGCTCGGGGATGCTATCGGGCAGGATGGGTAGGCCATAGGGCGCGAAACGGTCGGGATCTTCGTTTGCGTTCAACGCAATCGGGCCGCATTGCGGCGTGATACAGGCCAGAACATGGCGAAGCAGGGTTTTCCCGGCAAGCAACCGCGCATCCTTCGCGCCGCCCATACGGCTTGCATTGCCTCCGGCAAGGATGACTGCGGGAAGTGGTTCCGGTTTCATGGGTTATCTTTTGCGCGCAGGGAGCTTTTCAGCAACCCTGATAATTATATGAGAGGTCCACAGAATCCCGATGTAAAACTGAACTTCGCGCTCATGGCTGCGGCGTGAAAACAAATTCGCCGCGCCCGCCTTGCGCGACGGAGCGGGAATTTCCATCAATCGCCTTTGCGGACCAGTTCCGCCGCGCGGGCGCGCAGGACGAATTTCTGAACCTTCCCGGTCGAGGTCTTGGGCAGGTCTTCAAAGACAACCCGCGAGGGGCATTTGAAATTCGCCAGCCCGGTGCGACAATGAGCGATGATCTCTTCCTCGGAGATCTGCTGGCCGTTCCGTGTCTCGATGAATGCGCAGGGGGTCTCGCCCCATTTCTCGCTGGGAATGGCGACGACCGCGCAAAGAGAGACAGCCGGGTGGCGGTAAAGCTCTTCTTCCACCTCGATCGAAGAGATATTCTCGCCGCCCGAGATGATGATATCCTTGGATCGATCCTTGAGCTGCACATAGCCATCGGGATGCATGACCCCCAGATCGCCCGAATGGAACCAGCCCCCGGTAAACGCCTCGGCAGTGGCGGCCGGGTTCTTGAGATAGCCTTTCATCACCATATTGCCGCGGAACATCACCTCGCCGATGGTTTTGCCGTCTGCGGGAACCGGCTGCATGGTTTCGGGATCCAGCACCCCGACATCGGCCAGCGACAGATAGCGCACGCCCTGACGCGCCTTGCGGGCGGCCTGCTCACCGGCGGAAAGCGTATCCCAGGCCGTGTTCCATTCGTTCACGACCGTCGGGCCGTAAGTCTCGGTCAGGCCGTAGAGATGCGTGACCCGAAAGCCGGCATCGGCCATGGCCTGAAGCACGGTTTCAGGCGGCGGAGCGGCTGCGGTGTTGAAGATAACCGATTGCGGGAAGTCGCGCTTCTGTTCCCTGGGCGCGTTCAGCAGCGTGGACATGACGATCGGCGCGCCGCAAAGATGCGTGACGCCATGATCCGCCATTGCGTCGTAAATCGCGGCGGCACGCACCCAGCGCAGGCAGACATGCGTCCCCGCCTGAACCGGCACGGTCCAGGGAAAGCACCAGCCGTTGCAATGGAACATCGGCAGGGTCCACAGATAGACCGGATGTTTCTGCATCTCGGCATGGATGACATTGTTCAGCGCCATCAGTGCCGCGCCCCGATGGTGATAGACCACGCCCTTGGGATTGCCGGTGGTGCCTGAAGTATAATTCAGCGAGATCGCGTCCCATTCATCCTGCGGAAGCGTGCCGGAAAAATCCGGATCGCCCGAGGCAAGGAAATCGGCGTAATCCAGGCTGCCGATCGGCGCTCCCTTCGGATGGGGAGCGTCGTCCGGATATTCGCTGTCGTCAAAATCGATCACCAGCGGTTTGACCGTTGCCCTGGCAAGCGCCTCGGACATGACCTGCGAAAATTCGCGATCGACGATCAGCACCCGGGCCTCGGCATGATCAAGCTGGAACGCGATGGCCGCGGCATCCAGCCGGGTGTTCAGCGAATGCAGCACCGCGCCATTCGCCATTGGCACCCCGTAATGGGCATGGATCATCGGCGGCGTGTTCGACAGCATGACCGAGACCGTATCGCCGCGCCCCACGCCTTTCGCGGCCAGAGCGGATGCGAGACGACGGCAGTTGTTCCATAATTCGGCATAAGAGCTTCGCTGGCCGCCATGGATGACCGCCGTATGATCGGGATAGATCCGTGCCGCGCGTTCAAGAAACGCAATTGGTGTCATCGGCTGGTGATTGGCCTCGCAACGTTCCAGCCCGTCTTCGTATTTGCTCATCGCTTCCCCCCGATATCACATAGCCGGTCGCTGTCAGCCCTTGGCAGAGCCTTTCTCGGCGACAGCATTTCCGGCCTTTTTCCATTCGCCAAATCCGCCGCGCAGCGATTGCGCCTTAAGCCCCATCTCTTGCGCCAGCTTTGCGGCCAGAAGCGAGCGCCAGCCGGACGCGCAGTAAAAGATATAGGTCTTGTCCTCGGCGAAACGGGGCTTGTGATAGGGGCTTTCGGGGTCGATCCAGAATTCAAGCATCCCGCGCGGGGCATTGAACGCACCGGGGATCATCCCTTCGCGTTCCAGCTCGCGCGGGTCGCGGATATCGACAAGAACGGTCTGCGGATCGTCAGGCGCTCCTGCGGCCTGCGCGACCGAAACGGATTGAACGACGGCATCGGCCTCGGCCAGCATTTCCTTGTAACCTTTGGTCATGTTTAGCGTCCCATCTGGTAGAATTCTGCATTCGGCCGCATGTTTGTCACATTGGCCATCCGGTTCGACAGGCCGAAAAAGGCCGCAATTCCTGCAATATCCCATATGTCGTCTTCGGTGAAGCCATGCGCTTTCAGGGTGTCGAAATCATTGTCAGCCACCTCTTGCGCGCGGGCAGAGACCTTCAGGCCGAAATCCAGCATCGCCTTTTGCCGGGGCGTGATATCGGCCTTGCGGTAATTGATTGCGACCTGATCGGCGATTAGCGGATCCTTGGCGCGGATGCGCAGGATCGCGCCATGCGCGACCACGCAATACTGACACTCATTCGCATTCGAGGTGGCGACCACGATCATCTCGCGTTCGGCCTTGGTCAGGTTGCCGGGCTTGTCCATCAATGCGTCGTGATAGGCGAAAAATGCCCGGAACTCGTCGGGGCGATGCGCAAGGGGCAGGAAGACATTCGGGATGAAGCCGGATTTTTCCTGAACCGCAAGGATGCGCGTCCGGATATCCTCGGGCATGTCTTCCAGCCGCGGTACGGGAAAGCGGCTGATGGGGGCGTCTGCTTTGTCGGGTTCGGTCATCATTCAATCCTTCACGTCGGCGGGTTTCCTGCCATGCGCGTATAACGATCCGTTCTTCCGTCTTGTGCAAGAGTCCGCGGCTCAGACGGATTCCGGCTTTTCTACGGGATCGAGACCCGGCAGCACGTCGCGGTAGCGGTCGCTGTCCAATGCATATTCCTCCATCACCTCGGCGCTGTGCTGGGCGAATCCCGGAGGAGCGCGGCGATAGCTTGCAGGGGTGCGTGACATCTTGATCGGGCTGCCGGTGCCGCGATATTCACCTACATTCACCACCATTTCACGGTGGATCGTATGCGGATCGGCGATCACCTGATCGATGCTGCGCACCGCGCCACAGGGCACGCCTGCCTTTATGAGACGTTCCGACAGGTCGGCGCAGTCGAAATGCGCCAGCGCGGCTTCAAGCTGACTCTTCAGGGCGTCGCGGTTGGTACTGCGCTGGCTATTGCTGACAAAACGCTCGTCCACGGGCAGATCGGGACGGTCGATCATTCGGCAAAGCGTGGCAAATTGCCTGTTGTTGCCCACAGCCAGAAAGATCGGGTCGGTGCCGGTGGCAAATGTATCATAGGGGCTGATATTCGGATGCGCATTGCCGGAAGGTTCTGCCACCTTGCCCGACAGGTAATAATTCGGAAGATGCGGATGCAGCAGCGACATGCCGCAATCATACAGGCTGACATCGATGAACTGGCCTTTGCCGCTTTCCGCCCGTTCATTCAGGGCCATCAGGATTCCGATCACCGCGTTGAGCCCGGTCGCGATGTCCACCACCGGCACGCCGACCCGCAGCGGCTGGCCGCCTTGCTCGCCATTCACACTCATGATCCCGCAAAGCGCCTGAACGGCCGCGTCATAGCCCGGAAGACCGCCCATCGGACCGTCTGCGCCGAAGCCCGAGACGCGGCAATGGATCAGCCGGGGAAAGCGGTGTGAAAGGTCGTCCTGCCCCAGACCCCAGCGTTCCAGGGTGCCGGTCTTGAAATTCTCGATCAACACATCGGTATTTTCCAGCATCGCCAGAAAAAGCTCTTGTCCCATCTCTTGCGACAAATCCACCGCCATGCCGCGCTTGTTGCGATTGACGCCAAGGAAATAGCTGGCCGCATCGCCCAGAAAAGGCGGCCCCCAGCCGCGTGTCTCGTCGCCCGCCGGGGGTTCCAGCTTGATCACATCGGCCCCGTGATCAGCCAGAATTTGCCCGGCATAGGGTCCGCCCAGCACGCGGCTGGCATCGAGAACCCTGAGATTTTTCAATGATCCGATCCCTGTCATGCTGAGACTTCCTTTGCGGTTGCGCCCGCAAGATCGCGGCGCCAATCGGCGGCGAAGGCGGGATATGTTTCTTCAAGTTCATCCAGCACCCGTCCGCGAAGCAGGGAAAGCGCGGCAGCATCGGGTGGGATTGTGGTCGGGGGTGCACCCGTATGATCGAAACCGAAGCCTGTGGCGGCTTCGATCTCATCAAGATCGTGACCGGGATGGATGCTTTCCAGCCTGAAGCCCGGTCGCGTCCGGTCGAAACTGAACAGCCCTTTGCCGGTTAGCAACGCAACCGGACCGCCGGGGCGATAGACCCCGGGAGGACTGACTCCTGGGGCGCTGATGAAATCGACCTTATCGACAAAGACGCGGGGGCTGTGTTCCTCGCGGAACAGGATCACCCGCGGAACGGTGAAATAGAGATAGGCCGAACCGAAGGATCCGGGCCAGCGAACATCGCTTTGCGGATATTCTCCGGTGCCGACCAGATTGACATTGGCCTGCCCGTCGATTTGCCCGCCGCCAAGAAAGAAAGCATCCAGCCGTCCCTGACCGGCGCTATCGAACAGCTCGACCGAGCCATTGGTGAAGAAATTATGTTCGACGGAGCCAAGAATGGACAGCCGAACCCGTCTTTGCCCTTCGTCCATGGCGCGGCGCAGCATCGCCCCCGCCGCCGGAATGGGGGACGAGGCCCCCACAGCGACGCTGCGCACGCCGTCCAACAGCCGCGCAATCGTGCAGATCAGGATTTCGCGGGGCAGGGCAACGCTCATGCCGGAACCTCGGCGCGGCTCATGTATTCGGCAAAACCGTCCTCGCTGCGGGCCGCCTTGGCGTAGCGTATCAGTTCCGATGTATCGGTGCCGTATTTGCCCCAAAGACCGTAAGGCCAGGCCCCTCGCGGCGCGACCGCGATATCGGTCACGTAAAGCGCGGGCAGGGTGCCTGCCGCGGTGGTTTCATCGGCCAGCAGACTATGTTCGACAATTCGTTCGACCGTCACCAGCGTTTCTGTGGCGGCATAGGCCATCGCAGCGAGTTCGCGCCGTCTGCCGATCCAGACATTGCCCTGCATATCGGCCATGGGCGCGTGGAAGATCGCGATATCGGGCGTGATCGCCGGGATCAGCACGATGGGATCCGGCTGATCCGAAAAGGGATTTTCCGTCAGCTTCCAGTCATCCCGCCGGGCCAGCAGGTCAGAGCCTATCAGGCCACGCATGGGGATGAAGGGGACGCCCTTCTGCGCCGCCAGAAGGCCGGCATGAATCGCCGGACAGGTCGCATCCCGCAGCTCTATCCGCCCCTCCCTGACAGCCTGATTGAAACGCGGCGCGCCGCCTGCCTCTCCCAGCGATATCGCGCTGGTTTCCACCCGACGGACAAGCCCCGACCCGATAAGCTGATCGACCTGCAATCCCCCGGTCGGCACACAGACCAGATGCAGATCGCCTGCACCATGTTCGATCAGCGGGCGGGTCATCGCCATCGAAACGCCCGCGTAATCCACCGGTAGCGCAACGCATTGCCCGGGTTTGACGCGACGTGCCAAAGCTTGAAGATTGGCTGTCATCTCCCCCTCCTTCTTTTCAATACGTTCTGAGACGCAGAGCTTAATTCCGAATTAATGTAGGCAGAGCGAAACCGGCAAGTCAAACGGATGCCCTGCCATCCGGGAAATGGTCGCGCATCTGTGCGATCCTGAAGCGGCAGGAGGAATGAAACGGCAAGAAGCAATATCGATGCCGCGTGACAGTGGCGGCGGCAGACATTACGCTGTCAGCGGAATATATGCCCTTTTTGTGATGTCATCGAATGCCAACCGAAACCGCCGCGAATGCCGTGCCCAAAGCAGTCCAGGGCATCGTCACTGCCCCGTCCCCCAAGGCGGCCTCGCTGATCGTCACGATATATGGCGATGTGGTCGAGCCGCGTGGCGGGACGTTATGGATGGGTACGCTGATCGAATGCTGCGCGATGCATGGGATCAGCGAAAGTCTTGTTCGAACGGCGGTCTCCCGGCTGGTCGGTGCGGGCCGGCTTGTCGGGGAACGGGTCGGGCGGAAAAGCTTCTACCGTCTGTCGTTGGCAGGGCAGGCCGAGTTCCGGCAGGCATCGCGCATCCTGTTCCCGCCGCCCGCGCCGCCCGAGGAATGGCTTGTCGGGTTCGCCAATAAAGAGGAACCGCCCCCCGGTTGGGTCAGGATCGGACCACAGGCGATCCTTGCGCCGCACCGCGAAGGAATGGGCATGCCGTGCGGAACGGTCATGCGGGTACAAAGCCTGACCGTGCGGGATTTGCCGGAATTCGCGGCGCAATATTGGCCGCTGGACGCAGTGGCAAAAAATTATCGCGGGTTCATCGCCCGTTTTGCGCCGGTTCGCGACGTCGCGCGGCTTGATGCTTTGTCCGGGCAGAACGCTTTGACATTACGGTTGCGTCTGGTCGACGAATATCGCCATGCCGTCCTGGCCGATCCCCGTTTGCCCGTCGAGGCACTGCCCGGAGATTGGCCGGCGCAAGAAGCCCGCGACATCTTCCGGCAGATCTACCTGTCCCTCTCGCCCGCCGCAGACCGATTCGTCGGACGCAGCTTTGCCGCTTCGGATGGTCTTCTGCCGGAAATGACGGAGGAAACGATGAAGCGCTCTACCGATCTGCTGCGCGATTAAGGATTAATCTGATGATAACGCGGGATAATTTTTTTGGGCATAAAACATCACAGAAAACAGAAAAATTTTACTTTATCAGTGATGTTTTTGGAAGTATATTGATGACCGATCGGTCGATGAATGGCATGCCCCGACAGACCGGCGGAGGAGAATGGATGGAAAACGTAATGATCGGTGCGTTTGTGGCCCGCTGCGAAACGGGCCTGTTCTCCGGAAGCGTGAATCGGCTGGATGTGCTAGAATTGGACCATCTCGTTACCGCGCAGGCGATCACGGCGCCCGGGCGGATCTGAAAGCGGAGGCACGGCCATGTATGCTCAGATGGTGAAATCGGAAGGCATGAAATCGTCGGAGGAGATGTCCCCCGAGGACCGCGCCTTTCAGGACCGCATCGACCGGGGCGAAAAGATCGAGCCCAAGGAATGGATGCCGGAGGGTTATCGCAAGACGCTGATCCGCCAGATCGGCCAGCACGCCCATAGCGAGATTGTCGGCCAATTGCCCGAAGGCAACTGGATCACCCGCGCGCCAACGCTGGAACGCAAGGCGATCCTGCTGGCAAAGGTTCAGGACGAGGCGGGGCATGGTCTGTATCTTTACAGTGCTGCCGAAACCCTTGGCGTCAGCCGCGACGAGCTGCTGGAAAAGCTGCATTCGGGCGCGATGAAATACAGCTCCATCTTCAACTACCCGACGCTGACATGGGCGGATATGGGCGCGGTCGGCTGGCTGGTCGATGGCGCGGCGATCATGAATCAGGTGCCACTGCAACGAACCTCTTATGGCCCCTACAGCCGGGCGATGATCCGCATCTGCAAAGAGGAAAGCTTTCACCAGCGTCAGGGCTATGCGATCATGATGAAGATGGCGCAGGGCACACCCGAGCAGCACGAGATGGCGCAGGACGCGCTGAACCGCTTCTGGTTCCCGGCGCTGATGATGTTCGGGCCTTCCGACAAGGACTCGGTCCATTCCGCGCAGTCCATGGCGTGGAAGATCAAGATGAACACCAATGACGAGTTGCGCCAGAAATTCGTCGATGAAACCGTGCCGCAGGCCGAATATCTGGGACTGACCGTCCCCGATGAGATGCTGAAATGGAACGATGAGCGCGGCCATTACGATTTCGCCGAACCCGACTGGCAGGAATTCTTCGAGGTCATCAAGGGCAATGGCCCCTGCAATCAGGAACGGCTGGAGGCCCGTCGCCGCGCCTGGGACGAAGGCGCATGGTTCCGTGACGGTCTGACCGCCTATGCCGGAAAGGCTGCGGCGCGCCGGGCGGGCGCCTCTGTCGCAGCCGAATAAAGGGGTAGCAACCGATGTCCAAAAAGGAATGGCCGCTATGGGAAATCTTCATCCGGGGTCAGCACGGGCTGAATCACCGGCATGTGGGCAGTCTGCATGCGCCGGATGCCGAGATGGCCGTCAACAATGCCCGTGACGTCTATACCCGCCGCAAGGAGGGTGTTTCGATCTGGGTGGTGAAATCCACCGATATCACCGCGTCGGCCCCGTCTGCGAAGGGCCCGCTGTTCGATCCGGCGGAAAGCAAGGTCTACCGGCACCCCACCTTCTTCGATATTCCCGATGATGTGGGGCATATGTGATGGCGGCGATTGCAGAAATCACCGCCGCGCCGGATCCGGTTCTTGCAGATGACGGGTTGAAGCCCGCTTTGTTCGACTGGCTGTGCCGGATGGGTGACAATTGCCTGATCCTTGGCCACCGTCTTTCGGAATGGTGCGGCCATGGCCCTGCGCTGGAAGAGGATATCGCGCTTGCCAATACGGCGCTTGACCTGATCGGGCACACCCAGATGTGGCTGGCACTGGCCGCCGAGGTCGAGGGCAAGGGACGCTCGGCTGACGATCTGGCCTTTCTGCGCGATGCAATGAAGTTCCGGAATGCGAAACTGGTCGAATTGCCCAGTGGCGACATGGCCGTGACCTTGATGCGCGAATTTCTGTTCGATGCCTGGCATTTCGAGATGCTGACGGGGCTGACCGAATCCGCCAGCCCCCGCGTCGCCGAAATCGCGGCCAAGGCTTTGAAAGAGGTCAGCTATCATCTTGAACGCAGCTCGGATCTGGTGGTCCGGCTGGGGGACGGCTCTGATGAAAGCCATCGGCGGATGCAAGATGCCCTGAATCGCCTGTGGCCCTATGCGGGTGAGCTGTTCACGGCGGACAAGGTGGATGAGGCAGCCGCTGCGGCCGGAATCGCGCCCGAGCTTGCCGCCCTGCGTGCCGCCTGGGACAAGACGGTGGGTGAGGTGCTGGGCGAGGCGACTCTGACCCTGCCCGAAATCCGCTTCGATGTGCATCAGGGCGGCAAGCAGGGCCGTCACACCGAACATCTGGGTTATATCCTTGCCGAAATGCAGTTTCTTCAACGCGCCTATCCCGGCGCGGAATGGTGAATACTGTGGCTGTCGCACTGCCATCCACGGATCAGGTCTGGAAATGGCTGGATCAGGTGCCCGACCCCGAGATTCCTGTCGTTTCCGTCACGGAACTGGGGATCATCCGCGAGATCCGGTGGGAGGGGGATACACTGGTCATCGCGGTGACGCCCACCTATTCCGGCTGTCCTGCAACCTCGGTGATAGACCTGTCGATCGAGGCCCATTTGCATGGGCAGGGGATCGGCAAGCTACGGCTGGAGCGCCGCCTTTCGCCGCCCTGGACGACCGATTGGGTCACGCCGGACGCGCGCGAGAAGCTGCGCGCATACGGCATCGCCCCGCCGATTGACGGCACCGCCCCGGATGGGCGAACGGCCGCACGGGCCGCCCGCATGGCAGGGCGCTCGAATCTGATCGTGGCATGTCCCCGCTGCGGGTCGGGGCATACGGAACGGGTCAGCCAGTTCGGCTCGACCCCGTGCAAGGCGGCTTATCGGTGCAAGGATTGTCTGGAACCATTCGATTATTTCAAATGTCACTAGATCGTATCCTCTCCTTTATCGCTATATCGCCGCCCGAAATCAAAGGGCACAGGCCCGCCGGGCAGCTCTTCAGCAAGCTTCCGGTGCATCCCAAAACCGCCCCCAGCCGTCAGGAGGCCTGAATGCCCCGCTTTCATCCGCTTGAAGTCACCGATATCCGCCGCGACACCCGCGACGCCGTGGTCGTCACCCTGAAGCCGCGCGCCGAGGATGCCGGGGCCTTCGCTTTCACGCAGGGCCAATACCTGACCTTCCGCCGGGACTTCGACGGCGAGGAATTACGGCGCTCTTACTCTATCTGCTCGGGGCTGGATGAGGGCTGTCTGCGCGTCGGCATCAAGCGCGTGGATGGCGGGGCCTTCTCGACATGGGCGAATGAGGGACTGAAAGCCGGTGATCTGCTGGACGCCATGCCGCCGCAGGGACGCTTTTTCACGCCGCTTGATCCGCAATCGGCCCGCTTCTATCTGGGATTTGCTGGTGGATCTGGGATCACGCCGGTCCTGTCCATCGTCAAGACCGTACTGGCGCGGGAGCCGAAATCGACCTTCACGCTGGTCTATGCCAACCGCCAGACCAGTTCGATCATGTTCCGCGAAGAGATCGAGGATCTGAAGAATCTCTATCTCGGGCGCTTCTCGGTGGTGCATATCCTTGAAAGCGAAGGGCAGGAGATCGACCTGTTCACCGGCCGCATCGATGCACAGAAGATGGAGATGCTGTTCCGCATGTGGATCGACGCGGAAACGGTGGATACCGCCTTCATTTGCGGGCCGGAACCGATGATGCTGGCGATTGCCGAAAGCCTGCGTCAGCATGGGCTGGCAGATGAGCAGATCAAGTTCGAACTCTTCGCCTCATCTCAGCCGGGCCGGGCGAAGAAGCGGGTAATATCCCGCGACGCCGCGAATTCGGCCAATAGCTGCGAAGTCTCGGTCACGCTGGACGGGGCAACCCGGACCTTCCGCATGCCCAAGGACGGCACCGCCGTTCTGGACGCCGCGATCGGGAACAACATGGACGCGCCTTATTCCTGCAAAGCCGGGGTCTGCTCGACCTGCCGCGCCAAGGTGCTGGAGGGCGAGTTCGAGATGGAGGTGAACCACGCGCTCGAGGATTATGAGGTCAGGGCCGGTTACGTCCTGTCCTGCCAATGTATCCCTTTATCCGATAAACTGGTACTGAGCTATGACGAGTGACGCGGACCCCATGCCGGTCGCGGATTATCTTGCGCAGGGCGGCAGGCTGACCTCGCCGGAAAACGTGCCGCCGCGCTATCGGGGCGAATTGCTGCGGCTGATGTCGTCTTTCGTGGATAGCGAGCTTGCCGGATCGGCGGGTTTCGCAGATGCGATCAACTGGGCTCCCGGTATAAAGGAGCGGATCGCCGCAAGCCGGATCACCCTGGAAAAGGCGGATCATGCCGGGCGGGTGCTGGACCTGATGGAAGGGTTCGGCACCGACAAGGCGCGGTATGAGCAGGCGCATGACTGGGCGGCGCGCGGTCCGCGCGATCAGCAGATCGGCCCGCGCCGTCAGGGTGGCGACATGCGCCTGTCGGTGTTTCACTATCCCCTGACCGGCTGGACCGATGCGGTGGTGATGAATGTTCTGATGGGCATGGCCACGTTGCATGCCTTGGGTGAATTGGCGCGCTGCTCTTATCAGCCGCTGGCCGAGGTGCTGCGCGACATTCTTCCGCGTGAACGCCGCCATATGGAACTGGGTGTCGAGGGGCTGGAGCGGATCACCACCCCGGACCGCGAACAAGCCCGCGCTTCGGTGGATTACTGGTTGCCGCTTGTCGCGGATACTTTTGGCCCGGCCGTATCGGATCGTTTCGAACGGCTGAAGGCGATGGGCTTGCGGCAAAGCGATAACGAAACATTGCGTCAGGCCTGGCATCGCGACGTCGCAGCGGTGCTGACGCGGTTGAAATTGCTGTAGGGAAGGACAGGGAATGCTGAATACAGGACGCACCGCACGGCGGCTGGAAAGCTATGTGCAGGGCGGCTGGCATGCCGGCAGGGGCGAAGGCAGGCCGATTGCCAATGCCGCTACGGGCGCGACGCATGCCTTCATCTCTTCCGAGGGGATCGATTTCGGGGCCGCGCTTGATTGGGGGCGGAAGGTCGGCGGGGCCGCGCTTCGCCGTCATACGATCCACGAACGCGCCCTGATGCTGAAGGCCATCGGCCAGAAGCTGATGGAAATGAAGGATGAATTTCATGCCGAAAGCCTTGCCACCGGCGCGACCCCTCGCGATGCGTGGCCGGATATCGAGGGCGGCATCGGCACCATGCTCACATTCGCGTCGAAAGCGCGACGGGAATTGCCGAATGCGCGGGTGCTGACCGAAGGCGCGGTCGAGCCCCTGTCCCGCGACGGCAGCTTTGCGGGCCAGCATATCCTGACGCCTCTTCGCGGGGTGGCGGTACATATCAACGCCTTCAATTTCCCGGTTTGGGGCATGCTGGAAAAGATCGCTCCCGCCCTGATCGCCGGTATGCCCTGTCTGGTGAAACCCGCCTCGCAGACAGCTTATCTGACCGAGCTGGTCATGCGCCGGATGCTGGAAATGGAGATCCTGCCCGAAGGTGCGCTGCAACTGATCTGCGGAGGTGCGGGCGATCTTCTGGATCATGTGACCGGCCAGGATGCGGTGACCTTCACGGGCTCGGCCCATACCGGGCGGAAGCTGCGGACGCATCCGGCCATTGTCGCCAACTCGACCCGCTTCACCATGGAGGCCGATAGCCTGAATGCGGCTATCCTTGGCCCCGATGCCGGGCCGGGCACCCCGGAATTCGACCTGTTCATACGCGAGGTTCAGCAAGAGATGATCTCGAAAGCGGGGCAGAAATGCACCGCGATCCGCCGGGTTCTGGTGCCCGCGCAGCATGAACAGGCGGTGATCGAGGCCCTGTCCGGGCGGCTGTCGAAAATTGTCATCGGCCTGCCGGATGACGCCGCCGCCCGGATGGGCGCGCTTGTCTCATTGGAGGATCGTGACAGCCTGCGCGGCAAGATTGCCGAAATCCTTGGCGAGGGCGAAATTGTGTTCGGCGATCCCGATCGGGTCACGCTGGTTTCCGGCGATGCTGCCAATGGCGCCTTCATCTCGCCTGTGCTGCTGCGCAGCAGTGATCCGATGCGCGCGACCATCCCGCACGAGGTCGAGGCTTTCGGGCCGGTCGCCACGATCATGGCCTATGACGGTATGGACCAGGCGATTGAACTGGCAAAAAAAGGCAAGGGTTCGCTGGTGTCCTCGGTCTTTACCAATGACCCGGATATCGCGGTCGAGGCCGTTATCGGCGTCGCTTCCTTCCATGGAAGGGTGATGATCGGCAATCGCGATTCCGCCAAAAGCTCCACCGGCCATGGCGCACCCCTCGCGCCGCTTGTGCATGGCGGTCCGGGCCGCGCGGGCGGAGGCGAAGAGATGGGGGGGATGCGCGGCGTCAAGCATTTCATGCAACGCACGGCGGTTCAGGGCAGCCCGCGCCTGCTGTCGGTGGTGACGGGGCAGTGGATCGACGGCGCACCGACCCGTGCCGACCGGCATCCGTTCCGCAAATCGCTGGCCGAACTGCGTCTTGGGGATCAAATCCTGACCGAGGCCCGCACCGTTACCAAAGAGGATGTCGAGCATTTCGCCGAATTCACCGGCGATACGTTCTACGCACATATGGACAGCGATGCGGCGAAAGCCAATCCGTTCTTCGAGGATCGCGTCGCGCATGGCTATCTGATCGCCTCTTTCGCGGCGGGTCTGTTCGTCGAGCCGAATCCCGGCCCGGTTCTGGCCAATTACGGTGTGGACAATCTGCGCTTCCTGACACCGGTCTATTTCGGCGACAGTCTGCGGGTCCGGCTGACCTGCAAACAGATCAACCCGCGCGAAAATGCCGTTTACGGAGAAGTGCGCTGGGATAGCCGGGTTACGAACCAGAGGGGCGAACTCGTCGCGGAATATGATGTGCTGACCATGGTCGCGAAGACATGGCCAGTCACCGCATAGCAAGACGCTGATCCGAAAATCGCGCCCTTTTTCTTCTTTGTCCAAATACCTCGGGGGTCCGGGGGCAGCGCCCCCGGGCCGTTGCAACAGGTCGATCAGCCGATGGCAGCTGCGCGAACCTCGTCGTCGATGGCGGACAGGTACTGTGCGAAATTATCGCTGAACATCTGCACCAGTTTCTGCGCCTGCTTGTCATAGGCTGCCGGATCTTCCCAGGTCTGACGCGGGTCAAGCAGAACATCCGAAACATTCGGGACGCTGACCGGAACTTCGAAGCCGAAATTCGGGTCGCGGCGGAATTCTGCGGCGTTCAGGCTGCCATCCAGAGCTGCGGCCAGCAGCGCACGGGTGGCCTGAATCGGCATCCGCGAGCCGGTGCCGAATGCGCCGCCGGTCCAGCCGGTATTGACCAGCCAGCAATTCGCACCATGCCGTGCGATCTTTTCCTGCAGCAACTTGCCATAGACCTCGGGGCGGCGCGGCATGAAGGGCGCGCCGAAGCAAGTCGAGAAAGTCGGGATCGGTTCCACGACACCGACCTCGGTGCCGGGGGTCTTGGAGGTGAAGCCCGACAGGAAGTGATACATGGCCTGCGCCGGCGTCAGCCGCGAAATCGGAGGCAGAACGCCGAAGGCATCGCAGGTCAGCATGATGATATTCTTCGGATGCCCGCCAAGGCTGGTTTCCGACGCATTCGAGATCGCATCCAGCGGGTAAGCGCAGCGCATATTGTCGGTGATCGAATTATCCTCGAAATCCAGTTCGAGGCTGTCCTCGTCAAAAACCATGTTTTCGATCACGGTGCCGAAACGGGACGTGGTGGCATAGATTTCCGGCTCGGCCTTGGGCGAGAGGCTGATGGTCTTCGCATAGCAGCCGCCTTCGAAATTGAAGATGCCATTATCCGACCAGCCATGTTCGTCATCGCCGATCAGCACGCGCGAGGGGTCGGCGGAGAGCGTGGTTTTCCCGGTGCCGGACAGTCCGAAGAACACGGCGCTGTCGTCGGGATCGCCGGGCGCGTGATTGGCGCTGCAATGCATCGGCATGATGCCTTTGCTGGGAAGGATGTAGTTCAGCAGCGAGAAAACCGATTTCTTGTTCTCGCCCGCATATTCGGTATTTCCGATCAGAATCAGTTTCTTGTCGAAATTCAGTGCGATCACCGTCTCGCTGCGGCAGCCGTGACGTTCGGGATCGGCCTTGAAGCTGGGGCAGTTGATAATCGTGAATTCCGGCGTGAATGTCGCCAGTTCCTCTGCCTTCGGGCGGCGCAGCATATGGCGGATGAACAGGTTATGCCAAGCCAGTTCGGTCACAAGGCGAACATCCAGACGTTCTGCTGGATCGGCGCCTCCGAACAGATCCTGCACGAAATAATCGCGGCCTTTCATATGCTCCAGCATATCGGCATGCAGCTGGTCGAACGCCTCGGGCGTCATCGGTGCGTTGTTTTCCCACCAGATCGTATCTTCGACAGATGGGGTGCGGACGACGAATTTGTCTTTGGGCGAGCGTCCGGTATGGACGCCGGTGGTGGCAAGGAAGGTGCCGCCAAGCCCGATCCGGCCTTCACCGCGGGCAACGGCTTCGGTCATCAATGCAGGTTCCAGCAGGTTGTAATAAACCCGGCCGACTCCGTTGATTCCCTGATCCTCCAACCGGCAATTCGGGTTTACGCGCGTCGTCATGTGATCTTGCTCCTGACTTGGGTTTGCCTGCAACTAAACTGTTACGCAGTAAGTCTGGCCTATAGCATAGGGTTCCCACGAAAAAAGAAGCTGAGGATGACAGTTAGCGCAAACTTTCAATGATAACGCCAACAGTCGGGTGCCAGCATGGTCAATGCGGCTGAATCGGGCATGATTCAGACGGTCAGGAGGGCAGATGATTCGGGTTGGGCAGATTCATGGAACGACAGTGGCACTGGAGGGACGGGGCCTTTTGCTTCTGGGCCCGTCCGGTTCCGGAAAATCCAGCCTTGCATTGCAGCTTCTGGCCGTCGGTGCCCGGCTGGTCAGCGATGACAGAACGGATTTGCGGCGCGATCAGGACAGTATCATCGCCTCGGCCCCCATCAGCCTGAACGGACGGATCGAGGCAAGGGGGATCGGGATCCTGAATGCCGATCCCGCCGGGCCGGTCAGACTGGTACTGGTCGCCGATCTGGGGAAAAGCGAGGAAATGCGCCTTCCGCCCGATAGATATCACGAGTTGCTCGGCCTCCGGCTGCCCCTTGCGCTTGGACCCTATCGCCCGCATCTTTACGCTGCGCTGCGGCAGTATCTGATTGCCGGGCGCGCGGATGAGCTTTGACCGGAAAGGAGATGATCCGCATGGGCGAAGACCGGATGGCAGTCGAGACCGCTTCGGACAGTGCCGATCCGTCCGCGGCGCAGCGTGTCGTGCTTGTCACCGGCCCATCCGGGGCGGGGCGCTCGACGGCGATCAACGTGCTGGAGGATCTGGGCTTCGAAGCGATCGACAACCTGCCGCTTTCACTGGTTCCCCGTCTGCTGGACGGGCCGTCGCGGCCCGGCCCGTTGGCGCTTGGCCTGGATGCCCGCAACCGGGATTTCTCGGTGACGAACCTGACCGAACTGATCGACCGGCTCACTCGCAATCCGCATTATGCCCCCGAGATCCTGTATCTGGACTGCGCTCCCGATACGCTGGTGCGTCGCTATAACGAGACACGGCGAAGGCATCCGCTGGCGCCTGACGGATCGCCGATGATGGGCGTATTGGCCGAGATAGATCTTCTGGCGCCGATTCAGGGACGTGCCGATGTGCTGGTCGATACCACCGAATTGTCACCCCATGAACTGAAAGCCGAGCTCTCGCGCTGGTATGACGTCCGGCCCGAAAAACGGCTGAGCGTGTCGCTTCATTCCTTTTCATACAAGCGCGGTGTGCCACGGGGGCTTGACCTGATGTTCGATTGCCGGTTTCTCGCCAATCCGCATTGGGACAAGGATTTGCGCGAAAAGAATGGAACCCAGACCGAAGTTCAGGACTTTGTTTGTGCTGATTCGCGCTATGAGGAATTTTTTTCGCGGATACGTGATCTGATACTGTTTTTGCTTCCTGCGCATGTCGAAGAGGGCAAAACGCATCTCGCAATCGGCTTCGGGTGTACCGGAGGGCAACACCGTTCGGTTACTTTAGTGGAAAAAATGGCCGTTGCGCTTGCAGATGCGGGTTGGCCAGTGTCAATAAGGCACAGGGAACTTGAACGCCGCATGAAGGCGGCCTTGGTCAGTGGCGACAACCCGTCCCTTGGGGCAGCGGGCTCGAAAGCCGATGAACAGGGCGGGACGCCGTGATGCATGGCATTAGTACTGGTGGGAAGCGTTGATTGGAATTGTCATCGTCGCACATGGTGGGCTTGCACGGGAATACCTGTCCGCGGTCGAGCATGTCGTAGGGCCACAAAGCGGTATTGCCGCCGTCGCGATCGAGGACGATCATGACCGAGCCGCCAAAACCGCCGAGATTCAGGCCGCGGCCAATGCCGTCGACCATGGCGATGGCGTGGTCGTCGTGACTGATCTGTTCGGAGGCTCTCCCTCGAACCTGTCCGTGCCGGCCTGCGCGGTGCGGAATCGCACGATCCTGTATGGCGCGAATCTTCCGATGCTGGTCAAGCTTGCCAAGACCCGGCATCTCACCGTGCCCGATGCGGTTGCCGGAGCCAAAGAGGCGGGCCGGAAATATATCAATTCCTACAATGTCCCGGCCGAGGCGGTTCTGGATACGGGAACGCATGCCCGATGACCGGTTCCATTATCCGTGAATTGCCTATTGTCAACGTCAAGGGGCTTCATGCTCGCGCAAGTGCGAAATTCGTGGATGTGGTCGAACGCTTCGACGCGCAGGCAACGGTTGAAAAAGATGGAATGAGTGTCACCGGAGATTCGATCATGGGTCTGCTGATGCTGACCGCGCCGCGCGGCAGCTCGATCACCGTAACGACCACCGGCCCCGATGCGATGGCATTGGCGGATGCGCTGCAGGAACTGGTTGCCGATTATTTCGGCGAAGGCATGTAGGGCGCGATGCATTGGCGGATCGCAGGAACTATCATCACGGCAATCTTCGCCACGCTCTGGTCGCGGCGACCGCTGCGCTGATTCAGGAACTGGGGCCGCACTCCTTCACCATGGCCGAGGCGGCGCGCCGGGCAGGGGTGTCTCCGGCCGCGCCTTACCGGCATTTCAAGGGCCGCGAGGATTTGATCGAAGAGGTTGCGCGGCTAGGGTTTCTGGAATTTGCGGACCGGCTGGAGACGGCCTTTGACGATGGCAGGCCGCGGGTTCTGACGGCATTCCTGCGGATGGGGCAGGCCTATCTGGACTTTGCGGCTGAACGGCCGGGATATTACATGGCCATGTTCGAATCGGGTATCTCTATCGCCGGAAATCCCGATTTGTCGAAGGCGTCCGAAAAGGCGCAGCGCGTCCTGCTGCAAGCCGCCGAGGCGCTTGCCAGCCGGCTGCCTGCGGACCGTCGCCCTCCGGCCAGAATGGTCGCCAATCATATCTGGGCCATGAGTCACGGTGTCGTCGAATTGTTCTCTCGCGGCAAGCCGGGCAGGCGGACTCCGGTTGAACCGGCAGAGATGCTTGAGAGCGGAGCGATCATTTATCTGCGCGGGCTGGGGTTGATCTGAAAGAACCAATCGTTCCGCCAGAGCGAACACTGCATTCGGCAGAGTATGGCTGGTCCGAACGGTTTGGCGCGTTTATTTTTTGCTTATCGAAGGCAGGTCAGGGATTGTTCCGCCATCCTTCCCATGAACGACCCATGAAGCAAGTAAGAGGATCACGGACATGAGCAAGCCGAAAATTGCGATCATCATCGGATCGACCCGTCAGGCGCGTTTTGCGGACAAGCCAGCCGCGTGGTTGCTTGAAAACGCACGGAAACGCGATGACATGGAATTCGAACTGGTCGATCTGCGGGATTATGACCTGCCTTTCTTCGACGAGGCCGCCTCGAATCTGTGGATGCCGTCGCAGGACGCACGTGCTGTCGCGTGGCAGAACAAGGTCGGCGAGTTCGACGGCTATATTTTCCTGACGGCAGAATATAACCATTCGATCGCCGGCTCACTGAAGAATGCGCTTGATCAGGCCTATAAGGAATGGAACCGCAAACCGGCTGCGGCAATGGGTTACGGCGGAGTAGGTGCAGCCCGCGCGATCGAGCATTTGCGCAATATCGCTGTTGAATTGCAGATGGTACCGCTGCGGAATGCCGTTCATCTTGGCGCGGGCGAGTTCATGAAAGTCAGTCCTTTGGGGCAGAATGGTGACATGGCAGAGGTTGACGCGGTGCTGCAACCGTCGCTGACCGGGATGCTGGATGAACTGGCATGGTGGGCGGCTGCGACAAAGACCGCGCGCGAAACCACTGCATGACATGACCGGGGGTGCGCCCCCGCGAGAAACGGAGGCACCCAATGGGACAACTTGTCGAGGGCGAATGGCATGACATCTGGTATGACACCAAAAGCACCGGTGGCCGGTTTCAGCGAAGCACGACCTCGTGGCGCAACTGGATTACGCCGGACGGTGCCGTGGGCCCATCCGGGGAGGGCGGCTTTGCGGCGGAAAGCGGACGTTATCATCTTTATGTCAGCTATGCCTGTCCCTGGGCGCACCGAACGCTGATCTTCCGTGAACTGAAAGGGCTGTCACCGCATATCGGGGTCTCTGCCGTTCATCCCGACATGCTGTCGGAAGGCTGGGAATTCCGCACGGATTTCCCCGGCGCAACCGGCGACGAACTCTTCGGCACGCGCTTTCTGCAGGATATCTATCTTCGGGCCGATCCAAAGGCGTCGGGGCGGGTGACGGTGCCGGTCCTGTGGGATCGGCAGCGGGATACGATCGTCAGCAATGAGAGTGCCGAGATCATTCGCATGTTCAATTCGGCTTTCAACAATCTGACGGGAAATTCCGACGATTACCGTCCCGACGATCTGCATTCCCTGATCGATGCTTTGAACGAACGCATTTACGATACCGTCAATAATGGCGTCTACAAGGCGGGCTTTGCCACCAGTCAGGAAGCCTATGACGAAGCGATCGGCTCGCTATTCGACAGTCTCGACTGGCTGGAAGGTATTTTGGCCGATCACCGCTATCTCACCGGCGACCGGCTGACCGAGGCGGATTGGCGTCTTTTCACCACGATGGTTCGCTTTGATCCGGTTTATCACACGCATTTCAAATGCAATCGCGCGTGGTTGCGCGAATATCCGAGCCTCTGGGGTTGGACGCGCGAACTTTATCAGATCCCCGGCATTGCCGGCACGGTGAATTTCGACCATATCGTGCGACATTATCATTACAGCCACGACACGATAAATCCCTATCGGATCATCCCGACGAATCCACGGATCGACTGGTTCGAACCTCACGGGCGGGGCTGAGCGATGGGCGATGGCTGAACGCACCCCTCGGGTGTGTGATTTCTGCTTTATCGCCCTTTCGGGGTTTGCAGCATCAGGTCTGGATTGCGCAGGAAAGGCCGCAGCCAGCGCCTGAAGGGTTTGCGCCAGCTGCGTGATGATGTTCTTGCCGGGTCAGGACGCCGGAGCGGCCGGGGCCTTGTGCGTTGCCAGATATTGCCGGGCTGTCACCGCGGCCAGGATGACGAAGCCGAGGGCGGTCGAGATCGGCTCTGGCGCGATCAGCAACAGGGCTGCGATCGGCAATACGATGCGCTCGATCGTCCATAGCGGTCCCATCAGCCAATTGGTGATTGCAGCCGACAGCGCCACGATACCCAGCACTGCGCCCGTGAAGGCCAGCAGGAAATCCGGCAGCGTGAAGGCTTGCGTCACGATCAGCAGCGAGGGCGAGAAGACGAAGACGAATGGTACCAGCGCCTTGCCCATCGAAAGCCTGAAGGCGGTGTTGCCCGCCTTGAAGCCATTGGCCCCCGCGATTCCCGCGCCGGCATAGGCGGCCAGCGCCACGGGCGGCGTCACGTCCGCCAGCACCCCGAAGTAGAAGACGAAGAAATGCGCGACAAGCGGCTCCACATTCATCATGCCCAATACCGGCGCCGCCACGGCGACCATGATGATGTAATTCGCCGTCGTCGGTACGCCGCAGCCCATCAGAATGCAAACCACCGCCGTCATCAGCAGGGTGAACAGCAAGGTCAGCGTTTCCACGGTGAGCAACTCGACCGGTAGAAAGCCCAGGAAGGCGTGGAGACCGGTCGCCCAATTTGCCGCAACCGAAGTCACCATGAAGGCGATCTTGAAGCCCACGCCCGTCAGTGTGACGATACCGATAACCACGCCGACCAGTGCCGCCGCAGCTGTCACGGACAGCGACTGCCGCGCGCCTGCCACGAAACCCTCGTAGATGCCGGCTGCGGTTTCCTTGATGCCGCCCAGCACGCCCGAGGACATGATGCTCTGGATCAGGTAGACCACCATGCAGGCGGTGATCGCCGAGAAAGCCGACAGGAAGGGCGTGCGCCCCGACATCAGCATCCAGATCAGCAGGAGCAGCGGGGCGACCGACAACCAGCCCTCGCGCAGGACCTTGCCCGCTTTCGGCAATTCCTCTTTCGTAAGGCCGCGAATGCCAAGGCGTTTGGCTTCCAGATGCACCTGCACCAGCACGCCGAAGAAATGCATGAAGGCGGGCACAATTGCCGCGATCAGGATCGTGCGCAGCGGGATGCCCAGATATTCGACCATCAGAAAGGCCACCGCGCCCATCACCGGCGGGGTGATCTGGCCGCCCGTGGATGACGCAGCCTCGACAGCGGCGGCGAAGTGGCGCTTGAAACCGATCTTGATCATCGCGGGAATGGTCAATGCGCCGGTGGTGACCGTATTGGCGATCGACGAGCCCGAGATCGTGCCCAGCATCGCAGAAGAAATCACCGACACCTTCGCCGGTCCGCCGGCGAAACGCCCGGTCAATGCGGTTGCAAGGTCGATGAACAATTGCCCCAGCCCGATTTTCTGGGCCATCACTCCGAACAGGACGAAATGAAACACATAGGTCGCGATGACGCCAAGCGCGGTGCCATAGATCCCCTGCGAGGTCAGATACAGATGATTGATGATATTCGTCCAGTCCGCACCGGGATGAACAAGAATACCCGGCATCGATTTTCCGAAATAGGCATAGGCGATGAACAGAATGGCGATCACCGGCAACGGCCAGCCCATCGACCGGCGCACGGCCTCCATCAGGGTCAGCAGCAATATTGTGCCCATGACGATGTCGATGGTCAGTGGGTTGCCGACACGGAAGGCCAACTGGTCATAAATCCATGGTACGTAAAAGGCGCTGACGGCCCCTGCGATAGCCAGGATCCAGTCGGTGACGGGGATGCCCAACACGGCGAAGCCGTCGGTCTTGTGCCGGGTCTTGTCGAAGGCGGCGAAACTGAGGAAGAGGACGAAAAGCGACGTGCCCATATGCAGACCACGATGCGTCGTTGCACGCGGTATGCCGAAACCGGCCGTATAGAAGTGATAGACCGACAGCAGGAACAGAATGACGCTTGTCAGAATGGCGATCGGTGGCAGGATCGTGCGAAACCGCGACTCGGGATCATACTCTTCTTCCAGTGCGCGTAGTTCAGCTTCGGATAACTGACGTGCAGCTTCGGTCATGTCGTGGTTCCCGCAATGTATGAGATGGAAAGGGACGCGAGCCATTGCAGCCTGCGTCCCTGAAACTGGTTAGGATAATAGTTACTGAAGCTTGCCGGCTTCTTTATAGAAACGCTCGGCCCCCGGATGAAACGGAATACCCGCACCGATTGTTGCGCTGTCCAGCGTGATTTCCTTGCCCTTGGCATGACCGGCCGCGAAAAGCTTCTGCGTGTTGTCATTATAAAGCGCTTGAGTGATGCCGTAGATCAACTCTTCAGGCTGATCCGCGCTGGTGACGAGTTGCGCACCAACCGCGATCGTTGCGACATCGGCATCCTGCCCGTCATACGTGCCGGCGGGGAAGTTATCGGTGCCGAAGAAATTATAGGTCTCGAGAAGTTTGTCCACCTCGGGGCCGGTGATCGGGATCAGCTTGACATCGTGCTGGCTTGCCAACTCGGCGATAGCCCCCGCCGGATAACCGCCGACAAAGAAGAAGGCGTCCATTGCGCCGTCGCGCATCCGGTCCGCTGCCTGATCAGGCTTGAGATATTCGGCCGAAACGTCATCTTCCGAAAGGCCAAAGGCTTCGAGGATGATCTTGGCATCCACCAGCGTGCCCGAGCCGGGTTCGTCCAGCGAAACCCGTTTGCCCGCCAGATCGGCGACCGTTTCGATCCCGGAATTGGCGCTGGCAACCAGATGGATGCTTTCAGGATAGAGATTCGCGATCAGCCGCAGTTTCTCGACCGGGGGCTGGTCTTCCCACAGGCCGGTGCCGGTTTGCGCCCAATAGGCTACGTCGGACTGGCTGAACCCTGCCTCCATCGCGCCGCCATTGATGGCGTTCACATTGCCGACCGATCCGTTCGAGGCCACCGCCGTTGCCACCAGACCCGGCACACCGCAGGAGCCGCCATCGTCACAGGCGCGCGATCCGGGCGGGCTGGAAATCGCGTTCGCGATCAGGCCGCCGATCGGGTAATAGGTGCCCGCCGTGCCGCCGGTGCCGATGCGGAAGAATGCCATGTCCTGCGCGACAGCCCCGCCGCAAACCGCCGTGGCGACCGTCAAAGCCGCAAAAAACGTTCTGATACCCATTTTCATCACCTTTTGGTCCCAATGATAAACAATACGTTACGCGAATGAGTCGCCACAGGACAACCACCAATGACGACTCCGGGTGTTTTGATTGCCCAATCATGGCGGTGTTTTCGACCCCGCATGAATTTGGCTCGACCGGCTTGATTCAGGATTGACCTGTTCCGGGCGCGGCCCGGTTGGTGCCAAGGCCCGCAATCACGACCACGGCCCATACCACCGCTGCGCCCCACCATAATCCGCCATGGATCAGCCCCATGCCGATCAAACCGGCCTGCACGACGTAATAGGCCATGGGGATCAAAGTCTTGCGGATCAGGTCGCCTTCGCGGTCGGTCAGCCCGACCGTGGCCGAGGCGGCGACAACGTTATGCACACAGATCATGTTGCCTGCTGCACCGCCAACCGCCTGCAATGTGACCACCACCGTCACGCCCAGAAGATCGAGACCGATTCCCTGTGCTGTCGAGAACTGGAACAACGAGAACATCATGTTCGAAACCGTGTTCGAGCCGGCGATGAACGCTCCCAACGCACCGATCAGCGGTGCGAAAATGGGCCATGCGTTGCCTGTGGCGGCCGCCATGCCTTCGGCAAGCGTGATCGGCATCGATGCAAGCCCGTCCGATCCCGAATTGATGAAAACCTGCACCATCGGTACCGCCAATAGCAGCGCCGGTGCCGCCGACATCATCGTCCTGCCCGAAATCGCCCAGGCCCGCGTGTAATCCGAGCCGCGCATGCGAAACAGCGCGACCGAGATCAGCGACGCGAGGATCAGAATCGTGCCCGGTGAATAAAGGAATTGGGCAGAGGAATTGATGCCCGATCCGAACACATCGTTGAAGGCGATGGTCGCAGAGGGACCGGTAAGCCAATCCTTCAGTGGCACGACGGTACGGGTCAGCACCAGCAGGATTACCACGATCACATAGGGCATCCAGGCCGTCATCAACGAGATATCCTTGCGCGGCGCACCCTCTGCGGCCATCTCTTGATCGATCTGCTCGGGCTCGACACTGCCCTGCCAGTCGCTGCCCCATTTGTCGCGGGGCGGAAATTCGAATTGGTCAGAGGGCATGAACAGTCCTGCCCGGGCCGCCGGGATGACGATCATCAGGCCAATCAGGCCACCCACCAGAGACGGGAATTCGGGCCCAAGGAACCTTGCCACCAACCAGTAGGGCAGGGTGAAGGCGACACCTGCGAACAGCGCGAATTTCCATGCCCGGAAACCCTCGGCAAAGCTGCGGCCAGCACCGAAAAACCGCGTCAGCATTCCCACCATCAACAGCGGAATCAGGAAGCCGATCAATGCGTGAACCATCGCAACATTGGCGCCGACGACCGGAATATATTGATCCAGAGTCTGCGGTGCGATTGCTGCGGCAACCTCTTCGCTGTTCGACAGGCCGGTATTTACCCCAACCAGCATCGGTGTCCCGACCGCTCCAAAGGATACAGGCGTTGACTGGATGATCAGTGACACCATCACTGCCGCCATGGCTGGAAAACCGATTGCCAGCAACAGGGGCGCGGCCACTGCCGCGGGCGTGCCGAAACCCGATGCGCCTTCGATCATCGAGCCGAACATCCAGGCGATGATGATGGCCTGTATCCGGCGGTCGGGAGAGATATCCGTGAAGCCGCGCCGGATTGCCCGGATGGCGCCCGATTCCTGTACCGTATAGAGCAGCAGGATCGCTCCGAAGACGATGTAGAGCAGCGTGATTGCCGTCACCAGACCGTTCACGCTGGCTCCTGCGATCCGTGCGACGGGCGTGCCCCAGATCGCCAGCGCCAGTACCACCGTCACCACAAAAGCCGCCAGCATTGCCAGCTTGGCGGATTTGCGCATCACCACCAACAGCACGAACACCGTCAACACCGGTAGCAAGGCTGCAATAAACATCACTGATTGCGGCATTTTCTTTTCTCCCGTTATCTCATCGCCGCAGAATGGCAGGGAGGAGTCCATGAGGCAAGTTTTGCAGGGCGCATATCGCGGCTTGGATGCTTTCTTCCCTCATTTGGGGCAACGGGGATATTATGCGGGACTGGCCGGTCGCAGATTTCGGAACGGCCTGGAATATACCTGCACCTCGATATGCGAAGCCCTTGCGGGCAATGCAAAGAAGATGTGCCGAGATGAGAAGAGATCAGTCAAATAGATGGTGCGGGTGGAGGGACTTGAACCCCCACGCCTTGCGGCGCCAGAACCTAAATCTGGTGCGTCTACCAATTTCGCCACACCCGCACAGAGAACCGGCCCGATCAGGGCCTTGCTCCTGACAAGCCGGACCGTGGCGCATGTCGTCATATGCACGCCGGGCAAGCTGCTGCGGGGCTAGATATCCGGCCCGATGGCGGGGGTCAATGGTCGGATCCCGGTTTCCAGAGCAGACGGTTCAGGCGCGGCCCAGTTTGGCCAGCCGTGCCGCTTGCAGGCGGGCGAAATCATCGCCGGCATGGTAAGAAGAACGCGTCAGCGGGGTCGCCGAAACCATGAGGAACCCTTTGCCGTAAGCCGATTTTTCGTAGCCCGCGAATTCCTCGGGCGTGACGAAGCGATCCAGCCGGTGATGCTTGGGCGTAGGCTGCAGATATTGCCCGATGGTCATGAAATCGACATCCGCAGCGCGCATGTCATCCATGACCTGAAGAACACCCTGACGATCCTCGCCCAGACCCACCATGATCCCGGATTTGGTGAACATGGTCGGATCAAGCTCTTTGACTCGTTGCAGCAACCGCAGCGAATGAAAATAACGCGCGCCCGGCCGGACCGACGGGTACAGCCCGGGAACGGTTTCCAGATTGTGGTTGAAGACATCCGGCCGCGCCTCGACCACAGTCTCAAGGGAGCCGGGCCTGGATTTCAGGAAATCCGGCGTCAGCACCTCGATCGTTGAACCGGGCGAGCGGTGACGGATGGCGCGGATCGTCTGCGCGAAATGTTCCGCGCCGCCATCATCCAGATCGTCACGGTCCACGCTGGTGATCACGACATGGTTCAGGCCAAGCTTCTGAACCGCATGGGCAACCCGCCCCGGTTCGAACACGTCAAGCGTATCGGGCTTGCCGGTGATGACATTGCAGAAAGAACAGCCGCGCGTGCAGATCTCACCCATGATCATCATGGTGGCGTGCCCCTGAGACCAGCATTCGCCGACATTGGGGCAGCCGGCTTCCTCGCAGACCGTGGACAGGCGATTTTCGCGCAGGATGTCACGGGTTTTCTTGTAACCCTCGGATGTCGGTGCCTTGACCCGAATCCAATCGGGCTTTCTGGGTTGCGACTGATCGGCACGATGCGCTTTTTCCGGGTGGCGGAGGCGCGGCGGCGGGGTCATCTCGGTCATCTTGGACCTTTCGGTGGATTTTCTTCTAACTAGTCGCAAATCGTGGACAGATCAACGGCGCAGGCCATGCCGCAGATGCAAGGCTGCACTGCGTCCTGCCACAAGTGGGGTCCCCGGTTCATGTTTCAAACGCCGAGGGCGGGACAAATGCCGAGGGCGGGTCGATTACCGAAGACGAGGCACCGCGCAGATTCGCTGTAGCGGTTCCACGTTCCCGATAGGGAGTACTGCCATATTGCGCCCGGTAACATTTCGAGAAATGCGACGGGCTGGAAAATCCCGACGCCAGGGCGATCTCGATGATCGACATCTCGGTCTGCATCAGCAGGTTGCGGGCCCGTGCAAGCCGGGTTTCCATGTAATAGCGCTTTGGGCTGCGATGCAGATAGCGGCGGAACAGCCGTTCAAGCTGCCGGGTCGACATGCCGGCATCGGCGGCAAGCCGGGCGGGGCTGATCGGGTCTTCGACATTAGCCTCCATCCGGGCGATCACAGCCGCCAGCTTGGGGTGCCGAACCCCGATACGGGTCGGAATCGAAAGGCGTTGCCGGTCCTGATCCGTACGGATGCCGGTATGCAGCATCTGATCGGCGACCTCGGCCGCCAGTTCGTCGCCATGCGACGCGGAAATCAGGTGCAGCATCAGATCGATCGAGGAGGTGCCTCCTGCGGCGGTCAGCCGGTTGCCGTCCTGCACGAAAACCGACCGAAACAGTTGAACTTCCGGGAAGGCTTCGACGAAGCCATCATGGTTCTCCCAGTGAATCGTGGCCTTTCGTCCGTCAAGCAGCCCTGCTTCCGCAAGAACCCACGCCCCGGTGCAAACCGCGCCAACGGTTGCGCCTCCGCGCGCCTTGCGGCGCAGCCAGTTCAGCACCGGCTTTGTCGCCTCGCGCGAGATGTCGGTTCCGCCGCAGACGATCACGACCTCGTCGCGGTCGGTGGGCGGATCGTGGTCCAGCCCCTCGTCCAGTCTGACCTGCGCGCCATTGGAGCAACTCGCCCAATCCCCTGCCGGGCCGACCAGCCTCCAGCGATACAGTTCCTTCCCCGAGGAACGGTTGGCCAGCCGCAGCGGTTCGATCGCGGCCGCAAAGGGCAGCATCGTGAAACGATCAAGAAGCAGGAAAGAGAAACGGCGCGGTTTTTCGGATGGCATGAGCTGTCTCTGCGCAGATGTAGCCGCCAAGTCACAACAGGGAATTCAGACTTGCGCAAGATCCGAAATGACCATTTCCGTCCCGTTCGATCAAATTTGCGCTGCAATGCGCTCTTTCACCCGCGGGAGTAACGGATTATATCGGCCAGATATCGCAAAGGAGCATTTGCCATGACGCAGGAGAACCGCAAACCCGCCGCCGCCCGGAATTGGGACAAGGCCGGCTGGCGCGCCTATCCGCGCGTGCAGATGCCGGAATATACCGATGCCGGGGCACTTGGCGCGGTAGAGACGCAATTGCGCCGTTATCCGCCGCTGGTTTTCGCGGGCGAGGCCCAACGCTTGCGGGCCGAGCTTGCCGAAGTGGCCGAGGGCCGCGCCTTTCTGTTGCAGGGCGGCGATTGCGCCGAGAGCTTTGCGGAGTTCAGTGCCGACAATATCCGCGACACCCTGAAGGTGATGCTGCAGATGGCGGTTGTCCTGACCTGGGGCGCGCAATTCCCTGTGGTCAAGGTCGGCCGCATGGCCGGGCAATTCGCCAAGCCGCGCAGCGCGCCCACGGAAACCCTGGGAGGCGTGGAACTGCCCAGCTATCGCGGCGATATCATCAACGGTTTCGATTTTACCGCCGAGGCGCGCAGCCCGGATCCGCAGCGGATGCTGTCAGCCTATACTCAGGCAGCCTCGTCTCTGAACCTGCTTCGGGCTTATTCGACCGGCGGTTACGCGGATATGCACCGCGTCCAGTCATGGATCGCCGATTTCGTCGGTGGGCCGGAAGCCGCGAAATACAGGGATATCGCCGACCGCATCCGCGATGCCATGGCCTTCATGCAGGCGGCGGGCGTGAACTCGGAGACCGCGCATCAGTTGAGCAAGGTGGATTTCTACACCAGCCACGAAGCCCTGCTTCTGGAATATGAAGAGGCTTTGACGCGGGTCGATTCGACAACCGGGCTGACGGTTGCCGGATCGGGGCATATGATCTGGATCGGTGACCGAACCCGGCAACCCGACGGCGCGCATGTCGAATTCTGCCGCGGCGTGGATAACCCGATCGGCCTGAAATGCGGTCCGTCCATCACCGAGGACGATCTCAAGCGGTTGCTGTCAACGCTGAACCCGGAGAACGAGGCAGGCAGGCTGACCCTGATCGCGCGGTTTGGTGCGGGCAATGTGGGAGACAATCTGCCGCGCCTGATCCGGACAGTGCAGCAAGAGGGCGCCAAGGTCGTCTGGCACTGTGATCCGATGCATGGCAACACGATCAAGTCGGCCTCGGGCTTCAAGACCCGGCCCTTCGATTCGGTGCTGCGCGAGGTGCGCGAGTTCTTCGAGGTGCATGGTGCCGAAGGCACGGTTCCCGGCGGCGTCCATTTCGAGATGACCGGAAGCGACGTGACGGAATGCACCGGTGGCGTGCGGGCGGTCACGGATGAGGATCTGTCCAGCCGCTATCACACCGCCTGTGATCCGCGTCTGAATGCCAGCCAGTCGCTTGAGCTTGCCTTCCTTGTGGCCGAAGAACTCCGGACCCGTCGCGAGTCAGTGACCGTTCCTGCTCCGGATATGAAAGCCGGCTGATCGTCAACAAGACGGTTCCCATTTGAATATCGCGTCCCGCCGCATGGCGGGGCGGTCCGCCGGGTTGATGACTGGCGAGGAATGCTTGGTCACACCTGTTGGCAGACCGGAATCGATGCCAGTTTGCCAGACGAAATCCTTAGAGTCGCGCCTTCGGATCACCGCTACATCCTGAGGTTCGGAATTCCGCCGGTTTAATGAATTTTCCGCTTGCACCCCACCGTCCTGGACCCTATACGACCCCCCACGCAAAGCGTGGAAAACTCTTTGCGAGACCTCCGGTGGGGCCATAGCTCAGTTGGTAGAGCGCTTGAATGGCATTCAAGAGGTCAGGGGTTCGACTCCCCTTGGCTCCACCAATAAAATCAGGCAGTCAGCTTATATATATGGATTGGCGCAATAGCGCATGGGGCAGGCTCATGCGTTGCGGGTAAGCCGCACCCGAGCGCCGGGTCCTGTGATCCGGCGCTCGGGTGCACGGCGTCCGAAGGTGATCACTCGGACGGGGTTTGGTCCTGTTCTGGCTCTGCCGTCGTTTCTTCCTGCGGCGTGTCCGACGTCTCGGGGGCGGGATCCGCGGGGGGCGTGGCGGCAGGTTCGGTTGACGGCTCGGGCTCTTCCGACCCGGTGGAGGGCGCCGGTGCAGGTTCGTCCGAGGGGGCCGGAGCGGGTTCTGCAGAAGGCTCCGACGTGGATTCCGAAGTCGGCTCCGCAGAGGCGTCTGGCGCCGGTTGAGCGGCCTCTTCCTCGGAAAGAATCTCGTCTGACTTGGCTTTGATCTGATCGCCCGTCTGTGGGCTTATGAGACCATAGCTGACAGCGAAACCGACGAGCAGAGCGATAGCGGCTCCGACAATTGCAGTTTTTAATTTCTTCGACATCTGGGACTGCTTTCCATGAGGCGACTGACGCGGTGACTATGCGAGCCATGCCCGATAACGAAAATCCGGATAACTGCGAGCAGGCGGTTCATGGATGCTGCGGGATTCCGCCGCGGAACTCAACCCTTTCAATCATTATAGGCGCTTAGTTGCACGGATGGGTAGGGTACACGTGGGGGGTATCATCGATCGCGTCCCGGCTGGCGGTCCGGCGAAAACAGTCACGACGGCAGACCCGCTTCATATTCGCCGCTTCCGAGGATTTGATCGAATATTGTAATCGGTTGCTGGTCTGGCCGCGCTTCAATTATGTCCCGCAAGGCGAAATCGCCGGGATCCACCCGTGATTGGCAGTGTCTCCGCCGTGACCAGATACACGGCGCAAGATCACGGCGTGATAAATTCCACTCCGGGAATCACGGTAATTTCCGCGACGTCCTGATAATAGTTTTCCGTTATCCGATCGATCAGATCCTGCGTCCAGCCAGGCATATCGATTTCTTGTTCAAGCGCGCCGGTCTTCGCGTGATCCCGCAGGAAGCGGGCACATATTTCCCGGCGCCCGGCGACGGATAGCCGATCCTGGGTGCCCAATGTCTCGCGCAGGTTCTGGAATGCCTGCGCGTCCAGCAATTCCTTCATGTAAAGCATCGTCGCTTTCATCGGTACGTCAGGATCGACATCGCCGATCAGGCGAGTGATCTCCGGCCAGATAAGCGGCGCATCTTCGTGACACCAAAGCACGACGCGCCGTCCCTGAACCGCCTGCACCAACTGCCTTGCCGGTTCCCGCCAGCGAAGCGCTTCGGGCTGATGACCCTGCATGAATTTTGCATAATCGCCTCCCCAGAACTGAGGCAGCATATCCGCAAGCAGCGTCGCGGGATTCCGGATGGCCGCGAAAATTTCGACGTCTTGATTTGGGAACAGATTCACGAGCGATGCTGCGCGGGTGCCAAGTTGCCAGTAGAATCCCGGTTGCCCGACGATTCGTCCAACCGCTCCAAGAAAACTGGTGCTGGAGAAGATCGCCCGTTGCGGGTCCTCGGTCACGAGCAGGCTGTCCAGAAGCAACGCCTCTATCTCATTCGTCGCGGTTCCGCCCTGAAGTTGCATCAATGTCTGATCGAGAAATTCGCTATGCCGTTCGGGAGGGACGATTTCCGTACCCTGCCGCAACAGTTCATCATTGTTTTCCCTTAGTGTTTTAAGCAGTCTGTCGCCATCCGTACCATGTACACCAATATGAAATGCCAACTTCATTCGTCTTACTCTCCCGAACAGGCTTGCCCCGCCATTTCACTGGCGGTGAAATGCGGATCGACAGGCACAGTAACCGGCAATCGTGGACAGTGAAACCGCTTTGCTCTATCGGCGCGTCATGAGCGCTTCTGATACGCCCAAGCGGCGCCGCCATGCCGATCATGACACCCTTCGCCGGAATGATGGGCAATGGTGGTCGATGGCGGCGTTGCTGATCGCCTGTCTGGTGCTGATGCCGGTGGCGGCAGTGGTCTGGATGGCCCTGAAGCCGACGGAAAATATCTGGCCGCATCTCATGAATTCCGTGCTGCCGCGATATCTGTCGAATACGGTCATTCTGGCTTTGGGGACCGGTTCTCTGTCGGCGGTCATGGGGGCGGGAACAGCCTGGCTGATCAGCATTTATGACTTTCCGGGCAGGGAATGGCTGCAATGGCTTTTGCTCATTCCCCTTGCCGTGCCTGCCTATATCGGCGCTTATGCATTGGCGGATTTCCTTGACTATTCGGGTCCGGTCCAGACCGCATTGCGCGGATGGTTCGGCTGGTCGAATGCGCGGGATTACTGGTTTCCCCGGGTCAGGTCGATCGAGGCGGCAATTCTCGTGCTGTCGGCAGCGCTTTATCCCTATGTCTATCTTTTGACCCGGGCTGCCCTGCATGAGCAATCCGGCAGTGCCTATGAGGTCGCACGAGCTCTTGGCGCGGGGCCGTGGGGGCTGTTCCGCCGCGTCGGCCTGCCACTGGCGCGTCCCGCCATCGTTGCGGGCTCTGCCATCGCCATGATGGAGACGGTCGCGGATTATGGGGTGGTCAGTTATTTTGGTGTACAGACCCTGAATACCGGTATCTTCACCACCTGGCTCGAACGGCGGAACGCCGGTGGCGCTGCCCAGATCGCCTGCGTCATCCTTCTGGTGGTGGTGATCCTTGCCTTGTGGGAGCGCGCCGCCCGGCGCAAGGCCCGATATCACCAAAGCCCGCGCCAGCCCCGCCCGGTCACCCGGCAAAACCTGAAAGGGGTTGCGGCGATCACGGCGACAATCCTTTGTGCGATTCCGGTTGGACTGGGTTTTGTGCTGCCGGTCGGCGTGATTCTGAAATACGCTCTGGCCTATCCCGAAGGGTGGATCACGCCCGGGCTGGGATTGGCCGTGTGGCATACGATCAGCCTTGGCGGAATTGCGACCCTTCTGACGGTAGGATTTGCCCTTGTCATGGTCTATGGGGTCCGGTTGTCCGGACGCAGCCTGCCGCGCCTGCTTCTGCCCGTCACGATGATCGGCTATGCCGCGCCGGGCGCAGTGCTGGCGGTCGGTATTCTCATTCCCCTTGCCGCATTGGATCACCGGGTGGCCGATTTCGTGGAAGGCCTGACCGGGACCGATCCCGGCCTGATCCTGACGGGCAGCGGAGCCGCGATCGTCTTCGCCTATATGGTACGCTTCTTCGCCATAGGGCAGGGCGCGGTGGACGCGGCATTTACCCGTATCTCCCCTTCGCTGCCCATGGCGGCCCGTTCGTTGGGACGCAACAACCGGGCAGTGCTGAAGGATATATTCGTGCCGCTGATGCGCGGCTCGGTCGGATCCGCGATGCTTCTGGTTTTCGTGGATTGCTGCAAGGAATTGCCAGCGACATTGCTGCTGCGCCCATTCAATTACGAAACCCTCGCGACACGGGTTCACGAGAAGGCCAGTCTCGAAGATCTGGGTAACGCCGCGCCGGCGGCCTTGCTGGTCATGTGCGTGGGTTTGCTGGCGGTGTTTTTACTGGCACGCGCCAACCCCGGCTTGCGTATTGCCGACTCTCACGCTATTCGGGGCGCCTAGGCGGAATCTGCCCGCCATGCCGGTTTAGCTCAGCAGGTAGAGCAGCTGATTTGTAATCAGAAGGTCGCGGGTTCGATTCCTGCAACCGGCACCAGAAAAATAAAATAAAAACAGATTATTATGCTTTCCTGCGGTCTCATCTGTTCAGTTGACAAAATAGCTTGCGGAATCAAATCGGAATCAATCCAGAGGAAAGCGTAGCGCAAAATCGGCGGATGTCACAAAAACGTGATGGTAGAGGAGAGCAATCCGTAGCTCGCCGGGTTCGTAAGCGTTGCATCTGGCCCCTACTGCCAACTCTATCCACCGGGGCGTCAGGAACTTATATTGGCGCTGTGCGCCAATATAATGCGCTCTTGCCTTCACATCCTCAAGGTTCTGGTCATTGGTGATTTCAGGTCAGATTTCAGCGAAAATCAACAGCGTCTGTATTGGTCGGGTGCGGACTGCGCCTGAGGAGTTGCGAAAAGTTCTGTCGATCAGGCCTGCCGGAGTTCAGCCCCGACAACGCGCATTTGATATGCATCACCTGTGCGGGAAGCGCATCGCGGAAATAGAAATGGCCGCCCGGAAGCAGACCCAGACCTGGCAGATGGGTGAAATGTTGCGACCAGGCTGAAAGAGCCTCGGGAGGGATATCGGGATCCTCGGTGCCGCCAAGGCAGAGAGCGGGGATGTCCAGTGGCGGCTCGCTGGTCAGGCGGTAGGTCTCGCAGGCCATGAAGTCGCGCCGCAGCACGGGACGGAAAAGGTCCATCAACTCCGCGTTCTGCATCACCTCGCCCGGGGTGCCGGCATAGGTCGCAAGCCGTGCGTCAAAATCGGCGTCGGGCAGCTTGTGCAGGTCATCGTGCCCGGACGGCAGATGCGGTGCGCGATGCGCCGACAGGATCAGCAGCCGGGGCGTCCGCGCGCGCATGCGCCGCAGGTGACGGGCGGTCTCGAAGGCGACGAGCGCGCCCATCGAATGGCCGAAAATGGCGAAGGGACCGGGATGTCGGGCCAGTCGCATTGCCTGCCGTATGGCCATGTCCTGGATCGTCAGGGCCTCGGGCGGGTCTATATAGGGCCGGCTGGTACAGGGCGTATCGCAAGGGATGGCATCGCAGCAGCCGGACAGGGCTTCGGGCCAGCCGTGAAAGGAACGCGACGAACCGCCGGCATAGGGGAACAGGAACAGTTGCATGTCATATCTCCGATTTGCAATGGTGCGGGGGATGGTGTCGGCCATTCCGGCAGTGATGAAGAAAGGCGAGGGTTTGCCCCGGACACAGACGGATCTGCTGGCGCATGCAGTGCGCGAACTGCCGTTGCCATCGGGCGGTGCACTGGTTTTCGCGCCGGTCGGCGACGCCGCCGGGGTCGATTTGCCCGAAACGATCCGCCGTTGCGCTCCGCGCAGGCAGGCGACCTTCGCGGCGGGGCGGATGGCGGCGTTGGAGGCGCTGCGCAAGGCCGGATGCCAGGATGTCACCGTGCCGGGCATCGGTGGCGACGGGCTGCCGGACTGGCCACCGGGCTGGCTGGGCAGTATCAGCCACAGCGATGATGCGGCGGCCGCCCTTGTTGCGCCCGACGGCTGCGCACGGCTGCTGGGGCTGGATCTCGAACGCATCGTGACCGCCGAGACCGCGATGCAGATTGCCTCCGAGATCATGCCTGAACAGCCAACCGGACGATCCGGCTTGCCGCTGGAGCACGAGGTCACGCGGGCCTTTTCCGCCAAGGAGGCCCTCTACAAGGCGCTGTATCCCCTGACGCGCCAGTTTCGGGATTTTTCCGCAGCACATATCTGTTGGCAAAAGGACGCGCCGGGCGCCCCGGTCCGGGTCATGCTGACGCTGACCGAGGACTGGGGCGCCGGCTGCGTTGCCGGAACCGTGTTCGAGGCGATCCAGAGGACCGCCGCCGGACATGTGGCGACGATCCTCTGGCGCTGAGCCGTCATGTGCGGCCCCGCGCCCCGACAGCGGGTTCAGGCGGCCTCCTCGGTCTCTGCCGCGACAAGGCTTGCGGGGCGCATGTCGGTCCAGTTGGCCTCGACATAACTGATGCAGGCCGGTCGCTTGTCCGGGCCGAAGACAGTGCGCCAGCCTTCGGGCACAGCGGCGAATTCGGGCCAGAGCGAGTGCTGGTTTTCGTCGTTCACCAGCACGAGGAAGATTCCGTCCTGATCGTCGAAGGGATTGCTCATGATGTTCTCCTCATGCGATTGAGATATGCACCGACCCGTGCGTCGGCGCGTAATGCGCGATCCGGTAACCGGATTGCGGTGCGGGATGTGGCGCTTCCGCTCACAGCCCGTACTCCGTGGACAGCAGTCGGCCGATCACGGCCAGGTGCTGCGGATGTCCCATTTCGTCGTGACGGCAGGCGACCGGATGACGGGCAAGCCCGGACGCGTGGCGGGCGAACAGCTCCGATCCGCTGCCATCGGGTTCCTGTTTGTCTCCGACGGCATCGAAATAGATCAGCCTGCCGTCGAAATGGCCCGCGGGGCGGTAATGGCCCAGCCGGGCGACATCGGCGCGGCTGGCCTGCACGAAGCGTTCCAGCATCGCGGCATCCAGACCGCCAAGGATCGTGCCGTGCAGCGCCTCGGCCGCCGCTTCGTAATCGGGCGATAGACCGTCGAAATCCGCTGTCAGGCGGCCTGTCACAGCCAGCAGATCGGCCAGCACCTGTCCCGGACTCTTGTCGTTCGCGGCAGGATCGAAGCCCGGCAACCCGGCCAGAAGGAAGGCATCCATCAACGCCAGCGTGGTCACCTTGCGACCGCGAGCCTGCGCCTGCAGCGCAATTTCGAATGCCAGCGCACCGCCATAGGACCAGCCCAGCAGATGCAACTGCCCGACCGGGAGAATGGTCTCGATCCGGTCAAGATACTCGGCGGCGGCCTCCTCCATCGTGGCGGGGTTGCCGGTGCTGCAGAATTCCGGCCCCTGCAAGGCATGGATCGTGCGGCCACGGCCCAGTTGCGCTGGCAGATTGCGATACCACCAGCCGATCCCGCCAGCGGGATGCAGACAGAACAGCGGTTCGGGCGCGGGGCCGGCATAGGGACCCACCGGCGGGAAGTTCAAGACCGGATCGTCGCTGAAGCGATCTTCGCTTTCACTCAGCCGTTGTTCCAGCTGCTGGACGGTCGGAGCCTCGAAGATGGTACGAACGCTGACCGTGCGACCGGTGACCATACGCAGCCGCGCCGCCAGCCGCGCCGCCAGTAACGAATGACCGCCCAGCTCGAAGAAATCGTCGTCGATGCCGGTTTCCGGCAAGCACAGGACCTCGGCCATGGCAGCGCAAAGTCGTGCCTGCAGATCGGTCTGTGCAGGTCGCGAGGGCTGGATTTCGGGGCGGGGCAGGGCCGAGCGATCCACTTTGCCATTGGGCAGCAGCGGCAGGCTGTCGATCACCATCACCGCCAAGGGCACCATGTTGCGGGGAAGATGCTGGGCCAGTGTCTGCCGTAATCCGCGCGGGTCGGGTCTGGCTCCCTCGGTTGCGACCACATAGGCGATCAGGTCGCTGCCGCCCCGCGGGGACGGGACCGCCGCCGCGATGGCTTGCCGGATGTCCGGCTGTTTCATCAACAGGGCCACGATTTCATCGACCTCTATGCGGAAGCCGCGGATCTTGATCTGCTGGTCGGCACGCCCCAGGTAATCCAGTTCGCCATCGGGTTGCCGTCGTACCAGATCGCCGGTGCGATACATCCGCTGGCCGCTGCCAGAGGGGCAGGCGACGAAACGGGCAGCGGTCAGGTCAGGCCGGTTCAGATAGCCCTGTGCGACACCATGGCCCGAAACGTAAAGCTCGCCTGCGACACCTGTCGCGACCGGACGCAGGAAGCTGTCCAGAATGGCCGTGCCCACACCCTCCAGAACTTTTCCGATCGGAACGCCGTTTGCGGCCTCCTGATCGCGGCGGGCTTCGCCCGCGCTCGCGTCCCACATCTCGGATGTGCCATAGATGTTCAGCAGTTTTGCGCGCGGCAGCGTCTTGCGGAACGTCACCGCCAGTTCCCCGGGCAAGGCTTCGCCGCTGGAGGCGCAGAGACAAAGACTTGCCAGCCTTTGTGCGGCATCGGGCAGATTCAGCAGTGCGCGCAGCAGCGACGGCACCAGCACGATCCGGGTAACGCCGCGCGTTTCGATTATTGAGGCAATGCTGTCCACATCCCCTTGATCGTCATGCGGAACGATCTCGACACGGTCGCCATGCAGCAGCGGCATGAACAACTCGTAGATCGCGTCGATGAAGTTCAGTGTGGTCTTGTGGATATAGACCCGCGCGCCCGCGTCATCGGCCGCTTCCGGCAGCGGGCAGGTCAGCCTTTCGGCGACGGTGCCATGGGTGCCGACGACGCCCTTGGGCGCGCCGGTCGAGCCGGAGGTGTAAAGGATGAATGCCGGGCTTTCCGCGAACAATTTGCGCCGGGGGATCGGCGTGTCGCTATCGGTGCCGACCAGATGCAACTCTTGTAACATCATTGCGTTCCAGTCGCCCGCGGGCAGGATCTGGCGCGTCCGGGGGTCAGTCACGATCAGCCGGGGCCGGGCATCGGCCAGCATGTGTTTCAGCCGGGCGGAAGGATAGGTGGGGTCCAGCGGCAGATAGGCTGCGCCGGCCTTCCACACGGCCAGTATCGCGACGGCGATTTCGGGGCCGCGCGGCAGCGAGATGCCGACGATATCGCCTGCCTGCACTCCCGACTGCGTCAGATGCCGGGCCAGCCGGTCGCTCTCGGTGTCAAGGCGGGAATAGCTCATCTGCCCGTCTTCCCAGCCAAGCGCGACTGCATCGGGGCTGCGTGCCACCTGTTCCGCGAACAGGTCCGTGATCATGCGCGGATCGCTGCGCCCCCGGCCCGGCGCATTCTGCAACTCGGTCTCCAGACTGATATCCGCGCAGGACAGTTCGGGCCGCTCGGTCAGCAATATCAATGCGCGGGCAAACAATGCCTGAACTCTCCCGGCATAATCCTCGCTGAACAGATCGGCGCGATAGCTCAGTGTCAGCTTTGCGGCCTCGCCCGGTCGGGACGGCGGTACGATCATCATGCCCAGCGGATAATGCGTCACTGCCGCACCGTGACTGCCTGCGGCGCTGATGCGCAAAGCGTCCTGCGGCGCTTCATCCGGCGTGCCGGAAACCCGGACCGGATAGTTTTCATAAACCAGGAGCGTGTCGAACAGTTCGCCCATCCGCATGTCCTGCGTCAGGCGCGGCAGGGCGATATGATGATGGCTGCCCAGCGCGGTCTGTTCCTCCTGCAATCTTTGCGCCAGCTCTACCAGCCTTTCCCGAGGCTTCAGACATACCCGCATCGGGACTGTGTTGATGAACAGACCGACCATCTCCTCGATGCCGGCGACCTCGGGCGGGCGGCCCGAAACGATCGCGCCGAAGCTGACATCGGTCTGGCCGGTCAGATGCGACAGTACCATCGCCCATGCCTGTTGCGCCAGCGTGTTCGGAGTCACCCCTGCGGCCAGCGCCGCCCCGGCCAGGCTTTGCCAGTCATCCGGCGCGAATATCCGCTCGCACAGTTCGGGTTGTGGTGGACCGCTGGTTTCCGGCGCAATCCGCGTCGGGGCCTCCAGACCCGCCAGATGATCGCGCCATGCGGCCATGCTGGTCTCTTCGTCATTTTCGGCGATCGCGGCCAGATAGTCGCGATATCGCGGTGCGGGCCGTCCGTCGAAGATCTGTGGATCATCATAGAGCGCCATCAGTTCTTGCAGCATGATCGGGCTGGACCATCCATCGATTGCGATATGATGAGTTGTTATTGCGCAGCAGTGCTTGTTTTTGTGTTCGCGGATGAGGGTTGCGCGGATCGGGGGTTCGTTTCCGAGGTTGAAGCGCGCATGCCGGTCGGCATGGAGGATGGCGTCACGTTCGGCCTGGCGTTCGGCCGGGGTTCCGTCCGGGCTGTGGAGCAGCCATGGCAGGTCGGGCTGGCGCGGGATCAGCTGCACCATGCGCGCGCCGGCCATCTCGAATCGGGCGGCGAGATTGGGATGGCGGGCCAGCATGGCGCGCATGGCGCGGTGCAGGCGCCCGGTGTCCAGCGGCCCGTCCAGCGCGAAGACCATCTGCACGATATAGGCGTCGTCGGCCTCGTCGTCATAGCTGGCATGGAACAGGAAGCCCTGTTGCAGCGGCGACAGCGGCAGGATATCGGCCAGCGGCATCCGTTCGGCGAGGCGGTCGATGGCGGGCTGGTCCAGCCCGGTCAGGGCCACGTCGGAACAGGTCAGCACGCGTTCGGGCCGGGCGTCGGTGAGGGCGGCGATACGGCTGAGGGCCTCGAACCAGCGCGCCGCGAGATCGGCGATGTCGCCGGTGCCCAGATGGCGGGCGGCCCATGACCAGTCGGCGATCAGCACCGGCCCTTCGGGGCGGTCCTCGGTGACGGCATTGAGATCGACCAGCCGGGCGAGTGGCCGGGGCCGGGGCGCGCGCGGGGCCGGGATGACGCCTTCGGCGGGGCGCCAGAAGCCATCCTCGCCGGCTCCGGCGGCGGCGTCGAAGCGGCCCAGATAGTTGAAGCCTGCCCATGCGGCGGGCTGATCGGCCAGCGCCGCGCCTTCGGGGGTCAGATGGCGCAGCAGGCCGTAGCCCTCGCCATTGCCGGGCAGGCGGGCCAACTGGTCCTTGACCGATTTCAGCAGCCGGTCCAGCGCGTCCTGATCGCTGTCGGTTCCGGCGGTGCTGTCCGTTCCGGCTTCCGGCAGGGTCAGGCGCAGCGGGAACTGGCTGGTGAACCAGCCGAGGGTGCGGCTGAGATCGGCGCCGTCAAGCAGCGGCTCGCGGCCATGCCCCTCGAGTTCGAAGGCGGCGGTGTCGGGATCAAGGCCGCGCGCGCCCTGCCAGCCGGCCAGGGCGATGGCGAATCCGGCCAGCAGGACATCATTGACGCGGGCGCCGATGCGCTGCGGGGCGCGGGTCAGCAGGCAGCGGGTGATGTCTGCGGGCAATTCGCGGATCAGGTTGCCGCGGGTGCCGGTGGTGTCGTGTCCGGGGTCGAGCGGTCCGGCGGGCCATGCGGCCGCGGGGGCCATGTCCTGCCAGAACGGCATCTCTCCCAGCCGTTTCCCGGCGGCTTGCGGCAGGGCCGTGGCCCAGTCGCGCCACGAGGTCGGCACCGGATCGGGCTGCGGCGCCCGGCCGCTGGCGCGGGCCTCGGCTGCCTTGGAGAGATCGGGCAGCAGGATGCGCCATGAGACGCCATCGATGGCCAGGTGGTGAATGGCCAGCCAGAGCAGGCGGGCCTCCTCGCGCTCGGGATCGGGGGCGAGCACGGCGCGCAGGATATTGCCCCGGTCGGGCGACAGTTCGGCCAGCGCGCGTTCGGCGGCGGCGGTGGGGTCCTGGCCCTGCGCCAGCACCGTCAGGCAGTCTTTGGCGGCGATGCTGCCCGGCGGGTCGATGGTCATGGTCCCGCCGTTCCGGCGCAGGCGCAGGACGTGATGCAGTTCCAGCATATCGGCGATGGCATCCTCGAAGACCTGCGGGTCATGGGCGGGCACGCGCAGCAGCATGGCCTGATGGAAGCTGTCGTGATTGCCGGGCTGCTCCTGCAGCCAGCGCATGATCGGTGTGGCGGGGAAGTCGCCGACGGGGTCCGCCGGGCTGTGGCTGCCGGTTTCGGGGATTGTGGCCAGCGGGGCCAGCGCGGCGACCGAGGGGTTCTGGAAGATCTGCCTCGGGGTTACTGTGATTCCGGCCTTTCTGGCGCGGGCGACAAGCTGGATCGACGAGATGGAATCCCCGCCAAGCGCGAAGAAGCTGTCATCGATGCCGGGGCTGTCGATGCCAAGCACCTCGGCGAACAGCGCGGCGAGTTTGGCCTCGG
>NZ_QZCG01000040.1 GCF_003591515.1 Paracoccus onubensis
TCTCTGAAACGATGAAAACAAGCAACGCAGACAAAAGCGCTGCAACCGGCGCGGGGTAGAGCAGCCCGGTAGCTCGTCAGGCTCATAACCTGAAGGTCGTAGGTTCAAATCCTACCCCCGCAACCAAAAAATCTACAATGAAAACAATATCTTAAGGCTCCTTCGGGAGGCTGTCTGCATTTACGCCCAAAACGCCCCGGAATCAAATCGGAAGCATCCGATTGGGATCGGCTGCGATGGTCATCACCGTTTCCGCCGAGGCCTTGAACAGCAGGCCATAAATCGCCTTCTTGTTCCAATATGCCCCGAAACTAACGCGTTTTACGTCCATTACATCAATAACCCTTGCATCTTTGCATGCCAGTATCAGAACAATCACGGCATGTGCGAAAGGTGGAGCCATCTGTTGCCAAAGCGAAATATTGATGACTAGGTCATGTTGACAAATGACGGAACCAGAGGCGGATCGACGTGATGTCAATGAAGCCTAGAAAGCTTTCCGCCGTCTTGTCGTAGCGGGTCGCGACACGCCTGGCGTTCTTGAGCTTGTTGAAGCAGCGTTCGACCAGATTACGCAGGCAA
>NZ_QZCG01000004.1 GCF_003591515.1 Paracoccus onubensis
GTTCCACGCTGTAGATCCTCCCGCCCTCCCTGCAACTACAGAAAGGGAAAAGGTGGACGACTTTTACACCGCCCGCAGCAGCACCAAGCCGCCGCTTCCGTGGACTAATTTCGCACCGCCGTTCTCACTTGCCACTAAAATAAACTCGAGTTCGCTTCATCGATAGAGTGTGTGACGTATCCGAACATCTGATCCTATTGCCATTTGCAGTGGTGTGATCAAGCTGACCAGCGTTCCCAAACCGTACGGCGAGATCGTAGAGTGTTGCGCCGCTAAGCGGTACATCCGGGTATTCTGGCAGGACTAGACGTTTGAATGGGGAACGTCGTTGCGCAGGGGAATTATTATCCAAGCTCATTCCGATCTCCATATTAAGGCGACACGCGGTCAGTTGCCTGATTACCAGCGAATCTGCAAGAGTGCCTGGCTCACTGCTTAATCCGTCGAGCATTCCTTGACTCACATGCTCTTGCTAACCTCGCACGAGATTTAACGTTCATTCTCATTGGACGACCACCCCCAACATCTGGTATGTTTGGGTCACCGGGCACATAGGAAGTGCGCCCTTGCATTCGAGCAAGAGGAGCTTCCTATGGCGCTGTACACCATTTCCGAAGATATCGAGATCGTCGTGCCGGAAGGTGCCTACGTCCAGAACAGGGGCACGGGCACAGTCGAGATGTGCCCGCCGGGTGAAGATCACGGGCTTATCATCCCAGCCTTCAATCAGGCAGTGCTTGTTGCAGAAGGCGGAACGTTCACATTCAAGCCGAGGCAAAACCCGACTGCGATTATCGGGGTCTATGTCCTGTGAATGCCACTTTCGTATTCGGGCAATGGCCTCTGGTTCCGGTGCAACCTGCGGTCCCTATGCCAACGCTTTCGGGCGATACGTGGCCGGAGCAACCGCAATCACTGCCTCCCAATCTGATTCCACAACTTGCCGGCGAGTTCGAAACCGCTGACGGCTGGGATGCGGCAGAGGGTCTGAACTTTTCCGACGGTCTGGCCAAGTGGGACGGGTCCAACACGGCCACGAGCGTATCCGGAATTGACATGCTGGAACCTGCCGTGACCGGTGATGCATACGGAGTGCTGTTCGGCGTGTCGGCCCGCTCGGCTGGAAATCAATTCGTCGGATTCCAATTCCCGAACACGGCAACGAACGGTTCAGGTTTTTCCGATATTGGGAACTACTCGCGGCAGTTGACCGCAACTGGCGATTACACCCGCGCGCGGATGTATGTGAACGCAGGTGCGGTGATCGAGTCCGATTACATGCGCGTCTACAGCATTACCGAACTGCTCAAAAAGAAATGGCGGATCGTCTTTGTCTATTCGCAGTCGAATTGGGTCGGCCCCGGCGATGCATCTGACCGGGTGGCGAACGACACGCCCGAACCACGCGCAATCGTGATCCCATCGTCACAGCAGTCGACACGCGGCGCGTTTCTGGACGGCGAGGGTCTGGGCGTTCCGATGCTCATGTGCGACCCGGTTGTACATCTGTCCGGCAACGTGGGCGGCGGCCCGGCCGGGGCATTCGCCCGGACCTTCTGCGACGGGCTGCGCGATGACGAGGTGCTTGTTTACGCCGCGTGCGGTTACTCGGGCGGCGGCCGAAGTCAACCGGGCGATGTGTGGTATCATGAACCCGGGTCCGAAACCGGCGGCGAGGCCTGGGAAAACCTGCTCAAGCAAGTTGATGGGGTGCTAGCCAAAGCGCCGGAAGGTTCTACCGTCGCGGCGTGCCTGTTCTGTCAGGGCGAGGCCGATCTGGCCGATATCACCGGTGACGAGCATACCCTGTTGATCCGCTCCGATTTCGAGTTCCTGCGGAAGCGCTGGGGTAACTTCCCGATCGTCATCAGCGAGATCGGCTGGCTTGATCGGGAACGCGCGGACGTGGCGAACATGGTGGCCAGCCAAGCCAAACTGGACAGCAATAGCGGTGATCCCCTTGCTTTGCCGCGGTGCCGGTATATCCCGCGCCCAGAAGGTGCGACCTTCCTTCCCGACAACCTGCATTACGACCAGCCAACGCAACGTGTCCGGGGTTCTGAAGCCGGAACGGTAACGCTGGAAATATACTATGGGGGGCCGAAGCCGTGAATTATTCGCTCGGAGAACTGGTCAGTATGATCGGCGCCGCGATCGGTGGCATATTTTGGCTTGCCAGATTGGAGGGCAAGGTGAAGAAAAATGCGGAAGACGTGACCCGCCTTGAACAGCGCATCGATAGGGAACGCGCCGACACGCGAGATGCCCTCGATGACCTGAAGGACATGATGCTCGAGCAGAACCGGGACATAAAGATCCTGCTGGGACGCGGACATCAGGTCCACTGGAACGATAAGACGCATCCGCCAAGATGATGCCTTTGCCGAGGCGGCATCATCTGATATCTTCTAACCATCGGACGCATAGGAAGTGCGCCCTTGCTTTAGGCGAGAGGGACTTCCTGTGTCATTCACCATCTATCGTGCTGGACCGGTTCTTGATCTGATCGGGAAATACGAGGGCCGCAGCGATTATGATACCGTCTGGAACGGTATTCCGATAAGCATGCGCCCGGACAAATTGACTGCCAACACCGTTGCCCAGGTCATGCAGTGGCAGGCTTGGTGGCGCAGCAAGGGCCTCGCTTCAACAGCGGCCGGGAAATATCAGATCATCAGCACCACCCTGAAAGACATCGTTTCGCAGATGCGCTTTGATACGTCGCGAAAGTTCGACGCGGCTACGCAGGATACGATGGCCTGCCACCTTCTGACCGGGCGCGGCTTTCAAAGGTTCCTCGACGGCAAGATCGATAGCGACGATATGGCGATTGGTCTGGCGAAGGAATGGGCCAGCCTGCCGGTGCCGCATGACATGCAGGGCGCGAGCAGGAAGATCAAAGCCGGGCAATCCTATTACGCGGGCGACGGACTCAATGCAGCCCATGCAAGCATCGCCGAGGTCAAGCAGGCGCTGGCGATCGCACGGGAGCGGTATCAGACGGGAAGTGGCCCGGTCCCTGCCCCGGCGGCACCGGCGAAAAGCTCATCCATCGCTACCGTCATCATTGCAATCGCCGCCGCGCTGGTGGCCTATCTTGGACTGACATCATGATCAGACTCATCAAGGAAATTTCCGCGACCGTCCGCATGGCAAATGATCTGGCCGAGCAATCCGGCAGCGCTGGCCCCCGTTGGTCTGTCTTCCTCACTAACCGCAGCTTCATCGCCCAGGTATTCGCCCTGATCTTTGCTGCCCTGGCACTGTTCGGCGTTCCCCTCCCCATTCCCGCGGACGTGGCCGCCGAAGCGGTCTATGGCTTGGCGTTCGCCATCTTGTCACTTTGGGCGCTCGTGGAACGGCTGATGGGGAAAACCCGAACCGTTTGGACGCGGCAGCAGGCATACCGGGCCGCCAACGAGGCCGACGCGCTGTCTCGTGCACTCAAGGACGCCGGCGCGCTGTGAGCACAAAAAAGCCCGCGCACAAGAGGAGGCGCGGGCTTGATCATGAAACAACATGTTCACCCTAAAATATTCGTCGTTAATGCCACGCCTATATTCGATCTAGCGGTAGCCGGGCTATGCGTAAGGTTACCTACGTAGATTTACTCATATGCAGGTCAATTGGAGCAGATGGTGCGCGTGAAGCTACAGTATCATCTGGTGGCGAGGTTCAGAATCAAGGATGATGGGCCGGAGTTGATTGAGCAGGGTGGGTAGAACGGAGCGTTTATGAAGAAGTTCTTCCGTGGGCGCGTTGCCCATGCCATCCCTTGGATTCTAGGTGGCACCGTCATTGTCATCATCTGGCTGGACTGGTGGTTTGGCTGGGGTATCCCAATGGGGCATGGGCCAGACTTTGGCTATCGTTGATGAAAGTGGCTGAGGTTATTTCGTGAGTAATTCTGCATAGGTAATCTTACGGGTTGGATCGCGCAGGCGGACCCGATATCTTCCCTGCATTCGGTACTCACGCTACGATCAAGCCCGCGCCACGGAACCAGCGCGGGCTTTTTCATGAGTTCATCTATCGTGCCAGCTTTTCCAACGCCTTGATCGTAGCACTAACGAAGCGGATGCATCTCGAAAGCACTCAACCCGGCTTATCGAACTCAGGGAACCCGAGGTCTGTCGCGCTGATTTCTCCCCGTGCTGCTGCTAATCCCAGCGCGAGTTGCTGGCCGGCATCGTCCAGGGATGCGCGAGACTTTATAATCTGTGCGGAAACCGAAGAATATAGCGGGGCATTCCCTTCCGTCGCCAGTTCGAACCGTTTCTCCAGACACTGCAGATAATCCTGCACATAGCTAGAAAGATCTTTTAGCATATCAGAAACAGATTCCGCTTGTTCGGCCGGAATGCCGTGAACTTCTAGAATCGCTCCATCTCTGGAGTCTTTGAGTTCAATCTTCATTACCCTTCTCCGTGAAGTATAACTTTTAGATCTTGTTCATACAGATCGTCGAGGAGCTCTAGGTCCCACCCAGCATCAATAACCACTTGCTCAGCCGCGCGTTTTTTATTCCCGTCCTGTAATGCGGCAGTCACATCAATCTTTTCGACTGGCTCTCCGCATATGCTTGCATAAAGCTCTGCGGCCACCTGCTCAGGATGCTCGGCGTTCCATATAATCATTTCGCAGTTTTCGGCCAGTTTTTTCTGGAGACCCGACACGAATGGCAACCAAGAGGGTAAAACATCCGTCGGGTGTGTTTTTTCCAAAACATCCGCATGACTTGCTAAATATGTGACGTGGTCCGTGACGAGCAGATGGAGGATGACATCAAAATCCTGCAAGATAGACTGAAAGAAGGTAAGCTTATAAACGGACTTTTCCAAGGCGCCGGGGAAATTCAGCGGCTGGCCTGCATACATAAACTTCGGTCTTGAGAAAAGAAGCGTATCGGACGAAGCACTTAAGTCCATCACAGATGCACGCGCAGCACTGTGATCGGCTGCTCCAATGGCTCCCCTAAGTACCTTTCCAAACTCACCATCATCGACAAAATGAAAGCCCTTAGCTCTATTTCGGCGTGCCAGATCACGCATCACTGCAGTTGCTAACTTCGGGGCAGCCCCATCGGTTCCGATATGGATATGTGCTGTTTTCCTAGTCATCTTACTCTGTCAAATCCTAACCGGTTCGCTACTTTTTTGCAGGTTTCAAAGATTTCGAATTCTTTTTTCCAAAATTTTGCCAGATTCGACCTTGCGATATCGCTCAGCTCTACGTTGCCGCGAGAGGTAGAATTGTTCGTCCGCCCAACTCCAGATGTGATCTCCTCCGCGTCGAGAATACCTATGATTTTTTCCCAGTGGTAATCGATATTCTTCGTTTCACAGCAAATCAGAATGTTTCCGAGCCGTTCTTCATTCTCGACAGCTTGAGGCGAGGCCAAGTAATGCTCATGAGACAGAGCAAGATGGAAAATACTGCTAAACGCGAAGCGCGCCGCTGACTGCAATCTTTCATCTTGTCCGTAGAGTGCTTCAGCAAGTGAGTTGGGATCTCCGAAGAAGCTGTAAGCCGCAGCTTCACCAGCAGTCCAGTTAACATCGTGTGTTGGACGCCCCTGACGCAAACGCGAATAGAAACTCGATACGAACCTCTCTTCCGGATCCCTGAAGAAAAAAGCCAATCGGCGTTGCGGGCCATAGGCTTCCAGAGACTTGTGTAGGGTCATATTGTGGCCAGACAATATGATATTCCTAGCCCTTGCCTCCTTGCTAGAGAACTGAGATTTTAGGAATGTTCCTCCGGTCTTACCGATATGTAGAAAGCATACCAGTTGCGTGGCAGCCGCCTTTTCTCCGGCTTTAACCTTTCCTGACGTTTTCTTTTCTTGTCTGGGTGTCAAATCCTCGCGTAGCTTCGAGGTTGCGTCAGAATGAAACTGTACATCGGAGAGTTCGGAAATTCTGTCAATATCCGACATATATAGATCGAACAGTTTCTGCTTCTGCGTTGGGGAGAAGAGCTCAAAACTATCATGAGCGGTCAATCTCGTTACAGCGTCATGTGCGCCCCGTTCGGATAGCGTCCTGATCAGGGTGTCGCGATCAGCGCTTGGATTGTGCTTCTTACGTTCAAGCGTAGTTTCTTTGAGCAAGGGCCACTTGCAAATGGCAATCAACTGCTGCTTTGGGTTATCTGTCTTCCAATTGAACTCTCGAACGTGAAAATTGACCCCGTCCGGAAATAATTTCCTAATATCTTTAATGACTTCTAACCAGCCGCGCTCTGATTCAGCGATCTTATCCAACTGCTCATCATCAGGTAATTTAAGACCATTTTTCTGTACGCAATAGGATATCGAAGATTTCCAGTAATCTTCGTGATTTCTAATCGAAAAATATACGGTATGGATCCGATCAATTAGATCTTCCAGTCGCCTCAACTTTCCAACGGCATCAGGATAAAGTTTTGCTGATGCGATGTTCTCCTCCATGTAGCCGACGATATTCTCATCGCTATAAATTCCGAGTTCCCCTTTCGGATCGAAATAATTGAATGCAACTTCCCTCGATTTCGGAGGATACAGAAGATCGCAGCCGCCTTCCTTGAGCTTCCGGTCATTTTTATGGAGATAGGTTTGTAAGCCTGTTGTTCCGGTACGATGCGCACCAAGATGCAACACGATATTCCTTTTCATTCAAACACCTTGAATAAACCCCTCAACCGGGCAACAAAGCCTGCCGGTTGGGCAGCAGGCTTAATGTCAGAAGTCTCGACAGCCTCCCGATTGCTCGTAGAATCAGCGATCCCTGTTACATTTGACATCTCAATAGTTTCCGGCTCACTTGCGGGTTCTGCATCCGCCGGAACGACCTTGATAACGTCACGAGTTCTTTTGATCGCCCACTGACCATGTCCATCCAAATGAATGATCAAGTAGTTTTGTTCCCGACAGAACGTATACAGAGCCTCGCAAACGCCATTGATCTCACCCGTTTTCTGTACCCAGGCATCATCTCCCAGAATGATACCGTTCTCTGCCAGAACAGCATCAATGTCGCGCAGATCCGACAAGACCTCGTCAAACTTGTGATTAGCGTCCAGATATACCCAGTCCAATGCCCCCTTGTTCTGGGTCTTAAGCCATTCTCCCGAAAACGCCGTAACCACCTCTGCCATGCAGCTCATATAACTCGCACGAAGCTCTGCTGCCTTTTTCGCGCCAGCAGTCGGAACACGCACTTGATTGGTATACGCACCCCAATCGGGAAAATGTGTCCCGTGCAACTTGTCCCACGGATCCACGAGGTACAACTTCGTCGGCTTGCAAATTTCATCAAGAACAGGGGCAAACAGACCGGTAAAAACGCCGATCTCGGCGCCAACCCCGTTTTTCGGAACTAGCCGCAGAACGCTTCGCCGCTGATTGATTCTGTGGCGCCCAGAACTCTCAGCAGTGAGCACTTCCTGGTACATGTCGCTCAGCTCGTCCCAGCCATCGCGGATCTTCGTGGGTTCTTCAGAAATGTCTGCCACGGCACTCTTCTCTTCTCTATATCCATCGTTAGACGCGTACTGCACTGCTCGTTTACAGAGACTTCATGCGTAATGCAAAAGGCAAGTCTGAGCACCACGGCTCGCACAGTCGTGACCTGCACCAAGCCACATCGGCACGCAGGCCCAGCGTTCATCTCTCATGAAACCGCGCTCAAGCCAGAGCTGTTGCAGATTTCCGGATCAAGTCGAGTACGGTCGAATTTCCCGCTACACCTTGATTCTGTATACAAAGATCAGTTGTGACCTACATAATGCCACCACGACATCACACAAACGATGAGAAGAACAGCCCACAACGCTCAATGTTTGGCGGCCAACCTCAGAACCCAATGAAACTCAGTGGCGGAATACCGCCAATAGCACCCCCCCTAACATCAGATTCGAGTGCTTGAACGTCTATGCGTTCCAGCTTATTCTAAGTCATGCACTTGCAGGAAATAATGGCTTTACTGGATCATTTTGCAGACGCCATAAAGCTTCTAAGTTACAGGAATTGACTCCCATGAAACCGATAGAAGTTTATAGGTCCGACCATCTAAATTGCATTTGCTACAAAGAAAATTCTGATAATTTATCAATAGTCTTCGATCACATGCGCACCCGTGACGGAAATTTCCCGAAACACGGCTACCCTATTTATCATAAAAACACAGCCTTACTTCATGTGCACTGCAAAGATAACAACTGGTTTCTTGTTCCAGATCTCAATAAAGCAAGACGTGCAATAGCAGAGTTCTCCAAGAAATATTCAAGGATAACTGCCTTTGGAAGCTCAATGGGTGGATATGGAGCGGTTCTGTTTTCAAAAAAAATTAATTATGATTTTGTTTTTTTGGCCTCCCCACAATTCTCTATATTCCCAAAAATCGCTCCATTTGACGATAGATTCACTTCAAACCTAGAGAAGACCTACGGAAATTGTGAATTAAAGACAATTTCTAGAAAGACTATTAACTCAGGATTACTGATATACGACTCTAGCATCACTGAAGATCGATTGCACAAGGATCTTTTTTCTATATACTTTCCAGAAATTCTAGCTGTTTCATTTCCTTTTTCCGGACATCCAGCATTAAGTATCTTCGGGGATACCGGAAAGTTCGGAAAACTAGCAAATATGATTGTAAACGATGATATAAGCAGGAGAGATCTCATCTTGTTGAGGCGAGATCTAAGAGAAGAATCTCAAACTTACTTGAAAAATATTTTATCCTATCTAGATAAACGCAACGAACGATAGCTTCACAGATTTTAGGTCTTTCGTTTGGCCCGCGATCGAAATTGAAGCAGGCGGCTCCATCACGCGACCTCACTGATTGATCGGGAATCCAAAGCTTCTAGCGCCTCAATCGCTGCGCCATAAACACCCTTCGCCTTGGGAAACTTGTCTCGCTATCCGCGGTAAAACGCCAGTTGCTTAGGCAGTTTTTCGATTGGGAATATCCCGAACCAGTACCGGCCGATCAGGGTGAATGTCTTGTCGTCATGATTCGCTTTCATAAGGACAGTAATGATCAGTTCAAGCCTATAGGCAATCCGCAATCTTTCGAATTATTCGTTTGCGGGAATCGGGAAGGCGTGCTGTGATCGATGGTCTATTGGTGGAGAGACGCGATGCGTTATGAGTACACGGCCAAAAGACGGTCCGATGGGAAAATCATCCACACCGGAACGGTTGACGACATCAATGACGAGGGCATGAGCTATGCCGCCAACACAGTCCGGTCGGCCTTAATCGAAAGTCATGCCGAGGCGAAAGGCCTTACTCATGACGACATTGATGTAGACCTAAGTTTTACCGCAGCCACATAGCCCGCTCAATCGCGGCTCGGATAGTTCAGGCCTTTCGAAGCATGCGATCTAGTCTGGCGGTGGCAAGCGCAGCGGACCGTTTGTCGTCGTTATCGCGTCCCCTACCCTCCTGCCGTCAGGCAAATGGATATGCGGCAGGAACGCAGTATCGGTATTGAGGAAACCGGCTGCCATCATCGCAGCCTGTGCCTTGATCCAGTCAGCCATGATCGCCCAGGCAGCGCTTTCTGCGATCTTCCTGCCTTTGGCGGCATGATCGGCCTCTTTGGTCCGTGGCCCCTTCTTGTTCTCGCGGAGCCACGCCTCGGCATAGGCGCCGACGCGGACGGGAATCGTCACCTCACGCCCATGCAGGCGGAACTGCGCCATGATCTGATCTGCATCGTCATCGACCATGAAACCGACAGCCGACGCGCCAACGCTCCGGAGCGTGTCGCGGATTTCCTTCTCTCGCGCTTGGCCGGCCGTCGAGGATGCATAGGGAAGTGCCATTCTGGCCTCCGGGGTTAGCTGGACTATTCGGGAAGTGGCGAGAAGGAGGGCTTAGCCGCCCTTTTCGCCCGCGTCTTTTCGATGTTGGCCCAACACCTATTCAGGCCAATTGCAGCAGCCGCTTCGATGTCGATGTCATAGGCGGTGCCGAACATGGCAACGGTGTTCATCACGTCGCCTATCTCCACGGCCACATCACCCTCTGGACGGCCAAAGACGTAGTCCACCAGTTGGTGCGCCTCAGATGCGGTGCATCCGCCCGCTTGGACCAATTCAAGAGCTTCCTCTAGGAAGCGGTGCGCCCGCTCTGCCTTGTCCCTGGCAATCTCTTCGCCAAAGCATGCAACCGCCCATGCATTCGCTTTTTTCTGAAAGGTCATGCCGCCTCCATCTGATCGATGTTCATGCGGTGAACGGTGAAGGTGACGGCGCAGACCCAAGGATTGACGTCCCAGCCATATCCGCGTTTGGCGTTCAGGCTGTCCCAGAGGGTGCGGAAGCTTTCGCGAGGGCAGGACCAATGCGTCTGATTCTTGGGCTCCGGCAGGTAACAGCGCCAGGCCCCTTGGCCATCGCCCTCTATTCCCTCGGCCACCGCATCCGCCTCGTTGATCTCCTGCAACCGCTGCACGCGCACATCGGTGACGATCAGCGTCAGGCGGCTGGCCCAGCGGGGCATGTGGATGGATGGCTTGGGACGGGTGAAATCGCCGCTGCTTGGGTTCCCATCCGCCCAATACCAGGGAGGCAGGACCCCTTCGCGGTCAACATCGAGGCTGTCATAGCTGAACGCCTCCCGCACCCAGAGGCGGTCGCCGGGGGCATAGGATGGCAGCATCGTGGTGCCTGTGGTCTGATGCCAGATGCAGGTACGTTCCGGAGCGGGGATCGTCTTGGCGGGATCGAGATAGCAGCCTTTACCGCCAATCGTGCCCGCAGCCCAGCCGCCCATTTTAGGGTGCTCGTATATCGGGCCGTCATTATGGGTCTTGGTGGGCAGCTTCAACACCCGCCGCGTCTGTGTCTTGCGGCCGTCGAGAAGGGCGCGGACCATCGGGCCGCTGAAAAGAAGATTCTTATCAGCCATGATGCACCTCCGGCATTTCATCCCACGTCCGACCGTCAAGCTGACGGCCGGTGGCCTTCTTGCCGAGACGGATCATCTGATAGCCATCGTCAAAGACATGGCCGATGGGCAGATGCCCCGGCAGACCCTTTGCGGTAACCCACTCGCCCCATTGCTTGAAATGGAACGACACGCCCGCCGCATAGCACTGGTCGCGCAGGGACCGTACCCACTCCGGGTGCATCGGCCGCGCTCCGGGTCCGCTCTCGCCTCCGACGATCACGAGGTCCAAACCGTCGATGATTCCACCGCCAATGTCCTGTCGCTCGTACCCGTCCGCACTTAAATGAGTGGATGCTCCCGGCAGGACAGGTTCAACACCGATCCAATGTCGCAGATCCACCGGCCCCAGCAGCGGCTCCATGGACAGAAACCGAATCGCCGCCGGCACCGCCAGCAACTTCGGAACGTCCCGGTCGGCTTCCTCCTGATTGACCACGGTGCAGCCGAGCCAGACATTCGGATACAGCCGTTCAAAGTCAAACGGGACCGGCAGCATGTTTCCGATGTTGCCCGGACGCTTGGTCAGCAGCATCCAGTCCAGATTCGGCGTCTGGGCGATCAACTCCCACAGATCGGCCCGCCATTCCGGCAGGATCGAGGCGTGATTGTCGAACACATCCGCGAGGCTCGCACAGAACACGCGCCGGCGCTCGCCGGCGACGGCAGCGGCGCGGTCCCATGCCAGCGGCTTGCGCCAGTTGGCCGCGCTGGTGCGCGTTCGGGCGGCGTGCGGCCCCCAGCGCGTCTCGCGCTGCTGGAGCCCGCGCGCGTCCCACGCCTCAGCATAGCAATGGTCGCAGCCCGGCCCGACCTTCTGGCAGCCGATCCATGGGTTGAACGTGTGATGGGTCCACTCGATCTTGCTGTTCTCGGCCATCACACCGCCTCCCGCAAACTAGGGGAGTGCTTTTTGGTTCGATGAACCTGCGTGAACCCGGATTCCCTGCACAAACCGAGAACACGGCCATTCAAGAAACCGCTTTTTTGCGGGTTTTCTCTTATTCTGCGTGGGATGCTGACACTTGGTAAGGGAGAGGTCGACAGTTCAATCCTGTCCAGCAGCACCAGTACTTAGCTGACATTGCGCCCAAGTTTTGCACAGTTATCTGCTCCTTTCGATGGTTTCGACAGCCTCTTGCTGACCGTGCGGACTGTAATGCCAATAGTGCTTACGAATCGTCTCCGATGTCGTATCGAAATACTCCGCCGCCTGTTCCAAGCCAAAGCCCTTCATGACGGCCCATGTGATGGCCGTATAGCTGTCGGGGAATTTTCACCCGCCCCCGACGTTTGTTCGTCTCGGCCTGACCGTCCGCCCGAAAACGGATAAAACGTTGATCCAGATCAACACACGTCCAAATCAAGTCCATGACAGCACTCGCCCTGCGCCCTGCGTAGATTGACAACAGAATGAACCGGCGAACATGCGGTTCTGCATGTCGCAACAACTCCGCCACTTCGGATCACGTCAGCCATCTATCGCGGGGCTGACGTGATCCGGCATCATCGGCCTTTTCCGAAACCGCTGGCGCTGTTCCTGCCCGGATCGCGAGATCGTCCAGCCAGAAGCGCAGACCGGGGCGATAATCCCGGCCTGCATCCCGCTCATGACGATGTACCGCGCAGAGCACCGGCACGGAGAAGATGCCGGTCTAGTTGAGCGTCTCGGCGCGATGGGTCTTCCAAAGCGAATAGATTATACCGGCCGCGATCAAGCCGAAAGTAACCCCAAGACTTAACACGGGCGGAAACTTGTCACCGCTCAGCACGAAATCGGCGACGAAGATCTTGGTTCCGATGAACACCAGCACTGCGGCAAGCGCATATTTCAGATAGTGGAAGCGGTGTACCATTGCGGCAAGCGCGAAGTAGAGCGCCCGCAGACCCAGGATCGCCATGATGTTAGACGTATAGACGATAAAAGTATCCGTCGTGATCGCGAAAATCGCTGGCACGCTGTCCACCGCGAAGACGAGGTCGGCCAAATTGATCACCACCAAAGCCAGAAACAGCGGCGTAGCTGTTGTTACCAGCTTGCCCGTTTTTGGGTTGGCGATCTTCACGAAGAAACGCTGATCGTGCTGCTCCTGCGTCACCGGCATGTGCTTCGAGATAAATCGAACAGCAGGGTTGTTGGCCACGTCCATTGGTTCGTCACCCGCGAAGAACATCTTCACGCCGGTAAAGATGAGGAAAGCCGCGAAGAGGTATATGACCCAATAAGCCTGGTTCACGAGCGCGGCACCGCCGGCGATCATGAGGCCACGCAGCACAATCACGGCCATGATACCCCAGAGGAGCGCCCTGTACTGGTACTTCTGGGGAATGGCGAAATAAGAGAAGATGAGGCTGATCACGAATACGTTGTCAATCGACAGCGCCTTCTCGATGAAGAAGCCTGTAAAATATTGCATCCCCGGCTCGGGCCCGCGGGCATACCAGATCCACAGACCAAACAGCAGCGCGATACTGATGTAAAAAGCGGACAGCTTCAGGCTCTCCACAATTCCCATCTCGCGATCCTCCTTGTGGAGAATACCAAGGTCAAATGCGGTCAGTGCGACCACCAGACCAAGGAAGGCCAGCCAGAACCACGCGGGGGTGCCGAGCCAATCGGCAAAAAGAAATTCCATGGGATTCGCTCCTCTCGATTACTGATATCAATCGGAACAGCCAGGAATTAGCGGCAAGCGTCGGACCACCACGGCATCGGATCGTTCCGATGCGGCCGACATCACGGTAGATAATCTCCCGTCAGAGGGGCCCGGTCCGCAGCCTGTCAGATAGCAACAAATTCACTGAGTTCAACGGGTCCAAACTATTTTTTGATGGATGAAGCGATCACGTCTACGACCGATCGACAGATTCTTCATGGCCGCTGCATATGAGCTAAGCTCAGTTCCTAAGAAGAACTTCCGGAAAGTTCCTAACTCGCAGATCATTCAAGATGTCGAGACAGAACTCACCCCCGCCAATGCGGGCAGGCCGCGCAATCTTCCGGCCAGCGCGGTATTAGCAATCCCTGCCGGACAATATCCGCGGCTTGAAGCTTTCCGTTATCGGCAATGAGACGGGTAGAAGGTGGTCCGCCACGAAGCTTTTACGGCTGTCGGCGCGGGTATTCCGACTTCGAACAACTCAGCCGTCACGCTGCCACCTTATCGATGTTCCTGCGGTGGGCGGCGAAGGCGATTGCCGCGACCTGAGGATTGGAGGACCAGCCGAATCCGCGCCTTGCGTTCAGGCTGGCCGAAAGGCGCTCAATGCAGCGGGCAGACGGATATGGAACTGCACCGCCGTCATGGTTCCCGCATCCCTCATGGATCGGATGCGCACCTTCTTTCGCGCCCTCCGCAATCACATCTCCCTCGCTGTTCTCCTGCAACCGCCGTGCGCGAACATCGGTGAGGACCCGCGTCAGGCGGCTGACCCAGCGAGGCATGAAGATTGAGGGACGCCACGGATAGCCCCGCACATTTTTGTCGGCGCATGCAGGAGGGTCGGTCGCCGCATAGCGCAGGTCGCAACCCCGATCTTTCGTCGGCTGGTAATCCCCGACTGACAGGCCCTGCCACATCTCCCGCACCCAGAAGCCGCCGCATCTGCGTCTTGCTGCCTTCGAGAAGGGCGCAAAGCATCGGGCTGCTGAAAAGAATCGAGCGATCAGTCATCACACAGCCCTCGCCCGCATGGAAACCGCATAGTTATGACGGAACACAGCATGAGTTTTGGCGATTTGACGGCCCCCCATTGGCTCTGAAACGCAGCGCCACAGATCGCCGGGAACAAACAATATGCGTTGGTGGTGCAGGGATTGCGGCATGGTCCCTGATGCATCTTCGTCATCTTTGCATCAGGTCCGAAAATCAAGAAGTATAGATATGAGCAGCGGTTTTACCTTGTTTTATGCTACGCGCTGCTCTTTTGCGGCCGAATGCTATGGGGTCACGGAGTAAATTCCAGCGGTCATCGACAAGCGAGGATCCTGGGTTTTCTTTCTCGTTTTCTGCGCTGCTCTCCGAGCGAAAAAACGGGTGATGATATTTCCCGCTCATCCGACCACTATAACCTAATAGCCTTGGGTATCCCTGACATCAGAGGAACAGGTCAATTTTCAGAGTATAGGAAGCGAAGGTAACAGGTCTCGAGACAATATTTTCTAAAATACAACATCCATTTTATTGTTTTTTATAGCGATCATAACCTATCCTATTCTTTCACTTTCTTCGAAAATCCCGTAAAAAGTGAAAATCAGATTTCATTAACCATTTCCTATTGACAAATCTGCCGTATTTCCGTTGCATGGTGGCGCTTCCGGGTTGATTGCAATATTTCCGATTGATTGTTTCCTGTGACGTTAGCTTGCGTGAGTGTGCCAACTTGCGCGCCTGTGCTGTATTTTGCCGTCCTTCCTGGGGCGTACTTCGGTGCTAACGAAAAAGGATGCCTTCATGGCCTATATGACTCAGCTCGCGGGCGCAGTGCTCGCGTTGGATGAACTCGATCTGACGATCGTGGAAATCCCTCCGACTTCCGTATTAAACAATTTCGGCAGTTCCGACGAAATCAGCCAATATAATGTGCAGGACGATGGTGATGCCGCCACGTTGGAACAGGGCGATTATCTTGCCCCGGTGACCAACGGAACCGCTACTCCGGGGACCTATGTCGGCACGGGTGTGATCGAAAACGCTGGCCTCACGCTTGGCAGCATGACTGATAACTTGCTGGGGCTAGGCGTCAGCGTATCGGTCAACCCGATCGACGTGGATTATTTCGCTGATGAAAACGGGAACGTGTACGCGATCACCGACGAGCCGTTGAGCGATGATCGGATCATGGCGTCTCTGCAGGTCAACCTGCCGGGATCGAATAACCTGATCACGATCGAGGTCCCCGTTTCGGAACTGACGGATACTCTGGCCGATCTCGATCCGACCGGACTTCTGGGACCTATTCTGGGCAGTGCCGCCGATCTCAGCCAGTATATCATGGATACGGCGATCATAACCTCCACAACCGACCCTGCCGGCACCAAGCTTCTGGGCGACGACGAACATACCGTCGTCTGCTTCGTTCGCGGATCGCTGATCGAAACGGAAAACGGTCCGGTTGCCGTAGAACATCTGAGCGTCGGGGACCGGATTATTACCCGTGATCATGGTATTCAGGAAATCCGTTGGATCGGTTCGACATCTTTGAGTTCTTCCGTGCTCGAAGGTAATCCGAGCCTTCGTCCAGTCCGGATCAGGGCTGGTGCTCTTGGGGAAAACACGCCGTCATCGGATTTGCTGGTTTCCCCGCAGCACCGCGTTCTGGTGCGTTCGAAAATCGCACAGCGCATGTTTGGAACGATGGAAGTCCTGGTTGCGGCCAAGCAACTCTGCCAACTGGACGGAATTGATATCGCGGAGGTTTCCGAGGTCGAATATTTCCATTTTCTGTTTGATCAGCATGAGGTGGTGTATTCGAATGGTGCCGAAACGGAATCGCTTTATACCGGTCCGCAGGCACTGAAATCCGTGAGTATTGCGGCCCGCGAGGAAATCTTCTCGCTTTTCCCGCAGCTCAGGGATGCGGAAACCGTTCCGTCGGCAGCACGTGAACTGCCCTCGGGCCGCAAGGCCCGCAAGCTTGCGATGCGCCATCTGCAGCACGGCAAGCCGCTGGTGTCGTAAACCAACGATTGGTGATGCCCGAAGGTGTAATTCGGGCATCTCATACGGCGATCCCGCTATGTCCGGGCCTCATTCCCGGGAAATATCTTGGCGGGAAAGGCGGTCAGGGTGGTGCCACACTCCGACCGCCAAGCCTTCATTTCGGTGCAACGAAGGATGCATTCGAGCGATTCACCTAAGTGTTCGAATGCTGGAGGGAAGTGTAATGCGTGTAGGTTGCGAAAAACAACTGGGTCTGTGTCGCACAAGCGATAGCTTGCCGGTCGTCGGATTTCATTACCCATCCGACATTCCGGACCCAGCGGAAGAATGAGGGTAATAGGATACCTGCAAGCGGTGTTCAATCAGATCCGTACCCCCCTCGGAATGGGCAAAAACTGTTCCCCTTCGTTGTCACGACCGAGGTAACGGCAAAACAAATATGGGAGGGAAACACATGACACATATTCTACATACGGAGGAAGATTCCACCACGTATATTCGGGAAAGAGAGCAAAACTTCCGAGGACCGTCAATTTCGTCGGCGTATCGTCATTCATATGCAGAAAGCGATCCCGGGGCGCAATTCTGGAATCGGGTGGGTGGAAACAGCATTCTTCTTCGAATTGGGCTGGGGACGAGCGCTTTGGCAGTGATGGTATTTTTCTGGATCATGTTGTTCTGACGGCATCCCAGGAAAAATATTCGCAGGCAACCGGATGTATTCCGGCTTTGCAGATTAAAAAAATCCAGCATTACCCCCCGTTACTTAGTTTTTTTGCCTCTCCAGAACATCATATCGGATGGACGTAAGTTATGCTGACAACATGGTTGAATACGTCTCCAGGAGTACAATACCGGTATGTGAATCCGACAGCCTCCCGTCATCTCTCAGGGCCACGGGGCGCCCGGTTTTTTCCATTGAAACTTACAGGACCTTTGGACACGGACGTTCCGGTCGAGGCGTTTTTTGACAGGATCACGGATTTCGACTGGCTGGCTCATAGGGTAATGCGGAACGGAGGTCACGTTTCGCGTATCGACCCAGCCCGGGAGCCGGGGATAGGGCTGGGCTGGAATATCGGATTCATTCGTAATCGAAAGGCTCAATCCGTTCGGGTAAAAATCGAACAGTTCGACAGGCCGACGACCATATCCGTATCCGCACGATCCGAAACACTGGAAGCCATGATGCAGGCGACAGTGATATCAATGGACCGCTTCCGCTCGCGCCTCGTCACCCGCACGATCATTCATCCGCGCAACATACGGGCCGCTATCATGGTTCAGTTCGCGAAAATCAGGCAAACCCAGCTTAACAGCCGCTTTGACGAGACGGTTATGATGCTTGTCGAAGAAATGGTGAACGAACACAAGACAATGGATTGCGTCTGAGAAACCTGCCCGTTGTCCAGCCCATGGTGACAGGTATTGTTGCAGACGTTCCGCTGACGGATTAAGCTGCACGCATCGCAAAGGGCGTGGATAGGCTGTACAGTTCGCCAAATGCGCGGGCATTTAAATCGCAGCCCCTGCCAAATTCGTCGGCTTGAAAGTGAAGTGCATGAGATACGCATTCCGGATCGTTATTCTCGCGGCCTGCCTCGCCAGTCCGGGCATCGGTTTCGCCGAAGATCTGCCGCAGGCAGTCGTCGATCTTGACCTGACCAATATTGAGATCCGCGAAAAACCGCATGCCGAATATGGCCGCCGCGTAAACGGCACCCTGCCCGGCGGCTCGGTCGTCGAGATTGATCTCAATGGCGATGATGTGATCGAGGATATCGAGGCTCGGGGGAATGATCTCTTTGCCCCGGCGGATATCCGCGCTCTTATCCCTGCCGAGATCATGGAAAACGAATCCTGGCCCGCCGATGCCCGTTTCGAGAAAATCGAGTTCGAGAGCGACGGACGAATCGAAATCGAGGGCCGTCTTGCCGATGGTCGCGAATTCGATGCCGAATTCGCCGCCGACGGCCGCATGATCGAATTCGACACCGACGACTGACCCATGAGCAGCATCGCCCTCATCCTCCTGGGACTTTTCCCGGGTCTCAAGCTTATCTCGGCAATTTTTTTCCTTCTGGACCGGGCAATCCCGGCCATCATTGGCACCAGTATTTATTAATGGTCGCTACGACCTTCGAAGTCAGCTTTCAGCATGCCGAGAATCGTATTGAAAACCGTACCGAACGGGACAACATCGGCGGATCTGGCGGGAGGTCGCTGACAGCGGCGCATATGATTGATGTTGGCGTATTTCACGTTCAATCGGCAGCATAAGCCCCTTTCGCCAATACGGCTTAAGCGCTTGTTCGCCACTTTTCGGGTCGAAATCAAATGTTTCTATACATGAGCCCGGTTCGCGTTCTAACTGTAAGTATCAGTAGAAAACGTAATGGAGCTTTCTGATGACCAAGTTTGCAACCCTGACCGCTGTTATCGGCCTGTCAGCTACTTCGGCGCTGGCCGGTGGCTATGTTGCTCCTGTTGTCGAGCCTGAACCCATTATCGTCGAAGAAGAACCCGCATCCTCGAACGCTGGTCTGGTTGTTCCAGCCCTGCTTTTGCTGGGTGTGGTTGCTGCCGTTGCTGCGGATGACGATGATAGCTGATCCGATATCCATGGCAGGTTATTCCTGCCGGTATCGACAGCACCGATAACGTATTTACGTTAAGAAGATCATGCTCTTGATTGTCATATGACAATGGCCCGCCTTCATTGGCGGGCTTTTCTTTACCGATCATCGCCGCCACCTTGACGCGCGCAGATGCACCCTGCCCTATTCAGAATTTCATTCCGATACTGAACGCCGCGCCTTCACTTCCAATTCCGAAACTTGCAGCACCGAAACTGAACCCGATCAAGGCGCCGGTCATGACCTGCTCCACCGTGTGTTCGCCCGCGTGAACCCGGCTTGCAGCGGTAAGTCCGGCTGCGCCATATGCCGCTGCTCCTGCGAAACGATCATCCCGGAAGCATTTTCCCGCCAGATCCGCGGCTCCGAACGCCGCTGCCGCTGAATGACCCGAGGGGAAGCCCTTGCCTTCACCAGAAGGGCGGCGGGCCATCGGCGTACCATCCGTCCAGGATTTCAGGGCAAGAACAACCGCAGCCTGCAATATTCCGCGAACCGCAAAATCTTCAAGCCGGTCATCACGGGCCGCGCAAATCGCCGCTGCCGCAGGCAAGCCATATTTCATCGCCGTGCCGAAATCCTCGAACGGGTCGGCCGCGACCGGCAATGACGTCATGCCGCATAGCCCCGCCAGAATGATTGCCCTCATCATCCGGTCTCCCGTCAGGAAATATCCTCTCCCAGTCTGATAACCCGGTCCATTCGCTCCGCCAAGGCATGGTTATGCGTAGCGATCAGTGCCGACAGGCCGGTTTCACGCACCAGCCCCATCAGCACCTCGAAGACCCGGTCAGAGGTTTCGGGATCCAGGTTGCCCGTCGGTTCATCGGCCAGAAGCAATGATGGCTCATTGGCGAGCGCCCGGCAAAACGCCACCCGCTGCTGCTCGCCGCCGGACAGCTGTGCCGGGCGATGATCGGCGCGATGAGCCATGCCGACGCGGTCCAGCAATTCTGCAGCCCGCTTTGCCGCCATCCCCGCCCCGACGCCATTGGCAAGCTGAGGCAGGATGATATTTTCCGCGGCACTGAATTCGGGCAGCAGATGGTGGAACTGATAGACAAAGCCCAACTCGCGCCGGCGTGCCTCGGTTCGGGCACGATCGGGAAGCCCGTGCATATCGCGCCCGTTCAACTCCACCAGCCCTGAATCCGGCGTATCCAGCAACCCGGCAATATGCAGAAGCGTGGATTTTCCCGCCCCCGAGGGTGCGACAAGCGCCACCACCTCTCCACGGGCGACATTCAGTTCCAGCCCGTGCAGCACCTCTACCGGCGCGGGGCCGTCCTTGCCATAGGTTTTAGAAACTCCCGCAAGTCTCAGAACGTCACTCATAACGCAGAGCCTCCACCGGATTCATCCGCGCCGCCCGTCGCGCCGGGAAAATCGTGACAATAAAGGATAGCGCAAGTGACAGGCCGACGGCACGAAAGATATCCCACGCCCGCAATTCGGCAGGCAGATGATAGATGCCCCGCACTTCGGGCTGCCATGCGCCGCCATTCGTCAGCGCATTCAGCCCCGCCATGATATTTTCGACATTAAGCGCCAGAAGCACACCAAGGATCACCCCGGCGATCGTTCCGATAATCCCGGTAAAGGCGCCGCAAAGAAAGAACACCCTCAACACCGCCCCTTCGGTCAGGCCCATGGTTCGCAGAATACCAATATCGCGGCCCTTGTTCTTGACCAGCATGATCAGGCCCGAGGTGATATTCATCGAGGCGATCAGCACCAGAACCGAAAGGATGACGAACATCACATCGTCCTCCATATCGAGCGCGGCCAGAAAACTGCCCGATGAATCCCGCCAATTCCAGATCTGTGCCCCCTCGCCCGCGGCCTGAAGAAGCGGCAATGTCCAGTCATCCACCTTTTCGGGATCGGATACGAACACCTCTATCTCGTCGGCAACGCCTTCGCGATTGAAATAATCCTGCGCCTCGGCCATGGACATATATATCCGCGTCTGGTCGATATCGTAACGACCGGCGCTGAAGACATATACGACGTCGTAAGACTTGACCCGGGGCGTTGTGCCCACCGGGGTCTTCGCGCCTTCGGGCGCGATCAGCTTGATCTTGTCACCAATATTCAGATTCAATTCACGCTGAATCCCCGCGCCGATGGCAACACCCTTGTCCAGATCCTCGATATTGCCCTGCGATGTCTCGGGATCGACAATCCGCGGCATCGCCCTGAGCGCATCGGGCGTGACCCCAAAGATTTCGGCCACGTTCGAGGAGTCATGCGCCGTCGCCATCACCTGTCCGCGTATGACCGGCGTGGTCCGCTCGACCCCCGGCAGTTCCGCAAGACGGGCGGCCATTGCGTCGTAATCCTTGATCCGCCCCGGAACGACATAAACATCGTCGGTAAATTCGTTCTCGACCCGCTGCGGAGCCATGTAAACGGTGGTATGCGCATTCGCGCCCAGAATCGTGTCCACGAATTCGGCCCGGAATCCCGCCCGCACCGCCAAAGTGGCAATCAGCGCCATGACCCCCAGGGCAATACCGATCAGGCTGATCCATGTCATGACGCTGACACCGCCTTCGGCGCGGCGCGCGCGCAGATATCGCCAGGCGATCAGGAATTCGTATCTCGAAAAAGCCGAGGGGCTGGACATGCGTGAAGCCTCTGAATTTGCGCGCAGACCCTGACCCCGCAGCCTGAAAAGATCAAGCCGACAATGCCGTGAGGTCTTCTTCTTTGTCCAAATACCTGTATTGCGGCACCCGCCATCAGGTGCGAGAAGCGACATATGGTCAAATCCTCTTCCGCCTTCACCTGCACTGCCTGCGGCGCCGCTCACAAGAAATGGGCCGGGCGCTGCGATGCTTGTGGTGCATGGAACACCATTATCGAAGAAGCCCCGCTCTCGCGGGGGCCGGGACGCGGATTGGGTGCCGCCAAGGGGCGCAGCATTGCCCTGGCGGGACTGACATCGGACGAACCGGCACTGCCCCGTGCGCAATCCAGGATGGCAGAACTCGATCGGGTTCTTGGCGGCGGATTGGTGCCGGGTTCGGCGATACTGGTCGGCGGCGATCCGGGAATCGGCAAATCGACGCTGCTTCTGCAGGCCGCCGCCGCCTTCGCTCGGGTGGGGTTGAACGCGGTCTATATCAGCGGTGAAGAAGCCAGTGCGCAGGTCCGCATGCGCGCGCGCAGGCTTGGGCTGAGCGATGCGCCCATGCGGTTGGGGGCGGAAACCAACCTGCGCGACATCCTGACCACGCTTGATCAGGAGCGCCCCGATCTGGCGATCATCGATTCCGTCCAGACGCTCTGGGCTGATCATGTCGAGGCGGCGCCGGGCAGCGTGGCACAGGTTCGCGCCGCCGCCCATGAACTGGTCACCTTCGCCAAGCGCCGGGGCGTCGCGGTGATTCTCGTCGGCCATGTGACGAAAGACGGCCAGATCGCCGGCCCTCGCGTGGTCGAGCATATGGTGGATACCGTATTGTATTTCGAAGGAGAACGCGGGCATCAGTTCCGCATCCTGCGTAGCGTCAAGAACCGCTTTGGTCCCGCCGATGAGATCGGCGTGTTCGAAATGACCGGCGCCGGATTGGCCGAGGTCGCCAACCCTTCAGCGCTCTTTCTCTCTGAGCGCGGCCAGCCCGTCCCCGGCAGCGCCGTCTTCGCCGGAATCGAGGGAACCCGCCCGGTCCTGACCGAGATACAGGCACTTGTCGCCCCCTCTACCCTTGCCTCACCGCGGCGTACGGTCGTGGGGCTCGATTCCGGCAGGGTTTCAACCATTATCGCGGTACTCGAAGCCCGCTGCGGCATCCCCTTTGCGGGGCTTGATGTTTTCCTGAACGTCGCCGGCGGGATGCGGGTGAACGAGCCGGCTGCCGATCTTGCCATTGCAGGCGCGCTTCTTTCGGCGCGAGAGGACAGCGCATTTCCGCCGGAGGCGGTCCTTTTCGGCGAAATCAGCCTGTCTGGCGCCCTCCGGCCGGTCGCCGGAGTGGAAAACAGGTTGAAAGAGGCGCAAAAACTTGGTTTTTCACAGGCGATTATACCCGAAGGCCAAAAGGTCGAGGGATTAGACGGCATAAGCGTGATGCGCATTGCCGATTTGACAGGATTTGTGGGCGAGCTTTTCGGCGCCGGCTGAATCGCCTGAAAATACAGCGCTAACCCGCGCGGGAGAACGACATGGACGGCTTTACGATTATTGATGCGGTTGTCGCCGTGGTCATCATTCTTTCCGCGATTCTGGCATGGTCGCGCGGCTTCGTCCGCGAATCGCTTGCCATATTGGGATGGATCGCCGCCGCTGTTCTGGCCTTTCTCTTCGCGGCAACCCTGCGCCCGATGATCGCGCAACTGCCGGTGCTTGACAGGTTTCTTGGCGATAGTTGCGAACTGGCCACAATCGCGGGTTTCGCGGTGGTGTTTGCGCTTGCTCTGGTCGTTTTCTCGATCATCACCCCACTGTTTTCCTCGGTGGTCCAGCGATCGGCGCTGGGCGGGATCGATCAGGGAATGGGCTTCCTGTTCGGAGCCGCACGCGGCATCCTGATCGTGGCCATCGCCTTCATCGTCTATGAGCGCGTCATTTCCACGGCGCAGTCGCCGATGGTCGATAACTCGCGCTCGGCACAGGTCTTTGCGCGTCTGAGCGGTGAAATGAACGAGCAAATCCCCGACGACGCGCCCGGCTGGCTGGTTCGCCGTTATGAACAGCTGGTCGGCGATTGCACCGCAACCGGTGAAGAGGTCGACGCGACTCAGACCCCGCCAGCAGAAACCGCGCCGGCCGAGACCGCACCGGCAGAAACGGCGCCGGAACAGGCTGAGCCGGCACCGATTCCGCCGGCATCGAACTGATCCGAACGGGCCAGGGTTACGCTTTATGACGGATTGATGAATGAAATCTGCCCTCGCGGGGTTGCGAGGGCGTGACTTTCACTATTTGCCGCACTACATAGCGGGGGATAGCCCGTCGCCATTCAGGATCGCCCATGCAACCATTCCTGGCCCATCCGTTCGATTCAGACCGCCTGCACGAGGAATGCGGAATCTTCGGTGCCATCGGCGTGGCCGACGCTTCCAACTTCGTGGCGCTTGGCCTTCACGCCCTTCAGCATCGCGGGCAGGAAGCCGGGGGAATCGTCGCGCATGATTCCGAACAGGGTTTCAACAGCGCCCACAGATTCGGCTATGTTCGTGACAACTTCACGAAAACCGATGTGATGGCGACCCTGCCCGGCCCGCTTGCCATCGGCCATGTGCGTTATTCAACCGCCGGTACCAAGGCGAATACCGCCATTCGCGATGTTCAGCCGTTTTTCGGCGAGTTTTCGATGGGCGGCTGCGCGATTGCGCATAACGGCAATATCACCAACGCCGCCGCGTTGCGCCGCGAATTGATCGAGCGAGGCTCGATCTTCCAGTCCTCGTCGGACAGCGAATGCATCATCCACCTGATGGCCCGCTCGATCCAGCGCAATATTCCCGAACGGATGAAAGACGCATTGCGGCGCGTCGAGGGCGCGTTCAGCGTCATCGCCATGACCCGGACCAAGCTGATCGGTGTCCGCGACCCGCTTGGCGTTCGCCCGCTGGTTCTGGGCAAACTGAGTGATGACGGCTTCGTTCTGGCCTCGGAAACCTGCGCTCTGGATATTATCGGCGCCGAATTCGTGCGGGAGATCGATCCCGGCGAGATGGTCGTGATCTCCAAGGGCAAGGTAGAGACATCGCGCCCCTTCGGCCCGTCGCAAGGCCGTTTCTGTATTTTCGAACATGTCTATTTCTCGCGCCCCGATTCGATCATCGGCGGTCGCTCGGTCTATGAAACCCGGCGCCAGATCGGCGTGGAACTTGCCCGCGAATCCCCGGTAGAGGCGGATCTGGTCTGCCCCGTCCCCGACAGCGGCACCCCCGCCGCCATCGGTTTCGCACAGGAATCGGGCATCCCCTACGGCATGGGGATCATCCGCAACCAGTATATGGGCCGGACCTTCATCGAACCGACCGATCAGATCCGCAATATGGGCGTGCGACTGAAGCTGAACGTGAACCGCGCCCTGATCCGCGACAAACGGGTCATTCTGGTCGATGACAGCGTCGTTCGCGGCACCACCAGCCGCAAGATCAAGGACATGATCATCGATGCAGGCGCGGCCGAAGTGCATTTCCGCATCGCCTCGCCCCCGACCGCATGGCCCTGTTTTTATGGTGTGGATACGCCCGACCGGGACAAGCTTCTGGCCGCGCAGATGACTCCTGAGGAAATGCGCGAATGGATCGGGGTCGATTCGCTTGCTTTTGTTTCGCTGAACGGTCTTTACCGTGCAGTCGGCGAAGCGAAGGGGCGCAATGGCAAATGCCCACAATATTGCGACGCGTGTTTCTCGGGTGATTATCCGGTCGCGCCCTTCGATCAGCTTGAGCGCGGCTTCCAGATGAAACCCGGCTCGGAATCGACAGTGAACGAGGCGGCGGAATAGGATTTTCGGTCGTTCCCGACCTTTCGTCCTGCTCTGGCCGGGGCGCTGCCCCGGACCCCGAGGTACTTGCCGCAAAGAAGAAGTGGGGGCGAAACGGTTGGTCACGAAAGGATGCGGTTGAAGGGTGATTGCGCCCTGCAGTTCCACGCGCTACATGGCCACATCATGAATAACCGCCCCGAACTCCCGCCCGAAATCGCCCGTCGTCGCACCTTCGCGATCATCTCGCATCCCGATGCGGGCAAGACCACGCTGACCGAGAAATTCCTGCTTTACGGCGGCGCCATCCAGATGGCAGGACAGGTTCGTGCCAAGGGCGAAGCGCGGCGGACGCGGTCGGACTTCATGAAGATGGAGCAGGATCGCGGCATCTCCGTTTCCGCCTCGGCCATGTCATTTGATTTCGACGGGCATCGCTTCAATCTGGTCGACACCCCCGGTCACAGCGATTTCTCCGAGGATACCTATCGCACCCTGACCGCCGTCGATGCCGCCATCATGGTGATCGATGGGGCAAAGGGTGTCGAAAGCCAGACCCGTAAGCTGTTCGAGGTCTGCCGGTTGCGCGATCTGCCCATCCTGACCTTCTGCAACAAGATGGACCGCGAAAGCCGCGACACATTCGAGATCATCGATGAAATTCAGGAGAACCTGGCCATCGACGTGGCTCCGGCAAGCTGGCCCATCGGCGTAGGGCGCGAATTTCTTGGCTGCTACGACATGCTGAACGACCGGCTGGAACTGATGGACCGCACCGATCGGAATCGTGTCGCGGAATCGGTAAAGATCAGCGGCCTTGACGATCCGCAACTGGCGCAGCATGTGCCGGAAAATCTGCTGGCAAAGCTGCGCGAGGAAGTCGAGATGGCGCGCGAACTTTTGCCCGCCTTCGATCAGCGGTCCCTTCTGGAAGGCCATCTGACCCCGATCTGGTTTGGCAGCGCGATCAACAGCTTTGGCGTGCGCGAATTGATGAAGGGCATCAGCACATATGGCCCGGCTCCGCAGCCGCAAAACTCCGCATCGCGCGAAATCGCCCCCGAAGAGAAAGCCGTGACCGGCTTCGTCTTCAAGGTTCAGGCGAATATGGACCCAAAGCATCGCGACCGCGTGGCATTCGTGCGGATGGCCTCGGGCCATTTTCTCCGCGGGATGAAGCTGACTCATGTGCGGACGAAAAAGCCGATGGCGGTATCGAATCCGGTTCTGTTCCTTGCCTCTGATCGCGAGCTTGCGGAAGAGGCATGGGCAGGCGATATCATCGGCATCCCGAACCACGGGCAACTCCGCATCGGTGATGCCCTGACCGAAGGCGAGGCGCTGCGCTTTACCGGTATTCCGTCATTCGCGCCTGAATTGCTGCAATCGGTCCGCGCGGCCGATCCGATGAAGGCCAAGCATCTGGAAAAGGCGCTCATGCAGTTCGCCGAAGAGGGCGCGGCCAAGGTCTTCAAGCCCGCCATCGGCTCGGGATTCATCGTCGGCGTGGTCGGGGCATTGCAATTCGAGGTTCTCGCCAGCAGGATCGAGATTGAATACGGTATTCCGGTCCGCTTCGAATCGTCTCAGTTCACCTCTGCCCGCTGGGTGCAGGGACCGAAAGAAAAAGTCGATGCGTTCATCAATGCCAATAAGGGGCATATGGCCCATGATCACGACGGCGATCAGGTTTACCTGACCCGGCTGCAATGGGATATTGACCGGGTCGAGCGCGATTATCCCGATCTGACGCTTTCCGCGACCAAGGAAATGATGGTCTGAAACCTGCGGCACAGGGTTCCGAATTGCACTTGCCGGTCGGGTTCGGTTATGCCTCGGTCAACGCGCAGGAGGATTCATCATGAACCAAAAGCAATATCAGCCGCCCCGAGTCTGGACATATGATACCGAGAACGGCGGGACATGGGCCGGGGTGAACCGCCCGACATCCGGTGCTCAGTTCGAGCGGGAATTGCCGGTCGGCAAACATCCATATCAGCTATACTCGCTGGCCACGCCCAATGGCCAGAAGGTCACGATCATGTTCGAGGAGCTTCTTGCCGCCGGTGAAACCGGTGCAGAATATGACGCTTGGCTGATCGATATCGGGGAAAGCGATCAGTTTTCGTCGGGCTTTGTCGGTGCCAATCCCAACTCGAAGATCCCGGCAATGATCGACCGTTCGGGCGAAAAGCCGGTTCGCGTGTTCGAGTCCGGGCATATCCTGCTGTATCTGGCCGAGAAATTCGGGCGTTTCCTGCCCAGGGATCACGCCGCGAGAACCGAGGCGATGAACTGGCTGTTCTGGCTGCAAGGCTCGGCGCCCTATCTCGGCGGCGGGTTCGGGCATTTCTACGCCTATGCCCCCTATCCGATGGAATATCCGATCAACCGCTTTACCATGGAAGCAAAGCGGCAGATGCATCTGCTGGATAACACATTGGCAGAGCGTCCCTTTATCGGCGGCGACGAATACAGTATCGCCGATATGGTGATCTGGCCATGGTACGGCAATCTTGTCATGGGCCAGCAATATGATGCGGGCGAATTCCTCAATGTCTCGGAATACACGCATCTGCGCCGCTGGGCAGACAAGATCGCCGAACGGCCCGCCGTGCGGCGCGGCAGGATCGTCAATCGCAGGACCGGCGAGGCATGGGAACAGCTTCCCGAACGCCATGATGCCTCGGATTTCGACAAACTTCCGCCGGCCCCGGCAAAAAAGGGCTGATATATTCAGGATTGCCGGACAGGCCGGCAATCCCGCGCTCTCTTCTCGTAATCGGCTTGAATCCGCGTTAACCTTTGGGTGCCAGCCAAAGGGAGAGCCAGCATGCCGATCAGCTTTACAGTCAACGGCGAAGAGCGCAGTGTCGATGTCAATCCCGGCACACCGCTTCTTTGGGTTCTGCGAGACGAGTTGCGCCTGACCGGCACGAAATTCGGCTGCGGGATCGCCCAATGCGGGGCCTGCACGATCCATCTGGACGGTATGACGCGCCGATCCTGTGTCACGCCCATCTCGATGGCCGAAGGCTCGGATATCACCACGATCGAAGGTCTTGAAGGCCCCGAGGCCGACGCGGTTCAGGCGGCATGGCGCGCGATTGACGTACCACAATGCGGGTATTGCCAATCCGGCCAGATCATGACGGCAACCTCTCTGTTGCAACAGATCGCCTCTCCGAGTGACGAGGATATCGACAACGCCATGGCCGGGAATATCTGCCGCTGCGCGACTTATGTCCGCATCCGGCAAGCGATCCATGACGCCGCCAAAACGCTGGAGGGCTGAGTGATGAATATCCAGACCTCCCGCCGCCGTTTCCTGACCGGGCTGATCATTGCCGTCGCCCTGCCCGGCCTTGCCCGGGCGCAGCAGAAATCCGGTGCGGCCGCGTTTTTTAATGAACTCCCCGGCGGTTCGGATGAAATGTCGGCGAATGCCTTCATCCGCGTCGCCCCCGACAATACCGTTACCGTACTGATCAAGCATATCGAATTCGGACAGGGCCCATATACCGGCCTGACCACACTTGTGGCCGAAGAGATGGACGCAGACTGGTCACAGATGCGCGCCGCCGCCGCGCCCGCCGATGTCGAACTTTATGCCAATCTCGCAATGGGTATGCAGGGCACCGGCGGTTCGACCGCCATGGCCAACAGTTTCATGCAGATGCGCAAGGCCGGTGCCGGGGCGCGGGCGATGCTTGTCGCCGCCGCTGCCGAACGTTTCGGTGTGCCCGTCGATCAGATCACCGTCGAGAAGGGTATCGTCAAAGCGGGCGATCAATCCGCAAGTTTCGGTGAACTGGCCGAGGCCGCCGCGCGGCAAACCGCGCCCGAAGATCCTCCCGTCAAGGATCCCGGCGACTTCACCCTGATCGGCACCGATCTGCCAAAGGTGGACAGCAGCGCCAAAACCGATGGCTCGGCTCTGTTCACGCTGGATGTCTATCGCGACGGGATGCTGACCGTGGTGGTCGCCCATCCGCCGAAATTCGGCGCCAGGGTCGCCAGCTACGACGACAGCGCCGCGATGCAGGTGCAGGGCGTGCGCAAGGTGGCGCAGATCCCGTCAGGCGTTGCCGTCTATGCCGACAATACATTCGCCGCGTTGAAGGGGCGCGATGCTCTGACCGTGGAATGGGATGAAAGCGAAGCCGAAACCCGTTCGACCGAAACGATGATTGCCGAATGGACCTCTGCCGCCAAGGCCGGAGGGGAATGGGAGGTCGAGAAATCCGGCGATGTCGACGCGGCATTGACCGGCGCGGAAATCGTCGAATCCACCTATGTCTTCCCCTATCTGGCCCATGGACCGATGGAACCGCTGGATGCCGTGGTCGAATTGCGCGACGACGAGGCCGAAATCTGGATGGGCAGCCAGATGCAGACCGGCGATCAGGCCATCTTCGCCAAGATCCTTGGTGTCGATAAGGTTGATCTTCATACCATGCTTGCGGGTGGAAGCTTTGGCCGCCGCGCGACACCCGATTGCCATCTTGCCGCCGAAGCGGCCGAGATCGCAAAAACCAACGGCAAGGGCGCCATCAAGCTGATGTGGACGCGCGAGGATGACATGCAGGGCGGCTACTACCGCCCCCTGACTGTCCATCACATACGGGCGGCCCTCAATGAACAGGGCGGCATCGAGGCCTGGGATCACGGCATCGCCGCGCAATCAGTCGTCATCGGAACACCGTTCGAGCAAATGCTGCAGGGTGGACCCGATTTCACCGCATTCGAGGGCGCGAACGAATTACGCTACAAGACCGCCAATCATCGCCTTCGCTGGGCCAAGATGGACTCGCCGGTTCCGACATTGTGGTGGCGTTCGGTCGGGCATACGCATACCGGCTTTGCCGTGGAATGCTTTATCGACGAATTGCTGGAAAAATCCGGCAAGGATCCGGTCGAAGGCCGTCTGGCCCTGCTGGGCGAGGAACAGGCCCGCGAAAAGGCGGTGCTCACGCGCGTTGCCGAGATGGCCGATCAGTCAGGCGACTTCGGCTATGGAGTCGCGGTAGTGAAATCCTTCGGCACCTATGTCGCCCAGATTGCCGAGATCGAGGATCGGGGCGGCGTCCCCCATGCCCGCCGCGTCTGGTGTGCGGTCGATTGCGGGACGGCGGTCAATCCCAATGTCATCCGCGCACAGATGGAAGGCGGGATCGGCTATGGCATCTCTGCCGCGCTTCACAGCGAGGTTACGTTTGACGAAGGCGGGCTGATCCGGCAACGGAACTGGGACAGCTACCGCATCCTGCGCATTTCCGAAATGCCCTCCATCGAGGTGGCGATCCTTCCCTCGACAGCCGAACCTACAGGGGTGGGAGAACCGGGCACTCCACCCATTGCTCCTGCAATTGCAAACGGATGGCGGCGCATGACCGGCACCGCGTTGCGCCGCCTGCCCATCATTCCGGTTGCATGAGGAAGGAGACCCGCATGACACGTTTCAGTCTTTCCGTTGCAATGACCCTTGCGCTCGCCGCGCCGCTTGCCGCGCAGGATCTGCGCATGCCTGCCGATTTCGAGAATATCGAGAACGAAACCGAACGATCGGCGGCGCTTTTCGAAGAGATGGGCAAGGTTCTGACCCATCCGCGCTGCCTGAACTGCCATCCCAAGGACAGCCCCACACAGGGCGACGACATGCATCCGCACGAACCTCCGGTGATCCGTGGCGACGCCGATTTCGGCGCGGCGGGCATGAATTGCACGACCTGCCACGGCCCGGAGAATTTCGAGACGACCGGTGTCGGCGGCATCGAAAGCATCCCAGGCCACGAACCCTGGTCCCTTGCGCCGGTGGAAATGGCGTGGGTTGACCTGTCTCTTGGCGAAATCTGCGCTCAGCTCAAGGATCCCGAGCGGAATGGCGGGCGCAGTCTGGAAGAATTGCACGAGCATATGGCCGAGGACGGACTTGTCGGCTGGGGATGGGAGCCGGGAGCGGGGCGCACCCCTGCGCCGGGCTCACAGGATCTGTTCGGTGAACTGACACGCGCATGGATCGACACCGGCGCGGCCTGTCCCTCGTGAGATAACACGGCGGACCAGTCGGCCGGCCCGGCGCATCACGTCCGGGCGACGGATCGCTGCCCCGAGCCTGTGAAATCCCTGCCCTGCTTGTTCGGGTTCAGGGATCGATCAGGATCGCGCGGAAATCATTGACATTCGTCAGGGTCGGGCCGGTAATCACCTGCCCGCCGACAGCCTCGAAGAACCCATGCGCATCATTCGTGTCCAGCGCCTTGCCCGGATCGCGTCCCGCCTTGCGCGCCTGTTCAAGCATTTGCGGCCCGATCCATGCCCCGGCAATTTCCGCCGCACCGTCTACGCCGTCAGTATCGCAGGCCATGGCGTGGATCCCCTTTGCCCCATCGAGTGCCAGCGCCAAGGCAAGCGCATATTCGGCATTCGGCCCACCGATCCCGTTTCCGCGTCGGGTAACGGTAAGTTCTCCGCCGGAAAGCAGGATCTTCGGGCCTGTGGATTGCAAGGCCATCTCGGCATGAGCGCGGGCGATTTCGCGCGCTTCCCCCTCGATTGCATCGCCCAGAAGCTGAACCTCATATCCCGCAGTTCGGCCAAGTTCTGCAGCAGCTTCAAGGGACATCCGCGGGGCGGCATAAACCCGGTTGATCACCGCGCCCAGTCTTGCGTCTTCAGGCGGGATGACCCGGTTCGATCCGGTCAGCGCGGCCTTGACCGATGCAGGCACGGCGATATTCCATCGATCAAGCAGATCCTGCGCGGCCTCGGGGCCGTTCGGATCTCCTACTGTGGGGCCGGAACCGATCAGCGCCGGATCGTCCCCCGGCACGTCCGAGATCATCAATGCCAGCATGCGGGCAGGCCAAGCGGCGGCGGCAAGCTGTCCGCCTTTCACACGGCTCAGATGTTTGCGGACGATGTTCATTTCACCAATCGGAGCGCCGGACGCCAGCAACGCCTGATTGACCGCCTGTTTCTCGGCCAGTGTAATCTCCCCCGCCGGGGCGCATAGCAAGGCGGATGCGCCTCCGGAAATCAGCGCAAGAACGAAATCGCCTTCCCCCACTGTCTGAAGCATATCCAGCATCCGCCCTGTCGCGGCAACGCCCGCGGCATCGGGAACGGGATGCGCTGCAGAGACGAGCTCGATCCCCTGAAGCGGCCTTTCGTAACCGTAACGCGTGATGATCAGCCCCTCGCAGGGCCCCCAGACGGCCTCTACCGCCTCGGCCATACGGGCGCTTGCTTTCCCCGCCCCGATCACCAGCACCCTGCCCGTCGCCGGGCGGTCGGGCAAATGCTGTGCAAGGCTGCGCATCGGATCGGCCATCTCGACGGCCCGGTCGAACATTTTGCGCAGCAATTCGGCCGGTTGCACCGCTTTCATGGCGTCATCCATCTTCTTCCCGGCCCGGTTGCCATAGCTGCCATCCTTCTTCTGCAAATTTCACGACATGTCGCGCCAAGCTGCACCAATTTCCGGATATTGCCAAGCTGCCTGCCTCCATTCCTTCAGCCATCGCGGAACTATGAATTGTTCGGGCTAGAGTTTCGGTCTGCAATGGTATACCGAGCCTCGAATCCTTTCTCCGGCAGAGCAATCCGGCGGAAGGCAATGACTGGATTCGAGATGGAAGGTCTGTCACCATGCAAGGCACATATCATCAGCGTCATGGCCTGGAAGTCGCGTCGGACTTCGTGAAATTCATTGAAGAGCAGGTCCTGCCCGGCACCAACGTCGATGCGGACCGGTTCTGGTCGGGATATGCCGGCCTGCTGGATGAATTCGCCGACGAGAACCAGATCTTGCTGAACCGGCGCGATGAATTGCAAGCCGCAATCGACAACTGGCACAAAGAGCGTGGAAACCAGCCATGGGACTCCGCCGCCTATCGCGGATTTCTGACCGATATCGGTTATCTCGCCCCGCAGCCTGCGCCCTTCAGTGTCGATAACGGCGCGGTCGATCCCGAGATTGCAAATATCGCGGGGCCGCAGCTTGTCGTTCCCGTCAGCAATGCCCGGTTCGCGTTGAATGCCGCAAATGCACGTTGGGGCTCGCTTTACGATGCGTTCTACGGCACCGATGTCATGGGGCCGCCCCCGGCCGCCAAGGGAATCGATCCCGCCCGCCGTGATGCCGTTGTCGCGAAGGCCGCGGAATTTCTGGACAAGACATTTCCGCTGATCTCGGGCAGCCATGCCGCCGTCACGAATTATCGCGCCGACCAGGACGGGCTTCACGCAACCGTGGACGGCGCAGAAATCGCTTTGGCGAATGCTTCGGCCTTCCTTGGCACCAGACAGGACGGCAAGGATACCGCCTTTGTGCTGCGCCATCACGGGCTGCATGTTGAGCTGGTGATCAACTCTGACCATCCGATTGGCGCAGCTTCGCCATCTGGTCTGCGCGATATCATCGTCGAGGCGGCTTTGACAGCGATTCAGGATTGCGAGGACAGCGTCGCTGCCGTCGATTCCGAAGACAAGATCGGCGTCTATGCCAACTGGCTGGGGCTGATGAAGGGCGATCTGGCCGAGACTTTCGAAAAGGCCGGCAAGACAATGACCCGCAGGCTGGCCGGAGATCGCGAGATCGAGGCGCCGGACGGCAGCAAACTGACCTTGCCCGGGCGCGCATTGATGCTGGTCCGCAATGTCGGGTTGCTGATGACCACCGATATCGTGCGGCTCAATGGCAAGGAAACCCCCGAAGGGCTGCTGGACGCCATTGTCACGGTTGCCTGCGCATTGCATGATCTTGGGAAAACTGAAGGTCCGAGGAACAGCCGCCTGGGATCGGTCTATGTGGTCAAACCGAAGCTGCACGGGCCGGATGAGGCAGGCTTTACCGATCGTGTCTTTACCCGCGTCGAGGCCGTTCTGGGCCTGCCCGCAAATACCGTGAAACTTGGGCTGATGGATGAAGAGCGCCGCACCTCGGCAAATCTTGCGGCCTGCATTCACGCAATCCGCAACCGGGTCGTGTTCATCAATACCGGCTTCCTTGATCGTACCGGGGACGAAATCCACACCTCCATGCAGGCCGGCCCCTTTGTCGGGCGCGACGACATGAAGGCCGCGGGCTGGCTGAACGCCTATGAGGATCGCAATGTGCTGACCGGGCTTGCTTGCGGGATGCGCGGCAGAGGGCAAATCGGCAAGGGCATGTGGGCCAAGCCTGACGCGATGGCCGAAATGCTGGACAGCAAGATCGGCCACCCGCAAGCCGGTGCGAATACCGCATGGGTGCCCAGCCCGACCGCCGCAACGCTGCACGCACTGCATTACCATCAGATCGATGTAACCGCACGGCAAGAGGAACTGGCGGGCAATTCGATGCCGGAACTGGATCAGTTGCTGACCCCTGCCCTGATGGGCAATCACCGGCCTGCGCGCGACGAAATTCTGCGCGAGGTCGAGAATAGTTGTCAGGGTATCCTGGGCTATGTCGTGCGCTGGGTCGATCAGGGCATCGGCTGCTCGAAAGTGCCGGATATCGACGACGTGGCCCTGATGGAGGATCGCGCGACCTGCCGGATCAGTGCCCAATATATGGCGAACTGGCTGGAACATGGCCTTGTGTCCCAGGACGAGGTCGAGGACGCGCTGCGTCGCATGGCCGCCAAGGTGGACCGCCAGAACAAAGGCGATCCAGCCTATATTCCCATGGCGCCGGATTTCGACGGCCCGGCATTTGCGGCAGCACGCGACCTGATTTTCGAGGGCGCGCGCCAGCCCTCGGGCTATACCGAACCTGCCCTGCACGCGCGGCGCAAGGAAGCGAAGGCGCTCAGGTAAGGCTTATCCCGGCTTACGAAGCGTCTCTGCCATCCCCTCTGCCCGCCATCAGGCGTAGCGGCGTGTAGGTGATAACCGTCTCGCCGCGTTGATTCACGATCCGGTTGCGGGTGCGCACCAGCCCGCGACCGCCTTTCTTCGCCGGACGGATTTCGGTGACTTCGATCTCGACATGGATCGTGTCACCTTGCAGAACCGGAGCTTCGACATTCATTTCCATATGCAGGAATGCCAGCCCGGTGCCCTGCGCCGTCGCGTTCAGCACCAGCCCTTCCGCAAGAGACAGCGTCAGGGCCGCGGGTGAGGGCCGCCCCGGAATCGCGGAATGGGCGGCACGATATTCGGCATCGACGAAAAGCGATTCCAGCATTCCCGCCGAATTGACGAAATTCACGATATCGGTTTCGGTGATCGTCCTGCCAAAGGTCCGAAACCTGTCCCCGACCGTCAATTCGTCCCAGTGAAACCCTTCACCAACCAGTTTCATTCGATTTCCTTTTTTCTAACAGCCTGACCGCGGATCTTGTGATGATCGCAGCTCATTCTGGCGCGCCGTTCTGTTCGGCCAGGGCGTTGCGGAATGCCTCGAGCACCTCGGTTCCCTGCAATCCGCGGGCATCAAGCTCTTCCGCCCATTTCTCGCCAATGGTTCCCATCCGCTCGTTTATCTCGGCCTTGTCGTCGTCGGAAAAGGAGATGAATTCGACTCCGGCATCCGCCATGGTCTGCTTGTCTTCCAGATCCAGCTCTTCGCTGATCTTGCAGGCCGAGCGGATCACCTCTTCGGCGGCGTCGGTCATGGCTTGCTGCACCGTGGGATCAAGCCGGTTCCAGCGATCTTCGCTGATGACATAGCTGGCGACGAAAGAGCCGAAATTCATATCTTCGGTCCCATAGGCCAGCGCGGGTTCCAGCTCATAGGGAAGAACGCTCGAATGCGGGAACAGCACACCGTCGATGGTGCCACGGGTCAGAGCCTCGCGGGTTTCAGGGGCCGGGATCGTGACCGGTGTCGCGCCCATCAGTTCGACCGCGATCTCCTTGGTCCCCCCGGTCGCACGAAGTTTGAGACCACCGAAACTGTCGACACCGGAGATTTCCTTCTTTGCGGTCATGATCTGGTAGGGTGACAGGACCATGACCAGCAGCATGCGGACTCCCTGCGGTGCAAGCTCGGCTTGATCAAGAATCCCGCCCGGTTTGGCTATCGACCAATAAGCCTCGGTTCCCTGACAGGATTTATTGAATGCCTCGGGCAGTTCACCAACCGCCGAAAGCGGAAGTTTATCGGCGATATAGGACACTCCGACATAACCGATATCCACGGTATTGGTCTGGGCAAGCGACAGAAGATCCTTCGACTTTCCCAATTGCTCGGCCGGATAATATTCGAACTCGACCTCTCCCCCGGTCAGTTCCGTGACTTTCTCCATCCAGACCTTGGTCATGTTTTCGGCGATGTAATGGCCGACCGGGAAACTGTCTGCGACCCGCAGGGTTTCCGCCGACGCCAGAGACGGACAAGCCAGCAGCGCCGATAGCGTCACCGCAGACGCGAATTTTCCGTGATGCATTTTCATTTCCTCCTCCTGTTGAATTTATGTTCCTCTGACCGTCACATCGTCGATGGCAGCCACAGGATCAGCCCGGGAAACAGCAGCAATAGCAGCAACACGATCAGATGCGCCCAGACATGCGGCATCACCCCTCTGAACAGTTCTCCAAGTGGGCGTTTCGTATAACGGGCGACGACGAAGACATTCATCCCCATCGGCGGCGTCACCATCCCGACCTCGGCAGTGACGATGACCATGACCCCAAACCAGATCGGATCGTAACCAAGCTGCAAGACGACCGGCAGAATGACCGGCACCGTCAGGATCAGAATGGCGATCTGATCCATGAAGAAACCAAGGATCAGATAACCGATCAGGATCAGCGCCATGATCGCCATGGGGGCAAAGCCCAGCCCGCCGACCCAGCTTGCCAGATCATTCGTGACCCGCGAGAGCGTCAGAAAATAGCCGAAGATATGCGCGCCAAGGATGATGAACAGGATCATCGCGGTCGTATGCGCGGTATTTCGCAGCGCCGTCAGCAGGGTTTCCATATTCAGTTTGCGCTCATAGCCGGCCAGAAGCATCGCGACGAAGGCGCCGATCCCTGACGCCTCGGTCGGGGTCGCAAGCCCGGTATAGATCGCGCCGGTCACCGCCAGGAACAACAGCAACATCGGCCCGACATGCTTAAGCGACGCGAATTTCTCGCGCATGGTATAGGCCCGCCCGACCGGCGCCGCGGCAGGATTGAAATGCAGCAGGACCGCAATCGTCAGGATGATCGCGAGGGTCACGATAATGCCCGGGATGACGCCCCCGATCAGCAATTCCCCGATCGGCAGATCGGCAATGATGCCATAGAGGATCAACGCGATCGATGGCGGGATCAGCATGGCCAGCGTTCCCGAAATCGCAACCGCGCCCCCGGCAAGCTTCGGGTCGTAACCCTGCTCCATCATCGACGGAAGCGAAGTCGAGGCAAGCGTTGCCGCGGCCGCCGTGCTGGAACCGGAAATCGCGCCGAACCCCGCCCCGGCAATCGCGGTCGCCATCGCCAGACCGCCGCGCAGCCGCCCGACCCATATGGCGGCGGCCCTGAACAGGTCTTTCGCGACGCCGGACAGGATCACGAATTCGGCCATCAGGATGAACATCGGGATCGTGATGATCTCGTATGAACTGGCGGTGGAAATCGGAGTGGTGCGCAGGATGCCCTGAACGAAGCTCCATCCACCAAGGATATAAAGCCCGGCCGCCCCGGAGATCGCCATCGCAAGCGCGACCGGCAGACCAGTCAGCAGGAACAGGAACAACAGCAGCAGAACGAGTGTAACCGTCATTATAGCTATTCCTTTTCCGGCTGATCTTCATGAGGGGAATAAAGCAGGCCGGGCCAGTCCTTTCCGGTCAGGCATGAACGAAAATGCAGAGCTGCCCGGATCAGGCAGCGCAATGCGATCAGGGCGGTTCCGATAAAGGCCAGGAAATAAGACGGCCAGGTCGGCCATGAGACACTTGCGCTGATCAAGTCTCCGCCCCGCCATGCGACGATCATGCGATGCCCAGCCTGCAATGCGATGATCGTCAGGATAGCAACCGCCAGCGCATAGCCGACACCCTGCGATATGTGCAGCATGGGGCGCGGCAATTTGTCAGTGAACATGTCGATTGCGATATGACCGTGATGTCGCAACGTATCCGACAATGCCAGAAAGAAACCTGCGACCATCAGGTAAGTGCCGATCATGTCATAGGACCATGCCAGCGGCTGCCGAAGCAGGTAGCGCATCGAAACATCCGCCACCACGGTCAGCATGATGACACCGATCGCAATTCCGGAAAAAAGCGCAAACAATCTTTCAGTCGCCGACAGAAACCGCGTCCCCGCGTTATCCTCCGGTGTCGTCGTCATTGCCTATCCTCCCGTTTCTGGCCTTTATCGTCAGCATCCGGCGGTTGCGCATACCGGTTGATCCGGTCTCATTTCCCCGGCCGTTCACCATCCAGAACCGCCCCCGCCTCCACGAGAGCCTTGATGCGATCGGCATCTATCCCCCAGGCTTCCAACACCGCCCTTCCACTTGCTCCGGGCCGCTCCGGGGGAACCGGCATCGCCAGCGGTGTCGCAGAGAACCGCGGAGCCGGGGCCGGTTGCGTGACGCCGCCGATGTCGACGAAGGTGCCGCGCGCCTGGTTATGCGAATGCCGCGTGGCCTCTTCGAAGGTCAGGACCGGCGCGACACAGGCATCTTTCCCTTCGAAATGCGTGATCCATTCATCCCGGCTGCGCTGTCTGATCCGCTGGCCGATCGCCCTCCGCGCCCGCTGCCGATCCTCCTTTGATCCTTGCAGCGGCGCGTCTTCGTCACACAGCCCAAGCCCTTCCAGCAGGATCAGCTGAAATTTACGCTCCAGCGCACCGACGGACAGATATTTCCCATCCGCACATTCATAGACCGAATACTGAGGCAAGCCGCCATCAAGCAGATTCGTTCCGCGCGGGCCGTCATGCATCCCGGCGGCCCGAAACCCGGCCATGGCGGTTGCCAGCAAGGCAGCACCGTCGACCATCGCCGAGTCGATGATCTGCCCCTGCCCGGTTGATTTCGCATGCAGTAATGCCGCCAGCATGCCGATCACCATCATCAGGCTGCCACCGGCATAATCGGCAAGAAAATTCGCGGGAATGGTCGGTGGCTCCCTTTCACGGCCGATCATGTCCAGCAGCCCGGTAATCGCAAGGTAATTCACGTCATGACCGGCGCGCGGCGCCATGGGCCCGTCCTGCCCCCATCCGGTCAGGCGCCCATAAATCAGGCGTGGATTACGCCCAAGGCAAATATCCGGCCCCAGGCCCAACCTTTCCATGACGCCGGGGCGGAACCCTTCGATCAGCCCATCCGCCGATGCAATCAGGTCAAGCAGACATTCCACCGCCTGCGGATTCTTCAGATCCATCGCCAAAGATTGCCTGCCGCGCGCCGGCAGATCGAGCTCATCCGGTCTGTCGATCCCAAGTCCGGAATCGGCAATGCGCGCGATCCGGATCACTTCGGCGCCCATATCCGATAACAGCATCGCGGCAAAAGGCGGCGGCCCGATGCCCTCCATCTCGACGATGCGTAATCCCTTCAAAGGCCCCTGCCTATCCATAGAGATGCCGTCCCCTGTCATGCCATTCCCGGCAAAGCTCTTCGCGAAATTCCGGCGCGGCAATGGAGATCATCCGCCTTGCCCGTTCATCGATCGCCTGCCCGCGCAGTTCCGCAATGCCGTATTCCGTCACGACCGTATCGGCATCCGCCTTGGAAATCGTCACTTCCGCCACGCGCGGCACGATTCGCGAAACCGTCATCCGGGAAGTCGTCGCAGGCAGGGCGATAATCGCGCGGCCCTCTTCCGACATCTGTGCGCCGCGCGTGAAATCAAGCTGACCACCGATGCCGCCGATAATAGACCCGCCATTTCCGGCTCGTTCGGAATTGATCTGTCCAAGCAGATCGACCTCGACAGCCGAGTTGATCGCCGTGAAACGCGACAGCCCGGCGATAACCCTTGTGTCATGCGTGTAATCCGTTCGGCATATGGCAATATCGTCATTCCCGTCCGCCCAGGCCCAGACTCCGGGGCCGCCCATGATCATGGAAGTGACCGACCGGCCGGTGTCCGTCTCCTTGAAGGAATTGGTCAGGGCATCGCATTCTATCAGTTCCGGTATCCCGTCAGGCAATGCCCCGCTATGCAGACCAAGATCACGGTGCCCTTTCAGCGCCCGGATGATGGCAAGCGGCAGCTTGCCGATGCCGAGCTGCAGCACGGCACGATCCGGAATCAGGCCGGCGACAAGCGCAGCGATACGCGTCTCGCGCGGGCCGGGCTGGCCCGATGGCAAGGATGGCGGAGCGGCTGCCGCGGCCACGCGAAGATGAATTGGAATATCGTCGGGCCATCCCGTGCCCGGAACGCGCGGAGTCGCCGGATTGATCTCGGCGATCACCAGACGGGCGCGGCGCGCAACATCGAAAAGATACAGATCTCCCATGCCCAGACAGGGCCGCCCGCATTTATCCGGCAAGGAAAGCTGGATCAGCACGACATCCGCCTTCATCTTCCCGCTGTGTAGATTGCGCGTATATTCGGAATAATGTCCCGGAAATATCCTGACCTTGTCACGGGGAAGCGCCGCAAGTTCCCCCATTCTGCCATAGCTTTCAAATGACGCATTACCGCCGCATGCCTGCAACGAATCCGAAATCATCGTGCCGACGCAGAATGTCAGATCAGGCACCGTTCGCGCAGCCATGGCAGCAAGCCGGGACAGTGTCAGCGGTTCCCCGGCGCCCTGAGCGATCAGCACATGATCGCCCGGCTTCAGAAACTCGGCAAGGTCCAGCGATGCCGCGTCGACAGGTTCAGCGTTTTCCGGCATTGTGACCCTCCTCCCAGGTCGATCCCGGTCAGTAGGATTTCGGCAAGCCAAGCACACGCTCGGCCAGATAGGACAGGCAAAGTTGCGGGCTTACCGGGGCGATCCGGGGCACGAAGGCTTCGCGCAGATATCTTTCGACGTGATATTCCTTGGCATATCCATAGCCCCCATGCGTCATCACGGCCGTCTGGCAAGCTTCGAAACTCGCTTCTCCGGCAAGGTATTTCGCGGCATTGGCAGCCGCGCCGACCGCCGGAAGCGGCGCATCGTGATCGTATTTCCACGCCGCCGACATCACCATCAGCCATGCGGCCTCTAGCTGGGCCCAGCATTTCGCCAGAGGATGCTGAATTCCCTGATTCTGCCCGATGGGGCGATTGAAGACGATCCGTTCATTGGCGTAGCGGGCGGCGCGGTTGATGGCGGCCATGCCAAGCCCGACCGCTTCCGCTGCGATCAGGATGCGCTCGGGGTTCATGCCGTGAAGGATATATTCGAAACCGCGACCCTCTTCGCCGATCAGGTCTTCCTCAGGAATGAAAAAATCCTCGAAGAACAATTCATTCGAATCGACGGCCTTGCGCCCCATTTTCTCGATTTCGACGGTCCTGATACGCGCGCGGTCATAACGGGTATAGAATAAGCTCAGCCCGTGGGTCGGCTTTTTGACCTCGTCCAAAGGCGTCGTGCGCGCCAGCAGCAGGATCCTGTCGGCCTCCTGCGCCGTCGAGATCCAGACCTTCTGACCATTGACCAGATATCCGCCATCCTGACGAACGGCCCGCAATTTAAGCTGCGTTGTGTTCAGGCCGGTATTCGGTTCGGTCACGGCGAAACAGGCTTTTTCCTTACCTTCTGCCATCGGGCGGATCATGCGCTGTTTCTGATCCTCGGTTCCGAAAACCGCCACGGGGTTGAGGCCGAAGATATTGATATGAACCGCGGAAGCGCCGGACATCCCCGCACCGGATTCAGCGATGGTCCGCATCATGATCGCCGCTTCGCTGATCCCAAGACCCGAGCCGCCATAGGCTTCCTGCGTACAGATCCCCAGCCAGCCGTCTTTCGCGAGCGCCGTATATAATTCATGCGGATATTCGCCCGATGCATCCAGCTTCAGCCAGTAGCTGTCATCGAACCTGTTGCAGATCGCCGCGACTGCGTCACGGATGGAATCCTGTTCTTCGGTCAAGGAAAAATCCATGCGTCACTCTCTTTTCCGGTGGCGGTCTTGCTCTTTGGCATTTTGGGCATGGGCGGGTGCCACCAATGCGCCCGTACGCAGCATCCCGTTAATTTCTTCCTCGGAAAATCCGGCAGCACACAGAATTTCCGTCCCGTGCTCACCCGGTTTCGGCGCCGGACGGCCGGGGCTGGCCGGTGTCCTGCTCCAATAGGCGGGAACGGCCATCTGCCGGATACGACCCTCGGTCGGGTGGTCGATCATTTCGAAAAATCCGGTTTGGGTCAGATGGGGATCGTTCAGCATCCCTTCGAAATCATGCATCGGCATCGCCGGAATATCGGCCTTCTCCAGAAGCGCCATCCATTCCGCAGTCTTACGGGTTTCGAATATCCGGCTTAATTCGGCATAAACCTCGTCGATATGGGCCATACGGGCTGCAAAGCTACGATATCGGGGATCGGCTTCGGGCATCTCCGGCCGTCCGATCGCCTGGAAAAACCGCCGCCAATGCCCGTCATTGTAAACCAGCGCACAGACGAAACCGTCTTTCGTCCGGTATGGCCGCCGGTCCACCGATAACTGGCGGCGGTATCCGCCCCGATCCAGCGGCGGATCATAGGTCAGGCCGCCCATATGATCGCCCATGGTCAGGTTGACCATCGTTTCCAGCATCGGAATATCGACCCGCTGCCCCTGCCCGCTGCGATTCCGCTCGACCATCGCGGCAAGGATCGCATTGACCGCGGCAAGCCCGACGATCCGATCCACGATGGCCGAGGGCACATAGCGCGGCTGACCATCGTTCACGCGGGAAAACAGATAAGGCAGCCCGCTGGCCCCCTGTATCAGATCATCATAGGCAGGACGATCGGCATATGGCCCGGTCTGACCGTAACCGAACATCCCGGCATAGATGATCTTCGGGTTGACCGCCGAGATGTCCTCGTATGACAGCCCAAGCCGCGCCATCGCCCGCGCCCGGATATTATAGACCAGGATATCGGCATCCTCGCAAAGCCGCAGCAGGGCGGCGCGGCCATCGGTGGTCTTGAGGTTCAGGATGATGGATCGTTTCGAGCGGTTCGCATGAAGAAAGATCGGTCCCATATCATCGTGTCGGGACGGGCCGATCTGGCGGACGACATCACCTTCCGGGCTTTCCACCTTGATGACATCGGCACCGAAATCGCCAAGCGTCAGCGTCGCATAGGGCCCCATCAGAACCGAAGTCAGATCAATGACGCGAAGTCCGTCAAGTGGCCCCATGTCGAATGCCTTCCTCCCTACCGCTGATTTTAGTTCATATATTTGAACATTAAGTTCATTATCATGAACCCTAGACTTCAGCTTTCCGTTCTGTCAAGTATTGCTCCCGGGCAATTTCATGCCCTCAATCCGGGTGGGTGCCGAAAGCGGTGCAGTGATTCATCCTGTCAGCCAAGAATGCCGCGACATGCCGACAATCGTGAAACAAGCTGCAAATGTCCTTGATCTGCTGGAGTTTTTTGCCGCACAGGGAAGGCCCGCCACGCTGGCCGAACTCGCCGATCATTTCGGCTGGCCCAAATCCAGCACCTTCAACCTGATCGTCACGCTGTCAGAGCGGGGCTTCCTTTATGAACCGCGGCCCCGTCAGGGCTTTTATCCGACCCCACGCCTGCAGGTGCTTGCGCAGGATATCGCGCAGGCAGAACCGCTGGCGGACAGTTTGCAGGAACTGCTGCGTGAACTTGCCGCGCTGAGCAGTGAGACCGTATGGCTTGCGGGACCGGCGGGGATGCATGCGGTCTTTCTGTCGGTCATCGAATCCCCGCATGCCATCCGTTATACGGCCGAACCCGGAAAACGTGTGCCGCTTCATGCGACGGCGACCGGTCAAGCCATCCTGTCCCAGATGCCCGCAAGACGGCGTGCGGCGATGTTGCGGCAGGCGGAATACCGGCGCTACGGATCCGGCACGCCCATGTCCGCCGAGGAGGTCGAGATCCTGATCGAGCAATCGCTTCAAAGAGGATGGTTCATGAGCGCATCCTCATACAGTCCGGATCTTGGAGGCGTCGCTGTTCCGCTATCGATCAAGGGGCGGATGCTGGCGGCAACCATCGCCGGTCCCCTGTTCCGGATAGAAGCTTCATTGGATATTCTTGCGGCCAGGCTGATTGAAGCGGTCAGGCAGCATTGCTCTGACGATCAGGCACCAGAAAATGAATGACCGGGCATGACGCATGAAAATCATCCCTGAAGGAAAGGATCATCCCATGACCACATCCGCCGCCCCTGTCACCGAAATCCGCGCAGAGCGCGACAATGATGTCCTGATCCTTTCCCTTGACGGTCCCCGGACCCGCAATTCGATCAGCCGCCCCGTATATGAAGCGATCCGCGCTCAAATGCTTGATGCCGGTGAAAACAGCGATATCCGGGCCATTGTGATGACCGGGCTTCATGGGTTTTTCTCTTCCGGCGGGAATATCGCGAATTTGCAGAAAAGCGCGCAGGGCAGCATGGCCGACGCGACGCAGGGCACCGACGCGCTCAACACGATGATTCTGGCCATACGCAATTGTCGCAAGCCAGTGATTGCCGCCGTCGAAGGAGGCGCCGCCGGAGCAGGTCTGTCGCTGGCGCTTTCCTGCGACATGATCGTAGCCGCCGAGAATGCGAAATTCACAGCGGCTTATGTCAAGATCGGCCTCTCCCCCGATGGCGGGCTGACACATTTCCTGTGCGATGGCCTGCCGCGACAGCTTGTCACCGAGATGTGCCTGACGGGCGAGCCCGTTGACGCGGCGCGGCTGCATTCATGCGGGATCGTGAATCGAATCGTTCCTGCGGATGGGGCACTTGCGGCGGCGAAAGATCTGGCCGCGAAACTGGCCAATGGGCCAACGAATGCCATGGCCGTCATCAAGACGGAAATCGGAGCGGCCTCTTGCAACGAACTGGCGACACAGCTGGATCTTGAGGCAAGAGGGATCAATACGGCGCGTTTCGGGAAAGAGGCCGCCGAAGGGCTGGCCGCTTTCCTGGAAAAGCGCAAGCCGGATTTTCGCCGCTGATTGCCGCTTCGTGGAAGCGGTGCTCGATCCGGCATAAGTGATTCGGCATCCTGCGCCGCCCTGCCGTCAAAGCCAGGGTACCGGAAATCTGGCATAGGCCACGTAAAGCGGGTGGCGCGGCGCCCGGTCTTTCGTCAGGCCCAGATGCCACAGGCAGCCGCCGTTCTGACGCAGCAACCGCTCGACCTTGGCGCCCCGGCCCAGATGCGCGCCATGAGCACCCCAGGCGCATAACACCCGATCCGCCCAGGCGGCCCCCTCAAGCAGCACGGCATCATTTTCGGGACCGACCGGATCGGCGGCCCGCTTCAACTCTTCGGGACGGGTGGCGCGCCACGCGAAAATATTCGCGACGCGGAACGCGTCGAAACCCATTGCGCGGGCCCGACGCTCACATCTTTCAACCGTAGGATCGTTCTGCCGCTCATCCGCCCGCGACGGATTCAGCATCACGTAAAGCAGCCGGTCACCCGGCCCCCATTCCCGGGTCAGCGAATACCGGTATCCGCCGCAATCCGAAAACATGGCGCAGGAGCGCGTTCCCTCATTCTGATGATGCCGTATGATCATGACTATTCGAAAATGAAAAAACCCGCCGGATCGGGCGGGTCATTTCGTACCTGCGGTGATCCCGCCGATCAGCCCTGACGGGCCTTGAAACGGCGATTGGTCTTGTTGATCACATAAACACGGCCCTTGCGGCGCACGACCTGGCAGTCGCGATGCCGGCTCTTGAGCGAGCGGAGCGAGTTACGAACCTTCATCGGTCTTCTCCTTCATCGCGGCGCGTCGCAGCCGCCAGGAAAACGAAATGCCCCCGGTTTCGGCCGGGGGCGGCGAAATAATGGTGGGCGGTACTGGGATCGAACCAGTGGCCACTACGATGTCAACGTAGTGCTCTACCGCTGAGCTAACCGCCCGTTCCCTTGGTGATTCTGCCGCCATTCCTTTTGGGAATTGCAGGCGTGACCGCCTCGGTGCGAGCGTCTATACATAGGGCGCAAGCGGGTTTCAAGACCTATTGGAACACCTACATAGTGGATTATAACCGAATCGTGCTTACGAGATTGGGAAACGCCTTGTGACCAAGTCTGACATGCCGTTTATTTTGAAGCGCCCCGATCACTGGCTGAGCGGCGTGATATTCGCATCTCCGCATTCCGGCAAGGAATATCCCGACTGGTTTCTGGATAGCACCTCACTGCCGAAGAAGGTCCTGCGCTCATCCGAGGACGCCTTTGTCGACCGGTTGATCGACTGTGCCCGCGAATACGGTGCCGTCACGCTATCAGCACGAATGCCGCGCTGCCTGATCGACCTGAATCGCGGTCCCGACGAAATCGATCCGCTGGTCGTGCGCGGCGTTCCGCGTCATCCGCTGAATCAGCGAACCCTTGCGGGACTTGGCGTCATCCCCCGTGTGGTCGCGCAAGGCCGGATCATTCACAACCGCCCGCTTAGCCGCGCCGAAGCCGAGAGCCGGATCGATGCCTATTGGCGTCCCTATCACCAGACGCTGAGCGCATTGATCGCAGAAGCGCGCGCGAAATTCGGACAGGCGATCCTGATCGACATGCATTCGATGCCGCGGGATGCGTTGTCTCATCTGCATGGGCACCGGCCGGAATTCGTTCTGGGGAACCGTTATGGCCTGTCGGCCTCGGCTCGGGTGCTGGATATAGTCGCGGACACCATCGAGTCGGAAGGCTGGACCGTTCGGCGGAATTCCCCTTTCTCGGGAGCCTATATCTGTTCGACCTATGGGCGTCCCGGACGGAATATTCATGTCGTGCAGGTCGAAATCGACCGCTCCCTGTATATGGACGAAACGACGATCAGCCCGCTGCCCTGCTTTGACATATTCGCAGACCGGTTGGGCAACATCATCCGCAAATTGTCGGCATTCGACGCCGGCATGAATTCCGATGAAAGCATTGCCGCTGAATAGGTACCGAAAAATATAAAGAAAGGCTTTGAACATGCAGGATATCCTGGAGATCTTGGGCAAGCTTCTTGGTCAGAACCTCGCTCTGGTCGTTCTGGCGATCGTCCTTTTTCTGGCAATCAGCTCGGCGGTCCGCATCGTTCCTCAATCCGAGAAATATGTCGTCGAACGATTTGGCCGTCTGCGATCTGTTCTTGGCCCCGGGATCAATTTCATCGTCCCGTTCATTGACCGGGTGCGGCACAAGATCTCGATCCTCGAACGTCAGCTTCCCACGCATCGGCAGGATGCGATCACCGCCGATAACGTGCTGGTCGAGGTCGAAACCTCGGTTTTCTATCGCATCATCGAACCGGAAAAGACCGTGTACCGCATCCGCGATATTGATGCCGCCATTGCGACAACGGTCGCCGGTATCGTGCGTTCGGAAATCGGCACTGTCGAACTGGATCAGGTCCAGTCGAACCGGGCGCAACTGATCGAGCGTATCCGGGAATCGGTGGTCAACGTGGTCGATGATTGGGGAATCGAAGTGACACGGGCCGAGATTCTGGACGTCAATCTGGATGAAGCGACACGCGCCGCCATGCTTCAGCAGCTTAACGCGGAACGAGCCCGCCGTGCGCAGGTGACCGAGGCGGAGGGCAAACGCCGCGCCGTCGAGCTGGCCGCCGATGGTGATCTTTACGCCGCCGAGCAACAGGCCAAGGCCAAGCGCATTCTGGCGGAAGCGGAGGCCTATGCGACATCCGCCATCGCCGAGGCCATCGCCGCAAACGGTCTCGAAGCCGCCCAATATCAGATCGCGATCAGGCAGGTGGATGCACTGACAGAGGTCGGCAAGGGTAATGGCAAGCAAACCGTTATCCTGCCCGCTGCGGCCCTCGATTCCTTCACCGAAGCCTTCAATCTGCTGAAGGGACGGGCAAAATGACCTGGATGAACGGCTGGTTATGGATTGTCGCGGCCCTGATCCTGGCGATATTCGAGCTGTTCGCGCCGGGCTGGATTTTCATGGGCATCGCGGCAGCCCTTGGGATCATGGGATTGCTCTTGCTCAGCGGTTTCTGGACTGCGGGGCTGCCCGTGACGCTGGTCGTCGCCGCGATCGTATCAGGGCTCGTCTGGTTACTTCTGCGCAGATTCGCGGGCGTCAGAAAGGGTCAGGTGCGGATCTGGGATCGTGACATCAACGATTGACCCGATCCGCCAGTCAAGGCAGGAGCAAGCATTTGCACGACGAAGAAACCTATTTCCACGGCGCCAAGCTGGTACTGACCGAAGGTGGATGCTTACTGACCTATCTGCGGGACGATTTCATACATATCCCGTTTCCAGCCCATTGGGATCTGCCGGGCGGCGGGCGGGAAGGACAGGAAACGCCGATCGAATGCGCCCTGCGGGAATTGCAGGAAGAGTTTGGAATATCGCTGCCGCCGGCGCGGCTGACCGGGCGCCGGTTTCCTTCATTTCAACGGCCGGGTGAATTTTCGTGGCTGTTCCGGGGCGACCTGACCCCTGTCGAGATCGCCGCGATCCGTTTCGGCGACGAGGGGCAGGAATGGCAAATGATGCCGATCGAGGAATTCCTTACTCATCCCCAAGCCGTTCCCCATTTCAGGCAACGGGTCAAGAAGATGCTGACCTCCGCCTAGGAATGCGCAGGGCAAGGCGGGTTCAGGAATCCGGAAGATCGCGCTGGCAACAGCCCGCCAAAATCCGGCGCGGCGCTTGCCCCGGAGGCCCGCGATTGTTAACCCTTGCAAAGACAGTGATCCATTCAACCAGAGGCCCAGCCCATGAATCCGCGTTTTGCCCTTCTTGCCCTGCTGCTCCCCCCGCTCGCCGCCTGTGACGAGGCGGCAAGGTCCGATTTACGGCAAGGGCTTGGGATGGGGGCCGAGGAAACCCAGCCGGAAGACCCGGCCAAGCCGCGCCCGCCTGCGGTATCGCCGCTTGAAGTGCCGATCGAAACGGGTGCGGGCGAAGCCGTTCCCGCCACCAATGCCAATGCCGAGACCCTGAACACGCAGGCATTCGCCGCCCGCGGGAATGAACCGTTCTGGAGCGTCGATGCCAGCGGCAGCACCGCGATCTACAAAACGCCCGAAAACCAAAGCGGCCGGCAGGTCAATGTGAACCGGTTGTTCTTCGCGCAGGGCGTGGAATATGTCGGCACGCTGGACGGGCTGGTCTTCAAGCTGACGGTTCGCGGCACCGACTGCACCGACAGCATGTCGGGCGAGAAATTCCCGATGAGCGCGTCGCTCACCGTCGGAGGAAAGACCCATCAGGGCTGTGCCGCGCCAGCCGAAACCGCTCAGGGCTGAACGGGGATAAATCCGTCGATGTGGCACGGAAACATCCGCGGCCGCGAAATCGGAACATATGGGCTGTTCCACTGCTCCGATCCCGTTAATATGCGTTGAAACATTGTTACCAAGGATGCCGCCCATGCGACGCTCCCGTCTGACCAGCCGCCTGATGGCGACCACCCTGCCTACTGCCTTTCTGGTGGGGTCGGTCACGGGCACTGCCATCGCCGAGCCGATGATTGCGCGCAACATGTCAACCTATGGCTTGCCCGGCGGGATCGAAACGCCCACTGCAGAGGCTCTGCCCGACGGGACGCTTGGCGCGACATTGTCATGGTCGGATTATTCGCAGCGCAACAATATCGTGTTTCAGGCAATGCCGCGACTGACGACGGTGCTGCGCTATTCGCGCGTCGAAGGGATCAACGACCACAACGATCTGGGCCATATCTGGGACCGTTCCTTCGATCTGCGCTTTCAGGCACTGGATGAATCGGGCTGGCGTCCTGCCGTTGCGATCGGCTTGCAGGATTTCATGGGCACCGGCGTCTATTCGGGCGAATATATCGTCGCAACCAAGAACATCACGCCGACGATCCGCGCCTCGGCCGGTCTGGGCTGGGGGCGTCTTGCAGGCAAGACCCGCCCGCTGCTGGAAGACGGCGATCAGGGCGGCAAGCCCCAGATCGACGATTGGTTCACCGGCAGCGCAAAACCATTCGCGTCCATCTCGTGGCAGGTCAACGACAAGCTGAGCCTTGCCGCCGAATATTCCAACGACGACTACATGCGCGAAACCCGGAACGGCAAAGACGGTGATCCGGGTCATCTGAATCTCGCCGCCTATTACCGCTTTGGTGAGAATTACGAGGTGGGGCTTTATTCGCTTGGCGGCGAGACCTTCGGTGCGCAATTCTCGTTCTCGCTGAACCCGCGCAGGTCCCCCTATCCTTCCGGGTTGGAAAAGGCCCCTGCCCCGGTTCGCCCTCGTCCGGCTGTCAGTGCCGATCCCGAAGGCTGGTCGGGCCAGTGGGCCCAGGATCCGACAGCGCAGCCGGCCATTCAGACGGCACTTGGCGATGCGCTTGCCAAGGAAGGGCAGGTTCTGGAATCCATGGCGCTTTCCGCAAACCGGGCCGAAGTGCGCATCCAGAACAAGCGTTATATTCAACAGGCCGAAGCGATCGGCCGGACTGCGCGGCTGATGACCCGGGCGCTGCCGCCCTCGGTCGAGACATTGGTCATCACGTCTTCCGCGGACGGGGTACCGACCTCCTCGGTGACGCTGAACCGCGCCGATGTCGAACGGCTGGAGAATACGCAGGCGGGCAAGATCGCCGATGCGGCTGTGCTGACCGACGCCCGTCCCTATCCGGGCGATCTGGTGATGTCCGACGATCTGTATCCGCGCTTCCGCTGGAGCATCGGCCCCTATTTCGATCTGGGCCTGTTCGATCCCGGCGAGCCGCTGCGCTATGAAGTCGGCGCCGAGGCACGGGCAAGCTATGAATTCATGCCGGGGCTGATCCTGACTGGCGCATTGCGGCAACGCGCATTTGGCAGCATTGACCAGAAAGGTCCGGGCATCCCGGGACAGCGCGGCGAGCATTACACGCCCGAGGAATACGAGGCCGATCCAAGCCTTGAAACTTCACCGGAAGGTGTCCCACGCGTTCGCTCGGATTCGCGGATGTATCGCAGCGACAGCCCGACCATCCCGGAACTCACGCTGGCATGGTATGCGCGGCCCAGCGACACGATCTATACCCGCGTCACCGCCGGTCTTCTGGAACGCGCCTATGGCGGCGTCTCGGCTGAAGCGCTGTGGAAGCCTGTCAATTCGCCTCTGGCGCTCGGTATCGAGATCAACCGGGTCCGCAAACGCGATTTCGAGGATGTGTTCGGCTTCCGCGATTACGAGGTCACCACCGGCCATATCTCGGCCTATTACGAATTCACCGAAGGTTTCGCACAGGGCTTCACGGCGCAGCTTGATGTCGGCCAGTATCTTGCCGGGGACAAGGGCGCCACGATCAGTCTGACGCGCGAATTCGCCAATGGCTGGCGGATCGGGGCATTCGCCACGAAAACCGACCTGAGCGAAGACGAATTCGGCGAAGGTTCCTTTGACAAGGGTATCACCATGTCGATCCCGATTTCCTGGGCGACTGGCCAGCCCTCGCGTCAACGCGCAAGCAGCACCTTGCGGTCGCTGTCACGCGATGGCGGTGCGCGGGTCGATGTGAATGGCCGGCTTTACGAAAAGGTTCGCGACAGCCATTCCGTGAAACTCTATGAAGGCTGGGGAAGGTTCTGGAGATGAGCAAGACAGCGATCAGAAATACCGCCCTCGCCTGTGCGGCAGCCGTGATAGTGTCGGCTTGCGGCAATCAGGGCGATGACCAGAACGCCAGCCCTTTCGCGATCGCGGCCAAGACCACGGCGCAAGCGGTCGCGGCCCGGCGCGCAGCGAATAACGAACCGGCAGCGCCTCCGAAAACCCCGGAACAGATGGCCGCCGAGGCATTGCGGGTCAATCCGGGGCCGTTGATCATGGTCGGATTCGAATCCCTTGGCCGGACGCAGGTCATGGCATTGACTCAGGAAAACGGGGGAATGCGCACCTATATGACGCCCGCAGAAGAGGCGTTGATCATGCGGGGGGGCATGGTGACGGGAACGCGCGGATTGGGCAACGACCTGTCGGTCGCAGAACCGGGAACCGAGGCATTGATCCGGGCCAGCCGTACGGGCAGCGCAAGGCGTGTCATGCATTACTACAGCGGCGACGGGCTGGAGCGTCCGATCGATTTCAATTGCACCGTGGCAGCGGGGCCCAATCCTTCGGTCATGGCTGAAAGCTGCGAAGGCCACGGCATCAGCTTCCAGAACAGCTTCATGGTGCAAGGCGGGCAGATCCCGGTCTCGCGCCAATGGCTTGGCCCGGCATTGGGATATGTGACCATCCAGACATTGCGGCCCTGACAAAGCCGGCATCGCGCCCGGATGCAAAATCCACAAATCATGCCGCATTAACCGTCACGAGAAAAGGTGAGGCGCTTCGACCCCACCTTTTCGTCACTGAAGGATCACATGCGGCAAACTATCCCCGTTGTCAGGCTTTGTTATATTTCGCGTCAACCTGATCTATCGCGTCAACATTACCCGCCGAGCGGCCATTCGCGTCGAAATTCATCGTCTCCGCCAGCCACGCGTCGGCAATTGCCTTGGCGAGTTCCGGCCCTATGACCCGTGCGCCCATAGTAATGATCTGGGCGTTGTTAGAGAGCGCCGCGCGCTCGGCGGAGTAGGTATCATGGGTCAAGGCGGCCCGGATACCCGGCACCTTGTTGGCCGAGATGCAGACGCCGATGCCGGTGCCGCAGACCAGAATGGCGCGGTCATAGACCCCCGACAGAACCTCACTTGCCACGCGGTCGGACAGATTGGCATAGAACGGATCGGCGCCGGCATCGGTGCGCGAGATCTCGGCCACCTCGTGCTTGTCCTTCAGATGATCGGCCAACAGTTTGGCGAGACCTTCACCGGCGCTGTCTCCTGCGATTGCAAGCTTCATGTCTTTCTCCTTTATAATGTGGCGGCGCAACGGGCGAGAATGTCGAGATAACCTTCGACCTTCCATGCCGAGCGCCCGATGAACAGCCCGTCGATATGCGGGCAGGCGATCAGTTCCTCGCAATTTCCCGGATTGACCGAGCCGCCATAGAGACAGGGCACCCGGCGGCCCAGAACCTCGCGGGCGACCGAGACGATCTCGGCCTGTCTTGCATCGGCATAATCCGAGGTCGCGGGAATGCCGTTTTCGCCAATCGCCCAGACCGGCTCGTAAGCCAGCAGGATCCCGGCGGATGTCTGTTCGGGTGACAGTTTCCCAAGCGCCGCACGCGTTTGCGCCTCAAGCACCTCGCTGGCACGGCCCTCTTGCCGCTGGGCCAGGGTTTCTCCGATACAGATCAGCGGGATAAGGCCATGCCGGATGGCAGCTTCGGCCTTGAGGCCGACGGTTTCATCGGTTTCTCCGAAATGCTCGCGCCGCTCGGAATGCCCGAGTTCGACGATATCCATCCCGCAATCGGTCAGCATCCGCGGCGAAACCTCGCCCGTCCATGCGCCCTCATCGGCCCAATGCATATTCTGCGCTCCGACCTTGACGCTGGTTTGCGCCAATAGCGACTTGACCTCGCGAATGGCGGTGAACGGGGGAATAACAAATCTCTGGATACGAGGATCCCGGTCGGCATCCGCCGCCGCCAGGGCTTCCGCAAAGCTGCTTGCCTCGGCTAGTGTCTTGTTCATTTTCCAGCTTGTGCCAACCCAGAAATCCGCCATTTTCCTAATCCTTTGCAATAGTCACTTGCAGCCCTGCCCCGGCGATTGCATCGCGGCTCTCGACCGACGGCGATGCATCGGTAATGATGGCATCGAATTCGGCCAGATCGGCAAGCAGATGCAACGCCGGACGGCCAAATCTGCGATGATTGACAAGCAGGACGGAGCGTCCCGCCGCCCCGATCATGGCGCGTTTGGCCTGTACCGCCGCGTCGTCCATATGGAATGCCTGCAACCCTGCCACGGCAGGAGTCGATATGAAGGCCAGATCGGCGCGCAAGCGTGACAATGCCGTTTCCGTAACAACTCCGAAAAACCCGTTGAATTTGGCGCTGTACTCGCCCCCCAGGGCAATCAGGGTCATGCGGGGCAGACCCTTCAACCTGTCGATGACCGCGGCATTGTTGGTGATCACCGTCAGAGGTGCTTTCTCGGGCAGCCGCGCGCCCAGAACCGCCGCCATCGATCCGTCATTGATCATCACCGTCATCCCCGGCTCGATCAGATCGAGCGCAGCGGTCGCCATCCGGGCTTTGGCATCGGCATCCTGCAATTCGCGAATCCGGAAATCGCTTTCGAATCTGGTGCCGGTTTCGATGGTGGCTCCGCCGCGCATCTTCCGCAGCAGGCCCGCCTGTTCAAGATCGTCCAGATCCCGGTGAATGGTCATTTTGGAGACGCCGAAACGATCGGCAAGTTCATCCAGCCCGACAGCCCGCGCCTCGATCAGAAAATCCATGATCGCCTGCCTGCGTCCGTCGCGTTTCAACAACCGCCTCCTATGTGGTGCCGCCGGTTTGTAACACAAAAACATCATAATTCAACATAAATTATGTGATTTTGTTAATCAAACTGTGATATTTGAATTCGCCTGACAAGCGGGCCTGCCGAAACAACTTCAACGCCGCAGCATCCCGACGACGCGGCACAACTTCAATATCTATACATTCGCGGGAAATAGCGCAAAAAATGCCCGTAGTTGCCCTAACGTCAAGATGGATGCAGGCGACAAAACATGATAGCTTCCTCGCAGGCTGTCTGGACGATAAGACTCTGATGATGATCGGGCGGCTTTCATCATATGCCATAACTCGGGGAAGATTTTCATGGCTGTCGATATTTTTCTGAAGCTCTCGAATAACATCAAAGGTGAATCGCAGGACGACAAGCACCGCGACGAGATCGATGTTCTGGCATGGAACTGGGGTCTGACCCAGTCCGGCACGACGCATATCGGCTCGGGTGGCGGCGGCGGCAAGGTCAATGTGCAGGACATTACCCTGACCAAATATGTCGATCTGGCCACCAATGACCTGATCAAGCGCGCCACCTCGGGCGAGCATATAGAGAATGGCGAGTTGATCGTCCGCAAATCGGGCGGGGCTGCACCGGTCGAGTATTTCCGGATCAAGATGGAAAACATCATGATCACCAGCTACAATACCGGTGGCGCCAAGGATGGTCTGGATCGCATTCAAGAAACCCTGACGCTGAATTTCCGCAAATTCGAAGTGCTCTATACCTTGCAGGAAGATTCAGGGGCGGCCGGCGCCGAAACCCTGGCCGGCTGGGATATCGCCGAAAACAAGGAATGGAGCGCGTAAGCCGCCATTTCGATCAATATCTCATGACAGGCCGGAACAGCGATGTTCCGGCCTTTTTCTATCCACCCGGCCATTCATGACAACCATCTGACGATCATGTCGCGCAAGCCTTGCGGGAGCCGACATTAGGGTCCAAATCTAGGGGAACTGGGAAAGGACCAAATATGACATTGAAAGCGACATTCGATTCCCGCGATGCGGCGAAAGGCAACGATCTGGGACAATTGCCCGAATGGGATCTGAGCGACCTCTACCCCGCTCCGGACTCCGCCGAACTGAGCGAGGATATCGAAAAGCTCGCGCGCGACGTCGCGGATTTTGCCAAGGCATACAAAGGCAGGCTTGCAGAGTTGTCTGCCTCGGAGATGCTGGCCTGTATCGAGAGCTATGAACGGATCGACATCATCGCAGGCCGGATCATGTCATATGCCGGATTGCGCTATTATCAGAACACGACTGATGCGGAACGCGCCAAGATGCTGGGCGATCTGCAAGGCCGGATCACCGACATCACAACGCCTCTGGTATTCTTCAGTCTGGAATTCAACCGTATACCGGACGAAACATATAACACGCTCTTTTCCGCCGCTGATGGTCCTGCCCGCTACAAGCCTGTCTTCGACCGGATGCGCGCAATGCGCCCGCATCAACTTTCGGATGAACTGGAGCAATTTCTTCACGACAATTCCGTCGTCGGCGCGGCCGCCTGGAACCGACTGTTCGATGAAACGACCGCAGCCCTGGAATTCGAGGTAGACGGCGAAACGCTGGGAATCGAAGCGACGCTTGATCGCCTGACCGATCACGACCGGAACCGGCGCGAAACCGCAGCGCATGCGCTTGCCAACGTTTTCCAAAAGAATATCAAGCTCTTCTCCCGCGTCCACAATACGCTGGCCAAGGAAAAGGCCATCGAGGACAAATGGCGCAAGATGCCCACGCCCCAATACGGCCGGCATTTGTCGAACCATGTCGAGCCGGAAGTGGTCGAGGCGCTGCGCAATGCGGTAACGGCGGCCTATCCACGTCTGTCGCATCGCTATTATGCCCTGAAGGCGAAATGGCTGGGGCTGGATAAGCTGCAGGTCTGGGACCGGAATGCCCCCCTGCCCACGGACGCGCCCCGGACCATCGGCTGGGACGAGGCGCGCAGCACCGTTCTGGACGCCTATGCGGGGTTTTCACCCCGACTGGCCGAACTGGCCGAGCCGTTCTTTGATCGCGGCTGGATCGATGCGGGCGTCAAGCCCGGCAAGGCACCGGGCGCTTTCGCCCATCCGACGGTGACCACCGCGCACCCTTATGTGCTTTTGAATTATCTGGGCAAGCCACGTGACGTGATGACCCTTGCGCACGAGCTTGGTCACGGTGTGCATCAGCGTCTCGCAGCGGATCAGGGCGAATTGCTGGCAGCCACGCCATTGACGCTTGCCGAAACGGCCTCGGTCTTCGGCGAGATGCTGACCTTCCGCGCATTGTTGGCCAGAACCACCGATCCTGTACAAAAAAAGGCGCTGCTTGCGGGCAAGGTCGAGGATATGATCAATACCGTGGTGCGCCAGATCGCCTTCTACGATTTCGAGTGCAAGCTGCATGCGGCCCGCGCCGAGGGAGAACTGACTCCGGACGATATCAACGCGCTGTGGATGTCGGTGCAGGCGGAATCGCTGGGGCCGGTCTTCGAGTTCATGCCGGGTTACGAGACATTCTGGACCTATGTCCCGCATTTCGTGCATTCGCCCTTCTATGTCTATGCTTATGCGTTCGGCGATGGGCTGGTGAATGCGCTTTACGCCGCTTATGAGCAGGGTCTGCCCGATTTTCAGGACAAGTATTTCGAAATGCTGACGGCGGGCGGCTCCAAACATCATAAGGAACTGCTGGAGCCATTCGGACTGGACGCCTCGGATCCGGCGTTCTGGGACAAGGGCTTGTCGATCATCGAGGGTTTCATTGATCAGTTGGAAGCACTCGAAGAATGATCTCACTGCATCCGCTGAACCGTCGGAAAGCGGATGCGGTGCTGCATATCGCGGTGCGGCCCGATCAGGAGAAATTCTCCGGAACGGTGGCGGCGGCATTGGCCGAGCCGGAAACAACGGTCGATCTGCACGAGATCCGCGAGGATGGCCATGCCGTCGGGCTTTTCAAGATCGACCACGCCTATCATCTGACCCATGATTTCGCAGCGCCCAAGGATCTGGGACTGCGGGGCATGATCCTGGATCGGAACCGGCAAGGGCGCGGGCTTGGATCGGCGGCGATGGCTGTGCTGAAAACCTATCTGTCGTCGCGATACCCGGGCCGGGCGCGAGTCTGGCTGACGGTCAATATGGCCAATCCGACGGCCATTGCAGTCTATCGCAAGGCCGGGTTTACCGAGACTGGCGAAATCTGGTTGCATGGGAACGCCGGGCCGCAGATGATCATGTTCATGTCGTTGGAATAATGGGGGCTGCCGCCCCCGGCCGTGCCATGCGGCGTGCCCGCCCCCACGGATATTTGGATGAAGAAGAAGCGGCGGGTTTCGGGAAAAGCTGGACGAAACAGGGGCGGGGAAATGATCAGGCGGATTTTGACCGGGTTTGGCGTGCTTGTCATGCTGGGGGCGACGGCATTCTTCATCTTCGCGCCGGGCTATGTCGAGCGCGGGCTGAATCCGACGACCATGCCGGAAGAGGGATGGCCTGTTTCCGATGAGGCAACGGCGCTGCATCAGCGATTGGTCATTGGAGACTGGCATGCGGATTCGCTGCTATGGGACCGCAATCTGCTGAAACGTGCGGATCGCGGACACACGGATGTTCCAAGGCTCCTTGAGGGCAATGTGGCCTTGCAGGTCTACACGACGGTGACGAAAAGTCCTCGCGGGCAGAATTATGATCAGAACAGCACCGAAGCGCCCGACAATATCACACCGCTTTTCATGGGGCAGTTGCGGCCGGTTCGTTCGTGGTTTTCGCTGCGTGAGCGCGCGCTTGTGCAGGCCGAGGATTTGCAACGGATGGCCAAGAACGCACCCGATCAATTGCGGCTCATCCGCACGCGCGAAGATTTGGCCGGCTTACTGGACGCCAGAAGGAACGGCGAGCAGGTTCTGGGCGTCATGCTGGGATCAGAGGGCGGGCATCCGCTGGAGGGTGATCTGGCCAATCTGGATGTTCTTTACGATTCAGGTTTCCGGCTGATGGGACTGACGCATTTCTTCGACAACGAATTGGGCGGTTCCTTGCATGGCGAGGGCGGCAGCGGGGCCGGGCTGACGGAATTCGGCCATCAGGTCGTCAGGGGCATGATCGAAAAGGGCATGGTCATCGACCTGGCGCATGCTTCGCCGCAGATGGTCCGCGATGTGCTGGCGATCGAAGGAACGAAGCCGATCCTGTCTCATACCGGCATCCACAATCATTGCGCCAGCCATCGCAATCTGGATGACGATCTGGTGAAGCAGATTGCCGCCAAGGGCGGCGTCATCGGCATCGGCTTCTGGGCGGATGTCGTCTGCGGCAAGACGCCTGCCGATATTGCCGGGGCGATCCGGGCCGCAATCGCTCTTGTGGGTGAAGATCATGTCTCGCTGGGGTCGGATTACGACGGATCGGTCAATGCGCCGTTCGACGCCGCGCATTTATCGGCATTGACGCAGGCATTGATGGATGCAGGGCTAAGCGAGGCGCAGATTGCAAAGGTCATGGGCGGGAATATGATGCGCTTTCTTGGGGATGTCCTGCCGGAGGCGTGAAGGAGAGCCGGAATGAAACGCGGAATATTGCTGAACGCCGAATTATCGGGCCTGATCGCGGCAATGGGGCATGGGGATCTGCTGGTCATCGGGGATGCCGGATTACCGGTACCGCCGGATACACGCTGCATCGACCTTGCCGTCACGCAAGGCATTCCACGCTTCATGGATGTGCTTGACGCTGTGCTGTCGGAGCTGATCGTGGAACGCTCTGCCATGGCGCATGAGACAGGCTCGGAGTTGATCGACGCGCTGTCGCATAAACCGCTTGGATCGGTCGAGCGGCTGACGCATGAAGACCTGAAACGGATCAGCGGAAGCGCCCGCGCGATTGTCAGGACCGGGGAATTCACCCCTTACGCCAATATCTGCCTTTGGTCCGGGGTCGCGTTTTGACGGGAGGGAGCGCAGGCATGACTGCCGTGATCTTGCTGACCGGACCAGCCGCCATGCTTGCCGGAACCAGACATCAAAGCGCAATCGCAAAGACACCCGTCACTGCACCGGTCGCGATCGAAGTCGAAGGAATCGCGGGAGACGAACAGGCTGATCGGCGGGTACATGGTGGTCAAGAAAAGGCGTTGCATCATTATCCGCGCGACCATTACCCGGCATGGCAGGACGAAATCGGTGCACTCGATCTGCTGAACGCGCCCGGTGCATTTGGCGAGAATATATCGTCATCGGGATTGACCGAGAAAAGCGTGGCTGTGGGCGATATCTTCCGGCTGGGCACCGCCTTGATACAGGTGTCACAGGGGCGTCAGCCGTGCTGGAAGCTGAATCATCGCTTTGGCGTTGCAGACATGGCATTGCGGGTGCAAGGCAGTGGACGCAGCGGATGGTATTATCGCGTATTGGAAACAGGCAGCGCAGGTCCCGGTGATACTCTCACGCTGATCGAGCGCCCTGCTCCGGACTGGACCCTCCATCGCCTGTGGCAGATGATGTATGTGGATCGAATGAATATCGAAGCCCTGTCGCAGATGGCCGCGCTGGATGTTCTGGCCGAGGGCTGGAAACGCTATGCGCGGCGGCGGCTGGAAAGCGGCCGGGTCGAGGATTGGAGCAAGAGGCTGGAGGGATCTTCATGACAGAAACACCAAGACCGCCACTGGTAATTTCCGTGCAAAGCCAGGTCGTGCATGGTCATGTCGGCAATTCGGCAGCGCTGTTTCCGATGCAGGCCGCCGGGCTGGAAGTGGCCGCGATCCCGACGGTGATCTTTTCGAATACGCCGGATTACCCGACCCTTCGCGGAGCCCCCGTTACCCCGTCTCTCTTTGCGGATCTTCTGCTGGGGGCGGACGAGCGAGGATTGCCGCAGCGCGCGACCTATCTTTTGTCGGGCTATATCGGCTCGGTCGAGGTGGCACGGCTGTTGGCGGATTTCGTGACCCGCTGCAAAAAGGCCAACCCCGACCTGATCTATATCTGCGATCCGGTCATGGGGGATCACGCACCGGGCCTGTATGTGCCCGAGGAAATCGCCGGGGTGATGCAGGATGGATTGCTGCCTCTGGCCGATATCGCCACGCCGAATTCATTTGAACTGGAACATCTGAGCGGCCGCCCGATCATGACGCTGGAAGATTTGCAGCAAGCGGCCACGGGTTTGAGGCTGGCCCCGAACGCGCAGTTGATCGCCACCGGATGCGCCCTGGCCGATACGCCCGCACATTATCTGGAATCGGTTATCCTGGGGCCGGACGGGATCAGCCGCCATCCCACTCCGCATATTCCGGTCGCCCTGCCCGGCACCGGGGATCTGTTCACCGGGCTTGTCGTGGCGGGGCTTGGCCGGAATCATCCGCTGCCCGAAGCAGTGGATATGGCGCAGGCCATGACTGGCCGGGCATTGGACCACGCCCGCTCGATCGGCGCACGCGAAGTGATCCTGTTCGAGCCCGGCTTTCGGCGTGCGCTTCTGGAAATCTGACAGGGAGACCACCGGCATGGAAATCGGAGGAAAGCTGGATCCGGCCGTCATTCGCCGTGTGCAGGACAGTTTCGACCGGCAAGGATTGATGGCGCATCTGGGCGCAGAGCTGGCCGAGGTCAAGGCCGGACAAGTGACGATCCGCCTGCCGTTCCGGCAAGAACTGACGCAGCAGCATGGGTATTTCCACGCCGGCGGCACCTCATCCATCGCCGACAGCGCCGGCGGCTATGCAGGCTACAGCCTGTTCCCCGAAGGCAGCGCGGTTCTGACGGTGGAATTCAAGCTGAACCTGATCAATCCTGCGCGCGGTGAATGGCTTGAAGCCATCGGCCGCGTGATCAAACCGGGACGGACATTGACGGTGTGTCAGTTGGATGTCTGGGGCGTAGATGGCGAACAGCGCATTCACGTGGCGACCGGTATGCAGACCCTTATCAGCGTAAAGGGTGATGCCTGAAAAACCACAGCAAAGCTCACCCCATCAGATTCCTTATTAAAATACTTGGAATTGTCGGCACAGCTAGATAATGCACAGCCAGAATCAATAAAAACAAAGGTGCTGGCAATGAACTTGTGTCATCTCGCTCCGTTAACCGGGGTTTCGGTAATCGCGCTTTCGACATCGCTTCTTGCGCAGGAAGCACAGATCTCCCAGAATCCGGGGATTACGGTACTTGCGCCGATCACGTTGGTTACAGAGGGACAGGAATCCGTCGAGGCAACCGGTGGCGTGATCGTCAGCCGCGAAGACCTTGAAGCGCTGAAACCCTCGGATATCTCGGATGTTTTCGCACGGGATTCCGCTGTCAGCGTCTCGGCGGGGACTGGTCCGGCCAAGCGCGTGCATGTGTTCGGGATCGAACAATCCAATCTTGCCGTGACGGTCGATGGCGTACCGCAATTCGGCGATAACTGGCATCATGCCGGATCGAATGTGATCGACCCGGCCTTTCTGAAGCGCGTCGATGTCGATGCGGGTGCCGCACCTGCGGATGCGGGCTTTGGCGCCGGTGCCGGGGCGGTACGTTACGAAACCCTCGGCGCACGCGATTTGCTGACCGACGGGCGCAGCCAGGGCGGGCGGGCCGGATTGTCCTATGGCTCAAACGGGCGCGGACTGTCGGCCAGCCTTGCGGGTTACGGCGTTTATGACGGCTTTGACTGGTTCGCCATGCTGCACAGCGCGCAGGGCGACAATTATGAAAACGGTGATGGCGATGAAATCGCGGGTTCCGAAACGGGCGTCACCGGCGCGTTGGTCAAACTTGGCTATGAGTTCGAAGGTCATCGCGTCGAAATGTCTTATGAACATGCCGTCGATGACGGAGACCGCCCCGCCAAGATGAATTTCGACCTGCCACGCGAGGAGGGCGCGGTTTACCCGCTGAAGGTCACCCGCGACTCGCTGAGCCTGCGTTATACCGAGACGGCGCCCACAGCCAGTTGGGATCCCGAAGCTCTGATCTATCTGAATCGCAACGAATATGACCGACCGGACTATATCGAGGGCGGAACGAATGGCGATATGAACATGCAGGCCGAAGGGTTCGGCGGTGTGTTCAAGAACCGCTTTCAGCTTGGTCAGGGCACGATCACCGCGGGCGTCGATTTCTCATATGCCGATTATACAATCGACAATTACGAAAGCGGTCCCATCATCGGTAGGGATGGATTACCGACGGGCGAGGAATATGTGCGCATCCACAATCTGGAAACCGCACAGATCGGCACATTCGTTCAGGGCCGGTTCGAGTTTTCCAACGGCATCGATCTGTCCACGGGCCTGCGTCTGGATCATCACCGCTTCACCGATTGGAACGGCGAGCGTTTCAGCGATTCAGGGGCCAGCGTGAACGGCACATTGTCCTATGAATTCGCCCCCGGTTACGAGATTTTCGCCGGCGCATCCAGAACATGGCTTGGCTATGACATTGGTGAATACGGCTATCTTCATGCCCGTGGCAGCAATACGATCACCGAACCCGACTTCGAGGCCGCAAGCTCGGAAAACTACAAGATCGGTTTCAACGCTTCGCAGGATAACTGGACCGGGAACATCACCTTCTTCGACACAAGGCTGAAAAACCTGCCCAATGCGTATTATTCTGAGGAAACCGGTCTTAACAATCTCGATAACATCGAAGAGGAATACCGCAGCAAAGGGATCACCCTTCAGGGCAATTACAGCTGGGGTTCGGGCCGGGTCGGCGCGAGTATAACCGCAGCCAAACTGACCGCCGATGGCCAGAAAATCCTGCCCGAGGGCGGTGATGTCGTCCCGATCGGCGAGGTCGCGTCGATTTATGTCGACCAGGAGTTCTCGCAATATAACCTGAAACTCGGCGGCAATATCGAACTGGCCAACAAGATGAGCGGCGATTATCTTACCGCAGCCGGTTTCGAAGAACCCGCAGGTTACGGCGTCGTCAATGCCTATGCGCAATGGCGTCCGCAACAATACGAGAATGTCGTGGTTCAGTTGAATGTCGATAACCTGTTCGACAAGACCTATTACGAACGCTCAAGCTATGTTGCGAATAGTGAACGTGGTGGTGGCATCCGGCCGATCTATGCTCCGGGGCGCACCGTTTCGCTTGGGGTAACTGTGGACTTCTAAGCCAAAAGGTTGAAGTAACGGAGGTGCGGGGCGCGCGCTTTGACAGCGATGCGCCCCGTTTCATATCCCGTCCCTGGCAATCACCGTCCAGGCAATAGATGGAGAAGAACGATATCATGCGGATTCTGACGATCATCGCCGCAACGCTTGGCCTTTGGATCGCGGCCACTGGCGTCAGCCATGCCGAGGCAACCTATGCTCCGCAAAAGGTGGTCTACCATATCAATGGTACTGGCGGTGAAAACGGCGCGGGATACAAACCGGCGCTGAACAATATCAGCAATCACATCAGCGCGGTCGGCGCGGATAATCTGGATCTGCGCGTTGTCATGCATGGCGACGGGCTGGGGTTGCTGCAAGCCGCTATCGATGATCAGCAATTACAGGGCATTATCGCCGGATTGAAAAATGATGGCGTGCAGTTTCTGGTCTGCAAAAATACCCTGACCGGGCGCAATATCGACCCGGAAACCGATCTGTTCGACGTCTGGCCAGAGGATATCGTACCCTCGGGCGTGGCCGAGCTGGGCAAATTGCAGGCCGAGGGCTTCGCCTATATCAAACCCTGATCCGATATCAGCCGGGCCTTGCGGCGGCCTGTGCGAGTCTCTATATTCATCCTGTTCGGTTTCGGCCGGGCTATGGACATAAACGCGCTCGTAATAAGCGGATCGGACCCGGGGGCGGTACCCGGCGGCTCCACCATATAACCCTTCATTGGGGGCATTTGGGGCCGAAACAGGATCGACGAACGTCTAAAGGGGTTTGCTTTGTCCCGGTGAGCGACCACCGTTATCGGTGCATAATGTACAGTTGCCAATGACAACCGTGCTCCGGTGGCCGTTGCTGCGTAAGCAGTAACCAAACCGAAACCTTAAGCCCTGACGCCTAGCAGCTTCAGGCGGGGCCCGCAGGAGCCTGGCAACAGAATCCTGCACCTTCCCCCCTCCATTTTCCCGACCGCCTGAGAGAGTTGGCTTTATGGGCTATCGCGATGACGGATAGTATCCGGGCTTAAGCTTAAGCACCGGCGGATTTCGAGTTGCGATAGCGTTCCAGGCTGTCGCGAAGATGATCGCGCATCGCATTGCGCGCCGCCTCGGCATTGCCACATTCGATTGCCGCGATCAGCGCCAGATGCTCTGCCTGCCATTTCCTGCGCATTGCATCACCATCTCCGGCATGAATACGCAGGCGTGGAATGATCTGCGGGCCCAGAAACTCAAGGAATTTTTCGAAATAGGGGTTGTTGGATGCACGCGCGATCATCTTGTGGAAGTTGAAATCAAGTTGCCCGCTATTCGTCCCGTCCGAGCTTTCGAGTGCTTCTATCCTGTTATGCGCAATGCGGATGTCTTCCAGTTGCTTTTCCGTGCGGCGGGTCGCCGCCATGGCGGCGGCTTCCAGTTCGACACTCAGCCGCAATTCAAGGATATGAACGATTTCCTTTACTGCGGCATCAGGCAGCATCGAGATCGCGAATGGTCGAAGCGTAAGGGTTTCATTGACAAACACGCCAATTCCCTGACGGGGCAACAGCAGCCCATCCGCCCGCAAGGATGCCACCGCCTCGCGCACAACCGTGCGGCTGACGCCATATTCGGCACAAAGTTCACCTTCCGTGGGAATCCTGTCGCCAGGCTTATAGGTCCCGTCCTCGATCTTCTGGCGCAGTTCATTCTTGAGCTGCGACGAAAGACTTTCACGTTTACCCAGCATTCGGCACCCCTTTCCGATTAACCTGCCCCAACAGCGAACAGATCCTGCACCGCGCGGCCAAGCCGGTCGCATGCTGTCTCCAGGGCCTTGCGCGAGGTGGCGAAAGACATCCTGAAATAAGGAGACATGCCAAAAGCAGCCCCCGGCACGACCGCGATCCGGGCGGTATTCAGCAAGAAACGGGCAACATCGGAATCATTCTCAAGGACATTGCCATCCGGCGCGATACGTCCGATCAGGGCGCTGCAATCGACATAGGCATAGAAGGCGCCATCCGGACGTGGCGCCCGCAATTGCGGGATTGCTTCCAAAGCCGTAAAAACGATCTCTCGACGCGCGGCATATTCCGCCCGGGCCTCGTCCAGAAAATCCTGCGGGCCGGACAAAGCCTCGATCGCCGCCGCCTGCGACACCGAACTGGGATTCGATGTCGATTGCGACTGAATCTTTCCCATGACCTTGATCAGCGGTGCCGGACCGGCCGCATAGCCCAGCCTCCAGCCGGTCATCGCATAGGCCTTGGAGACGCCATTGACGATGAGCACCCGGTCTTTCAGGCCGGGATTGGCGGCCAGGAAGGAAAGAGGAGAGGCATCGCCGTACTGGATCTGATCATAGATTTCATCGGCCAGAACCATCACGTTCTCATGTCGCTTGACCACATCGCCCAGCGCGATCAACTCTTCCTTGCTGTAGGTTGCGCCCGTGGGATTCGAGGGCGAATTCAGAAACAGCCAGCGGGTTCTGGGCGTAATCGCCGCTTCAAGCGCCGAAGCCGTCAGCTTGAAATTCATGTCGTAGGGACATTCGACGACTTTGGGCGTACTACCCACCAGCAGCACCATATCAGTATAGGACACCCAGTAAGGAGCAGGAATGATTACCTCGTCCCCTGGCTCCAAAGTCGCCATCAGGGCATTGAAGATGATCTGTTTCGCGCCATTGCCAGCGGTGATTTCGTTATTGGCGAAGTCCAGCCGCTGATCCCGCCGGAACGCGTCCGCAATCGCCTGCTTGAGTTCTGGGGTCCCGTCGGGCGCCGTGTAATGCGTTTGCCCTGCCTTCATGGCTTCGGTAGCGGCCTGAATGATGTTCATCGGCGTATCGAAATCGGGCTCACCGACGCTCAGGTCGATCACGTCGATACCCTGCCGGGTCAGTTCTTTCGCCTGTATCGACACCGAGATGGCAGGCGATGGCTTGATAAGCTGCGCGCGCCTCGATTCATAATTCATGTCTGCGGCCTTTCTGAAAACATGCAAGCCCGCCGTCACGAGCCGTCTGGATGGTCGGCCTTTGCTTGCGTGGCCAAAGAAATGCGGCGGACCCTTTCGGTGGGAGATTTGTGAAGCCCAACACAAAAACAGACATCATACAACTGTTGACTTCCATCGAACGCAATAGTCTATCTGTCCAACGAGATTTTCCGCCTGTAAGGAGTGCCTCCGATGAATCCCGATGAACTCAAGACACGCCTCGGATCCGGGCTGCTGTCTTTTCCTGTCACGCATTTCGACGAGAATGGAAAATTTTCCGAGGATAGCTATAAACGCCATATCGAATGGCTCTCGGGTTATGATGCTGCCGCACTTTTTGCGGCGGGCGGCACTGGCGAATTCTTCTCGCTCACCCCTGCGGAACTGCCGGCCATCACCCGCGCGGCAAAAGAGGCGGCTGGCGATACGCCAATCGTTGCCGGTTGCGGCTATGGAACGGAAATCGCCGTCTCCATCGCGAAAGAGGCCGAAGCCGCAGGTGCTGACGGGCTGCTTCTGCTTCCCCAATACCTGATCGATGCTCCGCAGGAAGGGCTTTACGCGCATGCAAAAGCGGTATGTGACGCTGTCTCGATCGGGGTCATGATCTATAACCGCGACAACGCGATTTACAGGGCCGACACGGTCGCACGGCTATGCGATGATTGCCCGAATCTCATCGGTCTCAAGGATGGCAGCGGCGAGATGGGGCTGGTGCGGCAGATTACCTCTACAATCGGGGATCGGCTGACCTATCTTGGCGGAATGCCTACAGCGGAATTATTTGCCGAGGCCTATCTGGCTGCAGGATTTACCACATATTCATCGGCAGTATTCAATTTCGTCCCTGATCTGGCAGTTGATTTTTACAAAGCCGTCCGTGCTGTCGATACCGATACCTGCGAGGCTTATCTCAAGCAGTTCTTCTATCCGTTCATGGCGCTTCGTTCTCGAGCTCCCGGCTATGCAGTGTCTTTGGTCAAGGCCGGTGTCAGACTGCAGGGCTTTGACGCCGGACCGGTTCGTTCTCCACTTGTGGATCCGACCAAGGCCGAAGAAGCGGAGCTTGCCGAATTGATTGCCGCACTTCCCGGACGTTGATGCTGCCCTCCCCCATGGCTGAAGCGAGGGGGAGGCCGTCACAAATGCAAAGCTCACGGTCAGGTTTCCTGTCGCTCATGATTCATGGCGGCAGCCTTATCTGCACCCCCCGGTGCGTTCACGACCGATCAGGCTTGCAGCCGCTCTGCAGCGGCCAGAATCGCCGCATCAGCACCCTTGCGACCGATCAGCATGGTCATTGACCAGCGCGGGTCGATCCCGGGTGTCGGCATCGCCAGCGCACAGCCATCGGCCAGATTGACCAGCGACGTATTGCGCAGCATCGCGGCATTCAGACGGTCGAAATCGGCCTCGGTTTCGGCAATGGTCGGAGGCATCTGCATCAATGTCGGGGCCAGCGCGGCATCGAAGCCGGTCATGATCCGATCGAACCCGGCAACGATTTCGGCGCGGGCAGCATAGGCATCCTGAATCTGCGCGGGTGACAAGGTCTCGGCAAATCGGATCCGGGCCAGCACACGCGGGTCGCCCACCATTTCCAGCCGCGCCAGATCCTGCGCATAAATCCGATATGCCTCGACCGCGACGATGATCTTGTTCAGCCCGACACCCTGCCCGATCGCGGTCATGTCCACCGGTTCAAGCACATGCCCCGCCGCGCGCAATCTGGCCTGTTCGGCATCAAACAGTCCCGCGACCACGGGAGAAAGGCCATCGGTAAAGGCACCGTGCGGCACCGCCAGGGTCAGATGCTCGGGCATCTGTGCAGTCAGCGGTTCTTCGGCCATGACCCTCAGCATCGCCTGCAGCAGCGGCAAATCGCGCGCCATAGGGCCGGGCGTGTCATAGCTTGGCGCAAGCGGATGAACCCCGGAATCATCGACAAGCCCCTGGCTGGGCTTCATTCCCCAGATCCCATTCGCAGCCGCCGGAATGCGCAGGGAGCCACCGGTATCGGTGCCAATGGCCGCGTCGGTCAGCCCCAAGGCCACCCCCACCGCACCGCCGGAGGATGAGCCACCGGGGATCACCCCTTCTACCAATGCACTGGAGGGGGTGCCGTGATGGGGGTTCAGGCCAACGCCGGAATAAGCGAATTCGGACATGGAGGTCCGCCCGAACATCAATGCCCCCGCTTGCCGCAACCGCTGGACAGACAGGGAATCGGTTACCGCGGCATCACGATCCGCCAATAATCGCGAACCTGCGCCCGTCACCTGCCCCGCCTCATCGAACAGATCCTTGACCGAGACAAGCGTCCCGAAAAGTGGCATATTCTCACCTTTCGCGTGACGCGCAGCCAATATTTCAAGCTCGGCGCGGATGCGATCAGGCGAAAATTCGGTGAAAATCGCGCGGCGAATATGGTCGGGCAATCCTTCTACCCGGGCAATCGCAGCTTCGGCTTTCTGGCGCAGCATGTCGGTCATGCGACCTCCGGCAAGGCAGTCGTGACATATTCATGCGAAATCTGTCGCCCCGTCCCCGGATCGGTCATGGCCATGCGGAAACGCGCCGCCGGCCGGACTCCGCCCATCGCTCCAAAGGTGCCGCACATCATCGCAACCGCGCCCTCTCCGGCCAGCAGCGACAGCGAGGCACCTTCGATCAGGTCCGCCAGCGGCAGAATCGCCGCCAGCGTTCCCTGCTGATAAGGCAGCCAAGCGCCGTCTTCCTCGATCCAGCTTTCCAGCCGGATCTCCTCCAGCCGGTCGGACAGGTCCTCCCATGCCCACAGCTCTGTCGCGCAGGGCTTGGCGCAGACCTGTTTGGACATGGCGACAGAGTGCGCCTCGAGCGCGCGGTCGGTATGATCCGAACCCAGCCCCAGCCAGCGCCGTTCACCATGTTGCACGATCAGCGGCTCAACCTCACCCGAGGATGCGTTGCCGACCACCTGAATCTCTGACGCGGTGGTCAACAGCGCAGCTGACACACGGTAAAAAAGTGGCGTCGCCGAGGGAGGGCTGACGCCGATCTCTGCCAGTTCCTCGATATGGTGCTGGATGGCGTCCCGGTCCCGGCCGGTCCAGCCGGCGATGACGAGATGGGACAGCTCCAGATCCAGCGGCGTGTCGCCAAGGGTGAAGCGCATGCGGTCTCCTTTCACAAGATCGAGGGCAGCCACAGCGCCAGCCCCGGGAAAGCGATCAGCGCGGCAAGCATCGCGCTCATCACCAATACATAGGGAATCGCCCCCATGATGACGTCGTTCAGCGACCCCGATTTGCGGGTGCTTTGGACGACGAACAGATTCAGCCCCACTGGCGGAGTGATAAGCGCCATCTCGATCAGTACAATCAACAACACGCCGAACCAGACCTTGTCATAGCCCAGCCCCGCCATGATCGGCACGACGATGGGAATGGTTGCGACCATCAGCGACAGGGTCTCGATGAAGAAGCCCAGCACCAGATAAAGCGCAACCACCAGCAGCAGCGTGCCGAATGGCGACAGGCCCGAGCCCTGGATCAATTGGCTCAGTTGACGGCCCAACCCCGCCGAAGTCATGGCGAAATTCAGAAAATAAGCGCCGGCGATCACCAACATGATCATTGCCGAGATGCGGATGGTGCCGTGCAGCGCGTCGGATATCGCAGCCCGGCTTAACCCGTCTCCCATGAATACCGCGATCAGCGCCGCCATCACCACACCGATGGCCGCCGATTCGGTGGGCGTGGCCCAGCCGGCATAGATCGAGCCGATAACGACCAGGAATAAAATGATGATCGGGATCAGCTGGGCGAGACTTTGCAACCGCTCACTCCAGCCGAAACTCCGCGAAGGACCGCCCAGATGCGGACGGGCAGCGCAAATCGCGGCGGTAGCGGCCATGAACGCCAAGGCCATCAGCAGCCCAGGAACAAGCCCGGCCGAAAACAGTTTCGGGATCGAGGTTTCGGTCAGGAAACCATAGACGATCAGGTTGATCGAGGGCGGGATCAGAATCCCCAGCGTGCCGCCCGCCGCGATGGCGCCGGAAAACAGCCGCGGATCGTAATTCAGCCGCTCGGCCTGCGGCATGGCCACCGTTGCGACGGTCGCGGCAGTGGCAACCGACGAACCCGACGTGGCGGAAAACATCGTTGCCGTGGCGATATTGGCGTGCACCAGCCCGCCCGGCAGCCATGATAGCCATTTATCCAGCGCGGCATAGGTGCGCTCGGCCACGCCGCCGCGCACGAGGAGTTCGCCCAGCAGAACAAATAGCGGAATGGCGATCAGCGTCGAAGAAGCGGATGACGACCAGACCACCTGCCCCAGACCACGCAGCAGCGGGAAAGCGGAATAGAATTGCCCGACACCGATACCCAGAAGAAACAGTACGATACCGACCGGGATCGTCAGGGCCATCAGGCCCAGAAGGGAAAACGCGACGCTCCAGATCATTCCTCGATCTCCGATCCGATTCCCAGCGCGGCCTCGAACTCCGCGCGGCGGCCATGGGCCAGATAAGCGATGCCGATCAGTGAAAGCCCGGTGGCGGTCAGCGCGAACCACAGCCAGCCGGAGAACCAGATCCCTTGCGGGATCCACAGGGGCGTTTCCAATGGTGTATTGGCGTGCGATCCCCGCTCCAGCGTCTTTTGCAGCACCGGCCAGCATTGCCAGGCGATCAGCAGGACGACGCCATTCGTGACGATCATCGCAAAGATATCCATCAATGCGCGGCTTGGCCGGGCAAGTTTCTGGCGGATCAGGTCGATACGGACATGGGCGCGCTCGACCAGCCCGCAGGCAAGGCCCCAGCTGGCGACCGCAGCCATGACATAGCCCGAAATCTCATCCGATCCTCCCAGCGATCCAAGGCCGAATTTGCGCAACACCACATCAACCAGAATGAACGCGACCGTCAGCAGCAGCGCCACGCCCAGGATCAGGGCGATCAGCCGGTTGGCGCGTCGCAACGCGCCGTGAAGATTCTCGATCATGGCAGCAATCTCCGCCTTCTGGCTTATTCGCCGATGGTGATGCCGACCGACTGACCGACCGACTCGTTCCAACGCCCAACCCAATCGTCACCGGCGCGGTCCGCCCAGTCCGGCAACACTTCCTCCGTCAGGATCTTGCGGGCGGTTTCGGTATCCGCATCCGAAGGCTCGACCAGTGTCATCGAGGCGGCTTCGCCCTCAGGGCAGTCGCCATTACCCGTCAGGCAGGCGATATCATCCTTGAGTCCGCCTTCAAGTGCATCCCATGCGGGAGCCTCCAGATTTTCCGTCACGGCCTTGGTCAGGGTCTCTTGCTGTTCGGGGCTCAGCCCGTCGAAACGATCGCCATTCATCGCGATCACGACCGGATCCCAGCCACCAAGCGGCAACGTCATCAGATGGTCCGACACCTCCCACCAGCCGGCGGAATAACCGGAACCGGCACCAGTAACCGCGCAATCGATCACGCCGCGCTCAAGCGAGCCGGGAACCTCGGAAAAGTCGATATTGATGCCCTCGGCGCCAAGTGCTTCAAGGAATTTCGTCGTCATCCGGCCCGAGCCACGGACTTTCTTGCCCTTCAGATCAGCCAACGAGGCCACCTCGCCCTTGCAGAACACCACCTGAGGCGGATAGGGCGCGATACCCAGAACCTGAGCACCAAAGCGTTCGCGCATGATATCGTCGACCATCGGGCGTGCAGCCTCGACCATCTTTCTGGCATCGGCTGCGGTCGCGGCCAGCAGCGGTACGTCCAGTCCCTCCAATTCGGGCGCGTCGCCCACGGTGTAATCGGCCACGGTTGCGCCGATATCGAAAACCCCATCGCCCAACATCCGGTAGACGTCTTCGCCCGCAACGCCCATCTGGTCGAAACTGGTCAGTTGCGCGGTGAATTCATCGCCGGTCAGTTCGGGCAGTTTTTCGGTCCAGAACGGAGTCTCGAAATCCTGGTAAAGCGGCAGGTTGCTCCAGCTTCCGACAACGGCCAGTTCCTCTGCGAAAGCCGGACCGGAAAGCAGCGCGGTTCCGGCAGCAAATGTAAGGACGATACGTTTCATGAGTTTCTCTCCTGTTGGTTTTCTTGTTTATTCGGCGGGCGACACGCCCGTCAGCATGGCCTCGGCCCGTCCGGCGGGGATGTCGGTGACCAGCATATGGCCGGGAGCATGCGTGATTGCCAAAGCGGGGCGTGCCGTGACAATGGCGGCTTGTGGGGTGACGCCACAGGCCCAGAACACCGGAAGTTCACCGTCGCGGATATCGGGAGAATCGCCGTAATCGGGAGCCATGATATCTGCAATGCCAATCTGCGCCGGATCGCCCAGATGGACGGGCGCGCCATGAGCGAGCGGAAAGCGGGCGCAAATCTGCACCGCTTCAATCGCGTCGGCGGGGCGCATTGGGCGCATGCTGACGACCAGTGGCCCGGAAAAGCGCCCTGCCGCCCGGGTCGGCAAATTGGTGCGGTACATCGGCACGTTGCAACCGGTCTGATGATGACGCATCGGGATTCCGGCGCGGGTCAGCGCATCCTCGAAGCTGAACGAGCAGCCAAGCGCGAAGGACACGAGATCATCCCGCCACAGATCGGCGATATCGGTAGGCTCATCGGTCAGTTCGCCCTCGCGCCACACGCGATAACGCGGAAGATCGTGACGCAGATCAATCCCCTGCCCCAGCGCCGGCAACGAAGGATCGCCCGGCTCTCCGACCGCCAGCAGCGGGCACGGACGCGGATTGCTTTGGCAGAGGCGCATGAAATCACCGGCATCCTCTGCTGCAAGGATCACCAGATTGGCCTGCAAGGCATCGCCACCCGAGCCTGCGGTCGGCCCGCAGAAACCCCCGTCACGAATTTCACGACGCAACTGGCGCGGATCGGACAGACCGGATTTATTCATGACAGTCTCCTTGCGATGAAACAAGGATCGCGCAAGAGAACTTAGTTGATCAATAGTTCAGTTATGCGCAGTATTGATCTCATTATCAGATCGGTCGACGCCTGCCTCTACCGCTGCACGCGTGACTTCACGCCCGATTTCATCATTTCTTTCAGGCATGTAACAAATCGAAAAATCCAGATCAGGCAAGCGGGCCTCTGGCAGAACCTCGATTTCCTCAAGCCCGGTATGCGGCCATGCGGCAGCGATATCATGCGGGATGGTGCCAATGCCGAATCCCTGCCTGACCAGATGCAGCACGGTAGCCAGCGAGGCCGAGCCATGAATCGCCGCCGCCGTCTTCCGTCCCGGCGACAACAGGTTCACGACCTGACGATGGGGCAAGGTGCCCTTTGGAAATGACACGATGGGCAATGCTGCCAGATCGTCGATACCTGCAGGGCGCGGCAGACGGAAATGCGACGATGCGGCGAACCAGCCCAACGTCACCGAGGGCAAGGGCGTCATGCTGATACCGCGTGGAAGCTGATCGCGCATCATGATCGCCACATCCAGCCCGTCATCGATCAGCAACTGGCTTATTTGCGAAGAGGTATCGACCGAAATCTCGAAGCGCAGCTGCGGATGCCGGGTCCGCAGATCGGTCAGCATCCGCGGCAGAATCGTATGGGTCATGGTTTCGGCCACGCCAAGACGCACGACGCCCGCCATCACACCCTGCGTCAGTTCGCCCAGAATGCGATCGCGTTGAGTCACCAGTATCTCGGCCTCGTCGACCAGTCGGCGACCTGCCGCAGTCAGGCGTACGCCGCGCCCGTCGCGTTCGAAGATCGAGATTTTCATCCGATCTTCCAGATGCCGGACACGACGTGAAATCGCAGATTGCGCCAGCCCCGTCGCATCCGAGGCAGCGCGGAAGCCGCCATGCCGGACGATGGCGCGAATGATCTCGATATCACGGAAGCCAAACATGCTACGACAATGTTAATCTACGATCCATAACGGTCAAGTCAGCATGGACCCATCACCGGGCAACCGTCTATCAAGAAAAAGAGGGGGCACATGGCCCCCTCAGTGTCGCGGATCGGGTCGTTGATTCACCGCTCGAACATGGCTGCTGCCTGTTTACCGATCCGCGCAAGGGGCGAGCGCACCCGCCCCGGAACTTACCTTAAGTCTGATACCGCCTTTGCCCCGGACAACGGCAGTGTCAGGAATGTTCTTCAACTGCACCCGCTGGTTCCTCCGCAGGTATTGCACTTCATGCAGGTGCCGTTCCGTACCAAAGTGTAATTGCCGCACTCGCCGCAAGGATCGCCCTCGTAACCCTGCATCTTCGCCTTGGTACGCGCATCAATCCCGGTCGATGCGACAACCGCGGGCGCAACCTCATGCATGATTGCGGCTTCTGCCACTCCAGTGGAAACGGCCCGCGCCGACACGCCGCCCTGCAGCACCATCAGCTCTTGCGGCAAACGCTTGCGCAGATAACCCGCGCTGCTGATCTGCTTCAGCATGGTCAGCGACCGCAATTCACTCTGATCGCTGATCGGGGCGACGTTGCTTTTGCCTTCTCCTTCACCACCGCCGAGATCGTCAAAGCTTGCACCTGCGGGTTTCACATGAGCCAGATCGGTCCGATCCAGATAGGAAACGGCAAGTTCACGGAACACATAGTCAAGGATAGAGGTCGCGTTCTTGATGCTGTCATTGCCCTGCACCATGCCTGCCGGCTCGAACCGGGTGAAGGTGAAGGCATCGACGAACTCTTCCAGCGGCACGCCATATTGCAGACCGACTGACACGGCGATGGCGAAATTGTTCATCATCGCCCGGAAGCCAGCGCCTTCCTTGTGCATGTCGATGAAGATCTCGCCGAGTGCGCCATCGTCATATTCGCCGGTGCGCAGGTAAACCTTATGCCCGCCGATAATGGCCTTTTGCGTATAACCCTTGCGCCGCTGCGGCAGTTTTTCGCGATGGCTGCGCACGGCTTCCTTGACGATGATCCTCTCGACCACCTTTTCGGCGATGATCGCCGCTTTTTCCTGCGGGCTGCCGGTAGCAAGAATTTCCTCGGCCTCCTCGTCATCCTCGACCAATGCCGAAGCCAGCGGCTGCGACAGCTTCGAGCCGTCGCGATACAGCGCATTCGCCTTGATCCCCAGCGACCAGGACAATTCGTAAGCCGCCAGCGTATCCGCAATAGTGGCATCGTTCGGCATGTTGATCGTCTTCGAGATCGCGCCAGAGATAAAGGACTGCGCCGCCGCCATCATACGGATATGACTTTCGACCGAAAGGTAGCGCTTGCCCTTCTTGCCACAGGCATTGGCGCAATCGAAAACGGACAAATGCTCGTCTTTCAGGAAGGGCGCGCCCTCAAGCGTCATCGTCCCGCAGACATGATCGTTCGCGGCCTCGATCTGCGCACGGGTAAAGCCCAGATGACGCAGCAGATCGAATGTGGGATCATTCAGCTTCTCGGCGGGAATACCAAGGGTCTCGCGGCAGAATTCCTCGCCCAGGGTCCACTGATTGAACACGAAACGGATGTCGAAGGCGCTCGCCAAAGCCGCCTCGACTTTCTCGATCTCGCGCGGACCGAAACCGTGACCGGCAAGCGCGCTGTGGTTGATGCCGGGGCAATTGCCCAGCGAGGCATGCCCTACGGCATAAGCGATCATCTCTTCGATCTGGTTCGAGGGGTAGCCCAGCTTCTCCAGCGCCGCTGGAACCGATTGGTTGATGATCTTGAAATAGCCGCCACCGGCCAGTTTCTTGAATTTCACCAATGCGAAATCCGGCTCGATCCCAGTGGTGTCGCAATCCATCACCAGACCGATCGTACCGGTAGGCGCGATCACCGTGGCCTGAGCATTGCGGAAGCCATGATCTTCACCCAGGGTCAGGGCCTCGTCCCATGCTTCGCGGGCGATCGATACCAGACGCTGATCGGGACAATTCTCGGCATCCAATTCGACCGGCTTCACATTCACGCCCTGATAGGCATCGGTGCCGAAAGCGGCGGCGCGGTGATTGCGGATCACGCGCAGCATATGCTTGGCATTGCGTGCATATCCTGGGAATGCCCCCAGTTCCCCGGCCATCTCGGCCGACGTCGCATAGGCAACGCCGGTCATGATCGAAGTCAGCGCGCCACACATCGCCCGACCTTCGTCGCTGTCATAGCCAAAGCCCATATTCATCAGCAACCCGCCGATATTGGCGTAGCCCAGCCCCAGCGTGCGATAGTCATAGGATCTTTGCGCGATCTCTTTCGAGGGGAACTGCGCCATCAGCACACTGATTTCCAGCGTCACGGTCCACAACCTTGTGGCGTGGACATAGGCATCCGCGTCGAACCGGCCATCCACGTAGAATTTCAGCAGGTTCATCGACGCCAGATTGCAGGCGGTATCGTCAAGGAACATATATTCGCTGCAGGGATTGCTGCCTCGGATGGCGCCATCCTCGGGGCAGGTATGCCATGCGTTCACCGTGTCATGGAACTGGATGCCAGGATCGGCGCAGGCCCAGGCGGCATGACCGATCTGTTCCCATAATTCACGGGCCGAGATGGTTTTGGCTACCTTGCCATCGGTGCGGCGCAGCAATTCCCAGGGCGCGTCCTCGTGAACGGCCTTCAGATAGGCATCGGTCACGCGCACCGAGTTGTTCGAATTCTGGCCCGAAACCGTCACATAGGCCTCGGAATCCCAATCGGTGTCATAGGTGGGGAATTCGATACTGTCGAAACCCTGCCGCGCATATTGCAGCACCCGGTTGATATAGGTCTCGGGGATCATCGCCTTCTTGGCGCTGCGGATCGCCGTTTTCAGCCCGTCATTCTTCGCGGGATTGGTCGCATCTTCCATGCTGCCGTCCCATTCGCGGATGGCAGCGAAAATCTCGTTCAGTTTCGCCTCATGCGCCTTGGAGCCCGCGACAAGGCTTGCGACCTTCTGTTCCTCGATCACCTTCCAGTTGATGAACTGCTCGATATCGGGGTGATCCATGTCGCAGATCACCATCTTGGCGGCGCGGCGGGTGGTGCCGCCGGATTTGATCGCGCCCGCCGCCCTGTCGCCGATCTTCAGGAAACCCATCAGCCCGGATGACTTGCCGCCGCCCGAAAGCGCCTCTCCCTCACCCCGTAGAGAGCTGAAATTGGTGCCGGTGCCCGAGCCGTATTTGAACAGCCGCGCTTCACGCACCCACAGATCCATGATGCCGCCTTCATTGACCAGATCGTCGCTGACTGACTGGATAAAGCAGGCATGCGGCTGAGGATGTTCATAGGCACTGTCGGACTTCACCAGCTTGCCGGTCTTGAAATCGACATAATAATGGCCCTGCGACGGACCGTCGATGCCATAGGCCCAATGCAGGCCGGTATTGAACCATTGCGGGCTGTTCGGCGCGGCCATCTGCCGGGCCAGCATATGGCGCATTTCATCGTAATAGGCGCTTGCGTCTTCTTCGCTGGAAAAATAGCCGCCCTTCCAGCCCCAATATGCCCATGCCCCCGCAAGACGGTCGAAGACCTGCCGTGCCGAGGTCTCGCCGACATAACGCTGATCCTGGGGCAGGCCTTCAAGCGCGGCCTCATCCGCAACGCTGCGCCACAGGAACTCGGGCACGCCCTTTTCCTTGACCCGCTTCAACGCGGCCGGAATGCCAGCCTTGCGGAAATATTTCTGCGCGATCACGTCGCTGGCAACCTGGCTCCAGCCCTTCGGCACCTCGACATTCTCGTTGCGGAAAACGATCGTGCCATCCGGATTCCGGATCTCGCTGACCGTCGTGGTGTATTCGATCTCGCCATATGCGCCACTCTTTGCGGTGGTAAAGCGCCGTTCGATCTTCATGTCCTGCCCCTTCAGTCTCTTTGTTCAGTCACTGTCCCTCGTCCGGAATCCGCCACATGACACAAGCAAACCGGGGCCGATACCCGGCCATAGGACCGGGCTCGGCAAGCTGATCGCCGCCATCTCGTATTGAACCAAATTCCGGGGCATGGCGGCGATGCTTTTCGGGGTTCCCCCACCACATCTTGTGCCGCCATGGCCACACCATACAAAGTGCCGCGTTTAGGTGACGCTTTCAACATCTTTTTTTGACATTCTTTGAGCAGATAAGCGTTGACAGATCGCCAAGTCGTGATCCGCGGGATTCGCACACAGCTTTGCCCCACCAAACACCCGGGGAGGCCCTCAAACCATGATTTTTCGTATGGAATCAGAAGAATGCGAATAGATACTCGCGTGTTTTCCACAGAGTTATCCCGGGCTCATCCACAGCTTGCGCACAGCTGATGCAAACGGGCAACAGAAACGGCTGCAAATTCATCCGGCGCGCGGACGGATAATCTCGCGGCAGGTAACGATCAGATCCAAAGGCTGATCATAGGCTTCGACCGGCAGCTGCGGCAATTCCTGACTGGCAAAAGCCAACCCGATTGCGATGACACTCCCCTGCGAACGCAGAAGTTCGAGGGTCCGGTCATAATAACCGCCACCATAGCCGATACGATTGCCGGCCCGATCAAACGCGGCAAGCGGCACGATCAGCACTTCGGGCCGCAATACCGGAGATGATTCGGAAGGATGCGAAGTGCCGAACGGTCCCGCCTCCAATGCCTCGCCTTGCCATTGCCGGAATATCAACGGAACGGCCTTGCCCGGAACCACAGGCAGACAAAGTGGCCCGGAATGGTCCCGCATGGCGGGAATCGGATCGGCCTCGCCCCGCATCGGCCAATAGCCCGACAAAATCGCGCCGCCATGAGGATGCAGCGCCGCGGAAAGATGCCGCGTGATCCCCGCCTGATCGCCGCCTTCACGCTGACGGGCGGTCAGTGCCCGGGCACGCAGCGCGGCTTTGTCTGTGACACTCATACCAGCACCATCGAAGCAAGACCGAGAAAGGTGAAAAAACCGACCACATCCGTCATGGTCATGACGAAAGTCCCTGATGCAAGAGCCGGATCGGCACCCAGTTTATCAAGTGTAAGCGGGATCAGAACGCCGGCAAGCGCCGCAATCGCCAGATTAACGATCATGGCCATGCCGATCACGCCCGCCAGAGAGATGCCGCCGAACCAGAACCATGCCACCACTCCCATCACCACGGCGAATGTCAGCCCGTTCAGCAAGCCCACCATCGCTTCGCGCCGGACAACCCGCCATACATTGCCCGTGGTCAGGCTTTTGGTCGCAAGCGCCCGAACTGCGACGGTCAATGTCTGCGTTCCCGCGTTCCCGCCCATCGAGGCGACAATCGGCATCAGCACGGCAAGCGCCACGAAATCCGTGATCGTCGTCTCAAAGATCGAAATCACCAGCGATGAGACGATCGCCGTGCATACATTCACCATCAGCCACGGAATGCGCCGACGTAAAGTTTCCGTCACGCTGTCTGTAATGGATGAATCCTCGCCCACACCGGCAAGCAGAAGGATATCCTCTTCATGTTCTTCGTCCAGAACGGCCATCGCGTCGTCGATGGTAATGACACCGACCAGCCGGTCATCCTTGTCCACGACCGGCGCCGAAATCAGGTGATACTGGTTAAAGGCATAAGCCACATCGCCTTCCTCGGCATAGGCGCTGATGGTGCGGAAACTGTCCTCGCGCAATGTGCCAAGCAGCGCGTCGCGTTTTGCGGCCAGCATCCGGCCAAGCTGAACATAGCCGACAGGATGCCGCCGCGGATCGACCAGAATGACATGATAGAATTGTTCGGGCAGCCATTCCTCTGCCCGCAGGAAGTCGATCATCTCGCCCACAGTCCAGTGCTCCGGGGCGGTAACCACCTCGGACTGCATCAGGCGCCCGGCGGAATATTCCGGATAGGTCAGTGACTGCTGAACCGCTGCCCGGTCGGAATCGTCCAGAGCGGCCAGAATCCCTTCCCGGTCTTCCTCGTCCAGATCTTCAACCAGATCCACGACATCATCGCTGTCCATCTCGCGGACGGCGTCGGCCAGAACCTCGGGCGGAAGCTGCTCAAGCACCTGCTCGCGGATCGCCTCGTCGATTTCGGAAAGGATCTCGCCGTCGATCTCGCCCGCGTAAAGTTCAAGGAAATCCCGGCGCCGCGACGGATCCAGCCTCTCGATGATATCGGCGATATCGGCGGCATGCATCGGCTCGAGCAAGTCGTTCAGCCGCGCCTTGTCCCCCATCGCAATCGCTTCGTGGATCTGATCCAGCAATTCGCGCCGGGGCAGGAATTCATCCTCCTCGCGCTCCGACGGTGCCTCGGTAACCAGTTCTTCGGTTTCGGGGCGCTCGTCTTCGCTCATCCGGAATCTCCTGTCAGGCAATGATGTCGGGTTTCAATTCATGTAAAGCTGGGATTTCAGGCGTTCAACAACTCAAGCGCCTGACGGTGAAGAAGTTCCGACGCAGCCGCAATGACCTGCCCACCGGAAGCGGCAGAGCCGCCCTGCCAATCAGTAACGATTCCTCCTGCCGCTTCGACAACGGCCAGAGGTCCGGCAATATCATAGGGCTGCAACCCCGCTTCAATCACCAGATCCACCTGCCCAAGCGCAAGCAGGGCATAGGCATAGCAGTCAAGCCCATATCGCGTCAGCCTGACCCGGTTTGCCACATGCCCGAATGCTTCACCCTCATCCGGGGTGCCGATCTCGGGAAAGGTCGTCAACAGCGTCGCCTGCCCAAGCTCTACGCCCTGCCGCACAGCAAGCGGCTTCTGGCCCGAGGGACCGGTAAAGCGCGAAATACCCAATCCGCCCTCGAAACGCTCACCGATATAGGGCTGATCTACCATGCCGTAACGGATGGAATCGCTATCCTTCAGACCGATCAGGACGCCCCAGCTTGTCGCACCGCAGATGAATGCGCGAGTGCCATCAATCGGATCGAGGATCCAGGTCAACCCGCTGCGCCCCTCGCTAAGGCCATATTCCTCGCCAAAAACCGAATCGTCGGGGCAACGCCGGGACAATACCTCGCGCATCGCCTTTTCGGCGGCACGGTCGGCAACCGTCACCGGGTCGAAATCCGCCGGACGCTTATTGTCGGCAGCAAGATTCCGGTCACGGAAATGCGGCAGGATCGCCTGCCTTGCCGCATCCGCCATTTCATGCGCCGTATCTATGATCCGTTGCGCGTCCTGCATGGATGCCTCCGCCGCTCTGCCCCGTAATGACGGTTTAGCGTCAATGGCTTACGGCTTCCAGCCCCGGCGAAACGCCGGTCATCGGAATTTCACAAATCAGGCGACGTTGGAAAGCACCCGCGCCAGCTCAAAAATCTGCCGCCGCTGCGCCTCGGGAATCGAATAATATGCACGTACGAGCTGCAATGCTTCCTTGTCAGCGAGGATATCCCCCTCGACTTCAGCCATCGCATTTTCGTGCAGTCCTTCGAAAAAGAAATTCACCGGAACGTCAAGTGCATGCCCAATGTCCCACAGGCGAGATGCCGAAACCCGGTTCATCCCGGTTTCGTATTTCTGGATCTGCTGAAATTTGATCCCGACCTTATCCGCAAGCTGTTGCTGAGTTACCCCGATCATCCACCGACGATGACGAATCCGCTTGCCAACATGGACATCTACACTGTGTTTCATTGTAAACCCTCACTACAATCCCAAATTGAACTACGCATAGCCGCGCAATCTACGGCTGTTAGCTCGGAAAGCATACCAAAAGCTGAATGAAAATACAGAAAAAGTTATCTGACTTGAATCGCCTTTAATATACTTGTGTAATTCAATGAAATAATACTGCTTTTCGCCGAGGTGAACATGCCCGAAACAATCAGTGCCGCAAGCGTGAATTCTTATGGGCAGGATCCCGCTATAGAGGAGCTTTCGCCACCAATTCGCTCGCAGGACGAAGTTCTGCTGCGCATGCATTGCGCTGCACTGAACTTCGCGGATCTGCTGCAGGCACGGGGTGAATATCAGGAACGGGTCCAGCCGCCCTTCGTTCCGGGGCTGGAAGGTGCGGGCGAGGTTCTCGAGGCGCCGGACGGCAGCGGGCTGATCCCCGGAGACCGGGTTGCGGTCTGCTATTCAGGTACACTGGCCCAGATGATCGCGGTGCCTCAAGACGCCTGCATAAAGATCCCCCGCCGGATGAGTTTCGAACAGGCCGCCGGCTTTCAGATCGCCTATGGTTCCAGCCATCTGGCATTGACCGGATTAGCGCGATTGCAGCCGGATGAAACGCTGGTGGTATTGGGCGCGGCAGGCGGAGTCGGACTGACCGCGGTCGAAATCGGCCATGCCCTCGGCGCGCGGGTCATTGGCGTGGTCCGCGGCGCGGACAAATTGCAGACCGTCACGGATGCCGGGGCGGAGATGGTGATCGACAGCGCCGAGTGCACCGATCTCAGGGCCGAGCTTCGCAAGGCAGGCGGCGTTCATGTCGTCTACGATCCGGTGGGCGGTACAGCAGGAAAACAGGCCTTCGGGGCGTTAAGGCGCGGGGGCCGCTTCCTCGTCATCGGCTTCGCCTCGGGAACGCCTCCGGAATTGCCGCTTAACCACGCGCTCGTTAAAAATATCGCCATTCACGGCTTCTACTGGGGCGGTTACCGCGAATTGAATCCGACAGCATTGCGACAAAGCCTAGAAGAGCTGTTTGCGCTGTTTGACAAGGGAAAACTCACCCCCGTCGCCGGAGAGATCCTGCCGCTGTCACGGCTGGCCGACGGGTATGAGATGCTGCGCAGCCGCAAAGCTGTCGGTAAAATTCTCATCAGCATGTAAAATGCTGCAAATATCGCGCCTTCCGAGGTTGATTCACGGCGGGTTCCTGCCAATATAACTGCCATGACCTCTATGCCATATTTACAGGGGAGATATTGATGGCAGACTACAACACTTACCGCACCGCGCAGGGCGTCGGCACCCGCTCAGCGGTGATCGATCAGGGCCTGCGGGCCTATATGAACCGCGTGTATGGGCTGATGTCGGTCGGAATGCTTGTGACCGCCATCCTTGCCTGGGGCACCAACATGCTGGCGGTCGCGCCCGATGGTCAACTGACATCGCTTGGCGTGACGATCTATCAAACGCCGCTCAAATGGGTGATCATGTTCGCTCCGCTGCTGGTCGTCTTCGGCTTCGGCGCCGCGCTGAACCGCCTGTCAGTTCAGGCCGCGACCATGGTATTCTATGGTTTCGCCGCCTTGATGGGCATCTCGATCAGCTGGATCTTCATCGCCTATACGAATTTCTCGATCGTTCAGACCTTCCTTGTCACGGCCATCTCATTCGCTGGCTTGTCGCTTTGGGGTTATACGACCAAGAAAGACATCTCCGGCTGGGGCAGCTTCCTGATCATGGGCGTGATCGGGCTGATCGTCGCCTCGATCGTCAATATCTTCCTGCAGTCCAGCGGGCTGCAATTCGCGATCTCGATCCTCGGCGTACTGATCTTTGCGGGGCTGACCGCCTACGACACGCAGAACATCAAGAACACCTACCTGCGGATGGCGGATTCGGACAGTTCACTCTTGGCCAAGACGGCAATCATGGGTGCTCTGCAGCTGTATCTGGACTTCCTGAACCTGTTCATGTTCCTGCTGCAGTTCCTTGGCAACCGCGAATAACCGCTCCCTATTCAAACACGCAAAGGCCGGGCGATCGCCCGGCCTTTTTCATGCGCAACTGACAGGTCACTGATGCACCCCACCCGATCCATTTCTTTTTCAGCTCAACATCCTGCGGAGGGAGTCGTCACTGAAACGACAACGGGGGCGCAAAGCCCCCGCCACGTCACCAACAGGACAAAAGCTCAGAAATGGATCGCTCTGCCATAGGCATCCAGAACGGACTCATGCATCATCTCTGACAGGGTCGGATGCGGGAAGACCGTTTCCATCAATTCGGCTTCGGTCGTCTCAAGCGTGCGGCCGATGACATAGCCCTGAATCAGTTCCGTCACCTCTGCGCCGACCATATGCGCGCCCAGAAGCTCGCCCGTCTTCGCATCGAACACCGTCTTGATCATCCCCTCCGGCTCGCCAAGCGCAATCGCCTTGCCGTTGCCTACAAAGGGAAAACGCCCGACCTTTACGTCATGCCCCGCCTCTTTCGCCTGCGCCTCGGTCATGCCAACGCTGGCAACCTGCGGATGACAATAGGTGCAACCGGCAATCGAATCAGGCTTGACCGGATGCGGATGCTGCCCGGCGATCAGTTCGGCCACCATAACGCCCTCATGACTGGCCTTATGCGCAAGCCAGGGCGCGCCGGCCACATCACCAATGGCGTACAGCCCCTCGACCCCGGTGCGGCAATATTCGTCGGTCACGACATGGCTACGGTCGATCTTGACGCCAAGCTCTTCCAGACCCAGCCCCTCGACATTACCGACGATGCCGACCGCCGAAATCACGGTATCGAATTCCTGCTTTTCGGTTTTGCCTCCCGCCTCGATATGAGCGGTCACCTTCGCGCCAGCACGGTCAAGCTTCTTGACGGAAGCCTTTTCCCTGATCTTCATGCCCTGCTTGACGAATTGTTTCTTCGCAAAGGTACTGATCTCGGCATCCTCGACCGGCAGCACACGGTCCATGACCTCGACCACGGTGGTATCCGCGCCCAGCGTGTTGAAAAAGCTGGCGAATTCGATTCCGATCGCACCCGAGCCGATCACCAGCAGCTTTTTCGGCATATGCGGCGGCTTCAGCGCGTGCTTGTAGTTCCAGACCAGTTTTCCGTCCGGCTCAAGCCCCGGCAATTCCCGCGCCCGCGCGCCCGTCGCCAGAACAATGGATTTCGTCGTCACCTCTTCGGTGCCCTTGTCAGTCTTGACGGTGATCTTTCCCTTACCGGTGATCTTCGCCTCGCCCATGATGGTCGTGACCTTGTTCTTCTTGAACAGATGCCCAATCCCGCCCGTCAGTTGCTTGGCCACACCACGAGAACGTTCAACCACCTTGTCCAGATCGAAGCCGATCTTGTCGGCACTAAGACCGAAATCCTTGGCCCGGTGCATCAGGTGAAACACTTCGGCGCTGCGCAGCAGGGCTTTGGTCGGGATACAGCCCCAGTTCAGGCAGATACCGCCCAGATGTTCGCGCTCGATACAGGCCACGTTCAGACCAAGCTGCGCGCCCCGGATCGCGGCGACATAACCGCCCGGCCCTGCGCCGATCACCACCATATCGAAATTCTGAGCCATCCGGTCCCCCGCTTACTGAAGATAGTTCAGCGTTAAACCATTATCTCATAGGCGGCAAGCGCAGCCGGGGAGGAGTTCCGTCAAACTGTATCCGAAGACTCCGCGTCATCCGGTTTCCGCTCTGCAAGTGGCTCGGCCTGTCCGTCTCCGCTTTCGTCGGAAGGGGTATCGGATTGCGCCTCGTCCAGAGCCGCCTCGACAACCAGCGCCGTGGCATTGGTGCCAATGGCGGCATAACTGCCCTGTTCGTCTGCGGTCAATGCCGGGCGCCTGGTCATCCGCCACGCCGCATAGGCGGTCACCGCAACCAGAAGGACACCCATGTAAATCCAGTATCCGTCCGGCCCCGTAACCCCCATCAGCCAACCGGTGATGATCGGACCGCCCAACGAGCCAAGCCCGTAGATAAACAAAAGCCCCGCCGAGGCTGCAGCCATATCGGATTGATCCAGATAATCGTTCGTATATGCCAGCAACATCGCATAGATCGGATGCGATACGCCGCCAAGCACCGCGCCGGCCAGAACCAGCCCCGCACCGCCCGGTTGAAGAACCACGACGAAAACTGTGGTCAACGCGCCGGTTGCGGCAAGAAGCATCACCAGTTTGCGGCGGTCATACCGATCCGACACCCATCCCAGCGGGTATTGCAGCACCAGTCCCCCAGCATATATCGCCGCCACGAAAATCGAGATCTCGGCGACCGACAGCCCAACCCTTGCGCCCCAGACCGCCGACATGCCTGCAAGCGCTGCGAATACGCCTCCCATCAGGAAGACCCCCACGCAACCAAGAGGCGACGCACGGTAAAGCCGGGAAAAGGACATCCGTTTGATCGTCTCGAACCGGGGAGCCGGTCGGGCCGACAGCAGGATCGGCGTGAAAGCCAGCGACACCAGCACCGAAGGAATGGCGAATAACAGGAACCCGGCCGGATCACCGACATTCAGCAATGCCTGCGCCGCGACGATCCCCAGAAGCTGCATGATCATATAGGCGGCCAGCGTCTTGCCGCGATTCTCATTGGTCGAGGATTCGTTCAGCCAGCTTTCCGCGGTGATATAGACACCGCAGAAGCAGAACCCGATCAGGAAGCGCAAAATCGTCCATGAAATCCAGTTCGGTCCGATGGCAAAAAGCACCAATATCGCCGAGATCATCGAGCCCAGGGCGGCAAAGACCCGCACATGGCCGACATTGTGGATGATATTGGGTACGATCAGGCTGCCCAGCAGGAAACCGCCGTAATATCCGGACATGACGACGGACATATGGAACGTGCCGATATGTTCGATCTCGCCCCGGATACCCAGCAAGGTGCCGTGCATCCCGTTACCCACCATCAGGAAGAGAACGCCCATCAACAGGGGCCATGTGCTGCGCATTACCGACGTCATGCCGACACCCGCTCCAGTAATATCGAATCGATCAGACCAAGCGATCGCCCCTAACTGCGAACGCAACGGTTTGCCAGTGGGATTCGCGCCTAGGGTAACAGAAGCGATGCGTCTCCATAACTGAAGAATCTGTATTCTTCGGAAACGGCATGCGCATAAATCTGTTTGATTTTATCGATCCCCATAAGCGCGGAAACCAGCATGAGCAGAGTCGATTTCGGCAGATGGAAATTGGTCATCAGCCCATCGCTCACCCGGAATTGATAACCGGGATAGATGAAAATCTCGGTCGAACTGGCAAAGGCCTGCATCCGGCCTTCTGGATCGGCCGCTGATTCGATCAATCGCAAGGCCGTTGTCCCGACCGGAATGACCCTTCGTCCTTCGGCCTTCGCGGCGTTGATCCGGGCGGCGGCCTGATCGCTGACCTCTCCCCATTCGGCATGCATCCGGTGCGTGGTCACATCCTCGACCTTGACGGGAAGGAAGGTGCCGGCGCCCACATGCAGGGTGACGTGAACGAACTCGACGCCACGTTCTTCCAAAGCTTTCAGCAGAGGCGTATCGAAATGCAGGCTGGCAGTTGGCGCAGCGACCGCGCCTTGCCGCCTTGCCCAGACGGTCTGGTAATCCCGGTGGTCCTGCTCATCCGGTGCGCGCAATGAGGCGATATAGGGTGGCAGCGGCATCGCCCCCACTTTGGCCAGTGCCGCATCGAAAGCGTCACCCTCGGCATCAAAGCGCAGACGCAGGCTTCCCTCGGCAATCTCGGCAACCGTTGCGGATAGCGCATCGCCGAAACTGATCACTTCTCCTTCGCGCAATTTCCGCAACGGCCTTGCCATCGCGTGCCAGCCATCGGCGGCGGGTTCCAGAAGTGTTACCTCGACTTTCGCCACCACCTCGCCTTGCCCGGTCTGACGCCGGCGCACGCCCGTCAGTCTTGCCGGAATCACCTTGGTGTCGTTCAGCACCAGCAAGTCACCCGCACGCAGGATCTGCGGCAGATCGAAGACATGCCGGTCCGCAATCCTCCCGCCTTCGGCAAGCAGCAGACGCGCCGAACTTCGCGGCCGCGCGGGACGGGTCGCAATCAGGTGTTGAGGCAGGTGAAAATCGAAATCCGACAGGTTCATATCCGGGCTTTTGCTCCGCTATGTCTGCCCGGTCAAGATAGCTGGACAAAAGCCGATAGCGGTAATGTGAAAAGCTAAGTGAAAAACTTGGTCTTTACATACCCGACAAGTTTGATAAGTGTTTCTGGTACAGGAGCCTTTCATGATCGTTTGCCACTGCACACAGATTTCGGATCACGACATCCACGCCGCTATCGACTGGATGCGCGCCTCGGATCCGCAAACGATCATCACACCGGGTAAAATCTATCACGCCCTGGGAAAACGTGCAGATTGTGGCAGTTGCATGCCGCTGTTTCTGGACACCATGCGCCACTGCGATAATCTGGGTGTCGCCCCGCCGATTTTGCGGGCAGCATCAGGCAGCATGGAGGGCCACCCAAATGAAGGGCGACGCAAAAGTCATCGAATATCTCAACGCCGCACTGCGGTCTGAATTGACGGCGGTCAGCCAGTATTGGCTGCATTATCGCCTGCAAGAAGATTGGGGTTACGGTAAGATCGCAAGCAAATCGCGTGCAGAATCAATCGAAGAAATGAACCATGCGGATCGTCTGATCCAGCGAATCATCTTTCTCGAAGGTCACCCGAATCTCCAGAAACTCGACCCGCTGCGAATCGGGCAGAGCCTCAAGGAGACGCTCGAGGCCGATCTTGCGGGGGAACATGACGCGCGCACCCTGTATATCGAAGCGCGCGATCACTGCGAGAAGGTCGGGGATTATGTCAGCAAGCAGCTGTTCGAAGATCTGATCGCCGATGAAGAGGGTCATATCGACTTCCTCGAAACCCAGCTCGAGCTTTACGGAACAATCGGGGCCGAAAATTACGGCCAGCTCAACGCCAGCCCTGCGAACGAAGCCGAATAAAACCGTTCCGGCCGGGCTCCGGGAACGGATGCAGGCGCTGGATTTATGAAATCTGCAAAACAGGTCCGGTGCTCAAGCCACCGGATCACAACGGTCGTGCCTCGCGCACGGCCGTTTTTGTTGCACGCCGCATCCCGCAGGCACTGCAATTCCGGAACTCGATAAAATTGTATTATTTCTCGGACTTATGACGCGGTTTTCTTCACGAACCGTCAACCACCCCTCGATAGAACCGATCTCGAACAGAAGTCGTGGGGATACCCAGCCCGGTCAGAAGGCCATGTTACCGAAACTCTGGCGGATAATTCGCCTTTTTACAGGATAATGTGAATGACCAGCATTCTGACCAATAACGGCGCCATCGTCGCGCTGCAAACGCTGAAAAACACCAACAAGATGTTGGGCATAACCCAGCGTGAAATCTCGACCGGCAAGCGCATCAACACCGCCGCCGACGGTTCGGCCATCTGGGCCGTCGCCAAGACGATGGAGACCGACCGCGATGCTTTCAAGACGATTCAACAGGGCCTTAATGTCGCATCAAAGGTTGTCTCGACCGCGGTTGAAAATGCCAATGGCATCGTCGATGACCTGAAAATCATCAAGGATCGCCTGACAGCTTCGTCCAATTCTGATCAGGATGTGGCAAAAAACTGGGACGAGATCAGCGAACTGATTGACGGAATCAAGGCCAAGATCGATTCGTCGCAAATTAACGGCGTGAATCTGCTGAACACGGGTGGAACCGGCGGCGATCCGGCAACACAATATACCGTTCTTGCCTCTCTTGACCGCAGCTATGGCGCAACAACTACCGGTCATACGGCGATCGTCGTCCAGTCCCAGGACTTTACTACCGCAGTCTACGACAAACTGGCGGCATGGACCAAGCCAACCACCTCCAAGGCGGCTGAAGCACTTATCAGTGGGGCCGTCGATCACGCAGTCGACGCGACCACCGGGAAGGTAACGTCAACTGTTACGGCCGATACCGATACCAGCGTCGAAGCCTTGATCGAATTCTCGATCAACGCCGCTGCGAAACTCGGCGCGAAACAACACCGCATCGAAGCGCAGGAAAAATCGGTAGGTCAGATCAAGGACAACCTGACCTCGGGCATCGGAGCATTGGTCGACAGCAACCTGGAAGAGGCCTCGGCCCGCCTGCAAGCCCTGCAGACCCAGCAGCAGCTTGGCATCCAGTCACTGTCCATCGCCAACCAGGCGCCGGGCGCGGTTCTGGCCCTGTTCCGCTAACCGGAACCCCCTCAAGAACCTCCGGGACGCATATCGGCGTCCCGGATCTCCTAACATTTCAGTCCGGGAACGACTAACGTGAGCGCGATTGCAACATCCTCATCGCATGGTTACGGCGCGCAGATTACGCGCACCCCCCGTGACACGGAATACGACGCCTTAGCCCGCGTCACCCGCCTGTTGCGAAACGCATCCGCAGATAACGATCATTTGAAGATCATCGATGCCGTGGATCACAATAATCGCCTTTGGACCATTCTGTCTTCGGATCTGCTGAGTGAGGGTAATAAACTTCCGGATAATGCCAAGGCCGGGCTGTTGTCGCTTGCCGATTTTTCGCTTCGACACGGCCGCGCTGTCATGTTTCGAAAGCTTTCCGTCGACGTTCTGATCGATATCAATATGTCAGTCATGAAAGGTTTGCGTGGCGAGGTGCAGGCATGAGCGGTCTTACTCTCAAACTGAACCCGAATGAACGCATCCTGATCAACGGCGCGGTCATCGAAAACGGCGCCCGTAGAACCAGCTTTACGATCAAGACGCCAAATACCCATATTCTACGCCTGAAAGACGCGATTCATCCGGATGATGCCAAAACTCCGGTTTCCCGAGCCTGCTATATCGCACAGCTTCTGATCGCTGGTACCACGGATCCCGATCGGGGCCGCAAGCAACTGATAATCGCCATAGAACAGCTTAGCCAGGTCTTCGACGACCGTGACAGCCGCATCCTTCTAAGCGCAGCAAGTGAGCATGCAGTTGCGAATAACGCCTATCGCGCGATGCGCAAGCTGAAGGAACTGCTGCCCAGAGAGGCGCGGCTTTTCGCCGCTCAGGATCAACACGATCCTGTAAGACGGAGCTCCGCCGGATAAGCTGCCGGATTGGTGTCGTGCGAACGCGCGACGCCGATGAGCTGCGCACTTGCCCGTCAGAGCGGTCCCACCCGGGTCGCTTTGAAAACACGGGTCCGATCGGGTAACGACGCCTAAACCATTCCCAAAGCTTCCTTATAGAGCTCCAGCACCGCTTCTTCCTCGGCCAGTTGATCCTTGTCTTTCTTTCTCAAGGAAATGATCGATTTGAGCGCCTTGGCATCGAAGCCGCGACTTTTGCTTTCTGCGAATACTTCCTTGATCTGATCGGCGATATCTTTCTTTTCCTGCTCCAGCCTTTCGATACGCTCGACGAATTGCCGCAACTCGTCCGCGGTGACCTGATAGGTTTCAGCCTGCATGTCCATTTCATCTTCCTTCACAAACCGGATCGGGTTCTTTCAGCGTTCAGCGAATTTCGAAGTTCGCATGCCGTTATTTCAAGCCATTGTTCAGAATTCAAAATGCATCGTCTCTGCATGTATTGGCGTGAACGACTGGTAACCGGGCTGCAGGAAGCTGATCACCCTCTGTTTCCCGCGCTGTTCAGTCAATTCCACGATGCACCATATTCACTGTCATCTCTTTCATCGCCAGCCCACCCGGACGGGCGGTGCCCCCTGACGAGCATCCAATAAGCACATCCGTCACGAATTTGAAGCCTGAAGCCGAAGATTTCAGTCGGTATGGGCATCCCGGCAGGGACCTGCATGCTGTTGCGCCCGGCGCATCGCCATCGATCTCATTCCGATCCGTCCAGCAAGGATCTCGCTGCCGCCTTGGCGGCATCGGTCACCTTGTCTCCTGACAGCATCCGGGCAATTTCCTGCACCCGCGCCTCGGGGTTCAACTCTGCAACGGCCGAGGTCGTGATGCCGTCTTCGACCGATTTCGAGACAAAGAAATGCCTGTCGCCCAATGCGGCCACCTGCGGGGAATGGGTTACGACCAAAACCTGCGCATCCTGTGCCAGTTTCTTCAATCGCCTTCCGACCGCATCAGCCGTCGCGCCGCCAACGCCCCGATCAATCTCATCGAAGATCAGCACAAACGCATCGTTTCCCCGTGCCAGACATACTTTCAGCGCAAGCAGAAAACGCGACAACTCGCCCCCCGAAGCAATCTTGTCCAGGGGTCCGGCAGGAGCTCCCGGATTGGTTGCCACCGTAAATGCAACATCGTCCTGACCATCGGAGCCCGGATCGCCTTGGGTAATGCCGGTCTGGAAAACGGCGCGTTCCATCTTCAGCGGTGCAAGCTCGGCCATCACCGCCTTGTCAAGGCGGACGGCAGCCTCACGACGTATCGCCGTCAAGGCATCCGCCTCGGTCTGCCATTCACGTTCCGACGCCTCGGCCTGTTTGCGCAGTTCCGTCAATGACTGCTCACCTGAAACAATCCGTTCAAGCCGTACACGAAGATCGTCGCCAAGACCTGCCAGATCGTCCGGCAGAACATCGTGCTTTCGGGCAAGAGCCCGGAGCGCAAACAGCCGTTCTTCGCTGGTTTCCAGTTCGTGGGGATCGAATTCCATTTCCGAAAGCGCGGCTTCGACGCCGGCATAAGCTTCACCCAGCTCAACCAGTGTACGCGACAGAGCAGAGATCGGGGCATCCAGCCGTCCTTCTGCCGAGTCTGCCGCCCCTTCAAGCCAGCGATTTGCGTCCAGAATTGCGGATTCGGCCCCTTCGACCCCAAGAAGTTGCAAGGCGCGGGCGACATCTTCCCGGATTCGCGCAGCGGCCTGCATGCTGCGCCGGCGCGTATCCAGTTCTGCTTCTTCGCCGGGCCGTGGGGCAAATTCGTCCAGTTCCGCAACCGCATGGCGAAGGAAATCCTCTTCCTCGCGGGCCTTGGTCAAAGCTGCCTCGGCTTCGGCCAGCCTGCGCCGGGCATCGCGCCGGGATGCCCATGCTTGCCGGACCGGCCCCTTGTCGATCCGCGCAAATGCATCCAGCAGCGCAGCATGCCCGCGTGGATTCAGCAAACCACGATCATCATGTTGACCGTGTAACTCGACCAGATATTCCGACAGCTTGCGCAATACCTCGCCAGAGCTTCGCCTGTCATTGATCCAGCCGGTCTTTCGTCCATCCGCGCCATTCACGCGGCGCAGGATCAGCTCATTTTCTTCACATTCGATTCCGGCCTCGGCCAGTATCCCCCGCGCCGGATGATCTTTCGGAAGGTCGAACACTGCTGTCACTTCGCCCTGAGCCGCACCCGTCCGAACCAGATCGGCACGTCCGCGCCAGCCCAGAACAAAGCCCAGACAATCCAGGAGGATCGACTTGCCCGCGCCGGTTTCGCCGGTCAGTACATTCAGCCCCGGCTGAAACTCCAGATCCAGCCGGTCGATCAGCAGCATGTCGCGGATGTCCAGCGATTGAAGCATGGCTTCTTTCCGGCTGCTGTGGCCTAGCAGCTCACAGCCATTTCCCTTGAACCACCTGACGATAGACATTGGTCAGCCAGCTATCCCCGCGCGCTTCGGCCGTCAGACCGCGCCCACGCAACTGACGATATGCATCCGTATAGAATGGGGAAGACTGGAAGTTATGTCCAAGAATGGCGCCTGCGGTCTGCGCTTCATCCGTCAGACCAAGCGCAAGATAGGCCTCGACCAGACGCATCAATGCCTCGGGCGTCTGTGTGGTCGTCTGATATTCCTCGACAACGACACGGAACCGGTTAACCGCCGCCGTATAATGGCCACGCTTCAGGTAATAGCGCCCGATCTCCATTTCCTTGGCAGCCAGATGGTCGAATGCGAGATCGAATTTCAGGATCGAGCTGCGGGCATATTCCGAGTCGGGATATTCCTCGATCACCTCACGCAGCGCCACCAGCGCCTGGAAGGTCAGTCCCTGGTCGCGCCCGACCTCATCGATTTGGTCGTAATAGGAAAGCGCAAGCAGGTATTTGGCATAAGCCGCATCCTGATCGCCGGGATAGGTCGCGATGAAACGTTGGGCAGCACCCCGCGCCTCTTCGTAATCACCCGCCCGGTGATACCCATAGGCCTGCATGATCAATGCCCGCTTGGCCCATTCGGAATAGGGGTAAAGCCGTTCGACCTCACTGAAATAATGAACGGCGTCTTCGGGCTTGCGATTGTTCTCAAGCTCGTATTCGCCACGTTTATAGATCTGCTCGGCAGTGAAGCGTTCCAGATTCTGCTTGTCATCATCCGAATCACGCAGAGCAGAGCACCCTGCGAGAGTCATGCCTGCCAGAACAGCAGCCATCAAGGAAGCCGAGAATTTCGAGCGCACCATCTTCACCTGCCCAACGATTCTGCTGTGCCGCCGCCCTTTAGGTCTGGCAGCCGCAACCTCCTAGCACAGAACATCAGGGGGCGCAAAATGGCAATCCTTTGAAAATCACAAAAGAATTTTCCGGTGAAAAATGGCCCTGTCGCTGATAGGGCCATTTGGGGTCGAAACATGCATAAAGACCCGTGCATCACCGCACGAGAAGCTCGCCCTCGGCCGCATAGCGATAGTTGGCGACGCCGGCGCCCGGCAGGCGTTCTTCAAGCGAAGGTGAGCAGATTTCCCACGTCCACGCGGTCGGATCGGCGAATAATTCACGCAGCAGGCGGTTGGTCATCGCATGACCTGCCCGATGCCCGGTATAACGCGCCAGAAGCGGAGCACCGGCAAGCGCCAGATCGCCCATCGCATCAAGCATCTTGTGCCGCACGGCCTCATCCCGATGGCGCAATCCGCCCGGCGACAGCACCTGCGCGCCGTCGACAACCACCGCGTTCAGATAGGTACCGCCCAAAGCCAGCCCGCTTTTGCGCATCGCATCCACATCCGACTGCCGGCAGAAGGTCCGGCTATCCGCCAATTCGCGCAGGAATGCGCCATTGGCCATATCCAGGCGCTTTTCCTGATGGCCGATTGCCTCGTCCACGAAATCGATACCGAACTCGATCTCAAGATGATCGGCAGGGCGCAGTCTCGCAAAGCTCTCGCCGTCGCGCACCTCGACAGGGCGCAAGACGCGAATCGCACGCAGCGGCTCGGCATGCATCTCGATACCCGTACGCAGGATACCGGCAACGAAAGGCGCAGCGGATCCGTCCAGAATCGGCACCTCGGGCCCGTCGACTTCGATCAGGGCGTTATGGATACCCGTACCCGCCAGCGCCGCCATGATATGTTCAACCGTGGAAAGCGTCTGACCTTGCCCGTTATCAAGCAAGGTGCACAGTTTCGACGGAGTCACGAAATCCCATCTTGCAGGGATATCAACCGACGGCTTCAGATCGATCCGGCGAAACACGATGCCATGACCAGCCGGTGCGGGACGAATCTCCAGACGAGCCGGGGCACCCGAGTGCAAGCCGACTCCTTCAAAGATCACATTCGTTTTTAGCGTTGCCTGCATGGTCCAGCCTGCCTTTGTTCTTTTCCGGAAACAGAGTTCTTCCGGTAGCTATCCAGCTAAGACGAGCCACACAGAGGTTCAATTAACGAATTATGAACGTTTGTAACATTCGCAGCCGCTTTGAAGATATCAACACACATACCCCCTATAGACATCTGATTAAGAACAAAAAAAGAGCCGCTGACTGCGGCTCTTCCCGAATCATTATCGGTTAAATTTGTGATACGCTCAATTTGCCTGACGGCGCAGGAAAGCAGGAATCTCGACATTGTCCTCGGCATGATCGGGACTGGCGAGGTCATCGAAATCCGTTTCCTGCTGGCGGTTGCGGGCCGCCACACGCTCGTTGACACGCTCTGCGATCGAGGATGCCGCAGGTTTCGTCTGTCCGCCCTGATCCTGATGTCCGGCCATTCTTTCAAGCATCCGGCCCAGACCGCTCATCCGGCTTTGAATGCCCTTGGAATCGGTTTCAGGCTGTTGCGGCTTGCGTTCCTTGCGCTCGGCCATGGGCGCGCCCTGCTGCTCGACCGCTCTGCGCAGCCGCTCCTGCACTTCTGGCCGGGGCTGGCCTGCCGGGCGGCTGGGAGCAACGAAATCATCGGGGTTGTCGTCGATATGAACCGCAGCCGTACGGGCCGGCGCACGGCCCTGCCAAGCCGGAGGCGGAAGGTCGTCATCAATGGCCTGCTTCGCGGCGAGTTCAGTTTTTTCGCTGACAGCCGCCGGAATACGGCGTGGCGGCACGGCCAGATCGGCATCCGCCTCTGCATTCGCTTCGCGCATGACGGGCGGGTTCTGGGTCAATGGCTCGGCCATGCTGCGACGAGGCGCAGGCACATCTTCGATGGCGGCAGACGCGTCGATACCGGTCGCCACGACCGATACGCGAAGCGATCCTTCCATATCCGGATCCAGCGTCGAACCGACGATGATATTCGCGTTGCCATCCACCTTGTCGCGGATGACATTGGCGGCCTCGTCCAGTTCGAACAGGGTCATGTCATAGCCGCCGGTGATATTGATCAGAACGCCCTTGGCGCCATTCAGGCTGATCTCGTCCAGAAGCGGGTTGGCAATGGCGCGCTCCGCGGCCTCTTGCGCCCGATTCTCGCCCGCAGCCTCGCCGGTTCCCATCATCGCCTTGCCCATTTCATCCATGACGGCGCGAACATCGGCGAAATCAAGGTTGATCAGGCCCGGACGAACCATCAGGTCCGTCACGCCCTTGACGCCCTGATACAGAACATCGTCTGCCATGGCGAAGGCTTCGGTAAAGGTGGTCTTTTCATTCGCCAGCCGGAACAGGTTCTGGTTGGGAATGATGATCAGCGTATCGACGACCTTCTGAAGCGATTCGACGCCTTCTTCGGCCTGACGCATCCGCTTCGTTCCCTCGAACTGGAACGGCTTCGTCACGACGCCGACGGTCAGGATGCCCATCTCGCGCGCGGCCTGCGCGATGATCGGCGCAGCCCCGGTGCCGGTGCCGCCGCCCATCCCGGCTGTGATGAAGCACATATGGGCGCCCATCAGATGATCGACGATATCCTCGATCGTTTCTTCAGCAGCCTTCGCGCCGATGATGGGTTTGGCGCCTGCGCCAAGACCCTCGGTCACTTTCGGCCCCATCTGCACGCGGCTGGTCGCCCGGGACTGGGCAAGCGCCTGAGCGTCGGTATTCGCAACCACGAACTCGACCCCGTCGAGTTGCTTCTCGATCATGTTGTTGACCGCGTTGCCGCCCGCACCACCAACACCGAAAACGGTGATGCGAGGCTTCAGCTCTTGTTCGTCGTTCATCATCAGATTGAGGTTCATGGTTTCCGCCTGTCTGTCGCTGATCATCGCGGGTGTGATTCACCCGTCCGAATCCCTGTTATTAGGATGATCGTAACGAATATGGCTTTCCCCGTCACCCGAAAAACACAATCTGACCGCAAAATATTGCGGTTATTACCGCAACTCTCGGCGGTATCTTGCCAAACTACCCGAATATGGTGGTTGAGCTTGGCACCCCACCAATTCCACGCCGCACCAGAGCCGGCGCGTCTACCAGTTGTTGCGGAACCAGCGATATGCACGGCGCAGGCTGCGCGCCGGATAGCTGTCCGCCGGCATCTCGAAATCCCACCATTCATCCTGCGGATGAGCGGCGAACAAGGCCAACCCGACCGCGCTTGAAAAACTGGGATCCGTCAGCTGATGTGCCAGCCCATCGATACGCAAGGGACGTCCGCAACGAATATTCGGCCCAAGGATTCGCGTCGCCAACCCGTCCAGCCCCGGAATCTGACTGCCGCCCCCGGTCAAGACGATCTGCTGACTGGGCATGTGATCGAATCCTGCTGCATCAAGGGTTTGGCGCACATTTTCCAGAATTTCTTCAACTCGGGGGCGCATGATCCCGATCACATCCGCACGGCTGACGGTGCGGCGATCTGCTTCCCAGTCGCCGGTATCGCCCCCGACCTCGATCATCTCGCGATCATCCCGACCGGTCGCCTCGACTCCTCCGTTCAACGTCTTCAGGCGCTCGGCCACCGGAAGCGAAACGCGCAGCCCTTGGGCAAGATCCTGCGTGATGAGATTTCCGCCGATTCTAATATTATCCGAGAAGATCATGTGTTTCTTAACAAAAATCGAAACGCCAGTGCCGCCACCGCCAAAATCGATACATGCGGCCCCCAGTTCCTGCTCATCTTCGACAAGCCCCGCGCGCGCCGATGCGTAGGAAGCCGAGGCAATTCCAGCCAGCTCCAGATCGCAGCGGCGAATGCATTGCACCAGATTGCCGATGAGATCGCCGTCGATCGTCAGCACATGCATATCGCAGGCCAGTTTATTGCCCGCGTGATCCCGCGGATCCGACAGACCGCTGCGGTTATCCACTGCGAAATTCACCGGCTGGGCGTGCAGAACTTCTCGTCCCCGTCCGAAGTCGGGAACCTCGCAGGATGCAAGCACCGAGGCGACGTCATGTTCGGTCACTTTGCCGGATTCGAGTACGATCTGGCCATCCAGTCCATAAGATGACGGCTGCCCCCCCGACATGCAGGCAATGACATGATCAACCCGAACGCCGGCCAGCTTCTGCGCCGCCGCCACCACTGTGCGAATCGCACGCTCGGTCTCGGCCATGGTCTCGATCTCGCCCTTACGCACCCCACGCGAACGGGTCGAGGCCGCCCCGATCACCCGGAAATTCGCCTGCCCGGCCATGGGTCCGACGCCATCGGTTTCGCGCATGGTTCCCGAACCATCGAATTTCAGCACCATGCAAGCGATCTTCGAGGTGCCGATATCCAGGATCCCGATCACCCCGCGTTGCAGGGCTGCCCGCCGCATGTTCCGCATAGCCCGCTGCGTCTGATACAGTTCCGCCACTGTTCAGCCCCCCTTTTCTTCTTCTAATGGCTTTCCATCCGGCCCCAGCAAAGGCTGCCCTCGCGCCGAACGGATCGTGTTCTGTGCATCGGTCCCAAGCTGGACGATCGGACGCGACGGATTCCGCAGATCGACCACGCGGATATCCCGGCCCAGAATATCCTCCGCCTGATGCATCGCGATTGCGGCGCCCAGAGCCGTTACCGCGCCTTCCGCAGGCAGTTTGATCTGCTGTCCCTTGTCCAGAACCAAATCCCAGCGGCGCTCGCCCCGGCGTACCAGTCCGCGCACACGCGGAAGGATCGGCCCGGCAGCATCGATCAGTTCCAATGCCTCTTCGCTGGCCTGATCCGCGCCCACGCCGGCGATCAATGGCAGATCCCGGCGAACATCACGCGAAGTCACCCCGGCCACCCGGTGCCCGGTGGCATCCAGCATCTCGATCCCGCGGGGATGTCTCCAAAGCAATGCAGGGACGCGCTCTTTCACCACCGCCGACAGCACGCCGCCGGGCTTGATCCGCAAATCAATATCTTCAATGGCGTCGAGTTGCAGAACCTGCAGGCGCAGTGCCACCAGATCTATATCAAAGCTGGAAGCGGGAAGATCGATCGGCAACATTCCCCGCAAGGCCTTGTCAACCGCAGGCGAGGCACCCTCGATCGTCATCATCTTGACCTGAAAGGCATCGCGGCTCTGGATCTTCTCGACCACTCCGGCGATCCCGTCGGTCAGCATTGCACGGCGCCCCTCATCCGCCATCCATAGCCCGGCGGTCATCGCGATCAGAAAAGCGGGCAAGCCAACCCGGACCACCCGCCGGTAAAGCGGTGTCAGCCACATCCGTTCGAGCCGATATTTCAGGCGAGAAGGCGCAGGATCCCGCTTGGGCCGCGGCAAAGGCGGTTCTGACTGACGCCCGGGACGATGGTCGATCACGAATGACACAGCGCATCCTCCACCATCCAGCGCATCAATGCAGGGAAGTCGATTCCCATATGCGCGGCTTGTTCAGGGGCCAGCGATGTCGGAGTCATACCGGGCTGCGTATTGACCTCCAGAAGGATCAGCCCGTCCAGTCCACGCGCTTCGTCCCACCGGAAATCCGTCCGCGTCAGACCGCGGCAACCAAGCGCGCGATGCGCCCGAAGGGCATAATCTAGACAAGCTTCAGTGATATCACCGGGCAATTCCGCCGGAAGAACATGCCGCGATCCACCCTCCTTGTATTTTGCGTCATAGTCATACCAGCCATCGGTGATGATTTCGGTCACGCATAACGCCCGGTCGCCCATCACCGTCGTCGTCAGTTCGCGCCCGGGGGCATAAGTCTCGACCATGACACTTGCAGGCATCGTATCGGCGAGTTGCGGAGGGGCATTGGCGCCGTCATGCACGATATAGATCCCGACCGAGGAGCCTTCGTTATTCGGCTTGACGACATAGGGCGGCACCAGAACATGATTGCGACCGACATCCACGGCATCGGCAATCACGCTTTCGAGCACCGGAAGGCCCGCTGCACGGAATGCCGACTTGGCTACGGTTTTGTCCATGGCCATGGCCGAAGCCATGACTCCGGAATGCGTATAGGGAAGCCCCAGCCATTCAAGGATGCCCTGCACGCAGCCATCCTCGCCCCAGCGGCCGTGCAATGCATTGAAAACGACATCGGGACGCGCCTCAGCCAGCCGGGCAACGATATCGCCGCCCCGGCTTGCACCGAGTTCGATCTCGATCACATCATAGCCCGCCACCCGCAGCGCCGCAGCGCATTCACGCCCCGATGACAGCGACACCTCGCGCTCGGCCGAGGGGCCACCCATCAGAACGGCTACGGTATGGGCTGTCCTGCTCGACCTGCCCGTCACGTTTCTGCCTCTTGTCACCCGGTTGATCCGGGACTTGTCTGGTTCGATGCGGTCGGGTTTTTCCCGATCCTGCAATCATTGTTTTCGCAGGATAACCGCAAAGGCCGAATCACAAAAGAGCCTTTTTGCGGTTGGGCGGATATTATGATCTTACCGGTGTAAAGAATGATCTGATCGCCGGCTGTTCGCGGCAGGATTCCGGCAAGACAACAACCGAAAATCAGGTCTCATCCTGTTCGGCTGCGGGTTCTCCGATACGGATCACCTCCCATTGCAACTCCTGACCGCTATCCTCAAGCACACGACGGCGGACCAGTTCGCCCAAAGCCTCAAGGTCGGCAGCCGTTGCTCCCGCCGCATTCAGCAGGAAATTCGGGTGTTTCTCGGACATCTGCGCGCCACCCCAGCTATGGCCGCGCAGCCCCGCACGGTCGATCAGCGACCATGCCTTCAGGTCATGCGTATCATCCGCCTGCCCCGTCGAACTGAACCCGGCCGGATTTCGGAAGGTCGAGCCGGCGCTGCGTTCCTTCGTGGGCTGGGTCTCGTCTCGCCGGGCCAGCTGCGCAGCCATTTTCGCGTGCAATGCATCCGGATCGCCCTTCCCGGCCCCAAGAACCGCCTCGGTAATGACCCATCCTTCGGGCAATTCGGAATGGCGATAGGCGAAACGCAGATCGTCCGGGGTCAGGACGACCGGTCTTCCGTCACGCGACACGCCCCGGGCTTCAAGCAGATGATCGGCGATATAGGAGCCATAGCACCCCGCATTCATCCTGACCGCCCCCCCGACCGAGCCGGGAATCGTGCGCAGAAATGTCAGATCCAGGCCGGCATCCGCTGCCCGGCGGGCGACATGAGCGTCCAAGGCTCCCGCTCCTGCGATGACCCGATCATCCTCGACCGTGATCGTGTTGAACCCGCGCCCAAGCCGGATGACCACGCCGCGGATTCCGCCGTCCCGCACGATCAGATTGCTGCCGACGCCGATCGGAAAAACCGGCATATCCGCGGCGAGATCGCGCAGAAATCCGGCAAGATCCTCCGTATCCGCAGGCTGAAACAGCCAGTCTGCCGGGCCACCGACCCGCAGCCATGTCAGGCTGTCCAGGCGGCGGTTTGGTGTGAGGACACCGCGGGGTGTAGGAAGTTCTAATGTCATGACATGCTGGTAAACAGGGCCTTGCCGAAGGTCAATCTGCACCGGCAGGCCGTGGCCCGGGCCAGATATCTGTCGGAAATTCAGCGAAGCGCTCTTTTTGACAAATCCGCGCCGTCATCTCCTTGATCGATATTTTCGCGCATATCCTGCCGGTTGCGATGCAGGATCGCGCCGAGCCCTGCCGCAAACGCACATATTCCCACAGCAGGCCCCCAATGCAGGGTCAGCCAGCCCAGGATCGGAACACCTATGGCGATCATGCCCGCCACAAGACGCGCCTGCCCCACGGGCGAGCGCCGCGGCAGGAAACATGCCAGAAAAAGCCAAAGCAATGCCAACCCGCCCGAGATCGAGTACATGGCGTTCATGCCGGTTGGTCCCGCAGGCGTTCAGGCAGGGCATTGGCCCAGCCCGAAATCGTACCCGCACCCAGGCAGACGACCATATCGCCGGGCCGGGCCTGTTCCCGGACTAGCCGCGTCAGATCCTCTTCACTCAGGATTGCGCGGGCGTGTCGGTGACCATGGGCAATCAATCCAGCGACCAGATCGTCCCGCGTGGCGCCGGGGATCGGATCTTCGCCGGCGGCATAGACCTCGGCAATCGCGACGACATCGGCTTCGTTGAAACAGGTGCAAAAATCATCGAACAGGCTGGACAGACGCGAATAGCGATGCGGCTGATGCACGGCGATGACCCGGCCCGAACTTGCCTGACGCGCGGCCTTCAGCACTGCCGCGATTTCGACCGGATGGTGGCCGTAATCGTCAATGATGGTGACGCCGTCCACTTCGCCCACACGCGTGAAACGGCGCCCCACCCCGCCAAAATTCGCCAGCGCCTCGCGGATCTCGGATCTTTTCATGCCCAGATGCCGCGCGACGGCGACCGCCGCGAGACAGTTCGAGACGTTGTGATCCCCCGGCATCGGCAGGGTGCAGCCTTCGATCGTCAGGAAACCCTCGCCTGTCTCGTCCCGCTCGGCCTGAAGCGCAATATCGAAATGCGCGATACCCTTGTCGTAATGCAGATTGACCGCGCGCACATCGGCCTGCGTATTGAAGCCAAACGTCACCACCCGGCGATCGGTCAGCCGGCCGACAAGCGCCTGCACCTCGGGATGATCGGTACAGCACACCGCCAGACCGTAGAACGGAATCCCCGAGGTGAAATCATAAAAACCCTTCCGCAGAGCATCGAAACTGCCCCAATGCTCCATATGCTCGGGGTCGATATTCGTGACAATGGCGATATCGGCCGGCAGACGATTGAAGCTACCATCGCTTTCATCCGCCTCGACCACCATCCATTCGCCCGCACCGGCGCGGGCGTTCGAGCCATAGGCGTGAATCACCCCGCCATTGATAACGGTCGGATCCAGCCCGCCCGCATCCAGCAGGGTTGCGACCATGGTCGTCGTCGTCGTCTTGCCGTGGGTGCCCGCGACGGCGATATTCGATTTCATCCGCATGAGCTCGGCCAGCATCTCGGCGCGGCGCACCACGGGCAGGCCACGGCGGCGGGCCTCTTCGAGTTCGGGATTGCCCTTCTTGATCGCGGTCGAGATCACGATCACACCGGCGCCCTCGATATTCCCGGCCTCCTGCCCCTCGAATATCGTCGCGCCCAGACCCTCCAGCCGGTCGGTAATCTTCGAGCGTTTCAGGTCACTGCCCTGCACCGCATAGCCAAGCGTCAGCAATACCTCGGCGATGCCGGACATGCCGATGCCGCCGATGCCGACGAAATGGATCGGGCCGAGTTCTCCGGGCAGTTTGGTCGCCGCGTTCATTCCTTGATCTCCATCACGATATCGTAAAGCCGCCGTGCCGCGTCCGGGCGGCCAAGTTCACCGGCAGCAGCAGCCATTTTTCCAGCCTGCACAGGATCCGTCAGTATGGCGCGGATGTCGCGTGTCAGGGTTTCGGCATCAAGCACCGCTTCCGAAAGGACGAATGCCGCCCCTGCATCGGCAAGCGCCTGCGCATTGGCCGTCTGATGATCCCCGGCAGCGGTCGCCAGAGGAATCAGGATCGCGGGACGCCCGATCACGGTCATATCGGCGATCGAAGAGGCGCCCGACCGGCTGATCACCAGCTGCGCCTGTGCGATCCGCTGGGGAACGTCATTGAAAAAGGACTGCACATCGGCGCGGATACCCGCAGCCTGATAAGCTTTGGTCACCCTGTCCCCATCCTCGGCTCTGGCCTGATGGCTGACATGCAGCCGCGCGCGCATCTCTGCCGGCAAGGCCGCAATGGCGCCTGGCACGAGATCCGACAATATCCGTGCCCCTTGCGAACCGCCGATCACCAGAAGATGCAGATCACCATCGCCCGGCGCATCATAGACCGCCCCTGCCCGCTCCAGCACCGAGGCGCGGACCGGATTGCCGGTATGGACGGCCTCGACGCCATCAGGCAACCGCGTGGGCCAGATACCACAGGCCACGCGATGAACCCGTGGCGCGAACAGCCGGTTCACCCGGCCCATCACACCGTTTTGTTCGTGGATCATGCGCGGCAGGCCCATGCTGACCGCTGCGGCAAGCGCCGGAATGGTCGGATAGCCGCCGAATCCGATCACGACCGAGGGCCGGTCACGCCGGAACGCGGCACGTGCCGCCAATATCCCCGCGGCAATCTTGAATGGCGCGGTCAGCTTGCCGATGACCCCACCCCGCGCCGTGGTCGCGGATTGCACCACCGAGCGCTCGACCGCCTCGGGGAAACCCTCGGCATAGCGTGCGCCGCGCTCATCGGTGGACAATCTCACCCGCCATCCTTCGGCAAGCAGCAACTCGGCCAGCGCCTGCGCAGGAAACATATGTCCGCCGGTTCCCCCGGCAGCAATCAGTGCAAGCGGTGCGGGCATCAGCGTCTCCGCCGAAGGATTTCAGCGATTTCGCCCTGAGGACGGGTGCGCGTCAGCGCCAGCAGCGCTCCCAGCGTGACCGCGGACGCGATGATCGACGAGCCACCATAGCTGACGAAGGGCAATGTCATGCCCTTGGCGGGCAGCAGCCGGACCGCGACCCCCATATTGATCAGCGCCTGGACCCCGAAAGAACAGGCCAGCCCGGCACCGGCAATTCTGGTGAAAGGATCACGTTCCTTCAGCAGACGGAACAGGCTGCGCACAACGATGGTGCAGTACAGCGCAATGATCGCCAGCACCATGATCAGCCCGTATTCCTCGGCGGCGACTGCGATGATGAAATCGGTATGCGCATCCGGCAGTGACCACTTCACTGTGCCTTCGCCCACGCCGACCCCAAAAAATCCGCCTTCCTGAATGGCGTTGGTCGCATAGCCGATCTGGGTGCGGGGATCGATCTCGGGTGACAGAAAGCCATTGATCCGACGGGCGAAATGCTCGGACGCGCCATAGGCGAAAAAGCCGCCCAGCGCCGCCATGCCAGCCACGCCCATCAACAGCACCATCGGCGCACCCGCGACGAAATACATCACCAGCCAGGCGAACAGCACCAGCGACGCCTGCCCGAAATCAGGCTGCAACGCCAGCAGCAGCACGATTACCCCGGCTGTTATGAAGGAATAAAGCCTGCCCGGCGGGCCACCCACTTCCTGACTTGCCGCCATGAACCATGCGCAAAGCGCGACGAAACCCGGTTTGAGGAATTCCGACGGCTGCAAGGAAAATCCCGCAATGCTCAACCAGCGCACCGCGCCCTTGCCGTGATCCGTCCCAAGTACCGGCAGGACGAAAAGCATCAGCAGCGCCACAGCGAAACCCATGACCCCGAAGCGCCTCACTTGCCGGGGCGACATCATCGAGAAGACCAGCAGGACGATTAGCGCAAGACCGCCATACATCGCCTGTCGTTCGACATAGTAGAATCTGGGCAGATTGTTCTTTTCTGCCAAAGGCACCGACGCCGCCAGCCCCAGCAGGATGCCCATCGCAAACAGCCCCAGCACACAGGCCAAGGACCATTTATCGACGGTTCGCCACCATCTGGGAAGAATCGGATCGCCTGCCCGCACCTGAGCCGTGCCAAAGACCATCTCGGTCATGGATATCCTGCCGTCACTGCCTCTGCCATGTCCGGTTTTCCGGATCTGGGGGAAAGCATAGCGCGATTTCCATCGCCGCGCCACTACCTATTGTGTGAAGTCCATGGAAAATCTGTATCTGGCCTTTGCCATGATCGCGTGAGATCGGGGCGATCGACACTAGCTCGACGCCGAAATGGCCTTATGTGCGCGACAAGGGGCAGGATTTTGTAGCATTGTCATATAAATGCGCCAATATCCCCGGATGACCGAAGCCAACCGCCCCGCCCTTCTCGAAATCGCCTCGGCCTTTTTACGGCTTGGTCTGACAAGCTTTGGCGGGCCGATTGCGCATCTTGGCTATTTTCGCTCTGAACTGATCCAGCGCCGGCGCTGGATCAGCGATGACAGCTATGCCGAAATCCTTGCGCTTAGTCAGTTCCTGCCCGGACCGGCATCCTCGCAGGTCGCATTTGCACTGGGCTGGCAGCGTGGCGGCTTTGCCGGAGCATTGCTCGCGACATTAGCGTTTACGCTGCCATCCGCCTTGACGATGATCCTGCTTGCGGCGCTTGCCGGGTCGACGCCGCCGGAAACCGGGCTGGCCGGAGGGTTGGTTGCGGGACTGAAGATCACCGCTGTGGCGATCGTCGCGCATGCGGTTCTGGGCATGGCGCGAAGCCTTGCTCCGACAGGCGCCCGTGCCGGGATTGCGCTTGCGGCGCTGGCAATGATCGCATTGCTGCCAGCGGAAGCCATTGTGCAGGTCGCCGCCATCCTGCTGGGCGCAGGGCTTGGCTTCGTCTTTCGGGTTGCGCCGCCCTTGCGGGAAATGGCCACCCCGCCCCTGCGCGCACTGTCCCGGAAAGGCGGCGCATATTGTCTTGCGACTTTTACCGTCCTGCTGATCGGGCTTCCCCTTTTGGCGACAATTGGCTGGCCAGTGGAACTCGCCGATATCTTTTATCGCGCAGGGGCCTTGGTGTTCGGCGGAGGGCATGTCGTCCTGCCGCTGCTGCAAAACGGCACTCAGGGACTGGTTTCCGACGCAAGCTTTCTGGCCGGATATGGAGCAGCGCAGGCGATGCCGGGGCCGCTATTCACCTTTGCGGGCTGGTTGGGTCAGGTAACGGGCGGATTGCCCGGTGCAGTAATCGCGCTTGTCGCGATTTTTCTTCCCGGCTTTCTTCTGATGGCCGGCGCAATGCCATTCTGGGCTGCGCTGTCACGGATAAGCAATGCGCGTCACGCCATGGCCGGCGCGAATGCTGCAGTCGTCGGCATTCTGGGACATGCGCTTTACGAGCCGGTTTTCACCTCGGGAATCCGTGGCGATGCGGATCTTGCGCTGGCCGTGGCCCTTTTCCTGATGCTTGGTTTATGGGGCAGACCCGCATGGCAGGTGGTGATTGCCGGTGCGTTGGGCGGCATGGCGCTTTCCGGCCTCGTGTGAGGCCCGGCCGCCGCTATTCATCCACCACGTTAAGGATTTGCGGCAATGCCGGACAGGGCAGCAACTGATTCTTCGCCACATCCGCCAGCGTATGATTGTGAAGAAACACATAAACATGGGCGGACAGGCTTTCCCACAGGCGGTTCGACAGCGTCTGCGCTCGGGATCCCGATACGCCGCCGGACGCCCCCGCCCCCACATGCATGGCGCTGACGGTTTCGTCCACCGCTTCGAGAATTTCGGCTACCCGGATCGTTTCAGGGGCACGCGCCAGGCGATAACCGCCGCCCGGACCACGCACCGAGGTAACCAGCTCTGCCCGCCGCAGGCGGACGAAAAGCTGCTCCAGATAGGGCAGCGATATATCCTGACGGTTCGAAATCTCGGCCAGCGAGGTCAATTCGTCACCCCGGGCGATGGCAAGATCGACCAGTGCAATAATGGCGTAGCGGCCTTTTGTTGACAGTTTCATCGCTATTTCCCTTCCTGTGCCCCTGCGGCAATCCGGCCACAGATTGACGGCCCCCTTGACACTACGTTATGCCCCTTATGCCCGTCTTCTTGCGTCTGCGGTACCGGCTTACCAGATAATCGTCTAGAAGCCTCGCAGGAATGCGTCAAGAAACCCAGAAAGCCGCTGAAGGAATACGATGCCAGAGTTGATTTTTCCGGGCCCCGAGGGCCGCCTAGAGGGTCGTTACCATCCCCAGCCCGGAATACCGGACGCCCCTATCGCCATCATCCTGCATCCCCATCCGCAATATGGCGGCACGATGAATAACCGGGTGGTTTATAACCTGCATTATGCCTTTCACAACATGGGCTTCACGGCGATGCGGTTCAATTTCCGTGGCGTAGGCCGGTCGCAAGGCGAATTCGATCAGGGCATCGGCGAATTGTCGGATGCGGCCTCGGCGCTTGATTACCTGCAGGCGATGAACCCAAATTCCAAGCATTGCTGGGTTGCCGGATTCAGCTTCGGCGCATGGATCGGGATGCAGCTTCTGATGCGGCGACCAGAGATCACCGGCTTCATCAGCGTGGCACCGCCTGCGAATATGTATGATTTCAGCTTTCTCGCCCCCTGCCCCAATTCCGGGCTGATCGTCAATGGTACGGCTGATCGTGTCGCTCCTCCGAAGGACACGCATTCGCTGGTCGCCAAACTACGGGAGCAGAAGGGCATCACCATCACCCACGAGGAAATCGAGGGCGCGGATCACTTCTTCCGGGACGAAGAGGCGCATATGAAGCCGATGATCGACATGGTGCAGACATACGTGCGCAGGCGGTTGACCGAGAGTTCGCGTTAAACACCTGTGTCGCGCGATGGCACTCACCAGGCAACGCACGCCCCGTGCTTCGTAGATCATTCACGCGGCACAGAGAAAATTTTGGACTATCAGGTCTTTGGAGAGCGTTGTTCAGGAACGAACTACCTCGATCAAATCCTGAACGAGAATTTCAAGATCAAGGCAGTTCATCATTACGGCTGGAAACACGGTTTTCCGACCATGCCGGGAATATGGAGGCAAAGCCTGTGCGTGGTGATAACCCGCGCGCCCTTTGACTGGCTCAGACGATTTTATCGCACTCCGTACGAGATGGACCCAAACATGTCCGAGCTTGGGTTTTCGGAATGGATCAGATCGCCGTGGCATTCGATCTGTCGTCCCCGCATTCAGGGCTGGGAAAAATGGGGAATGCAATTCATCCCCAATCTCGGCCGGCACCCGTTGCAGCTTGACCGCCACCCGATCGAAGGCCGCGCCTTCAGTTCCGTCTGCGAAATGCGCACACTGAAATATCGGGCGTGGTTCGGGCTGAAGAACCGGGCCTCCAACTTCCTGTTCATCCGATACGAGGATCTGAACCGGGACCCGGTTGGATTGCTGTCCGACATACAATCCACATTCCAGCTTGAATGCCGAAATGACTCTATCCGTGACACAATCGAACGGGCCGATCCCCCAATCGCTCACAGGAGGGATCTTCGCAGAGACGTGGGCGAGATCTCCGCCGAAGATCGCAGCTTCGTCCTGACGCAACTTGACCCGGAACTGGAGGCCCGTCTGGGCTACTCCCTTGACCCGGACGTCGCAGCTACTCCTCCAAGCAATCCCCAATCATAACAGTATGCAATCGCATACTGCGCTTTCCTTTTAACCGGCGATCCTTTATAGCCGCCTCAGCGAATCCAACAGCCGAAGGGACCCTCCATGTCGAAGATCAAGGTAGAGAACCCCGTCGTCGAACTTGACGGCGATGAGATGACCCGGATCATCTGGGATTTCATCAAGAAAAAACTGATTCTGCCCTATCTGGATATCGACCTGAAATATTACGATCTCGGCATCGAAGAGCGTGACAGGACCGACGACCAGATCACCATCGATGCGGCCGAAGCGATCAAACAATATGGCGCGGGCGTCAAATGCGCGACCATCACCCCCGATGAAGCGCGGGTCGAGGAATTCAGCCTGAAAAAGATGTGGCGCAGCCCCAACGGCACGATCCGCAACATCCTTGGCGGCGTGATTTTCCGCGAGCCGATCATCTGCCAGAACGTACCGCGTCTGGTTCCGGGCTGGACGCAGCCGATCATCGTCGGCCGTCATGCCTATGGCGACCAGTATCGCGCCACTGATTTCCGTTTCCCCGGCAAGGGCAAGCTGACGATCAAATTCGTCGGCGATGACGGCGAGACCATCGAACATGAGGTATTCCAGGCTCCGGGCTCCGGTATCGCCATGGCGATGTATAACCTTGACGATTCGATCAGGGATTTCGCCCGCGCATCTTTGAACTATGGCCTGAACCGTGGCTTGCCGGTTTATCTGTCGACCAAGAACACGATCCTGAAAGCCTATGACGGCCGCTTCAAGGATCTGTTCCAGGAAGTCTACGAGCAGGAATTCGAAGCCGAGTTCAAGAAAAAGGGCATCCATTACGAACACCGGCTGATCGACGATATGGTCGCCTCGGCTCTGAAATGGTCGGGTGGCTATGTCTGGGCCTGCAAGAACTACGACGGCGATGTGCAATCCGACACGGTCGCGCAGGGTTTCGGCTCGCTTGGCCTGATGACCTCGGTACTGATGACGCCCGACGGAAAAATCGTCGAGTCCGAGGCCGCCCATGGCACCGTGACCCGCCACTACCGCGAACATCAGAAGGGCAATGCCACGTCGACCAACTCGATCGCTTCGATCTACGCCTGGACGGGCGGCCTGAAGCATCGCGCCAAGCTGGACGACAACGCCGCACTGGCCAAATTCGCGGATACGCTTGAGAAAGTGACCGTGCAGGCGGTTGAAGACGGATTCATGACCAAGGATCTGGCTCTGCTGGTCGGTCCGGATCAGAAATGGCTGACCACCATGGGCTTCCTTGAAAAGATAGACGAATATCTGAACAAGGCGCTCGACTGATCGAGCCTGCTTTGGACGGTAAAAGTAAGGCCGGGCATAAAGCCCGGCCTTACTTTTATCTCTCTTCCGGCCTCGCGCCGATTCTTCCTTTACGGCTATGCCTGATATCGATTTCGCCGCGCTTCAATCGCGGAAATTGCGGCTGTCCTTGACCTGATCCCACGCCCAGACAACCTCTGCCAGCCGATCCTCGTCCGAGCGGTCTCCGCCATTCATATCTGGATGAAGATCCTTCACCAGAGATTTGTATTGTTTGCGAATTTCTCCGCGCGTCCAGTGATCTTTCGCCTCAAGAATATCCAGCGCCTTACGCTCGGTCGGGGGCAGTTTCCGGCCGGTTTTCGCACGCGCTTCCGGCGAGGTTCCATTCGCCCCCAATATCTCGAGCGGGTCACTGACGCCGTGCCGCGCCCAGGCCTGTTCCTTCCCGGCACGTCCGAAAGGCTTCGTGGGGCGATCCCATACGGTCGCATTGTCCAGGAATCTCTGGAACTCCTCTTCGCTCTGGCCCTGAAAATAGTTCCAGTTCTGGTTGTATTCACGCACATGCTCTTTGCAGAACCAGAAATAATCATCCAGGTTGCGCGGATTTTTCGGGGCACGGTATTTGCCAGGCTCGTTGCATCCCTCTTTCTCGCAAATGCGGGTCGAGGTTTCGAACGCGCCCGACATTCCACGCCGTCCTTTTGCCCGCCGCTTCTTGTCGCGGGCGGCGGAAATATCAAATCCAAACGGGTCGTTACTGCTCATGGTTCAGGGCACCTTTGCGACTCGGAGGCGGCAGTTTAGGCTATTTCACGCGACATGGAAGATCTTGACGGAGAATATGAGTATGATTGCGGATGAAATGCGCGAGAGGTTGGCGGTGCTGACCCCTTTGAGACTGGAAATTATCGACGAAAGCGAAGGTCATCGTGGCCATGCCGGATATCAAGAAGGCGGGCAAAGCCATTTCCGCATCCGAATGGCCAGTTCCTCCTTCGCAGGACTTAGCAGATTGCAGCGGCACCGGCTGATTCACGAAACTCTCGGCGATATAGTGCCACGGATCCATGCGCTTGCGCTTGAACTCGCGGAAAGCTGAACCGTTAGCGCCCTCGGTCTTGCCCCTGCCCTGACCGCCGCGTAGAAGCCAGTCGAATGCATATGAAACAGTTATTTGGAAGGGCCTTCCATGAGCGGACGCACGGATTTTAACGATCGACTACTCTCGCTGGGGCTGGCGCGTGTCAGCGAAGCGGCTGCACATGCCTCGGCCCGCCTGATCGGACGCGGTGATGAAAAAACCGCCGATCAGGCGGCGGTCAACGCCATGCGCGATCAGCTCAACATGCTGGACATCAAGGGTGTTGTCGTCATCGGCGAAGGCGAGCGTGACGAGGCTCCGATGCTGTATATCGGCGAAGAGGTCGGATCCGGGAATGGCCCCGAGGTCGATATCGCGCTTGATCCGCTTGAAGGGACGACCCTCACCGCGAAAGACATGCCGAACGCCCTGACCGTAATCGCCATGGCGCCACGCGGCACCTTGCTGCATGCGCCGGACGTCTATATGGACAAGCTGGCCATCGGACCGGGCTATCCCGAAAACGTGGTCAGCCTGGACATGTCCCCCGCCGAGCGGGTGCGCGCCCTGGCCAAGGCGCGCGGCTGCAAGGACAGCGATATCACTGTCTGCATTCTTGAACGCCCCCGGCATGAAGACATGATCGCCGCGGTGCGCGAGACCGGCGCGGCGATCCGGCTGATCACCGATGGCGATGTCGCGGGTGTGATCCATACCGCCGAAGCCGAACTGACCGGAATCGACATGTATATGGGCAGCGGCGGCGCGCCGGAAGGTGTGCTTGCGGCCTCGGCCCTGAAATGCATGGGCGGCCAGATGTGGGGCCGGCTGCTATTCCGCAACGATGACGAAAAAGGCCGGGCCCGCAGCGCGGGCATCACCGATCTGGATCGGATTTATTCGCGTGATGAGCTGGTAACCGCGGATGTGATCTTTGCGGCAACCGGAGTCACCAATGGCTCGATCGTGGCAGGCGTCAAGCGCGAACCGCATTATCTGCAAACCGAAACGATCCTGATGCGTTCCAAGACTGGATCGGTCCGGCGGATGATCTATCGTAATCCGATCCGGTGAATATGGGGGTTCTGCCCCCGCCGCGCCATGTGCGGCTCTCCCGGGATATTTTCATGAAGAAGAAGGGAAGTCGTGGCGTTTCTGGGGGTTGAGAATTCGCTGACCGGACGAAGCTGGCTTGGCCCCGATATGGGCATCGAGCGGCTGGCCGAGGGCCTGTCCCAGCGATGCTCTCTGCCGCTTTCGGTGGCGCGGGTTCTTGCAGAGCGCGGGGTGGAGGCCGAATTGGCCGAAGGCTATCTGACGCCCCGGCTGCGCGACCTGCTGCCCGACCCGCTGAGCTTGCGGGACATGGAGAAAGCGGCCGACAGGCTGGTCGCCGCGGCCACGACTGGCGAACGCATTGCCATATTCGCCGATTACGACGTGGATGGTGGTTCTTCCGCCGCGCTGTTGCTGGACTGGCTGCACCAGCAAGGGCGGAATGCCACGCTTTATATTCCGGACCGTATCGATGAGGGCTATGGGCCGAACGCGCCGGCGATGGCGGAACTGGCGGGCGGGCATGACCTGATCATCTGCGTCGATTGCGGTACGCTGAGCCATGATGCCCTGGCGGCAGCGACCGGGACCGATATCATCGTATTGGACCACCATCTTGGCGGCGAAACCCTGCCCCCCGCGCTTGCCGTGGTCAATCCCAACCGGGCGGATGAGGATGGGACGCTTGGCCATCTTTGCGCCGCGGGGGTGGTGTTTCTGACATTGGTGCAGGCCGGGCGCGTATTGCGGCGCATGGAACGGCCGGAGCCCCACCTGATGGCGATGCTGGATCTGGTCGGGTTGGCGACCGTGGCCGATGTCGCGCCCCTGATCGGCGTGAACCGGGCCTTCGTGCGTCAGGGCCTGGCGGTCATGGCGCGCAGGCAGCGGCCTGGATTGGTGGCACTGTCGGATGTGGCGCGGCTGGACGGCCCTCCGAACGCCTTTCATCTGGGTTTTCTGCTGGGCCCCCGGATCAATGCCGGCGGACGGGTCGGCCGTGCGGATCTGGGCGCGCTTTGCCTGTCCTCACGCGATCCCGCAGAAGCGGCCCGGCTGGCCGCTGAACTTGACGGGCTGAACCGCGAGCGCCGCGCGATCGAAGCTGCGGTTCGGGATGAAGCATTGGCGCAGGTGGAAGCGCGCGGCGACAGCACTCTGTCATGGGCGGCAGGCGATGGCTGGCATCCGGGCGTGGTCGGCATTGTCGCGGCAAGGATCAAGGAAGCGACGGATTTGCCCTCGGTGGTCATCGGCATTGATGGCGATATCGGCAAGGGCTCTGCGCGATCTGTTCCCGGCGTCGATCTGGGCCGGGCAATACAACGGCTTGCCGGTGAAGGGCTGTTGATCAAGGGGGGCGGGCATGAGATGGCGGCAGGGCTTACCGTCGCCCGGGAACATATCAATGCCGCGATGGCGCGGCTGAGCGAATTGCTTGCCCGCGATATCGCCGGACGCAGCGGGTTGAGCGATCTGCGAATTTCAGGGCTGCTCGAAACCCCTGCCGCGACGCCTGAACTGTTTCATCAACTGGAAGCCGCCGGCCCCTTTGGGCAAGCCTCCCCGGCACCCCGCTTCGCCTTTGCGCAACAATTGATCGACAGTGCCTCGACAATGGGCGACAGCCATCTGCGGCTTTCATTCCGCAGCCCCGGCGCCCCGGCACTCGAAGCCGTGGCGTGGGGTGCGATGAACACGCCTCTTGGCCCCGGATTGATCGGCGCGAAGGGGCGTCGCTTTCATCTGGCGGGCAGGCTGGAACTTTCGACTTGGGGCAACAGGACCCGGGTGCGGTTGCGGCTTGAGGACGCCGCCGAGGCCTGAGCCCTGTCGGTTATGCGGATATTTGCGCGAAGAGCCTCAGCCCCTAGAACGGAATCTCATCATCATAATCGCTGCGCCCGCCGCCCGATGGCGCGCCGCCGCCGGATGAACCACCATAGGTGTCGGAACCGCCGCCCCCATAGTTGCCACGGCTCCCTCCACCTCCACCGCCACCTTCACCGCGGCCATCCAGCATATGCAATTCGCTGCGGAACGGGCGCAAGGTGACTTCGGTCGAGTAGCGATCCTGCCCGTTCTGATCCTGCCATTTGCGGGTCTCGAGCTGACCTTCGACATAGACCTTGCTGCCCTTGCGCAGATATTGTTCGGCCACCCGGGCCAGCGGCTCGGAATATATGGCGACGGAATGCCACTGGGTCCGTTCCTGCCGTTCACCGCTATTGCGATCCTTCCACTGTTCGGAGGTCGCTATCCGCAGGTTGACCACCTTGCCACCATTCTGAAAGGTCCGGACCTCGGGGTCCTGTCCCAGATTTCCGACCAGAATGACCTTGTTGACGCTGCCTGCCATGGTGGGCTCTCCGCTGTTTCCTTGTGTTTCGCCGGTCTATCCCAGCGGCAACCCGGCGTGCAAGCAAATCACACTGCCTTGCGCTCTTTCTCCGGTTCCATACGCAACCGGCAATAAGCTGATTTCCGCTGTCGTTTGCATAAGCACTATTCACAAGAAAGGCCTTGCTGGCGATAAGAGAAATTTGCTGTATAGTGCCACAAAATAATATCCGGTTAACGAGGGACGGATAATATGAAGGTCACGACTGCGATCAAGGCCATGATCGGCGCGGTATTGCTTGCCGGAACCGGACTTCCCGCCGCGTCAGAGGGATTGCGCCTTTCGGGAAGCTCGTCGAAATCGCGGGCGGACCAGTTCGCCCGACAGACCCGGCTGATGGATTCGCGGCTGGCGTCGCAATATCAACAATCCGCGAGGCTGCGCCCCGGAGATGGCGACAGCAGCATCATCGAACTTGGCCTTTCCACAAATATTCCCGCCTATCAGGGCAGAAAAAGCGAATATACGCCGCATGCCCGCGCTGCTGCCCGGCGCTATGGCATCCCCGAAGATCTGTTCCTGCGCCTGGTTCAGCAGGAATCCGGCTGGAACCCGACGGCCAGATCCCACAAGGGCGCAACAGGGCTGGCCCAGCTTATGCCCGGTACGGCGGCCAGATTGGGGGTCAATCCCCATGATCCGGTGGACAACCTCAATGGCGGCGCGCGTTATCTGCGCATGATGTATAACCAGTTCGGGAACTGGCGGCTTGCATTGGCGGCCTATAACGCCGGTCCAGCAGCTGTTTCCAAATATGGCGGCATCCCGCCTTATCGCGAAACCCGCAACTATGTTCGTGTCATCGCCGGAAGCTGATTACTTCCGGCGGGATTCGGCCCGCTTCCTGCATATGATCCGCGGTTCCCCTGCCCATTGATGGGCAAGTCGGTCAATATTGTCTCAAATGCTTTGTATCCGGCATTGAGCGGCAAGGCTTTATTAGCTTCTGCTTGCCATGATCCCGGCAATCACTGTTGTTATCCCGTGACAGAGAGTTGCCGTTCATGACCATGCAAGCCACAGGTTCCGACAATACGAACATGCCTTCCCGTTGGAAGGAGGTCACGAATGCGCGGCTTAACAGAATGATCGACAATATGCCGGTCGCCGTCATGACAGTCGATCCGGTCACTTACAAGATTGACTATGTAAACAAGGCCTCGAAGGAACTCATTCGCAGAATTGAACATCTTCTGCCGATCAAGACTGACGATCTGGTCGGCTCATCGATCGACATCTTTCACGAAACCCCCCAGCGTCAGCGCCAAATCCTGAGCGATCCGGCGAACCTGCCATTCAATGCCCGGATTTCACTCGGACCGGAATTGCTGGATCTCAAAATCTCCGCGATCACGACGGATGACGGCGATTTTTTTGGACTGATGCTGACCTGGGCTATTGTTACCAAGGCAGTCGCCGCCGAAGAAAAAATCCGACAGCTTGCGCATTACGATACGCTGACCGGCCTTCCGAACCGGATCACCTTCAATGAACGGTTGAAGGAACGGCTGCACGCTTCAGGTGGGGGACCAAGCCTTCTATATATCGATCTGGATGGCTTCAAACTGGTCAATGATACCCGCGGGCATAATATCGGCGATGAACTTCTGAAACATGTGGCAGACAAGCTTCGCGGCCTGTGCAGGGATCAGGACATTACAATTGGCCGTCTGGGCGGCGATGAATTCGCGATACTGGTTCCGCATGATGATCCGGCAAGGATGGGGGCGCTTGCCAATCGCGTCATTGCCGAACTCTCTGCTCCGTGCAGTATCGAATACCATCGAAAGATACATATAAGCGCTTCGATAGGGATTGCCTACGCGCCGGCTCATGGCAGGACCGGCGAAGAGTTGCAGAAAAATGCGGATATTGCGCTTTATGCTGCGAAAAAGGCCGGAAAACGGTGCTATCGCATGTTCTCGGAAAAGATGCGGATCGACATGTACGAGCGCCTACGCCTGCAAGAGCGGTTAAGTAGCGCTCTGCGGGATAATCGTAATATTTTTTTGTATTATCAGCCAATTATCGATGTGAAAACCGGACGGACCATGGGACGAGAGGCCCTGATCCGCTGGTATCAGCCGGATCGAGGTTGGGTATCCCCGACAGATTTCATTCCGGTTGCCGAGAACAGCGATCTGATCGATCGGCTGGGTGAATTTGTCCTGACGAAAGCCTGCTGCGACGCGGCCGGCTGGGATGATGGCCTCCCGGTTGCCGTGAATGTTTCCGCCGCACAGCTTGGCCGTGACACGCTTACATCCATGGTTCGGGCAGCGCTGGCCAGATCTGGCCTGTCCCATGACCGGCTGGAGATCGAAGTAACCGAAACGGCGGTGCTCAACAACGAAGCCGGTGCAATCAGGGATTTGCTGCAGATCCGGGATCTGGGCGTACGGGTCGCCCTGGATGATTTCGGGACCGGGTCCTCATCATTGACCCATCTGCTGTCTTTTCCCTTCGACAAAATCAAGATCGACGGCAGCTTCGTGCAGGATGCCGTGCAACGCAAGAAAGCCGCCGCGATCGTCGGTGCCATCGCGGGCCTGGGCGCAAGGCTGGGCGTCACCACTGTCGCAGAGGGGGTCGAAACCCGTGATCAGTTGCGTCTTGTCGTCAGGGAAGGCTGCAGGGCGATTCAGGGTTTCCATACGGGACGGCCTGCACCGATGGAAAATGATGCGCATGTGATCGCGGCATTGACGGGCGAATCCCCCTCGTGGATCACGACCGGTATCAAAGCGCCGTCCAGCCTCCATCCACACTGATCGAGGTGCCGGTAATCTGCGCCGCCGCATCGCTGCAAAGAAAGACCGCCGTATCCCCGAGCTCTTCGACCGTCACGAATTCTTTCGAGGGTTGACGCTCAAGCATGACCTTCGTGATCACATCCTCGCGACTCATGCCATATTCCTTCATCGTGTCGGGAATCTGCGCCTCAACAAGCGGCGTCAGGACATAGCCGGGGCAGATCGCATTGCAGGTGATATTTTCCCGGGCGGTTTCCAGCCCTGTCACCTTGGTCAGACCGATCACCCCATGTTTTGCTGCGACATAGGCGGATTTGAACGGGCTGGCGGTCAGGCCATGCGCCGAGGCGATATTCACGATCCTGCCCCAGCCCGCCTTGCGCATCATCGGCAAAGCCGCGGCCGTCGTATGGAAGGACGAATTCATATTGATCGCAATGATCGCATCCCATTTCTCGACCGGAAACTCGGGAATTGGCGCGACATGCTGAATACCGGCATTATTGATCAGAATATCGCAGGTCCCGGCCTGCTCTATCAGTGCCCGGCATTCGTCGCCCTTCGACATATCGGCCTTGATATAGCGCACAGTAACGCCATGTTCGCGTGCCATTTCCTCGGCAAGGGCATGATCTTCGTCCCGATCGGTAAAACTGTTCAGAACCATATCGGCACCCGCCCGCGCCAATCGATGCGCCACGCCCAGCCCAATACCCGAATTGGATCCCGTCACAATCGCGGTCTTGCCTGTCAGAAATTTCTCAAACATCGAAATCCTCGAACTTGTGTTTTACCCGACTCGAGCTTAGCCCTTTCGATCCGGGCCTGCAGCCCGAAAAATCGGACCCCGCCACCCGGCCGGATCACCAAGGATCACAATCAATTGCATTGCCGCAAAAACCCGGAACCCGTTAACCGGCTGGCGGTTCGGTTGAACGAAAAACCAATAAAAAAAGCGCCCGCACAAGGCGGGCGCAAGTCATGAGGCAGGTTTCATACAGGCAAGAAACCTATCGAGCAGTGAGTTATTTATACGCGAGTCGGCGTCCGAGTCCAACACAGAAGTTTTCACTGGCATTGACGCGCCGGGAACGAGGTTGTTGAAATCGCGACCAAAGCAAGAATGACAAGGCGAGCGGCAATGCGAATCTGCAAATTCCTTAACAATTGCGCGATCAGACAGGTCATTCTGGCTGTTTCTTTGGTTTTTCCGGGTGTTGCATCAATGCCGCTGGCAAGCCTTGCCGAGCCGACTCATGGCATTGCCATGTATGGCGAGCCTGCCCTGCCCAAAGATTTTTCTCATCTTCCATATACGAATCCCGACGCCCCGAAAGGGGGCACGATTCGGCTGGCGGAACCGGGAAATTTCGATTCGCTCAAGCCATGGGTTTTAAAGGGTAACCCTGTCTGGCCGATCCTGTTCCAGCCCGGACTCGTCGCGGAAACACTGATGGAACGCTCGATTGATGAGCCATTCACCCTTTACGGGTTGCTGGCCGAATCGGTCGAAACCGATCCCGAACGCAGCTGGGTCGAGTTCACCCTGCGCCCCGAAGCGCGATTTTCGGACGGTTCGCCCGTCACCGTGGACGACGTGATGTGGTCTTATGAAACCCTGGGGACCGTGGGGCATCCTCGCTATCTGGGTGCATGGTCGAAGATCGAAAAGATGGAGCAGACCGGCGAGCGTAGCATCCGCCTGACCTTCAATGAACCGGATCGCGAGCTTGCGCTTTTGATGGGCCTGCGCCCGGTGCTCAAGAAATCACAATGGGAAGATAAGGATTTCAGTCAGCCGGGGCTTGAGATCCCGATCGGCTCTGCGCCCTATGTCGTCGATCAGGTCGATCCCGGACGCCGGATCACCTTTCGTCGAAACCCCGATTACTGGGGCAAGGATCTGCCTCTGAACCGTGGGATGCATAATTTCGACGTCATCAGTTTCGATTATTTCAGCGATTCGAACGCCATGTTCGAGGCTTTCAAGTCAGGCGACATCGATGTCTGGCGCGAACTCTCGCCGTTGAGATGGGAAAACGAGTTCGATTTCCCCCGCGCGGTCTCAGGCGAGGTCGTCAAATCAGAGATCGAACATGAACGTCCGTCAGGAATCATGGGATTGGTGATGAATACCCGTAATCCGCTATTCGCTGATTGGCGCGTGCGGCAGGCTCTTATCGAGGCGTTCAATTTCACCTTTATCAACAACACGCTGAATGGTGGTGCGGAACCACGGATTACGTCGTATTTCGCCAATTCCACGCTGGCCATGAAACCTGGTCCCGCCGAGGGGCGTGTTCGGAAATTGCTTGAGCCTTTCGCCGATCAGCTTCCTCCGGGCGTTCTGGAAGGATACAGCCTGCCCGAAGGCAGCGACGGCCCCCTGGATCGCGCCGGGCTGCGTCGCGCCCTGAAGCTTCTGGCGGAGGCGGGGTGGACCGTGCAGGAAGGTGTTCTGAAGAATGCCGAGGGTCGTCCCTTTTCGTTCACCATCCTGCTGAACCAGTCCGGTTCCGCAATGCGTACGGCTGCGGAAACACAGCAGATCACCGATATCTATGTGGAGGCACTGCGCAATCTTGGCATCAGGGCCAGCCTGACCTTGCTGGACACGGCACAGTTCATTCAGCGCACCAACGGCTATCAATTCGAAATGGCATGGTATGAACGTGCATTGTCGCTATCGCCGGGCAACGAACAGCGGCTTTATTGGGGGCAGCAGGGCGTGACCGAGCCGGGAAGCCGGAACTGGATGGGCATGAACAGCCCCCCCGCCGAAGCGATGATCAGTGAGATGCTGAATACCGATGACCCCGAGCAGTTCAACGCCGCAGTGCAGGCGCTTGACCGGATTCTCACTGCCGGACGGTATGTGATTCCTGTCAGCTATCCGCCAATCTCCCGTCTGGCCCACCGCTCAACTCTGTTGTATCCTGATAAAAAACCGCTTTACGGCGACTGGCCGGGATTCATGCCGGGCGTCTGGTGGCAGGAGGCAAAAAAATGAGAGCAGTAATGATGGCCGTTCTGGCCTGTGGGATATTGGCTGGTTGCAATACCGTTGCGGGTGTCGGCGAAGACATCACCGGTGTTGCCCATTGGGGACAAAGCTTCCTGGGAGGGGGCTATTGATGAAATGGCATCACGTTCAGGACAACTGGTCGGCCTTTTTTGAAGCCATTACCGACAAATGGCCCGAGGTTGACACCGCCGATCTGGATGAGATCGACGGTGATCAGCGGGCCTTTATCTCATATCTGGCGGAAGTGACCGGTCACGAAATCGGGGATGTGCGCGAAGAGCTGCGCGAATGGCTGCGCGGCGAGATTCCGGCGGATGTGATCATGGATCCGATCCACGACAATCACTCGATCACACTAAGCTCCAAATATGTGAATGAGGGAGAAGACGAATATAATGACGACGCCCATTTCGGAGATGACGGCAAGGATTGATGGCGCCATTTCTTCCGCGCAAGGTTAGCCCAAAAGACGAAACCGGCGACATCCCGAATTCATGCCTTCCCCGGGGAATATTCGGTCTTCGACAATCTCTTTCAGCTATTCGGTCAACCAGCAGATGACAGATTTAAGGTTGAGCAACTCCGGCTGTTCTGCCAATGACTGCCTTGTCCCGGAAACGACACCAAGCGAAAAGGCTGGTCCTCATGGGGAAAACTCTTCAGATCGCCATGGGCAGCATTGCAGTGGGCGTTGTCGTCCTGTGCATGAAACTGGTGGCATGGTGGCTGACGGGCTCTGTCGCTCTGCTTTCGGACGCGCTTGAAAGCACGGTTAACGTTGCCACGGCCATTGCTGCCCTGATCGCGATTCGCGTTGCCGCGCGGCCAGCCGATGCAGGCCATCCTTACGGTCACCACAAGGCCGAATTCTTCTCTGCCGTGCTGGAAGGCGTCATGATCATTGTCGCGGCCCTGCTGATCATGCGGGAAGCATGGCTTGGCTTTCTTGAGCCACCGGTTCTGGACGCGCCAGTGATGGGGATCGCAATCAATGCCGCGGCCGCCCTTCTGAACGCATATTGGGCGCATATTCTGGTCAACCGGGGAACGCAGCTTGGTTCGCCCGCACTGATCGCGGATGGAAAACATCTTTGGACGGATGTCGTAACCTCTGCCGCAGTGCTGTCGGGCGTGATACTTGCGGTTGCAACCGGATGGACCCTTCTGGATCCGCTTTTGGCCGGGCTGGTCGGGTTGAATATCCTTTGGACGGGCTGGAAGCTGACAGCCGCATCGCTTAGCGGTCTGATGGATGAGGCAGTGCCGGACGATACGCTTGAAGATATCCGGCGAATCATTTCGGATCGGGCGTCCGGAGCAATCGAGGCGCATGATCTGCGAACCCGCCATGCCGGCCAGGTCACCTTCATCGACTTTCATCTGGTCGTGGACGGCCAGACAACAGTGGATGAAGCGCATCGGATTTGCGACAAGATCGAACAATCGTTGAACGCGCGGTTGCCCAAAGCGCAGATAACCATTCATGTCGAGCCAGAGCACAAGGCCAAACATTCCGGCGTGCTGGTCCTGTCACCGTGATGATCCCGCATAAAAGGCGACGGAAACGCCTGCCTTAAAGATCATGCGCATAATCAGCCGGTGGCCAGGCTCGGAAAATCCCGCAGAACACCAAGATGCCCAAACAAAAAACCCCCGGCACGAATGCCGGGGGTTCGATCACTGTCGCTGTCGTTATACTTAGTTCAGCCGGCGCGCCACGTCTTCGATGGCGTCATCGATACCGGCAGAGCGCTGTCCCGATTTGACTTGCCCCGCAAGCAATTCCGCAGCAACGGCAACAGATGTCTGCACAGCACGATCACGAACCGCACGAACCGCATCGCTTTCGGCACTGGCAATCTGATCTTCGGCGGCCTTCAAGCGGCGTTCGATCGAGATCTTCAGATCGTCCTTGGCTTTGGCAGCCTGCGCTTCGGCTTCGCGACGGGCATTGGCGATAATCTCATCCGCCTGCACCTTCACTTCGCTCTGACGACGTTCGTAGTTCGCATAAATTTCCTGCGCTTCCTCGCGCAGGCGACGTGCTTCGTCCAGATCGTTGCGGATGCCATCGGCGCGCTTGTCAAGCAGGCCACCGATGATCGAGGGCACCTTGAAATAGACAAGGATTCCGATGAACACCAGAAATGCGATCAGAACGATGAAATCGGTATTGCGCAGCGAGAAGAACGGCCCGCTCGCCGCAACCGCCGGCGAGGCGGCCAGCAGGGAGATGGCGATTGCACTGATACGTTTCATTGCAAAGTCCCCTTCAGACGAGTCTCGACCGCACTGTCAATCGCGCTCTGATCGACAGAACCACCAAAGCTCGACACCAATTCCGCAGTGACGTCGCGAGCGACCTCGCGCGCATCATTGGCCGCGGAATCACGGATTTCGCGAATGCGCTTTTCGGATTCAGCCGCGCGGGCACCGATTTCGGCATCGGCATGCGCAATGGCCGCATCCAGTTCCTTCTGGATTTCCGCCCGGTTCGCCTCGACGATCTTTTGCGCTTCGGCACGGGCATCGGCGAGCGCCTTGTCATAGGCAGCCTCGGCCTCTTTGGCCTTCTGCTTGAATTCTTCCGCAGCCATCAGATCGCCGGTAATAGCGCCCTGACGGTCCGAGAGAACAGCGGCAATCCGGGGCAGCGCGATCCTGGACAGCACCCAGTACAGCACCGCCAATGTGACGATGAGCCAGAAAATCTGGTTCGGGAAGGTGCTGAAATCAAGCTGCGGCAGCCCGCTGGCGCTTTCAGAACCGTGGGCAGCAGCTTCGGCAGCTTCTTCCGTATGTTCGGCCGCGGTGGTTGCGGCCTCTTGCAACAGGCTGATCATTTCCTACCCCTTGGCCTATCTTGGTCACGATGGAGAGGGTGCGAACACCCTCCCCGCCGCAAGGATGGCAAGAGATCAGACTGCGAACATCAGCAGAAGCGCAACGAGGAACGCGAAGATCCCCAAAGCTTCTGCAAAGGCGATGCCGATGAACAGGGTCGCGGTCTGACCGGCTGCAGCCGACGGATTGCGCAGAGCGCCCGACAGGAAGTTGCCGGCCACATTGCCCACACCAACGGCGGCAGTGCCCGACCCGATGGCTGCCAGACCGGCACCGATATACTGACCGAGTTCTGCGATATTCCCTTCCATGACGTATACTCCTTGCGGTTGGAAGTGGTAAATTCAGATGAAAGCCCGTCCTTAGTGCTGCGGATGCAGCGCGTCCTTCAGATAGACGCAGGTCAGGATGGTAAAGACATAGGCCTGGATAGTGGCGACCAGCACCTCAAGGCCATAGATGGCGGTGACAGCCAGAATGGAGATCGGCGAGATGACAGCGATTGCGGCAAAGCCCGCGAACACTTTCATCACCGCGTGACCGGCCATCATGTTTCCGGCAAGACGAATCGAGTGGCTGACCGGGCGAACGAAATAGCTGATGACCTCGATCACCGCGAGAATGGGCCGCAGCACCAGAGGCGCCGAACTGACCCAGAACAGGCCAAGGAATTGCGCGCCATTCTTGACGAAGCCGATCACCGTCACGCTGATGAACACTGCCAGAGCCAGCACACCGGTCACAGCGATATGCGAAGTGACGGTAAACGCCTTGGGCAACAGGCCCAGCATGTTCGAGAACAAAATGAACATGAACAGCGTCATGATATAAGGGAAATATTTCAACCCGTCCTTGCCGGTGACATCCTCGACCATCTTGTAGGTCATGCCATAGGCGAGTTCGGCCACAGACTGTACCCGGTTCGGCACGATGGCGCGTCCGCGGGTGCCGGCCACCAGTAAGGCGGCGATGGCCACAGCAACGATGAACAGCCAAAGCGTCACATTGGTGGGCGTGTACCAATGCACATCGCCTTCGCCGAAAAGCGGCTTGACCAGAAACTGATCCATCGGGTGAAAGGACAGCCCGGCTTCTTCACCTTGCGCTTCGCTTGCCACGATCAATCCCTCTTCTTCTCCGGCGCAGTGCCGGTTTTGCTGCCAAGTTCGGACGCGGTGCGCATCATGGTTTTGATGCCGGCCGCGAAGCCGAGAAAAATGAACAGGATCATCAGAAACGGCGTCGTGCCGAACAGATAATCCAAACCAAAACCGATCCCGAAGCCAAGCCCCATGCCAACCACGAGTTCGATCACCATACGCCAGGCAATATGCGCCTGATCATAGCTTGCCTTCGGGCGCTCACCCTCGGGCGTTGGAGCCAATTGGGACAGCCGTTCCTCCAGATCGCGCAGTCGCTCGGCATCTTTGCCCTTGTCCGCACCATTCCGGGGCCCTTCGGCCATCTCTCACGCCCCCGTTATCTTTCGAGGGGTGTCTATGGTGGAACCGCGCCCGAGTCAAGCAACCCAGGAATCCATGTATATATTTGCTTTTAAATAATTTTTATGATCGGAAAATTCTCGTGTTCGGCTTGCAATCGCAATCGCGCCCAGACATTATTCAACCTGCGGGTTGAGCATCAGGCCCGATCCGCAGCCAAAGGACCACGTTATGCCCTCTGCTTCCTCCGAACGGCTGGACCTGATCTTTGCCGCGCTGGCCGATCCCACGCGCAGGCAGGTTCTGGCCATGCTGCTGGAGGACGATATGGCGGTCACCGATGTGGCCGCGCCTTTCGCGATGAGCCTTGCCGCGATTTCGAAACATCTCTCGGTGCTTGCCGCTGCAGGGCTTATCCTGCAGGAACGGCGGGGCCGGATCAACTGGTGCATGCTCGATCCCGAGGGTATGCGGGCCGCGACGGTCTGGATACAGGGCTTCGGACAGTTCGACCCGGTGGATCTGGACCGATTCGAACGGTTTCTTGAAAACGAGATGCGGGAATGGGGTGTGGACGACAGGTGACGAAGGTGCCGGATTTGAATTTGACCGCTGCCGGACGGGGGCGCGCCGCCCCGGACCCCGGGATATTTGGATGAAGAAGAAGCCGTATCAATGGGCTGCGAAGTGAGCTCCCGTCCTGATATCCTGTGTATCGGTGCGATGCTGTGGGATGTGATCGGCCGCGCGCCGCAATGCATGACTCAAGGCGCGGACGTGCCTGGGCGAATTCGGCATCTACCCGGCGGCGTGGCGCTGAATGTCGCTATTGCCATAGCCCGTTGGGGGATGGCGCCGGCGGTACTGTCCGCGGTCGGCCGCGATCCCGAAGGCGAGGCCCTGATTGCCGAGGCCGAACGGATGGGCGTGCTGACCGCATGGCTGACCCGGGAGACGGGCCTTCCCACCGATTGTTACATGGCAATCGAGGACAGTCAGGGGCTGATCGCCGCGATTGCCGATGTGCATGGGCTTGAAAAAGCCGGCGACGCAATTCTTGCCCCTCTCGCTGCCGATCTCGCCGGCTGGAGCGGGCCGGTCGTTCTGGACGGCAACCTGACCGAAACCCTGTTGGCAAGTATCATCCGTGGCCCTGCCCTTATGAATGCGGATCTGCGGATCGTTCCGGCCAGTCCCGGCAAGGCCGACAGACTGCGCCCGCTGATTGCGGCAGGGCGGGGCTGTTTCTATCTGAACCGGATCGAGGCAGAGATAATCGCGGGGCGCAAAGGCCCCGATGCAGCAAGTGCGGCGGAAGCGGTGATTGCCCTTGGCGCGGCCCGGGTCGTGGTGACGGATGGCCCTTGTCCTGCAGCAGATGCGGCACAAGGAGAAGAAACCTTGATCGAGACTCCTCCATCCGTGACCATTGCGCGTGTCACCGGCGCGGGTGATTGCTTTCTTGCGGCACATCTGGCAGCAGAACTTCGTAAAATGCCGCGAAAGGCGGCCTTGCGGCAAGCCGTTCAGGCTGCGGCCGCCCATGTTTCCGGAAAGGATCCGTCGTGACCGACCTACCGCTTGAATTCGCTCCTGAAGTTTTTGCCGCATTGAATGAGGGCCGGCCAGTCGTCGCATTGGAATCGACGATCATCACCCATGGCATGCCCTATCCGCAGAATCTGCAAATGGCCCGCGATGTCGAGAATGTCATTCGCGGCGCGGGCGCCATTCCCGCCACGATCGCTGTGATGGCAGGCAGGATCCATATTGGGTTGACCGCTTCGTCGCTGGAAACCCTGGCGCAGACGCCTTCGGATCAGGCCATGAAAGTATCGCGTGCTGATCTGGCCATTTGCCTCACCTCGGGCCGCACCGGCGCGACAACCGTCGCTGCGACGATGATCTGTGCGCATCTTGCCGGTATCCGGGTTTTTGCTACCGGCGGAATTGGTGGCGTCCATCGCGGCGCAGAGCTTAGTTTCGACATTTCAGCGGATTTGCAGGAACTTGGCCAGACGCCGGTGACGGTCGTCGCGGCGGGTGCCAAGGCGATTCTTGATCTGCCCAAGACCTGGGAGGTTCTGGAGACGCTGGGCGTTCCGGTCATCGCCTATGGACAGGATGAGTTGCCCGCCTTCTGGTCGCGTAGTTCCGGCATCACCGCCCCGCTGCGGATGGACAGCGCAAGGGAAATCGCCGCGGGCGCAAATATGCGCAGCAGACTGGGGCTTGCCGGCGGGCAGCTTGTTGCCAATCCGATCCCCGAAGCTGATGAAATCCCCCGCGACGAGATCATGCCTGTGATCGAGAAGGCGCTTGCCGAGGCTGCTGCACAGGGCATCGCGGCCAAGGCAGTGACCCCGTTCCTGCTTCAGCAGATTTTCGAATTGACCGATGGCAAGTCCCTTAAATCGAATATCGCGCTTGTCTTGAACAATGCCCGCCTGGCGAGTGAGATTGCGGTGGAAATGGCGAAAGCTCCGATCTGAAAACATTCAGGACGGGCACGCCCGGTTCCCGCCCCGGGCATCCGGCGCATTGCACAGAACTCTGCCCGAGAGATATCAGGCCCGGTTGATAACGGAACGACAAACAGTCAACCACTCAGAGCGTCATGCCCCATCGCGAGCGGCAAGGGCGGTGTGGCGCCCGATTCCTCCAGATGCCAGATCGCCTGCCAGTGCGTGTTCTGCCGCTCTAGCACCAGGAAATTTCTTTCCGCGATATAACGCTGCCTTTGCCCCGGTAACGGCAGGATGCGGATCGGATGTTCGGGCAGCGGCGCTTCACCAAGCCCAGCAAGCCAGCCCAATCCGCGCGCATATCCCTTGCTGGGCGCACGATGTGAGATGCCCGAGGCGACAAGCTGATGGATGCGATTTTCCCCCACTCCCATCTCGGCTCTGGTGGCCAGATGTATCTCGCCTGAAATCACCGTCACCGCGCTGTTTCTACGCAGTCGCAGAACCTCATGCAGCATGTCGCGCCATTCCTTGCGATGCGCCCGGCTTTGCCACTGATCGCGCAGATCGTCCTCGTAATGCTGCATGCGCGGGATCGTCATCATCACCGCCTCGACCAAAGACAGGCGCGGACCCAGAAGTGGCACGCTGGACATCATCAGCACCTGTCCGCCTTGCCGTGAGACCTGTTGCAACGCGCGCCAGCCCGCCGGTCCCATGATCCGGTGGCGCGTCCGCTCCGAGCGCAGATCGGGCGCGATGATGGTCAGATCCGGCAAATGGCGGCACCAGCCCAGGCTGCGCCCTTCTGCGTCCATGAAGAGTTCCGGGATATCGGCCTCGGTCGCGGCGTGCTGAAACAGCAGATACATCTCGCGCGCCGCGCGGAACAGCGTCTGCCCGACACCGGAATTCATCCGGTTCTCTTTCAGCGAGCCCCATCCATCGCAGATATCGTGATCGTCCCAGACCGACAGGCCAGGGACCGATGATGCCAACCGCAGAAATTCCGGGGCCGACATCACGCTCAGATAACGCCGGACAAAGCCTTCACGCAGGAATTGCCGCAAGTCTTCAAGTTCCGCCGGTGTTGCATCGCGAGGGGCGTGATCTGGCCAGTCATCGGTCAGCTCATGGCCCTTGGTCACTTCATCCGCATAGATTTGATCGCCGCCCTGCAGCATCAGGCTGAACGCGGATTTTTCATGCAGGTCCCCCAGCCGCCGCCACATCGCATTCCGCTCGGACGATGCGCGGCCAAGATCGCCTTCCTCTTCGCCGTTGCATGAGACGAAGGCGATACGCATATCGCCGGTGACATCCACCTCGACGGCGTGGAACCGGCCGTCGTAATCATAGCCGCCATCCTTTGAGTCGATTGAAAAATCAAAGCGCCAGGCGGCGAAGCCCGCCAGTTCGCACAGCAAGACGGGTTTCACCTTTACCCCGGCTGCTTTCAGGATTGCCGGAGCACCCTCGGATATCGGCCGGATGACCAGAGCGGCCAGACTCATCCTGCCCTGGGAGAAGCCTCGGAAATACAATACGGGACCCATCGATCCCTCGAATTCAGCGGTCATTATGTAATTGTCTTTCCGTTGCCAATCGCGTCTCAGATAAGCGTAAAAATCGCGATGTCGAGGCAGGTTCTTCACGGTAACCAAGGCGTGATTGCAGTCCGAGGGTCACAGACCATTGTCCCGCAACAGGATACGGACGATCGCTTCATGCTGTGTTAATCTCGCAACAGATCGTCTTTCCCGTCCGGAAGACTCGGAAATAATCGACGGCTGGTTTGACATGCCCTACTCTTTTAGTCGAATTCTACATCTCAATCATATTTCGGTCAAAACAGGTTTCGATCATGTCCCGTTCGCTCGTGTTACTCTTTGCCGGTGCCAGTGGCATCGCCCTTGCCTCTGCCGCCATGGCCCAGACGGAACAACCGGTCACTGTTCTTGACCCCATCGTATTAACCGCGACGACGGACATCCAAACAGCCGCTGAGGGTTACGTGGCCTCTTACGCCCAGATCTCCACGAAATCCGACACCCCGCTGGCCGAACAACAGCAATCTGTCTCGGTCGTCACGAATGAGCAGATCAGGAATCAGGGGGCGGAAAATCTTGGGCAAGCGCTGTCCTACACCTCGGGTGTTTTGTCACAACCCTTTGGTGCCGACCCGCGTTTCAACAACCCTACCTTTCGCGGCTTTTCGGCGGAAAGTGCTCAATATGTGAACGGCCTTCGGCAGTTCCGCTATTTTGGCGCCTTGTCATATGAAACCTATGGGATGCAACAGATCGAGGTTCTGCGCGGCCCTTCATCCTCGCTTTATGGTTCCGGGTCACCCGCAGGTGTCATCAACCAGCTGCAAAAGCGTGCGCAATCAGGTAATTTCGGCGAAACAGGCATCGGCTATGACAGCAACGACAGTGCGCAACTGTTCTTTGACGTGAACCGTGAGGTCTCTGATACCCTGTCCTGGCGCCTAACCGGCATTGGCCGAGATGAAAGCACCCAGATCGATGATTTGACCAACAAACGGGGTTATCTGGCTGGCGCAATTCGCTGGAATCCCGATGATGCAACCACGATAGATTTTCTGGCATCCTATACAAAAGACTCGCCCCTCTCGCCAACGGGCGTGCCTGCCGCGCTGGCGCTCAATCCGGATGTTGATCACGATTATTTGCGCGAGCTTTATACTGGCCAGAAAAACTGGGATGATAGCGACCGCGAGTTGTGGAACCTCGGTGTCGAGGTCAGCCACGAGTTGGACAATGGCTGGAAGCTGAGTCAGGGTTTCCGTTACGAAAGTCTCGACTGGGAGTACAAAAGCACTTTCGCAAACGGCGTGCTTGACAACAACCCTAACGTCATTTCCCGCGGTTCCAGTCACCAGATTGAAAACAGCGACACCGTCAGTCTTGACACCCGCCTGTCAGGTGAGGTCACGACCGGACAGGCGACCCACCAGATACTGGTCGGCCTCGATGCGTTGAAATATCAGGCGGATGAAAGCAGCCATTTTGGCACCGCTTCGGATCTGGACTTGCGCAATCCGGACTATTTCGGGGCTTATCCGGAGTTTTCTGGTGAACCGAGTGCCGGCAGCATCACCTTCAAACAGGTCGGCCTGTATGTGCAGGATGAAATTGCCTATAATAACTGGCGCGGCTCATTCGGGCTTCGCTATGATTGGGTCAAACAAACTGGCGAGCAATATGGCAACCCCGCCGAATTCAAGGATAACGAGGTCACTGGCCGTGCCGGTCTGGCCTATGTCTTTGCGAATGGCGTGACGCCTTATATCAGTTATGCGACATCCTACGATCCGCAGACCGGGCTTGATATCAACGACGAGATGCTTGATCCGACGAAGGGCAAGCAATGGGAGCTTGGCGTCAAATATCAACCGACGGCATTTAACGGCCTGATTACGGCCTCGGTCTACGATCTGCGCCGGACCAATGCGAAATTCGCCATTCCTGACACCACACCGACCCGTTACCAGCAGATCGGCGAGGTGAAATCGCGCGGCCTTGAGCTTGAAGCTACGGCAGAGATAGCAAGCGGCTGGAATCTGCGCGCTGCCTATTCCTATAACAAGACCGAGCAGGTGGCGCCGGACGGCGATCCCAGCAACGGCAAGGCTGCGCCGAATGCTCCAAAACATCTGGCAAGCATCTGGCTGGACCGCGACTTCGGCAACGGTTTGCGCGTCGGAGGCGGTCTGCGTCATCTGGGTTCACGTTTTACTGATACGGCGAATACGCAAGAGATAGACAGTGTTACGCTGGTTGATCTTGGGGCGTCCTATACCCGTGGCAACATCGAGACTTCGCTGAACATCAGCAACCTTACCGATGAGGTCTATGTAGCGTCTTGCGGCTTTTCCTATTGCTCTTACGGCGAAGGCCGGACTGTAGCCGCCAAAGTCAGCTACAAATGGTAGCAGGCGGGGCGATGCAATTTCGCCCTTCCCGTCGTGATATCCTAACCGCCGCCGGCCTCGTGCTGGCGGCGGGTTCGCCTTTGCGGGCGGCCACATCGAAACCCCGGCTGGCCGCGATCGACTGGGCGATGCTGGAAACCGCCGTCGCGATCGGTCACATGCCGGTCGCCGCCTGCGAGCTGGTCCGTTACCGCTCGGACGCCGTTCAGCCCGAGATCCCGGACCAGGTCACCGATCTGGGCCTGCGGGGTTCACCGAATTTCGAGCTGCTGCAATTGACCCGCCCCGATCTGATCCTGAATTCGCCCTATTACACATTTTACGAAGAGCGGCTGAAAACCATCGCGCCGGTCCTGACGCTGCCATTCTACACGCCGAATGAACCCCCGCTGGGCAAGGCTCTGAATGCATTGCAGGCAATGTCTCGGGCAGTGGAAGATCCCGGCGCGGGCGAGCGTGCCTTGCACGACACTCAGGCCGCCCTTGATCGTCATGCCGCTGCCGTGGCGCGTTTCGCCGACCGCCCTGTCTGTCTGGTCAATATCGGAGATGCGCGGCATCTGCGCGCTTTCGGCTTCGACAGCATGTTCGGGGATACGCTGACCCGGATCGGGTTAAGCAACGCCTGGAGCGAAGGAACCAGATTCAGTTTCCTTGCCCCGGTGCCCATCGAACGGCTGGCCGATATGCCCGACGCAAGACTGGTCATCGTCGGAGAGATCCCGCCCGAGGCGCGCCGGGGATTGTCGCGCAGCATCCTGTGGCAGGCATTGCCCCCGGTTCGCGAGGAACAGGTTTACCATCTGCCCGATATCAATGCATTCGGAGGCACCCTTTCGGCACTGCGCTTCGCCCGGTTGCTGGAGCAGGCGCTTCATGACGGGCCGACCGGCATATGAGCCGTCATCTGCGCATATGGCTGCCGCTTGCGGCAATGCTCGCCATTGGTCTTTGGGGGTTGGCGGCGCTTCGGTTGCTGCCATGGCCGGAATGGCCCGCCCTGCCCTTCACGCCCGATGACATGGATTTGCAACAAATCCTGCTGGCGTTCGGGTTGATGCCGCGCGGCGTGATCGCATTGCTGGCCGGGGCGGCGCTTGGCCTGTCGGGTGCGATCCTTCAGGCGGTGCTGCGTAACCCGGTTGCCGATCCGACGACGCTTGGCATTTCATCGGGCGCGCAGCTTGCCCTTGTGCTGGCGACGATCCTTGCGCCGGATTTGCTGGCGGTCGGTCGCTGGCCCGTCGCCATGGCCGGTGCCGGACTGGCTGCCGGGCTGGTGCTGATGATCGGGGCGCGACGGAATTTCGCGCCGGTCACGATGGTAATCGCCGGGATGCTGGTCGGAATGACCGCCAGCGCGATTGCCACAGCCATCACCCTTGCCCAGGGCCATTACCTGCTGTCGCTGGTGATCTGGAACGGAGGCGCATTGGTGCAGCAGGATTGGTCGGGCGTGCGCTCGCTTGCCCTTGTCGTGGCGGGCGGAGGGCTGTTTGCCGCTCTGCTGTCCCGCCCTTTGCACGTGCTGTCGCTGGGGGCCGAAGGCGCGGCGGGGCTGGGGATGAATGTCGCGCTTGTCCGATTGATGGCGGCGGGGCTGGCGGTGTGGCTTGCCGCCACGGTCTCGGCCGAACTCGGCCTGATCGCGTTTGTCGGGCTGGCCGCTCCTGCCCTTGTCCGGACTGCCGGGGCGCGCGGGATCAAGCCGCTGCTGATATGGTCGCCGGTGGTCGGAGCCTTGATCCTGTCTGTCTGCGACGGACTGGTGCTGACGATCGCAGGCGTAACCGGAGAGATGTTTCCCACCGGCGCCCTGACCGGGCTGTTCGGCGGGCCGCTGCTGCTATGGCTTCTGCCACGGCTGCGCGGCTCCACCCCACCGGGAACCGAGCGCGCCGAGGGTCCGGCCCCGCGTCTTGCCTATCCGCGACGGATCCTGTCTGGCCTGACCGTGCTGCTTGCCGTGGCGGCGTTCATGCTGATCTGGATCGGACGCGTGCCGGATGGCTGGGCAGTGCTGGATTGGGAGAGCCTGACCGCCTTTTTGCCCATGCGCTTGCCCCGCCTGATCGCGGCGGCCTCTGCCGGAGCGGCGCTGGCACTGGCCGGTGCGATGCTTCAGCGGCTGACCGCGAACCCCTTGGCCTCGCCTGAAGTGCTGGGCGTTTCGGGCGGCGCGACACTTGGCTATTCCGCAGCGGTTTTCGCTTTCGCCGCACCGACCAGCCTTGCCCTTGGTGCAGGGGCGATGATCGGCGCAGCGCTGGCATTGGCGCTGGTAACCATCTTCGTCAGCCATCGCGACATGCCCGCAGAACGGGTCTTGCTGGCGGGAATTTCCGTTTCGGCCCTTGCGGCATCGGTCCTGTCAGCCATCATGGCGACAGGCAGCCCGCAATCATGGCAAATCCTCGGCTGGCTGAGTGGCTCATCCGCGGGAATCGGCATGGCAGCCGCGGTTTCGCTTGCCGTAGTGGCAGTTGCGGTATGGGCCGCCACTCTTGCCATGCGCCGCTGGCTCGCGGTTCTACCACTGGGAACCGGGGTCGCCGCAGGGCTGGGTCTGCCGCTGGCACTCGCCCGGCTGTCGCTGATCCTGTTGGCAGGAATCGCCACGGGGGCAGCGACGATGCTGGTCGGACCGTTGAGTTTCGTGGGTCTCATGGCCCCGCATATGGCCCGCCGCATGGGCTTGGCCCGCGCCGGAGATCATGTTACCGGCGCAGCTCTGATCGGTGCGCTTCTGATGCTCGCCGCCGATTTCGGCGCACGCATGGCGGGCTTTCCCTATGAATTGCCGCTTGGTCTTTTCGCCTCGCTGATCGGGGCACCATGGCTGATCTGGCTGATGATGAGATCGAAATCATGACCGCAACGCTGTTTCAGATCGAAAATCTGGCCGTCGATGTTCCGGGCCGCAGGCTGCTGGACGACATCTCGCTGACCCTGCCTGCCGGGCAGGTGATCGCGTTGATCGGGCATAACGGTTCAGGCAAATCGACCCTGCTCAAAGTGCTTGCGCGGCAAATTCCCGCCCTTGGCCGGACCGAACTCGAGGGCCGCGCGTTACAGGACTGGTCCGCCCGGGATTATGCCCGCCGGCTGGCATTCCTGCCCCAGCACACGCCTCCGGCCGAGGGCATGAATACCCGCGAACTGGTCTCGCTTGGCCGCTATCCGTGGCATGGCGCGATGGGCCGCTTCGGCCCGCAGGATCACGACGCGGTCGAGCAGGCCATGACGGAATGCGGCATGGGCGCCTTTGCCGATCAACTGGTCGACACGATGTCGGGCGGCGAGCGGCAACGGGCATGGCTGGCGATGATGGTCGCGCAGCAGGCCGGGACGCTGCTGCTGGACGAGCCGATCTCGGCACTGGATATCGCGCATCAGGTCGAGGTGCTGACCCTTGTCCGGCGCATGTGCCACGCGCAGAACCGCAATGCCGTGATCGTGCTGCACGAGGTCAATATGGCCGCCCGGTTCTGCGACCACATCGTCGCGCTGAAGGGCGGAAAGCTGGCCATGCAGGGCAGTCCGGATGAATTGATGCGCGAGGAGGCATTGCAGGCCATCTACGGCTTGCCTATGCAGGTGCTGACCCGGCCCGACGGCCAGAAGGTCGCCATCCCCGCCTGAAAAGAGGTCCAGATGCTGCGCGAATTCTTTTCATATTATCGGCCTTTCCTTGGGCTGTTCTGGCTGGATTTCGGCTGTGCAACCGTCTCGGGTCTGCTGGAACTGGTCTTCCCGCTGGCGATCACGGGCTTTATCGACGTGCTGCTGCCGCAGGGAAACTGGACGCTGACGGTAATCGCCGCCGCCGGTCTGCTGCTGCTTTACGCAATCAATGCGGGATTGCTGACCATCGTCATCTATTGGGGCCACAAGCTGGGCATCAATATCGAGACCGAGATGCGCGCCCGCGCCTTCGACCACCTGACCCGGCTGTCGTGGAAATGGTATGACCGCGCCCGCACCGGCAAGCTTGTCGCCCGGGTCACCCGCGATCTGGAGGAAATCGGCGAGGTCGCGCATCACGGTCCCGAAGATGCCTTTATCGCGATAATGACCTTTATCGGCGCGTTTCTTCTGATGTTCTGGCTTCACCCGAAACTCGCGCTGATCGTGGTGTTCGTCGTGCCAGCGATGCTGGCGCTGGTGATCTTCTACGGCGGACGAATGACCCGGACATGGAAGGCCATCTATTCCCGTGTGGGCGATTTCAACGTCCGGCTGGAAGAAACGCTGGGCGGCGTGCGCGTCGTGCAGGCTTTCGGGAACGAAGCGCATGAAAGCCACCTCTTTGCCGGGGACAATATCCGTTACCGTCAGGCCAAGCTGGATGCCTATCGGGTCATGGCGGCATCCTCGGCGCTGCAATATATGGGGCTGCGGCTGGTGCAGGTGGTCGTGATGGTGGTCGGGGCCGGTTTCGTTCTGGCAGGCAGTCTGTCCACCGGCGGTTTTGTGGGCTTCCTGCTGCTGGTCAATGTCTTCTATCGTCCGCTGGAAAAGATCGCTGCCGTGATCGAGACCTATCCGCGCGGCATCGCGGGCTTCCGCCGCTATCAGGAACTGCTGGCCACCGATCCCGAGATCGCGGATACCCCCGATGCCATCGACGCCCCTGCCCTGAAAGGCGATATCCGCTTCGATCATGTCGGCTTCGCCTATGATGAGGGCCGCCCGATCCTGCAAGATATCGATCTGGCAATTCGCGCAGGCGAAACCATCGCCTTTGTTGGCCCGTCAGGGGCAGGCAAGACCACGCTGCTTGCATTGCTGCCGCGCTTTTACGAGCCGAGTTCGGGCAGCATTTCCGTCGACGGGCTTGCCCTGCCGCAGATGCGTCTGCATGGGCTGCGCCGCCAGATCGGGCTGGTCAGTCAGGATGTCTTCCTGTTCGGCGGCACACTGCGCGAAAATATCGCCTATGGCCGCCTGAACGCCTCGGAAGAGGAAATCCGCGACGCGGCCCGGCAGGCGCAACTCACCTCGTTGATCGAAAGCCTGCCCGAAGGTCTGGACACGATTGTCGGCGAACGCGGCGTCATGCTGTCGGGCGGGCAGAAGCAACGCGTCGCCATCGCCCGGGCCTTCCTGAAAAATCCGCCGATCCTGATCCTTGACGAGGCGACCAGCGCGCTGGACAGCCAGACCGAGCGCGAGATCCAATCCGCGCTCGATGCGCTTGCCGTGGGGCGGACAACGCTGATCATCGCGCACCGGCTGGGCACGATCCGCAATGCCGATCGGATCGTCGTCATGGACAAGGGCCGTATCGCCGAAACCGGAACACATGCCGAGCTGATGGCAAAGGGTGGCATTTACGCGGCGCTTGCGGCCTGAGACAGCCGCCGGTTCGGCAGATGGTGCCGGAGCTTTCATCCTGTGCCGCCCTCTGGAGCGTGTTGCGCTGAATCGGAAACGCCGGCGACTTGCATTCCGCGATGGCCGGGGGCGCTGCCCCCGGACCCTCGAGGTATTTGGACAAAGAAGAAGAGGAGGAGGAAAGGAAGCAGGCAGGCGTGAAACGCTGTAAGCAGGCCGGGATGCTCCCTGCCCCCTCAGGCAGCAGGCATCCGCGCCTCGATCATGCCGGCATACCAGCTTGACCCGGCCGGAATCGCATCATCGTTGAAATTATAGGCCGGATGATGGACCATGGCAGTGTCGCCATTGCCGACAAAGATATAGGCGCCCGGACGCTCGTTCAGCATATAGCTGAAATCCTCGCCCCCCATCATCGGCTGCATGTCAAGATTGACCTCGCCCGCAATCTCGCGCGCGACATCGGCGGCCCACCCGGTCGCTTCGTCATTATTCATCGTCACCGGATAGCCTCGCTGGTAATCCACCTCGGCACTCGCGCCCATGGCGGCCGCGATATTGGTGGCCACGCGTGTGATCCCCTCTTGCAGCTGATCGCGAACTTCGGGGGCAAGGCTGCGGGCGGTACCCTTCAGCGTGACGACTTGCGGGATCACGTTATGCGCAGTCGAGTCAGTCTGAACGACGCAAACCGAAACCACGGCGTTTTTCAGCGGATCGATATTACGTGACACGACGGATTGCACCGCGACGATGATCTGAGCGGCCGTCAGCGTCGTGTCGATACATTCATGCGGCTTGGCGGCATGACCGCCCTTGCCGGTCACGGTGATCTCGAACTGATCGGCTGCGGCCATCATCGCGCCGGGCTTGATCGCGAATTGGCCGGTGGGAATACCGGGCATGTTGTGCATGCCATAGAATTCATTGATCCCCCAGCGCTCGGCCAGACCATCCTTGATCATCGCCTCGCCGCCCGCACCGCCTTCTTCGGCGGGTTGAAAGATGACGATGGCGGTGCCATCGAAATTGCGGGTCTCGGCCAGATATTTCGCCGCGCCAAGCAACATCGCAGTATGACCATCGTGACCGCAGGCATGCATCTTGCCCGGTGTTTTCGAAGCATATTCCAGCCCGGTCTGCTCGATGATCGGCAGGGCGTCCATATCGGCACGAAGCCCGACCACCCGGCCCTTCGTGTCGGTCTTGCCCCTGATGACACCGACAACACCTGTCTGGCCAATTCCCTCGGTCACCTCATCACAGCCGAATTCGCGCAAAAGCTCGGCAACCTTTCCGGCAGTGCGGTGAACGTCATAAAGCAGTTCCGGGTTCTCGTGGAAATCGCGTCGCCACGCGGTAATCTCGGGCAGAAGTTCTGCAAAACGGTTTTTGACTGGCATGATGTTCTCCTTCTTCGAACAGGATGCGACCATATTGCAGTTTGCGCAAGAGGCTGGAATATGGCGTCCAGCCTACAGATCGGGACCAAGAATAATCTCCGAACCGTCCGAAAAGCGCCCAAAACGGAAGCGGGATAGGTCGAATTGCGTTTCCCCGCCCCGGATAAGATCGGCCATGACCCGGCCCACTCCGGGACCGATACCGAAGCCGTGGCCGGACAGGCCGGTCGCGATGAAGAAGCCGCGTATCGGCGTCTCGTCCAGCACCGGAACCTGATCGGGCATGGTGTCGATCATACCCGCCCAGGCCGCCCGTATCCGGGGGCGACCGATTTGCGGAAATGCCCTGGCGAAATCGTCCTGAAGCTGCCTTAAACGGGCGGGATTGGGATCGGGATTCAGGATGCGCATCGCCTCGAAAGGCGAGTTGCGGTCCGCATCCCACCGGCGCGGCACCGCCCAGGCGTCGGGATAGCCGCGCGGCGCGAAAAGCTGCAGCCGGGTCTGGCCGAGATCGCGGCGGATTTGCGGAAGATACTGTCGCAGATGCCGGAACGCGGACGGACCGATCCAGAAGTCATGCGCCGTGCCCGGAGCGAGCGTATAGCCGCCATCGGCGCGACGCCGAAAGGCGAAAGCAGAGCTGGCCGCCGCGCCCGCCCAGAATTCCGGGATTGCTTCGGTCGCAGCCACGGTTCCCCGTACCGACAATTGCGGCAGGGACAGCCCGGCATTGCCCGCGAACAGCCCTGACCACGCGCCGCCGGCCAGCAATACACGATCGGCCCTGACCGGCCCGTCTTCCGTCATCACGCCCGACACCTGCCCGGCCGAGGTCTCGATGGCGCGGACCGCGCAATGTTCGCGAATAACGACCCCTTCACGTGCAGCCAGCCGCGCGATTGCCGGAACCGCGACGCCGGGTTCAGCGCGCATATCCGAAGCCGTGGTCAGGGCGCCCACCCATCCCATGTCGTTGGGCAGTTTCCCGGAAAGTTCCGATTTGCCCATGATCCGGCTGTCCAGACCATACGGATGGGCAATTTTCAGCCATTGCTCATATTTCGCAAGCGTGGCCTCATCCGGGGCGAGATAGCTGACCCCGCATGCCGTCAGCCCAAGCTCGCCGCCGATTTCCTGTGCAAGGCCACGCCATAATTGCCGCGCGGCCAGCATGATCGGCAACTCGGCCTCGTCACGGCCCTGCGCCCTGACCCAGCCCCAATTGCGCGAGGATTGTTCGGCAGCGATCAACCCTTTCTCGCACAGGACAACCGACAAGCCGTCGCGGGCAAGATACAGCGCCGTCGTAACCCCGGCGATGCCACCGCCAATCACGACGGCATCGGCAGCCTTGGGCAGATCGTCTCTGATTTCTGGCGGTGCCGCCGAAGAAATGGGCGGGCTGCCCTTCATGAATGCGTCACCGGATCGATCAGTACGCGATGCCCGGGCGCGACCTCCGCATAGACCGATGGCTGCGCAACATGACCGATGGGATAAATGGGTGACGGGATCGGCTTGAATTTCAGATCTTCGCTGATCTTCTTCTGGCGCGGATCGGCAACCGGGACGGCCAGCATCAGCTGCTTGGTATAGCTGTGCTGCGGGTTCTCGAAGACCTGAGCCCGGGTTCCCATCTCGACGATCCGGCCCAGATACATGACGCCGACATGATGGCTGACCCGTTCCACCACGGCCATGTCGTGGCTGATGAACAGCATCGAGATACCCAGATCCTGCTGCAATTCCATCAGCAGGTTCAGCACCTGTGCCTGAACCGAGACATCAAGCGCCGACACCGCCTCATCCGCCACGATCAGCTTGGGATTCAGGGCAAGGGCGCGCGCGATGGCAATCCGCTGACGCTGGCCGCCCGACATTTCATGCGGATAGCGGCGCATGAAGCTGCGGGGCAGTTCGACCCGGTCGAACAGCGCGGCAATCCGGTCCTCGCGTTCCGAACGGCTGCCGATACCGTAATTCTGCATCGGCTCGGCCACCTGATCGTACAGCTTCATATGCGGGTCAAGACTGGCAAAGGGATCCTGAAAGATCATCTGCATATCGCGCCGCGCCTTGCGCAAACCCGATTGCGACAGGGCCAGAATATCGGTGCCGTCCAGATCGACATTACCCGATTCCGGTTCGACCAGTCGAAGAAGGGAACGCCCGCAGGTGGATTTGCCACAGCCCGATTCACCGACCAGCGACATGGTTTCGCCGGAATTGATGGTGAAGGAAACATCCTCGACCGCGTGAACCAGTGCCGTCGTGCGACGAAGGATGCCGCCCTTGACGGCGAAACGGGTGGTCAGATTGCTGACCGTCAGCAGTGGCCGGGGATCCTTTACAATAATCGGCTCTGGCTCGCCAAAGCTGCCGTCATGCATCAGGCGCAGACGCTCGGGCGCGGGCTTGCCGGTCATCTCGCCCAGCCGCGGCACAGCGGCCAGCAGCATCCTGGTGTAATCCTCGCGCGGATTTTCAAAGATCTGCTCGGCGCTGCCTTCCTCGACCTTGTCGCCGCGATACATCACCACAACGCGGTCCGCCATTTGCGCGACCACCGCCATGTCGTGGGTAATGAACATGACTGCAATCTGCTTTTCGCGTTTCAGCCTGTCGATCAGGGCAAGAATTTCGGCCTGAATGGTCACGTCAAGCGCCGTCGTCGGCTCATCGCAGATCAGCAGGCGCGGCTCGCAGGCCATGGCGATCGCGATGACGACCCGCTGGCGCATACCGCCGGATAATTCATGTGGATACTGATCAAGGCGACGCTCGGGCTCGGGGATACGCACCTGTTTCAGAAGCTCGATCGCACGGGCGCGCGCATCGGATTTTTTCAGGCCCCGATGCTCGATCAGCCCTTCGGTCAACTGATCGCCGACGGTGAAAACCGGGTTCAGCGCGGTCATCGGTTCCTGGAAGATCATGCCGATCATATTGCCACGGATATCCCGCATGACCGGCGTATCCTGTTTTGCGAGATCGATCGCCTCGCCTTTGCCAGTATCGAACATCAGCCGGCCGTTGGTGATGGCGCCGCCGCCAAACTCGACCAGTCTCATCAGCGACAGCGAACTGACCGATTTTCCGGAACCGGATTCCCCCACGACGCAGACGCATTCGCCGGGCTTGATATTGAAACTGACATCCCTGACGCCGACGACGACACCGTCATTCGTCTCGAACTCGACCCGCAGTTTTTCAATGGAAACAAGAGGTTTTTCGTCCAGCATCCGTTATCCCCGGCCAATCGATCCGAATCGAGGCTAACGCGAGACCGCGGAATGTCAAAGCTGAACTTCGAGAGGCTGTTGAGGATAGGGCTTGCCATGACCCTCAAGATTGTTTGAAACTGACGGAATTCCGCAAGAACAACCAACGGCGCCAAAGACCGATGGGAAGCAGGGGGAAAAATTGATAAGCGATATAAAAACAACACCTTATCTCTCCTGCTTGCGCGCAGAAAACGCGGGAAATCACTTCCAACAGGAGAAATGTCATGAAATTGAAGACCATGCTTATGGGGGCGGCCGCGTCGATGGCCCTTGCCCCCGGCGCCATGGCGGAACGTGGTTCCGATGGCGAAGCGAATATCATCATGTGGCAGGCACCATCCACGATGAACATGTTCCTGTCCAGCGGCACCAAGGATATCATCGCCTCCAGCATGGTGCTTGAGCCTCTGGCCGGTTTCCAACCTGATGGCACCCTGTTCCCGGAACTCGCGCAAGAGATTCCCTCGCTCGAGAATGGCGGCATTTCCGAGGATCTGACATCGATCACGTGGAAGCTGAAAGAGGGGCTGAAATGGTCTGACGGCACGCCGGTTACCTCTGCTGATCTGGTTTTCACCGCCGAATATTGCATGCATCCGGAAGGCGGCTGCGCGCAGCTTGCGAAATACGAGGGCGTCGAATCCGTCGAGGCAATCGACGATCTGACCGTCAAGGTGAACTTCACGGAACCGCGCCCCGATCCTTTCGCGGCATTCGTCGGCGGACAGTCACCGATCATCCAGAAGGCACAGTTCGAGAAATGCCTGGGTGCCGCTGCACCGACTTGTACCGAAGAGAATTTCAACCCGATCGGCACCGGACCGTTCCGGGTCGTGTCGTTCAAGACCAATGATGTCATCGAATTCGAGGCCAATCCCGAATATCGCGACCCTGAAAAACCCGCTTTCGCCAAGCTGACCATGAAAGGCGGGGGCGATGCCGCAGCGGCCGCGCGTGCGGTCCTTGAGACGGGTGAATTCGACTATGCGTGGAATACCCAGCTTGCCCCGGATGTGATCGAGGGTATGGAAGCACAGGGCAAAGGCAAGGTTCAGGCGGCTTTCGGCAGCCTTGTCGAGCGGCTGATGGTCAATCTGACCGATCCGTCCTCGAGCCTTCCCGAAGGCGAGCGTTCGACGCTCAACAATCCGCACCCGTTCCTGTCTGACCCGGCAGTCCGTCAGGCGCTGTCGATGGCGATCGATCGTGAGTTGCTGAACGAGATCGGTTATGGTTCGACGGGCAAGGCAACCTGCAATCTTGTCCCTGCACCCGAAGCATGGGCGTCGCCCAATACCGACTGCATGACGCAGGATATCGAAGGCGCCAAGAAGCTTCTTGACGATGCGGGCTGGGTTCCCGGCGCTGGCGGTGTGCGTGAAAAGGACGGAATGCGCCTGTCGATCCTCTACCAGAGCTCGGTCAATGCGGTGCGTCAGGATTTCCAGTCGCTGATCAAGCAATGGTGGAGCGAAATCGGCGTGGAAACCGAGCTGAAAACCATCGACGCCTCGGTCTTCTTTGGCAGCGATGCGGGTTCGCCCGACACATTGCAGAAATTCTATGCCGATATCGAAATGTATGCCAACAACTTCGAAGGCAACAACCCCGAGCCCTATCTGGCCAAATTCACCTGCGACAAGGCACCGGGCCCCGACAATCAGTGGCAGGGCGAAAATATCGTTCGTTTCTGCGACGAGGAATATGACAAGCTGGTGGCCGAACTGGGCAAGACCGTCGATCAGGACGAACGCGGCAAGCTGGGCCAAAAGCTGAACGAGATGCTGACCAAGGATTCCCATGCGATCATCCCGCTGGTCTATCGCGGCACGGCCTCGGCCGTCAGCAATGCGCTTGGCGGAGTCCAGTTGAACGCCTGGGATACCGAATTGTGGAATGTCCAGGACTGGTATCGCGTCAAGGAATAGGAGCCTGACAGGGCCATGCAGCAACCTGCCTGCATGGCCCGGCCATAAGAAGCGATCCACGCACGCGTGAGGAATTGCACAAGTCCAACCGGAAAAGGAAAAATCATGGTCATCAATTCGCTAAAGACAGGTCTGCTGACCAGCGCGGCGGCCGTTCTGGCCTTCGCCTCCAGCCCTGCTCATGCCGAACGTGGCACGGATGGAGAGTTGAAACTTCTGCTGTGGCAGGCGCCGTCCACGCTGAACGTCTATCTTTCGACCGGCGTCAAGGAGATGCTGGCCTCGTCGTTGATCCTTGAGCCCCTGGCGATTTTCGCACCTGATGGCGAGATCGTTCCCGCGCTGGCGCAGGAACTCCCCACGGTAGAAAATGGCGGCATTTCCGAGGATCTGACATCGATCACATGGAAGCTGAAAGAAGGCGTGAAATGGTCCGATGGCTCTGATCTGACCGCTGAGGACGTGAAATTCACTGCTGATTACTGCATGAACGACGAGGGCGGCTGTGCGCAAGCCGCCAAATTCGAGGGCGTGACCTCTGTCGAGGCTGTCGATCCGCTGACCGTCAAGATCACATTCGACTCGCCGCGCCCCTATCCCTATGCGGCTTTTGTCGGTGCTCAGGCGCCGATTATCCAGAAAGCGCAATTCGAGAATTGCACGGGTGCCAAGGCCGCGACATGTACCGAAGAGAATTTCGGCCCCATCGGTACCGGTCCGTTCCGGGCCACTGGCTTCAAGACCAATGATGTCGTGACGCTTGAGGCCAATCCGGAATATCGCGAAGCAGACAAACCGGCCTTCGCGACCGTCACCCTGAAAGGCGGCGGCGATTCGACCTCGGCAGCGCGGGCTGTTCTGGAGACGGGCGAATATGATTATGCCTGGAATATCCAGCTTGCCCCCGACGTTCTGGAAGGAATGCTGGCGGCTGGCAAGGGCAAGCTGGAAGTCGATTTCGGCGCAACGGTCGAGCATATCCTGCTGAACCAGTCCGACCCGTCCCCAAGCCTGCCGGAAGGTGAGCGTGCGACACTGAAGCACCCGCACCCGATCCTGTCGGATCTCAAGGTGCGTCAGGCCCTGTCCATGGCGATCGACCGGGAATTGCTGAACGAGATCGGCTATGGCGAGACCGGCAAGGCCACCTGCAACATGGTCCCCAATCCCGAGATTTACGCCTCGGATAACGACGATTGCCTGACCCAGGACATCGAAGGCGCCAAGGCTCTGCTGGAAGAGGCGGGCTGGACCGTCGGCGGGGATGGCATCCGCGAAAAGGACGGCGTGAAACTGAAACTGCTGTTCCAGACCTCGGTCAACGCGGTGCGTCAGGACTTTCAGGCCCTGATCAAGCAATGGTGGTCGGAAATCGGCGTGGAAACAGAGCTCAAGACCGTGGATGCAAGCGTTTATTTCGGCTCGGATCCCGGCTCGCCCGATACGATCGTCAAGTTCTACGCCGATGTCGAGATGTATACCGATGTCTATGATGGAACCGATCCAGGCAGCTTCCTCTCGGAACGCTCCTGCGCATCGATTCCCAGCCCCGAGAACCAGTGGCAAGGCGAAAATACGGTTCGTTATTGCGATGAGGAATATGAAAAGCTGATCAAGGAAATGGCCCAGACATCGGGGATCGAGGCGCGTGCCGAACTCGCCAAGAAGATGAACCTGATGATCACCCGCGATTCGATGACCCATCTGCCGCTGATCGCGCGTGGCCGGGTCTCGGTCAGTTCCAACCGTCTGGGCGGCGTCCATATGAACGCGTGGGACAGCGAATTCTGGAACGTGGCCGACTGGACCCGCGTCGAGGAATGACCCTGAGCCCGCCCGGTCGCAACGCTGCCGGGCCATGTTGTTCATGACACGTCAAAGAGGTTCCGGATGCTGAATTTCACAATGCGCCGTTTGCTGCTGGCGATCCCCACCCTGTTGTTCATTTCGCTGGTGATTTTTCTTCTGCTCGAGGCATCGCCCGGCGATCCCCTTGGGGACGTCCCGCTGACCGTGCCGCCCGAAGTCAAAGAAAAGATGCGCGAGGCGCTTGGGTTGGGCCAGGCATGGTATATTCGCTATATACTATGGCTGAAACAGTTCTTCTGGGTCGAGCCGCTGCACTGGACTGACAAGTTGCTGGGTACCTATTTCAGCGACGGGATGCAGCGGATCATCAGCTTTCAGTCGCGCAGTCCTGTCTTCGACGTGATTGCGCAGCGCGTGCCGCAAACCCTGATCGTCGTCGGCATGTCCTATATCGTCGGCGTGATGATCGCGATCCCGATCGGCATCCTCTCGGCCTATAAGCAATATAGCTGGTTCGACCAGATCGGTACCTTCGTCTCGATGGTCGGCTTCTCGATGCCGACCTTCTTCACGGGTGTCGTGTTTATCATCATCTTCGGGGTCAAGCTGCAATGGTTCCCTTCGGTCTATGACACCACGCATGTCGTCACGGACTGGGGCAGTTTCTGGGTTCAGGTCCGGCAGATGATCATGCCGGTGACTGTGCTGGCGCTGTATAACGCCGCGCAGATCAGCAGGTTCATGCGCGCCTCGATGCTGGACAATCTGGGACAGGATTATGTGCGCACGGCACGTGCCAAGGGCCTTGGCGAACGCAAGGTCGTGCTGAAGCACGTGCTGCGCAACAGCCTGATCCCGGTTGTAACGGTCATCGCGCTTGGCCTGCCCACCGTATTCGGAGGCGCGATCATCACCGAGCAGGTCTTCAAGGTGAACGGCCTTGGTCAGCTTCTGATCTCGGCCATCCATGCCAATGACATCCCGATGGTGCTGACGCTGACCTTCATCTTCGCCATCCTGATCATCGTCTTCACCCTGATTGCCGATATTCTCTACGGCGTGCTGGACCCGAGGATTCGCTATGATTGATACAAATCGCCAGCAGGAACTGAACCGCCAGGAACTGACCGAGGGCGCCGCCGGAGCGGCCGCCGCCACGGCTGCCCTGCCCCCGGACCAACCGCAAATCGCAGGAGGCGAAACCCGCAATCAATGGCGCGATGTCTGGCGGCAGTTTCGCAGTCACCGGGGAGCGATGGTCGCCCTGATCCTGTTTATCGGGGTGCTGCTCTTCGTATTGGCCGGTCCGCTGATCTGGACGCTTGATCCGACATATGTCGATATCCGCGCCCGAAATACCGGTTTTACCTCGGTTCATCCTCTTGGCACCGATCAGCTTGGCCGTGACATGCTCGCCCGGCTGATGGCGGGTGGCCGGGTCTCGATCTCGGTCGGGTTGACCGCGATGCTGATCGCGATCTTTCTTGGCAGCACGATCGGAGTTCTTTCGGGTTATTTCCGCCGGCTCGACGCGCCATTGATGCGGGTGACAGAATTGTTCCTGGCCCTGCCGCTTCTGCCACTTCTGCTGCTGATGGTGACGCTGTTTCGCGAACCGCTGTCCCAGTCATTCGGCCCCGCCATGGGCATCTTCCTGCTGATCGTCTCGGCCATCGGCGCGACAAGCTGGATGCAGGCGGCGCGCATCGTGCGCGGCGATGTGCTTGGCCTCAAGGAACGCGAATTCATCCTTGCCGCCAAATCCATCGGCACCCCGCCGCGCCGGATGATCCTGCGCCATATCCTTCCCAATGTGATGTCTCCGATCATGGTGGCGGCAACGCTGGGCATTGCCACGGCGATCATCACCGAAAGCGCGTTGAGTTTTCTTGGCTTGGGCTTCCCCCCCGACTTCCCGACATGGGGAAGGCTGCTATATGACGCGGTGGATCAGATGGTGCTTTATCCGAGTCGGGTGATCCTGCCGGGTGTGTTCATCTCGTTGACGGTGCTTTGCGTCAATTATATCGGTGACGGATTGCGCGACGCCATGGATCCGCGGATCAGGGGACGCTGAGTCCGCCCGCACGAGAGATGAGAACATAAATGGACAGATATGTGATCTGGCATAATCCGAAATGCTCGACATCGCGCTTCGTGCTGGATGCGCTGCGCGAGGCCGGGCTGGACCCCGAGATACGAACCTATCTGACAGATCCGCCCTCACCGGCGGAACTGTCAGAGGCGCTGCAATCTCTGGGCATCACCGCCCGGCAGTTGCTGCGCCAAAAGAATACGCCCTATCACGATCTTGGTCTGAACGATCCGGCGCTTTCCGATGACGCGCTTATTGCTGCCATGTCCGAACATCCGGTGCTGATCGAACGGCCAGTCGTGTTCTCGCCCAAAGGCGCAAAGCTTTGCCGCCCCAAGGAAACCGTGTTCGAGCTGATCTGACCGGCCATGACGAACCGCCAGCCCTCCATGGCCACGCTGATGGCCGCCCTGCCGGAGATCCGCAACGCGCCTTCGGATCACGGCCCGATCCGCTATCTGTGCCACAGGCCGGATTTCGGACAACGCGATTTCGTCAGCGAACTGACCTTGACCGTCGAGCAGGGGATCCCCGGTGAAAGATGGATGCGCCATCCCTGGATGCGTTTGCCCGACGGCAGCCCCGACCCGGCGATTCAGGTCTCGATCCTGCCCGCGCGGGTCTGCGATCTGGTCTGGCAGCCGGGCGATGTCTCTCCCCATCCCGGCGATTCCATCGTCGCCGATCTCGAGACCAGCCTGGACAATCTTCCCACCGGCAGCCTGATCGGCGCAGGCGACGCGGTCTTGCAAGTCTCGGCAGTCTTCAACGATGCCTGCGTCAAATGGCGAAAGCGCTATGGCGAGGATGCCTTGCGCTGGGTGAGAGCAGAAGGCCACCCGCATTTGAGATTGCGCGGCATTCTCTGCGCGATCACACAGGATGGCGTGGTCCGCGCCGACGACCGGCTAAGAGTTCTGCGGCGTGGGTATTGACGCGATAAGTCTTATATCAGCCACAGGACATAACCGATCAGTGTCAGAAAGACCGTCAAACTGATCGCGGACAATGCCAACGCTATGCCTACCCTGTCCTTGAAAGCCAGTACGATGGCTGTCAGCTGCCCGAAGATCAGCAAAGGAATGCCGCCATTCAAGGATATCAGATAGAACAACTGCGCTCGATTTGCCTTTTCAGGATCGTCGGGCCATTGATGGAACCCCATCCCAAGTGGTGACATATACCAAAGAAAGATCAGCGGAATCGATATGACGATCAGCAGAGCAAGCGTCAGGATCATGCAGGCGCGCATGGTCGAGACAGGCCGGATTTTGCCCGCAATCCTGTTTGTGGGTTGTGCCGCGCGGGGTTCTTTCATAGGGGCGTTTCCCGCATATTCACCATCATTGGATACTAAAGGAGCCTAGCGATGATCCCTTCACAGATGCAAGCGATGGTTCTGACCCGTCACGGCGGGGTCGATGCACTGGAATGGCGGACCGATTACCCGGTGCCGCAGCCGAAAGCCGGGGAGGTTCTGGTCCGCATCACCGCCACCGCCAAGAACAATACCGATCGCAAGGTGCGCGAGGGCCTTTATGCCACCCATGACACCGGTGAGGCGACCAGTTTCCAGATGGCGGGCGAAACGCTGCGCTTTCCGCGCATTCAGGGGGCGGATGTGGTCGGGCGTGTGGTTGCCGTGGGAGATGGCGTCGATCAGGGGCGGATCGGACAACGCGGACTGCTGGATTTCAATATCTACCGCAGCAAGGATCCGCATCTGAACCTGACGCCGGATTATTACGGACATGGCGCAGATGGCGGCTTTGCCGAATACGGAGTTTTCCCCTCTGCGCAGTTTCACCATATTCCGAATGACAACCTGTCGGATGCCGAACTCGCCAGCCTTGGCATGTGCTCGTGGCAGACGGGATATCATATGCTGACCTCGGCCAGCGTAAGCAAGGGAGAGCATGTGCTGATCACCGGCGCCTCAGGCGGGGTGGGCTCGGCATTGATCCAGCTTTGCCGGGTGATCGGGGCGGTGCCGCATGCGATTTCGGGGCCCGGCAAGGACAAGACCCTGCGCGAATTGGGGGCCGAGACGGTGATCGACCGTATGACGGTCACCGACTGGGCCAAGGATATCGCGCAGGCGGTCGAAGGACATCAGATCGACGCGGTAATGGATTTGGTTGGAGGCGATATCACGCCGGGACTGATCGATGCGATGTGCCGCGATCTGGGAACGCGCCGGACGCCTCCGCGATTGTCGATCGCCGGAGCGTCTGCGGGAAATGTCACGCCGATCCTGTGGACACAGATTTATCTGAATCAGGTGCAGATTTTTGGCGTCTCGCATGGAACGCAAGCCGAGGCGCAGCAATTGATCGACTGGATCCGCGCGGACCGGCTGCGCCCGGTTCTGGCGGGCACAATGAAACTGTCGGAATTGCATGACGCAGAGAGGCTTTTCGTAGAGCGCGGCACGGATTTTCTAGGCAAGCTGGTGATCGTCCCGGATGCGGAATGGGACCAGCACGGCGCGCCCCATGCCTTGCGGCGTTAGACATTCTGTTTTGTCGGGTCTGGTAGAAACAGTCCTGCCGTAATCCGTCAGGGGTGGAAAGCGGTTCTGCGCCCATCGCTCAGCTTTTGCCTAACAGCACGGGCAGCATAGACGCGACCAGCAGGATTGCCATGGTTGTGTTGAACAGGCGCAACCGCATGGGCGTCGTCAGCAGACGGCGCAACCCCTGCCCCGAAATCGCCCAGATCGAAACGCTGGACAGGTTGATGACGGCAAAGACCACGCCCACGACCAGCGCACCGCCAACACCTGCGGCATAGGCCGATAACGCCCCCAGGGCCATGGCCCATGCCTTTGGATTGATCCATTGGAAAGCGGCGGCTTCCAGGAATGTAAACGGCCGCGCCCGCGAGGCTTCCGGCGATTGCCGGGGCGGCGCCGCATTAGCAACCTTCCATGCCAGCCACAGCATATAGGCGAGACTGATCCATTTCAGCGTAGTTTCGATTGCCGGATTGGCGGCCAGCAACCGATCCACCCCCAGTCCGATTATCACGATCATCAGGGCAAAACCCCATGCAACGCCCAGCATATGCGGGATCGTCCGCCGAACGCCGAAATTCGCGCCCGAGGCCATCAGCATCATGTTATTCGGTCCCGGCGTGACCGAGGTCACAAAGGCAAACCCGGCCAGAGCAAGAAACAGATCAGTATTCATTGCGCCATCCCATCAGATACCGCAATAATAACGCTTATTATCCGCAATCATCTTGCCAATAACGTCTCTCTATCATTATTATTGCAATTAATGACCTATTCTGATCTCACTAACGACAAGATATTGCAGGAACTCCGCCGCGATGGCCGCCTGCCCAATACCGAACTGGCGGCGCGGGTCGGGCTTTCGCCTTCCGCCTGCCTCCGACGGGTGCAGGAACTCGAGCGGCGAGGGATTATCATGGGTTATCGGGTGGTGATCAGCCCCCAGGCCCGGGGTGCGGGTTTCACCGCCTATGTCACGGTCGGCCTGTCCAGACATTCGACCGAGGCGCAAAAGGCGTTCGAACGGCTTTGCATCGCCGCCCCCGCCGTGCGCGAATGCCACAATATCACCGGCACGGTGGAATATCTGCTGCGGGTCGAGCTTGTGGATCTTGCCGCCTATAAACAGTTTCACGCCGATGTTCTGGGCAATTTCCCGTGGATTGCCACCATGACCACCCATGTCGTGATGGACAGCCCCAAGGATGAGCGTGCCTAGCCTATGGCCATTTCGCCAGCGGCGGCAGGCTCATCAACACGGCATCGGGATCATGGCCGGTTTCCAGCCCGAATTTCGTTCCCCTGTCGTAGACAAGGTTATATTCGGCATAAAGGCCACGATGAATCAATTGAGTCTCGCGATCCATATCCGTCCAATCCTGCGTCATCCGGGCCTCGGCCAGAGGCAGGAAGGCGGGCAGAAAAGCCTCGCCCACGGATTTGGTAAAGGCGAAATCGGCCTGCCAGTCGCCGCTGTTCAGATCGTCATAGAAAATGCCGCCGACACCCCGGGCGCGACCCCGGTGCGGGATAAAGAAATATTCGTCTGCCCATGACTTGAAGCGTTCATAATAATCCGCCCCATGCGGGGTACAGGCAGCACGCAGGGTATCGTGAAAATGCCCGGTGTCTTCCGGGTATTCGATGCAGGGATTAAGATCGGCGCCGCCACCGAACCACCAGGCCTGCGGAGTCCAGAACATGCGGGTATTCATATGCACCGCCGGCGCATGAGGGTTCTGCATATGCGCGACAAGGCTGATCCCACTGGCCCAGAAGCGCGGATCCTTTTCCAGCCCCGGAACGCCCCGCGCGGCCATGGCCGCCTGCGCCTTGGGTGACAGGGTTCCGTGAACCTCGGACCAGTTCACGCCGACCTTTTCGAATACCCTGCCGTCCCGCATGACCGACATCAGCCCGCCGCCGCCATTATCTGCGCGTTCAGTCGGGGTCACAGCAAAACGCGCAGCGGGTCGGTCCGTGGGTCCGCGATCTTCCAGCGCTTCGAATGCCTGTGTAATCCGATCGCGTAATTCACGAAACCAATCTGCGGCAAGGCGGCGTTGATCGTCCATGTCATCCCCTATCGTGAATTGCCAAGCCTGTATCAGGCCGGTTAGCATATATCCAACCCGTAGTAGTGAGACCGACCATGCCCCGTAACACTGCACTCACCGCCCTTGCCGTCCTGCCGCTGCTTGTTGCCGCCTGTGGCACGCCTCAGGAACGCTGCATCAGCAAGCATACCCGCGAATACCGCAATGTCAGCAGCCTGCTGCAGGAGGTCGAGGCCAATCTCGAACGTGGATATGCATGGGAAGAACGTCAGGTGGTACGTGACCGTCTGACGCATTGCCGGGATCTCTACCGTGACCGGAAAGGAAATGTCCAGACGACCATCCGGCCATGCTGGCGCGATTACGTGGATATCGAACGGTATCGCGTTCCTATCGACCCGGCGGCCGAACAACGCAAACGCGATGGGCTGGCAGAGCGTAAGGCGGAATTGGAGGGCACGGCGAACGCCTATGTGCAGGCATGCAAGAAAGCGTTCCCCGAAGAGAAAACGTGAAGCCCCGATCTGACCGGACAGGGTGGTCTATAGATCGAAATCATCATCATACCGAACCGCGCCGATCGCCAGCCAATCGGCACGGATACGCGCAACCCGCGTATCGCCCCAGGTCCGGAACACGATATCGAAGCCCTCGGCTGTAATGTTCTGCGTAGCGATATCCGCACGCTGATTCGCGCTGCTTTCGATATCCCACATACTTATCGAAACATGAATGACCGGGACCGTTTGAAACGGTTCCGAGAAATCTATCCGTCGCGTCTCACGGCGAGGGCCATGCCCGGTCCACATGATCCCGTTATCCTCGAATGCCGAGAACATCTGGACGGAGCCCTGTAGAACACCAACGGCCGAAAATCCGAATTTCTGCATGCACCGAACTCTTTTTCCAGCCATGTATAAGCTAATAGCGGCAAGAAAAAAGCCCCGGTTATTAACCGGAGCTTCAGAATGCCCGGATGAGCAAAGAATCACTCGGGAACGGAAGCCTGTTTGGGATCCAATCCGATATGAGTGCCAAGCGCTTCCATATCCGCCAGCAATTTAACGGCGGCGGCAACAATCTCTTCACCGGGGCTGCTTGCCCGCTTTTCGACAGCCTGGCGCTTCATATGGGCTTCGCGCATCATCTCGTTAAAGACTTCCTGCGTCATCTCGGCCCGCTGATGTCCACGCTCGGCCAGCAGAGTGACCGATTCGCCGTTGATCTCGACAAATCCGCCGGTGACGGCGAATTCATGGTTATTGCCATCGTCACCGACAGCAATCACCAGACCGGGCCGCAAGGTGACGATGACCGGCGCGTGGCCGGGCATCGCTGTCAGATCACCCTCAGAGCCCGGCAGGCGTACCTCACGCACCTGAAGCGAAAGCAATTTCCGCTCTGGTGAGACAAGGTCGAACTGCATGGTATCGGCCATGATGCCCCCTTATGCGGCTTCGGCGGCAAGACGCTCGGCCTTGGCCTTTGCCTCTTCGATGTCACCAACCATGTAGAAGGCGGCTTCCGGCAAGTGGTCGTATTCGCCCGCCACCACGGCCTTGAAGGAAGCAATGGTCTGCTCCAGCGGAACCTGAACCCCGTCCGAACCTGTAAAGACCTTCGCAACGTCGAAAGGCTGGGACAGGAAGCGCTGGATTTTCCGGGCACGTGCCACGGTCAGCTTATCCTCTTCCGACAATTCGTCCATGCCCAGAATGGCGATGATGTCCTGCAGCGATTTGTAACGCTGAAGGATACCCTGAACGTCGCGGGCCACCTGATAATGCTCTTCCCCGACAACCGCCGGATCGAGAATACGCGAGGTCGAATCCAGCGGGTCCACCGCCGGATAAATCCCGAGTTCCGAGATTGCGCGCGACAGAACCGTGGTCGCATCAAGGTGGGCGAAGGAGGTCGCAGGCGCCGGGTCGGTCAGGTCGTCGGCCGGAACGTAGATGGCCTGCACCGAAGTGATCGAGCCCGCCTTGGTCGAGGTGATCCGCTCTTGCAACTGGCCCATATCGGTGGCCAGGGTCGGCTGATAGCCCACGGCGGAAGGAATACGGCCCAGAAGCGCCGACACCTCGGAACCTGCCTGCGTGAAGCGGAAGATGTTGTCGACGAAGAACAGAACATCCGTTCCCGACTGATCCCGGAACTGTTCGGCCAAGGTCAGACCGGTCAGAGCAACGCGCATACGCGCCCCCGGAGGCTCGTTCATCTGGCCGTAAACCAGTGCCACCTGCGACTCGGACAGGTTGTCCGGCTTGATAACACCGGATTCGACCATCTCGTGATAGAGATCGTTCCCCTCGCGGGTCCGTTCGCCCACACCGGCGAACACGGAATAGCCCGAGTGCACCTTGGCGATGTTGTTGATCAGTTCCATGATCAGAACGGTCTTGCCGACGCCGGCACCGCCGAACAAGCCGATCTTGCCGCCCTTGGAATAAGGCGCGAGCAGATCGATGACCTTGATGCCCGTAACCAGAATTTCCGAGCTGGTCGCCTGGGCGGCGAAATCCGGCGCGGGCTGGTGGATGGCGCGGGTTTCCGATGACTCGACCGGGCCGCCTTCGTCAACGGGTTCACCCACCACATTGATGATCCGGCCCAGGGTCGCATCACCCACCGGGATCGAGATCGGTGCGCCGGTATCGGTTACCGGCTCGCCCCGAACCAGACCTTCGGTCGAGTCCATCGCGATGGCGCGAACGGTATTCTCACCAAGATGCTGCGCAACTTCCAGCACCAGTTTCTTGCCATTATTCTCGGTATTCAGCGCGTTCAGGATCGCCGGCAGTTCTCCGTCGAACTGCACGTCCACAACGGCGCCGATAACCTGGGTAATCTTTCCTTTGGCATCTGCCATGTTATCACCTCTACGTTACGGTCAGAGCGCCTCGGCGCCCGAAATGATTTCGATGAGTTCCTTGGTGATCGCGGCCTGACGCGAACGGTTATATTCAGTGGTCAGGCGATCGATCATGTCACCAGCATTGCGCGTGGCATTATCCATAGCGCTCATCCTCGCGCCCTGTTCGGACGCAGCGTTTTCCAGAAGCGCCGCAAAAATCTGCGTTGCCACGGAACGCGGCAGAAATTCGGCCAGAATGGCCTCTTCGTCCGGTTCGTATTCATAGACCGCAGAAGGCGCCTCGGCTTCTTCGGGCATTTCCGCAGGGATGATCTGGCGTGAAGTCGGCACCTGGCTGATCACCGATTCGAAGCGGTTGTAGAAGATCGTGGCGATATCGAAATCGCCATTCTCGAACCGGTCCAGAACCTCATCGGCCACGCCGCGGGCATTGTCATAACCGATCCGCTTGACCTCGGACAGATCGACGTGATGCACGAAAGACTCGCCGTAATCACGTTTGAGCTGTTCGCGCCCTTTCTTGCCGACAGTCAGGATGCTGACCTGCTTGCCTTCGGCCAGAAGCTTCTCTGCGTGGTTGCGGGCCAGCTTGACGATAGAGCTGTTGAAGCCCCCGGCAAGCCCGCGCTCGGAAGTCATCACGACCATCAGATGACGCTGATCGCTGCCGGTTCCTGACAAAAGCCGGGGCGCATTGTCCGACCCGGAGGCCGCTGCCGTCAGGCCGGCCATGACGGCTGTCATACGCTCGGCATAGGGACGGGCGGCTTCGGCAGCTTCCTGTGCGCGACGAAGTTTCGCCGCTGCGACCATCTGCATCGCCTTGGTGATCTTCCGCGTCGATTTGACGCTTTCGATCCGGTTCTTGAGATCCTTGAGGCTGGGCATCTATTCCCCCTCTCAGGCGCGGGTTTTGTTGTATTCGTCCAGCGCCGCCTTGATCGCATCCTCGAGATCACCGGCAACCTTGCGGTCATTTGTGGTGATATCGTCCAGCAGGGCTTTCTTCTGGTTCCGCAGGAACTGGACCAGTCCCTCTTCCCAGGTAACGACGTCGCGCACCGGCACATCGTCGATATAACCCTTGGTGCCGGCATAGATGACGATGACGATTTCGGCATTGGTCAGCGGGCGATATTGCGGCTGTTTCATCAGCTCGGTCAGGCGCGCGCCCCGGTTCAGCAAGCGCTGGGTCGCGGCATCGAGATCCGAACCGAACTGGGCAAATGCAGCCATCTCGCGATACTGGGCCAGTTCCAGCTTGACCGGACCAGCGACCGATTTCATCGCCTTGGTCTGAGCGGCCGAACCAACGCGCGACACCGAAAGACCGGTATTCACCGCCGGGCGGATACCCTGGAAGAACAGATCGGTTTCGAGGAAGATCTGACCATCGGTGATCGAGATCACGTTAGTCGGAATATAGGCGGACACGTCGCCTGCCTGCGTTTCGATGATCGGCAGGGCGGTCAGTGAACCGGAACCATTGGCTTCGTTCAGCTTGGCCGAACGCTCCAGCAAACGGCTGTGCAGATAGAAAACGTCGCCCGGATAGGCTTCGCGTCCGGGCGGACGGCGCAGCAGCAGCGACATCTGACGATAGGCAACAGCCTGTTTGGACAAGTCATCATAGATGATCAATGCATCCATGCCATTGTCACGGAAATATTCGCCGATGGCGGTACCGGAATAAGGCGCAAGGAACTGCATCGGAGCCGGATCCGACGCGGTCGCGGCGACGATGGTCGTGTAGGCCATGGCGCCCGTCTCTTCCAGCTTTTTCACAAGCTGCGCAACGGTCGAACGTTTCTGACCAACGGCGACATAAACGCAATGCAGCGTCTTCATGCCATCGCTTTCACGACCGTTATAGTTCTGCTGGTTCAGAATAGTGTCCAGAGCGATCGCGGTCTTGCCCGTCTGACGGTCGCCGATGATCAGCTCGCGCTGGCCGCGGCCGATCGGGATCATGGCGTCAACGGATTTCAGGCCGGTCGCCATCGGTTCATGCACCGATTTCCGGGGCATGATGCCCGGCGCCTTGACATCGGCCACCCGGCGCTCGGTCGTCTCAATGGGGCCTTTGCCGTCAATCGGATTGCCCAGACCGTCCACGACGCGGCCCAGCAGAGCCTTGCCGACCGGCACGTCCACGATCGAACGGGTCCGCTTGACCGTGTCGCCTTCCTTGATCGAACGGTCGTCACCGAAGATAACGATACCCACGTTATCGGTTTCGAGGTTCAGCACCATGCCCCGGATACCGCCGGGGAACTCGACCATTTCGCCGGCCTGCACCTTGTCCAGCCCGTAAACACGGGCGATACCGTCACCGACCGACAGCACCTGACCAACTTCGGCCACTTCGGCGTCTTGTCCGAAATTCTTGATCTGATCCTTGAGGATCGCCGAAATCTCGGCTGCCTGGATTCCCATTATCCGACCTCTTTCATAGCATTCTGCAGGGAGGCGAGCTTCGAGCGGACCGACGAATCGATCATCTGCGAGCCCAGCTTGACAATCATACCGCCGATGAGCCCTTCATCGACGCGGGTATTCAATTTGACTTTCTTGCCCGATTTCTCGGCCAGCGTTTGCGTCAGGCGCTTTTGCTGCTCATCCGTCAGGGCGACGGCACTTGTGACATCCGCCGTCACCTCGCCCCGCGCATCGGCGATCAGGTCGCGCAGGCGGCCGATCAATTGCGGCAGAACGAAAAGCCGGCGGTTCTGCGACATCAGTTTCAGCGTATTGGTCAAAGTGACCGAAAGGCCCATCTTCCCGGCAATTTCCGAAATGACGCCGCCTTGCTGGGCACGGGAATACAGCGGCGAAGCGATCAGGTCGCGAAATTCGCTGCTTTCATCCAATGCGTTCTGAAGATCGTCGGTCTGGCGGGCCAGATCGTCCAGCCCCCCCTCTTCCTTGATGATGTCGAAGACGGCCTGCGCATAGCGCCCGGCAATGCTCTGGGACATGGAAACAGAGTTGGCCACGGTCATCCTTTACCTTTGCGCAACCCCGCAGGCGGGCCGGAGCCAAGTCCGGTCTGTCGCGGGGTGCGGGTCGCATTCCGGCAGCTTATGGAGGGCCGCCCGATTTTCTGCGCAGTCTCTAGCAGGTCGTTTACCGACCGGCAACCACTTAGGACACGGAAATGAGAGCCGTTGCGACCAATGAAGGAATTAAAATGCGGGTTTGGGAATTTGACCGGCAATAGCCCGCCGTCATCGCCTGCGACAGGCTGTCGCAGGGCGTGTGAATCCCGGGTTTCAGAAGCGAAAAAAGCCGGATCCCGAACCGTCTGGCCTGACATTGCCTTCTGCATGATTCTGTCGATACAGAACCCGGTCCCCGCGCAAGAAAAAATTGCCTCCGCCAGCTGGGCAGCAGACTATCGGGCCATCATTGCCTCCGGCCCGCTACTCGTCCTTTTCCGTCATGTCGAGCGACCTGCCGATCAATCGGCCCTTCACCACCGGCCGATTTCGTCCCGGCAGACGGACCCCGTCAAGAATATCCAGCGGCCCCGGCACCTGCACACGCAATCCCGGCCCGATCTGACCGCGCACCTGTTTCGAGACCTCCATCAGCACGACCCCGGCGATCAGGACGCGGCTGATCTTTGTTCCGGTCCGCTCCCACATCTGCGCGCTACGCAGCCAGAAGCGCCGCGCCGATGGCGGGATATAGACGGCCGATCCATGCCATTCGGGCGCGAAACCTGCCTTGAGCATCTGCCCTTCAAGCTGCCCTGCGGTATAGCTGCGCCCCAAGCCGAAGGGCGTGCGATCCGAGGCGGCCCACAGTCCCGCGCGGTTCGGAACCATCACCATCATCCGGCCACCGGGACCCAGCGCCCGCCATGCCTCGTCCAGAAGCGCTGCCGGATGGTCGCTTGTCTCCAGCGCATGCAGCAATACCAGCCGGTCGATACTGCCTGTCTCGATCGGCCAGGCGGTTTCATCGCACAGAACGCTGTGATTGGGCTGCCCCGACGGCCAGGCCATGCCCCCCTGCGGCCCCGGCATCAACGCGGTGACCCGGCGCGCCCGCGCAAGATAAGGCCGCAGCATCGGCGCGGCAAAGCCGAACCCGGCCACATTCATCCCCGTGCAGCCGTCAGGCCGCCAGCGCCCGGTCAGCCGGTCACGCAAAATTCGCTGCACCACGCGGCCCAATGCCTGCTGGTAATAGAATCGGCGCAGATTCTCGATATCGTGATGCATTGCGTCCCGGGCGTGGTTTTGTCAGATTCAACCTGATCATACGGAGAGGATTTTGCAATGCCGCTGGAACTCGTCACCATCCGCTGCCTGAAGGACAATTACGCCTATCTTCTCCATGGCGGGGCAGGAACCGTGCTGATCGATGCGCCTGAAGCCGCGCCGATCCTGACAGAACTGAAGCACCGGGGCTGGAAGCTGGACGCAATCCTGCTGACCCATCACCACGGAGATCATATCGATGCCGTGCCCGAACTGACCCGGCAAACCGGCGCCCGCGTGATCGGCGCCAAATCCGATGCGCATCGCCTGCCGCCTCTGGACATAGCGGTCACGCCCGGGGAAACGCTCGATATTCTGGGTAAGACGGTTCAGGTCATCGATGTATCGGGACATACCGTGGGGCATATCGCCTTTCATTTCCCGGAATCGGGCTTTGCTTTCACGGCCGACAGCCTGATGGCCATGGGATGCGGCCGGCTGTTCGAAGGCGATCCGGCGATGATGTGGGACAGTCTCTGCCGCCTGAATGCCCTGCCGCCCGAGACTCTGATCTGCTCAGGGCACGATTACTGCGCTGCCAACGGCGCCTTCGCTCTTTCTGTCGATCCGGATAATGACGCCCTGAAGAAACGGATGACCGGAACAGCCGAAGGCCGCCTGCCCTGCTCTCCTGCCACTCTTGCCGAGGAACGCGCAACGAACCCGTTCCTGCGCGTTCACGAATTATGTCGCGCCCTGGACATGGAAAATGCCTCCGAAGCCGAAATATTCGCGCGGCTGCGAAGCATGAAGGACAATTTCTGATGTCATATCAGGGCATCGATCCACGCTGCCCGCGATCCGGCGCATCTTGAAAACCGCCCATTGTGATATCACATTTGCCTCAACCGTGGCAAAAAACCCGGGCAAACTCAAAAAACAGCTTGAAGCCGGGCCGATTCCACCAAATCTTAAAACTACCATGACAGTCTGGTCAGGTGGGCACCTCGCCCATACCGCCAGCCGACTGACAGGAGACGACCGTGCCAAGTTTCTCGACTTCCCTGGAACAGGCCATTCACCAGGCGCTTGCACTGGCGAACGAGCATCGACATGAACTGGCCACGCTGGAGCATTTGCTGCTGGCCCTGACCGACGAACCCGAAGCCGTCAAGGTGATGAGGGCATGTAATGTCGATCTGGAAGAATTGCGTAAACTTCTGATCGATTTTATCGAAGACGACCTTTCGACGCTGATCACCGATGTCGAAGGATCCGAAGCTGTACCGACCGCCGCCTTCCAGCGGGTAATCCAGCGGGCGGCGATCCATGTGCAAAGCTCGGGCCGGCAAGAGGTGACCGGGGCGAATGTGCTGGTCGCGATCTTCGCCGAACGGGAATCGAATGCGGCGTTCTTCCTCCAGGAAATGGACATGACCCGTTACGACGCGGTGAATTTCATCGCGCATGGCGTGGCCAAGAATCCGACTTTCAGCGAACCGCGAAAGGTCATCGGTGCCGAGGAACCGGAAGAGGCGAAACAGGCCGAACCCGTGCAGGAGGCGAAAGAGGAAACCGCCCTTTCGAAATATTGCGTCAATCTGAACGCCAAATCGGAAAAGGGCGATGTGGATCCGCTGATCGGCCGCGAACACGAGGTGGAGCGCTGCATCCAGGTGCTGTGTCGCCGCCGCAAGAACAATCCGCTGCTGGTGGGCGATCCCGGTGTGGGCAAGACCGCCATCGCCGAGGGTCTGGCCAAGAAGATCGTCGAGGGCCAGACGCCCGAGGTGCTGTCCGGCGCAACCATCTTTTCGCTGGATATGGGCGCGCTGCTGGCCGGCACCCGCTATCGCGGCGATTTCGAAGAGCGGCTGAAAGCCATCGTCAAGGAACTGGAAAACCACGAGGACGCGATCCTGTTCATCGACGAGATTCATACCGTCATCGGCGCGGGCGCGACGTCCGGCGGCGCGATGGATGCCTCGAACCTGCTGAAACCCGCGCTGGCGGGCGGCAAGCTGCGCTGCATGGGCTCCACCACCTACAAGGAGTTCCGCCAGCATTTCGAGAAGGATCGGGCGCTGAGCCGCCGGTTCCAGAAAATCGACGTGAACGAACCCACTGTACCGGATTCGATCAAGATCCTGATGGGGCTGAAGCCGCATTTCGAAAAGCATCACGATTTGCGCTACACCAATGATGCCATCAAGACCGCCGTGGAACTGGCCTCGCGCTATATCAACGACCGCAAACTGCCTGACAGCGCCATCGACGTGATCGACGAGGCGGGGGCGGCACAGCATCTGGTCACCGAAAGCAAACGGCGCAAGACCATCTCGCCCAAGGAGATCGAGGCCGTCGTGGCCAAGATCGCCCGCATCCCGCCCAAAAGCGTCAGCAAGGATGATGCCGAGGTGCTGCGCGATCTGGAAAAGACACTCAAGCGCGTGGTCTTCGGCCAGGACGCGGCCATCGTATCGCTCTCATCGGCGATCAAACTGGCACGTGCCGGATTGCGGGAACCCGAAAAGCCCATCGGCAACTACCTGTTCGCCGGGCCGACCGGTGTGGGCAAGACCGAAGTGGCCAAGCAACTCGCGTCCACTCTGGGCGTGGAACTGCTGCGCTTCGACATGTCGGAATATATGGAGAAACACGCCGTCAGCCGCCTGATCGGCGCGCCTCCGGGCTATGTCGGCTTCGATCAGGGCGGTCTGCTGACCGATGGCGTGGATCAGCATCCGCATTGCGTCCTGCTTCTGGACGAAATCGAGAAAGCGCATCCCGACGTCTACAACATCCTGTTGCAGGTGATGGATCACGGCAAGCTGACCGACCATAACGGTCGTCAGGTGGATTTCCGCAACGTGATCCTGATCATGACCTCGAATGCCGGCGCGACGGATCTGGCCAAGGCCGCGATCGGCTTTGCCCGCGATCGCCGTGAGGGTGAAGATACCGAGGCGATCGAACGCACCTTCACGCCGGAGTTCCGCAACCGGCTGGACGCGGTCATCAGCTTCGCCCCGCTATCACGCGAGGTGGTAGTGCATGTGGTCGAGAAATTCGTACTGCAGCTCGAAGCGCAGCTGATGGACCGCAATGTCCATATCGAACTGACCCCGCAGGCCGCCGACTGGCTTGCCGAAAAGGGTTACGACGACAAGATGGGCGCACGTCCACTTGCCCGGATCATCCAGGAGCATATCAAGAAGCCACTGGCCGAAGAACTTCTGTTCGGCCGGCTGCAGAAAGGCGGTGTGGTCCGTGTGAAGATCAAGGACGGCAAGCCCGCCTTCGATATCACCGGCCCCGACGCCCCACGCATCGGCAAGTCAAAAACGCCACTGCTGACGGCAGAGTAAGTTCCGCCGAGCCGACAAAAGGCCCACCCTGTTCCCGCAGGGCGGGCCTTATTATATATGAACCCGATCAAAAGCGCCCGGCCTTCCCATCACGCGGATTCTTCTTCACTCAAATATCCCGGGTGACGCCAACAGGTGCGCCACTGGTTCAGGAGACCAGTCGGCGAGGTGCAGAGTCCCCGGCCGGCGCTGGATACAAACGCTGTCAGCCCGGTGCCAATCCTATCCCGCGGCAGCAAGCAGAGAAGCATTGCCACCTGAGGCGGTCGTATCGATGCAGAGATGCCGTTCGAGAATCGCGTAATCAGCCAGTTCCACCGATGTCACAAGCGGCACGATCGCGCCGTCGCGCGCGGCCAGTGCGATCCGATAATCACGCGCCCTGTCCTCGGGGCCATCATAGGCCACGACGGCAATCCCGTTCAGCAAGGTCAATGCTTCGGCAGGCAGCGTCCCCTTGATCTCGACAGCGGCACAGCCCTGCGCCCTTGCAACCGCCGCCTGCGCCGCGCAATCCGGGCCGAGACACAGCACCGTTCCGCGCGCATGTGTGGTCAGGCGGTTCGATTCCCCGGTCGGCCCCGGCATCAGCGTGGTTTCCCGTGCGGTCGCCGTATCGGTATGGGCGGCATCCAAAGCCGTCTGAACCTGCGCCGGATCGGCGACGACTTCCGCATCCGTGATCATGCGTTCTATAGTTACCGCACGGAAACGCGGAACATAATGTGGCCCGCCCGCCTTCGGCCCGGTGCCGGAAAGACCTTCACCGCCAAAGGGTTGGCTTCCGACAATTGCGCCGATCTGGTTTCGGTTCACATAAAGATTGCCGGCACTCACAAGGCTGTCGATATGCTGCACCCGATCATCGATCCGGGTATGCAGACCAAAGGTCAGCCCGTATCCGGATCTGTTCACCGCCTCGATCACCTTATCCAGTTCACGCGCCTCGAAGCTCGCGACATGCAGGACCGGGCCGAAGATTTCGCGTTCGATATCCTCGATCCCGCCGACCCGGATCGTGACCGGGGCAACGTAATGCCCGCGCCCCGGCGTCTTGAGCCGATGCAGGATTCGCCCATCGCTGCGCGCCTTGGCGATATGTGTCTCGATCCCCTTCTTCGCTTCCGTCGAGATCACCGGGCCGACATCGCTGTCCAGATACCACGGATCTCCGATATGCAGCTCATCCATCGCTCCATGCAGCATTTTCAGCAGCTTGTCCTCGACGTCCTTCTGCACATACAGCACCCGAAGCGCCGAACAACGCTGACCTGCCGATTGGAACGCGCTGGCAAGGATGTCGCGCACCGCCTGTTCCGGCAATGCCGTCGAATCCACGATCATCGCGTTCAGCCCGCCGGTTTCCGCGATCAGCAGCGCATCGGGTGACAGATTCGCCGCCATCGCCCGGTTGATTGCCTGCGCCGTCGGCAGGGAACCGGTAAAGCAGACCCCCGAAACGCGCGGATCGCTGCAAAGCGCGGTACCGACCTTGCGCCCTTCACCCGGCAGCAATTGCAGCGCGTGAACGGGCACTCCGGCCTCGTGCAGAAGCTGCGCGGCCCGCCATGCGATCAGGCTGGTGGTTTCCGCCGGTTTGGCCAGCACGCCATTGCCTGCGGCCAGGGCCGCTGCGATCTGGCCGGTGAAGATCGCCAGCGGAAAATTCCAGGGCGAGATGCAGGTGAAGATACCGCGCGGCGCGTCCCCGGATACAAACCCGGCATAATAGTGCAGAAAATCCACGGCTTCGCGCAACTCCGCCACAGCATCGAATTGCGATTTCCCTGCCTCGCGGGCAATCAGGGCAAATAATTCGCCAAAATTTTCTTCGTACAGATCAGCGGCGCGCCGCAAAATCTCTGCCCGCTCGCCCGGTGAGGCGTCCCAGATCTGTGCGGCATCCAGCGCAGCCGCGATATCGGTGCCCCCGGCCCATTCCACGACCCCCACCCGGTCGTTGCCCTGAGCCGGGTTGACGATCTCTTCCCGATGACGCTCGCTTTCACCCACTGCGGCCAGCAAAGGTCCACCCTGCCAGCGATATCCTTGCCAGGGCGCACGCGCCGCCTCGACCCTCGCCTGTTCAACCGGGTCGCGCAGATCGAACCCCCGAGCGTTCGCCCGCTCGGGGGCAAACAACTCGGCGGGGCGCGTGACGCCGGGAGCAGGCTTGCCCGCGACGGCGTCGTATTCGACAAATGGATCGGGCGCGACGTCTTCGGGCGCGATATCCTCATCCACGATCCGGTTCACGAAACTGGAATTCGCGCCATTCTCCAGCAATCGCCGCACCAGATATGCCAGCAGATCCTCATGCGCTCCGACCGGCGCGTAAATCCGGCAGCGGGTCCGATGTTTCGCCTTGACGATCTCGTGCAGCGCCTCGCCCATGCCATGCAGGCGCTGGAATTCGAAATCGCGATCCTCGCCCGCCAGATGCAGGATCGCGGCGACGGAATGAGCATTATGGGTGGCGAATTGCGGATAGATGCGAGGGCTGGCCAGCAATTTCCGCGCACAGCAGATCCATGCCACATCGGTCGCGGATTTATGGGTCCAGACCGGAAAATCGTCCAGCCCCTCGACCTGATAGCGCTTGATTTCGGTATCCCAATAGGCCCCCTTGACCAGCCGCACCATGACGCGCCGGTCAAGACTTTCCGCCAAAGCCTCAAGCCAGTCCAGAAACGGCGCGGCGCGTTTGCCGTAAGCCTGCACGACCACGCCGAACCCGTCCCAGCCCATCAGAGCGGGATCCGAAAGCACAGCCTGAATGACATCCAGGGAAAGCTCCAGCCGGTCGGCCTCTTCCGCGTCGATATTCAGGCCCATATTCGCGTCCTTCGCCTGACGGCACAGGCGCAGAACGACGGGAACGAGTTCCGCCATGACCCGGTCGCGCTGCGGTTCCTCGTATCGCGGATGCAGCGCGGAAAGCTTGATCGAGATGCCGGGATTATCGCGGATATCGCTGGCCCGCGCCTCGCCGGCCAAGGCGCGGATCGCCCCTTCATAGGCCGCCAGATAGAAATCCGCATCGGCCTGGGTTCGCGCCGCCTCGCCCAGCATGTCGTAGCTGTAGGTATATCCCTCGCGCACGCGGTCTCGGCCGCGCCGGATCGCATCCCTGACCGTCTCGCCCAGCACGAATTGCTGGCCCATCTCGCGCATGGCGCGATGAACGGCGGTGCGGATCACCGGCTCGCCCAGCCGTCGGACCGCGTTGCGCAAATGCCCCGCGATACCCGGATGCTGATCGTCCCGCAGAACCTTGCCCGTCAGCATAAGCGCCCAGGTCGAGGCATTGACCAGCGACGACGACGATTTGCCCATATGCTGCCCCCATTCGGAAGGCGCGATCTTGTCCTCGATCAGATCGTCCATCGTCTCGGCATCTGGGACACGCAGCAAAGCTTCGGCCAGGCACATCAGGGCCACTCCCTCGTCGGTGGAAAGCCCGTATTCTGCCAGAAACACCTCCATCAATCCGGGCTTGCTGTCCGAACGGATCGCGCGGACCAGATCGGCAGCCTTTGCCGCGATCCTGCCCCGCGCCTGATCGTCAGGTGCGAAAGCCCGTACCAGATCGCCGATCAGTTCCGCCTCATCGCCCAGATGCAGATCGCGGATCGTCTGGCGAATGTCGTCAACGCGGCTCATTTGTTACCCTCCCGGCGGCAAGACGTCGCAGCTGGCTGACCGAATCGGCCCGCAGTTGCGTATGATTGGCGCAAGGTCTATCTGCTGAAACGAAAGATCAACCGAGGCTATCATGATTGTCATTGCCGCCATCGTCATCGGCGTTTTTCTGGGCTGGCACCGCGCCACGAAACTTGGCGGGGATCGGCGAGACCGCGCCCAATATGCCGCCGGCTACGCGCTGGCCTTTGCGGTTCTTGGGTTGTTCGTCACGATATTCCTTGACCGGATGGCCTGATGTTCATTCCTTTCCTCGACAATCTGCGCCGTCAGGGGGTTCCGGTCAGCCTGCGGGAATGGCTGGATTTGATGGGAGGAATGCAGGCCGGCGTTACCGGATGGTCGGTGGATGGCTTCTATCATTTCGCACGCGCCTGCCTGGTCAAGGACGAGCGCCATATCGACCGTTTCGACCGCGCCTTCGGCGAGGCCTTCGCAGGACTTGAGAATATTCCCGTCGAAGCCCTGGTGCATGAACAGTCCATTCCCAAGGAATGGTTGGAAAAACTGGCAGAAAAACTGTTGAGCGACGAGGAAAAGGCGCAAATCGCGGGCAGCGGCAGTTTCGAGGAACTGATGAAGAAGCTGCGCGAAAGGCTGGCCGAGCAGCAATCCCGTCATCAGGGCGGCAATAAATGGATCGGCACGGCCGGAACCTCCCCTTTCGGGGCTTATGGCTACAATCCCGAAGGCATCCGTATCGGTCAGCACGAAAGCCGTCACCGCCGCGCCGTCAAGGTCTGGGACAAGCGCGAATTCCGGGATTTCGACGACAGCGTCGAACTGGGGACCCGCAATATCAAGGTGGCGCTCAAACGCCTGCGGCAATGGGCACGGCACGACGCCCATGAAGAGCTTGATCTGCCTGCGACCATCCGGGCCACGGCGGATCACGGTTATATTGATGTGAAAACCCGGCCCGAGCGGCGCAATGCCGTGAAAGTCCTGCTGTTTCTGGATGTGGGCGGCAGCATGGATGATCATGCCCGGCTGATGGACGAGCTGTTTTCAGCCGCGCGCGCCGAATTCAAGCATATGGAGCATTTCTATTTCCATAACTGCCTTTACGAGGGTGTCTGGAAGGACAACCGCCGCCGCTGGACCGAACAGACGCCGACATGGGACGTGCTGAACCGTTTCGGACGGGACTATAAATGCATCTTCGTGGGCGATGCCTCGATGTCTCCCTATGAAATCGCGGTGCCGGGCGGCGCGAATGAGCACTGGAACGAGGAATCGGGCGAATTGTGGCTGCGCCGGGTCTGTGAGACATGGCCGGATCACGTTTGGTTGAACCCGGTTCCCGAAACGCATTGGCGCTATACCCAGTCGATCGCCATGATCCGGCAGATATTCGAGAACCGGATGATGCCGCTGACGCTGGAAGGGCTTACGCAGGCGATGCGGGTGCTTGGATAGGTCCCGGAATCGTTAAACGTAAGTCTGCCGGGCCTCATGCCAATCGTGCTAAGTTAGGCATGTGTCACACTTCGTATTGAATGGCGGTTACCGGACGCATAAGTTGACATGACGCAGGGGCCGCGCGTTGCCGAATACGGGGCCGCGGCTTCGGGCAGGAAAGGAAGTATAACATGAATGATTTCGTATCTCAGACCTATCCGGTGTTGCCGTTGCGGGATATCGTCGTTTTCCCGCATATGATCGTGCCGCTTTTCGTGGGCCGCGAGAAATCCGTGCGTGCTCTGGAAACCGTCATGGAAAATGACAGCCCGATCCTGTTATCGGCGCAAAAGGATGCCGCAGTCGATGAACCTTCCGAGGATGGTATCTACCGCACCGGCGTGCTGGCAAATGTCCTGCAACTGCTCAAGCTGCCCGATGGCACGGTGAAAGTGCTGGTCGAAGGGCGCGAGCGCGTGCAGATCACCGAATTCGTTCCGAATGACACCTATTTCGAGGCAGCCGCCCTGACAATGGCCGAGTCTCATGGTGACGAAGCCGCGGTTACCGCCCTCACGCGCACCGTGGCCGACGAATTCGAGCGTTATGTAAAAATTCGCAAGAACATCCCCGAAGAGGTCGTGACCGCTGTCTCGGAGACACAGGATCCCGGCAAGCTTGCCGACCTGGTGGCCGGACATCTGGGGGTCGATCTCGACCGCAAGCAGGATCTGCTGGACACGCTGGAAATCGCAGCCCGCCTCGAGAAGATCTATGCCGCCATGCAGGGCGAGATGTCGGTTCTGCAGGTCGAGAAAAAGATCAAGTCGCGCGTCAAGACCCAGATGGAGAAAACGCAACGCGAATATTACCTGAATGAGCAGATGAAGGCCATTCAGAAGGAGTTGGGCGACGGTGAGGATGGTCAGAACGAGATCGCCGAACTGGAAGAGAAGATCGCCAAGACCAAATTCAGCAAGGAGGCCCGCGAAAAGGCCGAAGCCGAACTGAAGAAACTGAAATCCATGTCGCCGATGTCGGCCGAGGCAACCGTCAGCCGGAATTATCTGGACTGGCTGCTGGCATTGCCCTGGGGCGTGAAATCGCGCACCCGCAAGGATCTGCACCGCGCGGAAACGGTTCTCGACGCCGATCATTACGGCCTTGAAAAGGTCAAGGAACGCATCGTGGAATATCTGGCCGTGCAGGCGCGCAGCCAGAAGCTGAAAGGCCCGATCCTGTGCCTTGTCGGTCCTCCGGGTGTGGGTAAAACCTCGCTGGGCCGTTCGGTCGCAAGGGCGACGGGGCGCGAATTCATCCGTATCAGCCTTGGCGGCGTGCGCGATGAATCCGAGATTCGCGGACACCGGCGCACCTATATCGGCTCGATGCCCGGCAAGATCATTCAGGCATTGAAAAAGGCCAAGACGACCAATCCGCTGATCCTGCTGGATGAAATCGACAAGATGGGCCAGGATTTCCGCGGCGACCCCGCCTCCGCCATGCTGGAGGTGCTGGATCCGGAACAGAACTCGACCTTCGTGGACCACTATCTTGAGGTGGAGTACGATCTGTCGAACGTCATGTTCCTGACCACCGCCAACAGCTACAACATGCCGGGGCCCCTGCTGGACCGGATGGAGATCATTCCGCTTGCCGGCTATACCGAGGATGAGAAACGCGAAATCGCGCGCCAGCACCTGCTGCCAAAGCAGATCAAGGCGAACGGGTTGCGCAAGGGCGAATTCTCGGTGTCGGACGACGCGCTGACCCATATCATCCGCTATTATACGCGGGAAGCCGGGGTACGTTCGCTTGAACGCGAAATCGCCAAGCTGGCGCGGAAGGCCGTGACTGAAATCCTCAAGGGCAAGGTCAAATCGGTCAAGATCACGCCCGAGAAAGCCGAGGAATATCTGGGTGTACGTCGCCATCGCTATGGCCTGGCCGAGAAAGAGGATCAGGTTGGGGTCGTGACGGGCCTTGCCTGGACTTCGGTGGGCGGCGATCTGCTTCAGATCGAGGCGCTTCGCCTGCCAGGCAAGGGGCGGATGAAAACCACCGGCAAGCTGGGCGATGTGATGAAGGAATCCATCGACGCAGCATCCAGTTTTGTCCGCTCGATCTCGCCTGAAATCGGGGTTAAGCCGCCCGAATTCGATAAGCGCGACATTCACGTTCACGTCCCCGAAGGCGCGACGCCCAAAGACGGGCCTTCGGCGGGGACCGCCATGGTGACTTCGGTCGTCTCGGTGATGACCGGTATTCCGGTGCGCAAGGATGTCGCCATGACTGGTGAGGTCACGCTGCGCGGCAATGTGCTGGCGATCGGCGGATTGAAGGAAAAGCTGCTGGCAGCCCTGCGCGGTGGTATCAAGACAGTGCTGATCCCGGCGGATAATGAAAAGGATCTGGCCGAGATTCCGGATAACGTGAAAACCGGACTGACCATTATTCCGGTCAGTAATGTGCGCGAGGTGCTGGGCCACGCGCTGGTCAGAACGCCGGATGTCATCGAATGGGACGAAGCGGCCGAGGAAGCAGCCGCCGAGGCAGCCAGGGTCGCAGCACGTGACAAGGACATCGGCGGAGGCAGTGCCATCGCGCATTGATCTGAAAAATCGCAAGCCGGGCAGTAACATGCCCGGCTTTTGCATGCCGGGAGCACGAATCCGGCCCATTTTTCCGGTCTTGCAGCCCACCACAGTTGCTGCTAAATCCCACCTCCACGGGTGATTAGCTCAGTGGTAGAGCGCTTCGTTCACATCGAAGATGTCAGCGGTTCAAATCCGTTATCACCCACCATTCCCCCCAACAATCGTTATAAATTCCTTGTTTTCTTAGGCTTGGTTCGTTCTGATGTTACAAAACGGACCTTGAACATGGCTGGCGCGACCCGACATTTACTCAATCGAAACGGAAGATTCTTTGCACAACTGGTTGTCCCGAAAGACCTGCGCCGAATTATCGGAAAGACCGAACTACGCAGCCCGTTAGGCCCTGATCGGCGCACTGCCATGAAAACCTACCCGGTGCTGTTGCGGCCCTGCAAGACCAGCTTGCCCGTGCCGAGCATCAACTTGCTGCCTCCGGGTCTATACCGATCCAGCCGGGCCGCTATCCTCTTGCTCTGGATCAGATCGCTGCACGGCACTACGCCCGCCGTCTGGCATTTGACGACCAGCTTCGTAACGACCCGCGATATGCCGCTGTCGGACGATCTGCTTGTTGCGAACCTGCGGGCTGCCATCGCTGGCAAGGCGACAGATACCGAGTTGATGGAACTTGTTGGACCGCAGGTCGAGCATTATCGCTATCTGGGTAATCACACCGCCGAAAAGAACGGTGACGAATGGCGCTCTGTCGCCCGAGCCATTGCTGTGGGTGAACTTGAAGCCCTCGCCAGAGCCGCCGAGCGTGACGAGGGCGATTTCACCGGCCAACCTACACACCCAATGATCGCAAATGCTCAGCCGCCAGAGGATGAGCCTGACCCGGTAAGCCTGTCCAAGCTTTGGGATGATTACATCAAGGCCCGCACGACTGCGGGATTTATGAGGGACGGCGGCAAGCGCATGCGTCCCGTGACGAAAAGCCTGCGCAAAATCCTGGGGCACAATGACGCCCGGAAGATCACCAAGAAAGACGTGAACGAATGGCGCGACCAGTTACTCACAACGCATTCCGTCAAGACGGTTTCGGATATGTATCTGTCAGCGGTTCGATCTTTGTTGAACTGGGCACATGAAAATGACCGCCTGCCAAGCAATCCTGCCGCCCCAGTTAAACAAGCCAAGCCCAGGAAACAGCGCGCCCGCCCGGCTGGTTATACCGACCCCGAGGCTGTCGCGGTGCTGAAGCTGTCGCGGTCTTACGAATCAAACGCGGATCAGTTTGGGCGCATCCGTGAAACGCTTGAATCGGTAAGCGCTAAAAGGTGGGTGCCGATCCTTTGCGCATTCTCGGGCGCGCGTGTTTCCGAAATTACGCAAATGCGGAAGGAGGATATACGCAAGGAAGGCGACCGGTGAGTTATGCGCATCACGCCTGATGCAGGAACAGTGAAAGCTGGACATTACCGCGACGTGCCCTTGCACCAGCAGGTGATCGCAGAGGGGTTTATTCAGTTCGTTGAACGGGCAGATGAAGGGCCGCTGTTTCATAACGGTAAAGACCCAGAGCGATATGCCGCCAAGGCCGTGCGAATGTCGAATACTGTTGGAACATGGTTACAGAAGAACAATCTTGTTCCGGCCGGTATCTGGCTTGATCATCAATCGAACATCATGAGGTCAAGACGTGAAACTCCCCTTCGAAGGCAGTCCGGCAGCTGCATTTCTCTCCAGGCGCATACTGGAACTGAGGTCAAAAAAGACACAGCGGCAGATCGGGTCTGAAGCCGGATTCCCCAACGCGACTATGCTGAGCAATATGAAAAATGGCCATAACAAGATCCCGATCGACCGGGTGCCGGCCCTTGCTAAAGCGCTCGAAACCGATCCCAAACGGTTGATGCTGCTTGCGCTGGAGCAGACAGTGGGTCAGACGGCAACGAAGGCTATCGCCGAGACCTTCGGGCATGGCGTTACGGAAAATGAATGTGCATGGATCGACGAGATCCGCGATGCCTCTGGCCGATCGGACCCGCGGCTGACGACCCGGTCGCGGGTGGCCCTCAGGGCGATCTTTGGCAAATGATAGGCGAGATCATCACACCTTGCGCGCCGGCAGGTCCTTTGGAATGCCTGACATTGAATGAGCGGGCCTGGATCGAGTTCATTCGGGTCATCTCGGCTGGATGCGATCCCGCTCCCAGCCCGGAGCGGGTGCGTCACTTGCGCATGATACTGGATCGAGAGCCCTGACCTGTGGATGATGCACCTTCGTCGTTACGGGATCCATGGAGGTGCACCCATTCCTCGCATCAGACGGCACCCTCAGGGCCGATTGATGACAAGTAGGCCGCGCTCCGGAACCTCGATAACGAGGTGTAAGAAGCCAACGACCTCGTGGGCAAAAGATCGAAACGATCCGGAACGGGAAAACCAGATTACAGCTGCGAGCACTTGAGCTCGAGACACAGATGTGTGGACCCGCTTCGCTGATCACCATCCCGCCCAGCGCTTCTGGAAAGTGCCACATTATCAGGCCTGGCAAAAGACCGCACTCGATCGCCACGCCCAAAAGTCAAACGCCCTTGAACTGTCCGACCTTCCTCAAGCCGTTGCATATTAACACTGCTCGCCGATCGCGTAGACATGGCAAACGCGGGAGCATGAACTGAGCTTCTCAATCTCAGTGCCCGGATAACTGCCAGAATGCAGTTTCATCGGGTTTTGAGCGGATGACTGATGAGATCGGTTTTGATGTTCTCAGCCATCCAGTGCCAGCGGGTATGGAGAAGGAATGGCTGGGATGTGGGACCGATTGAGCAGCCATGCCCACGGCGAAACGACATACCCGGACTGCGGACCGGTGATGATGGCCCGAGACAATGATTTCGGCCAGGATAATAGGTGGAAGCCCGGCGACCTCCAGGCGGCAGAAAGTCCCCGGGCTCGGCAAACGGACTAGGCGGTGCTACCCTTGATCCACTGCGGCGTGATGGTCCGAAATTCCGATGGTCCGACAAGAAGTGCCGCCGTTTCCGCCTCATATGCCTTGAACCATGGCTGCTTGACGAAATCATCTGTTGCAGCTTCGCCGGTGAAAAGCTGATAAGCTACGATCGCATTGGGATCGGTGTCATCGAAGCCGTAGATATAGGCGATCTGGCCGTCAGCACTCTCAATGTAAGCGCGCGCATATTTTTCCCATATTTGTTTTACCTTTTCCCGCTTGCCCGGCTGTGCTCTGTGTCTGATGTAAAGTGCTTTCGTGCTCATGGTTCATCTCCTCAAACATTCCGGCGTTTACCGCCGATGGTCGGGCATTGTGCCCATGTTATATGACGATAGAGCACCGCCGTTTGTGACATGGGCCGAGATCTGTTCGATCGCTGGAATGCATGAGCATGTGTAAGTCGGTCTGAGCTGATGCTGTGGGCATTCCAAAAGACCTCAAGCTGAAAGCACCAACGGGTTCAGAAACCGCTTAATCTCTTCATCCGCCCAAAGCCGCTTCGTCCGCGGATCGTAATCGGTCAGGAGGTCACCCGGTGCTTCCCCTCGATCGCACTGATAGCCGGGGTGGAAACGCCGCTATGCATGGCAATATCGGCCTTGACCTGCCCGCCGCTGGTCCCTCGCTCATGACGAGAGTCTGCGGGTTTGATTTTGGTAGTCGTCGGTCTCGGTTTGGCAAGCGCGGCAGGCGCGGAGCCCTCAAATAGCTCAAGCGCCAGCCGCGCTTGCTTTGGCGTTCTGTTCCCCAGCGAAGAGTGCGGTCGACGTTGTTGTAATCGTAGCGCCACAGCGCCAGCTTGCGGCGGGCATCGTCCAGGGTATCGAACAGTTCTTCATTGAGGAGTTCGTCCCGCAGGCTGCCGTTGAATGACTCGATGAAGGCATTCTGCTGCGGTTTTCCGGGGTCGATGTAATGCCAATCCACGCCGTTCCTGTCGGCCCATCTCAGGATTGCCCGGCTGGTGAATTCCGTGCCGTAGCACGTCGGGAAGAAGGGCTGCTGAGAGGTTATGGCCATGCGCGCAGCCCCCAAATTGCGCAGCGGGTGGCCATAACCGGGTCTCAGGTCTCAACAGTGGTTTTGCACAACCACACTGCTGAGGAGACCGGCTATGACCGCCACCGATACTACCGCTTCGACCTTGTTGGTCGCCATCGACATTTCCAAGCACCGCCACGAGGTGTTGATCGGGGTGCCGGGTAAGAAGCGTCGTCGCCGCATGACGATCATGAACACGTTGGACGACTTTCAACGCTTGTCTGCGGCACTCGTCGGCTACGACCTGCCGGTTCGGGTCGGATTCGAGGCAACCGGCAACTATCACCGTCCGCTGGCGCATCATCTCGGCCAGGCCGGGTTCGAACTGAAGCTCGTGTCCTCCGTCGGGCTGGCGCGGACGCGCGAGGCCCTGCACAACAGCTGGGACAAGAACGATCCGAAGGACGCCCAGGTGATCCTGCACATGCTGGAGATCGGCGCGATCCAGTTTTTCCATGATCCACTGGTAACGGGAGTTGCCGACATCCAGGAGCTATCGAAGACCCACGAGATTGTCTCGCGTTCGAAGACCGAGCTCTGGCATCGCATCCTGACGCATTACCTGCCGCTCTACTTCCCCGAGGCCGAACGGTTTCATCGAAGTTCCCGGACCGACTGGTTCCTGGCGTTCCTCGAGAAGTATCCGACACCGACGATGATCACGACCATGAGCCGCGAGGCCTTCGTTGCAGATGCGTGGCAGGTGGTCGGTCGGAAGGTCTCAAAAGAACGCTTGCTCTCAGATATTTACGCAACAGCGGTTGGCTCTGTCGGGCTGCCCGTTCACCCGGATTCCGACGCAGTGCGCATGTTCCGCCTGGTGCTCGCCGAAGGGCGCAGCCTGGTTAGACAGCGCAACGAGATCGAGGTGCGGGCAGTCGAGCTTCTGTCCGATCTGCCCGATTACCAGTTGCTGACCACGATCCCTGGGATCGGCCCGATCAACGCCCTGACCATCCTCGCTGAAGCTGGTGACCTAAGGCGGTTCCGACATCATCGCCAGTTCCTGAAGTTCTGCGGAATGGACCTCGCCACCGTCCAGTCCGGCATGTTCCGCGGCCAGAGCCGCATCTCCAAATATGGCAACGCCCGACTCCGCCGAACCTTCTGGATGGCTGGACAGGTTGCAGTGCTCAAACGCACCAACAGCTTCCGCGACAAGTTCGAACGCTACATCGCGCGGGACCGGCACAATGCTCATCTGCGCCGCAAGGCCTACACCGCTATCGCGGCCAAGATGGCGCGCACCGTACACGCCGTGGTCAAACACGGCGAACCCTATCGCCCCTTTTTCGAGGGGGCGAGCCCAGGCGGAAGGACCTTTGTCTGACAAGAGCCGTGGAGGCAGTTCGCTGACCTCGTAGATAATGTTCAGGTCTTCCGCTTGGGATTTTGGATCTCGTCTTAAGGACGGTGAGGGCCGCCATCGCGCGTACCCTGTGTTTGCTATGGGAGAGACCGCTTCTTGACGGCGGAGACCGCTTGGGTAACCATATCAGGGCATCCGGGACACCGGATGCCCCATGACCTGCTGACCTAAGCAGCCAGAACTTCCCGATATAGGACGTTATCACTGACAATGCAGCCGGATTTTCCGTAGATCCGAACGAGTGCGTCCAGTTCCCGGGCAACGCGTTCACCTGAAATGCCGGTGTCTGCCGCCAGGCACAGGTTTTCCCGGCAGCAGTCGTCATTCACGGCCAGGATGCGGAACTTCCGCGACGCGCAGAAGCTGTCGGCCAGGAAGTCCAGGGACCAGCGCTGGTTGGGCTGTGTGGCTTCGGGCATCGGCGTGCGTGAGCCCCGGGCGCGTTTGCGGCCCCGCCGCCGCTTCACCGCGAGGCCCTCCTCCCGGTAGAGGCGGTAAAGCTTTTTGTGGTTCATGATCATGCCTTTTCGCTCAAGCAGCACGCCGATCCGCCGGTAGCCGAACCGGCGGCGTTTGCCAGCGACCTCCTTCATCTCCTGGCGGATCTCAGGATGGTCGGGCGGGCGTTTGCGCCGGACCGTCCTGGGTCGACACCGACAAGCTGGCAGGCCTTGCGCTGCGAAATGTCATGATCCCGCATTGCATTGAGCGCTGCCTCTCGCCGCTCTTTCGGTGTCGTCAGCCTTTTCCCAGCAGGTCTTTCAAAACCACGTTGTCGAGCATCGTGTCTGCCAGCAGCCGCTTCAGCCTGGCATTCTCATCTTCCAGCGCCTTCAGCCGCGCGGCCTCCGAGACCTCCATACCGCCATACTTGGACTTCAGCTTGTAAAAACTCGCCGGGCTCAGGCCGTGCCGACGGCACAGCTCCGCTGTCGCCATCCCGTTCTGCGCTATGATTGATCCACCGGATCAATCACTTAACGCTTGAACCCTGTTCTTTGATCATCCCGATGATTTGTTCGTCGGGGCTTACGCGGCCCCACTGGGGCCACGGTCCCCTCCTCATCGGTGAAACGGCTCTTACGCATTCGTCTGCTCCTAAATAGGTTGGACAGACTCTACTTCATGGTGAGGGACCAGCGGGGGCGGGTCACTTCCGGATGACGATGGAGGTCACGTCATTGGTCATCGGTTCACAGGGGATCAGGGACCCAAAAACCTCTTTCCGCAGCAGTTTAACTTCAACCGCGGCGCTTACAAGGCAATTGAAGATGAATGGGAAAGAGCCATCAAGGCTGGCTACGAGGTGCAAGTAAATGTTAAACTGACTCCACCTGGCGCAGCTCGTCCTGACAGAGTTGAGGTTGAATGGCAGTATTTCGACAAGAACGGAAATCAGATTGGCCGAAAGAAAAAAGAAGAATTCAAGAATGCCTCAGGTCAAAAATATGAATCAATGGCATTTCGAGATTAAAGGAGCAAAAAATGAATTTTTCCGCAGATGAAACTGTGTTAGCCTTGGGCGAAGCGCTTGCGAATGATCCGGCATTTCCAGATGACTGGGCAACTATTGTCGCGGTATTTAAAGTTCAGCCAGGCACTATTGGAAGCTGGGCGGAATATACTGATGCAGACGGCATAATTCAGGATGTTTGGTTGGAAGGCGACGAGATAGGCATCATTGCCCAGCGGCTTCACGTCCTGACCCAGGTGGAAAACAAAGCGCCATGGGTGGCCTGTCGAGTCACAATCGAACGAGAGGGTATGAAATTGAATATTCAGTTCGAATATAATGATGAAAAAAAATGGGATACACCGCTACCATTTTGAAAAATTTCTTATTTTATAATCTGGATTAAAGATAGATAAAGTGGCCTTGGAAACAGCCGGACTTCCATATGTCGAGTAAGCAAGATATCCACGAGAAACTGATAATCAAGATCGGCAAGCTGCTTATGAAAAGCGCACGAGTAAGTGCAACAAGCTGGGATTATGCGGGTTATATGTTCGAAACAAAAGATAGTGTAAGCAGTGGCGGAGAGATTTTTCTATACGCAGGTCGCGATCGGCTTGTTTTTGATCTCGACTTTGACGATCAGGACGAAATTATTGAAAGCTTCAAGCGTCTACGCGAAGTGACCCATGTGGATGGAGACGCCTATTGGATTAAGTGTCTTGTAGCCGTGCGTTCTGATGGTGATCTAAAGATGCTTTTCGAATTTGACGACTGGTCGCGGTGGAAGATCTCGCCGACCAACGTGGATCGTGCCTATGAAATTCTTGTGGGCGAGATTTATCCGGATGCGGCAGGGTTAAATTGAAGGGGCGTCACAGTGACAAGGGTTGATGAGAGCGCGTGGGTGCCGAAAGCCAAAAAGCGCAAAGCCTATCGTGACCAGTATCGGGAAAAGTTCTTTGGCGAAGTCGGCCTGAAAAAGGGAGCCCATGTCCAGGATATTTCGGGCGCCCCGGCGGAGCAGCAGAAACTTGTCCGAACGCTGATGGAGTTGACGATGAAGGGCGCGATTCCGGACGGCCCACAGAAAAAGCATATTTCTGCTGCGATGGGGACCTTGACTACTGTTGGCCTGGGATTTGGCGACATGGGTTCAGTGGCGGCCAATCAGGATCTACTCGATCGCTATTCGATGAAAGCACTTCGAGATAACTGGTTCTGGTCACCTGCTTTCTTCGACTAGGGATTTCGAGGTGGCAGGATAAAATAGGGGGTATGTCATAAAACTCGTAACAACCCTTCCACTCTCACACCTGTTCTTCAAGCATTGGCACGTTGACGACACTGAAAAGGGAGTCATCGTCGCGAAAGCCCGTTTTGTGATGGAGGAGAACGGACGTTTCCGCGCTGTAACTCCTCCGCCTGAATTGGCCCTAACCGATATCTTTATGGGAGAACCTGCGATGACGCCCTTGCTCGAAGAACAGGATATCGCCCCCTTCAAACCCGCAACTGATGTGATTGTCATTGGCGTGGCGAAAGCCCCAGGTGGTGAGGCGCGGTCTGACTGGCCGGTGGCGCTTTCGATTGAAAATACAGACGGAACAAGCCGTCTTCGCTGGGGGTTCCATGTGCGAGGTGCTACTGTCTGGCAACGCCATTGGCGCCAATGGCGCCAAGGCAAAGCTCGCCCGACGACCGAAGTGCCTCTCGATTATACATTGGCCTATGGCGGGACACTACGTGGTCAAGATGGGACGCCTGTGGAGTATTTCGAAGAAAATCCCGCGGGTATTGGGTTCGCCACTCCAGCCGCACTTAACGGAGCGGATGAAAGGCCCGCCCCCCAAATCGGCGAGCTAGGTGAATTCATGGCTGCCGGAGAGCCTACATTACCGATGTCGGTTCGCGGATTCAGACATATCGCCAAGACATGGATGCCCCGGCGCGCCTCCGCGGGGACCTTCGATGAAGCTTGGGAGCAGGATCGTCACCCAAGAATGCCTTTGGACTTTGATGCAGCATTCTGGAACTCTGCTCCGACCGCCCTGCAGGTCAAACCTTACCTGCAGGGCAATGAAACCATTCTTCTTGAAGGGTTCGACCCACGGCCGGGGCCTGTCCGCTTACCATTGCCCGCTACATGTTTAAGCATCCAATTGGCAGGGGATGCACAGACAGAGGCTATGATGACCCTCGATACTGTTGTTATCGATCTGCTTGAAGCGCCTGTTATGGATCTGACTTGGCGCACGCTGATCTCCGAACCGAACAATTATTTTCACGCGGAAATCACCGCGCATCCCTTGGCAAGAGGAAACTGATCCGTGGAACAGTCTGCTGCACGCCATTCCGGAAAGTCTGCCGTCATCGTGTGTTTAGCGCCGGATGTCTGCAAAACGCCCGTAGGCAGCGCAATCGTGCCGATCCCATATATGATTATCAGCAAGCTGTCTTGGTCACAGAAGACAACAAAGACAGCGGAATTCACCGGCATGGAAGCCTTTACGATGGCCAGCCGCACAGACAAGGTCACTGGTGATGAACCAGGAACCGCAGGTGGGATAAAATCTGGTGTGAATCGCGGTTGGTGCCGTCCGAAATCGAATAAATCCACGGTCTTTATCGAAGGGCGCGAGCTTCTCCAAAATGACAATTTATACGAAATGAATTGTGCAGGTCCAGAAGGGGTGAGTAACACGATCGGAAAACTGGTTTACTATGAATAATCAGTTCAAGTTTCAGCGTATGCTCGGCAGCGACGACAGGTTGCCCGTTACGTCCTCCACCTCGTCGTCCAACACTTCATCGACGAAGACACGCCGCACCGCGTCCTGGCTCTCGGTCTGAGAATACAAATTGCACATCGACGGCACTCGTGAGGAATCGGGACAGGGAGGAACAATGCCAGAACAAGGGCGGAGCTGGGAAGTGGTTGATGAGGAATTCGAGCGGCCGATCTGCATTCTGACATGAATATTTCCCGGAGTTTTGCAGCAAAAATTTGCCGAAATCGTTCGGCATAATTATGCCAGCGCACGCTTCCGTCAGATGACGACCGGAACCACTCCAGATACCCCCCGGTTTATTCATTACCCTGACGATCATCCGGAAAGGTAAATCAATGTCATTTCCTCCATCTCGTGACAGCAAGCGCGGATTCGCGCTTGTTCTGCTTTTTGCGACCCTGAATGCCGCGCCCGCACTGGCCTATGTTGGCCCGGGCGCAGGGCTGACCGCAATCGGAACCATGATCGCGGTCATCGCCGTCGTCATCCTCGCCCTTGTCGGCTTTGTCTGGTACCCGCTCAAACGACTCCTGCGCAAGAAACCCGCCAGTGAAGAAGGCCAAGAGTCGCAATGATCACCGTTGCCGCGCTTACCGCCAGCGTGATCGCACTCATCTCGGTGCTGCGTTTCATGAAAGTCGAACAGCGGGCCAGCGCGGCCATTCATATCGCGCATGAGGCCATCTCGGTCATATCCGATCCCGATCTGAACGATGACGTCAAGGAGCGTCAGGCCCGGCGTGCCGCGCTTTCCCTTGTGAAAACTGTCGTTATTCTGCTTGCAATTGCTGCTGTCGCCTTTATCGCCGCGGCGGTCTTTGTCGTGGGCGGGGATCTTCTGGGCCTGTTCAGCATAAGCGATACGATGGATATAGCACTTAGCTGGTCATTCATCATGTGGTCCACCATCGGCAGCATTGCCCTGTGGTTTCTACTGGGCCGGTTTCGTGAAAAACCCGTTCAGGCTGAAAATTCCCAGGGCGATTCCCGGGAAGAGGTTCCTTATTCCGCGCTTGATCGGGCATTGCACAATCAGGCTTTTTCCTCCCCGGGACTTCAGAAAGGCCTTTCCAGACTCGAGGACCGGCTTTGGCGGCGCAGGATCGCAGCGACCCGTGCTGAGCGCCCGGTTCTGATCACCTCATTGCCGCGCGCCGGAACGACCATCCTGCTGGAACTTCTTGCCGGGCGGCCGCAATTCGCGGCGGCCACCTATCGCAATATGCCCTTTACCCTGTCGCCATTGCTTTGGGGCCGCTTTTCCAGCCTGTTCCGCAAGGCTGGTGAAAAGGCAGAGCGCGCCCATGGCGACGGAATTTCCGTGGATTTCGACAGTCCCGAAGCGTTCGAGGAAATGATCTGGATGACCTTCTGGCGCGAGCGTTACAGGAACGGTCAGATCGCTCTTTGGGACGAAACAGACCGGAATCCGGAATTCGAAACATTCCTGTCGCAACATATGCGGAAGATCATTGCCGGCTCTCCGGGTGCATCGCGCTATGTTTCCAAGAACAATGCCAATATCGCCCGCCTGCCCTTGCTGAGCGCGGCATTTCCCCGGGCACAGATCGTGATTCCGATCCGCGATCCGGAAAGTCAGATCGCTTCGCTCATGCGGCAGCATGCCCGCTTTACCGATCTGCATTCCCGTGATCGGTTCGCGCGGCAATATATGGAAGGGATAGGCCATTTCGAGTTCGGGGCGGCGTTGCGTCCGATCGCCTTTCCCGGCGGCCCGGATAATACTGACGGCGCAGAGACAAGCGCATATTGGTTGCGCTACTGGAATGCCGCCTATGCCCATGTTCTGGAAAGCGCTCCGCAGGATGCGATCTTCGTCGATCATGCCGCGCTTAGCGGTCACCCTGATGAGCAATTGCCAAAATTGGCCGAGGCATTGTCGCTCCCTGATCAAGCCTCGCTTTCCTCGGCGGCCGGCATGTTCCGCGCGCCGCGCCCGTCCCCGGATCTTCCCGATGCCCCTGCCGATCTGCTGAAGCGTGCAAAAGATCTGCATGCCGCGCTTCTGGATCGTGCGCTGTGATACATATTTTCCAAGAAAATCAAGAAAGAGCCTGAGAGTTTTGAAAATAAAAAACATATTCCGCTCCCTGGCGGCGGTGATCCCCTTTGCGTCGATTGCGGTCATCGCCGTGATTTACGGAACCATCGCGACCTGGTGGAACTGGTTTCCCGCGCCGCAAATCGGACTCGCGCATAGCACGATGATGGATATTGCGAATAACTGGAAAAACGATATCGGGCTGGAGCCGACGCGGCATCTGGTCAAACCGATTGAGCGCTCTTCCGATCCGGATCGCGGATTTTCCGGAGAACTGACCGGTAGCGCCGCGGAAGGCTATATCCTCGTTGCAGGTTTAAGCGAAACGCAGGAGGAATCCTTCCACACGGTTCGCCTTTACGATCCGGAAGGAAAGGAAGTCCACCGCTGGCCAGTGCATTACGATCTTCTCGATACCGAACGTGAGCCGCAAAATGTCATGCTTCACGGGATGGAAGTCTTCGAGGATGGCTCGCTTGCGCTGACCTTTGACGGCGGACAGGCCATTACCCGGATCGATGCCTGCGGGCAGCCACTATGGACCCATAACGACCGGTTTCATCACTCGATCAATCGCGATGGCGAAGGTCGCCTGGTGACGCTGATGGATGATGACATCTACCGGCTCGACGAGGAAACCGGCGAAACCCTCGATAGTGTCAGCATCCGCAAAGAGATGCTTGAAGGCGATAATGAAGATCAGATGGCGATGCTGAAGATCCGGACCCGCACTCCGGAAAATGCCGATGAAAAGGTCACCTATCTGGGCGACCCGTTCCATCCGAACGACGCCGAGCCCTTGCGCGCCGATATGGCGGATGCTTTCCCGATGTTCGAAGCGGGCGATGTCCTGCTCAGCATGCGCGAGCTGAACATGATCACCGTGGTGGATCCGAAAACCGGCCGGATGAAATGGTGGCATTATGGCCCTTGGTTCAAGCAGCATGATCCCGATTTCCAGCCCGACGGAACGATCACGGTCTTTGATAACGCCACGGGCAGCGACGCCAGTCGCATCATGTCGATCCGGCCGGGTGAGGATAAGGTCGAGACCTTGTTTACCGGCTCGGACGAGCTGCCATTCTATACCTGGCGCCGGGGCAAGCATCAGATCCTGCCCGATGGCAACATTCTGCTGACCGAAGCTGAAGGTGGAAGGATCATGGAGGTCAGCCCTGCCGGCGATCTGCTATGGGAGCGCCAGTTCCCATGGGATGACGAACAAAACGTCATCATCACCGAGGCGCGTTATATTCCCGAGGATTTCTTTGACGATGGCGTGCCGCAATGCGCCACGCTCGCACAGAACTGAGCCAACGGTAACAAGGCGGCCTGCTTCGGTTCAGGCCGCCTCTTCCTCGGGCTCGACCAGTGCCACGATATCCATCATGATCCGGTTCAGCTGGAAGTCCTTGGGCGTATAGACCCGCGCGACGCCCAGCTCCAGCAGGCGCTTGGCATCCTCATCTGGAATGATCCCACCGGCAATTACCGGAATATGATCCAGTCCTGCCGCGCGCATTCTGTTCATCAGATCCTCGATCAGCGGCAGATGACTGCCAGACAGGATCGAAAGACCGACGACATGCGCGTCATCCTCTTGTGCGCGGGTGACGATCTGCTCGGGCGTCAGGCGGATGCCTTCATAGGTGATATCCATTCCGCAATCGCGGGCGCGGAAGGCAATCTGTTCGGCACCGTTGGAATGCCCGTCCAGCCCCGGCTTACCGACGATGAATTTCAGGCGGCGTCCAAGCCGCGCACTCACCGCGTCAACAGCCTCGCGGATTTCTTCCAGCCCTTCGGTCCGGTTCGAGGGCGAGGATGAGACCCCGGTCGGTCCGCGATATTCGCCATGAACCTGCCGCATCACGCCTGCCCATTCGCCGGTCGTGATTCCCGCCTTGGCCGCGGCGATCGAGGGCTGCATGATGTTCCTGCCCTGCTGCGCCGCTTCCCGCAAGGCTTCCAGCGCAGTACGCACCGCGGCATCGTTGCGCGAATCTCGCCATTCGATCAGGCGATCGATCTGTTCTTGTTCCACTTTTGGATCGACGACCATGATCCCGCCATCGCCGGCGGTCAGCGGGGATGGTTCACCCTGTTCCCATCGATTGACGCCGACCACGACCGTCTCGTTGGTTTCGATCTTGTTGAAACGTTCGGCATTCGCCTCGACCAGACGGGATTTCATATATTCGATAGAGGCGATCGCCCCGCCCATCTCATCCAGCAGCTTCAACTCGTCCCGCGCGCCCGCCTTCAGTTCCTCGACCTTGGCTTCGATCACCGGGTTGCCCACGAAGAGATCGCCATATTCCAGAAGATCCGTCTCATAGGCCAGGATTTGCTGCATCCGCAGCGACCATTGCTGGTCCCAGGGGCGCGGCAGGCCAAGGGCTTCGTTCCAGGCGGGAAGCTGCACCGCCCTTGCCCGCGCGTTTTTCGACAATGTCACCGCCAGCATTTCAAGCAGGATCCGATAGACGTTGTTTTCTGGCTGCTGTTCCGTCAGGCCAAGGCTGTTGACCTGCACGCCATAACGGAAACGCCGGTATTTCGGATCTTCGATTCCGTAACGTTCCGCCGTGATCTCGTTCCATAACTCGGTAAAGGCGCGCATCTTGCAAAGTTCGGTCACGAATCGGATACCCGCATTCACGAAAAAGCTGATCCGCCCTGCCATGGCCGGGAAATCTTCTTCCGAAACCTTGCCCTTCAGATCGTCCAGCACCGCGATACCGGTCGCAAGCGCATAAGCCAGTTCCTGCTGCGGCGTCGCCCCCGCCTCTTGCAGATGGTACGAGCAGACATTCATCGGGTTCCATTTCGGCAGATGCTTTGCGGTATATGCCGCCACATCGGTGATCAATTGCAGCGAAGGCTTGGGCGGCAGGATATAGGTCCCGCGTGAAAGATATTCCTTGATGATATCGTTCTGCACCGTCCCCATCAGCCGCGAAACATCCGCCCCCTGCTCTTCCGCCACAGCGATATAAAGCGACAGCAGCCAGGGCGCCGTCGCGTTGATCGTCATCGAGGTATTCATCTGTTCCAGCGGGATCTGATCGAACAACGCCCGCATGTCGCCCAGATGAGAAATCGGCACACCGACCTTCCCCACCTCTCCGCGTGACAGGATGTGATCGCTGTCATAGCCCGTTTGTGTTGGCAAATCGAACGCCACGGAAAGCCCGGTCTGCCCTTTGGCCAGATTCCCCCGGTACAAGGCATTCGACGCCGCTGCCGTTGAATGCCCCGCATAAGTCCGGAACAACCAGGGCTTGTCTTTTTGGGCCATGATATCGCCTCGCAACAATCTTACATGACAATGTCGAATACAGAAATATTGATGCGCCGTCAATTCGCTGCTGCGCAGAAATCTAAGCTGCTGCGCTGCCGCATCAATGGTGGAATACAAGTAGCGGTGCCATTCTTGTTCCTGCCCTAAACCAACCGTCGGTTCCTAAACTTGTAACTCAAGGAACCGTTCGGTCTGAAAATCGAGGAAGAAATCTTTGGGCCGCAATGACGCCAGCATTCCATTACGAAATATTGTTTCAAAATTTCCATGTAAAGCATTGCATTGTTACCGGATCGATTTTAACAAGAGCAAACCCGGTGATTCTGCGCCGCAGCACGACGAAGGAGATGCAGATGGCTCTTGATGCCCCGACCTCAATCGCGCCCTATGAGGCGCCCGAGAAAGATCTGTATGATATCGGCGAGATGCCGCCTCTTGGCCATGTTCCCCGACAAATGCATGCATGGGCGATTCGCCGTGAGCGCCACGGAGAGCCGGACAAAGCCATGCAACTCGAGGTCGTGGATACCCCGGTAATCGACAGTCATGAGGTGCTGGTTCTGGTGATGGCCGCGGGTGTCAACTACAACGGCATCTGGGCGGGACTTGGTCAGCCGATCAGCCCGTTCGATGGGCATGGCGCGGAATATCATATCGCCGGATCGGATGCCTCGGGTATCGTCTGGGCCGTGGGCGATAAGGTCAAACGCTGGAAAATCGGCGATCAGGTGGTCGTCCACTGCAATCAGGACGATGGCGACGACGAGCATTGCAATGGCGGCGACCCGATGTATTCGCCCAGCCAGCGGATCTGGGGCTACGAGACGCCCGATGGTTCTTTCGCGCAATTCACCCGCGTGCAGGCGCAGCAGCTCATGCCGCGTCCCCGCCACCTGACATGGGAAGAATCAGCCTGTTACACACTGACACTGGCGACCGCCTACCGGATGCTGTTCGGCCATGAACCGCACGAGTTGAAACCGGGCATGAACGTGCTGGTCTGGGGCGCTTCGGGGGGGCTTGGCTCTTTCGCGATCCAGTTGATCAACGCGGCAGGCGGCAACGCCATCGGTGTGATCAGTGACGAAGACAAGCGCGAATTCGTCATGGGCCTTGGGGCCAAGGGCGTGATCAACCGCAAGGATTTCAACTGCTGGGGACAATTGCCAACCGTGAACACGCCCGAATATGCCGATTGGTTCAAGGAAGTCCGCAAATTCGGCAAGGCAATCTGGGATATTACCGGCAAAGGCAATAATGTCGATATCGTCTTCGAGCATCCGGGCGAAGCGACCTTCCCCGTCTCGACCTTCGTTTGCAAGAAAGGCGGAATGGTCGTGATCTGCGCGGGCACCACCGGCTTCAACTGCACCTTCGACGTGCGCTATCTGTGGATGCATCAGAAGCGCGTTCAGGGAAGCCATTTCGCCCATCTGAAACAGGCCAGCGCCGCGAACCAGTTGATGCTGGAGCGTCGTATCGATCCCTGCATGTCGGAGGTCTTCCCATGGGCCGAGATCCCGCAGGCACATATGAAGATGTACCGGAATGAGCATAAGCCGGGGAATATGTCGGTTCTCGTTCAATCGCCAAGGACCGGGCTGCGGACCTTCGAGGACGCGCTTGAAGCAGGCCGCAAAGGCTGACCGCGTTATCGTCATTGTTCCCTCTGACGTAAGAGCTGCGCCGGAGGGGATGTCATGCCTTTCTGGCTATCGCCCGGTATCGTTTCCAGATTCCGGGCGAACAATATGATCCGGCAACTTGCCGCGAATGCCCGTCATTTTTCGTTGATTTGCCATCGGTGGAATGTCACCATCCTGACATGATGAATGCCGCCCCGCCGTTCTCCGCCGATTCCGACCGGGTGGTCTTTGACCGAACCGAACTTGGCGCAATCCTTACCGTATATGGCCGCTTTGTCGCCGCCGGAGAATGGCGTGATTACGCAATGTCATTCCTGCGCGATGCTGCAGTGTTCAGCGTATTCCGGCGCGCCACGGAACACCCGCTTTACCGGATCGAAAAACGCCCTAGGCTGCGGAATGCACAAGGCATCTATGCGGTGATCGCAATGGATGGCCGTATCCTCAAACGCGGCCATGACCTTGGGCAGGTGCTGAAAGTCTTCGACAAGAAACTGATCCGCGCCATCACCTGAAGCATTTCATCGCATCTTTTCCGAAGGGCTTCAGTGGCCTTTCATCCCCAGATTTCCTGAAACTCGCGCCATTCGCGCATGCTCATTCCCGAATCTTCCTGCGCCACCGTTTCGCCCGCCAGACGGCGCTTCAACACCGAAACAGCCCCGGCCGACAGGCTGACCGCGTCCATCCTGTAGTCACGGAACGCGCCAAAGGCAGCAGGAACCCAATCGGCAACAATGTCGCAGAGTGCATCCGCATAGGCCCGAATTTCATACTGTGCATGAGCATCTGCCCGCAAGCGCAGGAAATGGAAGAGATTATGCAGATCCACTTTCCAATACCACTGGGTATAGATATTGGCCGGCAGATTCATTCGCGCCAATTCGCGCGCAAGCCCCTGCTGCCCGTCCTGCGACAGCATGTCTTCATAATGATCATAGCTGCGCATCGCATCCTGACGCAAAAGATCAAGAACACGCGCCGCCTCGTCCCCCTCAAGAACCTCGCTCCGCCCCTGCTTGTTGACACTCGACTGGGCGGCAAGGTTTTCGGGCGCGGGGATATAAAATTCGCGATCGAGTATCGAATAGCGCGCCGAATATTCGTTTACATTGGCGGTACGGTGACGAATCCACTGGCGGGCGACGAAAACCGGCAGTTTGACATGGAGCTTGACCTCGCACATCTCGAACGGGGTCGAGTGCCAGTGGCGCATCAGGTAACGGATCAGCCCTTCGTCGTTCTGCACCGATTTCGTGCCGCGTCCATAAGAGACCCGCGCCGCCTGACAGATCGCGGCATCGTCACCCATATAATCCACCACCCTGACAAATCCATGATCCAGTACCGGGTGCGCGGTGTAAAGATGCTGCTCCATCCCTTCCGAAATCACCCGCAGCGTCTGGCGCGGGGATTCGCGCAAATTGTCGATCTCGGCCTGCTGTTCCGGGGTGACTGGCGTATTCATGGTGGTTCATCCCTTGTCCTGACACATCATCTTGTGCCACTCCGCGACGAGTCGTGCAACTGGAATGCACGCGGCCGAAGCATTTGCCAGTGGCTTCCGGACATGCCAATCTGCCGCCAACCCGCATTGCCGCAAGGAGAGCCACAATGAATATCCGCTATCTTCACACCATGGTTCGCGTGAAGGATCTGGACAAGACAATGGATTTCTTTCGCCTGCTTGGGCTGGAAGAAACGCGCCGTATTGATAACGACAAGGGGCGTTTCACCCTTGTCTTCATGGCCCCGCCGGATCAGCCGGAATGTCCGGTCGAACTGACCTATAACTGGGACGGCGACACCGGCCTGCCATCGGACAGCCGTCATTTCGGCCATCTCGCCTATCGGGTCGGCGATATCTACGAGATTTGCCAGAAATTGCAGGATGCCGGCGTCACGATCAACCGCCCCCCGCGCGACGGTCATATGGCCTTTGTTCGCAGCCCTGACAATATATCGATAGAATTGCTTCAGGAAGGCGAGCCTTTGGCACCGGCCGAACCCTGGGCAAGCATGGAAAATACCGGAACCTGGTAAGCGTTTCGCCGTGGCTGCGGCATGAAAGCCGCCGATCTCCGGCGCATCCTGACGCTGCGTGCCGGATATTCGGGATATCAGTAGATATACCGTATCCGGTCGGCCCAGAAGGACTCGATCCTGCGGAATTGCCGATTGATGACAGGCAAAGGAAATTCGTCAAGGATTCCCTGCCTGCTCAGATCCTCGGCATGCCTGACGAAAAGTTCGCGCAAAAGGTTTCGAATCTCCAAACCTTCAGCGGTCAGCCGTATCCGGACAGAACGGCGGTCCAGTTCGCAGCGTTCATGATGAACATAGCCCATGCCGACCAGTTTTTTCAGATTATAGCTGACATTCGATCCCTGATACATCCCACGGGATCGCAACTCGCCAGCGCTAACCTCATCCGATCCAAGATTATACAGGATCATCGCCTGAACCGGAGTCAGGTCCTGCCTGCCAAGCCGTTCGAATTCATCCTTGATGACATCCATCAGGCGACGGTGAAGGCGTTCAAGCAATGGAATGGTCTGCAAATAGGCCGAGGCGTGATCGGAAACGGCAGCCGGGCATTCAGGTTCACCAATCGGTATCCTGACTTGTGACGCACGGGAAAACATGGCCGGGCAATTCCTGTCAAATAAACACTCCAGACAAACATGCCTCATAAACACGAATCATCGGTTAAATCCGTGCCATGCAAATGATTGTTCGAACTGAAATGGTCTGTTGGGCATGTTCGCCGACCATACACGGCATTTTCGTCACCCGACCGCCAATGAGAAAAGCAACGGAAGCAAAGGCCACCCGCGCATCCATATATCGTCAGCGATCTATCGGATCTGACCGCCATCCCGCGCGGAAAGACGTCCGGCGGCAAAGGCGGCAATATGGTCAAGAAGCGCGGACAGCGCAGCAGGGCCGGTCTCATCCTGCCGACCGTTCAACCTTGCCGTGATCCAGCGATACAAATCCTGATCGTTTTCCCCAAGCAGGTTTTCATAACTTTCAAGCTCGGCACTGCCAAGCTCCTTCAGCGGGCCATCCGAAAACGGCCCCAGAATCAGGTCCATTTCCTTCATCCCGCGCCGCCAGCTCCGCATTCTCAATCGGCGGAAACGAATTTCGGGGCTTTCAGCCTCTGCCATGCCTGTGTTTCCTTGTTTCCGGCATTGTGGCCGGTCGCCGACAGGCCTATTCCATGATTATGGCAGATACAATCAGCGGAGCCAGAAGAATGGGGTTTCTTTCCGACAGACTGGCGCGGGTCAAACCGTCGCCGACGATCGCGATGACGACACGCGCAGGAGATCTCCGCGCCAGCGGCCGCGACATCATCGGCCTGTCCGCCGGGGAACCGGATTTCGATACGCCCGAGCATATCCGTCAGGCAGCCAAGAATGCCATCGATGCCGGCCACACCCGTTATACTGCGGTCGACGGAACGCTTTCCCTCAAACAGGCGATCTGCGGCAAATTCGCGCGCGAAAACGGGCTGGATTACGCGCCGTCGCAGATCACCGTCGGCACGGGCGGCAAGCAGATCCTGTTCAACGCGCTGCTGGCAACGCTGAATCCGGGGGACGAGGTCATCATCCCGGCCCCCTATTGGGTCAGCTATCCGGATATGGTGCTGCTGGCGGGTGGCACTCCGGTCGTTGTGCCCTGCGGCATTGATGACGGTTTCCGCCTTACCCCGCAGGCATTGGAGGCCGCGATCACGCCCCGCACGAAATGGCTGATCCTGAATTCGCCGTCGAACCCTTCCGGCGCGGGTTATGGTCGCGACCATATGCAGGCACTGACCGATCTGCTGCTGCGCCACCCCGATATCTGGGTGCTCAGCGACGATATCTATGAACATCTCATCTTCGACGACTTCAGGTTCACCACGCCCGCGCAGGTCGAGCCGCGCCTGAAAGATCGCGTTCTCACCATGAACGGGGTCAGCAAGGCCTATGCGATGACCGGCTGGCGTATCGGCTATGGTGCCGGACCAGAGCCGCTGATCAAGGCGATGGCCAAGTTGCAATCGCAGTCGACCTCGAATCCCTGCTCGATCAGCCAATATGCCGCCGAGGCCGCATTGAACGGCCCGCAGGATTATATCGCCTCAAGCCGGAAGGCGTTTCAACGTCGCCGCGATCTGGTGGTTGCAGGGCTGAACGCCTGCCCCGGCATCGACTGTCCCACTCCGCAGGGCGCGTTTTACGTCTATCCTTCGATCAGGGATCTGCTGGGCAAGACATCGCCCGCCGGGGCCTCTATCGACAGCGACGAGGATTTTTGCACCGCGCTTCTGGAAGAAACCGGTGTGGCCGTCGTCTTTGGCGCGGCTTTCGGTCTCAGCCCACATTTTCGGATCTCTTACGCCACCAGCGACGATCAGTTGAAAGACGCGATGAACCGTATCCGTGGCTTCTGCGAGGCCTGTAGTTAACCATCTTTTCGCGCTTCCACGCTTTTTCTTCACCCAAGAATCCCGGAGTTCAGGGCAGAGCTCCGGCTTTGGTAAATCGCAACGAAACTGCTTGGGCGCAGCGACGATTTAACCCTCAGGCGTCCGGACAAAAGGTCAAAGCGATACTGTCGCATGGGTGTTGCAGGAAATCCTGCAATTCCTCGTCCAGAACCAGCATGGATACCGATAACCCCGCCATATCCAGAGATGTGCAGTAATCACCCAGCCAGCTTTGCACCACCTCGATCTTGCGGGCCGCAAGTCGCTTGTGGATACGACGGTTCACGATTGCCAACTCCATCATGGGCGTGCTGCCCAGCGTGTTCAGCAATAATGCGATGCGGGCGCCGGCACCCAGTGATGCATCTTCGATCAGCGTCTCGATGATCCTGTCCGCGATACCGTCCGCCGTCATCAGATCGGCACGCATGACTCCGGGTTCGCCATGTATCCCCACCCCCAGTTCGATCTCGTCGGGTCCAAGCAGAAAACTGGGCCGGCCCGTTTCCGGCAAGGAACAGGCCGACAAACCCGCCCCCATGCTATAGGTATGCGCATTGGCCTTTCCGGCGATCCGTTCGCATTCGTCAAGCGACAGCATCCGGTCGCAAGCCGCCCCGGCAATCTTGAAAACGAACGCATTCCCGGCGGTTCCCCGCCGCGCAGCGCGGTCGCTGGCAGGTGAGGAGGCGACATCGTCGGTAGTGATGACGCTGCGAACCGCAATGCCCTCGGCCGCGGCCATTTCTGCCGCCATCTCGAAATTCATGGTGTCGCCGGTGTAATTGCCGAAAACATGCAGAACCCCCGCGCCGCCATCTGCCTGCCGGGTGCAGTCGAGAATGCGGTCGGGCGGCGGCGATGAGAAGACATTCCCGATAGCCGCCGCATCGGCAAGGCCCGGGCCGACATATCCCAGGAACATCGGCTCATGCCCGGCACCCCCGCCGATAACCAGCCCCACCTTTCCCGAAGGTGCAGGATGGGCCCGCGCCAGCGATCTGAGCGATCCTCCAATCGGGCGAAGATATTGCGGAAAGGCCAGAAGCATTCCTTCGATCGCCTCGTTCACGGCATCGCGGGGATCGTTCAGTATTTTCTTGACCGGCTGCATGCCCGCCATAACAGGAGGCTCGTCCCGATCGCGACCTGGGAGAGTGGGAGGTCGGCGGGTCAGGCTCTGACGCTGAACCTCGATGCCGTCGGCGCGCAGGATCCCTTCGGCAGTGGCGGAGTCGGTGACAAGGACGTTGACAAGCTCGCCGCGCAGGGCGCCAAGAATCGCCTGCACCTTGTCGAAACCTCCGCAAACGCCGATCCGGGTAGGCACCCGCAACAATCCGGGAAGATCGATCCCGATTGTGCGGCCGTCCAGCGACCCGGGAACCGTCTTGCCCGCCGCATCGTAGAATCTTCCGGCAATTGCGCCCACCGCATTGCGATAGTTGTCACGGTTTTCTTCCGGAGTGGTCAGGAATCCGCTTGCTTCCACGGTCGAGCCGGGCCTGAGCGGTGAAAGGCCAAGAAGGACCATGTCCAGCCGGGTCAGATTGGACAATTGCGCGGCCAGCACCGGCTCTTGCAGCAACCCGTCACGCATCCCGGGATCGGACAGGATCGCCGGGGACGAGACCGGGATCATCCGGGCAGAAAGGTTCTGAGCCAATCGCGTAGCGCAAAGTTCGGGCGCATAGGACAGATCGGCCGTCATCGCCCCGGTTGCCGGCATCACGGTCAGATCGGAAAGACCGGAATCCCCGGCGGCTTCGGCAACGGCCAGCATGGTGCGCCCCCAGCCGATGCCGATCATGTCGCCCGCCCGCAGATGCCAGCCCAGCCCTTGCGCGCCGGCGCGGCCAAGCCGTTCGATCAGGCTTGCCGTGCCGCCCTCGGCCGGAATGACAAGGCAATCCTTCAGTCCGAAATGCGCCGATAACTGACGCGCCAGGGACAGAGCCCGGAACCGGTCGCCATTGATCGAGATATTGACGATGCCCTGCTCGCGCGCTTCTGCCAGATAGGCGATAACGGTCGGACGTGAAATGCCCATGACCGACGCGATTTCGCTTTGGGTCAGTTCGTCCTCGTAATACAGCCATGCGGCCCATAACAGCGGGTCATCGCCAAAGCGCAGTGGCGCCCGCGGCTTGGCCTCTGCCGCTCCGCCTTCGCCACGCGGCAAAGCTGTCGCCCGGCGCCTGCTCATTCCCTGGGATCCGTTTCCCGCACGACCCCGGCAAGAGATGTCAGGATGACAAATGCCGATTGTGCACCGGGATCGATCCGCCCCAGGGTCCTGCTGCCCAGCCGCGCCGCGCGACCACGGCTGGCCACCATCGAACGGGTGGCCTCAAGCCCCGCGCCGGCTGCGTCCAGAACCTCCTGCATCGGATTGTCCGTAACACCTGCCGCCGCAGCGGCATGGGCCGCGGGTTCCCAGACATCCATCATCGTGCAATCTCCGGGCGCCGCCTTGCCGCGACCGGCAATCCCTTCGCTGAACCCGGAAATCAGCGATGCAAGCGCGATACCGTCCGGGTCCGCGCGTCCTGCGGCGCCAAGGAAACCGGATGCATAAAGCGGGCCGACCGTAGCCCCGACCGCTTGCAGAAATGCCCGCCCCGCGGCCCTGAGACAGTCAGGCAGATTCTCCGAGTCGCACAGATCGAAGCCACGCATCGCGGCGTGAAACCCGTCCGCCATCGAGGCGCCGTGATCGCCATCCCCGACTTCGCCATCCAGCGCAGATAATTCGGACCGCGCCTCTTCCAGAGATTGCGCGGCGCGTAGCAGAAACCGCCGGATCGCGGATTTGTCCAGATATATGCCTGTTGTCATCCTGAAGGCTCCCGGTAACCCGGGCTCCAGCTTGACGGTTATGGTGGATGCACGCAATCTCTTGCCGCTCAGGTCAGGCGCTTTTCGACCCCATCCGCAAGCGCGTGCAGGATCAGGCAACAGGAGGCGGCACCAGCATCCAGCACCCCGCGCGACCGTTCTCCCAGACGGCTGGCACGACCGATCCGGGCAATCATGTCCTTCGTCGAATCGCGACCCTCGGTGGCTGCCTGCCGCATCGCCGCGAGCATGACCGGAAATCCTTCGGAAGCGGTTTCTTCCGCCGCAGCGACAGCCGGGACCAAAGCATCCAGCAGGCATTTATCGCCCGCCTTAGCCTCACCGATGGCCATCACGCCCTCACAACCTGCCGCAAGCATCCGGGCGAATAATGCCGGGTCGATCACCTCTTCATCGGCGACGACATCCGCCATATCCGAAAAGAACATGCCATAAAGCGGCCCCATCGAACCGCCGATCTCACCCATCAGGACATCCGTCACGGTGGCGAAGGCAGCATCAAGCCTGTCACCGTCACCAATTCTTTCGGCGGCGCGGGCAAAGCCCTTGGCCATGTTGTTGCCATGATCTCCATCGCCGATCTTGCCGTCGATTTCGGACAGCCACGCACGGTTTGAAACGACCGCCTCGGCGATCCCGCGCACAACAATGCCCGAGCCGGCATTTGCAAATCCCGTCATCCTCTTCCCTCTCTCACGATTTTGCACGCACGGTCAGACCGGGCGATTCCGCCTCCATATCGATCAGTTCCTTCAGCTGCGGATCCAGCTTCATGACGGTGAGGGTCGCGCCCATCATCTCGAGCGAGGTGAAATAATTGCCCACGAAGCTGCGGTGAACGCGGATTTCCCTGGTCTCAAGCTGTGATTCAACCCGGTCATACAATACGTAAAGCTCGTTGACCGGGGTCGCGCCAAGCCCCGAAAGCAGAACGCAGACCTCATCGCCCGCCTCAAGCTGATGATCCGCCAGAATGATCTCCAGCATCCGGTCGGCCACCTCATTTGCCGGCAGCAGCTCGACCACATCCGTGCCGGGTTCGCCGTGATGGCCAATGCCGATTTCCATCTTTCCGGGAGCGATCTCGAAATTCGGCTTTCCATTGGCCGGCAATGTGCAAGGCGCCAGCCCCACCCCCACCGAGCGGGTCGCATCGATGGCAGCCTGCGCGACCTTTTGCACGTCCTCCAGCGAAGCACCCCGCGCGGCGCATGCGCCGCCGACCTTCCACATCAGGATCTCACCTGCGACGCCGCGCCGAAGCCCGCGTTCGGCCTGCGGAGCCGAGCAGACATCGTCATTGGCCACCACGGTCAAGACCCGGATGCCTTCTTTCGCGGCCATACGCGCGGCCATTTTCACATTCATATTGTCGCCCGCATAATTGCCATACAGCACGGCAACGCCTTCGCCACCATCGGCAGCGCGGATCGCTTCCAGAAATGCCTTGGCGGTCGGAGACGAAAACAGTTCCCCGACTGCCACAGCATCGACGAGATTCCGCCCGGTATAACCGATAAACGCAGGCTCATGACCCGAGCCGCCTCCGGTCACGACACCGACCCGCCCCTTTTCCCCGCAGCCATGCGACAGCACGACCCGCGGATTGGCGTCGGACAACCGGACCAGATCGCGATGAGCGCGCAGGAATCCGGCAACCGTCTCGTCAACGATGTCATCCGGATCGTTCAAAAGTCTCTGCATATCGCTCCTCCCAGAAATCCGTGCGGCTGAAATACCGGTGGCACTTTCATTTCGAAGAACTGCCTTCGCTGTCAACCAGAATCGACAATTCATTTTTACATATTGAATTTAAATATTGACAAATGTCAATTTGAAGAGTTTCCTCGGCAACATTCCGGTCCAGCGCCGGACAAGTGGGAGGGGAAGATTTTGCCACGCAGAGCCGATGCTCAGCTCATGTTTCTGGTCGCGCTCAATGCGCTTGTCCTGCTTTCCAGCCTGATCCTGGTTGATCGGCAATTCTTCTCGCTGTTCAATTTTCAGTCCATGGGAACCCAGGTGCCGGAACTGGGACTTCTGGCGCTTGGCGTGATGCTGGCCATGGTTTCGGGCAATGGCGGAATAGATCTTTCCGGGATCGCATTGGCCAATCTGGCCGGGGTCATCGCCTTTCTGCTGGCCCCCCTGATATTCTCATCCGAAGACGCGCCGGCCGCATTCTTCCTTGCATTTGCCGGGATCGCCCTTGCCACCGGCATGCTTGGCGGGGCATTGAACGGTGCGCTGATCGGATATGCGGGGATGACGCCGATCATCGCCACGCTAGGCACCCAGCTTCTGTTTACCGGGCTGGCCGTCGGCCTGACCGGCGGGTCCGCGCTGAGACTGGGTTACGTGCAGATCATCGATGATTTCGGCAATATGCCGATCTGGGGCATCCCCTACAGTTTCGCCCTGTTCCTGCTGATCGCCGCAGCGCTTGCGGTGCTGCTGAAATTCACCCGCTTCGGAAACCATCTGTTCCTGATGGGCTCGAACCCGAAAGCCGCGCGTTTCGCGGGGCTGCGCGTGCAGTCCATGCTGTTTCGCACTTATCTGCTGGCCGGAATTCTGGCGTCGATCGCCGGGATCATCATCGCCGCGCGCAATTCCAGCATCAAATGGGACTATGGCAGCTCTTACGTTCTGGTCGCCATCCTGATCGCGGTCATGGCCGGAGTGCGCCCCGAGGGCGGTTATGGCCGGGTGATCTGCGTCGTGCTTTCGGCAATGGCGCTGCAAATCCTTTCGAGCCTGCTCAATTTCATGCAGATTTCGAATTTTTTCCGCGACTGCGCCTGGGGGCTGATGCTGCTTCTGTTCCTGGCCAATGCACGCGTCGACTGGAATGCCTACATCCCCGCCGCCCTGCGCGGCAACGCCCGTCAGGGCAGCTAACACCGTAAGGAGGAGAAGATTTTCATGAAACGCCATACCCCATTCCGTATCGCCGCCGCCGCAGCGGGCATCGCCATGCTCGGCAGCGGCGTCCTGGCGCAAGAGGGCGACAAGGAGGCCGTTACCGTCGTCAAGGTCACCGGTGAAAACTGGTTCACCCGCATGGAAGAAGGCGTAAAGGCTTACGGTCAGGAACATGACGGCATCGCCACCCGGCAGGTCGGCCCCGCCCGCGCCGATGCCGCTCAACAGGCTGCCATCGTGCAGGACCTTGTGGCGCAAGGGGTCGATGCGCTGGCGATCGTGCCGATGGATCCATCTTCGCTGGAAGGCATTCTGCGCCGGGCAATGGGTCGGGGAATCACCGTCATTACCCACGAGGCAGATAATCTCGAAAATACCCAGCTTGACCTTGAAGCCTTCGATAATGCCGAATTTGGGGCCCGCTTCGCCACGCGCATCGCCGAATGCATGGGAGAAAAGGGCAAATGGACATCCTTCGTCGGATCGCTGGGTAGTCTGACCCATGTTCAATGGGCCGATGGGGGCGCAAAATACATGGAGCAGTTTCCCGAGATGGAACTGGTCTCCCCCAAGAACGAAAGCTTCAACGACGCCAACCGCGCCTATGAGCTTGCCCGGGAAATCCTGCGCACCCATCCCGATATCCGCGGCTTTCAGGGCGGGTCCGCCATTGACGTGATCGGCATCGGCCGGGCCGTCGAGGAAGCGGGACTGGAAGACAAGACCTGCGTTTACGGGCTTGGCCTGCCGCGCGACACATCGGAATATCTGGAAAGCGGCGCGGTCGATGGCATCTCGTTCTGGGATCCCAAGGATGCGGGCTATGTGATGAATGTCCTCGTGGACATGACGCTGAAAGGCGAAGAAGTCGAATCCGGCATGGATCTGGGCGTCCCGGGTTATGAGGATGTCACCGTCTCGGATGGCCCCGGCGAAGGCAAGATCGTTCGTGGTCAGGCATGGGTCGATGTAGATGCATCGAACTGGAAGGACTACCCGTTCTAAACCCGAAAGGGACGCGGAGCCGGAGCGCATCGCGTCCCTTCCATCTTTCGCAATTCCGGAAATCCTGCAGTCATGCCAGAACTTCCCGCCACCCGTGGCACCCCTTTTCTTGAAACGCGCGCGCTGCACAAGTTCTATGGCGGCGTGCATGCGCTGAGGGGCGTGAGCCTTACGATCAATTCCGGAGGTTCCTATCACCTGCTGGGAGAGAATGGCTGCGGGAAATCCACCCTGATCAAGATCATTTCGGGCGCGCAGCCCGCCAGTTCAGGGCAATTGCTGATCCGGGGGCAGGACATGACCGGACTTGACCCGATTGCCGCGCTCGATGCCGGGATCGAAACGGTTTACCAGGATCTGTCGCTTCTTCCCAACCTGTCGGTGGCAGAGAATATCGGCCTGTCACAGCAGTTGGTCGAAAGTTCTGGCCGGTTGTTCCGCCGCATCAGCCCGGCGCAGATCGACGATGTCGCGCGCCGCGCCCTGTCCGAGGTGAATCTGCCCACCGATCCCGAGTTTCTGGCGCGCCAGATCCAGACGCTTCCGATCGCCATCCGCCAGCTTGTCGCCATCGCCCGCGCCATCGCCAGCAAGGCCGGGCTGGTCATCATGGACGAACCCACGACCTCGCTGACAAAACGGGAGGTGCGAAACCTGATCTCGGTGATCCGGCGCTTGCAGGAAAGCGGCACGGCGGTTCTGTTCGTCACCCACAAGCTGGACGAAGCGCGGGAGATCGGTGGAACCGGTCTGGTGATGCGCGACGGTGAGCTGGTGCAGCAATGCGATGTGACGCAGGCAAGCAATGCCGAGATCGGGCTGTGGATGACCGGCCGAGAGCTTGAACAGGGCCGCTATCGCCGCTCGCCAGGCACGCCCCCTGCCCCGCTCATGCAGATTCAGGGGCTGGGATTGAAGGATGCCTATCGCGATATCGATCTGACCATCGGCGCCGGAGAAATTCTTGGTGTTACCGGGTTGGCCGATTCAGGACGGAATGATCTTGCAAAAAGCCTTGCCGGGCTGGCTCCGCCCGATCGCGGGAAAGTGGTGCTGGAGGGCAGGCCGCTTGATCCGTCCGAGCCTGCAAGCATGATCTCGGCAGGGATCGCCTATGTTCCCGAAGACCGGCTGACCGAGGGGCTTTTCCTCGAAAAATCCATCTCGGCCAATGTCACCATGTCCGTTCTGGACCGGCTGCGCAATTCGCTGGGCCTTCTGAATCGCCGCAAGGCTCGGGCGCTGACACAGAAAACATTGGACGAGCTACGGATCGTCGCCGCCGGGACCGAAGCTCCGGTACAGTCTCTTTCCGGCGGAAACCAGCAGCGCGTGCTGATCGGCCGCTGGCTTGCGACCAGCCCCCGGGTTCTGATCCTGCACGGGCCGACAGTCGGCGTGGATGTCGGATCGAAGGATACCATCTTCAGGATCATTCAGGCGCAGGCCGAAAACGGCACCGGGATCATGCTGATTTCAGACGATCTGCCGGAACTCCTGCAAAACTGCGACAGGATCGCGGTCATGCGCGACGGGGCCGTCAGCCGTATCTTCACGGCCGAAGGTCTGGAAGAAGAAACCCTGTATAACGAGATCGCCGGGAGCGGCGGCGAGAATGCGCGGGAAGGATGACGATGACCGCAGCCCGGACTGTTCAGACCGATGACACCACCAAACCGGGACGGCTTGCGCAGCTATGGCTGTGGTCGGCACGCCACCCGGCAGTATTCCCTGCCGCGATGATCGTGATCACCTGCGCCATCATCGGGGCAGTGAACCCCGACTTTCTGCATGTCGCCAACCTGTTCGACATTCTCCGGGCCTCGGCGATCCGCGGATTGCTTGCGCTTGGCGTCTTCGTCGTATTGGCGGCAGGCGGTCTGGACGTTTCCTTTACCGCCATTGCCGCCTTCGTCATGTATTCCCTGACCCTGATCGTGGTGAATTTCCTGCCCGGCGCGGGCATCGTTCCGATCCTTGCCTGCGCGGCGCTGGCGGGGGGCGTTCTGGGTGCGGTCAACGGGCTGCTGGTCAATGCGCTGCGGGCGCCTGCACTGATCGTCACGATCGGCACCCAATATGCCCTGCGCGGCGCATTGCTAAGCTTTGTGGGCACCGCCCTCTTCATGAACATCCCCGGCTCGATGAGTGCATTCGGGCAGATGCCGCTGGCAACCGTGACCACCGCGCGGGGCCTTACCGTCACCCTTCCCGCCTATGTGCTGCTGACGGTCATAGTGGCACTGGCAACATCGTGGATGCTGAACTACACGCTGATCGGCAGAGCGGTCTTCGCCGTGGGGGGCAAGCCCGAAATCGCGGCGCGGCTTGGCTTCCGCGTGGCGCATGTTCGCATCTTCGTCTTCGCATATGCCGGAATGCTGGCTGGCATCGCAGGAGTGCTGCATGTCTCGGCGAACCGGCTGGCAAATCCCTTCGATCTTGCGGGGACCGAACTTCCGGTCATCGCCGCGGTCGTGCTTGGAGGCGCGCGCATTACCGGAGGCTCGGGTACGGTGCTGGGAACCATGCTCGGCGTGATCCTGATCACGCTGGTCTCCAGCGTTCTTATCCTGCTTGGTATTCCCAGTTCATGGCAAACGGCCATTCTGGGCGGCTTCATCATCCTTGCGGGCCTGTTCTTTGCGCGGATCGACCGGATGATTCTGAAATAGCGCCCTATCGGCGGGCACTGTTCCTTCCGCGACCAGTGCAAGGAAGGAAAGGCTTGATCGCCGGCGCCAAGAATATACCCTTCCGTCATCGGCCCGGCAGAACGACCGAGGCAATCGCCCAAAACGGAACGAGCAGAACGCATGACGGATATTCTTGAACTCTCGACGCGGCAGCTCATCGCCGCATTCAATTCACGCGCGCTGTCGCCGGTGGAATATATGTCGGCCCTGATTTCACGCATCGAGGCTTCGGAGCCAAAGGTGCGGGCGCTTTGGCTGTTTCGCCCCGAGCAGGCATTGGAGGACGCGCGGGCCTCGGAAGATCGCTATCTGCAAAATGCGCCGAAAGGGCGGCTTGACGGGGTTCCGGTCACGGTCAAGGAACTGATCGCGACCAAAGGCGATCACGTCCCGCAGGGAACCGCCGCCATTACGCCCTTCGCCGCCAGTGAAGACGCCCCCACGGCGGCGCGCCTGCGTGAAGACGGGGCGATCATTTACGCGAAAACCACCTGTCCGGATTACGGGATGCTGTCATCGGGGCTGTCGTCATTTCATCAGCTCAGCCGCAACCCCTGGGATCTGACCCAGAATCCCGGAGGCTCCAGCGCGGGCTCAGGCGCAGCCGGAGCGGCGGGTTACGGAAGGCTGCATGTCGGCACCGATATCGGCGGCTCGATCCGGATTCCCGCTGGCTGGACGGGACTGTTCGGGCTGAAGCCCTCCTTCGGCCGGGTGCCCATCGACCCCTATTATACCGGCAGGGTCGCGGGGCCGATGACCCCCACCGTCGATGATGCCGCGATCCTGATGCAGACGATCACTCGCCCGGACTGGCGCGATGCGACATCGCTCAAGCATGAGAATATCGACTGGGATGCGGGGCCAGTTGAGCTTCGCGGCATGAAGATCGGGCTGATGATGGAGGGTGGATGCGGAAATCCGGTTCACCCCGAGATCGCGGATGCCGTTCAGAACGCCGCGCGAATGTTCGAGGAAAACGGCGCGACCGTGGTCCCCGTCGCCCCTGTCCTGACCCGCGAGATGCTGGACGGGCTTGGCATGGCATGGGCCGCGCGGGTCTGGTCAATGATCTCGAAACTGGAACCCGGGGCCCGGGACCGTATCCTGCCCTATATCCGGGACTGGGCGGCAACCGGCGCAGAGACAAGCGGCCCCGAGGTCGCCGCAGGTTTCGAGCAGGTTTTCACCATGCGCCGCACCGCCAACGAGGCCCTGCACGGACTCGACGCGATCATCTCGCCGGTGAACCCGGATCGCAGCTTTCCGGCCGAACTACCCTCGCCGACGAATGACCCTCGGCGCAATTTCGAGCATATCGCATTCACGGTCCCCTGGAACATGGGTGAACAGCCCGCGGCCTCGGCCCATTGCGGGATGACATCTACCGGAATCCCGATCGGCCTGCAGATCGTCGGGCCGCGTTTCGAGGATCTGGCGGTTCTTCGTATCGCCCGCACATGGGAAGAGATGCGCGGCCCCGTAACCGACTGGCCGCGCTTCGACCGCCCATAGCATCATCCGGGCTCATCACGCCGAACCCGAATATCTGAAGGAAAGACATGACGATTTCATTCGATCCTCGCGCCAAGGCCGATGCGATGTACAAGGGCGCCTTTCAGCCGATGCTCATCGGGGGTGATTGGGTGCCCGCGTCATCCGGACAGGTGATGGAAGCGATCAATCCCGCCAATGGCAAATTGCTGGCGCAACTGCCGCGCGGACAGGCCGAGGATGTGGACGCGGCCGTCGATGCAGCGCGCAAGGCACTTGAAGGCCCGTGGAGCAGATTCAAGCCCTATGAACGTCAGGCCCTGCTGCTACGCATCGCAGATCTGGTCGAGCAGAACTGGGAAACGCTTTGCGTCTCCGACACGCTCGATATGGGCCTGCCGATCAGCCGCACCTTGGCGAACAAGCGCCGTGTCGTCGGCATGCTGCGGTTTTATGCGGGCATGGCGACGGCATTGCATGGCGAGATGATCGAGAATTCGGTCCCCGGCGAGGTCGTGTCCTTCACGCGCAAGGAGCCGATCGGGGTGGTGGGCGCCATCATTCCGTGGAACGCGCCCACCGCCTCGTCGATCTGGAAGATCGCGCCGGCGATCGCGACCGGCTGTACAATCGTTCTGAAACCATCCGAAGAAGCCTCGCTGACGCCGCTGATGATCGGTAAGCTGATGCAAGAGGCGGGATTGCCCGACGGCGTCATCAATATTGTCACTGGCACCGGCGCCGAGGCGGGGGCGCGGCTATCCGAACATCCGGGCGTCGACAAGATCGTGTTTACCGGCTCGACCGCGACCGGTCAGGCCATTGCCCGGGCATCTGTTGGCAATCTCAAGCGCGTTTCGCTTGAATTGGGAGGGAAATCACCCGTTATCATCTGCGCGGATGCCGATCTGGACCGGGCTGTTCCCGTTGCGGCCATGGCGGTTTACGCCCATTCTGGGCAAATCTGCATTGCCGGCTCGCGCCTTTTCGTGGCCCGCCATATTCATGAGGAATTTGTCGAACGCCTTGCCCAATACGCAAGGAATCTGCGGATCGGCGATGGCATCGACCCCGAAATCGATCTGGGACCGTTGATCAATAGGCGACAGGCCGGAAAGGTCGAGAAGTTCATCGTTTCGGCCCATGATGAAGGCGCGAGGCTGATCACCGGCGGGATGCGCCTGACCGATAACGGTCTGGATAGCGGCAATTTCATCGCACCCACCGTCTTCGGCGACGTCAGAGACGACATGACCATAGCCCGCGAGGAAATCTTTGGCCCGGTCATTTCAGCCATGCCCTTCGATACGATCGAAGAGGCCGTCCAAAGGGCGAATAACACGCCATACGGGCTGGCGGCGGGTGTATTCACCCGGGATCTGGGCATGGCACATAAACTGACCTCGCGCCTCAGGGCAGGCTCGGTCTGGGTCAACATGTATCACGCCATCGATCCTGCCGTACCGTTCGGAGGGATGAAAATGTCAGGATATGGCCGCGAGGGTGGGCGCGAACATCTGGACGAATATCTGGAAACCAAGGCCGTCTGGATCCAGACCGACTGATTTTGCAGCAAGGCCGTTTAGGTGCTCTTTGCAGATCCCGTTATTCCCCAACCGGCGACCTTCTCCGCCACCATTTTTGGGCGGCCACGGGGTTGTGGATTGGGCAGTCGGCGGTCAGCCATTCGGGACCCAATGCCGTCGGCTTCGCCATGAGATTAAACGATCCTTCAACCTCCACGCGTCCTGCCACTTGTCAACGCAATTGACGCCCTGTTAAAGTTTCAGCCCGACGCACGGCCGGAAAATCCTGCAACAACGGATATAAATAGCTGATAATAATGAATTTAAAAGGTCGCCGCACAATATCTCAGCAAAATGAGCAACGGGTCTGTCCACGCTCGAAAACCATCGGGATTCCGCAGTCTCAATACGGACAATCATGACAAAACCGATTGATATCGCGCAACGCGACCGATTACAGGTGCGGAACGCGGCCCCCAAATCGCCTTGGATGCGTTGGCTCTGCGATAGCAGCTATCGCGTGATCAGTCAGAAGGCGACAAAGAGATGAACAACGAAAAAACCGCCTCGCCGGGCCCCATACCTACCGCCATTGCCGTGGCAGGGCTTGGTTACGTCGGTCTCTCCAACGCAGTGCTGCTGGCGCAGCAACACGATGTGCGCGCCTTTGATATCGATCCGGCCCGGGTGAATATGGTCAATAATCGCCAATCGCCCATCGAAGACCCGGATATCTCGGAATTCATGGCCAACAGGCCGCTGAACCTGACCTCCACGACCGATGCCATGCAGGCTATGGAAGGCGTCGAATTCGTGATCGTCGCGACGCCAACCAATTATGATCCCCGGACCAATCGCTTCGACACCTCGACCGTCGAGGCGGTCATAGCCGATGCGCGCAGGCTTGCGCCCGATGCCACCATCATCATCAAATCGACCGTGCCGGTGGGTTTCACGGCCCGGATGCGGGAAGAAACCGGTTTCGACAATCTCATCTTCGTGCCTGAATTCCTGCGTGAAGGCCGGGCACTTTACGACAATCTTCATCCTTCGCGAATCGTGGTCGGGGATCATGGCGATCCGGCGCGACGCTTTGCCGATCTGATGGTCGAGGGCGCGATCTGCAAGGATATGCCCGTGCTGTTCACCGGCCCCACCGAGGCCGAGGCGATCAAGCTGTTCTCGAACACCTATCTCGCCCTGCGCGTTGCCTATTTCAACGAGTTGGACAGCTACGCCTTACGCTTTGGCCTGAGCACGCGCGAGATTGTCGAGGGTGTGAGCCTCGATCCCCGTATCGGCAGCCATTACAACAATCCCAGCTTTGGTTATGGCGGATATTGCCTGCCCAAGGACACCAAACAGCTTCTGGCCAATTACGAGGATGTTCCCCAAAACCTGATCTCGGCTATCGTGCAATCGAACACGACACGGAAGGATTTCATCGCTGAAAGGATCGTCGAGCTGAGGCCACGCGTGGTCGGCGTCTACCGGCTGGTGATGAAGGCCGGCTCGGATAATTTCCGTGACAGTTCCATTCAGGGGATCATGAAGCGGATCAAGGCCAAGGGGATCGAAGTCATCGTGTATGAACCGGTGCTGAAGGAGGATTTGTTTTTCAACAGCCGGGTTATCCGCGATCTGGACGCCTTCAAGGCAGAGGCCGACCTGATCCTTGCCAATCGCCGGACGGATGTGCTGGCAGATGTGGCGGAAAAGGTCTTTACGCGCGATCTTTTCGGGTCGGACTAAAGACAACGGAGGGGAAGAATGGCTGTGATCTATGTGCTGAACGGGCCGAACCTGAATCTGCTGGGCAAGCGTCAGCCCGAAATCTACGGGCGCGATACGCTTGAGGATGTGGAACTGCTGTGCCGCGACGTGGCCGGTGACCATGAGATCCGTTGCCTGCAATCGAACTGGGAAGGCCAGATCATCGACTGGATTCACGAAGCGCGCGAACAGGCGGCGGCAATCGTCATCAATCCAGGCGCATTGACGCATACCTCGGTTGCCGTACTGGATGCGCTGAACGCCTTTGACGGCCCTGTATTCGAGATTCATATCAGCCAGGTGCACAAGCGCGAGGCATTCCGCCATCATTCCTATGTCTCGCTGCGCGCCGACGGGGTGATTGCGGGTCTCGGAATCGAGGGTTACGCCGCAGCGGTGCGGCGCGCGGTTATGCTGATCGGGGACTGAGTGCGGGGCGACGTGGCAGGGCGGATCGATGATATGCGGCTGCATCAAGGTCCCCGCGCAAGGCCAATATATGGGAGCCTCTGATGACCGCATTTCACCTTGACAACCGGGTCGCCCGCCATCTTTTCCTTGACCGTCACGCCTTGATTGAACCGCCGACCGGTCCCGCCGGCGCCGCCGAAATGCAAGCACTGATCGAACGGCTTGGCTTTGTTCAGGTGGACAGCGTGCAGACCGTCGCCCGCGCCCATCACATGATCCTGTGGTCACGCAGGCAGCGTTATCGCCCGGCGACCCTTGCACGCCTGCTGGAACGCGACCGCAGCATCTTCGAAAACTGGACCCATGATGCCGCCGTGATCCCGACACGGTACTTCCGCTATTGGCACGAGAAATTTCACCGCAGCCGCAAGCGCATGGAAGAACGCTGGCCGAGATGGCAGGGCGATGCCTTTATGGGCGAATGCGATGAGGTGCTGAATCGTATTGCACGGCACGGCCCCCTCTCTGCCGGTGAAGCAGGGGATGGCAAGGCAGGGAACGGGGGTGGCTGGTGGGAATGGCATCCCGCCAAGGCTGCGCTGGAATATCTGTGGCGCAGCGGCAGGCTTGCCATAGCGAAGCGCGAAGGATTCCGCAAATTCTACGACCTGACAGAGAAGGTCATACCCGAACTGCATCGCGCAGCCGAGGAAAACGGCGTGACGCTGGAATGGGCCTGCAGTGCGGCCATCGACCGGTTGGGCTTTGCCACCCATGGCGAGATTGCCGCCTTCTGGGATGTGTTTTCCCCTGCCGAAGTCCGCGACTGGTGCATGTCCGAAATCGCCGCCGGACGTCTGATTGAGGGGCGTTTCATGGGGGCCGATGGTCGCCTTTGGCGCAGCTATGCCCGTCCGGACATCATGGAAGCCGCCGCGCGAACCCCCGAACCTCCGTCGACGCGCATCCGTATCCTGTCGCCTTTCGATCCGGCGCTGCGCGATCGCAGGCGGGCCGAGCGGTTGTTCGGCTTTCGTTATCGCATCGAAATTTTTGTTCCCGAGCCCAAACGGACATATGGCTATTATGTCTTTCCGGTCATGGAAGGAGCGCGCCTGATCGGGCGTATCGATGCGAAAGCCCTGCGCGATAGGGATTGCCTGTCCGTACGTGCCTTTTGGCCCGAAGCCGGAATCGCAATGGGCAAGGCACGGATCGCGCGGCTCGAGGCGGAACTTGAACGGCTTGCCCGGTTCTCGGGCTGCGCGGCGGTCGAATTCACTGATGGCTGGCAACGCGATACGGTACCGGCATAACCGACCGCGAGGGACATCCAAGGATTCCCGGATAAGGTTCGGGGAGGACAGATCGCCCTCCCCGGTTTTCATTCAGTGCAGGGTCGCTTCGGATTTCGGCCCTTCACCGACCGCCCCAAGCCGATGCCCGGCATGCCCGACACGATTGCCGACCAGCAGCCCGTCATCGCTTGCACTGACCTGAATGGTCTGCCCGTCCAGAACCTCGCCGGACAAAAGCAGCTCCGCCAGCGGGTCCTGCAAGGCACGCTGAATCACACGTTTGAGCGGCCGGGCACCGAAGACCGGATCATAGCCCTGATCGGCCAGCCATTTGCGGGCATCCTCGTCCAGTTCAAGCGTGATCTTGCGGCCTGCCAGACGCGCCTCCAGCCGCTCAAGCTGGATGCTGACGATACCGTCCATATTCTCGCGCGTCAGGCGGCGGAAGATGATGATCTCATCCAGCCGGTTCAGGAATTCGGGACGGAAATGCGCCCGCACCGCTTCCATCACCTGATGGCGGGCATCGCTGGAATCCGCCTCCTCGGGCAGGGTCGAGAGCGCCCCCGATCCAAGATTCGAGGTCAGGATGATCAGCGTCTGCTTGAAATCCACGACCCGGCCCTGTCCGTCGGTAAGCTTCCCGTCGTCAAGAACCTGCAACAGCACGTTGAACACATCGGGATGCGCCTTTTCGACCTCATCGAACAGGATCACCTGATAAGGACGGCGGCGGACCGCCTCGGTCAATACGCCGCCCTCATCATAGCCGACATAGCCCGGAGGCGCACCGATCAGGCGGGCGACCGAGTGTTTCTCCATGAATTCCGACATATCGATGCGGACCATGGCCTGATCGTCATCGAACAGGTAATCGGCCAGCGCCTTGGTCAACTCGGTCTTGCCGACACCGGTGGGGCCAAGGAACAGGAAGGATCCAAGCGGGCGGTTCTCGTCATTCAACCCGGCGCGCGCGCGACGCACGGCATTGGAGACCGCGGTGACGGCTTCCGACTGACCAATCACGCGAGCGGTCAGTTCTTCCTCCATTTTCAGCAACTTGTCGCGCTCACCTTCAAGCATCTTGGAGGTCGGAATACCGGTCCAGCGCTCGACCACTTCAGCGATCTGTTCGGGGCGCACGGCCTCTTCGACCATCGGCCCGCTTTCCTCGGATTCGTCGGCCTGCGCCAACTGCTTTTCGAGATCCGGTATGATACCATAGGACAACTCACCCGCGCGGGCCAGATTGCCCTCGCGTTTGGCCTGATCCAGTTCGGCCCGCGCCCGGTCCAACTGCTCTTTCAGGCTGCGTGAGCCCTCAAGCCGGTCACGCTCCGCCTGCCAGCGGGCGGTCATCCCGGCGCTGCGTTCCTGAAGGTCCGACAGTTCCTTTTCAAGCGTCTCCAACCGGTCTTTGCTGGCCGCGTCATCCTCTTTCTTCAAGGCTTCCGCCTCGATCTGCAATTGCAGGATCTGGCGGTCCAGCGCATCGAGTTCCTCGGGCTTGCTATCCACCTCCATCCGCAGGCGGCTGGCAGCCTCGTCCACAAGGTCTATGGCCTTGTCGGGCAGGAAGCGGTCAGTGATGTAACGGTTCGACAATTGCGCGGCAGCGACCAGCGCGGCGTCACTGATGCGGACACCGTGATGAAGTTCGTATTTTTCCTTGATCCCGCGCAGGATGCTGATCGTGTCGGCAACCGTCGGCTCCACGATCATCACAGGCTGGAAGCGCCGGGCAAGTGCCGCGTCCTTCTCGATATATTTCCGATACTCGTCCAGCGTGGTGGCGCCAATGCAATGCAACTCCCCCCGTGCAAGCGCCGGCTTGATCAGGTTCGCGGCGTCCATCGCGCCATCCGTCTTGCCCGCGCCGACAAGCGTGTGCAATTCGTCGATGAACAGCACGATTTCACCAGCTGCGGCCTCGATTTCCTTCAGGATCGCCTTCAGCCGCTCCTCGAATTCGCCGCGATATTTGCTCCCGGCGATCAACGCGCCCATATCCAGAGCCATCAATCGCTTGTCACGCAGGGATTCAGGCACGTCGCCGTCGATGATACGCAGCGCCAGCCCCTCGGCGATCGCGGTCTTGCCCACGCCCGGCTCGCCGATCAGCACCGGGTTGTTCTTGGTGCGACGGCTGAGAACCTGCATGGCGCGGCGGATTTCCTCGTCACGGCCGATGATCGGATCGATCTTGCCCTGCTCGGCGGCCTCGGTCAGGTCGCGGGCATATTTCTTGAGTGCCTCGTAGCTGTCCTCGGCACTCGCCGAATCCGCCGTGCGTCCCTTGCGCAGATCGTTGATCGCAGAGTTCAGCTTTTGCGGTGTCACCGCTCCGGCCTCAAGCGCATCCTTGGCATTGGTATTCACCATGGCCAAAGCCATCAGCACGCGCTCGGCAGGAACGAAACTGTCGCCCGCCTTCTTGGCCAGTTTCTCGGCCTCATCCAGCACGCGGACCATCGAAGGGTCGACATAGACCTGCCCTTCGCCGCCGCTGACCTTGGGAAGCTTCGCAACCGCCTGATCCACAGCCTCGGCGACACGCCGGGCGTCGCCACCCGCGCGGTTGATCAGGTTCGAGGCAAGCCCCTGATCGTCATCCATCAATGCTTTCAGCAGATGTTCGGGAACGACCCGCTGATTTCCCTCGCGGATCGCAATGGTTTGCGCGGCTTGCAGGAACCCGCGCGACCGTTCCGTGAACTTTTCCATGTTCATCGGCATATTCTCCTTTTGTTAGCCCCCGAGTTGACAGACGCCCTGTAAAGGCACGCCGCGGTTCGGGTCTTCGGATAGAAGATGGGGAGTATCAGGCTGCTTTCAAGCCATAAAAACCTGTGCAATAAGAGCGCGATTTGCGGCGGAATTGGGGCGAAGATGGATGACAGGCTGATCGTGGCGCTTGACGTGCCGAACGCGATTGCGGGGCTGGAGCTGGCGAAAAAGCTGGGCGATGCCGTGGGGTTCTACAAGATCGGGTTGGGGATGCTGACCGGCGGCGGGCTGGCCTTGGCGAATGAGCTGAAACAGGATCACGGCAAGCGCATCTTTCTGGACATGAAACTGTTCGATATCGGCGCCACGGTCGAGGCAGCCGTGCGCGGATTGGCACAGTTCGATCTGGACTTCCTGACAGTTCACGGCGATCCGCATGTGGTTCGCGCCGCGAAAGAGGGTGCTGCGGGCAGCAATCTGAAAATCCTTGGCGTCACCATCCTGACCTCGCTGGAACGCGCCGATCTGGACGCAGGGATGATCCGCGAGGGCGATCTGCACGAGATCACCGTGGAACGCGCGGCCCGAGCATTCGAAGCCGGTGCTGATGGCATCATCTGTTCACCCCGAGAGGCAGCTGCGATCCGCGCCTTACCGGACTCGGGGTTAATCGTAACGCCGGGAGTACGGCCCGCAGGCGCCGATCTGGGCGACCAGAAACGGGTTGAAACCCCGGCCAGTGCCATTCGCGCCGGGGCCGATCACATCGTTGTCGGCCGCCCGGTCTGGAAAGCGGAGGACCCCCGAAAGGCCGCGCGGGATATCCTGGCGGAGATGGCGGCTATCCCGGGATGATAGCCACAGATGGCTGGCCTCGCCCTGCCCCTGCGCATCCTGCCCCTTATATCGCCAGATCGCCCCAAAACGCCTCCCTCCGTTGCGCTTCTTCTTTGTACAAATACCTTGCAGGGGGTGCGGGGGATGTAAAATCCCCCGCCACGGCGCGGAACGTAATCTCCCCTATAACATGATCAGTTCAACGCGATTCGGCGACATACCGAGGCGGCGGAACACCACGCAGGGCGCGCTCAGCTATCTTCCGATTTCGCGCCCAGCGAGGCAAAGGCCGATTTCTGGCGCTCCGTCCAGCTCAGATGCAGGCGCAGCCCATCCTCTGTGGTTTCTTCCCGCTCGACCACGCCAGCGTCATGCAGCCATGCGCGCCTGCGGCCGTCGGTAAAAGGCAATATCACCGTGTCATGTATTCGCGCCTCGTCGAGCGCGCGAGTCAGATGCGCCTCGATGGCGGCGGTCAGATCCTGCAATCCTTCACCCGAAAGCGCACTGACCGCCTGCACGCCTTCGGTTCGCGCATCGGTGCGGCGTAACGCCGCGCGGGTTTCCCCGGACAGGGAATCGATCTTGTTCCAGACCTCGATCAGTTCGACATCCTCGGCCACGCCAAGATTTTCAAGGATATCGGCGACATCGGCCGCCTGCTCCTCGGTTTCGGGATGGCTGATATCGCGAACATGCAGGATCAGGTCGGCCTCGAGCACCTCTTCCAAAGTGGCGCGGAAGGCCGCGACCAATTCGGTCGGCAGGTCGGAGATGAAGCCGACCGTATCCGACAGGATAATCTTACGCCCCGAACTGCCACCGCCTGCATCCGGCAGGCGGATCGCCCGCATGGTGGGATCAAGCGTGGCGAACAGCATGTCCTTGGCCATGACCTCGGCCCCGGTCAACCGGTTGAACAGCGTGGATTTTCCCGCATTGGTATAGCCCACAAGCGCCACGATGGGATAAGGGACGCGAGCACGGGCGGCGCGATGCAGGCTGCGGGTCCTGACCACCCGCTGAAGCTGCCGGCGCAGGCGGGTCATCTGCTCGTCGATGGCGCGGCGGTCAGCCTCGATCTGCGTCTCGCCGGGGCCGCCCACGAAGCCAAGGCCGCCACGCTGCCGTTCAAGGTGGGTCCAGGCCCGCACCAGCCGCGTGCGTTGATAGGAGAGTGCCGCGAGTTCAACCTGCAACACGCCCTCGCGCGTACGCGCCCGATCGGCGAAGATTTCCAGAATCAGCCCCGTGCGGTCGAGCAGCTTGACCTTCCAGCGATCTTCGAGATTGCGCTGCTGAACCGGTGTTACCGGCCCGTCGATCAGCACAAGTTCCACCTCTGCCGCCTCGAGCCTTTCACCGATCTCGGCCAGCTTGCCCTTCCCGAAAAGACTGCCGGGATTGGGTTCGCGCAAGCGTGCCACTTCTTCGCCGACCATCTCGATTCCCGGCAAGGCATGAGCAAGCGCCACGGCCTCGGCCAGGGCGCGCTCGGGCTCGCGCCTCTGGATCCGGGCGTGACCCAGATCGGGATGAATCACATAGGCGCGGGTCGGGTTTGCCTCGGTCGGGGCGGGTTCGGCCAATCAATCCTCGCCTTCGTAAAGCGAGATCGGCTGGCCCGGCATGATCGTGCTGATCGCGTGCTTGTAGACAAGCTGGGACTGCCCGTCACGGCGCAGGAGAACGCAGAAATTGTCGAACCAGGTAATGACGCCCTGCAATTTGACACCATTGATCAGAAATACCGTAACCGGCACCTTGGCCTTGCGGACATGATTGAGAAAGGCGTCCTGCAGGTTTTGCTTATCGTTGGCCATTTGAGTTTCCAGTACGTTTCTTGGGTTCGGGCATTAATTAACATTTATGCGAGCGCCGCAAGGCTTGCAAGCAAACTGCATCCGCATCCGAAGCAAGGCTTTCCATCCGTCACCTCCGCCAGAATTCAGGCGTAAACAGGGCGAGGATCGCCAGAATTTCCAGACGTCCGACGATCATCGCCCCGGCCAGAACGGTTTTGGTCATGACCGACAGCCCGGACCATCCCTCCCACGGGGCAGAGGCAATCCCTGCCGTGCCTTCAAAAGCAGGCGTAAGCGGAATGGCCGATGCCAGCGGACCGGTATTGGTGAGTGCCGCAATCGACAGGATCGTCGCCGTCTCGAATTCGATTTGCTGAAGCGAGACCAGAAGGATCGTGACTCCGATCGACGCGGCGAACAGCATGAAGAAGATGAAGGCCAGATAGGCGCCTTCCCGCCGCAACCTCCGGGCCATCCGCCCTCCTCCGGCGACCGAGTTCGGATGGATGATTCGCTCTATCTCGCGCTCGCCATGCCGCGCGAGGGCATAGATCCTCAGCAGCTTGACGCCTCCGGCGGTAGTTGCGACTCCGCCTCCCGTGATCGCGAGTCCGGCAAGAATCAGCCCCGGACTCGACAAGCCGGACCATGCACGGGCGTTCTGCCATTCAACCGAGTGCCACCCCGTGGTCGTGAGATAACTGAGCGCACTGAAAAGCCCGCCCCACAGCGCCGACATCCCCTGCCGCAAATCCGTCAATGCCCGCTGCGTGCCGTCACCTGCGCCGCTCGAGTCGATCGCGGCAAAGAAATGACGCGCGAACAGGATCGTGGCGACAAGCAGGACGATCACCAACGCGAATCTGAGTTCGGGATCGTGCCGGGCCCGCTCGGTCGCCCTCAACTCGCCTCCACCCGGCCAGAAGCGCCGCGACAAGGCGGGAAGCAGAAACAGGAAGACGGCCATTTCCCCAAGCATGCCCGAGTTTTCGCCGGCGGGACCAAGAGTAGGAGATATGCCGCTTGTGGAAACGGTTCCCAGCGCACGGCACAGCGCGATAAATGAACTGTCCCCCAGCAACAGCAGCAGCAGCCAAAGCAACAATGTCAGTCCCGCGTAAACCGGGAAGACCGCGCGTGCCGTCCGGATCAGCCGATAAGAGGGATCGGTCAACTCTGTCTGGAAGGCTGGCGAGGACAGATGCGAGGCGGGCTGGCGCGGGTTCGCACTTTCCGGCAACGGCGTGAATCTTTCGTTTCTCGCATAGGGGGAGGACATGATTTCAAAGCCGCCGATCCGCAGAGGTGCGAGGATTGCCACCGCAGCGACCAGTATGAACAGCCCCCCCATCCAGCCGACCAGAGCCCGCCACAGATGCAGGGGCGCGGGCAAAAGATCGGCCGAATAAAGCGACGCACCGGTAGTCGTCAGCGACGAGACCATTTCCCACCAGGCGTTGAACATGCCAGTATCCGGCAGACTTTCCGCGAAAGGCATGGCCAGGATAACCGGCAAAGCCCCAATGACGGCGACACAGATCAGCAACAGGTCGCGTGACCGCCTTGTTCCGGGATTGGCCGCAGTCGCCAATGCGATCATGCCTGCGAATGTCAGGCAGAGAAGCGCCGAATAAAAGAAATTCCGGGCGATGGCATCCTCGTCGATGGCCGAGGCATAAGCCGCCGGGATCAGCATCGCCAGCGCCGCGATCACTGTCAGCAGCAGCAGGATGGGCAAACGTCTGTGACCCCTCACTATGCGGCCCTCAGAAAAAGTCGATCGAGACCTGCAAGAGGCGTTCGACCTCGGGCACGTCATGTGTAAGCGCGAAAATCAGAACGATATCGCCCTCTTCGATCCTTGTGTCGGAAGAGGGCTTGATGATCCTGTCGCCTCTCTGCACCGCGCCGATCAATACGCCTTCGGGGAACTCGATATCGCGGATCCCCCGGCCTGCCATGGGCGAGGTGGAAAGGACCTGCGCTTCCATGACTTCCGCCTCGGCATCCCCGATCGAATAGATGTCGCGCACACGTCCATGACGGATATGGCGCAGGATCGTGGAGACGGTGGTTGCACGGGGATTGATATAGGCGTCGATATCCAGAACATCCATCAGCGGCACCAGCGTCGGATCGTTGATCAACGTAATCGCCATCCTTGCTCCGGCCTGCTTGGCACGGATTGCGGCAAGAATATTGGTCTTGTCATCATCCGTCACCGCAAGAACGGCATCCGCAACCGGAACCGATGCTTCCTCCAGAAGCTCGGCGGACAGGCCATCGCCGTTCAGAACAATGGTGCGTTCAAGCTGATCGGCGGCATATTCTGCAACCTCCCGGTCGCGCTCGATCAGTTTGGCGCGAATCCGCTGTTGCCGCCCCTCCAATGCGCGTGCCACCGACAGGCCCACATTCCCGGCCCCGATGATCACAACGCGCTCTTGCTTTTGGGCTGGCTTGCCGAAAATTTCCAGTGTCCTGCCCACATCATCTGCATGCGAGAAGATATAGATCTGATCCCCCGCGAAAAGCTGATCGCCTGCCTCGGGCGCGAAAAGCCTGTTATCCCGGCGCACACCGGCCACGATGGCGCGCAGGCTTGAAAAAATCTCATTGAGTTCGCGCAGAGGCGTATTCAATGCGGGACAATCATCGTCCAGCGCGATGCCCAGAAGATGCACCCGGCCGCCAAGAAATGTCTCGACATCGAAGGTCGATGGTGCGTCAAGCCGTTGCAGGGCGGCCTTGGCGACTTCACGCTCGGGGCTGATCACCACGTCGATGGGCAGATGATCGGTACGATAGAGATCCGAATAAATCGCGTCGAGATAGGCGCTTGACCGCAGGCGAGCGATCTTGCGCGGCACCTGAAAGACCGAATGCGCGATCTGACAGGTGACCATATTCACCTCGTCCGAATAGGTCGCGGCGATGATCAGATCGGCATCACGGGCGCCTGCCCTGTCCAGAACGTCCGGATGGCTTGCAAAGCCGGTGACCCCCTGAACGTCAAGGGAATCGGTCGCGCGGCGGATCAGTTCGGGTTTGTTGTCGATAACGGTCACATCGTTCCGCTCGCCCGACAGATGCCGCGCGATCTGCCAGCCGACCTGGCCCGCGCCGCAGATGATGATCTTCATGTCTGCCCTCATCCAGCCGCTGCATTCCGCTGTCCAATATGCCTATGCCCCCCGCGTGCCGGACGCAACTGCCCAGAATCGCGGGCAAGACGGGTTATCCCGAACCTGTATCATTCGCGGAACGCCTGCCGGTTATCGGATTTGCCTGAAACTCTCTGCCGTGACATGAATGGAAAAACCTGAAATTCACGCTGAGCGCCGAAAGAAACCCGCAATAGAAAAATGCCAAGACGAATACCGGTTCAGCAGCCCGTCTCTGGCCGCGAAACATCTTACAACGAGCATGAACATGACCCAAACCACCCGAACGGACAATTCGCGGAAGGACGATCTGGAAAACCGCATCGCACAGGCCCGGGGCGATCGCCCCGCCGATCTGGTGTTGCGGGGCGGGAAGGTTCTGGATCTCGTCACCGGCGCGATGATTGCGGGCGACGTCGCGATCTGCGGCGACAGGATTGCCGGGGTCCATGCCGATTACGAGGGGCTTCGCGTGATCGACGTGACCGGTCTTACGCTGGTGCCGGGCTTCATCGACACGCATCTGCATGTTGAAAGCAGCCTTGTCACGCCATTTGAATTTGACCGCTGCGTCACCGTTCGCGGCATCACGACGGCCATTTGCGATCCGCATGAGATCGCGAATGTCATCGGTTTGGAAGGTATCCGCTATTTTCAGCAGGCCTCCGAACATCTGCTGATGGATCTTCGGGTACAATTGTCCTCCTGCGTGCCATCGACCGAGATGGAAACCTCGGGCGCCCGGATCGAGGCCGATGATCTGCGCCGCGTCATGGGGCATCCATCCGGCATCGGGCTGGCGGAATTCATGAATTACCCCGGTGTGATCCATCGCGATCCCACGGCAATGGCCAAACTTCGCCTGTTCGAGGGCGGTCATATCGACGGGCATTGCCCGCAACTTCTGGGCCGCGACCTCAATGCCTATATCGCCGCAGGAATCCGTACCGAGCACGAGGCGACGACGGCCGAGGAAGCGCTTGAAAAACTGCGCAAGGGCATGCGCGTCCTGATCCGGGAAGGCTCTGTCTCGCGGGATCTCGAAGCGCTGCAACCCGTGCTGACCGATATCACCGCGCCCTATATGTGCCTGTGCACGGATGACCGTAATCCCCTGGACATCGCCGAGCATGGCCATCTGGACTATATGATCCGCCGGCTGATCGAGCTGGGCACCCCGCCTTTGGCCGCCTATCGCGCCGCATCGCTGTCAGCCGCCGAAGCATTCGGCCTGAAGGATCGCGGGCTGATCGCACCTGGGTTGCGGGCGGACATCGTTGCCGTGGATTCTCTGCAAGGCTGTCACGCGCAGCTTGTCCTTTGCGGTGGGCACGTCGTGGACGAAGAGGCGTTTGCGGCCCGCGGCTCTGTATCCCCGGTGGGACGACGATCGGTCAAGGCCCCGGAAGTTTCACCGGACGATTTCCGCTTTGCGGGCAATCGCAGCGAAACCCATGTGATCGGGATCACGGAAGGCAAGATCATCACGCAACATCTGCACGAAGACATCCCGCCGGAAGGTGGCGACAAGCGTCCGGACCCGGCGCGTGACCTGTTGCGGATCGCGGTGATCGAACGGCATGGACGAAACGGCAATATCGCGACCGGATTCGTGCGCGGATTTGGAATGGTTCGCGGAGCCATCGCCTCCACGGTCTGTCACGATCATCACAATATAGCGGTTGTCGGCGCGGATTACGGCGATATGGCGCTCGCGGCCAACCGGCTTGCACAAATCGAAGGTGGATTTGCTGTGGCCGCCGGGGGGAAGATTCTGGCCGAACTTGCGCTTCCGGTCGCCGGATTGATGAGTCTGGAAAGCTTCGAGCATGTCCGAGGCAAACTGGACGCGCTGCGAAAGGCCGCCCGCGATCTGGATGTCACACTCAAGGAACCGTTCCTGCAATTGGCCTTTCTGGCACTACCGGTAATTCCGGCACTCAAGATCACCGACCGGGGGATGGTCGATGTCGAAAAATTCGAAATCATCGCGGATTGAGGTATCGCCAAATCCCATACTCGAACGATAATGACGAGCTACCATCCGTACGGCCATCTCGCTCCGCCCGGAAACGAAATCGCGGCGAATTATAGAATTCGTCGGAATCAGGCCGCCATAGCGGAGATTTCGCTGATCGCGTGACGCAGATATCCAGTGAATTCGGCCGCGACTGCCCGCGCCGGACCATCGGCGAAATAGACATTCATCCATGTCGGAGGTAACGGCGGCAATGCGCCACCATGCTCGATATTCTCGAGTCCGGACAGGCAGACGCCCCGAAGCTTGATGGTCACACCCAGATCCGCGACAGCAAGGACATGCCAGGTATCATGTCCACCCTGCCCGGCAACCAGCGTCCAGTCGATCCCGGCCTTGTCCAGTTCCAGAATCCCCACCGGATGATAAGCACAGGTCGTGGTATTGGCGATCGGCAAAGGACGCTGTGTCCATGCCTCGCCTCCGACGGCGCCGGCCCAGACGATATCGACCTTGGCAAGATGAGTCGCGCCGGGAGGCGCCTCGAACTCGGTCACGAGGATCAGATCATGCTCGCCCCGCTTCATCTGCGCCCGAAGATCGCTGCTGCGTGCATAATCGATGACAAGCTCGATATCGGGGTTCGACTGCCGGAACGCGCGCACTGCCTGGGCCACCCGTTCGAACAACCAGTCGCTGCTGATTCCGACCCGCAGCCGCCCTTTCGGTGACACGCCAGTAAACCGCGCCACGATCGAATCATTCATCGCCACCATCTTGCGCGCCTCGGCCAGCAGCTCCTCGCCGAAATCGGACAGGACCACCCCGCGTCCCTGCTTGAGCAGCAGGGGCTGGCCGAAAACCTCTTCCAGCCGTTTCATCTGCATGGACATGGCGCTTTGCGTCATGTTCAACGCCTCGGCCGCGCGGGTCACGGCACCATATTCTGCGACTGCCTGGAGCGATCTGAGCGTCGCAATATCGAGATTCCGCATTGTTCAACCCTTCTGATGGATATCATCAAAATCATTCGTTTTACGAATACGACAGCTCTCCCTAAATATCAACATACAGGATGAAATCAGCACGTTGCATCATCCGAATTGATGAAAATGATCACCGGAGATGAATAATGGCACAGAAATCCGCTACAATGTTACGCGTCGTAACCGGACAGGGAATCGTTCCGCGCCCGAATTGGCTTGAACGTATCCTGACGATGTTCGATGTCCGCAAAACCCGCATCGATCTATCGCGGCTGTCGGACGATCAATTAAAGGATGTAGGTCTGACCCGCGACGATGTCGAGGCCGAACTGGCACGGAAAATCTGGGATGTTCCGGCCCATTGGCGCAGCAGATAATAAAATCCGGCGTTTCAGCCCCGCCTGCTGTTTTCTATGGCGGGGCCGAAGCGCTCGATCATGTTTGACATGATCTGATCCCGGGTCTGCCGATAGGCGCGAAGGCGGTCCTCTCGTCCCTCGCCCAGTCCCGTCGGATCCATGATCGGCCAATATTCGACATCCAGATGAAAATATCGGGTCAGTTCCAGCGCCTGCCGCTGGCTTGCCGGCGAAAGCGCAACGATCAGGTCGAAACCCCCAAGATCGTCCCCCCAGTCCTTCATCTCGTCAAAACTGCGGCTTTGATGGTTGGAAATCTTGACGCCGATCTCTTCGCAAACCGAGATTGCGAAACCGTCTATCTCCAGATCGTTTTTGACCCCGGCGGATTGTATATAGGCGGCATGACCGTAGAGCTTCTTCATGATGCCTTCTGCCATGGGCGAGCGAACGGCATTGTGGTCGCAACAGAATAGAACCGAAGCTGGAATTCTGTTCTGCGACATGCGTCAGCCCTGAGGAATCAACGCGCAAATCAATGTGAACAGCCGCCTTGCGGTATCGATATCCAGTTCGGCCTTGCCCTCCAACCGCTCCTGCAAAATGCGCGCGCCTTCGTTATGGATGCCGCGCCGCGCCATATCGATCGCCTCGATCTGCGCCGGAGGAAGGCGTTTCACGGCCTCGAAGTAACTTTGGCAAATCTGGAAATAATCTTTCACCGTCTGCCGGAAAGGCCCGAGAGACAGGTGAAATTCCGCCACCTTGCCGCCCTTTTCAGTTGTCACGTCGAAGACCAGACGTCCTTCGCGAACCGCAAGTTCAAGTGCAAAGGGTCCTTCGGGCCTGGGATGACCGTCGCGCCCGGGGACCGCAAAGCTGTTATCCTCGATCAGATCGAAGATGGCGACCTTCCGTTCCTGCTCCATCTCGGGGAGTGCGGGCGGAATCGCGGAATCGTCTATCTCGATACGGGTGATCCGGTTCATTCCCCGGTCCTTTCATTCAACTCTGCAAGACGCAGATCAACCGAGGCGCCATGCGCCTGCAATCCTTCGGCATTGGCCAATCGTATCGCGGTCGGCCCGATTGCGGCCAATGCACCGGGCGTCAGCCGCGCCAGCGTGGTCCGTTTGAGAAAATCCAGCACCGACAGACCCGAGGAAAACCGCGCAGAGCGTGCCGTCGGCAGGACATGGTTCGGACCGCTGACATAATCGCCGATCGCTTCGGGTGTATGCGCGCCAAGGAAGATCGCGCCGGCATGGACGCATTTTCCCGCCAAAGCTTCGGGATCGTCCACGCAAAGCTCCAGATGTTCGGGTGCGATACGGTTGGACAATGCCGCGGCCTCCTCCAGATTCCGGACAAAGATGATGGTGCCATAATCGCGCCAGCTTGCGCCTGCGATCCCGGCCCGTGGCAGGGTAGGAAGAATTCGGTCAACAGCCCCCGCAACGGCATGGCCAAGCGCCGTATCGGTAGTGATCAGAATCGACTGAGCGTCAGCGTCATGTTCCGCCTGCGCCAGAAGATCCATGGCCAGCCAATCGGGGTTTTGCGCGCCTTCCGCGATGACCAGCACCTCGGACGGCCCGGCGATCATGTCGATTCCGACGCGCCCGAACACCTGCCGCTTGGCCGCCGCAACGAAAGCGTTTCCCGGGCCGGTGATCTTGTCCACCGGCCGGATCGTCTCGGTGCCATAAGCCATCGCGGCCACGGCCTGTGCCCCGCCGATCCTGTAAACCTCGTCCACACCCGAAATCTGGGCTGCCAGCAGCACCAGCGGGTTGATCACCCCGTCAGGGGTCGGCACACAGATCATCAACCGCTCCACGCCGGCCACACGTGCCGGGATCGCATTCATCAGCACCGAGGACGGATAAGCGGCCTGCCCGCCCGGCACGTATAGCCCCGCCGCCGATACAGGCGACCAGCGCCAGCCGAGAGTCGCTCCCTCGGGATCGGTCCAGCTCACATTCTCGGGCATCTGCCGCGCGTGATAGGCACGGATACGTTCGGCCGCCAGCGCAAGGGCGCTGCGATCTTCGGGGGAAACCTTCGCCGTTTCCTCGGCAATTTCATCCGCAGTGAAACGCAACCGGTCCGGCGTCAGGTCGAGCCTGTCGAATTTCGAGGTCAGCTCGCACAGAACCGCATCGCCGCGCGCGCGTAGATCCGCAATGATCGCGGCCACGGCATCGTTCACATCCACGGAATCTTCGCGCTTGGCCGACAGCAATTCGGAAAAGCGGCGTTCGAATTCAGGATCGGCAGTATTCAATGTGACCGGCATGACATTCCCTCGCAATCACGCCTTGTTAGCGGCTTGATTGCGCAGCCTCAAGCGCATCCCGGCGTGACGTCACAATCGAATTGCAACACGGTGCCAGAGGTCATCAGGGTATGATATCATCCCTCTTCCCTTTCATGCGGAACTGCGTCAGCCTATGCGGCGTTAGAATAACGGCCCGGCAACGGGACGTTAAGGGACGTCAACATCTGCGCGGCACGGCCCCGGCCGCCAACCAACAGGAAAGTGAGACAGATGAATCTCCGAATGACCACAATTCTCGCCACGTCGGGCCTGATCGCCCTTGGCGCATGCGCCCCCACCGACGGGACCGGAACGGGTACGGGCATGTCCCGCACACAGCAGGGCGCTTTGGCAGGCGCAGCGGTCGGTGCCGTTCTTGGTGCGACCCGCGATGACGACAAGAACAATCAGGGCCGCGATGCCGCCAGAGGCGCGATCCTGGGTGCGGCGGCCGGTGCTGTCGCGGGCAACATTCTTGACCGTCAGGCTGCCGCTTTGGATCAGGCGATCAGCAACCCGAATGTCCAGATCGTCAATCATGGTTCCTACCTGCAGGTCATCCTGCCCGAAGGTATCCTGTTCGCGACCGACTCGGCGGCCGTGTCCGGCCCGGCGCAGAACGATCTTTACGCCGTCGCGCGCAACCTGAACCAATATCCGAACAGCCGCGTCGAGGTGATCGGCCATACCGACAATACCGGCAGCGCCAATCACAACCAGGATCTGTCGCAGCGCCGTGCACAATCCGTCGCCGGTATCCTGACCGCCGCTGGCGTGTCCTCGAACCGTGTGGTCGCGGTGGGCCGCGGCGAGTCGCAGCCCGTTGCCTCGAACGGAACCGAGCAGGGACGCGCCCAGAACCGCCGGGTCGAGATCCTTATCCGCCCGACGCAGTAATCCGGCAGAACCCGAAACCAACGGAAAAAGGGGCGGCTCTCACCGCCCCTTTTTTAATGCAGCCGTGACAGGCACGGCTCACCCGGCGCTGCGATCCCATCCGCTGATGAATTTGGAATCCATGAATTCCTCAAGTCCCATCACACCGCCTTCCCGCGCGCGCCCCGAGGCTTTCACGCCGCCAAATGCCGAGCCGGCGCCGCGTGCTTCGCCGTTCATTTCGATCATACCGGCACGCAACTGACGGGCGACGCGGTTGCGCCGCTCGCCATCCTGGGACTGCACGTAATTGGTCAGCCCGTAAGGCGTGTCATTCGCAATTTCGACGGCCTCTTCCTCGCTGTCGAAAGGCAGGATGGACAGGACCGGGCCGAAGATTTCCTGCTGCGCGACCGTCATGTCATTGCGCACATCGGCAAAAACCGTCGGACGCACGAAATAGCCGCGATTGACGCCTTCGGGCAGGCCGGGACCGCCGGCAACCAGACGCGCGCCTTCATCGATCCCTTTCTGGATCAGATCCTGGATCTTGTCCCATTGCTGCTTGCTGACCACCGGACCGATATGCTTGCCGGGCTGATGTGCCGTCGCGACCGCCGTTTCCTCGGCCACTCTGGCCGCCGTCTCGACCGCGCTGTCATAGATCGAGCGTTCGACCAGCATCCGGGTCGGGGCGTTGCAGGACTGGCCGCTATTGTTGAAGCAATGCTTCGCGCCTCGGATCACCGCCTTTTCATCGGCATCGGCAAAGACGATATTCGCCCCCTTGCCGCCCAGCTCCAGCACCACCTTCTTAAGACTGTCCGCAGCCGTCCTGCTGATCGCAATCCCGGCGCGGGTCGAGCCGGTAAAGCTGATCATCTCGACATCCTTATGCGTGGTAAGCTGCGTGCCTACGCCGGCACCATCGCCATTCACGAGGTTGAACACGCCATCCGGCAATCCGGCCTCGTCCAGGATTTCCGCGAATACGATCGAGGAAAGCGGCGCGATCTCCGACGGCTTCAGCACACAGGTATTACCGCCCATGATCGCCGGGATCACCTTGAGCGTGACCTGATTCATCGGCCAGTTCCACGGCGTTATCAGCCCGACCACACCGATCGGCTCCCACGCGATCATGGTGCCGGGGGCATGATCGCCCAGCGGGCGGAGAAACTCGAAATCCTTGAATGCGGTGATGAAGGTCTGGATATGGAACAGCCCCGCGCCGGTCTGGCTGCTCAGAGCCATATCCTGCGGCGCCCCCATCTCGTGGCTGATCGCCCATGCCATATCCTCGGCCCGACTTTGATAGATCTCGGCGATCTTCTCGGCATAGGCCAGCCTTTCCGCCTTGCCGATCTGTGACCATGCCGGGAAAGCGGCCTTCGCGGCGGCGACCGCTGCATCCGTATCCGCCTGACCGCCCAGACTGATGACCGCAACCGGCTCTTCATTCGACGGATCGATCACCTCCAGATCATTTGCCTTGACCGGATCGACCCACTGACCGCCAATATAGAATTTGCGCTTGTCCAACAGCGTGCTCATCGCGTCCTCCTGAGATGTATGAGGGGAAGGTGGCACCGCCTATCCGTCACTGCAAGGTCAATCAGACAGCACGGTGTCCGGACATGGGCGAAATATCGCAGAAAGCCGGGCTGGCAATCCGTAGTGGCGCGCCTATGTTAAGTTGACGGAATCAATTGAAAGGATGGCCCATGTCTCTGCGAATCAACGATACCGCGCCTGATTTCACTGCAAGTTCCACCGAAGGAGAAATCCGTTTCCACGATTGGCTGGGCGACAGCTATTGCATCGTGTTCAGCCATCCGCGCGACTTCACCCCGGTCTGCACGACCGAGTTCGGCGCCGTTGCCCAACTCATTCCGGAATTCGAGAAGCGGAACACCAAGGTTATCGGCGTCTCCGTCGATTCCGTGGACGATCACCAGAAATGGAAACGCGATATCGAACAGGTCGCCGGCAGCCCCGCGAATTTCGCGATCATCGACGACAGCAGCCTGACGGTGGCCAAGGCCTATGACATGCTGCCCGCCGATTACTACCTGCCGACCGAGGGCCGCACCCCGCAGCATTCGGCGACGGTCCGTACCGTCTTCATCATCGGCCCCGACAAGAAGGTGCGCCTGACGATGACCTATCCGATGTCGGTCGGCCGTAACTTCGCCGAGATCCTCCGCGCTCTGGATGCAGTGCAGAAAACGGATGGCGCACCGCTGGCCACGCCGGCCAATTGGGTCCCGGGTCAGGATGTGATCGTGGCGCTGGCGCTGGACGACAAGGCCGCAGAAGAGAAATACGGCTCGCTGGACATCAAGCTGCCCTATCTGCGCTTTGCCAAGGATCCAGCGTAAGTGAACAGCAGCTGCCCCGGCGGGTTCTGCCGGGGTGCCTCACGGGCTTGAAGATCGGGCGGGCGGATTCCCTAGCCGGGCCAGCCATATCTGCCCAGCATTGCCTTTATCGCGCGGTCATTGCCAAGCCCGGTCACGTTTTCCGCCCGGAGGCTTTGGATCTGACTACCCCCCCATTCAAGAATCCGGGCGCGGTTTCCGATCTTCTGCGCCTCTGTTCCGGCGAGCCGGTGCATCCAGTATAGCCAGACATCATCACTGCCGGGGCTGAGTTCCGTAAACAGATCGTCCCGCAGGATATCCGGGTGAAAGACCCCCGGCGCATAGATGACCCCCATCACCCCGGTCAGAAAAACCAGCGGCGAACGGTCGGGACTGGCGATATTATGCGCCCATTCCTCATATGGCAGCGGCAACCCGTCTGTGCCGAGGCTGATCCGATGGGCACGGTGACAGGCGATCCCTGTGGCGTCAGAGGCAGCGGCCACCAAAGCTTCCAGCCAGTCATACGGGTAATAGACGTCATCATCGGCAGTAACGATGAACGCCTCTGGCCATGCGGTCAGCGTGGGTATGATCTTCTTGTAGGAACGCCAGTCGGGACAGATCGCCACCTCGAGTCCCTCGGATTTCAATGCCACAACCTCGGCAGGCAGGCTGGCCTCGTCTCCCTTGTCCAGCCAGAGAATGACCTTGTCAGGCTGGACTGATTGCCGCAACAGCGCCGCAAGCGTCAATGACAGTGTGCCGTAACGTGCCGGATAGCTGGTAAGCGACACGATCAGCGGCGCGGACAGACCATGCGCAATGCCCGGCGCGGTGGACCGCGAAGCAATCTCGGAGATTGCGCGCTTTTGCCGCTGGCTGTGTTTGAAACCCCGGAACCAATTGCTGATCATGATCCCTGCCACGCTTTCCGGAGCCAGTCGATCTTGCCGATCCGCCGATACCAGCGGCTTCCGGTTCCGGAAAACACATCCGCCATTTTCGGCTCTCCGGCGAAAAGGACAATCTTTGCGCCTTCGGGCAAGGCGGGATCCTGCAGATAGCTAAGGAGGTTACGCGGCACGCAATCATTCTTGAAGCTGACGCACCAGCCACGCGGCCAGTAGTTCAGATGCCCCTGCGCGGCCAGTTGAGCTGATTGAAATTGCTGACTGATCTCGTAATTCGCGGTCGCCGCGGCCGGGTCTGCAAGATAAGCGTCCAGAATATAACCATGCTGTCCGATCTCGAAGCGGAAGACGCTGGAATTTCCAACACTGTGCAGAAAACGGTCACGGTCAGGATTCAGCTTGCGCAGCGGTTTGGACCGGAACAGGTCGTCATCGCGGATGATCAGGAAATTGCCCGGATGATCGAAAAAGGGCGACAGGTCATTCACCACCACCAGATCGATATCCAGAAACAGCGCGGTTCCGCTCAGCCCGCCCAGATCGGGACGAAACAATGCCAGTTTCCGCCAGCGGGTATCCGCATGACCTTCGGGCAGGCCGAGTTCGGGCAAAGCCTGCGCCTCGATCCCCGGATCCAGCCCTTCGGCATCGTCGGTAAAACAGATAAAGCGGTGCGGACGCGCGAGGTTACGCCTGACTTGACGATAAAGCCGGTTCACATCCTCGGAACTGTAAAGAGTGCCCCATTTCATGGTGAGGATGCTGGGTATGTTCTCCATTGCGCCTCCCGGACGGTGTTCTGACGGCCTCGTCACCCTAGCTCTTCCCAAATCATTACGGAACCCATCCCCGCAACCCATCGTTAACCGATGTAACCAGTAGCAGGAATGTTAAAGCGCATGACACCGATGACTTCTCCGAAAATCGTCTACGTGACCGACGCGGGGTTTCTGAAACCCACGCTCGTCTCGGTCTGGAGCTTGCTCAAAACCATATCCGGCAAGGCTGAATTGCATATCTGGGGCGACAACCTCGATGACGAACACTGGCAGAGTATCTCACGCGTGGCGGCGATCAATCCCGATGTCACATTGTTGACGAAGAACCTGGCAGCCGAGCATCTCAAAGGCGCGCATGGCCCCAAAGATTACATCTCGGCCGCGACAATGGGGCGATTGTTCATTCCCGCATATATCGACGGTTACGCGCTGTATATCGATGGTGACACATTGGTGGTGAACGATGTCACGCCACTATTCGAGATCGATCTTGGTTCGGCCTATGCCGGGGTCATCAGGGATTACACTCTGCTTCACTGGCTCGCGTACCCGAAAGCTGCATGTCATGATGGCAGGGCGCGGATATCCGAAGTTACGACTCTTCTGCATCCGACGCCGCCGACGGATTACTTCAACGCGGGTATCATGCTTTTCAACTGCCATCAGATCCGCAGCGAACCAGAGCTTATGCAGAATGTAGAGGACGTCTGCGCCGCCTCGGACATGTCGCATGGAGATCAGGATCACCTGAACATCCTGTTCAAGGGAAATGTTCGTTTTCTGGATATCATGTGGAATTTATCCTGGGGCCGCAGCAAACGTCACAGAGAGATTTTCCGAAAACTGGATCTGCCCGAATACGAGTTGCTGCCAGACGAGCCACGTATCATTCATTATCACGGGCCACAAAAACCCTGGAGAAACCCACGAAAGGATATCTGGTCCAGCAAAGGAAAGGCGACCTTTCATTATCGCCGCCGGCTAAGGCAATTCCTGGCTGATTTTCCCGATCTCAGGCCGGAATGAAAAAAGGACGCCAAGTCCTGGCGCCCTTCCTTCAACAACCAAGCGTAAGATATCTTACTCTTCCGCTGCCTCTTCTTTATTCTCGATGATTTCCTCACCGGTTTCCTGATCGACCATTTTCATGCCAAGGCGTACCTTGCCACGATCGTCGAAGCCCAGAAGCTTGACCTTCACTTCCTGACCTTCCTTCAGCACTTCCGAAGGATGGCCCAGACGGCGATTGGCGATCTGGCTGACATGAACCAGCCCGTCGCGTTTGCCGAAGAAGTTCACGAAGGCACCGAAATCGACCAGTTTCACCACCTTGCCGGTGTAGATCTGACCTTCTTCGGGCTCCGCCACGATCGAGTGGATCATGTCATAGGCCTTCTGGATCGATTCAGCATTTGCCGAGGCAATCTTGATCACGCCGTCATCGCTGATATCGACCTTGGCACCCGAGGTTTCGACGATCTCGCGGATCACCTTGCCGCCCGAGCCGATCACTTCGCGGATCTTGTCGGTCGGGATGGTCATCGTCTCGATACGCGGCGCATGGGCGCTGAACTCGTTGCGACCTTCGGTCAGGGCCTTGCCCATCTCGGCCAGAATATGCATCCGGCCGTCCTTGGCCTGCGCCAGAGCCTGCTCCATGATCTCGGGCGTGATACCCGCAACCTTGATATCCATTTGCAGCGAGGTGATCCCGGCTTCAGTCCCGGCAACCTTGAAATCCATGTCGCCAAGGTGATCCTCGTCGCCAAGGATATCGGTCAGAACCGCCCATTTGCCGTCATCTTCCAGAATCAGGCCCATGGCAACACCGGCAACCGGCGATTTCAGCGGAACGCCCGCATCCATCATCGACAGCGAACCGCCGCAGACGGAGGCCATCGAGGACGAACCGTTCGATTCCGTGATCTCGGAAACGACGCGGATCGTATAGGGGAAATCGGTAGCAGCGGGCAGTACCGCCTGAAGCGCACGCCATGCCAGCTTGCCATGCCCGATCTCGCGGCGACCGGGGGAACCGACGCGGCCAACTTCACCGACCGAATAGGGAGGGAAGTTGTAATGCAGCAGGAAGTTGCTGCGGAAATTGCCGTGCAGCGCATCGATGATCTGCTCATCATCGCCGGTACCCAGCGTGGTCACGACCAGCCCCTGCGTTTCCCCGCGGGTGAACAACGCCGAACCATGGGTGCGCGGCAGCAGGCCGACTTCGCTGACGATCGGGCGGACGGTTTTCGTGTCGCGCCCGTCGATCCGGGCACCGCCATTGATGATATCGCCGCGCAGAATGCCCGATTCCAGTTTCTTCAACGCGGAACCGAGATTCGGATCTTCCAGTTCTTCCTCGCTCAGCGCTTCCTTGACTTTCGTCTTCGCCGCAGCCACCGCATCCTGACGCTCGGATTTATCACGGAGGGCATAGGCGGCGCGCATATCGGACTCGCCCAGTTCCTTCACACGCGCGTAAAGCGCCGAATAATCCGGGCTTTGGAAGTCGAAAGGCTCCTTGGCAGCGGCCTCTGCAAGCTGAATGATCAGGTCGATCGCCGGCTGAAGCGCCTCATGGCCGAATTTGACCGCGCCCAGCATCTCTTCCTCGGTCAGTTCATAGGCTTCGGACTCAACCATCATCACGGCGTCCTTGGTGCCCGCGACGACCAGATCAAGGCGCTGCTCGGGATTGTTGCGCAGCTTGTCCATATCCGAAACTTCGGGGTTCAGGACATATTCGCCATCCACGAACCCGACCCGAGCCGCACCGATCGGTCCCATGAAGGGAACGCCGGAAATCGTCAACGCAGCCGATGCCGCGATCATCGCGACGATATCGGGGTCATTGACCAGATCATGCGACAGCACGGTGCACATCACCAGCACTTCGTTCTTGAAGCCCGGCGCGAACAGCGGGCGGCAAGGCCGGTCGATCAGGCGTGCGGTCAGCGTCTCTTTCTCGGTCGGACGGGCCTCGCGCTTGAAAAAGCCGCCCGGCACCTTGCCGGCGGCGTAATATTTTTCCTGGTAATGCACCGTCAGCGGGAAGAAGTCCTGGCCGGGCTTCGGTTCCTTCGCAAAGGTGACATTGGCCATGACGCTCGTCTCGCCCAGAGTGGCAATGACCGAGCCGTCGGCCTGACGGGCAACCTTGCCCGTTTCCAGTGTCAGGGTTTCCTGCCCCCACTGGATCGATTTCTTCACTTCATCAAACATCTATTTTCCTTACCGGCACGGCCCCTGCCGCACCTTCATCATGCGGGCGCCAGACCCCATTGCCCGGCGCCATATGAAAACGCGCCCGACCGGCGGGCGCGTTCCAGTTGGATCAGCGGCGCAGCCCCAGATTCTTGATCAGTGCGGTATAGCGCGCTTCGTCCTTTCGCTTCAGATAGTCCAGCAGCTTGCGGCGCTGCGCGACCAGCTTCAGCAGACCACGACGCGAGTGGTTGTCTTTCTTATGCGTCTTGAAATGCTCGGTCAGCGTCGAGATACGCGACGTGAGAATCGCCACCTGCACTTCGGGCGAACCTGTGTCGCCGTCCTTGGTGGCATATTCCTTGATGACCTTGGCCTTTTCCTCAACAGTAATCGACACCGGGGTCTCCTTTCATATCAGAGAGTTATGGCACAAGCCGGGATGTCGTCCAGCATTGGCCCATGGAGTATCGCCGCTGTGGCGCATGCCAAGCGGCTGCATGCCTATAAAAGGTTTTGCCGCAAAAGAAAAGCGTTTCGTCACGCCTCGGCCTGCCGACCCCAACCTGCATCCTGCATCTCGCGCAGCCTGCTGGCCGTACGCTCGAATTCGAAACTGCCCTCGCCTTCGTTATATAGCTGTTCGGGCTCGTCCGCGGCGCTGGCGATCAGCCTGACCTTCGCTTCATATAATGCATCCACAAGGATCACGAAACGTTTGGCTTCGTTGTAATTCGAGATTCCAAGCCGGGGAATGCCGTCGATGATCAGCACATCGACCCGGCGCGCCAGTTCCAGATAATCCGCCGCACCCAACGGTTGGCCGCAAAGTTCCCAGAAGCCCGAGCGCGCGACCCTGCCCGCACAGGCCGAAAGCTGGAAGCTTCGGTTCTTCATCTGGATCTCGCAGGCTTCGGGCGTTGCGCCTCCGGTCAGATCATCCCACACCATATCCAGCGCAGCATGTGTCTGATCATTCGCGGGCACGAACCAGACCAGCCGGTCACCGCTGCGATTCTGGCGGTAATCGGTTTCGCTGTCCAGGCAGACTACCTCCATCCGTTCGCGGATCAGGTCGATGAAGGGCAGGAAAAGCTGGCGATTCAGCCCGTGCTTATACAGATCTTCAGGCACCCGGTTCGAGGTGGTCACGATACCGACGCCCAGATCGAACAGGATCTGGAACAGCCGCCCGACAATCATCGCATCGGCGATATCGGTGATCTGCATCTCATCGAAACAAAGCAGCCTGACCTTCGAGGCAACATCTTCGGCCACCGGGCGCACCGTGTCCTGATCCCCGCGCTTTCGGGCCTCGTTCAGCCCGGACTGGATTTCCTGCATGAATTCATGGAAATGCACCCGGCGCACCGCTTTTCCGGGCGTAGCCTCCACGATCAGATCCATCAGCATGGACTTGCCGCGCCCGACTCCGCCCCAGAGATAAAGCCCCTTTTGCGCCGGGACCGGCTCGGGCGCCGCGCTGCCGAACAGGGCCCGCCAGCCGGTCTTCCGGCGCGGCTGCGCCATATCCGTTTCGCGCAGCCCTGCAACCACACGGTCAAGCTCCGGCAATACCGCTTCCTGGGCGGGATCGGGTTTGATCCGCCCTTCCGTCGCATGCCGCCGATAAATCTCTGACACAATGCCCATTTCGCCCAACTGCCACGACCCTTGCCCGCCCGCAAGAGCCATACGGCGCTTGACCCCTTGCAGGGCGCATGCAACTTCCGGCACTCGAAGGAGAACCAGATGCCAGAGTTTCATCCCGACCGGATCGCCGGTCAGCCCGTATTGTTCGTCATGGCAGCCGAGCCGGAATACGGCCCGCATCTGCGCAAGCGGATCACTCCGCTGATGACCGGTATCGGTCCGGTCGAATCCGCCGTGCAACTGATGGCGGCGCTGGCGGGAATGCCAGAGAAACCCCGGTTGATCATCTCGCTGGGCTCCGCGGGATCAAACCGGCTGGCACAAGCCGAGATCTATCAGGTCAGTGCCGTGGCCTATCGCGATATGGACGCCTCCGCCCTTGGGTTCGAGCGCGGACGGACCCCGCTTCTCGACCTGCCCGCCCTCGTGGACCTGCCCTATCGCATCCCCGGACTGCCTGCCGCCACACTCGCAACCGGTGCAAGCGTCGTCAGCGGCGCGGCATATCAGGACATTGCCGAGGATATGGTGGATATGGAGACATTCGCCATTCTGCGCAGCGCCCAGCATTTCGGCATTCCGCTGATCGGTCTGCGCGGCATCTCGGACGGTGATGAGGCGCTGCGCGGACTGTCAGGCTGGACGCAATATCTGCATGTGATAGATGAAAAGCTCGCCGCGTCGGTGGACCTGCTTGAAGCCGCATTGGCAGACGGAAGTCTTGTCCTTTAGTCCTTCCGCTGGACCTCGCGCGCCGCTACGCCTAAACCGGCTGTCGGATCAATTTTAAAGACAGGCAGACATGGCGCGCGGCAACAGCATCACCGAGGATCGACCAACCAGCAAAAAGGTCGGCGCGCTGCGTGCGTTGTGGCCCTTTGTCCGCCCCTATCGGCAACAGGGGTTTCTGGCACTGATCGCACTGGTTCTGACCGCGGGCATCAGCCTGATCCTGCCCGTGGCCGTGCGCCGGGTCGTCGACGGGTTCGATGACGGCGCCGGGCTGCTGGACCAGTATTTTGCCGCCGCCCTTGCCATCGTGGCGCTTCTGGCGGTGGGGACCGCCGCCCGCTACTATTTCGTCACCCGGCTGGGCGAACGTGTCGTCGCCGATATCCGCAAGGCGGTGTTCAGCCGCGTCATCACCCTTAGCCCCGGCTTCTTCGAGCGGATCATGACCGGGGAGATCCTGTCGCGCATCACCACCGACACGACACTGATCCAGTCCGTGATCGGCTCGTCCCTTTCGATCGCGTTGCGCAATATGCTGATCCTCGCGGGGGGGCTTGCGATGCTGGCCCTGACCTCGGCCAAACTGACCGGGCTGGTGCTGCTGATCGTGCCGGTGATCATCCTGCCCATCGTTACCCTTGGCCGAAGGCTGCGCCAATTGTCACGCAGCAATCAGGACTGGATCGCCTCCAGTTCCGGTGCGGCATCGGAAAGTCTGCTGGCCGCGCAGACAGTGCAATCCTATACGAACGAGGCACGGGCCGCCGCACGTTTTGCCGATGTCACCGAACAATCCTATGACGTTGCCCTGATCCGGATCCGGACCCGCGCCTTGATGACCGCGATCGTGATCTTCCTGATCTTCGCCGGAGTTATCGGCGTGTTGTGGATCGGAGCGCGGGATGTTCGCGAAGGAGCGATGACCGCCGGGCAGTTGGTACAGTTCGTGATCTATGCAATTCTCGTCGCCAGTTCGACCGGCGCCCTGTCTGAAATCTGGGGCGAGTTGCAGCGGGCGGCAGGCGCAACCGAGCGTCTGGCGGAATTGCTCACAGCCAGCGATAACCTTGCCGACCCAGCCGATCCCGTCGCTCTGCCCCGCCCGGTTCAGGGCCGGATCACGCTGGAAGAGGTCGTGTTTCATTACCCGACCCGTCCCGATATATCGGCCCTTGAAGATGTCAGCCTGACCATTCAGCCCGGAGAGACGATTGCACTGGTCGGCCCTTCGGGCGCGGGGAAAACCACCGTTATCCAATTGCTTCAGCGGTTCTGGGATCCGATGACGGGCCGGGTAACGCTGGACGGTATCGACCTGCGCGAGATGCGGCGTGACGATTTCCGAAGGGCAATGGCGCTTGTTCCCCAGGATCCGGCGATCTTTGCCGCATCGGCACGCGAAAATATCGCGCTGGGCGATCCCGAGGCGAGTGATGCGCAGATAGAACGGGCTGCCCGCGCGGCACATGCCCATGAATTCATCGCGGCTCTGCCCCGGGGCTATGACACGCCGCTGGGCGAGCGCGGCGTGATGCTATCGGGCGGGCAGCGCCAGCGTATCGCCATCGCCCGCGCCATTCTGCGCGACGCTCCGGTGCTGCTGCTGGACGAGGCGACAAGCGCGCTGGATGCCGAGTCCGAAGCCCTTGTTCAGGCCGCCGTCACCCGCCTGTCGGAAGGACGCACGACCTTGGTCATCGCCCATCGCCTTGCGACCGTCAAAAAGGCCGACCGGATCGTGGTTTTTGACCAGGGACGCATTGTCGCACAGGGCTGCCACGAAGATCTGGTTCGCGAAGATGGTTTATATGCACGGCTTGCGCGGATGCAATTCACCGATGGTCCGCTTGCACCGGCGCCCGAAGCGCTTTGATGATAGCGGGCTGGTCATTGACCTAATCGACAAGGGTTTTGATCGGATGTGCTCATTCGATCATGCTTTCAGATCCTCCGCATCTGTTGAGCCTTGAGCCGTTCCTGGCCGGGTACTGAACTTGTCTGTTGCCAAATATCGGCGGTTTGGTCATATAAATCGATACGATATAACGTAACAAAATTATCGGCTGACAGAGGCTGATGGCAGTTGCGTTGCTCGATACTGAAAAGCAGGAAAGGCCCTACAGAATGCAAATGGATATCCTCAGGAATATCAATAATCTCATAGCGGGACTCGTGCTTGTTCTTGCGGCGACAACGGCGCATGCGGAACAAGGCGGCGATAAATCCGCGGGCCATGATCACGCGCATCAGCATGATCATTCTCATGGGGACGACGATGCCATCTATAATGGCTATTTCGACGACGATCAGATCGCCGATCGGGATCTTTCCGATTGGGAAGGCGACTGGCAGTCGGTTTATCCCCTGCTCCGGGACGGCAGTCTGGATGAGGTCATGGCTCACAAGGCAGAGCATGGCGATCAGACCGCCGAGGAATACCACGCCTACTACGAAACCGGCTACAAGACCGACATGGATCGCCTTGTCATTGACGGGGACAATGTCACCTTCCACAATGGCGACGATAATTTCGGCGGGAATTATGAAAGCGACGGCTACGAGGTCCTGACCTACGAAAAGGGCAATCGCGGCGTGCGTTTTATCTTCAGGAAGACCAAAGGGGATGAAGAAGCGCCTCAGTTCATCCAGTTCAGCGATCATCGCATCGCCCCCGCCCCTGCGGATCACTTCCATCTCTATTGGGGAGACGACCGTGCGGCGTTGCTTGAAGAGGTGGTCAACTGGCCAACCTATTACCCGTCGGGACTGAATGCCGAACAGATCGCGCATGAGATGATCGCGCATTGATCCGCAGCCATGGATACCGACAGGTCTCTTGAAGCGGTGGTGAACCAACAGGCCGGGGGCGCTGCCCCCGGACCCCCGAGGTATTTGGGCAAAGAAGAAGGGAGATGAAGGCGATCGGGCACGATACGCTTTAGGCGGCATCGCCCCCGAATTTTGCCAGCGAGGCGGCAAGTTCGGGCTGGGTTTTCGCCGCTGTCTCAAGTGTCGTGCCCTGTTCTGCCGCAACCCATGCCTGCCGGATCGCGCGTACGCCTGCCGCCGGACCCATGGGATGGCCGTGAATGCCACCCCCGCCAAGATACATCAGGTCCAGGGTGCGGCCGGTCCGCTGATAGGTTTCGACCGCCTGCCCGCCCCATTGCCCGGAACAAACGACCGGCAGAGGGCGGTCCGCCGGTGAAAAGATCGGTGTCATGCAATCATGGAACGACCGGACGAAACTGTCATCCGGCTCCCAGTATTTGGCGCGAATTCCGTTGATCTGGAACTGGTCCACACCAAGCAGCCGCCAGATTTTCTGATAGGCGCGGAATTCCATTCCAAGGCCGGGATGTCGGGTCAGGATATCCCAGCCATTGCGATGCGCATGCAGGCAGAGACGCGAACGTTTACGCAGAAAACTCATGCCGCCGATGCCGATCGAATTGATATTCACGACAGCCGCATTACCACCCGCATCCGCAACAAGATCATGATTCCGCATCATCCTGTCGGGATCCGCCGAGGAAATCCCGAAAGCATACATGACCCGCTTGCCCGTCCGCTGCTCGTGATCGCGGATCACGGGCATGATCGCGGCGACCCGCGCGGACAAGGGTGAATATGCCGGGCTCATCAGTTTCTCGTCGTCCTTGATGAAATCGACGCCCGCCTCGCATAGTTCCGCGACAAGATGTGCCGTCTCATCCGGCGCAAGACCAAGCGAAGGCTTTATGATCGAGGCGATGATCGGCCCTTGCGCGACACCGGTCAGGCGGCGCGAACCGTCGATGCCGAATTGTGGACCCGGATGGCTGGCGAAGGCTTCGGGAAGGTCGAAATCCATCACCCTGATTCCCGTCAATCCCCGGATCGCGAACACGCCGCCGACGGTGATCGTCATCAAAGCCGCGAAATCGGTTCCTATAGCGTCAAGCGGATAGGCGATCACCGCATCGCCCCGGTTGACTGGCCCGCCCGTGCCGGAATGCGGAAATGACGGGTGATCCGCTGGCGGCAAGGCAATGACCGATTCGACCCGTGCGGCGCAGCGGCGGCGGATATCGTCGGTTTCGCCGGGCAATTCCGTGAACGTGCCGGTCGATTGATCCGATGCGATCCTTGACGCCATCTGCGCCACATCACCTTCGCATTCGATGCGGTAAGTCACGCGGATCAGGTCTGCGGCCATGAATATCTCCCTTGCCTTATATCATGTAATACTCATTATACCTGTTGACAACAAAATTATGATATCACAGGCTACGCATATCAGCGGGGAGCGGCCAAGACCGGTCGGCTGAGTTCAGGGAGGTTAAAGGTCCATGACCATCACACGTCGAATTTTCGTTTCATCGCTTGCCATGGCTACGGCCCTGTCGGTGAGCTTTGCGGCTCATGCGCAGGACAAGGGCCTGATCGCGATCATCACGCCCAGCCACGACAATCCGTTCTTCAAGGCCGAGGCCGTGGGCGCGGAAAAGCGGGCGCAGGAATTGGGCTATGAAACACTTGTACTTGTTCATGACGACGATCCGAACAAGCAATCCGAGATGTATGATACGGCAATCGCCCGCGGGGCAAACGCGATCATACTGGACAATGCCGGTGCCGACGCCACGGTCGCGCCGGTCCAGCGGGCCAAGGATGCGGGCATCCCGTCATTCCTGATCGACCGCGAGATCAAGGAAAGCGGCATCGCCGTCAGCCAGATCGTCTCGAACAATTATCAGGGCGCCCAGCTCGGGGCCGAAAAATTCGTTGAGCTGATGGGCGAAGAGGGTAATTACGTGGAACTTCTGGGCCGCGAGTCGGATACCAATGCCGGGATCCGGTCCTCGGGTTATCACGATGTCATCGACCAATATCCCGACCTGAACATGGTTGCCCAGCAATCCGCCAACTGGTCGCAGACCGAGGCTTACGGCAAGATGGAATCGATCCTTCAGGCCAATCCCGATATCAAGGGCGTCATCTCGGGCAATGACACGATGGCGATGGGCGCATGGGCCGCGCTTGAAGCAGCAGGGCGCACCGATGTCATTGTCGTGGGGTTCGACGGCTCGAACGATGTGCGCGACTCGATCAAGGCGGGCGGGATCAAGGCGACGGTGCTGCAGCCGGCCTATCGGCAGGCGCAGCTTGCGGTCGAGCAGGCCGATCAATACCTGACCAGCGGTTCGACCGGGCAGGATGAAAAGCAGCTCATGGATTGCGTGCTGATCGACGAAACCAATGCCGACAAGCTGGAAACATTCGCTTTAAGCGAATGATCCCGTCACGGCGCGCCTGCAGGACAAGGCGCGCCGCCCAACATGCCGATCCCGAATAGGATGTAACGCCCGATGCGCGACGTCTTTCACCTTTCCGCATTCTGTCTGGTAGCAGCGATAGCTGTGACAGGCTGCAAGATCGTTCCCGATCCCGATCCGACAGAGATCGGCTCTGCCAGCGTCGGCCAAACGGACGAAGCACGGATGGAGGCATTCGCGCAGGAGAACTGGGAAGCCAGAGTGCTACCAGTCATTCAGGAAAACCTTGTTCCTCTGGACGAGTTGCGGGCGGCTCTGGCCGAAAATACCGATGCGGCGGGCGAAAAATTCGGGCTGCGTCCAAAGGGCGAGGCGAATCCGTGGAACTTCGCCGTCTCGGGGCAGGGAAAGATCATCGAGGCCAAACTGGACAGCCGGGCCGCCAAGCTGGGCGTCGATACGACAGGAGACGGCGCGGCGGACGTCACCGTGCAGCTTGGCCCGGTCATTCGCGGTACGGCCCTGCGCGATGCGATGCCCTTTATCGATTTCACCGATTTCCGCGATCAGATCGAATTCGCCAAGCTGGCAACTGCCTTGAACGGCATGGCGCATGCCAGCACTCCCAAACCGGAAGGCGATGTCATCGGCCAGGATCTGCGTTTCGAAGGCGTCTTTACCCTGCGCGACCCGGCCATGATCGAACTCGTGCCCGTCATGCTGGAGATCGGAGGCTGAGATGAGGCAGCCCGAGAAGATCCACCCCATCGGCCTGTCGATCCGAGGCGGCAGCAAGGTCTATCCCGGCACCGTTGCACTGAAGGATGTGGATTTCGACCTGCATATGGGCGCGGTCAATGTGCTTGTGGGAGAGAACGGCGCCGGCAAATCCACGATGATGAAAGTCATCGCGGGCGTCGAGCAACTGACCAGCGGCAAGCTGATCCTCGACGGACAAGAGGTTCAGTTCCGCTCGACCGAGGATGCCGCGCGGCATGGGATCGGGATCGTGTTTCAGGAACTGAACCTGTTTCCCAACATGACCGTCGCAGAGAACATCTTCATCTCCCGCGAAAAGACCCGGCTGGGAATCGATATCGACATGGCCGCGCAACGCGACATGACCCGTGCCCTGATGAAACGGCTGGAGCATGATATCGATCCCGATATCCTTGTCGGAGATCTCAAGGTCGGGCAGCAGCAGATCGTCGAGATCGCCAAAAGCCTTGCGCAGGATGCCCGCATCCTGATCCTTGACGAGCCGACCTCGGCCCTGTCAGCGGCAGAGGTGGAGATCCTGTTCCGGGTGATCGATGACCTGCGCGGCTCCGGCGTCGGCATCGTCTATATCTCGCACCGGTTGGAAGAGCTGATCCGGGTGGGCGATTACATCACGGTGCTGCGCGACGGCGTCATCACCGGCGCGCAATCGATGGAAGGCGTCGATATCCCCTGGATCGTCCGGCATATGATCGGCCAGGCGTCGAAGGATTTCGCCAAAGAGATTCATCATGAATACGGCCCCGAGATTTTCCGCGCCGAGCAAATCACCGCACCAAACCGCCATGGCGGTTTCGATGTACAGGATGTGTCATTCTCGCTGCGGGCGGGCGAAATACTGGGCATCTATGGCCTGATGGGCGCGGGTCGCTCGGAATTGCTGGAATGCATCATCGGCGACAGGCGTGATTACCGGGGCGATCTTTTTGTGAATGGCCAACGCCTGACATCGCGGACGGTCGCCGGGCGCATCGCCAAAGGCATCGCCCTGATCCCCGAGGATCGAAAATCCGACGGGCTGATTCAGATCCTGTCGATCCGCGAGAATATGACCCTGTCCAGTCTGAAAACCCTGACACGGGGCGTTCATCTGTCGCTGAAGCGCGAAGCCGAGACGGTGCGAGACTTCATCCATCGCATGACGGTCAAGGTCGCCTCACCGGAATACGAGGTTTCTTCGCTTTCCGGAGGAAATCAGCAGAAGGTGGTGATTTCCAAGGCCCTGATGACCCAACCGAAGATCCTGCTGATGGACGAACCCTCGCGCGGGATCGATATCGGCGCCAAGGCCGAGGTCTTCCGCGTCATGCGCAAACTGGCCGCGGAAGGATTGGGCATCATCTTCGTCACCTCGGATCTTGAAGAGGTCATGTCGTTGTCCGATCGGATCATCGTCATGTCGAACGGGCGTATCAGCGGGGAATTCACCCATGGCACCGCAACCGAAACCGCATTGGTCGAAGCGTCGGCCAAAGGCCACGTGCCCGACGCTCCTGCGGATCCTGAACCCAAGGACGCTACAGGATGAGTGATTCAACCATACCAACTTCCGCAGGACAGGCAGCTTCAGGCAGCGCGCTGTTGCTATTGCTGAAGGCGCGAACCTTTATCGCCCTGATCCTTGTGCTGCTGTTCTTTTCCGTCTTCGCGCCGAATTTCCTGTCGGCGGCAAATCTGGTCATCATGTCGAAACATGTCGCCCTGAACGCCTTTCTGGCCATAGGCATGACATTCGTCATCGTATCAGGGGGCATTGACCTGTCGGTCGGATCGATCGTGGGGCTATGCGGGATGGTTGCAGGCTGGCTGGTGCTTCACGGCATCAATCCGGGTTTCGGCTGGTCGATTCAGTTCAACACATTCGAGATCTGCCTGATCGTCGTCACGGTCGGAGTCGCGATCGGGGCATTGAACGGCTTTCTGATCACCAAGCTGAATGTCGCGCCCTTCATCGCCACGCTGGGGACATTATATATCGCGCGCGGCGCGGCCATGCTGTCCTCGGACGGGCGCACCTTCCCCAATCTCGGCGGCAATCCGGAATACGGCTCGGACACGTTCCGCTGGATCGGTACCGGCAACATCCTTGGAATCCCGGTCTCGATCTGGATGCTGGTGATTGTAGGGGTCGCGGCGGCCTATATCGCGCGGCGTACGCCTTTGGGCCGGTATATCTATGCCGTGGGCGGGAATGAAAAGGCCGCCGGACTGTCGGGCGTACGCGTGACCCGGATCAAGTTTTTCGTCTATATGTTCTCGGGCTTCTGCGCCGCGCTTGTCGGGATCATCATCGCCTCGCAGCTTGTGGCGGCACATCCGGCCACGGGCGATACGTTCGAACTGAACGCGATCGCGGCGGCAGTGCTAGGCGGCACCTCGATGTCGGGCGGCAGGGGCCGGATCGGTGGCACGATCATCGGGGCCTTCGTGATCGGAGTCCTGTCCGACGGGCTGGTGATGATGGGGGTTTCTGCCTTCTGGCAGACGGTCATCAAGGGGATCGTCATCATCGCCGCCGTCGTCATCGATCAGGCGCAGCAGCGCGTCGAGGCACGGGCCGCATTGCAGGCTCAGGCGGTGCTTGGGAAATAGGACGGAGAGGCCGGATGATCAAAATTGCCGTAATCGGTTGCGGATTCTTCGCAGGCAACCAGTTGCACGCATGGGCCGGGATCGAGGGAGCCGAGGTCGTGACGCTTTGCGACCGCGATGAAAGCCGGCTGAACGTTGCCGGCGACCGTTTCGGCATTGCTCGCCGTTATACCGATGCCGCCGAAATGTTCGCCGAGGGTGGATTCGACGTAGCCGATATCGCGACGACCGTTCCCTCCCACCGTGCATTGGTCGAGATGGCGGCGGCGGCAGGCAAGCACGTCATCTGTCAGAAACCCGTCGCGCCAACGCTGATTGACGCCCGCCACATGGTCGAGGCCGTGGAACGCGCTGGCAGGATCATGATGGTGCATGAAAATTTCCGCTGGCAATCCCCGATCCGCAAGGTGATCGACGCATTGCGCGGGGGTGAAATCGGCTCGCCCTTCTTCGGGCGGATTTCCTTTCGTTCGGGTTATGACGTGTTCTCGGGACAACCCTATCTGGCAGAGGGCGAAAGGTTCATCATTGAGGATCTGGGCATCCATATCCTCGATATCGCGCGTGCGTTGTTCGGGGATGCCGAACGGATCACCGCCGAAACCCGCCGCATCAATCCGGATATAAACGGCGAGGATGTCGCCACCATGCTTCTGCGGCACAAAAGCGGCGTGACCTCGGTTGTGGACTGCTCCTATGCGACGAAACGGGAGCCCGAAACCTTCCCCGAAACGCTGATCGAGATCGATGGAACCGAGGGCAGCTTAAGACTGGATACAGGCTATCGGCTGACGATCCAGAACGGCGACCGTAGCGAGACCCGCGATGTCAGCCCTCCGCTGCTCCCCTGGACCGAGAAGCCCTGGCACAATATTCAGGAAAGCGTCGCTATCATTCAGCGGGATTTCATTGCCTGCCTGCGGGATGGGAAACAGCCCGAAACCTCGGGGCGCGACAATCTTGGAACTTTCGCCCTTGTCGAAGCGGCCTATCGCTCTGCCGCCGAAGGGCGCAGTATCCGGCCCGAAGCGCCATGATCGGATCGGCGCAACTCTACGGCACCGAACAGCCGCCCGACGATTACGAAACCATTACATATGGCGGCGTCAGTCTGGGCTTCCAGTCGGGGGCTTTCAGACACATCCGCGTCAATGGCGTCGAGGCGATACGTAGCGTCGCTTTTCTGGTCCGCGACCGGGACTGGGGGACGATCCAACCGGAACTGGGTGAAATCATCCAGACGCGCGGAGACGATCTGCGCCTGACCCAACCGATGCGCTTTCGTAATGGGACATCGCAACTGGTCATCACCGTAACCGCCCGCATTACGAGCACGGGTCTGACCGTGACCGCCGAAGGCGAAGCCAAGGGTGATTTCGAGACCAATCGCGCGGGCTTTACGCTTCTGCATCCCATCGATGGCGTCGCAGGCGCTCCGGCAATCGTGACCCATTCGGATGGCAGGCAGGAGGCGGGCAATTTTCCGCTGCTGATCGAGCCCTGGCAGCCCTTCATGGATATCGCCGCGTTAGAGCATCGGGCGAACGGGCTGGCGGTCAGATGCGCATTTTCCGGCGATATCTTCGAGATGGAGGATCAGCGGCAATGGGGCGATGCCTCTTTCAAGACCTATAACCGCCCGCTGGCCCTGCCCTGGCCCTATCTGCTGAAAGACGGTGAAAAGCTGCGGCAAACGGTGGACATCCGTTGGCACAAGACTGGTTTCGCGAAACCTGCCGAGTGGCCCGCTTTGCCCGCCGGACCGCACTTTCCCCGGATGGCGCTGGCGCTTTCTGCCGGTGACGCCCTGCTGAAGGGTCAGGTAATCGCGGCTGTCGAGTCCGTCGGTCCGCAGGCATTGTTATGTCATGTCGATGCGGCAGCGGGTCAGGTCGCCCCGCAATTTGCGGCTTTCGCGGCGCTGCAGTCGGAATTGCCCGACCTGTCCTTTGATCTTGAACTGATCTGCCGGTTCGGCGGTGCGGAAACACCGGAAACCGAACTGACGGATCATGGCCGCGCCATGTCACAATCCGGTTTCACGCCGGCGTCAGTCTTTGTCTGTCCCTCGGTCGACCGGCAATCGACGCCGCCGGGATCTGAATGGCCGGAATGCCCGCCACTGGCAGAAATCCACGCGGCCGCCGCTCGTGCCTTTCCCGAACTCGCGCGTGGCGGAGGCATGGCAAGCTTCTTTCCCGAGTTGAACCGTAAAAGGCCTCCGGTCGAGTTACTTGATTTCATCATGCATGGCCTTTGCCCCATCGTTCACGCGGCGGATGATCTGTCGGTCATGGAAACGCTGGAAGCCGTTCCTCATATCGCGGCCTCTGCCCGGGCAATCGCGGCAGGCCAGGAATACCGTATCGGTCCGGCGACGATCGCCATGCGTCAGAACCCCTATGGCTCACGCACGATCCCGAATCCCGGTCATGCCCGGATCTGCATGACGGATGACGATCCACGCCATCGCGGCGCATTCGGGGCAGCCTATGCATTGGGGCTGGCCACCGCGCTTGCACCTCATGACATCGCGGTCTGGACCCCGGCGGCGGTACTGGGAGCACGCGGCATATCCGGGTCATGGCCTATCGTGAGGGTGCTGAGACAGCTTGCCGCTTTGACGGGAAAACCCGTCAGATCCGCCCGGATCAGGAATGGCGTGGCCACACTGGAAGTCGGGGACCACCAGCTTCGCGCCAATCTGACGGCGCATGAAAATGACGGGCTTGACGCCTTCGGCTGGGAAGCTGCGGGAATTGTGAAGCAGCGCGAAGGCGGCTAACCTGTCGCAAGCGGAATGGCAGGAGGAAAGCGATGACAAGGACAGCGCCCAACGACGACAAGATTGTCCGGCGAAAGCTGTCCGATCAGGTGCTTGAGCGCCTGCATGACATGATCCGCAGCCACGAGTTGAAACCGGGCGATTTCATGCCGTCCGAGCGCGCCCTGATGGACCGTTTCGGGGTGGGACGGCCTGCGGTGCGCGAAGCCTTGCAGTCATTGCATAACAGCGGGCTGATCACCATCAATCACGGCGAAAGATCCCGCGTGAACGAGATCAATCCCGCTACGGTCCTGCATCAGTCGGATGAGCTTGCCCGGCTGGTGCTGAGCTCGGCACCCGGCAATCTGGATCATCTCAAACATGCGCGGCAGATGTTCGAACTGGGCATGGTGCGCGTCGCGGTCGAAAAGGCGACGGCGGCCGACATCGCCAGTCTCCGGGAACTGGTCGAGCGGCAGCGGGGCGAGCTGGGCAATCCCACGGCCTTCATCTCGATCGACATGGCCTTTCACCGCAAGCTTGCCTCGCTTTGCGACAACCCGATCATCCTTTCCGTTTCGGATGCGATGCTGGGCTGGTTGTTCGAATATCACGTCAGCCTGCTGCATCGCTCGGACAGCGAAGAGATCACCCTGCTGGAACATGCCAAGATCGTCGATCACATCGAGGCCCGCGATCTCGACGCCGCTATTAACGAGATGCGCCGCCATCTGGAACGCGCCCGGGTGGCATTCGAGCCGCATGAATGACGGCTTGCTCTCAAGTTCTGACAGCTCTCATGGCGGCAAGGTCAGGTCAGCAGACTTCCGGCAGAGAATTATCTTTCCCCTCCCCCATCGCGGATCCAGCCGAAATAATCCTCTGATCCCATTTGGCCGCCTTTCAATGCGATCTCGAGCCCGTCATGCGGACCATCGCCATAGGCCGTGCAAAGCGCCGCGCCCGGTATGGTCGGCGCCTTGGCCACCAATGCCGACAGCCGCAGTTGCCGCATCCCATGCCCCGAGGTATCGCCGCCAGAAATGACCGCGCGACGAATGCCCGTCCTTTGCAGAACCGCATCGAGGATGCGCCCCAATGCCTCGCCAATCCGGCGGTTGGCGGTCTCGGGATCAATCCCTCCCCGGATCAATGCCGCGCGAAATCGCTCTATTTCAGGCCCATCATGCCCCGACGCCGAATGAACCAATGGGCTGGCGCCGTGTTCGGCTGCCTCAACGGCGGCTTCGATCAGCCGCGCCTCTTCGGCCGCAAGCAGATGAGGATCCGCACATGCGGCAGAGGCGTCGAAAGCCAGAAGTGTAAAACCATGCCGGCCGGCCCAGTTCAGTTGACGCGCCGTGACGGGCGAGACAGAACCGGAAACGGCAACGATCCGATCCGCGCGACCCGCACCCTGTGCCTTGGGCGGCGGCGGCAGCATTCCGCATTCCTGCCAGTGCCGCACAAGCGCGTATTCGACGCCCTGGCTGCCCGCGACGAAGCTTAGCATATCGCGGTTTTCCCAGATCAGCTTGCCCGCTGCCAATTCGGACACGACGTCCATATTGTCCAGCGACAGGATCCGGGCGCCTTCTTTGACAAGGCGTATCAGACAGGTTTGCGGATCGCCATTCAGTGCTTCAAGATCGATCAGCCCGCCCCGCAGATCGGTCTGGGCCGAAAGATGCTGCAACAGATCCGCTTCCGCCATTGGCGTAACCGGATGATGTGCCATGACCGGGTGACGGTCCAGCCGGTGAACAGCGTCCAGCGTGGCTGCGAACAGGTTCCCGAAAGCCTGATAGCGGCGTATCGCGGGCGCGGCGGTCAGTAATGGCACCGCAGCCGCCTGCCGGATGCCAAGTCCGATTTCGATCGCCTTCCCGATCGAGCCGGTCTCCGGCGCTGAATCGAGGGTCGAGCAGATCTTGTAATGCAGGATCGGCGCTCCCAGCCCATGCAGGAAACGCAGCGGCGCGGGAAGATTTGCCTCCATCCAGCCGGGGCCGTGACTGCGGGCCGTCGAGGCGATACCGATCCCACGGCAATCCGCAAATCGCGCCAGCGTCCCCGATGACGGAATATCCGTGAACAGGACCGAAGGCAGCCCCGCGAAGGCCAGAACCTCCATCACCGCCGCCGAACCGGTGAAATCGTCACCAAACCACGTCACCCAAGGCGCTTGCGAGCCGGTCATCCTGTCTCCTTCCCTCGAAGCCCTTGACATATTCATATCATTATCATCTTATCATACCAGTTAAGCAAGCGGCTATTTCCCGAAAGGATCGAGATCAGATGACAAATATCGCGTTGTTCGGAGCGGGTGGCAAAATGGGCCTGCGCCTTTCCGCCAATCTGGCGAAAACCGGTTTTCAGGTTCGCCATGTCGAGCCAAGCGAAAATGGCCGCTCCCGGCTGAAGGACGCACTGGGATTTGACTGCATCGATCAGGATCAGGCGCTTGATGGGGCCGATGTGGTGATCCTTGCGGTGCCGGACACGGTAATTGGCAAGGTCGCTTCCACGGTCGTCCCGGCAGTCGCGCCCGGCACCATGATCGTCATTCTCGATGCTGCGGCCCCTTTCGCGGGGCATTTGCCGGAACGTGACGATATCACCTATTTCGTCACCCATCCCTGCCACCCGCCGATCTTCAACGACGAAACCACCGCAGAGGGCCGCCGCGACCATTTCGGCGGAATCGCGGCAAAACAAGGCGTCGTAAACGCATTGATGCAGGGTCCGCGTGAGCATTACGAACTGGGCGAGCGGATCGCCCGCGCCATCTATGCCCCCGTTGCCCGGACATATGAAGTCACCGTCAAACAGATGGCGATGCTGGAGCCGGGCCTGTCCGAGACCGTTTGCGCCTCGCTTCTCAGCGTGATGCGGGAAGCAATGGATGAATGTGTCCGCCGCAGCGGCGTCAGCAAGGAATGCGCGCGGGATTTCCTGCTTGGACATATGAACATCCTGGGCGCCGTGATCTTCGAAGAGCGCGAGGGCGCCTTTTCCGACGCCTGCAACAAGGCCATCGAATTCGGTAAGCCGGTACTGATGCGCGACGACTGGAAACGGGTCTTCGAATGGGACGAAATCGCCGACAGCATCCGGCGGATCACCTGACAGGGCTTGGTTGCGCAGCCCACTATGTAGGAAAATACCGGACTGTCACGTTTAAAGACTGGTCCATTCGAAACCACGCCCACGACGAAGCTGGATAAATTCTAAAAAAAGGCCGGGCAGATTGCCCGGCCTCTCTGTCGATATCTCGTGTCAAACCCAAGACGCTTCAGTTTCCGCCAAGCCCCGGCGGCGGGCCGTCCAGACTCAATCCGCCACCCGGATCACCGGCGGGCTGCTCCTCGGCAGCGTCCGGTTCCGGCCCGTCAACTGCCGATGCGCCGAAATCCGGAGGGCCGTCCAGCGCGCCCGAACCGCCGGAATCACCCGGGGCCGCCTCTGCTGGCGCGTCACCGCCGGGCTGACCGTAGGGAGAACCACCCAGCCCTCCAAGCTCACCAAAGCCGCTTCCACTACCAAGACTCATTCCGCCGGAGGGAACCTCATAGGTGATACTCGCAGGATCGATCGGCGCGCCTTTGTAATGCATCACCAGTTGCGGGAAGCTGATCACAATTGCGATCATCAGGATCTGGATGCCAACGAAGGGCACCGCGCCCCAATAGATCTGGCTGGTCTTGACCGGCGCAATCGAGCGCCCGGTGATCCTGTCGATATAGGATTCCCGCGGCGCAACAGAACGCAGGTAGAAAAGCGCAAACCCGAACGGAGGATGCATGAAACTGGTCTGCATGTTCACACCCAGGATCACCCCGAACCAGATCAGATCGATGCCAAGACTTTCCGCCGCCGGCGCAAGCAACGGCACGATGATGAAAGCCAGTTCGAAGAAATCGAGGAAGAAGGCAAGGAAGAACACCAATAGCGAGACGGCGATCAGGAAGCCGTATTCACCCCCCGGCAACGAGGTCAGCAGATGCTCGACCCACAAATGGCCATTCACACCGTAGAAGGTAAGCGAAAACACCCTTGCTCCGATCAGGATGAACATCACAAAGGCCGAGAGCCGGGTTGTCGCGGAAAGCGCCTGACTGATTACCTGAAGGTTCAGCCGTCCCTTGCCTGCCGCAAGCACCAGCGCCCCGACCGCGCCCATGGCGCCGCCCTCGGTCGGGGTGGCGATACCCAAGAAGATCGTGCCAAGCACAAGAAAGATCAGTGCCAGCGGCGGGATCAGCACGATGACCACCTGCTGAGCCAGACGCGACATCACGCCGATTTTCAGCATCCTGTCCAGCACCGCGACAAGATAGATGGCGATCACTGCCACCGCGGCCGCCAGAATATCGGCGTTGTTCCCATGAGTCGGGTAAAGCCATTTCAGCACCAGGTAGAAAATCGCCACGCCCGCCGCCAGCGCAACGAAAAGAGAAGTTACCCCCGAACCCAATGTTCTTGCCTCTATCGGCAATGCGGGCAGAGATTTCGGCCGGATGATCGACATCACGAAGATATAGAGCAGATAGATCCCGGTCAGCACCAGCCCGGGAATCAGCGCCCCCTTATACATATCCCCAACCGAGCGGCCCAGCTGATCGGCCAGCACGATCAGCACGAGGCTGGGCGGAATGATCTGCGCCAAAGTACCCGAAGCCGCGATAGTGCCGGTCGCGAGCCGGCGATCATAGCCGTAGCGCAGCATGATCGGCAGGGAAATCAGCCCCATAGCGATGACCGATGCCGCTACGACGCCGGTCGTCGCGGCGAGAAGCGCACCGACGATGACCACCGCATATGCCAGCCCGCCCCGGATTGGCCCGAAAAGCTGGCCGATCGTATCAAGCAAATCTTCGGCCATGCCGGATTTCTCAAGCACGATCCCCATAAAGGTGAAGAATGGCACCGCCAATAACGTCTCATTCGAGACCACCCCGTTGAAGAACCGGTCTGGCAAGGCGCGGAGAAGCGGCCAGTCCAGATAGATATTGCCTCCGGACAGTGGTGCGAGTTCTACCCCGATGATGAAGAACAACAGGCCGTTCGCGGCCAGCGAAAACGCCACCGGATATCCCAGCAGCAGGAAGATGATCAGCGAAACGAACATGATCGGCGCCATGTTCTGGGCGATGAGTTCCATCATTTGCGTGTCTCCTCGCCCGATTTGCTGGTCACGTCGTCCTTCTTGTCGGCTTCGGGACCCAGCCCCGCCTGCGCCAGCAGTTCCGGATCCACATCCAGCGGCACCTGATGCCCGGTGGGCATGTGATCATCCTTGATCAATCCACGCATCACCGCGATTTTCTTGATGATTTCGGATATCCCCTGGAAGAACAGCAGCACGAATCCCGCGACAAGCATCGCTTTTGCCGGCCAGCGAACCAGACCGCCCGCATTCATCGACATCTCGTGCCGATCATAACTGATAATCAGCCACGGCCATGCCAGCCAAAGCGTGAGAATCACCAGCGGCATCAGGAAGAACACATGCCCGATCAGATCGATCCAGTGCTGGGTGCGCCGCGAGCGGCCTCCATACAGGATATCGATGCGGATATGCTCGTTCTCCATCAGGGTATAGGCCGCTGCCAGCAGAAACGCGGCACCGTAAAGATACCATTGCAGCTCCAGCCAGGCGTTTGATGATTCATTGAAAACCTTGCGGATCACCGCATTTACCGCGCTAACGAATATGGCGATCAGGATCAGCCATGACGCAGCGCGCCCAATCAGGCTGTTCACGCGGTCGATGCCGCGCGACAAAATAAGTAGCCCGCCCATCGGTTCCCCCCTTTTATGTCTTGCCCGCCAGTTGCGGGTCCACCGGTTTTCCGGCTCTTATGAATGGTGCAGGGGGTATGCGTTAAGCATATGCAGGCGTCAAGAAAATCTCTGAACCGTCCTGAACTCTCAGATCCAGAGCGCAAAAGCGGCAAGAACCGCGGTCTCGGTCAGGACTGACGCCGCGCCCAACACGTCTCCGGTATGCCCGCCCAGCCAGACCCGGGCCTGACGGATCGTCACCGCCATTGCCAGCAAACCGGCGATCAGGGCAAATATCGCGCCGTCTCCGGCCAGCAGCAAAAACAGAAGCGCAATGACCGAAACCATGCCGACATTGCGCGCGCCGGGCGTGCCGGCGGCATGACCCAACCCATCCGGACGGGCAGGCAAAAGCCCGCCCAGGACCAGAATGATCGCCGTACGGCCGCAGGCGGCGGCGGCAATCAGATGCCACGGCCCCAGCGCAGTAATCGCCGCCACCCGGATCAGGCTGGTCAGGATCAATGCGATCACACCGTAACTGCCGATCGCCGAATCGCGCATGATCCTTAGCCGGTCTTCGCGGTCGCGACCGCCCGCGCCATCCGCGAAATCGGCAAGTCCGTCCTCGTGTAGCGCCCCGGTAAGCCAGACCGCCAGCGCCAGCGCAAGCGCGGCATGCAGCAGCGACGGACCCGGCAACAGAAAGGTCAGCGACGCGATCGCGCCGACAATGGCCCCGACCAACGGAAATGCCCAGCTGCTTTTCGCCAGTGACAGGATATGCCGGGGCAGCAGACGCTCCAGAGGCAGACGTGTCAGGAAGACCAGCGCCAGAACGAATTGATGCCACCTAGCCAATGCCGGCCTCCGCGAATGTTGCCATGCCATTGTGGCACTCGATGGCAGCCCGCAGCAACATCAACGCCACCGCAGCCCCCGACCCCTCGCCCAAGCGCATGTCCAGCGACAATACCGGCTTCATCCCCAGTGCCTCGATCAGGCGGTGATGCCCGGGTTCGGCGCTTTCATGTCCGATCAGGCAATGGCGCAGCGCATCCGGATCGTCGCGCGTCAGAACCGAGGCCGCAGCCGTGCAGATGAACCCGTCCAGCAGCACCGGCAACCCCAGTTCGTGCGCGCGCAGCACGGCACCGCAGATGGCCGCCTGCTCGCGCCCGCCAAAGGCCGACAGAGCCTCGCGCGCAGTGGCCGGGCGATGCAGCGCCAGCCCCGCTTCGACCGCCTGTTGTTTCCTGGCCAGAACCTCGCCCCCGGCGCCGGTTCCCGGTCCGACCCAGTCTTCCGCGCCTCCTCCGAAAATCCAGGCGGCAAGTGCTGCTGCAACGGTGGAATTGCCGATCCCCATCTCACCCAGCAGAAGCACATCCGCATCCGGATCGACCGCGCCCGCCCCCGCCGCCATCGCCTCTTCGACCTCGGACAGATCCATCGCGGGACCTTGGGTGAAATCACGGGTCGGACGTTCCAGCTCCAGTGGCAAAACCACCAGTTCCGCCCCCGCCACGCGACAAAGCTGGTTTATCGCCGCCCCACCAGCGCGGAAATTCTGAACCATCAGCGCCGTTACCTCGGCCGGGAACGGGTTCACACCCTGCGCGACGATGCCGTGATTGCCCGCAAACACAATGGCCTGCGCCCGATCGATCCGGGGGCGTTCCCGCCCTTGCCAGCCAGCCATGAACACGGCCAGTTCTTCAAGCCTGCCCAGAGAACCCGGAGGTTTGGTCAGATTGTTCTGACGCGCCAGCGCGGCAGTCGCCACCGCTTCGTCAAAGGTTCTCATCGATATCCTCCCGCCCGGGTTTCAGCATGAGAGGCTGGCCGCTGACCGCCATCCAGACCTCGTCCGCGACCTCGGCCACGGCCTGATTCATCCAGCCATGAAGATCGCGGAATCGCCGTGCCGTCACATTCGCGGGGACGATCCCTTGCCCCAGTTCATTCGTTACCAGCACCACCGGCGAGGCTTGTTGACGTAAGGTTATTATCAGTTCCTGCATATCCGCGCTGTCCAGACAATTCGCAAGCCACAAGGTCAGGCAATCGACAAGCCGGACACCCTGACCGTCGGTCTTGCGCAACGCTCCGGCAAGTGCGATCGGCTCTTCGATCAAATTCCAGGTTTCCCCGCGACGCAGTTGATGCTGCTTGATTCTTTCTTTCATCTCATCATCGCCCCCTTGTGCCGTGGCGATATAGATGCGGGGCAGATCATGGCGCGCGACCAACCGTTCGGCCAATGCAGATTTGCCCGATCGTGCACCGCCGGTAACCAGCGTGATATGCCTGAATGCCGTCATCCGGTTCTCTTTTCCACAATCGCCTTTGATAGGAAAGCGACAAATCGGCTTTACCGCGCGAACCGATGTTTTAGCATTGGGTTCATCAAGGCGCAGAAGCGCCGATAATCAACATGGAGGAACCCCATGACCAAGTTCTTAGCAACAACGGCACTCGTGGCTGTGTTATCCTTGCCTGTCTATGCCGCCCAGCCCGCCGAAGGAGAAAAACTGGCCGAGGATCAAAGCCTGAGCTTCTGGATTCTCGATGCGATCAAGACATTGGACCCGCAACTGACCGAGTCGCGCACCGATTCGGACATGATCCGGCAGCTTTTCGAAGGGCTGATGACACAGGATGACACCGGGGCGATGGTCCCGGGCATGGCCGAAAGCCACGATATCAGCGACGATAAGCTGACCTATACCTTCCATCTGCGCGATGCGAAATGGTCGAATGGCGACCCGGTCACCGCAGGCGATTTCGTCTATGCGTGGCGCCGCGCCGCGGATCCCGAGACAGCTTCGGAATATGCGTGGTTCGTGGAATTGATGAATCTCGAGAACGCAACCGCAGTGGTGAAGGGCGAGGCATCGCCGGAAGAACTGGGCGTAACGGCAATTGACGACAAGACGCTTGAGGTCAAGCTGTCAAAGCCCACGCCGTATTTCCTGAAAACACTGGATCATGCCACGACCTACCCCGCCCCGCAGAAAGTGATCGAGGAACATGGTCAGCAATGGACGCAACCCGGTAATCTGGTCGGCAATGGCGCCTATGTACTGAAAAGCCACGATCTTGGCGTCAAGGCCACGGCGGTCAAGAACGATCAGTATTACGATGCCGAAAACACGATCATCGATGAGGTGAACTTCATCACCGTGAACGATCAGAACATCGCGCTGACCCGCTATCAGGCGGGAGAGATCGACTGGTTCAACCTGATCCCCGCCGGGCAATATCCCAAGCTCAAGGAGGAATTTCCGGACGAGGCGATCTCGGTCCCCTGGGCTTGCTCCTATGGTTACGTCTTCAATCTTTCGGAAAAAGGCCCCGAAGCCTTGAAGGATCTGCGCGTGCGGCAAGCATTATCCTATGCGATCGACCGCGATATCATCGTGGACAAGGTACTTCAGGGCGGACAGAAGCCGGCCTATTACTGGACCCATTGGGCGATGGAGGGTTTCGAAGAGCCCGAGATCGAAATGGCGAACTGGACGCAGCCCGAACGGATGGAGAAAGCCCGGGAATTGCTGACCGAGGCAGGTTACGGTCCCGACAACCCGCTGAAACTCAAGCTGATGTATAACACGTCAGAGGATCACAAGAAGATCGCCATCGCGGTGCAGCAGTTCTGGAAAGCCATCGGCGTGGAACTGACGCTGGAAAACTACGAATGGAAAGTATTTGTCGACAAGGGCAACAATCAGGATTTCGAGGTTCAGCGCTATGCATGGTGCGCGGATTACAACGAAGCCTCGACCTTCCTCGACTGGTTCCGGACCGATGGCGACAATAACGGCATGTGGTCGAACGAGGAATACGACCAGTTGCTGGCAGATGCCGCCACCGAGGAAAACCCGGCCGAGAATTACAAGAAGATGGAACAGCTTCTGATCGGCGACATGGCTTTGGCCCCGGTCTATCACTATGCACAGCCGAACATGATCAAGCCCGATCTGCGTGGTGTTCCGCTGGATAACGTGATGGGCGACTGGTACGCCAAGAACCTGTATCGCGTGGCCGAGTAATCGCATCCGAAGAATTCACCGGGAGGGGTTTCATCCTTTCCCGGTTTCGGTCATAAGCCCTGACCTAACAACTGTCACAGGTACCGATCTCTTAATTTTCAGGGAGGCTCCCGGATGTTCGCATATGTCATGCGACGGCTGGCCGTAGCGATACCCACGCTGCTGCTGCTGATCATCATCTCTTATATCCTGATGCATTTCGCCCCCGGCGGACCCTTCTCGAAGGACCGCGAGGTTCCGGCGGCGGTTCTGGCCAATCTGAATGCGAAATACGGACTTGACGATCCGCTGTGGAAGCAGATCTGGGATTATCTTTACGGTATCGTCGTGCATTTCGATTTCGGGCCAAGCTTCGTCTATCCCGACCTGACGGTGAACCAGTTGATCGCCAAGGGTTTTCCGGTGACGCTGACCTATGGAATTCTGTCGTTCCTCCTTGCGGTCCTCGTCGGTGTCATGCTCGGTGTGACAGCCGCGATCTGGCACAATAGCTGGCTGGATTATCTGGCCGTCGGCATCTCGATCGGGGCGCAGGTCCTGCCTAATTTCGTCATGGCGCCGATCCTTCTGCTGATCTTCACGCTGTGGTACAGGCTTTTGCCCGGCGGCGGCTGGAGCTTCAGCGATCCGACATTCTGGATCATGCCGATCATCGCTCTTGCAACAAGCTATATGGCCTCGATCACCCGCATCACCCGCTCGTCCATGCTCGAAGTGCTGGGCTCGAACCATATCCGCACCGCCCGCGCCAAAGGCATGCCAGAGCGCCGGGTAATCCTGCGGCACGCCCTGAAACCTGCCATGCTGCCGGTCATCAGCTATCTTGGCCCGGTTTTTGTCTCGATGATCACGGGCTCGGTCGTGATCGACATGTTCTTCTCGACCGGTGGCATCGGGAAATCCTTCGTCGATTCCGCCCTGAACCGCGATTATGCGGTGATGATGGGTGTAACCATCCTGCTGGGGACGCTGACGATCCTGTTCAACCTGCTGGTCGATATCCTTTACGTATGGATCGACCCCAAGATCCGGTATTGAACCATGATGATCGAGCAAGCCAAGATGCAAAGCCTCGCCGATCGGATGGTCCAGGACGACGTCAAGGGCCGCAGTCCCTGGGCCGATGCCCGAAAGAGGTTCTTCCGCAACAAGGCGGCGATTGTCGGGCTGCCGCTGCTGGTGCTGGTGGTCCTGTTCGCATTGTTCGGGGAATTCTTCGCGGTCTGGTCGAATGAAGAGCTGGATTTCGCCGTCATGGGGCAAGTTGCCCAGATGGGCGCGCCCTCGATCGAGAACGGCCATTATTTCGGCACCGACGATCTGGGCCGGGATCTGTTTTCGCGCACCGTACAGGGCACCCAGATCTCGATGATGGTGGGCGTCGTCGGCGCGGCGATCGCAATGATCGTCGGCACGCTTTACGGCGCGGCGGCCGGATTCATCGGCGGGCGCGTGGATCAGATCATGATGCGGCTTGTCGATATCCTGATGTCGATCCCTTACATGTTCGTTCTGATCCTGATGCTGGTGATGTTCGGACGTTCGATCGGCATGCTGTTTCTGGGCATCGGCATGATTTCCTGGCTGGAAATGTCGCGCATCGTGCGCGGCCAGACCCTGAGCCTGAAGAACCGCGAATTCATTGAGGCCGCCCGCGCCACGGGTGTGCCGGGCTGGAAGATCATCACTCGCCATATCGTTCCCAATCTTCTGGGGGTGGTGGCCGTCTATGCCACCTTGCTGGTGCCGCTGATGATCCTGACTGAAAGTTTCATCAGTTTCCTAGGGCTTGGGATACAGGAACCGTTGACCTCGCTGGGCGCATTGATCTCGGAAGGCGCCGATACGATCACCTACGGCACGATCTGGCAGCTTGCCTTCCCGCTGTTTTTCTTCGTCATCACGCTGTTCGCCTTTTTCTTCATCGGAGACGGTCTGCGTGATGCGCTTGATCCGAAGGATCGCTGATATGGCTTTACTGGACATAACCGATCTGAATGTAAGCTTTCAGACCAATGACGGCACGGTTCACGCGGTCAATGACGTGAATCTGTCCTTGGAGCCGGGCGAAACGCTGGGCATGGTGGGCGAATCCGGCAGCGGCAAGTCGCAGTTTTCTTTCGCCATCATGGGGCTTCTGGCGCGGAATGGCCGGGCGACGGGTTCGGTACGCTTCGACGGGCAGGAAATCCTGAACGCGCCGCTGAAAACCCTGAACCGCATCCGGGCCGAGAAGATCGCGATGATCTTTCAGGATCCGATGACCTCTCTGAATCCCTATATGCGCGTCTCGGACCAGATGGCAGAGGTTCTGACCCTGCATAAAGGCATGAGCAAGCGCGACGCCGTAACCGAATCCATCCGCATGCTGGATGCTGTTCATATCCCCGATGCCAGAGGGCGGGTGCGCCTGTATCCGCATGAGTTTTCAGGCGGGATGCGGCAACGGGTCATGATCGCGATGGCGCTGCTATGCCGTCCGCAATTGCTGATTGCGGATGAACCGACGACGGCGCTTGACGTGACGGTGCAAGCGCAGATCATGACGCTGTTGGCCGAATTGCAGCGCGATTTCGGCATGGCAATGATCCTGATCACCCATGATCTGGGCGTCGTCGCCAGTTCATGCAAGCAGGTCGCGGTCATGTATGGCGGCCGTATCCGCGAGACCGGTCCGGTCGGCCCGCTTTTCGCCAGCCCCGCCCATCCCTATACGCAAGGATTGCTGCATGCGATCCCGCGGATCGACCATGACGGCGACGAGCTTGCCGTGATTCCCGGCGCGCCGCCCAATATGACACGCCCGCCGGCGGGCTGCGCCTTCGAGCCGCGCTGCCCCTATGCGCGCGAGGAATGCGCAAATAGCCGCCCGGTGCTGGAACCCTTCGCGGACGCACGGTCTCGCGCGTGCTTTGTTCCCCTGGATGACGTGTTGCAGCACCGCCTGCCCCCGCCCCCGGCGCCCCAACACGTGACGCAAGGAGGACAGGCATGACCCGCCCCCTGCTGAACGTGCGCGACCTTCGCGTGACTTTTCACCTGCGCCGTGAAGGCGACTGGCCGTGGACCCCTCCGCGCAATCTGCATGCCGTCAGCGGAGTCGATTTCAGCCTTAACCCCGGAGAGACGCTGGGTATCGTGGGCGAATCCGGCTGCGGGAAATCGACATTGGCGCGCGCATTGATCGGGCTGGTGCCTGCCGAAGGTCAGGCGGAATGGATCGACGGGAAGGATCTGATCGGGCTGTCTCCCGGCAAGATGATGAAATACCGCAACGATATCCAGATGATCTTTCAGGACCCTCTGGCCTCGCTGAACCCGCGCATGACCGTGGGCCAGATCATCGCCGAACCATTGATCACGCATAACCCACGGCTGAAACGCCCGGAGGTGAAAGAGCGGGTCAAGGCGATCATGGAAAAGGTCGGTTTGCTGCCCAATCAGATCAACCGTTATCCGCATGAGTTCAGCGGCGGACAGTGCCAAAGGATCGGTATCGCCCGCGCCCTGATCGTGGAACCGAAACTGATCATCTGCGACGAGCCGGTCAGTGCGCTGGATGTCTCGATTCAGGCACAGGTCATCAATCTGCTGATCCGGTTGCAAAAAGAATTCGGCCTTGCACTGATCTTCATCGCCCACGACCTGTCGGTAGTGAAACATATCAGCGATCGGGTGATGGTGCTGTATCTGGGCAAGGTCATGGAAACCGCCACGACGGCCGAGCTCTATTCCGCACCGCTGCATCCTTATACTCAGGCGCTTCTGTCGGCGGTGCCGGTCCCTGATCCCACCCATGACATGGCCGCCTCAATCGTGCCGTTGGCGGGCGATCTGCCATCGCCCTTCGCGCCTCCCTCCGGCTGCGTCTTCCGCACGCGATGCCCGCGCGCGACCGGGAAATGCGCTGCGGAAACACCGGTTCCATCCGGCGATTCGCATCAGATCGCCTGCCACTTCCCCGGCCCGCTGACCGAAGAGGAAATCGCGGCGGCACGGCGTATCGAAGCGGCCTAGCCGGAACGACACCGTTCCGATCGGCAACAACCGGCCAATGCGCAGGCACCACTTGCCACCGGAGTGAATCGCTCATAGGCAGAACATTCGTCTGCAAGGAGCTGTTATGGCGGACAAGAATTTCGAAGCGCGCCATCTCGAGACGCTGGACCGCGATCTTGGCCGGTTCTCCAATCTCGAAATGGCCACGGCCAATATCGGCCGTTCGCTGATCGGCCCGGGCATTGCCCTTGTCTTCATCGTGCTGGCCGGCTTCGCCGCATTGCTGTTCCTTGGGCATGAGAACAACGCCCTGATCGTAACGATCGCTGCGGGCTTCGGGGCCTATATGGCACTGAATATCGGCGCCAACGATGTTGCCAACAATATGGGTCCGGCGGTCGGCGCCAATGCGCTGACCATGGGCGGCGCCATTGCCATCGCCGCGATCTTCGAAAGCGCGGGGGCCCTGATTGCCGGTGGAGACGTCGTCTCGACCATTTCCAAGGGAATTATCGCGCCCTCAAGCATGGCCGACAGCGCGGTTTTCATCTGGGCGATGATGGCGGCACTTCTGGCCTCGGCGCTTTGGGTGAATCTGGCGACATGGATCGGTGCACCGGTCTCGACCACCCATTCCGTTGTCGGCGGTGTCATGGGGGCCGGAATCACGGCCGCAGGGATAACTGCGGTCAGTTGGGGCACAATGGGCGCAATCGCGGCAAGCTGGGTGATCTCACCGGCCCTCGGGGGATTATGCGCCGCCGGTTTCCTGTGGTTCATCAAGGCGCGGATCATCTATCGCGACGACAAGATCGCCGCCGCGCGAATCTGGGTTCCTGTGCTGGTCGGGATCATGGCAGGCACCTTCGCCGCCTATCTTGCCCTGAAGGGTCTGAAACATGTCCTTACGATCTCGATGGGCACGGCAATGCTGATCGGTGTCGTGTTGGGCGTGCTGGTCTGGCTGGCGATGATTCCGATCATCCGCTATCAGTCGCATGGGCTGGAAAACCGGAACAAATCGCTGAAAGTACTGTTCGGCATCCCGCTGGTCGTCTCGGCCGCCTTGCTGAGTTTCGCCCACGGTGCGAATGATGTTGCAAATGCGGTCGGACCGCTTGCCGCCATCGTCTCGGCCTCTGCCACCGGCAACTTTACCGAATCCGTCAGCATTCCCCTCTGGGTGATGCTGATCGGCGCATTTGGAATCTCATTCGGGCTGTTTCTGTTCGGACCGAAATTGATCCGCATGGTGGGCAGCCAGATCACCAAGCTGAACCCGATGCGCGCTTATTGCGTCGCGCTGTCGGCGGCAATCACCGTGATTCTGGCAAGCTGGCTTGGCCTGCCGGTCAGTTCCACCCATATCGCCGTCGGTGCGGTGTTCGGCGTTGGATTTTTCCGGGAATGGGATTCCGAGCGCCGGTTGCGCATGGCGCATCTTGCGATCCCCGACCGTCCCCGGCTTGCCCCGAATGAGCGCCGCCGCCGCAAACTGGTCCGCCGCTCTCATGTGCTGACCATCGCGGCTGCATGGATCGTCACTGTTCCCGCCGCCGCACTGCTGTCGAGCGTCATTTTCCTTGGGATCAGGCTGATCGCATCGTAAGCCCTGTTGCCCGCCATCGCCGCCATGGCTAGAGTGGCACGACTGCCGAGGAACGCATGAGCGACGAAAAACCCGCATATCAGGTGCTGGCCCGCAAATACCGGCCCGAGACATTCGCCGATCTGGTCGGGCAGGATGCGATGGTGCGCACCCTGAAGAATGCCTTTGCCGCCGACCGCATCGCGCAGGCATTCATCATGACCGGTATCCGCGGCACCGGAAAGACCACCACCGCCCGGATCATCGCCAAGGGCATGAACTGTATCGGCCCCGACGGTCAGGGCGGACCGACAACCGAGCCCTGCGGACAATGCGAACATTGCGCCGCGATCACAGAAGGCCGCCACGTCGATGTTCTGGAAATGGACGCGGCTTCGCGCACCGGCGTCGGCGATATCCGCGAAATCATCGATTCGGTGCATTACCGTGCGGCTTCGGCGCGCTACAAGATCTATATCATTGACGAAGTTCACATGCTGTCGACCAGCGCCTTCAACGCACTCTTGAAGACGCTGGAAGAACCGCCGCCTCATGTGAAATTCATCTTCGCCACGACCGAAATCCGCAAGGTGCCCGTCACCGTCCTGTCACGCTGTCAGCGTTTCGACCTGCGCCGGATCGAGCCCGAGGTGATGATCGCGCTTCTGCACCGCATCGCCACGGCCGAGGAGGCGCAGATCACCGATGAGGCGCTGGCTCTGATCACCCGCGCCGCCGAAGGTTCCGCACGCGATGCGACCAGCCTTCTGGATCAGGCGATCAGCCACGGCGCGGGCGAAACCGGGGCCGATCAGGTGCGGGCGATGCTTGGGCTGGCGGATCGCGGCCGGGTCATCGACCTGTTCGAGATGATCCTGCGCGGCGATGCCGCAAGCGCCCTGACCGAACTGCAATCGCAATATGCCGACGGCGCCGATCCGATGGCCGTTCTGCGCGATCTGGCCGAGATCACGCATTGGATCTCGGTCGTCAAGATCACACCCGAGGCGATGGAAGATCCGACCATTTCCCCGGACGAACGCACACGCGGACAGGATCTGGCCGGACGCCTGCCGATGCGGGTGCTGACCCGGATGTGGCAGATGCTGCTCAAGTCGCTGGAAGAGATCTCTGCCGCGCCCAACGCCATGATGGCCGCCGAGATGGCGATCATCCGCCTGACGCATGTGGCCGACCTTCCCGACCCCGAGGCACTGATCCGCAAGGTTCAGCAGGCGCAAAGCGCGGGCGAATTCGCGCGCGGCAATGCCACCCCTCCCGTGAACGGTCAGGCACCGAACGGCCAGGCGCCCCGCGCCGCGCGCCCTGCCCCGTTGACAATGGTGCAACCTTCGGGCGCGGCAACCGCGCTTGCCTTGTCGCCGGATGTTTTCGCAGCCTATCCCGATTTCGCCTCGGTCATCGAGATGATCCGGCGCATGGGCGACATGCTTCTGCTGATGCAGGTCGAGCGTCATGTCGCGCTTATCCGCTATTCCCCCGGCCGGATCGAGTTCGAACCCCGAGCCAATCCCCCCGCCGATTTCGCGCAGCGTCTGGCCGAGCGGTTGCGTGGCTGGACGGGGGGCGCTCGCTGGGTGGTCACTGTCTCGAATAGCGGCGGCGCCCCGACAATCGCGGAAACCCGCGAAGCGGACGCGAACGAGGCGCGTGAAAGGGCATTGCAACTGCCCATCGTGCAGCAGATTTTCGCGGCCTTTCCGGAAGCCGAGTTGAAAAACGTCACCCGCCTCGTATCTGAGACTGCGAAGACCGAGGAAATAGCAGCCGAGGGTGCGACGAACCCGCATGACATCGACGGCCCCGTCGCCGAAGTCGAGGAATGGGACCCTTTCGAAGATGAGGATTAGATAATGTTCAAGGGATTGGGCGGGCTTGGAGACATGTCCAAGATGATGAAAGCCGCCAAGGACATGCAGGACCGCATGCAGCAGATGCAGGAAGACATGGACAAGATCATCGTGACCGGCGAATCCGGCGCAGGTCTGGTCAAGGCCAGCTGCACCGCCAAGGGGGAACTGACCGCACTTGATATCGACCCGTCGATCTTCCAGCCAAGCGAAAAGGAGGTGGTCGAGGATCTGATCCTTGCCGCCATCAAGGACGCGCAGCGCCGTGCGCAGGACAAGATGCAATCCGAAATGTCGCGTATCACGCAGGAACTTGGCCTGCCCGCCGATATGAAACTGCCCTTCTAGGCGCATGGCCGAGGGCAGCGACGATATTCAGGCGCTGATCGCGCTGATCGCGCGGCTGCCCGGCCTCGGGCCCCGCTCGGCCCGGCGGATCGTGTTGCACCTGATCCGCAAACGCAACGGTCAGATGACCCAGCTCGCCCAGCTTCTGGACAGCGTCGCCAATGCGTCGCGCGAATGCCTGACCTGCGGCAATATCACCGATCGCGACATCTGCGCGATCTGCTCCGATCCGGCCCGCGCCAATGGCGAAATCTGCGTGGTGCAGGACGTGGCCGACCTTTGGGCGCTCGAACGCGGTCACGCCTTTCGTGGTCGCTATCACGTCCTTGGCGGCACGCTTTCGGCGCTGGACGAAATCGGCCCCGAAGATCTCGGCATCCCCGGCCTGATCGACCGTATCGCGAGCGAAGGCGTCCGCGAGGTGATCCTCGCCCTCAATGCGACCGTGGACGGCCAGACGACGGCGCATTACATCGCCGACGCACTGGAATCGAGCGAGGTCGTCGTCACCGGTCTGGCGCAAGGCGTGCCGATCGGCGGGGAACTCGATTATCTCGACGACGGCACGATCAGTGCCGCCTTAAGGGCGCGCCGCAGCCTGTAGGATCATCGGCCCGAAAACGCCATTCGAAAAAACAAAGGGCGGTTCGAAAACCGCCTCTTTCTTCTTTGTGGTAAATACCTCGGGGGTCCGGGGGCAGCGCCCCCGGCCTTCGCGAAACACCGTTCAGGCGTCCAGCTTCTCGACCTTGGGGGCCGATTTGGCGATCTCGATCCGGCGAGGTTTCAGCGCCTCGGGAATCTCGCGTACGAGGTCGATATGCAGCATGCCATCGACATGGCTGGCGCCATCAACACGGACATGATCGGCAAGGGTGAATTTGCGCTCGAAAGCACGGGTGGCGATCCCGCGATGCAAATAGTTGCGGTCTTCGTCCTCGGTGGCTTTCTTCGCCGAAACGATCACTGCGCCGTCACGAAGTTCAACGCTCAGATCATCGGCACTGAATCCGGCCACAGCGACCGAGATACGGTAATTGTCATCACCGGTTTTCTCAATATTATAAGGGGGATAGGTTGGCGCAGCCAGATCGGCGGTAAGCGCACGATCCATGACATCGGCCAAGCGGTCAAACCCCACGGTGGCACGATAAAGCGGAGCCAGGTCAAGATTACGCATCAGTCACATCCTTTCATAAGCGATGCTGTATCGATTGCCCCCCGGTGACCGGGCGGGCGGTTTACCCGCGCCATTCCGGCCGCGGATGGCAAAAATCTGGTGATGGATTCGGCGGTTTCAAGGCCCTGTATAAAGTTTTCCCATCATCTTGACCCGTTTCCCGCATCGGGTTTTGATGGCAACCTGTCCCTGCCGGATATTCCAGGACAATCGCAGGCAGGAAACTCATATTGGCCCATCGCGCAACGCCAGATCGCACGGCTTCAGCACAAGGATATTGCGGTCCGGATGTCTGGCGCAGATGACGGAGGGCGACATGGCGAGGTATGGCATGCACGGATTTCGGCGCTGGCTGAACTCATGGTCGCGACGGAGGGCCGAGAAGAACCGGCGCTTCAAGATTCCCTGTCATCTGGGCGTGACAGGGATCGCAGCGGATAGCATGGAAACCGAACAGGACAGTTCCGATCGAATGCAGAATAAACGGCACTCCGATAGGCGTCATACCCGTGATATAGTGAAGGCCCGGACCGGCAAGACATCCGGCAGGCACGATTAATCGCAATTCTGGACCCAAGCATGCTCACGGATATTCCCTTTGCCACTAACCTGACCATACCCGATCTTGTGGCTGTTCTGCTGTTCTTCACGGCATGGCTTGGGGTGGGCTGGATCATCGAGAGCCCACCCGCCGGAAAGCCCTCGGTCTCGGTGTTAATGATGCGCTATCGTCGCGAATGGATGAAGCATTTCGTCACCCGTGACCCGCGCATCTTCGACGGCAATATCCTGTCCAGCCTGCGCGACGGCACGGCATTCTTCGCCTCGGCCTGCATGATCGCGATCGGTGGCACTTTGGCCCTGATCGGCAATACCGACCGGCTGCGCAGCATCGTTCAGGGGCTTGAACTCGAACAGGGCAATACCCTCTTGTGGGAGTTCAAGCTGCTTGTACCGATGTTTTTCGTGGTGAACGCATTTCTCAAATTCGTCTGGTCTCACCGTTTGTTCGGCTATTGCGCGATCATGATGGCGGCGGTTCCGAATGAGATCGATCATCCGATGGCGCGTGAACGCGCATCTCAGGCAGCAGAACTGAATATCACCGCCGCCCGCAGTTTCAATGCCGGGTTGCGCAGCGTTTATTTCGCGCTTGGAGGGTTGGCGTGGCTTGGCGGGGCATGGGCACTGATCGCGGCGACAATCATCGTGTTCTACGTGACCTGGCGGCGCGAATTCGCCTCGAATTCGCGCCGGGTCATCATGCGCAGCCTTCCGGTGCCGCAGTTGCCCGATCCTGCCAGACCGCCAGCGTCAGCACCACCGCCCCCGCAGCAGTAAGCGCAATCCCGACCAGCCCGGGGGCCCGCCAGCCCCATCCGGCGGCAAGCGCCGCGCCCGCCAGAAACGGACCCAGAGCGTTGGCGGCGTTGAATGCCGCATGATTCATGGCGGCGGCCATGCTTTGCGCGGATCCTGCCACATCCATCAGCCGGGTCTGCAAGGGGATGACCAGTCCCGAACCCGCCGCCAGAAGGAAGGAGGACAGGATCATCAGCACCCAATCTCCGACAACCACCGCCGCGAAAGCCTGTGTTACGCCCATGGTGGCAAGGCTGATATAGGCCGTGCGGATATGGCCCAGCCGCTCGGTGATCAGACCGACCGCCCAGGTACCAAGCGTGCCGCCCATCCCAAAAGCCGCAAGCGCCACAGGAATCGCCCATCCCGGCGCATCCGTCGTCGCCAGCATCGCCGCCGTCAGGAATGCATAGACCGCAAACAACCCCCCGAAACCGATGGCCCCTACCGCCAGCAGCCAAAGCACCCGCGGATTGCGCAGCGCCTGCAACTCATCGAGGGGCCGCGCATCTGGATTGCCGCCCACGCGGGGCGCCAGCCGCAGGATCGCCCATGCAGAGATCAAGGCAAGCAGCCCGGGCAGCGCGAATCCCCAGCGCCAGCCGATCCCCTGCCCCAAAGCCCCGGCCAGCGGCACGCCGGCGATATTTGCGACAGTCAGCCCCAGAATAATCTGCGCGGCTCCCCTTGCCCGATGTTCGCGCGGAAGCGCATCTGCCGCATAAAGCATCGCCACGCCCAGGAAACCGCCATGCGGCAACCCGGCCAGAAACCGCGTGCCGGTCAGGACCGCCAGCCCGGGCAGGATCGCAGCCAGCAGGTTCATCACGCCGTAAAACGCCATCAGCGCCGCAAGATAGCGCCGGCGCGGCAGTCTGGCCCCAAGGATCGAGGTCAGCGGCGCACCGACCACCACCCCCAGCGCATAGGCGCTGATGACATGACCAGCCTGAGGTTCGGTCGCGCCAAGATCGGCGGCGAAATACGGCAACAGCCCCATTGCCGCAAATTCAGAGGTTCCGATCGCAAACGAGCCCAATGCGAGGGCCAGAATGGCGGGCCGCAAATTCTGCGAATCACTCATCGAGCATCCTTTCTGCTTCGGCGCCACAATCATGCTGCGCCGCAGCATTGGCAAGGCATATCACAGACAAGGCTGCATTGCAGGAATTGCAGATCAAAGATATCCGCGTTCGACCAGAAGCCAGATCACAACCGCCGTAACCACGATCAGGCCAAGGGTCACAGAGGCCGCAAAATTCAGGATCCGATTGCGCCAGCGGCTCATCCCGCCCAAAGGCAGCAGATAATCCGTCAGGGAATTGTAAGCCCGGCTGATGGCGTTCAGGTCCATCTGACGAGCGATCTTCGGTTGTGCGCTATGCAATTCCGCCTCGGCCAGAACCCTTGCCGCCCGCCGCTGTTTCCGCGGCAGCGATCCACCCCGGCGGCGCAACATCACCTGCATATCCGGCATTTCACCCCGCCGTATCCCGCCAAGCCGCTCGGCCATCAGGCGCGCGATCTCGTGGCTCATTTCACGGACATCATCGATTGAATGTGCATTCCGGCTCATGGCAATGTCATAAACGGGATGGCAAGGACACGCCAGACATCTTAGGATCACAGATATGAAGCTGCATTTCACCGTTTCCGGGCAGGATCAGGGCCTGCCGATATTGCTGGTGCATGGTCTGTTCGGACGAGGGCGGAATCTTGGCGCGATCGCCCGCCGACTCAGCGAATATCGCAGGGTTGTCCTTGTCGATCAGCGCAACCATGGCGACAGTCCCCACACGCCTGATCACAGCTATGCCGCAATGGCGGGTGATCTGGCCGAGGTGATCGAGGCACAAGGCGGACGCGCCGATCTGGCCGGGCATTCGATGGGCGGCAAGGCGGCCATGATGCTGGCCCTGACCCGTCCCGAACTGATCCGCAAACTGGTGGTGATGGATATCGCGCCAGTAACCTATGACCATAGCCAGACCCATCTGATCGATGCCATGGAAGCCATCGATCTGAACGGCGTGGATCGCCGCAGCGAAGCCGACCGCAGACTGGCCGAGCATATCCATAGTGACGGGCTGCGCGCGTTTCTTTTGCAATCGCTCGATCTGAAATCCGATCCGCCGCGCTGGCAATTGAACCTGCCTGCCCTGCGGGACGGCATGGATCGGGCGACCGGCTGGCCCGAGGATCTGCCGAAAGCCAGTTTCGACGGCCCGGCCCTGTTCATGAACGGAGCCGAGTCCGATTATGTAGACGATACGGGCGAGGCAGCGATCCGCAGCTATTTCCCACAGGCACGATTACTGCGCATCAAACATGCGGGACACTGGATGCATGCGGATGCGCCCGAAGCAGTCGCCGAAACATTGGCGGCATTTCTGGGCAAGGGTTAACGCGCCCGCCTCCGGCCAGTGATCATGGCATCGGATGGCCCATGAAGCAGACAGGGGATGGTTCTTCAGCCCGCCCGCTCTTCCTCCAGCCGCTCGGCCAGGGATTCGGCGCGGGCGGCGAGTTCGGCCATCGCTTCCTTCAGATCTGCGGGAATGACCGGCACCTCAACCCGCGCCGGATTTGATTGCAGCCGGTTGGCAAGACGTTCAGCCTTCTCGGCCCGTGCCTCCAGCGATACGAAACGATCCGCCAGCATCAAACCGGCAAGCAGCAAAAGCCGCGGTTCCGGCATACGCCCCGCTTGTTCGAGGATTTGCCGCGCTTCGTTATCCAGCACCGCGGCAGCCCGTTCAAGCAACCGTTCTTCGCCATCCTGAGCACGAAGCTGGTATTCCTTGTGGCCAATCGTGAATTCCACTTCCGCCATTTACTTGTCCTCCTGCCCGGTATCGTCACCGTCATCGGATGCATCATCGTAAACCGCGGAAAAGACACCCTGCCGATTCTCGGCAGCACCGCCCGACCCGGTCCGATCCGCATCCTCTTCCGCGTGACCACCGGATGCCGATACCCCATCATCATCGGGCAACAGCCTTTCAAGCTCCATGATGATATCACCAAGGTTGGAAATCTCGGCGGCACGCGCCGCGCGCAACGCTTCCAGTTCGGCCTCCAGAGCCTGCCGGATCGAGGTGACCGCATCCGCATCGCCCTGTCCCGACACAGTCTCGATCAGGGCCTGGTTGGCCGCAGCCAGATCGTCATTCGCCGCTGCAAGCCGGGCCGCCTGCTCGCCCGCGTCTGCGAGACGTTCGTCAACCGCGGCCTCGGAAGTTGTGGCAGCGACGGATTCTTCTACCCGGCGCAATTCGTCGATCTCGGCGCGGAGTTGCGCATTCTCGGCCCTTACCGCTGCGAGTTCTTGGCTAATATCCGGGTCCGGGATGACAGCTCCGGTCTTGTTCCTCGGAAAAACGCTCGAATCCAGAAGCTGATCCATCCGGTCGAGTGCAGCGCTGAGGCGGCGTTCACTGGCGGCAATATCGCTCATCTTGGCAGTCCTTCGGAATCGTTATTCCCGGTTTTCGCACCCATAAGACAATAAAACAAGAACGGGCAGGAAAATCCCGCCCGTTCCGATCTCTAAGAAGGTAAATTCAGGCAAGTTCTCGCCGCTCTGCCAGCAGCCCTTTGACCGTCGCCCAGCTTGCGCCAAGCAGCACCAGCGTAAAGGGCAAGCCGGTCGAAACCGCCATCGCCTGCAGGGCGCCCAGACCGCCGCCCAACAGCAAGGCAAGCGCCACGACACCCTCGATCGTGCACCAGAAAATCCGCTGCGGAACTGGCGCATTGACTTTGCCACCCGCCGAGATCGTATCGATCACCAATGAACCGGAATCGGACGAGGTCACGAAGAATACGATGACCAGAATGATCCCCACCGTACTGGTGATAGTGGTCAGCGGCAGATGCAGCAGCATCTCGAATAGCTGGATTTCCAGCGCCGCATCGCCGATGGTGCTAATCCCTTCGATCGTCTTGGTAATTGCGGTGCCGCCAAGCGCAGTCATCCACAGAACCGAGATCAGCATCGGCACGATCAGCACGGCGATCAGGAATTCGCGCACGGTGCGGCCACGCGACACGCGGGCGATAAACATGCCGACAAAGGGAGACCAGCTGATCCACCATGCCCAGTAAAACGCCGTCCAGCCATGGCGGAAATTGTCGTCATCGCGCCCGAACGGATTCGACAGTGGCACGATTTCCTTCGCATAAGCGCCCAGGCTGCTGAAGAATCCACCGATAATCTCGCCGGTTGGTCCGACCAGGATGACGAAGAACAACAGTATTACCGCCAGACCCATATTCAGCTCGGACAGGCGCTTGACACCTTTTTCGACGCCAAGGACTACCGACATGGTTGCCACGGCGGTAATCGCTACAATCAGAACCACCTTGGCGGTATCGCTTGCTTCAAACATGCCAAGAAACGCGAACCCGGCCGCGGCCTGCTCGGCCCCGATACCCAGCGAAGTCGCAAGACCGAACAGGGTCGCCAGCACTGCCATCACATCGATAATATGCCCCGGCCAGCCCCAGACGGACTCGCCAAGCAACGGATGGAATACCGAGCGCAGCGTCAAGGGCAGGCCCTTGTTATAAGCAAACAGCGCAAGCGACAGCGCCACCACAGCATAGATCGCCCAGGGATGAAGTCCCCAATGGAAGATCGTCGCCGCCATACCCAGACTCCGCGCGGCAGCCTCGTCTCCCGCGGCGCCGCCAAGAGGCGCCCAATCCGTCCGTACGCCGTTTTCCACGACCGGACCAGTGAAGGCGGCCTGGAAATGCCCCAGCGGTTCGCTGACGCCATAAAACATCAGGCCGATGCCCATACCGGCAGCAAAAAGCATCGAGAACCAGCCGATCATCGTGAAGTCTGGCGTTGCTTCGGGCCCGCCCAGGCGGACCTTGCCCAGCGGCGTCACGATCAACCCGAGGCAAAGCAGCACAAAGATGTTGCCTGCAATCAGGAAGAACCAGTCAAAAGTCGATGTCACCCAATCGCGCACTCCTTCGAATGCCACCTGCACGCCACTTACCTGCTCCGCGCCATCTATCGGCGGAACGGAAGTCGCAAATTGCAGGATGATCGTAATGGCCGTAAAGAGAACAACGGCACCTGCGGAAATCACAAAGACCGGATTATGAATATCGAACGGAAACGGTGCTTCACCCTCGATATTATCCTGTCCGACCTGGAATGATGTCTTGATGATCTCGGTCGGTCCTTCGGGCACTGGCATAGCCTCTTGGCCAGTATCGGGCGTTGGCTCCGGTTCGTGGCGACCGCCCAGAACTTCACGTTCTCGCCGCTCATCGCCTGGGCGGCCCTTATGTCCCTTTTTAGGGTCCTTACCGGGCGGATTTGGAGTTTGATCTGACATGCGTCCCTTTCTCATTATGTGTCGATCGGGTCGATTCAGCGTTGCCATCGATGTTGCTATCGATCGGAAAACCTCACACAACGCTCACTCACATTCACATCCGTATCACAATGACCCAGGGGCTGCAAAAACAGCCAAAATAACGACATGTTAAACGGCAGAAGCGACTCTTCCCCGCTTCGTCTTGACCTTTCTTGCAGCGCAGATCCAGAATGTAAGCATTTGGACATTCGGCCGGGGACCCGATGGGCAAACCAAACAGAACTTTCGTCGTAGTCGGCCTTGGCTCTTTCGGCGGCGTGGTCGCAACCGAGCTGGCGCGATTCGGAAATCGGGTTCTGGGTATCGACAAGGATCACCAACGAGTGGCAGCGCTGGCCGAACAGCTTTCGAATGTCGTTATTCTGGACGCCACCGACGAAGGTGCGCTACGAGAAGCGGGGGCGGGGCAATATGATGTCGGGCTGATCTCGATCGGCAACGATCTGGAAAGCAGCATTATTGCCACCATGAATCTCCGTCTGATCGGGGTAGAGACGGTCTGGGCCAAGGCGCTGAACCGCACCCATCACCGCATCCTTTCGAAGATCGGCGCGGACCGGATCGTTCTGCCTGAGACCGAGATGGGACAGCATACCGCGCAAATGCTGAACAACCCGGCGGTGCAGGATTACATCAATCTGGGCAACGGTTTCTCGGTGGTCAATCTGCTGATCCCCGAAAGGCTGGAGGGCAGGAAACTTTCGGAGCTGCCGTTCAGCGAGGGGATTATCGCATTGGGCATCATGCGTGGCACCGAATATGTCGATCTTCACGGGGGGGATCCGGGGCTGCTGACCAATGACCGGCTGCTGCTGCTGGGCAAACGGGCGGAGCTGACGCAATTCGGCGACCAGCTGTGACGCCTCGCAGGGCGGTGCAGGCATGGCTCGGACGGACGCCCCCGCCCGCCGTGCTGGCCATCTCGTACATGACATTGATCGTTCTGGGCGCGGCCGCCCTGAAACTGCCCTTCATGACATATGGGGCCATCAGCATCAGTGATGCGCTGTTCACGTCGACCGCGGCAGTCACCGTGACCGGACTGGCAGTGATCAATACAGCGGAAATGCTGACATTCTGGGGTCATCTGGTGATCCTGCTGCTGATACAACTTGGCGGGTTGGGGCTGATGACCTTCGCCGTGCTGGTCCTGTCCGCCTTGGGTGTCCCGCTGGGGATCACCCATCACACCTATCTGCGCGAGGATCTGAAACAGACTTCATACAAGCGGCTGATCCAGCTCGTAAAGACGATATTCCGTGTCGTGCTGTTGGCAGAGATTGCCGGTGCGTTGCTGCTATGCCTGACCTTCGTTCCCAGCACCGGGCTGGGGCCGGGGCTGTGGCATGCGGTCTTTCACTCGATCTCGGCCTTCAACAACGCGGGATTCTCGACCTTTCCGCAAGGTCTGACAGCATATGCGACCGACCCCGTAGTGAACAGCGTGATCCCTCTGCTCTTCATCACAGGAGGCATCGGCTATGTCGTCATCTCGGATATCTTCCACCAACGGTTCTGGCATGGCTGGTCACTGCATACGCGGCTGATGCTGGTTGGAAGCGCGGCGCTGATCGTGGTGGGCGTAGGATTGACCGCCCTTCTGGAATGGAACAATCCGCACACGCTTGGAGCCTATGACAGCGTTGCGGCGCGTATGACATTGGCATGGTTTCACGGAGTGACGCCAAGAAGCTCGGGTTTTGTCACCATCGATACCGGCGCGCTGCATGAGTCGACCTCGCTTCTTTACATGGCATTGATGGTGATCGGTGGCGGATCGACCTCGACGGCCGGAGGTATCAAGGTCACGACGCTTGTGGTCATGCTGCTGGCAACGCTGGCTTTCTTCCGCCGCCGGACCGAAATCTGGGCCTTCGGGCGTTCGATCGGGCTGGAAGAGGTGCTGAAGGTCATGGCCCTGATCGCCATTGCCGTCGTTCTGGTGTTTTCCGCAACATTCCTGATGCTGGCCACGCAGGATGGTGATTTTCTGGCGATCGGTTTTGAAGTCGTCTCGGCTTTCGGAAATGTCGGCCTGTCGCGCGGATATACATCAGAACTGGATGGATTAGGTCGGACAATCATCATGATGATAATGTTTCTGGGACGGGTCGGACCTCTGACACTTGGCTTCTTCCTTGCCGCGCGGGTGACACCCCGCGTCCGCTATCCGGAAGGTCAGGTGCATCTTGGCTGATGGCCGCGCCCGTCCTATAAGCGCCCCGATATGAAAGGGAATCCCATGCGCAAGGCCACGATCACCCGCAAGACCGCCGAGACGAAAATCGAGGTCACGCTGAATCTCGACGGCACCGGCCAATATGACAACCGGACCGGCGTGGGGTTCTTCGATCACATGCTGGACCAGCTATCGCGCCACTCGCTGATCGATCTGACGATCCGCGCGGATGGCGACCTGCATATCGACGATCATCACACGGTAGAGGATACCGGTATCGCCATCGGGCAGGCTTTGGTGCAGGCACTTGGGGACAAGATCGGGATCCGGCGCTACGGCAGCTTTCATCTGGCCATGGATGACGCGCTTCTGCGTGCTGCGCTGGATCTGTCGGGACGGCCATATCTGATCTGGAATGTCGATTTTCCCAGCCCGAAGATCGGCACATTCGATTGCGAACTGGTGCGAGAGTTCTTTCAGGCCCTGTCCACGCATGGCGGCATCACCCTGCATGTCGACCGGCTGCATGGGATCAACAGTCACCATATCGCCGAGGCCAGCTTCAAGGCGGTTGCCCGCGCCCTGCGCGAAGCGGTCGAGGCTGATCCCCGCATGTCGGACGCATTACCTTCCACCAAGGGCGCACTGTGATGCGGGTCGCCCTGATCGATTATGACAGCGGCAATCTGCATTCGGCAGCAAAAGCGTTCCAGCTTATGGGGCGTGATGCGGGCGCCGAGGTGATCGTGACGTCGGATCCGGACATCGCTGCGCGGGCCGACCGGATCGTGCTGCCCGGCGACGGGGCCTTTCCCGCATGTCGCACGGCACTGGGCGAGGTCAATGGTATGGCTGAGGCCTTGTGCGAAGCCGTTCTTGGGCGTGGCATTCCCTTCATGGGAATTTGTGTCGGCATGCAGATGCTGGCAACCCGGGGTTACGAATATCGGGAAACGACAGGGCTGGACTGGATCGGCGGAGAGGTGGAAGCGATCAATGCACCGGGGCTTAAGGTGCCTCATATGGGCTGGAACGATCTGGTGATCGACCGGCCGCACCCGATACTTGAGGGTATCAGCACGGGCGATCACGCCTATTTCGTCCATGGCTGGCAATTCCGCGTGGCCGAGCCCCGGCATCTTCTGGCCCATGTCGACTATGGCGGCGCGGTTACGGCGGTGGTTGGCCGGGACAATATCGTCGGCACTCAGTTCCACCCCGAGAAATCGCAAAAGATCGGCCTGCACCTGATCGCCAATTTCCTGCGGTGGGCCCCTTAAGACCGATCCGGATCCGGCGGCAACAGCTATGGCCGCCGCTTTACTTTCCGCTGATCATCTCTTCATCGTTGCGAACGCCGCCGACAACGCCAAGGGATTTCAGCTTGCGGTGCAGCGCGCTGCGCTCCATCCCGACAAATTGCGCTGTGCGGCTGATATTGCCGCCGAAACGGTTGATCTGGGCAAGCAGATATTCGCGTTCAAACATCTCCCGCGCTTCGCGCAATGCCATGGCGATCACCTGCGGACCAAGGCTCAGGGCGTCGCTGTTGTCGGGCGTGGCCCCTTGCGGCTCAAGCTCGGACGGTTTGATCGATCCGGTTTCCTCGGCAAGGATCAGGACGCGCTCGATCACATTGCGCAACTGGCGGATATTGCCCGGCCAGCGCATGGCCTGAAGCGCGGCGATGGTTTCATCCGGCAATTCCCGGGCAACCAATCCCTGATGCTTCTGAAACTGCTCGATGAAATGCAATGCCAGTGGCCCGACATCCTCGCGCCGCTCTGCCAATGAGGGAACGGCAAGCGGAACCACGTTCAGGCGGTCGTAAAGCTCCTGCCGGAAACGGCCAGCCGCGATTTCGGCCGGCAGGTCACGATTGGTCGAAGAAATCACCCGCAGATCGACCCGCACCTTGTCCGAGCCGCCCGCGCGGGTGAATTGCTGTTCGGTCAGGACGCGCAGGATCTTGGGCTGGGTACCAAGGGGCATATCCCCGACCTCATCGAAATAGATCACCCCGCCATGCGCCTGTTCCAGCAGCCCCGGCTCGACCCCGCGTTCGGGGCTTTCACGACCGAACAACACCTCTTCCATGCGCTCGGGTTCGATCGCGGCGCATGAGACCGTGATGAAGGAGGCGGATTCGCGAGGGGAATTGGCGTGGATATAACGCGCGGCGAGTTCCTTGCCGGTTCCCGGCTCTCCTGCCAGCATGACACGGCCATTCGACTTGGCTACCTTGTCCAGATTGTCGCGCAACCGCTTGAAGGCAACGGAATGCCCGATCATTTCGGTCGGACGGCTGTCCCCGCGTTTGAGGGAACTGTTCTCGCGCCGCAAACGGCTGGTTTCCATCGCGCGATTGATGACCACCATGAGTTGGTCGATATTGAACGGTTTCTCGATGAAATCATAGGCGCCCTGCCGGATGGCGGCGACCGCGATCTCGATATTGCCGTGGCCCGAAATGATGATCACCGGAACGTCGGGATTGTCGCGCTTGACCTGTTTGAGAATGTCGATCCCGTCCATCCGGCTGTCTTTCAGCCAGATATCAAGGATCATCAGCGCGGGCTCCCCGTCATTCAACGCCGCGACCGCCTCATCGGAATTCGCGGCCGTCCGGGTCGCGAAGCCTTCATCCTTCAGAATATCGGCGACCAGTTCACGGATATCGCGTTCGTCATCGACGATCAGAATATCGCTCATATCACACCTGCCTCGTCTTTCTCTTTGGGTTTACGTTGTTTGCCGCGTATGGGGTTCCGCTCTCGCGGAAGCCGGATCTCGGCCATGGCGCCGTCACGATCCGGAGCATCCGTCAGGGCAAGACTGCCGCCATGTTCCTCGACGATCTTCTTGACGATCGGCAATCCCAGTCCGGTTCCCTGCGATTTCAGCGTCACATAGGGCTCGAACAGACGCGACCGGTCCGCGGGCAGACCGGGCCCGTTGTCGATGATGCGGATCGTGACGAAATCCGAACCTGTCTTCATCGTGACGGCGACCCGCGGATGCCAGTCTTCAGGAGAGGATTTCGCCCGTTCTTCAACGGCTTCCCCTGCATTTTTAAGCAAGTTCGTGAAGGCTTGACTCAGCATCCCCCGGTCACAGTCCACGACGACCGGTTCTTCCGGGATACTCGCCTCGATTGCCCCTTGCAGCGCGTCCTGCTGAAGCAGCACGGCTTCACGCAACAGCGCCGCAAGATCGACTTCGCTGCGATCCGGCTCGGGCATCCGGGCAAAGCGGCTGAACTCATCGACGATCCGGCGCAAATCGTTGGTCTGGCGGATGATGACATCAACATACTGATCCAACGAGGTCTTTTCCTCGGGATCGGCAAGCGGAGTCAGTTTGCGCCGCAAACGTTCGGCCGAAAGCTGAATGGGGGTCAGGGGATTCTTGATCTCATGGGCCACGCGCCGCGCGACGTCGCCCCATGCGGCCATCCGCTGGGCACTGACCAGTTCCGTTACATCGTCGAAAGCCACCACGAAGCCTTCAAGCCCGCCATCCCCCGCACGCCGAACCGCCATCCGCACCAGAAGGCTTTGCAGCTGCCCGTCGCGTGTCAGGCGCACCTCATCCTGCAAGGTTTCCGCGACAGAGCCGGAAAGACGCTGGAACAGCGGTGCAAATTCCGGCACCGCCGTCGAAAGCAAAGCGTTGATGTCACGCTGCGGGTCAAGGCCCAGAAGGCGGATGGTCGAACGGTTCAGAAAATCGATCCCACCCTGCGGATCGAGCCCAATCACCCCTGATGTCACCGAACTCAGCACATTGTCGAATAACCGCCGCTGTTCATCCGAAGCGCGATAGCTTTCCACCAGTTCTTCGCGCTGCGTCTTGAGCTGCCGTGTCATACGGTTGAAGCTTTGCCCAAGTATCTGAATCTCGTCACCGGTATCCAGCTCAGGCACCTGAAGATCCAGATTGCCCCGCCCGACCTGTTCACTTGCATCCGCCAGAAGGCCGATCGGGCGCGACAGACGACTTGCGAACCACAGGCCCATCCAGACCGCGGCCGCAACCAACAGCAAAGCGAAGCCAAGATAGACCAGAGAAAACTCGAACAGCACCTGCCCGCGCGTCTCTTTCAATTGCCGGTAGTCGCCGACCGTGGCGCGGGTCTCGTCAAGAAGCCCCAGCAGATTACCATCGACATCGCGGGTCACATAAAGATAGCGATCCGCCAGCGGCGGCAAGGCGACAAGCGCCCGGAACTCGTTATTCTCCCAGTCTTCGATCAGGACCAGCCCATCGGACTGCGCCTTGTCAAGCTGTTCGCTGCCCGGCGCCTCGTACCAGAACTGATAACTGCGCTCGCCACGCGAACGGATCTCGCCCGAGCCGTCGATGATATAAGCCTCGCGCAGACCGCGCTGGATCAGCGACTGGCCCTGCACCAGAAGCTGGCGCATCTCGCCATCGTCAATCAGCGGATTGGCGCGCCCCGCCTGCACCAATACGCCTGCCAGAGCATGGGCATCCTCGGTCAGATCCCGGCGATGTTCTTCCTGATAGGCTTCGGCGGCGGCCTGGGAATTGGTGACCACCTGCTGCACCCGCTCCGAGAACCATCCTTCAAGCCCGATATTGACAAGAAAGCCTGCGAATAACGCGACCAGAACCGTCGGAACAAGCGCCAGACCGGCAAACACAAGCACAAGTCTTCGATGCAGCCGCGCGCCCGCATTGCCGGAATGGCGCCGGGCCGTAATCAACCGCGCCATCCGGGCGATCACGACGACAATCAGGATGATCAGGTAAAACAGATCAAGCAGCAACACCGTGCGAAGGGACTGCCCCTGCGCATCGATATTGATCGGCCCCAGAACCGCCAGCGTCGCCAGCATCAACAGGCCACCAGCAGTCAGCAGGCTCCAGAATACAATGCCGCGCCACTGCCGGCCAAGCCGGATTTGCGCTAAACTATCCCAACTCAGCCCGGACACGGACCCGCCCTAACCTTCGCTAGCCGTCTATCGCGGCTTGACTGTTGCAGCGCCGTGACTCAGGCACCACTTCATGTGGCGGTTTTACATCAGTTTGCGGCGGCGTGTCACCTCGATATTTAGATCTGTCAGCTTCTTGCGCAGCGTATTGCGATTAATTCCAAGCAAATCGGCACATTTAAGCTGATTTCCCCCCGTTGCATCCAATGCGACCTCCAGCAGCGGCCGTTCGAATTCGTGCAATATGCGCTCGTAAAGGCCAGGAGGCGGCAATTCGCCGCCATGCAGGTCGAAATAACGGCGCAGATGTGCTTCGACCATATCGGAAAGCGGCGCACTGGTCACCGAAATCCCGCTTGCCCCCGCGTCCGGCACAACCGCAGCATCTTGACCGCGCGGCTGATCCAGCGCTTCGCGCAACTCATCCGCCGAAACCTCGGGGCCCGACGCGGTAAGTGCAAGACGGCGCATCAGGTTTTCGAGCTCGCGCACATTTCCGGGGAAGGAATACACCCGCAGATTTCCTGCCGCCTCTTCCGACAGCTTTCGTTCCGGCAAACCCTGCACGGCAGCCCGGGCGAGCAGATGATCGGCCAGCGGCAGGATATCGTCCACCCGGGAGCGCAGGGGCGGAACCGAAATCGTAACGCCGGCAAGCCGGTAATAGAGATCCGAGCGCAAACTGCCCGCCACCATTTCACGTTGCGGATCCGCGCCAGTCGTACTGATCAGCCGTGGCAAATTCGCACGCTCCGCCCGTGCCTCCAGCGTCTCGATCAGACCGATCAGCCGCGCCTGCCCCGCCTGATCGAAAGAGGACGGATTCTCTATGATGATCGTGCCGCCACGGGTTTTTTCGATGATGCGGCTAAAAGTTTCCTCACCCGCATCCGCCGGAGTCAGGACCGCATGATCGTTGCCGCTGCGGTCTGAAAGATCGTGGAAACTGCGGGCAATGATCGATTTCCCGGTGCCGGGCTCTCCGGCGATCAGCACCGGCAGATCCGCGTTCAGCACTCGCGCAACCATGCGGAACAATGCCTGCATGGCAGGCGCATGGCCGATCAGAGGCATGGCCGGATCGGCCCCTTCGCGCGGAGACGGGCTTTCAAGTGCTGGATCCGATTTTCGCGGCCTGCGGGACAGTGCCTGACCGGCCTTGGTCATCAGATCCGGCAGATCGAAGGGTTTGGGCAAATATTCGAAAGCCGCCGCCTCGGTTGCCCGGATCGCCGTGACGATCGTATTCTGTGCCGAGATGACGATAACGGGCAGATCGGGCCGCTGCCCGCGGATCCGGGGGATCAGATCGATCCCGTTGCCATCCGGCATCATCACATCGGTAATCACCAGATCGCCGCGACCTTCCTCGACCCATTTCGACAATTGCGAGAGACTGCCGGTCGCGTGCACCCGGCAGCCCGCCCGCGTCAATGCCTGCGTCAGCACCGTGCGGATGGTGCGGTCGTCATCGGCGATCAGAACGGTTCCGTCCATGAGGTCTGGTCCTTATGCCTTGGGAAGTGAAATGCGAAACAATGTGCGTCCGGGCCTGCTGTCCACCCGGATCAATGCGCCGTGATCGGTCACGATCTTGCTGACCAGCGCCAGACCCAGCCCGGTGCCATTCTCACGCCCGGATACGAATGGTTCGAACACCTGCTCGGCGATGGCTTCGGGCAGGCCCGGGCCGTCATCCTCGATCTCGATCTGAAGCGGCAGGGCCCGGCCCTGGGGCCAAGCGTCCTCGGGCGGCAGGCGCAGCACATGATCATAAGAGCTGCGCAGCCGGATGGTGCCGCCCTGCCCCTTGCCAAATGCCTCGGCGGCATTTCTGACGAGGTTCAGGCAGACCTGCATGAGTTGATCCGCGTCGGCAAGCGCAAGGGGAAGCGAGGGGTCGTAATCTGCAACGATATGCGCCTTTCGGGCAAAACCGACCCGCGCCGAATGCCGGACCTTCTCAAGCACATCATGGATATTCACCGGTTGAAGATCGGGGGTCGAGGTATCCCCGAAACGCTCGACCTGTTCGAGCAGCGTAACGATCCGCCGGGATTCGCTGACGATCAGTTCGGCCATTTCACGATCCTCGGGCGAGGCGTTTATCGCCATGAGCTGCGCAGCGCCCCTGATCCCGGCCAGCGGGTTCTTGATCTCATGCGCCAGCATTTCGGCCATGCCGATAGCGCTGCGGGCAGCAGAGCGGACGGCACGGCTTTGATACTGCATCCCGCCGCCCCCCTCGGGCACGATCAGGATCGAGACCGTGCCCGGGAGTCCCTCCACCGGTCCGGCATGGACCGAGGCAGGCCGCGTTTCGTGCCCGCCCGCCCGGTCGCCTATTTCGAAATGCACTCCGGGCTGGTGCAATACGTCATCGCTTGCGATCACCCGGTTGAACAGCGGTTGCAGCGACGGCCGGATACGCAGCCGCGCGATCATGCCGTCTCCGTCCAGCGGTTTGCCCAGCGTCGAATTGCGCGACATGTTCAGCCATATCTCGGCAGCGTCGTTCATCTCTGCCACACGCCCCTGCCGGTCAATGATCAGCGCCGGCATCGGCAATTGCATCCAGCCCGGACCGGGCTCCGCCTGCCGGAAATCGACCGAGCGGGCATCTGTCATGCCGCAACCCGTCCTGCCGCCTGCCCCGGCGCCTCGGCGAAGGCGCGGCGGATCAGGGCGATGGTTTCAGGGGCGCTGGGCGCGCGCAGCATTTCGGCGCGAAGCGGGGCATTGTTCGCCTCGGCATACCAGCCCAGATGTTTGCGGGCGACCCGTAGCCCCAATTCGGACCCGTAGAAATCAAGCATGTCTTCGTAATGTTCTTCGACCAGTTCCGCCAACGCCGCGCCGCGTGGAATCCTGGGGGCGGGCGCATTCCAAAGCTCATGCGCGATCTGCGCCAGCCGCCACGGCGCGCCTTGTGCACCCCGCCCGACCATGACCGCATCCGCCCCCGAGGCCGCCAATGCCGCCCGCGCGGATGCCGCGCAGACCACATCGCCATTCGCGACCAAAGGCGGACGGTTCGGGATATTTGCAACCGCTGCGATTTTCGCCCAATCCGCGCGGCCCTTGTAGAACTGCGCCCGGGTTCGGCCGTGCACGGTCAGCATCCGTATCCCGGCATCCGCCGCGCGCCGCGCAAGTTCGGCGGCATTCAGGCTACTGTCATCCCAACCCAACCGCATCTTCAGCGTCACCGGAACGGAAACCGCCGCCACCACGGCATCGATCAGCCCAAGCGCGTGATCAAGATCGCGCATCAGGGCCGCACCCGACAATCCACCCGTCACCTTCTTGGCCGGACAGCCCATATTGATATCGATGATTCGCGCACCCATTCCCTGAACGATCCGCGCGGTCTCGACCATGGCTGCGGCCTCGCGCCCTGCGATCTGCACCGAGACGGACAGGCCCCCTTCGGTCAATGCCTTTGCCCGTACCGCCGCCCGCGTCGAGGGCCGCGGTGTCACCATTTCGGTCGAGGCGACCATCTCACTGACCAGTAATCCCGCCCCGAACCGGGCCACGGCGCGGCGAAATGGCAGATCAGTGATTCCGGCCATCGGCGCCAGAAAGACCGGCATGCCCAGTCGCGTTTCGCCAAGAATGATCGGATCGGGTGATTGCATATCCTGTTCCTTCGTCCCGCCGCGGGCTCGCCGCAAGTGCTTGCCCCCCAGCCTCGGCCTTCCCATATCGAGGATGCGAGGTGCTGCTTAAATTTCATGCTTACTGCTTACAATATAGGCAGAAGGTTTCCGACGCCATGTCGCAATTCGCATACCAGTCCGTCGCATCCGGCATGGAGCTTTGGCGCGCGGGCTGATTACTTGGCGTTCAATCCGCATCAGGCGGCAATGAAAGGCGATTCATGTTCTTGTCGGTCTTCGATCTGTTCAAAATCGGCGTTGGCCCGTCTTCGTCACATACCATGGGTCCAATGGTGGCCGGTGCGCGGTTCCTCGAGGCATTGCGGAACAGCCCATTCCAGCCGCATGGGCTGCGGGCAAGCCTGCATGGCAGCCTCGCCTTCACCGGCAAAGGCCATGCGACGGACCGGGCGACGATCCTTGGGCTGGCCGGCTTCGTCCCCGAGACGATGGATGCCGATGCCGCCGAGACGGTGCTGGCCGCCAATCGCGAGAATCGGGTGCTGACCGTCGACGGGCTGGGCGAATTGCAATTCGACCCCGAACGGGATCTCTGCTTCGATTTCGAGAATTCCCTGCCCGGTCATGCCAATGGCATGACGCTATCGGCCACAGATGCGCAGGGCGATGTGATCTTTCATCAGATCTATTATTCGATCGGCGGCGGCTTCGTGCTGACCGATCAGGAACTGGCCCGCAAAGGTGACGAAGATCGCAGCGATGCCGTCGACAAGGTTCCCTATCCTTTCGCCAATGCCGCCGAAATGCTGGAGATGGCGGAACGGTCGGGAAAATCCATAGCCGCGATGAAGCGCGCCAACGAGTTGAGTTTCCGCAATGAGGCCGAATTGCGTCACGGGTTGCTGCGGATCTGGCAGGTCATGCGCGATTGCATGGAGCGCGGGCTAAGCACCGAGGGCATCCTGCCGGGCGGGCTGCATGTCCGCAGGCGCGCGCGCGGGATACATGAGAAGCTGATGGCCGAGCGGGGCATGAATCTGACCGCACCGCATGTCATCAATGACTGGATGTCCACCTATGCCATGGCCGTGAACGAAGAGAATGCGGCAGGCGGGCAGGTCGTCACGGCCCCCACCAATGGCGCCGCCGGGGTGGTGCCTGCCGTGATCCGCTACTGGCTGGATCACGTGCCGGGCGCAAGCGAACGCGACCTGCCGGATTTCCTGCTGACAGCCGCCGCTATCGGCGGGCTGGTCAAGCATAACGCCTCGATCTCGGGGGCGGAATGCGGTTGTCAGGCCGAGGTCGGCAGCGCCGCTGCCATGGCGGCGGCAGGTCTGGCCGCCGTACTGGGAGCCACGCCCCACCAGATCGAGAATGCCGCGGAAATCGCGCTCGAGCATCATCTGGGCATGACCTGCGATCCGGTGAAAGGGCTGGTGCAGGTCCCCTGCATCGAGCGTAACGGTTTGGGGGCAATCAAGGCGGTCAGTGCGGCCAGTCTGGCCCTGCGCGGGGATGGCAGCCATCTGGTGCCGCTGGATTCCGCCATCGAAACCATGCGCCAGACCGGTCAGGACATGAGTGAGAAATACAAGGAAACCTCGCTGGGCGGTCTGGCCGTCAATGTGCCGAATTGCTGATTCCGCGTGATCAGAGCATATCGCGCCCGCCCGGTTTCACTGTCATCACGAAAGCGGCTTGAAATCCACGGAAAAAGGCGGCGGCATCATCCGAGCCGTCAGACCCCGCGGGATCAGAACTCGACGCCGGGCTGAGCCTTGATCCCTTCGCGGAATGGATGTTTGACCACGGTGATTTCGCTGACCAGATCCGCCGCTTCGATCAGGACAGGAGGCGCATTGCGCCCTGTCAGCACGACATGGGTCATGGGAGGCTTTTCATCCGCAAGAAACAAAACGACCTCTGCCGGGTCCAGATAGCCATTGCGGAAGGCGATATTGATCTCGTCCAGCAGCACCATGCGAATCGCCGGATCGCGGATCAGCTCCTGCGCCCGCCGCCATGCCGCGCCCGCGGCCTCTATATCGCGGCGTTTGTCCTGCGTTTCCCATGTGAACCCTTCGCCCATGACATGAAACTGGCAGAGTTCGGAAAAATGCGTGGTCAATATCCGGCGTTCTCCGGTGTCCCAGCTTCCCTTGATGAACTGCACCACCGCGCAGGGCATCCCGTGCCCGATGCAGCGCATGATCATTCCGAAACCGGAACTGGATTTGCCCTTGCCGGGTCCGGTATGGACGATCACCAGGCCCTTTTCGCCGGTCTTGCCCGCCATCATCCGGTCCCGCGCGGCCTTGATCTTCGCCATTTTCTGCGCATGGCGGATCTGTTCCTCTTCGGTGATGTCGCGGCTATCGGTCAAGAATTCATCCTTTCAAGCGATGCGTCAGGCAGTGCCGGCTCTTGTCAGCATATCGCGAAAGGCCGTGAAGACCTTGCGGTAAACCGCTTGCTTGAAGGGTACGATATGGGTGATCAGATCATCCGCGGCCATCCAGCGCCAGCGATCGAATTCCGGGTGATCGGTCTTGATATCGATATCCGTATCTTCGCCCAGAAAACGCATCAGAAACCATTTCTGCTTCTGCCCCCGATATTTTCCTTTCCAGACCTTGCCCAGAAGTTCGGGGGGCAGATCGTAATAGACCCAGTCAGGAGTCTCGGCCAGCACTTCCACCCGGTCGGCACTGACCCCCGTTTCCTCGGTCAGTTCGCGCAGCGCCGCCTGCGCCGGTGTTTCGCCATTATCGATCCCACCCTGCGGCATCTGCCAGGCGGCGGGACGGTCAGCGGGCCGGTCGATACGCTGACCCGCAAAAACCAACCCTTCCCGATTAAGCAGCACCACCCCGGCGCAGGGCCGGTAAGGCAGGTCCTCCGGTCCGGAAGCGCCGGTCATTCGTTAGCCGCCCCTTCATTATCCACCGAACCCTCGCCGGTCACTGCCGGAGTCGTGTCGGCGGGTATCTGGGACGCATTGAAATTCACCGCCGCAAGCCCCTTGAGCACGTCAACCGCATAGGCAAGCTGATAATCCTCTTCGCGCAGCTTGGCGGTCGCCTCGACCTCGGCGGCTTCTTCTTCCATCTGCTTGCGTTCATCGTCGCTGATCGAATCGTTGTTCAGCGCACCGCGAAGATCGGCTTCCGAGCGGTTGAAACTCGAATTGGTGCGCGGCTCGTCCGCATTCTCCTCTTCGGGAGCGCGTTTCGGCTGCGCCACGATAATGTCGGGCTGAATGCCCAGAGATTGAATCGAGCGCCCCGACGGTGTGTAATACAGGGCTGTCGTCAGCCGGATCGCGCTTTCCGAGGTGACCGGCATCACTGTCTGGACCGAGCCTTTGCCGAATGTTTTCTCGCCCACGACAATGGCGCGGCGATGATCCTTGAGCGCGCCGGTGACGATCTCGGAAGCACTGGCCGAGCCGCCATTGATCAGCACGACCATCGGCTTGCCCTCGGCCAGATCGCCCTCCTCGGCGTTCCATCTTTCGCTTTCCTCGGGCTTGCGCCCGCGGGTCGAGACGATCTCGCCGGCATTCAGGAACGCATCCGACACGTTGATCGCCTGATTAAGCAAGCCACCCGGATTGTTGCGCAGATCCAGCACGAAGCCAGTGACCTTCTCGATGCCACCCGCCTCTTCCACGGCCTTTTCGATTTCCGCCTTCAACGTGTCATAGGTTTCGTCATTGAAGGTCGAAACCCTCAGGATGATCGCATGTCCTTCGATGCGGGTCTTCACCACGGTCAGCTTGATCGTGTCGCGGGTGATCTTGACATCGAACGGCTCATTCTCTCCCTCCCGCAGGATGGTGATGGTCAGTTCGCTGCCGACCGGGCCGCGCATCGTGTCAACGGCCTCGTCCAGGGTAAGCCCCATCAGCGACTCACCGTCCACATGGGTAATGAAATCGCCGGATTTCACCCCCGCCTGCGCGGCGGGCGTATCGTCGATGGGCGAGACGACCTTGATCAGCCCGTCCTCCATGCTGACCTCGATCCCCAGCCCGCCGAAGCTGCCGCGGGTCTGGGTCTGCATGTCCTCGTAATCATTCGCGGACAGGAAAGAACTGTGCGGGTCCAGAGAGGTCAGCATCCCGTTGATGGCCGCCTCGATCAGCTTCTTGTCCTCGGGCACCTCGACATAATCGGAACGCACCCGTTCGAACACATTTCCGAAAAGTTCGAGTTGCTCGTAAATCGAGCTGTTCTTGCCCGTTTCCTGCGCGACAAGCGGTCCCGCGAATTGCGTTGTGATCAAAGCTCCGGCCAGAACGCCGCCAAGACCTGCGATAAGGTAGTGTTTCATGATGGCCTTTCCTGCCTCAGTTCTGCTCTGGATCGACAACCGGATTCAATACGAACCAGTCCGCCGGGTCCAGTGTTTCCGTTCCCTTGCGCATTTCCAGATACAGGGTTTCCGTTCGTCCTGCATCACCTCCTTGCGCGGCATTCGCAACGAATTGCGTCCCGAATTCCTGCGCAGGCGCCTCTGACCCGCCCATCAGCCCGACAGGATCACCTTCGCGCAAGACATCGCCGACTTCGCCAAAGACCTGCGACAATCCAGCAAATATCAGAAGATAATCTTTTGCGGGCTCTACAATCATCACATTGCCGTAATCGAGCAAAGGCCCGCGATACCGAATCGTCGCGGGCCACGGAGTCGTCACCAAAGCGGCAGGCGGCGTCGCGATCACCCAGCCGGGACGCCTGACCCCTGCGGCATCCGGCTCATTGTAAGGACGCTTGACCGAACCGACCACAGGCAGTTGCAAACTGCCCTGAGCGCCTTCGAAATCGTCCATCGGCGCACCGATATCGTTTTCCAGCGCACTGACGCCCGCGGCGAAATCGTCAAGGCTTTGGGCGGCATCCAGCAGGTTCTGAACCTCCTCGGGCTCATCCGCGAAGCGCACCGGCATCGTGGAACGGTCGGTCACCGCACTGGCAAGAAGCCGCCGGGCCTCCTGCACCGAAGCAAGTCCGCTTCCCAGCATCTCGGCGGCTCCGGCCTGCAATTCCCGCACCGTGGCGATTTCGTCCAGTTTCGCCTGTAGCCGCTCGGCCTCGGATCGAAGCCCGGGCGTCACATCGGAAAGGATCATTCCGGCCCGCGCACTTGACAATGCGCCGTCGGGATGCAGCAAAAGCGCGGTTTCAGGCGATTGCTGAAGCGATGTCATCGCGCCCAGAACCCGCGCCAGCCGGTCACGCTGCGCCTCAAACTGCGCACGAAGCTCGGCCTCGCGCGCGCTGGCCTGACGCAGCCCGTCGCGCAGTGACGACAGCCCCTTTTCATAGCCGCTAATGACTTCGGTCAGCGCCACGACCTGATCGTCCGCAGTGACCGCCTGGCTCAGTTTGCCCATGGCGTCCCGAAGCTGAGTCGCGGCCGCTTCCGCTTCGGCCACGGCCTGATCGGCCGGAGTGGCGGCCGCGCTTCCAACTGCCGAAAGCGCAAGAATTCCGCAGATATATATCAGACGGCCGATCCGTTTCATTTGAGATCCAGCAGGCTTTTTCCGGTCATCTCGGCGGGCTGATCCACACCCATGAGATGAAGCACGGTCGGCGCCAGATCGGCCAGCCTGCCATCATGCAATCGCGCCGATACAGGCCCGTTATAGACGATGACCGGCACCGGATTAAGCGTATGCGCGGTATGCGGGCCGCCGGTTTCCGGATCGATCGTCGTTTCGCAATTGCCGTGATCGGCGCAGATGACCGCCGCGCCGCCGGCGGCGTCCAATGCCTCAAGCATCCGGCCCAGCCCCCTGTCGACCGCTTCACAGGCACGCCGGGCCGCGTCGAGATTGCCGGTATGCCCGACCATATCGGGATTCGCATAATTCACCACGATCAGATCGTAACCTTCCCCGATCACCTCGACCAGCTTGTCGCTGACCTCATCCGCCGCCATCTCGGGCGCCAGATCATAGGTCGCGACCTTGGGACTTTGCGGCATGAAGCGATCCTCGCCGGGTTCCGGTGTTTCCTTACCACCGTTAAGGAAAAACGTCACATGCGGGTATTTCTCGGTTTCGGCCAGCCGGAATTGCCGCAATCCCTTCCGGGCAATCCAGGCACCAAGGGTATTGACCACCTGTTGCTTGGGATAAGCGGTTGTCATGAAGGTGTTATGACGCTCGCTGTAATCCACCATCCCCAGAAAAGCAGCCCAATCGGGCCGGTCATGGCGCTCAAATCCCGAAAATAGCGGATCGCCAAGCGCGGACAGGATTTCCCGCGCCCTGTCAGCCCTGAAATTGAGGCAGAAGAACCCGTCCGCGTCCAGAGCCCCGTTATAACCGTCTATTGCGAAAGGCTGGATGAATTCGTCCGTTTCGCCCCGTGCATATGCAACCGCAATCGCCTGTTCCGCGGTCGCCGCCGCCTCGCCCTGCCCCGCCACGATGGCGCGATAGGCGCGTTCGATCCGCTCCCAGCGGTTATCGCGGTCCATTGCATAATAGCGGCCTGTCACCGTGCCGATCCGGGCTCTTTCCGGCAGGCTTTGCTGTAATTCGCGCATGAAGATTTCCGCAGATTGCGGCGCAACGTCCCGCCCGTCGGTGACGGCATGGATCACCACCGGAACATCTGCATCGGTGATCGCCCTGGTCGCAGCAAGAATATGAGAGATATGACCGTGCACCCCGCCATCCGAGACAATTCCCATCAGATGGGCCGTGCCCCCGGTTTCCTTCATCCGCGCGATAAAATCGCCCAAAGCCCGGTTCCGCTGAAAACTTCCATCCTCGATCGCCAGATCGATCTGCCCCAGATCCATGGCGACGACCCTGCCCGCGCCGATATTGGTATGGCCCACCTCGGAATTGCCCATCTGCCCCGAAGGCAGCCCCACATCCGGCCCGAAGGTCGTCAGGGCCGCATTCGGGCAATCCCGCATCAGACGATCGAAATTCGGCGTCTCGGCCTGATCGGGCGCGCTCTGCTCGGGTCGGTCGGAAATTCCCCAGCCATCGAGAATGCACAGGATCACGGGTTTGGTCATATCGGCCTCGTCATGGTTTCCGCCTTGTTACGCCTGCGCAGGCGTAGCGGCAACCATCCACCGCCGGCTGATATGGCCGGAAATGGCGGAATGGGCCTGACATATTCGTGCTTTCGCAAACATGCGCCGATATCCGGGCAAGGCCGGGCATTGGCCGGCCGCAGGATTGCGGTCAGAAAAGCCCCTCGATTTGCCCATCGCTGTCAAGCCGGATGCTTTCCGCCGCGGGCCGGCGGGGCAAGCCCGGCATGGTCATGATTTCACCGCAAATCGCAACGACAAAACCGGCGCCCGCATTCAGCCGGACCTCGCGGACCGGAATGACATGCCCCTCGGGTGCTCCGCGCAATGTCGGATCGGTCGAGAATGAATATTGGGTCTTGGCGATACAGACCGGAAAATTGCCGTAGCCGGCCCGTTCCCATTGCTCGAGCTGTTCACGCACGGACGGCGCGGCCTCGGCATGGGAGGCGCGGTAGATGCGGGTGCAGATCGTCTCGATCTTTTGCCACAAAGGCATGGAATCCGGATAGGTCGTGTGGAAATCAGCTCCGCTTTCGACCAGATCGACGACTGCACGGGCAAGATCCTCGGCCCCTGCGCCACCTTCCGCCCAGTGACGTGCAATGGCCACCTTGACGCCGTGCTGTGCGCAATAATCCTTCAGCGCCGCGATCTCGGCCTCGGTATCGCCGTCGAAATGGTTCAGCGCCACCAGAACCGGCAGGCCGAAACCGCGCAAATTCTCGATATGGCGGCCCAGATTGGCGCAACCGCGTGTCACCGCCTTTGCGTCTTCGCTGCCCAGATCCGCCTTGGCAATGCCGCCATTCATCTTCAACGCCCGGATCGTGGCCACCAGAACGGTCGCCGATGGAGACAGCCCGCCCAGCCGGCATTTGATGTCCAGAAACTTCTCGGCCCCCAGATCGGCGCCGAACCCTGCCTCGGTCACGACGTAATCCGAAAGCCGCAGTGCCGTCCGCGTCGCCACAAGGCTGTTGCAGCCATGCGCGATATTGGCGAAGGGTCCGCCATGCACGAAAGCCGGATTGTTTTCCAGCGTCTGAACGAGATTCGGCTGAAACGCGTCTTTCAGCAGCACGGTCATCGCGCCATCCGCGCCAAGATCACGGGCGGTCACCGGCTGACGCTCCCATGTATAACCGATCACGATCCGGCCCAGCCGATCCTGCAGATCGGCAAGGTCGCTGGACAAACACAGGATCGCCATGACTTCAGAGGCCACGGTAATGTCGAAACCGCTCTGCCTTGGAAACCCGTTCGACACGCCGCCAAGCCCCTGCGCCAGATCGCGCAGCGCCCGGTCATTCATATCCATCACCCGCCTCCAGGTGATCCTGCGGGTGTCGATTTGCAGCTCATTGCCCCAATGGACATGATTGTCGATCATCGCGGCCAGCAGATTATGGGCCGAGGTGATCGCATGGAAATCGCCGGTGAAATGAAGGTTCATATCCTCCATCGGCACGATCTGGGCATAGCCGCCGCCGGCCGCTCCGCCCTTCATGCCGAAATTGGGGCCAAGACTGGCCTCGCGGATGCAGATCGTGGCACGCTTGCCGATCCGGTTCAACGCATCGCCAAGCCCGACGGTGGTTGTCGTCTTGCCCTCACCTGCCGGAGTAGGATTGATGGCAGTCACCAGGATCAGCCGGCCTGCCGGACGATCAGACAGCCGCGCCATGGCGTCATGGGTGATCTTTGCCTTGTCGTGGCCGTAGGGCAGGATATCCCCGACCTCAAGCCCCAGCATGGCGGCGATCTCGGTAATGGGTTTCTTATTGGCCGCGCGTGCGATGCGAATATCGGATGTCATGCGTCTCTCATAGGTTTGGCCGAAACAAATACCACCCCCTGGCCTCGGCGCCTGGTCAGCCTATAGCTTTGCACGTCACCCCATATCTGCGCAATCATCCGCAGGGATGACCTACCAAATAGGGAAATTCGATCGTCAGGAAAGCTCCCGGGCCAATATCGGGCACCCTGTTCCCGCAGTGACAGAAGTCGGACACTCGCGCAAACGAGCCGCCCGCTCATTGCCGGAATGGTCGCGGCCCTATTGCTCGGTCACGTCCAGAACGCCCGGCACCGCGCGCAATGCCTGCCGGACCGGCGTCGTCAGCGGCGCATCATTCGTCACCTCGATCTCGATCAGGTCGTCACCCTCGCGCAGGCGCAGCAATATCGGGCCACGGCTGCGCATGGGGGCGTTGATCTCGGTCCTGATCCGGCCCAGCACCTCGACCAGACGCGGGACGGTATCCTCCCCCTGCAATTCGACCGCCAACGAGCCCGCCCCGGCATCGGCAACCGCATCTTCAAGCGATGTGACCGCATTGGCCAGCATCTTCACCTGCTCGCCCGAGGGTTCGACCTTGACCTGCAGGACGACATTCTCTCCCGGCTCCAGCCGGTCGCGGGCCGCGTTCAGCAGATCGGAAAACACCGTCACCTCGTAAAGCCCGGTCGGATCGGACAGGGTGACAAAGGCATATTGCGTTCCCTTGGCGGATTTCCGTTCCTGCCGCGCCGCCACCGTACCGGCAATCTGCGTGACCAGCGGACCGCCCTCGGCATCCGCCACGATCTCGGCCAGGGTCTGCACTTTCTTGCGGCGAAGCGCGGGCAGGTAATCGTCCAGCGGATGGCCTGAAAGGTAAAAACCCACGGCGCGATGCTCTTCCCCAAGTTTTTCGGCGGGCAGCCAGATCTGCGCGACAGGCGGGCGCGGAGGCGGAAGATCCTCGCCCCCGCCAAATAACGAGGATTGGGCTGAGGCCGCCTGTTCCTGCACCGCGGCGGACCATGCGACCAGCGCATCCAGCGATTTCAACACCCGCGCCCGGTTTTCCTCCAGAACATCGAACACCCCGGCCCGCACAAGCATTTCAAGCGGGCGCTTGCCCACCCGGCGCATATCGACGCGACGCGCGAAATCATGCAGATCGGTAAAGGGCCGGTCCTCCCGCCCCACTTCGATCAGCCGCATTGCATCGACACCCACACCCTTGAGCGCCCCAAGCGCATAGTGAATCCGCCCCTCTTTCACGGTGAACAGCGGCGCGGAACGGTTCACGCAGGGCGGCACGATCTCGATCCCCATACGGTCGCATTCGCGCTTGTAGACGGCCAGCTTGTCGGTCAGATGGCTGTCGCAGTTCATCACCGCCGCCATGAACTCGACCGGGTGATTGGCCTTCAGCCACGCGGTCTGGTAGCTGACCACCGCATAGGCGGCAGCATGGGATTTGTTAAAGCCGTAATTTGCGAATTTTTCAAGAAGGTCAAAGACTTCTCCAGCCTTCTTTTCATCGACGCCATTAGCGATCGAACCCTTGATGAATTTGGGCCGTTCTTTCGCCATCTCGGCGGCAATTTTCTTACCCATGGCCCGGCGCAACAAGTCGGCACCGCCAAGGCTGTAGCCCGCCATGACCTGCGCGATCTGCATCACCTGTTCCTGATAGACGATGATGCCCTGAGTTTCTTCAAGGATGTGATCGATCAGCGGATGGATCGACTGAAGCTCGCGCTGGCCGTTCTTCACTTCGCAATAAGTGGGAATATTCTCCATCGGGCCGGGACGATACAGCGCCACAAGCGCCACGATATCCTCGATACAGGTTGGGCGCATCCGCCGCAGGGCATCCATCATGCCGCTGCTTTCCACCTGAAACACGGCGACGGTGCGCGCGCTCGCGAACAGATCATAGGTCCGCTTGTCGTCCAGCGGGATCAGGTTCATCTGATTTTCCGCCCCGGCAGGCGGATCGTAAAGCTGTGCTCCGTCCGCGCCAATATGCAAGGGCCGCCCGCTGCCATTGACCGGATCGCCATTGATGAGATCGACCGCATTCTGAATGACGGTCAGGGTCTTGAGACCCAGAAAGTCGAATTTCACCAGCCCGGCCTGTTCGACCCATTTCATATTGAACTGGGTCGCGGGCATATCCGAACCCGGATCGCGATAAAGCGGCACCAGCCGATCCAGCGGCCGGTCACCGATCACCACACCCGCGGCGTGGGTCGAGGCATTGCGGTAAAGCCCCTCTATCTGTTCGGCATAATCCAGAAGGCGCGCGACGACCTCTTCACGGGCAGCCTCGCGCAGACGGGGTTCTTCCGCCCGGGCCTTGGTGACGCTGACGGGCTTGACCCCTTCGACCGGGATCAGCTTCGACAGCCGGTCCACCTGTCCATAGGGCAGTTGCAGCACCCGCCCCACATCGCGCACCGCTGCCTTGGACAGCAGGGCGCCGAAGGTGATGATCTGGCCCACCTTCTCGCGACCATATTTCCCTTGCACGTAATGGATCACCTCCTCACGCCGATCCATGCAGAAATCGATATCGAAATCCGGCATCGAGACACGTTCGGGATTCAGGAACCGCTCGAACAGCAGGTTGTAGCGCAGCGGATCCAGATCGGTGATCGTCAAGGCATAGGCCACCAGCGAACCGGCGCCCGATCCCCGTCCCGGGCCAACGGGAATATCATGATCCTTGGCCCATTTGATGAAATCGGCCACGATCAGGAAATAGCCGGGGAAGCCCATCTGTTCGATGATGCCCAGTTCGAATTCCAGCCGCTCGTGATAATCCTCGACCGGGACGGCATGCGGTATCACCTTCAGCCGCGCCTCCAGCCCCGCACGGGCCTGACGGCGCAATTCCTCGACCTCGTCGTCGGCGAAGCGCGGCAGGATCGGTTTATGCCGGGACACCGCAAAGGCGCAGCGGCGCGCGATCTCGACCGTGTTTTCAATTGCTTCCGGAAGATCCGCGAATAGTACGGCCATTTCTTCAGCAGACTTGAAATAATGCTGTGGCGTCAGGCGACGGCGCGGCTGCGACTGATCGACATAGGCCTTTTCGGCAATACAGATCAGCGCGTCATGCGCCTCGTACATGCCCGGCTTGGGGAAATAGACGTCATTTGTCGCGACCAGCGGCAGTTCTTTGGCATAAGCCAGCGAGATCAGCCCCGCCTCCGATGCCGCCTCGGCCTCCATCAGCCCGCCATTCTCGCCGGGATGGCGTTGCAATTCGATATAGATCCGTGTCGGGAAGGCATCGGCCAGACGATCGGCCAGCGCCGCGGCCTTGTCGCCCTGCCCCAGCGCAATCAGCTTGCCCAAAGGCCCAGTTGCCCCGCCGGTCAGACAGATCAGCCCTTCGCTGCGTTCGCACAGCTCGTCCAGCGTAACATGCGCCCGGGCATTGCCTTCGCGCAGATAAAGACATGACGACAGCGCCATGAGATTCAGCCAGCCCTGATGATTCTGCGCCAAAAGAACAACCGGCCCCGTCTCATCCGCCTGCAACGTGATCTGGCAGCCGATGATCGGCTGAACCCCCTTGTCCATCGCCTTCACGCTAAATTCGAGCGCGGCGAACATGGCGTCGGTATCGGTCAGTGCGACGGCAGGCATACCGGCATCGGCGGCCAGCGCAGGAAGTTTGCCAACGGGAATTGCGCCTTCAAGCAGCGAATGCTCGGAATGCGTGCGAAGATGAATGAATCGGGGAGATTTGGAGCGCATGCGGGAACAGTATCGCGAGTTGCCCGGCCAGCGCAATTGCCAGAAGGACAAAACCGGGGCGGATCATATGGCCCCCGACTGCGTGGAAGATCAAAGTTCGGCGATATAGGGATAAGCCACCGTCTAGCCTGAAAGAAGCGCGGAAAGATCCGGATCGGACTCCGACAATTCCGGGATCAGGGAAATCTCTTTCCACCAGTTACTCAGCCCTGGAAAGTCAGAGAGCGCCTCTTGCCCCTCTTCGGCACGGGTGAAATAGTCAATCATCGGCGCAAGATGGAGATCAGCAAGCGTCATGCTCTTTCCGTTCAGAACATGCCCTTCCAGCGCGATGCGTTCCAAAGCGGCAAGAGCCAGTCCTGAACTCTTCATTCCCTGCATGATCTCATTCCGGCAAGCGGGTTCGCCGGTGATTGGACGGAAAATCCGGTGTGAAAATACCTGCCTGACCATTGGCCAGTAACAATAGTTGTCAATGACGGAAATGACCTGATCCATCCGCGCCAATATCTTCGGGTCTTCCGGTTGCAGCGCGTCACCCGGGAATGCCCTGTCAATATAGCGGGTCATCGCTGCCGTCTCGTAAATTGCAAACCCGTTGTGGATCAGAACCGGCACACGTCCAAACGGATGCAGTTCCATATAATCCACAGGCAATTCAGAGAACGGATCAACCTCAACCAGATCATGAGAAACCCGCTTCCGAAGCAATGTCAGGCGGGCGATCCGGTTATATACGCTGTATCGATAGCCGTGCAGACACACGTGATCGGTCATATACCGTGTCCTCTTGTCATGCCTGAATAAATGATATGCCAAGCCGATCCGATCAGAAAGGGCTCGCTGCCGATACCGATCACCTGCACAATCACGATGCCTTGGCAGTCTCACATCTCGCGGATCCTGCCTTGCGATCTTCGCTCCGATATGATCCGACTACGCCCGCATGACCGGTGCAGGAATCCATGCCGCAAGGAACGACCGGACGGTGTAGATTTCATGCCGCCCCACCTGAAAGGACATTACATGACTTATCCCGACACTCAGCTTTTCATCGGAGGCACCTGGCGTGCAGCGCAGGACGGCCGGACGATCCCGGTTCTCGACCCGGCGACGGAAGAAGAGATTGGCCGTGTCGCCCATGCCGGTATCCCGGATCTCGATGCCGCGCTCGAGGCGGCTGCGGGCGCGTTTCCGGGCTGGGCGGGTACCGGCGCGTTCAACCGCTACAAGCTGATGCGCCGCGCCGCCGAGTTGCTGCGCGAGCGCAGCGACGCAATCGCCGCGATCATGACCGCCGAGCAGGGCAAGCCGCTTGGTCAATCCAGACTCGAGGTTCTTGGTGGCGCGGATACGATCGACTGGTTCGCGGAAGAAGCGCGCCGCACCTATGGACAGGTGATCCCCGCCCGGCAGGGTGGCGTCACCCAGATCACCATCAAACAGCCCGTGGGTCCGGTCGCAGCCTTCACGCCATGGAATTTCCCGATCAATCAGGTCGTGCGCAAACTGTCCGCCGCGCTGGCCGCCGGTTGCTCGATCATCGTCAAGGCACCGGAGGAAACCCCGGCTTCTCCGGCGGAACTGATCCGTTGCTTTGCCGATGCGGGCGTTCCGGATGGCGTGGTCAATCTGGTCTATGGCGATCCGGCCGAAATCTCGGGATATCTCATTCCACATCCGATCATTCGCAAGATTTCATTCACTGGTTCCACCCCTGTAGGCAAACAGCTTGCATCGCTGGCCGGCGCGCATATGAAGAAGGCCACGATGGAACTGGGCGGTCACGCGCCGGTGCTGATTTTCGAGGATGCCGATATCGACAAGGCGATCTCGACAATGGCTGCGACGAAATTTCGCAATGCCGGGCAGGTTTGCGTATCGCCCACCCGCTTTCTTGTACAGGACGGCGTTGCCGATCGTTTCGTCGACGGCTTCACGGAAGCTGCGAAAGCGATCAAGATCGGTGCCGGCTCGGATCCGGAAACCGAGATGGGGCCGCTGGCGAATGAACGCCGCATCCCGGCGCTGCAACGGATGATCGAGGACGCCATCTCCAAAGGCGCCCGCATGACGACTGGCGGCAAGCGGATCGGCAATCAGGGCTGGTTCTTCGAGCCGACGGTCCTGGCCGATGTTCCCACCAATGCCGCGATCATGAACGAAGAACCATTCGGCCCGGTCGCCGTCATCAACCGTTTCGATACAGTCGATGCCGCGCTTGCCGAGGCGAACCGCCTGCCATTCGGCCTTGCCTCTTACGCCTTCACCTCCTCTGCCGCCACCGCGCATCGTCTGGAACAGGAGGTTCGGGCGGGCATGCTGACGATGAACCATATCGGGCTTGCCCTGCCCGAGGTGCCATTCGGCGGAATCGGCGATTCGGGGATCGGAACCGAGGGCGGCTCGGACGCGATCGAAGCTTATCTCGACACGCGTTTCGTTACCCGGCTGGACTGAGATCAACAGAGGCAGGGGCATCTGGAAACAATTGCCCCTGTTTCACCCCGAAAGCATGGATTCGGGGATATGAGATTGTCCCGGCCTTGAAGTGTTTCGGGCTTAACATGAGACACCGATGGTCATTGCAGCCCGTCAGAGCCGCACAATGCCGAACTCGCAGGATAATGGCACCAAAGCGCCAGGCCGCTGCGCGGCGGGCCTGCGACCCGTGATTCCGTGCGCGAGACATAGCTGGACTATTCGCGCCTCAGAGCCTGCCCGTCTCCACGACGGCTGCACCCTTCGCTTTGGCCAGTAGGCAGAGCCAGTCATGCGCCACGGTCGCAGCGGCAATCGCGGTAATTTCGGAATGGTCATAGGGCGGTGAGACTTCAACCACGTCCATGCCCACCAGATTCAAACCGTCCAGCCCCCGAATGAATTCAAGAGCCTGCCACGAGGCAAGCCCACCCGGCACCGGTGTCCCCGTTCCCGGCGCGAATGCCGGATCCATGCCGTCCACGTCAAAGGAGATATAAACCGGGGCATCTCCAGCACGTTCACGCGCCACCTTGACGGCGGCATCGATACCATTGCGATGTATCCACGGGCTTGTCAGGATCTCGAAGCCGAAATCCTGATCGTTGAAGCTCCGCAAACCCACCTGCGTGGATTTCCCCGTATCGATGATGCCTTCCCGAGCGGCGCGCAGGAACATGCTGCCGTGATCATATTGCTTCCCGTCATCCTCCCATGTGTCGCAATGGGCGTCGAACTGGATCAGGGCCACCGGCCCGTATTTCTTCGCATGCGCCCGAAGAAGCGGATAGGCGATCGAGTGATCCCCGCCCAGCGTCAGCATCCGCGCCCCCGCCTGCAGAATCTCATCCGCATGTGCCTCGATGTCCGGAATGACGGTTTCAGGGTGGTGCGGATCAAGATGCGCGTCGCCGTAATCCACCACCGACAGCGTCTCGAACGGATCAAAACCGAACGGGAACGCCTTCAACTCCGCCAGTTGAACCGAGGCCGCCCTGATGGCTTGCGGTCCCAACCGGCAGCCGGGGCGAAAAGTGACGGCATTGTCATAGGGCACCCCGGTCACGGCGACATCGACCCCGGAAAGATCGCGGCTGTAATTGCGGCGCAGGAAACTCAATGCACCACCATAAGTCATCTCGTGCCAGCGCCCCCTGGTCGTATCCTTGCGGCGAAACGCCTGATCACCCTCATCCGGCATGCTTTCTGCTCCTGTTGATGCGCGACCTGCTCGCGCGAATGGCAGCTATTGAAGGAATGTCAGATTCCCAGCCTGTCACGCAATGCATACCACCACGATCCGACCACCGAATAGGGAACGCGAAACATGCGCCCGCCGGGGAATGGATACCAGGGCACCCCGGCGAACACATCGAAGCGGCTGCGATCGCCGTCGATGGCCTCGGACAGGATGCGCCCGAATGTATGCGACCCGGTGACGCCATGCCCGGAATAGCCATGCGCGAAATATATGCTGTCGCCGATCCGCCCCATTTGTGGAACGCGGCTGAAGGACAGCGCGAAATTTCCACTCCAGGCGTAATCGATCCTGACATCCTTCAGTTGCGGAAAGACTTTCAGCATATTCGGCCGCAGCTTCGCCTGGATATCGCGGGGATCAGAGCCGCCATAGACCGTCCCGCCCCCGAAAAGCAGGCGCTTGTCGCCCGAGAGGCGGTAATAATCAAGGATATAACGGATATCCTCGACACAGGCATCCTGCAGGATCAGCGAATGGGCGCGATCACCACCAAGCGGCTCGGTCGCCATGACCTGCGTCGAAACCGGCATGATCCGCGATGTCAGCGTCGGCACGACATGGCCAAGATAGGCATTGCCGCACAGCACCAGAATATTGCAGGTCATCACCCCTTTGGGTGTTGTGATCACCGGTCTGACCGCCTGCGTATCGACATGAATCGCGGGTGACATCTCGAAAATCGTGCCACCCAGCTTCTCAAATGCTGCCGCTTCCCCCAATGCGAGATTAAGCGGATGCATATGCCCGCCGGTATAATCGATCAGCCCGCCCTCATAGAGATCGGAATTCACCTGTTCCCGCAACTGATCCTTGTCCAGCATCTGCTGATTGCGGATTCCATAGCTGGCCCACAGCTTCATCCGGTCTTCCAGCTCCCGCATATGAGCGCTTGTCAGGCCGGCAAAGATATTCAGATCCTTCAGGTCACAATCGATGCCATAGGTCCTGACCCGCTCGCGGATGATCTCGCCGCCGTCCTGCACCAGTCCGGCGACAAAGGCCGCGGTGTCTTGCCCGTAGCGTTTCCGGATGGTCTGCAGGCTGGCATTCAGCCCGTTGACGATCTGGCCGCCATTACGTCCCGACGCCCCCCAGCCGACCCGCGCGCCTTCGATAATGGCGACCTTATAGCCCTTTTCGACAAGATGAAGTCCCGTGGACAAGCCACTGTAACCAGCGCCAATAACGCAGATATCGATCTCATTGCCGCCCGTTAGTTCCGGGCGGGCCGGGGATGGATTGGCCGAGGCCGCGTAATAGCTTTCGACATGGCTGCCATCGCCTGCATAGGGATGCGTCATTGCGTTCATCGCACAGTCTCCGGGTAGAATTGATACGCGCATTCGGTCGGATGATAACCGAAACATATCCGGTTTCCACGACCAGCACGCCAATGAACGGGCTGACGCAACTGGAAAGATATCGGGTACCGGAATATCTGCGGCAAACCGCGATGCATTGACAGAAATGCAACATCACCTACCCGATCACCAAGATCGGAGAGCGGCTTAACCTTCAGATCCCGCCCAATAATGGAGAGCATGTGAGATGCCGATCCGCGTACCAGTGCATAGGCCCGAAATCCTGTCCGACAAGACAGTTGATCGGCTGAACGATACCCGGAGCAAGCCTTGTCCCGCGATGCGCCTGCCTGCGCATCGCGGGTCTGTCATTGATCAGGCAAAGCTGCCGGTCACGATGTCCAGCGCCTTGGCAGCTCCGCGATTGGCCAGGAAATCCGGGCGCGGTTGCGATGCCGCGAAGGGTGTATCGACAGCATTCGACACGGCATTATAAACAAAGAACGCATTCGAGCGCGGGAACGGGGTCACATTCCCGTTCGAAGCGTGCATCGTATTGCATTCGAAAAAGATGACCGTCCCCGCCGGCCCGGTCGCCGCATCCAGACCAGCCTCATCGGCCATCTTTTCCAGCAATCCGGTCGAGGGCACGCCGATCTCCTGCTTCATCAGGCTGGACTTGTGATTGTCCTGTGGCGTTTCCCCCGCACAGGCGATGAATTTGCGATGCGATCCCGGGATCAGCATCAACGGGCCGTTCAACTGCGAATTGTCGGTCAGCAGGACCGATGCCGACACGGCCCGCATTCGCGGCATCCCATCCTCGGCATGCCATGTCTCGAAATCCGAATGCCAGTAGAACTCCTTACCCGTGAAGCCGGGTTTGTAGTTCAGACGGCTTTGATGCAGATAAACCTCATCTCCCAGAAGAAAGCGTGCGATATCCGCCAGCCGGGCATCGCGGGCCAGCCGGGCGAATATCCTGCTGTGGTCGTCCAGGCGAAAGACCGTCCGGACAGCATTTGTGCCGGGTTCGGTAACCAGATCCTCGGAACGAATATCCGAGGCATCGGCGCGAATATCGGCCGAAGCGTCGATCAGCTTGCGGATTTCCTCTGCTGTGAAGATATTGCGGCGGACCAGATAGCCTTTCTCTTCATAGTGCCGGGTCTCTTCAAGACTGATCGGGGCATCTTCCGACCACGCGGACCAGATGACGGGATCCTGCCTTGCAATGATTCGCTCTTTATCGGGCAGACGCGTCGGGTAGCTGTCCTGCCCCGTGAATCGCTTCGCTGGGTGCACGACGTTCATGATAATATCCTTCTTGTTAAAGTTCCTGTCTCCGCGATCCGGCGACATCATGCCGGGACCGCAGGTCTCGAACACGGGCGCGCGATGGGTCTCGACCGTATGGGCCATCCGGCAAAAGAAGGGGGAACGGCGTGCGTGTACCGATCAGGCCCGAATGGCGCCAGGACAAGCTCTGCGGTCGGATTGCCTCCGAAAGCCCGCGCCGTCCCGCAATCCCGCGGCCCAGCTGCGCTTTGGTCATCCGCCCTTGCGGCAGATAGGCCGGGTTACCGAGACGATGGCTTCAACTTATGTGCCAGGGTACCGAAAGCAACCGTCATCGGTCGATTTTCGCTTATGAACGAACCCCGCGGCGGTTATGCCTCCGGCAAACCGGGACATTACGCATGGCCCGTCAAACAGGTCCAGAAAAGGAAAGATTATTTCGACCAAGCATGCATGAAAGCAAGGAGTCGTAGAAATCAGCGTGTTTTCTCCAGATGCCAGTTCAACGCTGTCCGCACAGCCGGCCATTCCGAGGCGATGATACTATAGACGCAGCTATCGCGAAGGGTGCCGTCACCCAACCGCATATGCTGCCGCAGCACGCCGTCGAGTTTTGCGCCCAGACGTTCGATGGCGCGGCGGCTTTGGTGATTCATGAAATGCGTCCGAAACTCGACCGCAATACAATCCAGCACGTCGAAAGCATGCGACAGCAGCAGAAGTTTTGCTTCTGTGTTCAATGGAGTCCGCTGGACGCGGCTTGCATACCAGGTGGATCCGATTTCCAGGCGCGGGGTTTTAGCATCGATATTCATATAGGTGGTCATTCCTGCTACCTGTCCTGTCGCCCGCTCGATAACCGTAAACGGCAGCATCGTACCCGCCTTCTGAAGCGCCAGGCGGCGATCGATCTCTGCCGCCATGGCTTCAGGCTCAGGGATATTGGTGTACCACAACCGCCAGAGATGGCCGTCCTTTACTGCATCGACCAAAGCGTCATGGTGCTGATGCTCCAGAGGAATAAGTTCGACATATCGCCCCGACAGGCTGATCGCTTCGAAAGTCATCACTGCTGTCTCCCCTGCCATTGCGGCTTCATTCCCTGTCGCGCCCGATCGAATTCATCCCGCCCCCTGACCTGCCCCTGAATTTTCATCCGGCGGCAACTGGAGCCCGGTTGCTATTTACGCCAATCGGCGCGGGTTGAGCAATCACCCGACGCGCAGAGCTTTCATCTCGCGCGGGCCGCGCCAAGCTGAAAGCAGATGAACTTTTCGATGTGATTGCGACCAGCCTGCGCCAGTTCATTTTTAGGTTCCATTTCCCCTCCCCCGTTTCTCCAGATGTTACCCTTGCGCAAAGCAGGGCTTTGGCACGTCCAACCTTTGCCACGAGAACACAGAGATTTCCGTTCAATTGATTCCGATTTGATTCCGGAGATTCCGAATATCGAGGGGAAACCATCCTGCGCCAGCTCGCGGATCGAGCAGTGGATAAATGAGATCGACCAACAGGTCAGAGATCATCACCAACACGGCGCCGATCAGAGTGATGGCGAGGATCACCGAATAGTCCGAGGAAAGCATGGACTCGACCGTCAGCCTGCCCAGCCCTGGCAGGCCGAAAACCAGTTCGACAAACATGGGCGATTGATAATGGTAATGAGGATAAGGCCGAGTTGGGCAACGATCGGCGTCAGCGCCGGCCGGAGTATGTGTTTGAGCGCGACGATGGCTTCGGATACGCCCTTGGCACGCGCCGTCCGCATGAAATCTTCCGAAAGAATTTCAAGCACCGCAGATCGTGTCTGGCGAAAGATCAGCGCGATGGGCTGCATCGACAGCACGATGATCGACGGGATGATCCGGACGTCGAAAACGCCGAGCCCCCGCCGGAGCGGCAATCGCCCCTGCGTCAGCAGCCCCCCGGAATAATCCCGCAGCGCCTTCGCCCCGGCGGCCTCCGGCACGAAGGACAGCTCCCCCTCGCAGAACTTCTTGATCTTGCAAAAGATCAGCGGTGCAGTCGGCGATGTCATGACGGCCTTCCGGTCGTCCAGGACCGAACGCTGGGTCGAATCCGGCGATCCTCCAAGTGGCGGCAGAGAAATTGGGAGCTTCTGACGGCATCTGTCATTCCCGTCAAACGATGCCTGATGAGCGCGCAAGGAACACTGACAGGCAGGTTCGACTGAAAGTCGGAGGGTTTGCGCCACACCATGAATACCAGATAATGCCATTTTTGCTTAATGCAGGAGATTCCTGCGTTCTGCCGACGATCTTGGAACGGCACATACCCGCATATCATGTCCCCGCAGATGAGCAGTGAACCAGCATTGGAATCCTCCGGGTCTGCTCTGACAGCAAGCCGTCACACCCCTCATCTGTGCGGGGCATATCTGGCGTTTTCCGCTTTTGGCCGATGCCGGGCATTCTTCAGGGGCACCGCTCCCTTGCGCAGAAACGGAATCACCGCATGTCGCCCGCGCCCTCGATGGAACAGCCCGCTTTTACGGCCCCCCGTAACGACAAACCGGCATGGGCAAAATCTGCTCGCGAATTGCACGCCGGACCGCGATTGCGGCGACGGCTGTGGCCATGGGGAATCGTGGTTCTGTTGATGCTGACACTGGTGGCGGTCATCGCGATGCCCGATCCGGCGCCTCCCGCTGCGCCTCCCACCCCTGTCGCCGCCGATACAGCCACCCTTCTGCATCCGCTGGATGTGTTCACCGTACGACCGCAAACCCTCCGCCGGACCCTTGCGGTCAGCGGCACCCTGCACCCGTATATTCAGGTCGAGATCGCCAGCCGGACGACAGGGACGGTCGAACAGGTTCGGGCGCGTCTGGGCGACCGGGTGTCGCGTGGCGATCTGTTACTGCAAATCGAAAGCAACAGTCAGCAGGCCCAACTTCTCCAACAGCAGGCGGCGCTGGAGGCCAACCGCGCACAGTCGCTATTGGCCGAGACGCAGAGGCAGCGGTCCGAACGGCTGAGCGATCGCGGACTGACCGCCGCCGCGAATCTCGAAAGCTCCCGCAGTAATCTCGAAGTGCACAAGGCCAATCTGGAAATGCAGCGTGCAACCGTTTCCGCCGCCAGGATCGCCCTGCGCGATACCCGCATTCTCGCACCTTTCGACGGCATCATAGCCGCGCGCAAGGTCGATCCGGGCCAGACCGTCGCCAGCGGCACCGCCGTCTTCGAACTGGCCGACCTGTCCAGCATGCAGGCAAGGGTGGACGTCCCGGTGGCCAGAACCGTATCATTGAAACCCGGACAGAAGGTTCACCTGACATTGCAGGGCCTGCCGAACCGGGAATTCATCGGTCGAATCGATGGAATCGCTCCGGTCGCCAGCGAAGGCAGCCGCAACAGCGCCGTGACGGTGCGGGTGGACAATCCCGACGGAATCCTGCGCGGCGGCATGTTCGTCAGTGGTCAGGTCGAGATCGGCAGCCTGCCCGACGCCATCGCCATCCCGCAGGACGCGCTGCGGGAAGATGCGGACGGCCGTCATGTGCTGAAGATCAGCGGCGACCGCCTGGTGCGCCAACCGGTCGACATCGACCCGTCCATGTGGGACAGCAACGCCCTGATCGCGATCACCTCGGGCCTGAAGGCTTCGGATCGGATCGTTTCGGGGCGGTTGCCGGAGCTGCGCGACGGCATGCAAATTCGCATCGAGGAAGCGGGCTGATGTTCCTGACCCGCATCAGCGTCAACAACCCGGTCTTTACCGTGATGGTCATGCTGGCCATCACGGTTTTTGGCCTGTTCTCCTGGCAGCGCCTGCCGGTTGAACATATGCCCGATGTCGATGTACCCGCCGTCGCCATCGTGGTCGGCTACAAAGGAGCATCGCCGGAAGCGGTAGAGAATGACATCATCAAACCCATCGAGGACTCGATGGCGACGATCAGTGGAATCGATGTGATTCGTTCCACCGCGCAGGCCGGGCAGGCCATGGTCCTGATGCAGTTCGATCTGGAGATATCCCCGGACGAGGCGATGAACAACGTGCGCGACAGGATGGCGGCGGTTCAGTCCAGCCTGCCGGATGCCGCCGAAACGCCCAGCATCCTGAAATTCGATCCTTCCGCCACGCCGGTCATCTCGCTGGCGATCAGTTCCGATCGACGCTCCCTGTCGGAGCTCACCCGGCTTGCCGAGGATCACGTTCTCGACCGGCTACGCAATGTGAATGGTGTCGGCAGCGTCACGCTTGTAGGTGGGGTTCCGCCGCAGGTCGATGTAACCATCGATCCCGACCGGCTGGCCGCGCAAGGCATCCCCCTGTCCGAGGTCAGAACGGCAATCGCAAACGATGCCGAGGATCTGCCGGCGGGGACGATCACCGGCGGCGCGCAGTCGCAATCGATCCAGATCCGCAGCGCATTGGCGAATATCGATGATTTCCGCGACCTGATCATTGGCCATCACGCAGGACAGCCGATCCACCTGTCCGATGTCGCCGATATCAGGATCGGCGCTGCCGAGGCGCAAAGCCTCGCCTTTCTCAATGGCGAGCCCGCGCTGGCAGTCGACGTGATGAAGATTCAGGGCGCCAATACGATCGAGGTGGCCAACGGCATTGCCCATGCGGCTGAAAGTCTCGGACAAAGCCTGCTGCCCGGCGATGTTCATGTCGAAGTCATCGCCAGTGAGGCCGGGGCGGTCGAGGATTCGGTGGGCGCGGTGCAGAACATGCTGATCGAGGGCGCGGTCCTCTCGGTGCTGATCGTGTTCCTGTTCCTGAACTCATGGCGTTCGACCGTCATCACCGGGCTGGCTCTGCCGATCTCGATGATCGGAACACTGGTGGCGCTTCATTTCCTTGGCTTCACTTTGAACATCATGACGCTGATGGCGCTGTCGCTGTCGGTCGGCATCCTGATCGACGATGCCATCGTCGTGCGCGAAAACATTGCCCGCCATCTGGAGGCCGGCAAAAGTCATCGCCGCGCGGCGTTGGATGGCACGGCAGAGATCGGCCTTGCCGTCACCGCCACCACGCTTGCCATTATCGCCGTGTTTCTGCCGGTGGCGTTCATGAACGGCATTCTGGGCCGGTTTTTCCTGCAATTCGGCGTGACGGTTTCGGTCGCCGTGCTGATCTCGCTATTCGTGGCCTTCACACTGGACCCGATGTTATCCAGCGTCTGGAACGATCCGGCCGCGCAGCCGGGGGTCCGACGCGGCCCGGTGGGGCGGTCGGTTGCACAGCTCAATCGCGGTTTCGACCGTCTGACCGGATGCTACCTGTCGATACTCCGCTGGTCGCTGCGGCACCGGCTGACAACGCTGATAATGGCCATTACCCTGTTCATCGGCAGCTTTGCCCTGATCCCGATGGTTGGCGCCGAATTTCTGCCCTCCGAAGATAACGGCCGTGTCTCGGTCAGTATCGAAGCACCTCCGGGGTCGTCGCTGAACTATACCGCCGCCCGTGCGCAGCAGATCGAGGCAAGGCTGCGCGAGATGCCCGAGGTCGCTTCGACCTATACCAGCATCGGCACGGCCAGCGTGGGGAGTGGCCAGAGGAATACCGCAAGCATCGGGATAACATTGGTGCCACATGCGCAGCGTGATGCCTCCGCGACGGAATTCGCCGCCAGCCTGCGGCCCATGCTTCAGCGTCACGCAGGGTTGCAGACCGAGGTCAGTGCCGGGAACGATCTGAGCGGCACGGGCAAGCCTGTGCAAATCGTCGTTCTGGGGCAGGACAGCGAGACGCTGCGGCGGATCGGCGATCGGGTGACCGAGCGGCTGACGGATATCCCGGGAGTCGAGGATATCACATCCTCGATGCGACAGACCCAGCCCGAAATCGGAATCGAACTGGATCGCCAGAGGGTCAGCGAACTGGGCCTTACCGCTCGCGATCTGAGCGCGGTTCTTCAGCCGATGATGATCGGCGAAACCGTCGCCACCTGGACCGCTCCTGACAGTCAGAGCCATGATATCGTCATCCGTCTTGGCGAGGCCGATCGCAGCCGGATCGAGGCATTGGGCAACCTGCCGGTTGGCATCGATTCGGGGAACGGCCAGATTATCCGGCTGGACCAGGTCGCCCGGATCGAACGGCGCAGCGGCCCGGACGAGATCCTGCGCGAGCAGTTATCGCGCCGGGTCACGATCGAGGCGAATCTGTCCCCCGACGCGCCCGGCGATGTCCATGCGCAAATCTCTCGCCTGACGAAGGAAATGGAACTGCCCGAAGGCTATCGCTTTTCGCTTGGCGGCGATACCGAGCAAATGGCCGAAGCGGGCGTCTCGGCGGTCTCAACGCTGTTGCTGGCGGTGATATGCATCTATCTGGTGCTGGCCTCGCAATTCGGCAGCATCCTGCAACCGCTGGCAATCATGATGTCACTGCCGCTGTCGCTGATCGGTGTGATTGTGGGGCTGTGGCTGGGCGGGTCCAGCCTGAACGTGATGTCGGCAATCGGTACCATCATGCTGATGGGGCTGGTGGTCAAGAACGCCATCCTGCTGGTAGATAATGCCAACCAGCAGGTTCGCCGGGGCACAAATCTCTACGACGCCCTCATGGATGCGGCGCACACCCGCTTTCGTCCCATTGCGATGACCACGCTGGCGATGATCCTGGGGATGCTGCCGATGGCGCTGAGCCTGCATCAGGGCACAAGCCAGAACGCACCCATGGCACATGCAGTGATCGGCGGGCTGATCTCGTCTACCGTGCTGACGCTGGTGGTGGTGCCGGTGGTGCTGACCTATCTTGACTCACTGGGTCGCCGGGTAGCGCGCATCCTGCCTGAGCCGCCTCCCGACGATCATCGGCATATGCCCGGCCGGACGCCTCCCGCTGATCTGCCCGCGGAACCGCCCGTTGCCGTGGCCAAAGCGAATCTGGCCCTGTTACCGGGCCGGGATCGTGAACGGCCTGCGGCACATTCTTCCCAGTCTCAAATCGACGCCACTTACGACAGGCCGATTCAGAAAAGCTCGGCAGGATAGAGCCGGAATCGCGAATCCTTGTCGATCGGGTATTTTTCGATCTGGTAATTTTCCGCGGGGATGATCCAGGAACACCCGGTCGGATCGGCAAGTTTTCGCCGAAACCACCTCGGGACAGGAAAGCGTCATACATCTTGCCTAAGGTGTGCTTCGCTACAGACCGAAGTGATGAAGCAAAATCCAGCTATTTGGACGCAAATGACGCTTACCCGTGCCATACTGCCCGCCAATTCCACAGCCGAAGCGATTCAGGCCATACGCAAGATCCTGTTAGTCGATCATGTTACGCTGCATATGCTGAACAATCCCACCACGGGACTGGACAACCCTTTCGTCAGAACCACCTATCCCGAAGGCTGGGTCAGTCGCTATCTGCTGAACAACATGGCGGTCACCGATCCCGTCCTGCAACGTGCGCAACAGGGCGACACCCCGTTTTTCTGGTCCGAACTGATACTGAACGCAGATCAGATCAGGACGATGGAGGAATTCGGGCGGGCGGGTCTTGGCACAGTCGGCTACAGCCTTGTTCATATCGACCCGCATGGTCGCAAAAGCGTGTTGTCAATCAGCCGCGTCGAATCGAGAGGTTGGGACGAGCATATCGAGGCGCATGTCGATAGCCTGGAACAGGCGCATATGGACCTGCATGTAAAGGCGCTGGCCGAGGCGGCGGCCGATGCGATGGGCATTCCCCACCTCGCGCCACGCGAATATGAATGCCTGCGCTTCACCGCTCAGGGCAAGACCTACAGCGAGATCGCGATCATCCTGAACCTGTCGGAACATACCGTGCGCAGTTATCTGAAGCTGGCACGGGTCAAGCTTAACTGTGTATCGCTGGCGCAGGCGGTGGCCAAGGCTGTACGCTACAAGATGATCTGAGGTGGTGCGTCGGGAAAGCCTCTGATGCGCTTTTCGATCCGGGTGGCCGCATGCCACAGCCGTGCCGCCATCCGGTCCTGCCCCTGCTGTTTCAGCAGATGCGCCTGCATCCCGATCACGACAGCGCGACGTGTTCCATGCAACTGGCCGAAACCGGGATGTTTCAGAATCCGGGCTATGCCTTCATGCATTTCCTGCCCCGTCATTGGCGGGACTGGCAACATGACCTGGGTGGTGCCGCGGGCGTAAAGCATCCGCAGATGCGCCAGTGACCGCATGGGAGTCACGGGTTCCATGGCGCGCATTATCCCGATCCCGGTTTCCAGAAACCGCTGCACCTGAGCAGGATCCTGCACCTCCAGCCCCAGGCGCGCCAGCAGCGCACCCTTGTAGAGATGGGTTTCTGCGTTGGTCGAATCTTCGGCCAGCCTGCGTTCGATCAATCCCAGAACCCGCAGGATTTCGGTTGGACGGATTTCCGCAGCCAGGCAGTAGAGGGCAAAACTGTCTAAATCGCGATCCACTGGCGATTGCCTGTCAGTGCAGCATGGCGGGAACGCGCGTCGCCGCCGGCTGACAGGGCGGCATGAACGGAACCGAAGGGCGGAACAGTGGTCCGGCAATAGAGAGAGCTTGCCGCATGCTGTGCCGCACCTGACGGGATACCGCAAAAGACGCACAACAGACCGGACGCCGACCATACCCGTCGGCCGATCCGTGCATCTGCATCCGAACACCCGCGCGGCGATAGACGCGGCTCATCATCGGTTCAAAATTCGATACCAGGCGACTGATGCCCAAGGCCAGGGCGGCCTCACACAATGCGAGTAACATCAGGCTGAAACCCCTCCCTGCATCCATTTTTGAGAAATCCTGCGCCAGCAATTCCTCGTCCAGACACATCCGGGTGCCTTCCCAGATATCGTTGCCGATCAGATCCGCATTGCGGCCATGCGTTGCCCAGAACACGTCATGCAGCAGAGTCGGCCCATCGGTCGGCATCAGCCGCACGGCCCCGTAAAGCCTGCTGCGATCCCCTGAGTGCCAGACCAGATAGCTCGCCCCCAGATCGTCATAGCCGTCGCGTTCCTCATCTCCGCTGACCTGAACCGCCCAGTTCAGCCGGTCATAAAAGACCCGCTTGCGCAGGCGGAACATGGCACGCATCAAATGGGTATTGCTGGCGGTTTCATGCGGCTGGATTAGCGTGAACATCGACAGGTGCTCCTTGCTTCCTGATTAGAGAAAGCCTCGGGCAATGCGTCGTGAATCGACAGCGCCCCGTCTGCACGCGCCCATTCCGACCCCCGCATCTGTACGGGTCAGGAGATGGGGCCATTCAGCAGGGCCGCAGCGGCGACAATGTTCCGACCGCGACCCGGGTCAGCACCAATCCCGGCATGACCCGCAATTCTACCCGGAAATCGCTGTCGACTCGCAGCCCGTGCAATGCCGCATCCATCAGCCGAAGATTGATGCCCGACCGAGCCGAGGCCCGAATCTCCAGATCGGCAGGGCTGACCGGCACGCCCAGTTGCAATGCCAATCCGCGCGACAGCGCCTGCTTGGCCGAAATCGCCCCTGCTTGCTGCTCTTCGGGTCGCAACCGTGCCAATCCGGGTTGTTGCGCCAGCAGATGCAGTTCTGTCCCGGACAGCAAGCCGGCCTGCGCATCGGGGCGAATCGCTTGCAGATCCAGACCCAGCGTTTCAGACCCGCTCCGACGCAACCAGACAGCCACCTGCCCTCCATCATGGCTCATCGCTCCAACCATACCCGAAGGCCAAGCCACTTCGGGATGCCCGGGTATCGCCTGTGGTTGCAATCGCAGCAGGCGCATGCCGCGCGTCGCCATTGCTCGCGCAGTCAGAAACATGTCGCGCTCCGATTCGGGCAGAGCGGTCAACTGATCGCGATAAAGCGCCAGAAGGCGGGGACGGGCATCCGCCGCAGGCGCCAGAGGGGCGATCAGCAACAGTCCGTCAGCTTCCCTGTCAAGAATTCGGGCATGGTCCATGGTTCGGGTATCCAGCAAAAAAACACATATTCGGCGGTGGGTTCTCCAGTAGGCTCAGCCCCCCGCGCCCGTCAAATGCGGGTTGCCTTTGATGCCAGACAGGCAGGCCGGAACTAACCCCCTCATCTGTGCGGGACAGAAGATGCAGGGCTGAATGGGCGTTTAGTCCGCATCGCAAATCCCCGCCATGCTGTTCCCGAAATGACATCCCCGCCACCGAATGGAGGAAATGACATGGCATCTGGTTCTTCGCCACTGTTTCGGCTGATCCGCGCGGGCCGACCCTCGGTCACGACCTTGATTCTGGCGACTCTGGCAGCGGCAGCGGGCGTCGCCTGTTCGCTGGTCTTTCCACTGCTGACCCGCAAGGTTGTGGATACCGCAGGTAGTGGCGGGCTGATCAGCGAAACCATGTCCTTCCTGATCGCGGCATTGCTGGGAGCCACCCTGTTCAATGCGCTGTCATCGCTGCTGCTGGCCCGGATCGGTCATAATATCGTCGCTAATCTGCGCCAGCGGCTTTCCGACAAGATGCTGCGACTGACCATTCCCGCCTTTGACCACGAAGGCAGCGGCGAACGGGTCAGCCGGATCATGCGCGACTGCGAAAGCATCTCGGCCCTGACCACCACCCAGGTCGTCAACCTGATTACCGGCACAATGATGCTGATCGGGGTGGCGGCTGTCCTTTATTCGCTGGACAGCGCGCTGGCTATGACTCTGCTGGGCGCAATAATCGCCGCTTTCGCGGTATTGGTGCCTCTGTCGATGTTGCTGGACGGCCTCAGCCGCCGCACCCAGGATGAGGCCGCCCGCCTCAGCGGCCTGCTGACCCAGGTTTTCGGAGAAATCCGCCTGGTCAAGGCATTCACCGCCGAAGAACGCGAAAGCCGCCGCATCGGCAAGGCGCTGGAAAAGCTGCGGCGACTGGGCATGCGCAGCTCGACAGTCAATACCACTCTTGAGCCGGTGATTCAGTTGGCCATGACGACAGCGATCGTCACCATCCTGATCTATGGTGCCAGCCGGGTCTCAGTCGGCACCATGAGCGTCGGCACCCTGACCGCCTTCATTCTGTCGATCCTCAACGTCATTTCGCCGCTGATGCAGCTGACCATGTTCATGGCCGAGTTCCAGCGGGCAAAGGGCGCATCCGCCCGCATCGCCGTGCTGCTGGACGAAACAGAAGAAGAATATCTTGTCGCCGATCCCGCCCCCGCCAAGACCGGAGACCTGCGCTTCGAGAATGTGTCCTTCGCCTATCAGGCGGATGACGGCAACCACCAGCCGGTTCTGCATAATCTGTCACTGGTCTTTACGCCGGGCAGCAGCACCGCACTGGTCGGCCCCAGCGGCAGCGGGAAAAGCACTGTCCTGTCGCTGATCGAACGTTTCTATCGGCCACTCGACGGACAGATTACGCTGAACGGCACGGATATTGCCCGAATCCCCTTGCAGGATTGGCGCCGGATGATCGGCTATGTCCCGCAGAACGCCCCGATCATGCCGGGCAGCATGCGCGACAATATCACCTATGGCCTGACCGATAGTTTCACCGACGACCAGATCCGCGATGCCGCCGCCCGCGCCGATGCGCTGAACTTCATCGAGTCCCTGCCGCGCGGACTGGACACCAATCTGATCGAACAGGGCAACAACCTGTCGGGCGGACAGCGCCAGCGGGTCGCCATTGCCCGCATGTTCCTGCGCGATCCCCGGATCCTGATCCTGGACGAGGCAACCTCTGCGCTGGACGGTGAAACCGAAAGCCAGGTGAAGGCATCGCTTGACCGGCTGCGCGCTGGTCGCACCAACATTGTCGTTGCACATCGCCTGTCGACCGTTTTCGACGCCGATCTGATCGTTTTCCTCGAAGGGGGGCGCGTCTCGGGCTTGGGCACGCATGCCGAACTCGTGGCGACACATGAATTCTATGCCCGGCTGGTGGGACGGCAGAATCACGCCGCGGCCCAACCTGCCGCCGTCCTGCCAGTCCCGCTCTCCGCCTGATCTCGACCGAACACGGGAGTTCCTCCGATGACCATCAATACCCGCCATCTGCGCCCGCTATCGGCCCCTCAGTCGGAAATCTGGTTTGCCCAGCAGCTTGACCCGGCCAACGATCTTCTGGACCTGCGCGGCCATCTGCATCTGCAAGGTGACGTCGACACCGATCTGCTGCACCGGGCGCTGGATGTCAGCGTGGCCGAGTTCGACACGCTGCGTCTGCGCATCATCGATACGCCCGACGGCCCGCGCCAGTTCCAGACCGGCGACTGCGGCAGCGGGCTGATCGTGATCGACTGCGCCGATATGGCCGAGGCAGAGACGGATATGCAAACGCGCTGTCGTCATGTCTATGATCTGGCATCCGAGCCGCCATACACATTCGTCCTGTACCGGCTGGCGGACAATGGCGCGGTATTGTTCCAGCGCTATCACCATGCTGTCATGGACGGTTTCAGCGGCTCGCTGATGAATAGTCGGCTGGCCGAGCATTATGCCGCGCTAACCGAAGGGCGGACGGCACCAGTCGGCGATGTCGACAGCGTCGAAACGATCCTGTCCGAGGACGAACGCTACCGCGCCTCCAACCGCCACACGCGGGATATTCAGGCATGGCGCGACTTTCTGGCGGACGCCCCTGCCCCCGCGGGGCTGGACGGCACCCCGCACCGCGCCTCGTCAGCCTATCACCGAGCCAGCGCGGCGATACCCGCCAATCTGGCACATGCGCTGCTGCAGGCCGAAGCGACCGCCGGCGCGCGCTGGCCACAAATCCTGACGGCACTGGCCGGCGCCTATCTGCAGCGGATTGCCGGACGGCCATCGATGCTCTTCGATTTTCCAGTGGCCGCGCGCACCCGCGCCACACGCAATGCGCCGGGTATGCTGGCCAATGTCGTGCCCCTTCGGCTGGACATGACCCCGGACAGCTCACTGACCGACCTGACCCGCGCGACCGGCACGGGGATCCGCCACGCGATCAAGCATCAAAGCTGCCGCAGCGCCGAAATCCTGAAGCTGACCGGAAGCGAGGCACGCGGCTTCGGTCCGCGCATCAATATCGTTCCTTTCGACTACCATTTCGATTTCGCCGGCATTCCCGCTGAACTGACCGCCCTGTCGAACGGCGCGGTCCAGGATATTTCGATGACCATCGTCGGCATGCCGGGCAGCCCGGTCTTCACGGTCAATCTCGATGGCAATACCGAAATCATCACGCCGTCGCAGATTCAGATGCATCTTGATCGCTTCCTCGGCTTCGCCGATGCCGCCCTCGCCGCACCCCACCGCCCGCTGGCTCTCATCAACCTGTTGACCGCCGACGAAGCCCGGCAGATCGCGATTTCCAACGATACCTCCACCGACCTTCCGCCCGCGACGATCACCAGTCTTTTCTCGGGGGTGATAAAGCGGACCCCGGATGCCATCGCGGTGATCGATGATGATATCAGCCACAGCTTTGCCGAAATCGACGCCCGCTCGGATGCCATCGCGGCCGCCCTGCAACAGCAGGGACTGGAGGCGGGCCAGCCGGTGGCACTGCTGCTGAACCGGTCGGCTGACGTGATCGCGGCTTCGCTGGCAGTGCTGAAATGCGGCGGTCATTACGTGCCGCTGCACGAATTGCATCCCGACCAGCGCCTGAACGAGGTCATAGCCGCCGCAGACGCCCGTCATTTGATCGCTGATGCCGCTCTCGAAGGGCGCGGAATCACCTGTCGTCATTTGTTGCGACTGGACCGTGACCCTCTGCCCCCGGCGAAGCCGAAACCCCATTTGCCTGTTCCCGACATGCTGGCCTATGTCATGTTCACTTCGGGTTCAACGGGTACGCCCAAGGGTGTCGCCATCCGTCACCGGGACATCGCCGATTTCATCCGCGACCGCCGCTTCGCCAGCGGCCACAGGCGTGTGCTCCTGCATTCGCCTCATGCCTTCGACGCCTCGAATTTCGAACTCTGGATGCCGCTGTTGAACGGCCGCACCATCGTCATTGGCCCGCGCGAGGCGACCGACCCGGAACAGATGACTCGCGTGCTGCGACGTCACCGCGTGGACTCCGTCTGGTTAACCGCAGGCTTGTTCAATGAATTCGTCCGCACTGCGCCCGATTTCTTTGCCGGTCTCGAACAGATCTGGGCGGGTGGAGACATATTGTCGCCTTCGGCCATCGCCCTGCTGCAACAGCGCTTTCCAAAGCTGCGGATCGTCAACGGCTATGGGCCGACCGAAGCCACCACCTTTGCGCTGACCTGCCAGCTTGAACCCTCCCATCACGGGCCTGTCCCGATCGGGCGACCGTTGGACAACATGCAGGCGCATATCCTCGACGCGTCCCTGCAGGCTGTACCTGTTGGAGTTGTGGGCGAGCTGTATATCTCGGGGGCGGGTCTGGCGCAGGGCTATCTGAACCGCCCCGACCTGACCGCCGAACGCTTCCTGGCCAATCCGTTCAGCCCCGGACA
>NZ_QZCG01000005.1 GCF_003591515.1 Paracoccus onubensis
GCCCTGCCCGGCCCCGATGCCGATACGATGGCGGCCACCGAGGACATGAGCCCCGAAGAACGTCAGGAGATGATTCAGGGCATGGTTTCGGGGCTGGAATCGCGGCTGGCCACGCAGGGCGGCTCGCCCGAGGAATGGGCCCGGCTGATCGGCTCGCTTGCGGTGCTGGGACAGACCGACCGCGCAAGCGCGATCTGGGACGAGGCGCAGGAACGCTTCGGCGCACAGCCCGAAGCCATCGCGCCGATCCGCGAAGCCGCCGAGACGGCAGGGCTGATCGAGTGATGAGCACTATCGTCGCAGGATTGGCCGGATGTGGCGGGGCCGGTTATGTCCTGATATCGCCGCGATATGATGAAGAAACCGCTGATCGCGATTCCGCACGGAATTGCCTGCATGGCCGTTGCGTCATCGGGGATCGCGTCCTCGGGGCGGTACGATTTCCTTCCCCGGACTTTCCCGACACCCGGAACATGCAGGCGCGGCCATGATCTTTGACGACATTACCGACATGGCACGGGCCCTGCCCCGGACCGGGGCGCTTGCCGGGCTGGATCTTGGCACCAAGACCATCGGCGTCGCGGTCAGTGACGGCATGCGGCAGATCGCCTCCCCTCTGCGGGTCATCCGGCGGAGGAAATTCACGCTGGACGCCGCCGATCTGCTGGCCATCGTGGCAGAGCGTCGCCTTACCGGTCTGATCCTTGGCCTGCCCCGCAATATGGACGGAACCGAAGGCCCGCGCGCGCAATCCACCCGCGCCTTCGCCCGGAACCTTTCGGGTCTCACCGACCTGCCCATCGGGTTCTGGGATGAACGCCTCTCGACCGTGGCGGCCGAGCGGGCCTTGCTGGAAGCCGATACGTCGCGCAAACGCCGCGCCGAGGTCGTGGATCAGGTCGCGGCAGGCTATATCCTGCAAGGTGCCCTGGACCGGTTGCGGAACAGCTATTAGGCAAGCCGGGGGTCAGCCCGCCGGCGGCAGGTCTCTCGAAGCTTGGCGCACCAACAAGCCGAGGGCTAGCCTCCGGACCCCCGGGATATTTGCGTGAAGAAGAAACAAGCCGCGAGGCAACCAAAGCCTTTGCCGACGGACGGGCTTGTATCCGGCGCGGTTATCCTTAGCTTGCCGCCAATTCCGAAGATACGGGGACAGCGATGAAAAGAGTCACACTTGGCGGCAGCGATGTCGAGGTGAGCGAGATCTGCCTTGGCACCATGACGTTCGGCAACCAGACGGATGAGGCGGACGCCCATGCCCAGCTTGACCGGGCGGCGGCGATCGGCATGACATTCCTTGATTGCGCCGAGATGTATCCCGTCAATCCGGTCCGCGCCGAAACCGTGGGTAAATCGGAAGAGATCCTTGGCCGCTGGCTGGCCCGGCCCGGCAATCGGAACCGGGTCGAGATCGCCACCAAGATTACCGGCCCCAACCAGAACCTGCGCGACGGCAAACCCTATGACGGTGCGATCATCCGTCAAGCCATCGACAATTCCCTCAGCCGCCTGCAAACCGACCGGATCGACCTGTATCAACTGCACTGGCCGCTGCGCGGCACCTGGGCCTTCCGCCGGAACTGGGATTTTGATTCCACGGGCCGCTCGAAACAGCAGGTTCTGGACCACATGGCGGATGTGCTGGAGGCCGTGACCGGCGCGATCGGCGCAGGCAAGCTGCGGGCTTTCGGACTGTCCAACGAAACCGCATGGGGGCTGACCCGCTGGTGCGATATGGCCGAGCGGACGGGCGGGCCGCGCGTCGCCTCGATCCAGAACGAATATTCGCTGCTTTACCGGCTTTACGACACCGATCTGGCCGAAACCGCAAATGCCGAAGAGGTGACTTTGCTGGCCTATTCCCCGCTGGCCGCCGGTTTGCTGAGCGGCAAGTATCAGGACGGAGCGATGCCCGAAGGCAGCCGCGCCGCGGTGGATCGCGCCCATGGCGGCCCGGGCCTGCTTGGCGGACGAAAGACCGAAAGGGCGCTGGAGGCGGTTTCCGCCTATCACGAACTGGCGGCAGAGCATGGCTGGGATCCGGTACACCTTGCCGTCGCATGGCAATTGACGCGGCCCTTCCGGAATATCCCGATCATCGGTGCGACCAATCTCGAACAGCTTGAACATGGCATCGCGGGTTTCGGCAAAACGCCATCGGAGGAGCTGCGCAAAGCGATCGACGATCTGCACAGGCAACACGGCCTGCCTTACTGATTTATCGGCCAAAGGGCTACGCCACAGCTGACCGAATTCGCCCCTGCCCCCGCTTCTTCATCCAGATATCCCGGGGAGTCGCGCGCAAGCGCGACGGGGCAGCGCCCCCGGATCATGGCGAAACGCGCCTTATTCCTGCAGCGGGTCCCGGGCGCGGTTCAGGCCCATCCTGCGCGCAACCCAGCCGAATATCCGCCCCTGACCGCCATGGATAAGCGAAAACAGCGACGGCACGAAAAGCAGCGACAGCAACGTGGACAACAGCAGCCCGCCGATCACCGCAATCGCCATCGGGGCGCGGAATTCTCCGCCCTCTCCGGTCGCCAGCGCCGAGGGAACCATGCCGGCGGTCATCGCGATGGTGGTCATCACGATGGGCCGGGCGCGCTTATGCACCGCATCAAGGATCGCGTTGTATTTATGCGTACCCGCCGCCATCGATGTCAGGGCGAATTCCACCAGCATGATCGAGTTCTTGGTGACGATCCCCATCAGCATCAGGAAACCGATCACGACAGCCATGCTGATCGAGTTCCCGGTCAGGAACAGCGCGATGATCGCGCCTCCGATCGCCAGGGGCAGCGACAGCAGGATGGTCACCGGCGTGATGAAATTATGGAACAGCAGGACCAGCACGATATAGACCAGCATGATCCCTGCGGCCATTGCGGTTGCGAAAGCCTCGAAAACCTCGGCCATGATCTCGGCATCGCCTGCGGGCTGGATGCTTGTGCCCGGCGGAAGCTCGATCTCCTGTTGCAGCTGCGCGACCTGCGTATTGACCGGGCCCAATAACGCGCCACCCGCAAGATTGGCACTGACCGTCGTGCGGAACTCCCTGTCATAGCGCCCGATCTCGGCCGCGCCTGCCGACAGGGTCACATCCGCCACCGTATAGATCGGCACCGACCCGGCAGAGCTGGGCACGCGCAGGTTCTGCACCTGCATAAGATCGTTGCGCGATTCTTCGTTCAGGCGCACCACGATGGGAATCTGTTCGTCGCCCGCGTTGAACTTGGCCAGATTTTCCTCGTTATCGCCAAGGGTCGCGATCCGCAGGGTTGTCGCCAGATCGCTTGCCGTCACCCCAAGCTGCGCGGCGATATCGGGTTTCGGCACGATCTGGATTTCGGGGCGTTTCAGGCTCGCCGAGGAGGTCACGCCTTCCAGTGACGGAAGTTTCTTCATCGCGTCGACCAGCCGTTCGGCGGCAAGCGCGGCGCTTTCCTCCGTTGCGCCCAGAACGCTGATGGTGAAGTCGCTCTGCCCCTCTTCGTTCTGGAAATTGATGCGCATGTCGGGCATGTCGGCGAGCATGGATTTCAATTCGTCTTCCAGCTCGAACTGGGACCGGTCGCGGGTTTCCTTCTTGCCGTAATTGATCATCAGCCGCGCCGAGGTGACATCCGAACCATCGCTATAGGCGAAAAGCGACTGCACCTCGGGCGTATCCGAGATGCGGCCATACATGCGGCGCACGGCATCTTCGGTATCCTCGATGGTGGAACCGGGGGGCATCTCGATCTCGATCTGGCTGCGCCCGATATCAGAGGCCGGAATGAATTCGGTCGGCAACAGCGTCGCCGAAAAGATCGACATCGCGAAAACCCCGAAACCCGCGAACAGGGTCAGCCAGCGATGCCGCATCGTCCAGCGCAGCACCGACATCAGCACGCGCATGATCCAGCCATCGGGCTTGTCCGCCGGATGGCTGGCGCCGCGAATGAAATAGGCGGCCAGCATCGGCGTGATGATCCGCGCCACCAATAGCGAGAACAGCACCGAAACCGCGACGGTCAGGCCGAATTGCTTGAAATACTGCCCCGAAATTCCGCCCATGAAACTAACCGGCGCAAAGACCGCAACGATCGAGAAACTGATCGCGATCACCGTCAGGCCGATCTCGCTGGCGGCTTCCTCGCTGGCCTCGTAGGGTGGCGATCCCATGCCGATATGGCGCACGATATTCTCGATCTCGACGATGGCGTCATCGACCAGAATCCCGGTCACAAGAGTGATCCCCAGAAGGCTGATCCCGTTCAGCGTGAAGCCCAGCCATTGCATGACGAAGAATGTCGGAATGATCGACAATGGCAGCGCCACCGCGGCAATCGCCGTGGCCCGCCAGTTGCGCAGGAACAGGAACACCACGATCACGGCCAAAGCCGCGCCCTCATAAAGCGTATCCATCGCGCTGTGATAGCTTGACGAAGTATAGGTCGTCGCGTCGTCGATCAGGGTGATCCGGGTATTCGGATATTGCTCGCGGATCTCGTCCAGCCGCGCCTTTGCGCCGTCGCCCGCCGACAGATCCGATTTGCCGGTTGCGCGATAGACGCCGAAGGCCACCACCGGCTGGCCGTCCAGAAGCGCGAAACTGCGCGCCTCGCTGCCGCCATCGATGATATCGCCAAGCTGATCCAGCCGGATCGTGCGGCCATCGGCAATGGTGACCGGCGTAGCGGCAAGCTGGCCGACCGTTGCCGCGCCCCCAAGAGCGCGGATCGAATATTCCGTGCTTGCCAGATCGCCGCGGCCGCCGCCCATGTCGATATTGCTGGCCCGAAGCTGGTTCGAGACATCCGCCGAGGTCAGCCCATGCGCCAGCAACCGATCGGGATCGAGTTCGACCTTGATCTCGCGCTCGGCTCCGCCGATCCGGGTGGTCTTGCCCACGCCGTCCACCGTGGAAAGATCACGCCCGATCACGTCATCGACGAATTTCGACAATCCCTCGATGCTCTGGGTCGGATCGCTGACGGCATAGGTCAGGATCGGATATCCGGTGACATCGACCCGCTGCACGATGGGTTCGCTGATGCTTTCCGGCAGTTCCCCGCGCACATTCGACACTGCGTCCTTGACGTCGTTCACGGCGCGGTCGCTGTCGGTTTCCAGCTCGAATTCGACGGTGATCGAGGCCATGCTGTCGGTCGCGGTGGAACTGATATGCCGGACGCCGGTGACCGAGGCGATACTGTCCTCGACCGGCTGGATGACCTGTGTCGTCAGTTCCGACGGGGCCGCGCCCGGCTGGCCGATATCCACGCTGACGATGGGCAGGTCGATATTCGGCATGGCCGTGACCGGCAGCTTGAAGAAACTGTAAAGCCCGACGACCAGCAGCACCAGAAAGATCGCGATCGGCGGAACCGGATGCCGGATCGACCAGGTGGACATATTCATGGCTGATCTGCCTGTTCACCGGCGCCTTCAGCATCCGCGTCCGCAGCAGGCTCGGTACCGGATTCGGCAGTATCCGGATCGGAGGCGCCGTCAACGATCTTCACGCTATCCCCATCCCGGAAGAACGCGCCCGAACGGGTGATCACCTGTTCATCCGCGGCAACGCCCTCTATGATTTCGCGCCGGCCGTCCCACAGCAACCCCGCCCTGACCTGCCGGGACTGGACGACCCCGTCCTTGACCACCTGCACCCGGTCCCCGTCATCATCCGACAGGACCGCCGTCGCCGGGATCGTCACGGCCTCGCGCTTTGCGGTGATGACCCAGCCGCTGGCGAACAACCCGCGGCGCAGCCCCGGCACATCGTCCAGCGCGATACGCATCTTGCCCAGCCGCGTCACCGGATCGACCGAGGCGGGAATCAGCCGCACCTCTCCCGACACCTGTCCCAGCCCGGCTACCGAGATTTGGGCCGGGGCGCCCGGTTGCAGGCTTTGCAGCGCGGTTTCAATCACTTCGGCGGACATCTCGATCGCGCCATCCGCGATCAGCGTGAAAAGCGGCTCTGTCCCGCCCGACATCGTTCCAAGCGTTGCATTCCGCTCGACGATCTGGCCGGTCACCGGTGCGACGATCTCAGTCCGGTCCAGATCAAGCCGGGCAAGCCGGCGCGCGGCTTCGGCCTGTGCAAGCCCGGCCTGAGCATTGGCTTCGGCGGCAACCGCATCATCCAGCGCCGCCTGCGACGCATTGTTCGAGGCCCGCAGGCTTTGCGCCCGTTTCAATGCGGTTGCGGCCTGTTTCAACGCAGCCTCGGCCTGCTGATAACCGGCATCGGCCTGCGCAAGCTGCGCCTCCAGAGTGTCGCGCGACAGCCGCGCCAATGGCTGCCCCTTCTCGACCCGGTCGCCGGCTTCAACCAGAATCTCGGTGATCTCGTGGCCCGTGACCTGCGAATGCACCTGCACCTCTTCGCGCGCCGTCAGCGTGCCGACCACCGGCACTCTGGCCTGAACCTCCGATGTCTCGGCGACCGATACGGTGATTGCGGGAATGGCGCGTTCGACGGCAGAATCCGTCGCCTGCTCATCCACCGATTCCGCGACGGAAGCGGCGGGGCCGGCCAACCCGGCCAGGAGCATAACGATAAAGAGACCCCGCATCCTGTCCGCCTGTAAATCCGCATTAGAATCACGCAACATAAAGCCGAACGCTTACGTCAACAATCCTGGCATTTTCAAGGAGAGGTGATGAGCCTCAGAACCTGACCTTTACCCCCGGAAGATCAAGCGTCTGTATCAGATCGCGCAACTCCTGCCGAGCGGCGATATTCGACATGCTGAGAGATTCGGTGCCGATATCCTTCAGATCCAGCAGCGTCAGGCCGCGCGGAAAGAGTTCCCGGAAAATCACCCGCTCGGAAAACCCGGTGGTGACGCGGAAGCCGATCCTTTTCGACAATGTTTCCAGCGCCCCGCCGACCTTGCGCTTGTTATGCATGGCCTGCGTGCCAAGTCGATTGCGCAGCACGACCCAATCAATCGGCCCCGCACCGGCCTCTGCCCGCATCTGGCGGGCCGCCCAGACCATCTCGGCATAGATCGACGGGCCGATCACCTTGCCCTCGGGCGACATCCGCGCCAGCAGGTCGAAATCGACGAAACTGTCATTCATCGGCGTCATCAGGGTATCGGCCAGCGTATGCGCCATCTGGCTAAGCCTGGTATGCGAACCGGGGCAGTCCAGCAGGATGAAATCGCATTCCGCCTCGAGCGCCTGCAGCGCCGGGGTCAGCGGATCGCTTCCCTCGGCCAGCTCTCCCAGCTGCGGGGTCGGCAGATCCAGTTCCTCGCGCCGGACGAAGGCGCTGCGATTTTCAAGATAACGGCCGAAACTCCGCTGCCGCACGTCCAGATCCAGGGCTCCGACCTTGTGCCCCATACGCGCAAGCGCCGTCGCCACATGCATCGAGGTCGTCGATTTGCCCGAACCTCCCTTTTCGTTGCCCACAACGATGATATGCGCCACCGGCCGCCCCGTTCTGTTTCGCTTTCCGGGCGGAACCTAGCGGCTGCGCAGGGGGAAGAAAAGCTGCCTTGTCGCATTGGGGCCGCCTTTGATTCCGCGTGGTCCCATATCCCCGGATATCCGCGGCATTCCGGCAAGCGGAACCATTTTCCGGCCGGTTCGTTAAAAGCAAAACGGCAAGCTGACGGGGACCCCATGACCGGAAAATCGCGCAAAAGCGCCAGACCCAGCCAATCGGGTGACGGCAAGCCCGTCCTGCTATCCGGCGGAAATCCCCAGATCCCCAAGGGCGACGGCGATGAGCCGGTTCAGGCCTATATCGCCGCAATGCCCGGCTGGAAACGCGAGGCGGGACAAAAACTGGATGGCCTCATCACCAGAACGGTTCCCCATATCCGCAAGGCCGTCAGATGGAACTCGCCCTTCTACGGGGTCGAAGGCCATGGCTGGATCGTCAGCTATCACTGTTTCACCAAATATATAAAGATCACATTCTTCAGCGGCACGTCGCTGTCGCCGCTTCCGCCGGTGACATCGAAGGATCCGAATACCCGCTATTTCCATATCCACGAGGGCGATCAGCCCGATAGCGAGCAATTGGCAAAGTGGATCAAGCAGGCGTCGGAAATCCCGGGCTGGATTACCTGAGATATCGCGCGACCTTCATGCCGCCGGTCTGCACGGATGGCCGCGTGTTGCGCGGAATCGGAAACGCCGGTTACGTGCGTCCCGCGATGGCCGGGGGCGCTGCCCCCTGGACCCCCGAGGTATTTGGACAAAGAAGAAGCAGAGGGGGAAAGTGATCCGGGCGGGCGCGATCTGACAGGGATATGCTCGCGGCAAATCAGTCAGGCGATATGCGATAGCGGATGCCATCATCGCTGGAACTGCGCTTCAGGCGGCCGTCATGAACCAGACGGTTGACATGCGCATGGGCCTCTCCGAATGCGAATCCAAGCTGGAATCCGTCAAGTGGCCGGCTGAACAGGACCGGAACCAGATCGCCAACCGACAGTTCGGAATCCCCACATGCCCGCAGGATCGTCTCAAGCCGCTGCCGGTGCTGCTCCTGCAATTCCCCGATCCGCGCATGCAGAGCGCGAAACGGCTTGTGATGGCCCGGCAGCACCAATGTTCCGTCAGGCACCCGGCCCCGCAAATTCTCCAGCGACCGCAGGTAATGGCCCAAGGGATCGCTTTCGGGGCCGGTCGGATCCACGCTGATATTGGGCGAGATGCGCATCAGCACCTGATCGCCGGCAAGCAACAGCCCTTCGGCGGCGCAATACAGCATAAGCTGCTCGGGCGCATGGCCGTCACCGGTCAGGATCTCGAATTCCCTGTGGCCAAGCTTTAGCCGGTCTCCGGCCAGCAGCCGCGTGAATTCCGGCGGCGGCGTTCCGACCAGTTCCCGATAATGTTCCGGCCAGCCCTGCAGGGATTTCGCCTGCGCGGCGGTCATGCCATGCCGCCGATAATAAGCCGCGTAGAATGCGCGGCCCAGCCGCTCGGGATTGCCACGCAGCGTCAGGCTGGCCAGATAGGCCGAAAGACTGGTGAACAGCCGCAGATCGTATTCGGCGCAAAGCCAGCCTGCCAGACCGATGTGATCCGGGTGGTGATGCGTGGCGATCAACCGGCTGAAACGCTGCCCCTTCAGCGGTCCTTCAAGCAATTGCGCGAAGACTGCACGTGTCCTTGCGTCATCGACCCCGGTATCCACGATCGCCCAGCCGTCATCCTCTGCGATCAGGTAGATATTCACGTGATCCAGCGCAAAGGGCAATTCGGCCCGCAGCAACAGGATCCCCGGCAGGATTTCGGTGATCCGCGCCTTGGCCGGGTCATCGCTTCCGGTTGCAGCCGCCGCCGAAGGGGACTCGCAACCGACATTCAGATCAGTCATATCCTGCCTCTCCCGGGATCGCGAAAATGGCGCGCCGACGGTGACGCCCCGCATCGCCGCAAACACGGCACGGATCGGCAGCCGGTCCGGTCCATGGGGTTAATACAGATGCCCATCATTCACAAGCTGCTCATGTTCCCCCGAATAATGCGGTCGAGTTCCTGTCCGGACACGCCTTTGCATCCGCCGGAACATGGCGCTTACCTGCCCCTGCTCAGAAACCGCCTGTCGATCAGGGCCAGACCCATGGCGATCAGGACAATGCCCAATAGCTGCGCCGGCCCCAGCCTTTCACCCAGAAACAGCCAGCCCAGCAGGATCGCCGAGACCGGCACGAGGAAACCCACCAGCGAAATATTCGTCGCCCCCGCCCGCGCCAGCACGCGGAAATACAGCACATAGGCCAGCCCGGTGCTGAAGATGCCCAGCGCAATCACCGCCAGCCAGACACGTCCCGGAACCTCTGCGCCCGGCCAGCCGTCGACCGATAGCGTCAGCGGCACAAGCAGGGCGGCCGAGCAGGTGACCATGCCCGCAGCCGTCACCACCGGATCAAGGCCCATCCTGCGAAACCGCCGCCCGAAGACATTGGCGAAAGCATATGACAGCGCCGCCCCCAGAATCGCGATCTGCCCCCAGACCGCATGACCCAGCCCCGACAGCGTATCCAGCCCGATCATCACGGCAACTCCGCCAAGCCCAAGCAGAACGCCCGCCAGCTTGCGCGTGCTGAAACCCTCATCGGCCAGCAGCATCCCCGAGACGATGACGGTCCAAAGCGGCGTGGTCGCATTCAGGATCGAGGCCACGCCCGAAGGAACCGAGGTCTGCCCCCAGACGATCAGCCCGAAGGGGATCGCGTTGTTCAGAATCCCCATGATCAGGAACGCCCCCCAGATATCCGGCTGAAGCGGAGGGCGGCGGCCCGTGGCGATCACGATCAGCCAAAGCACTGCGGATGCAACGATCAGGCGGATCGCAACCACGCTGAGAACCGGCAAGGCGGTCACCGAAACGGCGATCAGAAAGAAGGACGTGCCCCATAACAGCGACAGCAGCAGCAATTGCGCCCAGTCCGCAGGATCCATCCTGGCATTTATCTCGGGCAGGGCCACCCGGGGGCCGGGCGCAAGCGGCGCCCTCATTCCCGCCCCAGCATGTAGAATTCGTCATTGGGGCGGATATCGCCCGCATTCACCAGCCGGTTGGACATCCCGAAAAAGGCGGCAATCGCGCCGATATCCCAGATCTCGTCCTGGCTGAAACCGGCATCGGACAGGGCGTCGTGATCCTCATCCCCGATTTCCTGCGCGTTCAGGGCGACTTTCTCGGCATAGCTCAGCATGGCGCGCTGCCGTTCGGTCAGATCCGCCTTGCGCCAATTGATCGCCACCTGATCCGCGATCAACGGATCCCTGGCGCGGATCCGCAGGATCGCGCCATGCGCGACAACGCAATACTGGCAGCGATTCAGCCCGCTTGTCGCGACCACGATCAACTCCCGCTCGGCCTTGCCAAGCCCCTGGTCGCTGTCCATCAAGGCATCATGATAGGCGAAGAAGGCCCGGAATTCTGCCGGGCGATGTGCAAGCGCCAGGAAAACATTGGGAATGAAGCCGGATTTCTCGGCCACCTTCCCGATCGCCTGCCGGATATCCTCGGGCAGACTGGCCAGATCTGGCACCGGAAAACGGCTGATCGGCGGGGCGGATTGCGTCATGATGGTTCCTCCTCGCGCGGCAGTCTGCGTTACCGGCGGTGCAGATGGAAGACCTCAACCGCCCGTCCGCCCCCCCCCACCGCCGCAGTTCCGGCCAAACCGGTATGGCAACTTCTTCACTCAATATCCTCAGGGAGTGAATTGGCCCGGGTCAAGAAGGGACGCAAACGCCCCTCCCCCGCGCCGTCAGGTGCAACGGCGATGGGGCAGACGGATGATCAGCCCGCGAACAATCCCTCGTGCCGGGCCCGCAATTCGGCCTTCTGCACCTTGCCCATTGCATTGCGCGGCAATTCATCCACCACGATCACCTTCTTGGGCTGCTTGAACTTCGCCAGCCGGTCCGCCAGCCCGCCGATAATCGCCTGCGGATCGGGTTCCACGTCGCGGCCACGGGCGACCACGGCCACCACGCCCTCACCGAAATCCGGATGCGGCACGCCGATTACCGCGCTTTCCAGCACGCCCGGCATCTCGTCGATCAGCAATTCGACCTCTTTCGGATAGATATTGAACCCGCCGGAAATGATCAGATCCTTGCCCCGCCCGACGATGCTGACATATCCCTGCGCATCGATCAGCCCCAGATCGCCGGTCTTGAACCAGCCATCCGCACCCAGTTCCTCGGCGGTCTTTTCGGGCATCCGCCAATAGCCCTGAAAGACATTGCTGCCCCGCACCTCGATCATACCGATCTCGCCCTGCGGCAGTTCCGCGCCCTCCTCGCCCATGATCCGCAGCTCGACGCCGGGCAAGGGGAAGCCGACAGTGCCTGCCCGCCGCTCGCCCTCATAGGGATTCGAGGTATTCATGTTGGTTTCGGTCATGCCATAGCGCTCAAGGATACGATGACCCGTCCGCGCTTCGAATTCCCTATGCGTTTCGGCAAGAAGCGGCGCACTGCCCGAGGTGAACAACCGCATGCCAGAAACCAGATCGCGGGTGAAATCGTCACGGTCCAGCAATCTTGTGTAAAAGGTCGGCACACCCATCATGCTGCTGGCCTGCGGCAGCAATCCAATCACCTGCGCGGCATCGAATTTCGGCAGCCAGATCATCGCGCCGCCCGCAAGCATCAAAACATTCGAGGCCACGAAAAGCCCGTGCGTGTGAAAGATCGGCAAGGCATGCAGCAGCACATCATCCGCCGAGAAGCGCCAGGCATCGACCAATGTCCGGGCATTGGACAACAGATTGTCATGACTGAGCATCGCGCCCTTCGACCGGCCCGTGGTCCCCGATGTGTAAAGGATCGCCGCCAGATCGCTGCCGGAACGCGCCACCGGGGCATGATCGTCACGATACGCGGCGGCGGCATCCATCAGGCTACCATTGCCATCCGCACCAAGCGTCAGCAACTTGCCTTGCGGGCGGAACTCTGTCCGCCGCGCCTCGCGCGCGGGATCGCAGACGACCAGAGCAGGTTGGGCATCTTCAACGAAATACGCGATCTCGGCGGGGGTATAGGCGGTGTTCAGCGGCAGGAACACCGCGCCTGCCCGAATGGCGGCAAGATAAAGCGCAAGAGCCTGCGGAGATTTCTCGACCTGCACCGCCACCCGGTCGCCGGGGCTGACGCCCTCGGCCAGCAACAGATTCGCCAGACGCCCGGACAGCCGGTAAATCTCATCATAGCTGATCCGCGGGCCGTCCCCTGGGATCAGGCAATCCCGCACCGATCCGGCATGCTGATCCATCAAGGCGTCGAAAAGCATATTGCTCATGTTTCTTCATCCGTCTGTTTCGGCTCGGCCTTGCGGGCCATATCCTGCATTTTGCGCGGCGCGGCAATCACGCCGCGCTCGGTGAAACCGTCATGCCGGGCCTCGATCCGCTTCAGATCGTAGAGATAATTCACCATCATCCCCAAAGACTGCTTCCGCCCCCGTTCCGAGATATCCGCATCGGGGATCACGCGATGCGCCTCGGCGCCATTTCCCAGATGAAACCGCGCCACCGGATCGCGCGGACGGTCTTTTGCGTCCCTGGCCTTCAACAGATAGCGGGCAGTCTGCGCCGACAGGGCAACGGGATCGGGTTCTTTCAGCAGTTTCGCAATCGCGGGCTCGGCCCCGGCGCGCTCTTCCAGCCATTTGCGCAGGCCGGGAATCGGGGAAAGCGTGACGAAACCGGACAGGTTCGGCAATTCGCGCAGCAATTCGGCCACGACATTCTTGATCAGCAGATTGCCGAAACTGATCCCGGCCAGCCCGTTCTGGCAATTCGAGATCGAATAGAACACAGCGGTATCGGCCTGATCGGGCGGCAGCACCTCTCGCGCTTCGTCGATCAGCCCCTGCACCGAATCCGGCAGGCCGTTGATCAGGGCGATCTCGACGAAGATCAGTGGCTCATCCGGCATCGCCGGGTGCATATAGGCATAACAGCGCCGGTCGGCGGGCAGCACGCGGCGCTGCAAATCGCGGAAATCGCGGATTTCGTGGACCGCCTCGTATTTGATCAGCTTTTCCAGCAGCAACGCCGGGCTGCGCCAGTCGATCCTGACCAGTTGCAGGAAGCCGCGATTGAACCATGACCGAAGCAGATGCCGAAAATCCGCGTCCACACGCGCGAAGGCCGGGTCGCGCCCGGTCAGGCGCAGCAGATCGTCGCGCATCCCCACAAGCGCCGCCGTGCCGCCCGCCGCCGTGTTCAACCGCCGTAAAAGCTCCTGCCGCGGAGGTTCGGCAAGACGTGACAGCGCCTCCAGCCGCGCGGGATCGGCGCTTTCCAGATATTGCCGCGCCGCCTCTGCCAATGCATCGGGATCCGGGTCGAACCCGTCGCGCAGCGACTCGAAGAATGACAGCTTGCCGGCATCGTCCAATATCGCATAGCCCGCCAGCAGCTCTGCCGCCTGCGCCATGACCCGGGTTTCCGAGCGCAGGCCGGGCAGCTTGCGAGCCGCCTCGATCAGCGTTTCGGGTCTGGGCGGGGCCGCGTCCTTGCGGCCCCATCCGGTATTGACGACCAGATTGCTCAGCCGGTCGTATATCTGCGACGTCAGGTTCAAATCGCGGCCCCCATGATCAGATCGGGCAGAAACAGGGCAATCTGCGGGAATAGCGACAGCAACAGCATCCCCAGAATCATCATGCCCACGAACGGCAGCGATCCCATCAGGATGTCACGCAGACTGATCTGCGGCGCGATGCCGTTGATGACATAAAGATTTAGTCCGACCGGAGGCGTAATCAACCCGATCTCCATATTGATCGTCAGGATCACCGCGAACCAATAGGGATCGAACCCCGCCGAATCGAGGATCGGCATCAGGATCGGCGCAGTCATCAGGATGATCGCCACCGGCGGCAGAAAACAACCTGCGACCAGCAGGAAGAGATTGATGACGAGCAGCAGCACCCAGCGATTGACTTCGAGACCTGCGATCGCGTCAGCCACCGTCTGGGTGATGAACAGCGACGACAGCGCGAAGGCGAAAAGCTCTGCCGCACCAAGGATCAGCATGATCATCACCGCCTCGCGGATCGTATCGCGGAACACATTGACCATCGGACCGGCACGCCACATGCGATAGATCACCGCAACCAGCACAAGACAGATCAACGCCCCTGTTCCCGCCGCCTCGGAAGGCGTGGCGACACCGCCATACAGCACGAACAGGATCAATGCGACAATGATCAGGAAGGGCAAAACCTTCGGCAGTTTTTCCAGCCTTTCGGCAAGCGAAAAGTGACGGGTCACATTGCTAAGCCCGATCCCCCTGCGCCAGCAGTCGAACAGCGCCCATATCATGAATAATCCGGTCAGCATCAGCCCCGGAACCAGCCCGGCAAGGAACAGCCGGCCGATAGAGGTCTCGGTCGAGATCCCGTAAACGATCATCGTGACCGAGGGCGGGATCAGGATACCCAGCGTGCCCCCGGCAGCGATCGACCCGGCAGCCAGCGAGTCGGGATAGCCGCGCCGGGTCATCTCGGGGATGCCCATCTTGCCGATGGCGGCGCAGGTGGCGGGCGACGAGCCCGACAGCGCCGCGAACAGGGCGCAGGCGCCGATATTGGACATCACCATGCCGCCCGGCACCCGGTACAGCCAGCGGTCAAGCGCCTCGTACAGATCCTTGCCCGCCGGCGAAGACGCGACCGCCGCGCCCATCAGGATGAACATCGGCACCGAGACCATGCCGAAATTGGCGAGGCCCGCGAAAAATGTTTCCGACACCCCGTAGATGGCGAACCAGCCTTCGGACAGAATCAAAGCGCCGACGGCGACGAAACCCAGCGTGAAGGCGATTGGCGTGCCGACAGCCAGCAGCACCAGAATCGTGACAAGAACTGCCAGACCGGCCATTGACGGCGACATCACAATCCTCCTTCCTGCGCGGAACGGCCGGGGAAGATCGCCACGATCATCTGCGCGATCAACTGAAGGCTCATCAGGGCAAAGGCGAACGGTATGGGCCAGAACGGGATCCACAGCGGCAGGGCCCAGATCGTGTCCGTCGTCCAGCCCTTCATCGTCGCCTCGTACAGAAAACCGATCCCCGACCACGCCAGCGCGCCTACGAAGCCCAGCGAGGCAAGCCCCGAAATCAGGGCAAAGACCCGCTGCGTGCCGCCGCTCACGGCCTGAACCAGAATATCGACGCCGACATGACCCTTCAGCGCCAGCACATAGGGCGCGCCCAGCATCATCGCCGCCGTCGTCGAAAAGATGACATATTCGGTCTGCCAGACGGTGGAGGCGCCAAGAAAATAGCGCCAGATCACCATCTGAGTGACCACCACCGTGGCCGAGGCCAGCAGGATCATCGCAAGGATCCCGCTTAACCGCGCCAGTTCGTCAAGAATACGCTGAAATGCGGTCATTCGACTGCCATCGCCTTGTCGATCAGGTCCTGACCACCCTCGATCTCATCCGCGAAATTCTTGTAAGAGGTTTCCCGGGCGATGGTCAGCCAGGCGTCGAAATCATCCTGCGACATCTCGACCACCTCGACCCCGGCTTCGGTGAAGGTCTCGACCATCTTGCTGTCAAGACCCGCCGCCTGCTCGGCGAACCAGTCTTCCGCCCGCTTTCCGGCATCGATCAACGCCTTCTGCTGCGCCTCGTCCAGCCGCTCGAACTTCTTCTTCGAGATCAGTACCGGCTCATACATGAACCACAAGGCGTTATCGCCCGGCGCGGTCAGGCATTTTCCCTGTTCGAACAGCCGGTAGCTGACCATCGAACCCGAGGATGTGTTGGCCGCATCCAGAACCCCGGTCTGCATCCCCGTGTAAATCTCTGACGACGGCATCGAGGAAATCGACGCGCCCGCAGCAACCAGCATCTGCTCGAACGCAGGTCCGGCGGCGCGCGTCACCTGACCCGAGATCGTGTCGGGGCCGGTGATGCAGTTCTGTTTACTGACAAAGCCGCCGGACAACCATGCATCGGACAGGACGACAGCGCCGGCATCCTCGATCATCTTGTGCAGGTCTTCCATGAAGGGCGAATCATTCAGCCGCCGCGCCCGCTCGTGGTTGCGCACCAGCCCCGGCATCAGCGTCACGCTGAACTGGGGAACCCGGCCCGCCGCATAATCCAGCGGGAAGGACGTCATATCAAGCTGTCCGCTGGTGACCGCGCTCCATTGTTCCTTGGCCTTGTATAGCGATTCGCCCGGATAGACGCGGATTTCCAGATCGACATCCGCCTCTGCGACATCTCTGGCGATCATCTGCACCATCTCGTCGCGCGCATCGCCCTTGCCACCCGGAAACTGGTGGCTGGCCTTCAAAACCTCGGCCCCGGCGGCCAAAGGCATGGCTGCCGCGATGATCGCGGCGGGTATGATTCTCTTCATGGATTTTCCTCCCTTGCGATGTCGTGCATCGAATTTCATACTCCCGTTAAGCATACTGCACTTGCCTTTGTGTATACACAACAGAAAATAGTGCATGCGAATAAGGATGTTGTGCATGACCGGTGCCGTAGATGAGATCAGCGAAACGCTGGAAACAGAAATCGTCGAGGGGATTCTTCCCCCCGGCACGCGGCTTGAGGAGCCCGCCCTTGCCGAACGTTTCGGAGTCTCGCGCACCCCCGTGCGCGAGGCTTTGCAGCGCCTGTCCGCATCCGGTCTGGTCGAGTTGAAGCGGCGGCGCGGGACACAGGTCCTGAACCCGTCCATCGGCCGTATCGTCGAGATGTTCGAAGTCATGGCCGAACTCGAGGCCGTCTGCGCCAGATTATGCGCCCGCCGCGCCAGCCCGGAACTGCTTGCCACGCTGCATGACTGGCTGGAACGCTGCGAACAGGCGGCGGAATCAGGGGATCCGTCAGCCTATTACGACGCCAATCGCAGCTTTCATCTTGCCATTTACAAGGGCTCGGGGAACAGTTTCCTTGCCGAGCAGGCGGAACTTTTGCATCTGCGCCTGACACCGTTCCGGCGGCAGCAATTGCGCCTGCCCCGCCGGATGCGGCAATCACTGACCGAACATTCCGCAGTCGTCGCCGCAATCGAAGCCGGAGACGGACAGGCCGCCGAGACCGCGCAGCGCGACCATATCCTGATCCAGGGTGAACGTTTCGGCGATTTCCTGGCGCAATTCGGCGCAAGAAGCTGAACGGCCGGATATGCCGGCCCCGGTTTCATGTATGCGCGGTTTCATGCAAGAATATCACAGCCGTTTTCCCTGCAAATGCGGGCCGATCCCTGTATCCCCTTGAAATCCGCTAATTTCGCGATGCAAGGCCGTGGCACACATGCATCAGGCCATGTGCCTTCCATCATATTTTCCGCCTGCGACCTTATGCTAGGTGGAATCAGCCGGTCGGCCCCCTTATGATCCGCACCGGGACACCCAGCTAGTACGAGTGAGGAGAGCCATATGAAACTTGCAATCATCAGCGGAGTACTTGCCGTTGCCTTTGCCATCCCTGCTTTTGCGCAGGAAGGCGATGCTGCCGCGGGCGAGAAGGAATTCCGCAAATGCAAGGCCTGCCATATGATCCAGAGCGCCGATGGCGAAGACATTGTCAAAGGCGGCAAGACCGGTCCGAATCTGTGGAATGTCGTCGGTCGTCCCGCTGGCAGCCAGGAAGATTTCAAATATTCCGACGCGCTGATTGCGCTCAAGGATGCCGGCGAAGTCTGGACGGCGGAAGATCTGGCCGCCTATATCACCGATCCGAACGCCTTCGTTCAGGAAAAGACCGGCGATGACAGCGCCAAGACCAAGATGACCTTCAAGATGAAGAAGGGACAAGAGGATATCGCTGCATTCCTTGTCAGTGTATCGCCCGACGCCCCGGCAGAATAAGCCGGCCAACCCCACAAACTGTCCGACAGGCCGCCCCTTCTGCTTTGGCGGCCTGTCTTTTTCGTCCTTGCACGCACATGCGCAAGCCAGTTTTGGCAGCGCTTCGGGAAGCACCACTCCCGACAGCGATATTTGCCCGGGCCGCCTGAATATCGCCGCGGCGATATCGTCCGGCCGGTCGAAAACAGGTTGGTGCTGTCATATGGCCATTCCCCCAGAACACCGGATCCGGCTTCGCAGGCCGGCAAACCAAGGTGACCTGCCGGAACCGGACGGGCATGGCTTCACCATCGCACGCGCAGGTTGCGGGATTCTCGCGGCGGGAAGCCGGGACTAAGACAAGGGGTTGATACAATTTGTCGCAGTTTTACCGCCCAGCAGGCGGGATGACTGTGATATCATAGCGCAATTGCGTGTTTTTTGGCGCTTCTTACGCATTGCCCGCGCCGGAAGGCTGGTCTAGAAACACGGGGAATACCGCCGGTCCGCCTGACCGGCTCGACGATATCTGAGGGAGTTCGGGTATGGCAGACGCAGCCGCTCACGGCCACGAAGACCATCACGACCAACGCGGGTTCTTCACCCGCTGGTTCATGTCCACCAATCACAAGGACATTGGTATCCTTTATCTGCTGACGGCCGCTGTGGTCGGGCTGATTTCGGTTAGTTTCACCGTTTACATGCGGATGGAACTTCAGCACCCCGGGGTGCAATATATGTGCATGGAGGGTGCGCGCTTCATCGCCGATTCGTCGGCTGAATGTACGCCCAACGGCCATCTGTGGAACGTCATGATCACCTATCACGGGGTGCTGATGATGTTCTTCGTGGTGATTCCGGCGCTGTTCGGCGGTTTCGGCAACTATTTCATGCCGCTGCATATCGGCGCCCCGGACATGAGCTTTCCGCGCCTGAACAACCTGTCCTACTGGATGTATGTCGCCGGCGTCTGCCTTGGCATCGCCTCGCTGCTGGCTCCCGGCGGCAATAGCGAGATGGGATCGGGCGTCGGCTGGGTCCTGTATCCGCCGCTATCCACGACCGAGGGCGGCTATTCCATGGATCTGGCGATCTTCGCCGTCCACGTCTCGGGCGCCTCGTCGATCCTTGGCGCGATCAACATCATCACCACCTTCCTGAACATGCGCGCCCCCGGCATGACGCTGTTCAAGGTGCCGCTGTTCGCATGGTCGGTCTTCATCACCGCATGGCTGATCCTGCTGGCGCTGCCGGTTCTGGCCGGTGCCATCACCATGCTGCTGATGGATCGCAATTTCGGCACCAATTTCTTCAACCCGGCAGGCGGCGGCGACCCGATCCTGTATCAGCACATCCTGTGGTTCTTCGGCCACCCGGAAGTGTATATCATCGTCGTGCCCGGCTTCGGCATCATCAGCCATGTCATCAGCACCTTCTCGAAAAAGCCGATCTTCGGTTATCTGCCGATGGTTCTGGCCATGGCTGCCATCGGGGTGCTGGGCTTCGTCGTCTGGGCGCACCATATGTACACCGTCGGCATGTCGCTGACCCAGCAAAGCTACTTCATGCTGGCAACCATGACCATCGCGGTGCCAACCGGCATCAAGGTCTTCTCGTGGATCGCGACGATGTGGGGCGGCTCGGTCGAGTTCAAGACGCCGATGCTCTGGGCCTTCGGCTTCCTGTTCCTGTTCACCGTGGGTGGCGTGACCGGCGTGGTGCTGTCGCAGGCGCCGCTGGACCGGGTTTACCATGACACCTATTATGTCGTGGCGCATTTCCACTATGTGATGTCGCTTGGCGCGGTCTTCGCGATCTTTGCGGGCATCTATTACTGGATCGGCAAGATGTCGGGCCGTCAATATCCGGAATGGGCAGGCAAGCTGCATTTCTGGATGATGTTCATCGGCGCGAACCTGACCTTCTTCCCGCAGCACTTCCTGGGCCGTCAGGGCATGCCCCGCCGTTATATCGATTACCCGGTCGAATTCGCATATTGGAACAATATCAGTTCGCTGGGCGCCTATCTGTCCTTCGCCTCGTTCCTGTTCTTCATCGGGATCATGTTCTACACGCTGTTCTACGGAAAGCGCGTGACCGAGAATAATTACTGGAACGAATATGCGGATACGCTGGAATGGACACTTCCATCCCCGCCGCCCGAACACACGTTCGAGCAGTTGCCCAAACGCTCGGATTGGGATCATGGCCACTCGCACTGATGCCCTATGAATGGAAAAACGCGGCCCCGGATGATTCCGGGGCCGTTTCATTTCGGTTGCTCCTCTGGCCCTACCGATCACTCCCGCTGCGCGGCTTCGTCTGGTTCATCGGCGTGACTGCCGTGCTCATGGCCCTGCCACTGACCGCCGTTCTCGGAACAGTGGTCTGGTGGGGATTACTGCCCTTCATCGCCGTAGTCATGCTGGGCCTGTGGATCGCCTTGCAGCGCAGCTATCGCAGCGGCGAAACCCGCGAGGAAGTGCTATTGGACCGGAACAGGCTTGAAGTGAGGCGACAGGATCCGGGAAAGCCCGACCGGATCTGGCGGACCAATCCCTATTGGGTGCGCGTTACATTGCGGAAAGGCCCGGTCGAGAAATACCTGACCCTGACCGACGGCCAGCGAGAGATAGAGCTTGGCGCCTTTCTGACGCCGGAAGAACGCCAGTCGCTTAGCGACGAATTGAGCCGCCGGTTAAGCGAAATCCGCTAGCGCCAGTTCACCCCCCGACAGAAACACTCCTTCCGCAATCAATTCCCCTTCTTCTCTCAAATATCCTTTGGGGAGTCCGGGGGCAGACAGCCCCGGCCGTCGCAGAACGCATATCAATCGCGCTTCCGGCCAAACGAAACGCGCCCTAATGCAGAAGCCGCGCCTTCACCATCGCGCCAACCGCGCCGAAATCCATCTGCCCGGCATGACGGGTGCGAAGCTCGGCCATGACGCGGCCCATATCGCGGATACTGGATGCCCCCAGATCCGATACGATCCTGTCGACCGCATCGGCGATCTCTGCATCGTTCATCTGCCGGGGCAGAAATTCCCTGACCACGGCAATCTCGTCCTCTTCCTTCTGGGCAAGCTCCAGACGGCCGCCCTCTTCATAGGCCTTGGCCGATTCCTGGCTTTGCTTGACCATCCGGGACAGGATCGCGATCAGATCGGCATCACCCAGGGACGCTTCATCGCCGCGTTCTCCGCGCGCCGCGATCTCGCGATCCTTGATGGCGGCAGAGATCAGGCGCAGCGTGGACAGCCGCGCATTGTCTTTCGCCTTCATCGCTTCCTTGGTTGCAGCTTGCAATTTTGCTCGCAGATCCATGACATACTCCCGGGATGAGACCCAAATCGCCACCCGATGACCGGGCCGGCGCGAAGCCCGCCATGTAGACATCGCCTCCCTGAAAATCAAGCTTCGCGGCTTTCCCTTCCCGCTCGCGACTTGACCTTGGCCGCCCACGGTCCTATTGACCTGCTGATTTCAGGACAGAGGTGCCGAGATGGCCAGACAACCGACCGCCTGCCTAGTGCTAGCCGACGGGACCGTATTCTACGGCCAGGGATTCGGCGCAACCGGAGAGGTCGTGGCCGAACTGGTCTTCAACACCGCGATGACCGGTTATCAGGAGATCATGACCGATCCCTCCTATGCCAGCCAGATCGTCACCTTCACCTTTCCCCATATCGGCAATACCGGCATCACCCCCGAGGATGACGAGGCCCCCGATCCTGTCGCCAGCGGCATTGTCATCCGCTGGGATCCGACCGAACCGTCGAACTGGCGCGCCTCGGGGCCTTTGCAGGACTGGATGCAGCGCCGCGGCAGGGTCGGTATCGGCGGTGTGGATACCAGGCGGCTGACCCGGGCGATCCGGCAGCAGGGCGCGCCTCATGTCGTGCTGGCCCATGATCCCGACGGCAAATTCGATCTGGAGGCGATGATTGCGCGGGCTCGCGGCTGGAAAGGGCTGGTCGGGCTTGATCTGGCGCGGGATGTCAGCTGCCGGCAAAGCTATCGCTGGGAAGAGGGCCGCTGGGAATGGAATGCGGGTTTCGGCGCGAAGCCCGAGGGCAAACCGTTCAAGGTCGTCGCACTGGATTACGGCGCCAAGCGCAATATCCTGCGTTCGCTGGTGTCGCATGGCGCGGATGTGACGGTCATGCCGGCAACCGCCACCGCCGAAGAGGTGCTTGCCCATGAGCCCGAAGGGGTGTTCCTGTCCAACGGACCGGGCGATCCGGCTGCGACCGGCGAATATGCCGTTCCGATGATCCAGGAGCTGCTGAACCGCGATCTGCCGATTTTCGGTATCTGTCTGGGCCACCAGATGCTGGCGCTTGCCCTTGGCGCAAAGACCGTCAAGATGAGCCACGGCCATCACGGCGCCAACCATCCCGTGCGGGATGTCGAGACCGGCAAGGTCGAGATCACCTCCATGAATCACGGTTTCGCCGTCGATTCGCAGACCCTGCCGCAAGGCGTGATCGAAACCCATGTCAGCCTTTTCGACGGCAGCAATTGCGGCATCCGCGTGGACGGCAAGCCGGTCTTTTCTGTGCAACACCATCCCGAAGCCTCGCCGGGACCGCAGGACAGCACATATCTGTTCCGCCGCTTCGTCGATTCGATGGGCCGTCAGCGGTCATGATCGCGCCTGTCGAGGCGGGTTAACCTGATCTTATCGTTCCTCGTGCTAGCGAAGGTGTTCCAGCAGGGAGACCTTCATGATCAGGCGCTTGGAACCGGTTCCAATTGATGCAGGGCAGGAAAACCACCCACCGGAAACGGCAAGGGCGAAGCCACCGGCGAAATCCATAGCGCAGATCCTTCTTGACGAAGGTGACATCGAGCCGGTTCACCTGATCAAATCCCTTGCAAGGCAGCGCAAACAGGATACGCCTGTCGAACGTATCCTTCTGGCGCATGGATGGGTGACGCCGCAGGCGCTTGTCCGCGCACAAAGCATCTTCTGGCAAAGCGAGCTGGCGGATCCCGCCCAGACGCCCCCGGATCCCGAACTGGTTAAGGCAATCGGGATCGATTATTGCCTTTCCCGCGATATTCTTCCCCTGAGCAGGACAGATGACGGCACCCTGATCGCGACCTGCCGGCCCGGGGAATTCGCCGAGGTGGCACGGGATCTTGCCTCGGATCACGGCCAGATCCGCATGGTTCTGTGTACCGAGGCGCAGATCCAGGACGCGCTTCTGTCCATCGGCTCTGCCGAACTGATCCGGGCCGCGGAATATCGCGTGCCAAAGCGCGAAAGCTGCCGGTCACGCCCACATAAGCTGCTGAATTGCCTGTATGTAACGGCAATCGCCGCACTGGCCTATGGCTTCTGGGCGGCGCCATCCGCGATGCAGATTGCCCTGATATCGGCAATCTTCGCCGGGCTGGTTCTGCAATCGGGACTGAAACTTGCCTGTCTGCTGACCGCGCTTGCCACGCCTCGCCCCCGCCATGCGCAGCAGGAAGATGACAGCGAAGATATCCTGCCCCTGCCCGACATGTCCGTGATCGTTCCGCTGTACAAGGAAGCCGGCATCGCCCGCGATCTCGTTTCGCGGCTGTTGCGGCTGCGATATCCGCGCGAACTTACCGATATCGTTCTTGCGGTCGAGACGGGCGACCGGCTGACGAAATCCGCGCTTGCCGGAGTGACCTTGCCGCCATGGATTCGCGTGATCGAATTGCCTGAAGGATCGGTCAGAACCAAGCCGCGCGCCCTGAATTACGCCCTGAAATTCTGCAAGGGGGCAATCATCGGTGTCTGGGACGCCGAGGATCAGCCCGCACCCGACCAGTTGCACCGCATCGCAAGGCATTTCCATCACGCGCGCCCCGATCTTGGCTGCGTGCAGGGTATTCTGGACTACTACAATCCGCGAACCAACCATCTGGCCCGGTTCTTCACCATCGAATATGCGGCATGGTTCCGCGTCATGCTGCCCGCGATGGCCAGAATGGGACTGGTGATCCCCTTGGGCGGCACGACCTGCTTTTTCCGCCGCGAAGCGCTGGAGCAATCGGACGCATGGGACGCCTGGAACGTCACCGAGGACGCGGATCTGGGTGTGCGTCTGGCGCGGCGCGGATGGCGGACGGAAATTACCCGGACGGTCACGAATGAAGAGGCGAATTGCCGCATGATACCCTGGGTCAAGCAGCGCTCGCGCTGGTTCAAGGGCTATGCGATGACCTGGGGTGTCCATATGCGCAATCCGTGGCGCCTGTGGCGCGATCTGGGCACGCGGCGCTTTATCGGCTTTCAGGTGCAGTTCTTCTTCATGCTGTCGCAACATCTGCTTGTGCCTGCGATATGGGGCTTCTGGCTCGTCAGTTTCGGCCTGTCCTTTCCGCTGCATGATGCCCTGCCGGTTGCTTTCGGACCCGCCGCACCCGCATTGTTCCTTGGATTACTGTTATGCGCCGAGGCACTGGGCATCTTGCTGAACACATATGCCACCCGTGCGCCGAAGCATCGCCATCTTCGCCCGTGGGTGCCGTTCATGATCGCCTATTTTCCGCTGGCTGGTCTTGCCGCGTGGAAATCGGCCATGGAGCTTCTGGGGCAGCCCTATTACTGGGACAAGACCGCGCATGGCATCTTCGCCTCGACGCTTCCGCCATCCGGTGGTGTCGAAACCATTCCCGATACGGTATCGGTGCCGGTCATGGGTCAGATCGGCGATGAAAAGCCCGCCCCGCCGCTCATGGATGCCGGCGATATGTGGCAGGACGAGGACGGAACCCGGGATCGCAAGATCGCATAGGCGCACCGCGTCAGGGGCATGCCGGTCACTTGGCGGACGCGGATTCTGCCGGAAGTTCGGCACCGATCAACGCGGCGGCCCGGGATGTGGCGGAGCCCAGTCGCTCACGCAGTTCCTGCGCATCCGCGCAACCGCATTCACGCAGCAGGAATTCCTGCCCGCCCGACCCGATTGCATCGAAATCCACCGGCTTTTCCGTCAGCAGCCTTGCGGAAGCATGCAGCCGCCACAGAAACCGATATGCGGATGACAGCTCATCAGCCGCATCCTCCGCGAATATGCCCGCTCGCCGCCCCGCCCGAAGCTGCGCGATCGTGCCTCTGGCCGCGTCACCTGCACGCAGGGCGCAGGATTGCGCGATCAGGTCGATATCCTGTAATCGCCCCGGCCCGATCTTGGCCTCCCATTCTCCGCCCGGCGCTTTGGCGGCAAATATCCGGTGTCGCATCACCGCAAGATCCGGCATGACCCGCGTATCCCCGCCACGCTCCGTCAGGACCTGCAGCCGCAGCGCCTCGACCCGTTCGGCAAGGCCCGATGCCGTTTCACCGGTCGTCGCCACCACGCGGGCGCGGGTCAGGGCGAGATGCTCCCATGTCCATGCCTCGGTCATCTGATAATTCTCGAAACTCTGGACCGATGTCGCCACCGGCCCCTGCCGCCCCGAGGGGCGCAGGCGCATATCGACCTCGTATAGACGGCCCTCGGCGGTCGGCGCGGAAATGGCAGTGATCATTGCCTGCGTCAGTCGCGCATAATATGGCCGGGGCGCAAGCGGCTTCGCTCCGTCGGACCCCTCGGCGCCATCGGCATCGTAGATCACGATCAGATCGAGATCCGAATCGGCATTAAGCTGCCGCGCCCCAAGCGACCCCATGCCCAGCACCACCGCCCCCTGTCCCGGCGGCGGGCCGTGACGTCGCGAGAATTCGGCCGCCGTCATCGGCATCATGGCCGCCAGACAGGCATGGGCCAGATCGGCATATTCCAATCCGGCCTCATCCGCGTCGATCAGCCCGCGCAGGTGATGCACGCCGATCCGGAAATGCCATTCATGCGCCCATCGGCGCGCGGCATCCAACGCCCGCTCATAGCCGCCATCCACCGCGGTCAGCGCCGATTGCATGGCCTGTTCCAGTTCCTCGCGCAGCGCCTGCATTCCGGGCCATGGCGCAAAGAAACTGCCGGCCAGAACCGCGTCCAGAACCGCAGGATAGCGGGACAGATGATTGGCCAGTCCGGGCGCGGTGCCGCAGATATCGACGATCAGCTCGATCAATTGCGGATTGGCGTCGAACAGCGAGAAAAGCTGCACCCCGGCGGGCAGCCCGGCCAGAAAATTGTCGAAATGCGCCAGTGCCTCGTCCATATGCCCAAGGCGCGCCATGCGGGACAGCAATTCAGGCTCGACCCTTTGGAAGATCTCGCGGGCGCGATTCGAGCGCATTGCAGGATAGCTTTGCCAGCGCGCGATGATTCCCTGCGCCTCATCGGACAATTCCGGGCGCTCGCGGCGTTCACCGGGGGCAAAGAAGGACTCGGTCAGTTCATGCACCCGTTCGAGCCGCGTTTTCAGATGGTTGGCCCAGGCACCGGCATCGCTTTCGCCCATCATTGCCGCGATGACCGAAAGGCCCTCGGGATCCTTGGGCAGATTATGGGCCTGGGCATCGTTCACCATCTGGATGCGGTGCTCGATCTCGCGATGTTCCCGGTAATGCGCGGTCAGTTCCTGCGCGACCTCTTCCGGGATCCAGCCCTTCGAGGCCAGCGCCGCAAGCCCTCCGACAGTATCGCGCTGCCGCAGATCGGGATCGCGCCCGCCCGCGATCAATTGCCGGGTCTGGGTGAAGAATTCGATCTCGCGGATGCCGCCCTGTCCCAGTTTCATGTTATGGCCGGGAACCTCCAGCCTGCCGCGCAGCCCCTTGTGGTCGCGGATCCGCAGGCGCATGTCATGGGCATCCTGAATGGCCGCGAAATCCAGATGTTTGCGCCAGACGAAAGGCCGCAATTCATGCAGGAACCGCTGGCCCGCGGCGATATCGCCCGCCGCCGCACGGGCCTTGATGAAGGCAGCCCGCTCCCATGTGCGGCCCTCGGCTTCGTAATAGCCAAGCGCGGCGGATGCCGAGATGCAGACAGGCGTCACCGAGGCATCGGGGCGCAGACGCAGATCGGTGCGGAAGACATAGCCATGCTCGGTCACATCCGACAGGGTCGCGGCCATTTTTCGGGTGGCGCGGATCAGGGCGGCGCGTGCCTCGTGCTGAACTTCGGCATCATAGGCCGAATCGTCATACAGCACGATCAGATCGATGTCCGAGCTGTAATTCAGCTCTCTTGCTCCGCCCTTGCCCATCGCAAGCGCGAATATCCCGCCCGCATCTGCGCCGCTCTCCGGCAGCTTGCCGCGGCGGAGTTCATGGGCGACATGCACCCGCAATGCCAGATCGACCGCCCGATCGGCCAGATCCGACAGGGCACCGGTCACCTGCTCAAGCGTCCAGACACCGCCCAGATCCGCGAGCGCCGTGAACAGCGCGACGCGCCGCTTCGCACGGCGCAGTGCGGGGGCCAGATCGGTGGCGCCCAATTCCTCGAAACCCGCGGTTTCCCGCATCACGACATCGTCCTGCTGCAAGGCCCCGGGCAGCCATTCGGCCTCGCGTTCCAGCAATCCCGCCAGATACGGGCTGGTTCCCGCCACGCCCGCGATCAGCTTTTGCACCGGCGCCGGCAGCGCCGAAAACAGCCCGGAAACCGAATCGGCACGGGTTTGATCCATGGGCAGGGGATAACGGGTGATACGGGTTGCAAAATCCATGGCGTCAGACTATCCGAAGCCCGGCCCCGGTCAACGCGCAAAGATTGCGCCTTGTCATACTTTCGGTGCTTGGCGAGCCTCGCATTCGTTGCTAGGCTTTCCGGACAACCAGTACCGACAGATTCACGTCATCGACAGATTCCGGCCCGAACGCGCATGAAACCTACGAAAACACAAATATTGCAGAAGGGGTCGAGCTGATGCGCCATACTCTGCCTCATGCGCCTCAGTTCTATGTCACGGCGCCCCAGCCCTGCCCCTATCTTCACGGCAGGGCAGAGCGCAAGCTTTTCACGGCCCTGCAGGGCGAGAATGCGCCGGAGCTGAACAACACCCTGTCGCGGCAGGGCTTCCGTCGTTCGCAGAATGTGCTTTACCGGCCCAGTTGCGAAAGCTGTGTGGCCTGCATGTCCGCCCGGATCCGGGTGGCGGATTTCACGCCTTCCCGCACCCAAAGGCGGCTTATGCGGCGTGATGGCGGCCTGAGCCGCGTCAACATGACGCCCTGGGCCACCGAAGAACAATACGAACTTTTCCGCAGCTATCTTGACTGTCGTCACGCCGATGGCGGCATGGCCGATATGGATGTGTTCGAATTCGCCGCAATGATCGAGGAAACGCCGGTTCAGACCCGCATCATCGAGTATCGCTGCGACGGGGCGGATCCGGAAAAGCTGGCGAAAGGCGATGACCATCTGGCGGCGGTCTGCCTGACCGATGTGCTGGATGACGGGTTGAGCCTTGTCTACAGCTTCTACGACCCGGCGCTTCAGGCGGCCAGCCTTGGCACCTATATGATCCTTGACCATATCGAGATCGCGCGCAGCGCGCGCCTGCCTTATGTCTATCTGGGCTATTGGGTGCCGGGCAGCCGCAAGATGGATTACAAGGCCCGTTTCTCGGCGCTTGAGATTTACAAGGGCGGGGTCTGGCAAACACTCGGCAAGCCGGAAGATCATTCGAACGAAACCCATCCTCTTTCGGTCGATCCCATCGTCGAACAGGTCGCGCGAATCTCCCTGCCCCAGTTCGGGCGGTGATCGCAAAGCCACTTCGCGAAAGAAAATTTCAATTTTGGCGCCACTGGCGTCATTTTATCCGCCATACCCCATTGACCCTTCCGTGACCTCCCCATAGTTTGCGCCGACACGGCGACGGGCAGAACCGGCGCTGCAAGTTTAGGTCAGATGGAGTAGAGAAGATGTCCCGAACAATGACGGGTGCAAGAATGGTTGTCGAAGCGCTGCGCGATCAGGGCGTCGATACCGTATTCGGCTATCCGGGCGGGGCGGTACTACCCATTTACGACGAGCTTTTCCAGCAGAACGATATTACCCATGTTCTGGTGCGCCACGAACAGGGCGCGGTGCATATGGCCGAGGGCTATGCCCGCTCGACCGGCAAGCCCGGTGTCGTTCTGGTGACTTCGGGGCCGGGCGCGACCAATGCGGTCACCGGGTTGACCGATGCTCTGATGGATTCGATTCCCATCATCGTGCTGTCAGGGCAGGTTCCGACCTTCCTGATCGGCACCGATGGTTTCCAGGAGGCCGATACCGTCGGGATCACGCGTCCCTGCACCAAGCATAACTGGCTGGTCAAGGATACGGCAAAACTGTCCGAAACCATTCACAAGGCATTCCACGTCGCCACCTCGGGCCGTCCGGGTCCGGTGCTGGTCGATATCCCCAAGGACGTCCAGTTCGCCGAGGATGAATATCGCGGCCTCAAACAGATCGAGCCGGCGCGCTACCAACCCGTGCGCAAGGGCGATGTGACGGCGATCACCCAGCTTGCCGAACTGATCGAAAAGGCCGAACGTCCGATTCTTTATACCGGCGGCGGCGTGATCAATTCGGGGCCGGGCGCCAGTCAGCTTCTGCGCGAACTGGCGGATGCGACGAATATTCCCGTCACCTCGACCCTGATGGGGCTTGGCGCCTATCCGGCCTCGGGCCGGAACTGGATCGGGATGCTGGGCATGCATGGTCTCTACGAGGCCAATCTTGCCATGCATGACTGCGATCTGATGATCAATATCGGCGCCCGTTTCGACGACCGCATCACCGGGCGCGTCGCCGATTTCAGCCCCGGTTCGATCAAGGCGCATATCGATATCGATCCGTCAAGCATCAACAAGGTCATCCATGTGGATCTCGCCATCACCGGGGATGTCGGACATGTGCTGGAGGATCTGCTGAAGATCTGGAAATCACGCGGCCGCAAGACCAATTCCGCCGCCATCGGCAAGTGGTGGGAAAAGATCGAGGGCTGGAAAAGCAAGAACTGCCTTGCCTACAAGAACAGCGACACGATCATCAAACCGCAATATGCGCTGCAGCGCCTGCAAGCCCTGACCGCGGGCCATGATCGCTATATCACCACCGAAGTCGGTCAGCATCAGATGTGGGCGGCGCAATTCCTCCACTTCGATGATCCGAACCGCTGGATGACCTCGGGCGGGCTGGGCACGATGGGCTACGGATTGCCGGCCTCGGTCGGCGTGCAGATGGCGCATCGCGACTCGCTGGTGATCAATGTCGCGGGCGAGGCAAGCTGGCTGATGAACATGCAGGAGATGGGCACCGCCGTTCAATTCCGCCTGCCGGTCAAGCAGTTCATCCTGAACAATGAACGGCTGGGCATGGTCCGGCAGTGGCAGCAGCTTCTGCATGGCGAGCGTTACAGTCAAAGCTGGTCGGACAGCCTGCCCGATTTCGTCAAGCTGGCCGAGGCGTTTGGCTGCAAGGGCGCGCAGGTACAGGATCCGAAGGATCTGGACGATGCGATCCGGCAGATGATCGAATATGACGGGCCGTTCATCCTCGACGTTCTGGTCGAGAAGCATGAGAATTGCTTCCCGATGATTCCGTCGGGCAAACCGCATAACGAGATGCTGCTTGGCGATGCCTCGACCGAGGGGGCTATTCAGGGCGCCGGGGCGGCTTTGGTCTGACAGGCCGCGCGGGGGCCAGCCCCCGCACCCCCGAGGTATTTGAACAAAGAAGAAGGGCTGACCATGAATGCGTTGAATATCCAGAAGGGCGCGTCGAGCCATTCGGCCTATGATCTGCGGGATCCGAATGCGCAGGTCGAGGAACGGCATACGCTGGCGGTTCTGGTCGAGAATGAGCCGGGTGTACTGGCCCGCGTGATCGGGCTGTTTTCGGGGCGCGGCTACAATATCGACAGCCTGACGGTGGCCGAAGTCGACCATACCGGTCATCAGTCACGGATCACCATGGTGACAAGCGGCACCCCTGCCGTGATCGAGCAGATCAAGGCGCAGCTTGGCCGGATCGTGCCGGTGCATGAGGTGCATGACCTGACGGTCGAGGGCGCCTCGGTCGAGCGCGAACTGGGATTGTTCAAGGTTTGCGGTCAGGGTGACAAGCGGGTCGAGGCGCTGCGGATTGCCGAGATTTTCCGCGCGAATGTCGTCGACTCGACATTGGAAAGCTTTGTGTTCGAGCTTGTCGGCACGCCGTCCAAGCTGGACGCATTCGCCGAACTGATGCGCCCGCTGGGGTTGAAGGAACTGGCGCGGACCGGCGTCGCCGCATTGGCGCGCGGCATCTGAACGGCGCCCGTTATCGCGCATAGCCCGGGGCGCGCCGCGTATTAGCCGCAGCGTTGCTCGCATGGTGGGCAGGTGTAATCGCATACCGGAAAACTAAGGCTGGTGCAGCTTGGGTCGAACGGGCAGCGTATTTCCTGTGGGACCTTCGATTTTTGTCCCTGTGGCAGGCGTGAAACCCGTCGTGCATGGCGCCGGTTTCCGGCAATCTCGTTATCAAGTTCGACCAGATCACCCGGGCCGGGCCACCAGGACGCATCGCGCAAATGCCTGCGCCCATTCAGGTAAATCATCGATGCCTGATCCTCGCACCAGATTACGGCGGTTTCGCTTTCTTCCTTGCCCCAAAGGACGACGCCAATCATGAATCTTCTTTCCCACGCGTTGTTTCACCGGTTTCGCGCAACGGCTCCGCCGCGCCGCGCCAAGCCTGTCCCGCGGGTCCAGGCGTTTCGGACCCGTCAGGACAAGATAGCATACCGGGCCATACACCTTTAAGGCGAGTTTCGTTACAAAAAATCTTCTAAATTTTTAATGACCCATGTCGGGCTGTCATTGGAGCAGGAAAATCCGCGTGAATCCGCCATGCAACGGTCGCGGTGATTCATCAATCACCGGCCTTTTCACAGATGCCTGTGGTCTTTCCGAACCCAAGCGCTACCGCACGCGACCGCTGCGGACATCCTCGATCGCGCGCTCGACCTGGGCAAGGCGGGCGGCGCGTGGCGGGTGGCTGCCAAGCACGTGATTACCGGGATCGGGCAGGCGTTCGAAGAACCGCGCGCCGACCCTTGGGTCATAACCCGCATTCTGGGTAATGATCGCGCCCAGATAATCGGCCTGCAATTCCCAGTCTTTCGAGTAATAGCGCGATCCGACTGAAGCGCCGATCTGCTGCGCGGTCGTGACGATGGAATCGTCTCCGCCATAAACCGAGGCAAGGCTGCCCAGAATAACCGCCCCAGCGGTTGCGGCACCGGCCTTGCGGTCAAGGTGATTCAGGATGTGGTGGCTGGCTTCGTGGCCGACGACAAAGGCGATCTCGTCAGCATTATGCGTTGCGGCGATCAGGGAAAGCGTGAAACCGATGACCGGGCGGCCGGTATCGTCAAGGGTCTGAAATGCGTTCGGCTCGAGATTCGGGCGGTCATCGACGACGAACTGAAAATCGCAATTGATCGGCTGGGTGCGGCGCTGGTGGCATTCCCGCTCGACCGCGGGTTCCATGCGGCGCATCACGCTGACAAAGGTCCGCGCGGCGGATTCCGGCGTTCTGACCTGCGCGATTGTCTGTGTCTGCTGCGATTGAGGCGCGGGTTGCGGCTGGGTTGGAATGGGTTCGCAAGCCGTCAAAGCAGTAAACGCCGCCAAAGCCAATGCAACAATACCGAACTTGCCCGAACCTGCACGCATTCCGTTTCCGTCCCACAACCGCAAGGGTTTTTCATCCTGATCGTTTCTCACATTATCCCTGCTTTGGGCCGGTGCAACCCCCGGCCCCTTGTCCGCCGGCAGATTTCACGCGACTGTGGCGTAAATCATGGAGGTCCGGATGTTCACCATCGAACATGAATTCGACGCCACGGTCATCACGCTGATAGACGAAACCGGGCCGAATACCCGCCCGCTGAATGAGGATGTCGTGATCCAGACCTTTGACGACAGGGTTATCGTCGAACAGATGGACCCGGATGGCACTCAGGTCGCGCGGGTCATCTTTACGTTGCATCAGCTTGCCGAGCTGCGCCTTGCCCTGAACCTGCCCGAGGGGAATTACAGAATCGAGAAGGAAGATTAGCCGGCAAGCGACAGGGCGCGGCAGTCGATGCTAATCAAGCCGGAACAGCTTGTCTCGCGAACTCGCGCCACGCAGCAATGTCAGGCGTGATTTCGCGACGCCCATGGATTTGGCAAGCAATTTCGCGACGGCGGCATTCGCCTTGCCATCTTCAGGCGGCGCAGTCACATGGACGCGGATCACACCGTCTTCGACGCTGATCGCATTGCGTCGCGCCCGCGGCGTGACGCGCAGGCGTATCTCGGCCCCGTCGCGGGCAAGATGGCTGAGATCGGTCATGAGGTCAGAATGCCGCGCCGGTGATCCGCCCGCAATCCCCCGGGTCATGCAAGCGCACTGGAAAAGCGGCGGATATCGCCTTATCTGTTCACCCGCCACAGGAGGAACTGCATGGAATATCGCAACGACGCGGCACTGGAATTTCTGGCGACCCGCCGCTCGCACCCGCCAAAACTGCTGCAAGGCCCCGGACCGGACCGGGACGAGTTGCAGGAACTGCTGACACTGGCGGCCCGCGCACCCGATCATGGCAAGCTGGAACCCTGGCGCTTCGTGATTCTTGGCCGCGGGATCCTGGACCGTCTGCAGCCGATCCTGAGGCAAGAGGTTCTGGCGGACGGGCAGGACGAGGCGGCAGCGGAAAAGGCTGCCTCGGCATTCGCCTCGCCGGTGATCGTCGCGGTGATCTCATCCCCGGTCGACAGCCCCAAGATCCCGCAATGGGAGCAGGTCCTGTCCGCGGGGGCGGTCTGTCTGGGATTGGTGAATGCGGCGCTTGCCTCGGGTTGGGGGGCCGCATGGCTGACCGGTTTCGCGGCAATCAATCAGAATTTCGCGCGCAGCCATCTGGGGCTGAAGGATGGCGAGAAAATCGCCGGGCTGGTACATATCGGCACGCGCGGCAATCCCCCGCCCGAGCGTCCCCGCCCCGATATCGCGGCCAAGACAAGCTGGCTCGAATGATCGTCACCCGCGCCCTGTTCCGCGCCTGGGGCGATCTGTTGCGGCCGCAGATCCTGTCGCTGGTGCTGATGGGAATCGCATTGACGATCCTGTTGTTCATCTTGCTGCAAGCCGGAACGTTCTGGCTGATCCGGCTGTTCACGCCCGGCAGCTTCAATTTGCCTTGGATCGGCGTTGTCGATGTCGGCAGCGCATTGTCCTGGAGTTCGCTGGCGCTGTTTCCGCTGATGGGCTTCTTTCTGATGGCGCCGGTGGCCGCCGGGTTCTGCGGCATCTTCGCCGAGCGGGTGTCGGAAGCGGTCGAGCAGATACATTATCCCTCCGAAACCGGCCAATCGCTGGATTTCATGGACGGGCTGCTTGAATCACTTGCCTTGATGATGGCAGTTATCGGGGTGGCGATCCTGTCGCTGCTTCTGACGCCGTTTCTGGGTCCGCTTGCGCCGATCCTGTTTTACGGCGCGAATGGCTGGCTGCTTGGGCGGGAATTCTTCCAGATGGCGGCGCGAAGGCATCTCCGGGCAGCACAGGCCACCAGCCTGCGCAAAAGCAACGGGGTGACGATCACCATCGCGGGCGCGATGATTGCCGTGCTGCTGACGGTGCCGGTGCTGAATATCGCCGCGCCGTTACTGGCATCGGCGGCGTTCACGCATCTGTTCCACCTTATCCGCGGAAAAGCCGGTCGAAATTCGCCAGTTCCTCGCGGCTGACGATTCCGCTCAGGATCACCCATGCGAGCACGGCCCAGATCAGGGTCGTGATCACCGTGGTCAGGATCACGATCCGCCTGACCTTCAGATCGGCAGGCGCGCCCGCCGGAGTGCCCGGCACCACCTCGCCGGCATCGGCCTGTGACTTCTGGCCGATCATGGCCACGATGAACAATGTCAGAAACCACAGCACTGCATAAAGAACGATTCCGCCCGTCAGGTTCATCAGATCTGCTCCAACTCGATCAGGCAGCCGTTGAAATCCTTGGGATGCAGGAACAGCACGGGCTTGCCATGCGCGCCGATCTTCGGCTCTCCATTGCCCAGAACCCGCGCGCCTTCGGCTTTCAGCCTGTCACGCGCGGCAAGAATATCCTCTACCTCATAGCACATGTGATGGATGCCGCCTGCCGGGTTCTTTTCAAGAAATCCCTTGATCGGGCTGTCCTGACCAAGCGGATACAGCAATTCGATCTTGGTGTTGGGCAATTCGATAAACACCACGGTCACGCCGTGATCCGGCTCGTCCTGAGCGGGGCCCACGGTCGCGCCAAGAGTGTTCCGGTACTGCTCGGCCGCCGCCTGAAGATCAGGGACGGCAATGGCGACGTGATTCAGACGTCCGATCATGGCAACCTCCGTTTCCCGACGCTTCTAGTGCCTGTTCGGCCCGAACGAAAGCAAAACCCTGCCTGGTTAACCCAGCTTTAGGGATACGCCGGCAAGATGACCGGGTAACCAGGATTCGGGAGATTGAACCATGCGGTCGGAATTTGCGGAAAAGCCGGCGACATTCATGCCATTTCATATCGCGACACGATCAGGAGGCCCCCTTGCCGGACTGACGGTTCTTGTGGTCGAAGCTTCAAAATTTTCCAGTGAAGCCTTGCGCTTGCTATGCCTGTCTTCGGGCGCGCGAGTCCGGCAGGCAAGTGGTGTTACCGCAGCCATGCGGCACCTGCGGGCCTATCGTCCCGATATCTTGATCACCGAAATGTGCCTGCCCGACGGAGAGGGCACATCGCTGATAACAAATCTCGACAAAATGAACCCGCGTCTCTCGGTGATTCTCGGCATGTCGGCACAGGTGGATGACAGGGCAAAGGCGATCCGGGCGGGTGCCGATGGTTTCATCTTGAAACCGTTTGAAAGCGTTGCGATCTTTCAGCATGCGATCAAATCGGCTTTGCCGCCGGAATTGCAGCAATGGAAACCGGTACGCATTTCGGATGAGCAGATCGTTCCGGATGGCCTGATGCTGATGCAGGACATGGCGCATGGTCTGGTTTTGCTGACAAGTGCCGGCACGCCTCAGGCGATCGGTTACGCCGCGACCTTTATCGCCGGTGTCGCCGCCGTGGCCGACGATGCGGAATTCCACGACAGCGCCACAGCGTTAATGGTGAAAATCAGAACCGGCAAACATGATCTGAATGATATCGCGCCTGTTCAGGCAATGCTGAAACAGCGGCTGGATTCAGGAAACGCAGCAATTCTGCCCCTTCATCCGACATCAGGCGGGCGGTTGCTTTAACCGCCCTGCCCGCGTCATTCTTTCGGCAGAGCCCGCAGCCGCAATTCACGCAACTGCTCGTTCGTCGGCTCGGAAGGGGCGCCCATCATCAAATCCTCGGCCCGCTGGTTCATCGGGAACATGATCACCTCGCGGATATTCTGCTCATCCGCCAGCAGCATCACGATCCGGTCGATCCCGGCAGCACAGCCGCCATGCGGAGGCGCGCCATAGCGGAACGCCTTGACCATGCCGCCGAAACGTTTCTCGACCTCGGCGGCAGGATAGCCCGCCAGTTCAAACGCCTTGAACATGATCTCCGGCTGGTGATTCCGGATCGCGCCTGAAATCAGCTCATAGCCATTGCAGGCAAGGTCATACTGATAGCCCTTGACCGCCAGAGGATCGCCGTTCAACGCCTCCATCCCGCCTTGCGGCATCGAGAAGGGATTATGGCTGAAATCGATTCTGCCTTCGTCATCCTTCTCATACATCGGGAAATCGACGATCCAGGCGAATTTGAACTGATTCTCGTCGGTCAGCCCCAGTTCGCGTCCGATCTCGTTTCTTGCGCGGCCTGCGACAGCTTCGAAGCTTTCCGGCTTACCGCCAAGGAAAAAGGCCGCGTCGCCTTCACCCAGCCCAAGCTGCTGACGGATCGCCTCGGTCCGCTCGGGGCCGATATTCTTGGCGATCGGGCCCGCCGCCTCGGTCTGCCCGTCTTCACCCTTGCGCCAGAAGATATAGCCCATGCCGGGCAGGCCCTGCTGTTGCGCGAACGCATTCATCCGGTCGGCGAATTTGCGGCTGCCACCCGTCGGAGCGGGGATGGCGCGGATCTCTGTCCCTTCCTGCTCAAGCAGTTTGGCGAAGATCGCAAAGCCCGAGCCGCGGAAATGATCGCTGACCACCTGCATCTCGATCGGGTTGCGCAGGTCCGGCTTGTCGCTGCCATATTTCAGCATCGCCTCGGCAAAGGGGATACGCGGCCAGTCGGTATCGACACGGCGACCACCGCCGAATTCCTCGAACAACCCCTGAATCACCGGCTGGATCGCAGCGAAGACATCTTCCTGCTCGACAAAGGACATCTCGAGGTCAAGCTGATAGAAATCGGTAGGGCTGCGGTCGGCGCGGGGATCCTCGTCGCGGAAACAGGGGGCGATCTGGAAATAGCGGTCGAAACCGGCGACCATGATCAGCTGCTTGAACTGCTGCGGCGCCTGCGGCAGCGCATAGAACTTGCCCGGATGCAGCCGCGACGGCACCAGAAAGTCGCGCGCGCCCTCGGGGCTGGATGCGGTGATGATCGGGGTCTGGAATTCGGTAAAACCCTGATCCCACATGCGGTTGCGCAGGCTGCGAACCACATGGCTGCGCAGCATGATGTTGTTATGCAGGCTTTCGCGGCGCAGATCGAGGAAGCGATAAGCCAGCCGGGTTTCCTCGGGGTAATCCTGATCGCCGAAGACCGGCAGGGGCAGTTCGTCGGCGGGGCCGAGAACCTCCAGCCCGGTGGCATAGACCTCGATTTCGCCGGTCGGCAGTTTGGGATTGATCAGCGAAGCATCGCGCGGCTTGACCCGGCCGTCGATACGGATCACCGTTTCCGCCCTGAGCCTTTCCATCTCGGCAAAGGCGGCGCTGTCGCTATCGGCCAGCACCTGCGTCATACCATAATGATCGCGCAGATCGACGAACAGCACGCCCCCGTGATCGCGCACCCGATGAACCCAGCCCGACAGGCGGACGGTCTCTCCGGCATTGGCGGCAGTCAGTTCGGCGCAGGTATGGCTGCGATAGGCGTGCATGATCGATCCTCGGGTTTCTTCAGCACCCGCATGAACCTTTTGACGGGACGGAAGTCAACCGCTCAGAAGGGCCGGACCACGTTCCCGGACCAGAAATAATAGCCCATCCCGACGGCAAACAGCATATTTCCCGCGAAAGCGTGCAAAAGCCATGCCGAAGGAAAGCCCCGGTCCAGATATCCGCGGGCGAAGATCACGCCGCCGACAAAGGTCATTATGGCGACGATCCACGACCAGTACATCAGATGGGCAAAGGAAAACACCGCCGCATTGATGACAATCCGGGCATTTCCCGGCGGCAGCAACGACCCGTAGCGGTAAAAGAACAACGCGCGGAAGATCAACTCCTGCGGCAACGCCGACAGCAACGGATAAAGCGCCCAGATCAGTGCAAGAAAACGTAACCGGGAAGGACTAAGCGGGATCACGTAACCCGGTTGAGTTAACGCCATGATCGCCCAGCCCAGAAAGCCCACCCCGATAGTGAAGGCTAACAGGAACGGCCAATGCACCCTGCTCCACCCGCGGATAAGCGAACGCCACTCGAACCCCCCGGTCCGCCAAAGCAGGATCAGCCCCGCCAGCGTAAAGACGAACAGCGCGGAAAACATCATCCCCGGAGGCAGGAATAGCGCAATAGCCAGCGGCGCCCCGAAATAGAGCGCCGCGAACTCGATCCCCAACCAGATGCGCGGCCTTACCGCGTCAGGCGTGTCTGCAACCATCTGGACCAATCCGCACGAGAGCCAGCAAAGGCGTTAAGATCCACGTTTCCACTGATGCCCGGAACGATTCCCGTGCCGGTATATTGCCAGAATGCCCAGCGTTCTCCGGGATAGACGCGCCGCGGGTGGCCCGCCACCGAGCGCAGCCAGAACTCGGCCCGCAGATCGCCAAGATCATTGTCATGATAGAAATCCACAGTCGTATAGACGACCGGGCGCTGTCCATAATGGCGGCCAACGATATCAAGGAAGGCATTCGCCTCGCGTTTGACGACCGCCGGCGAAGGACGGCCCGGACAGGTTTTGGAATGCGTCCATTCGATATCCAGCACCGGCGGCAGCGAGCCGCGTTCGCGGGGCACATTCCGGATGAACCATGCCGCCTGTTCCGCACCCGAGCGGCAGAAATAATAGTAATGATAGGCGCCGCGCGGGATCCGGGCCCCCGCGGCCTCGCGCCAGTACCGGTTGAAGCTCGGGTCAAGATGGTCGCCGCCTTCGGTCGATTTGATATAGGCGAAGCTGATCCCCGAGCCCCGGACCCGGCCCCAGTCGATATCGCCCTGCCAGCGGGAAATATCGATGCCATGCACCTGATGACCATATGGATGCGCGCCTCCCCAGTCATGCGGCGCCGAATCGCCAAGCTGCGGATAGGCGCCCGGCCCCGGTGCCCCGATATCCCGGCCCGGTCCGCCGCCGCACGCAACCGCAACGACCAGCACCAAGCCAAGAAGGAGCTTGTTCATTAATCCCATGACTGCCCTCGAATACTGCCTGTGTTATTGTTTAGTTCTGACGACTGCTTTCCCTACTTATCGCAAACTCGTGCAGTAAAGTCACTGTATCGTGACAGTCACGATCACGTCAGGCACGATCAGGAACCAGCTTGCCCGGATTAAGGATATTGCCGGGATCCAGCGTCTGTTTGATAACCCCCATGACCTGCCAGCCCTCACCATGTTCGGCTGCCATCAGCGAGCGCTTCCCGATCCCGATCCCATGCTCGCCCGTGATCGTGCCGCCAACCTCAAGCGCACGCTCGGCCATGCGGGTCGCGATATGTTTGGCGGCAGCAATTTCGGCCTCATTTCCCGGCTCGACCAGAATCTGCGAATGAAAATTTCCGTCTCCGACATGCCCGACGATCGGGCCGATCAACCCCGCCTCGCGGATATCCGCAGCGGCAGCAGCGACGGCGGCGGGCAGATGCGACATCGGCACGCAGACATCGGTGACGACACCGGTCGAGCCGGGACGCAAGGTCAGGCAGGCGTGATAGGCACCGTGCCGCATCCGCCACAGCCGGTTGCGATCTTCAGGCGTGGTGGCCCAGTCGAAGCCCTTCGCGCCGCAGTCGCGGGCAATATCGCCGAATCGCCCGGTATCCTCGCGCACCGTGCCGGGAGAACCGTGAAACTCTACCATCAGATGCGGTGTGCCGGGCAGATCGAGACCGGAATACTGCCTGAAGGCACGCGCCGCGACCTCATCGACGAATTCGATCCGGGCCATGGGAATACCGGATTGAATCGTCGCGGTGACGCATTCCACGGCCTGTTCAAGCGTGTCGAATGCGCAAACCGCCGCTGCGACCTCTTCGGGCTGGCCATGCAGGCGCAGGGTCAGTTCGGTGATGATCCCCAAAGTGCCCTCGGATCCCACGAACAGGCCGGTCAGGTCATAACCGGAACTGGATTTCGCCGCCCTTGTGCCGGTGCGGATGATCCGTCCATCGGCCAGCACGACCTCAAGCGCCAGCACATTATCGCGCATGGTTCCGTATCGCACCGCAGTCGTCCCGCTGCACCGCGTCGCCGCCATGCCGCCAAGGCTGGCATTCGCGCCGGGATCGACCGGAAAGAACAGCCCGGTTGCCCGCAACTCGGTATTCAGGGCCTCGCGGGTCATGCCCGGCTGAACACTTGCCTGCATATCCTCGGCCCGGACCCCGATCAGCTTGTCCATCCGGGACAGATCGACCGTCACGCCGCCCTGGGTGGCCAGGGCGTGCCCTTCCAGTGACGTGCCCGTCCCCCATGGAATCACCGGAACGCCCGCATCCGCGCAGGCCCGGACAATCGCCGCGACCTCCTCGGCGGTTTCGGGCCAGACGACGGCATCGGGTGGTGGCGCACGATGAAAACTCTCGGAGGCGGCATGATGATCGCGATCGGCCGCGGCCAGCGACAGGCGCGAATCCAGCAGCGTTTCAAGGGTCGACAAGAGTTCCGTCGGCAATGTCATCGGCAATCCTCCGCTTGCTGGCAGCAGACTAGCCTTGCATTGAAACTTGGCAAACCCCCATTCGTTCTGTCATCTATCAGTCACGGAATTGCCATAGCTTGGCGCCCGCGACCGCAAACGCAACCGCAGGATAACGTCCAGATGGATTCGCCACGTATGACTTCTCGCCAACCTTCCTTCCTGCGGGAAGCCGCCAGACCCCTGCCCAGCGGGCTTGCGGCAGAAGCGCCGCCGCGCATGGATCACGCCTATGTCACGCTGGTCAGCAATCCCGATTACCTGCCGGGCGCCGAGGCGCTGCTGCGATCCCTGCGGCTGACCGGGACGCGCGCCGATCTGGTCGTGATGCATCGCGGATTGACGCCGGCGCATCTGGCCCGGCTCAGGGCGCTTGGCGCGCGGCTGATCGCGGCCGATCTGCTGCCGACCTCGGCCAGTTTCGACACCACGCATGCCCGCGACGCCCTTCATAAACGGGCAGCCTTCACCCGCGGAGGCAAGCCCGACTTCCACACGCCTCTGGACAATTTCGTCAAGCTGCGCCTGTGGCAGCTTGATTACGAGCGTTGCGTGTTCATCGATGCGGATGCCGTGGTGCTGCGCCCGGTGGACAAGCTGTTCGAACTGCCGGAATTCTGCGCCGCGCCGAATGTCTATGACGGGCTGGACGGGTTTCACCGGATGAATTCGGGCGTCTTCACCGCACGTCCCGACCCCCGGACCTTCCGCGACATGCTGGCCCGGCTGGATCGCCCCGGCGTGTTCTGGCGGCGCACCGACCAGACTTTCCTTCAGGATTATTTCCCCGACTGGCACGGGCTGTCGGTGCATCACAACATGCTGCAATATGTCTGGTTCAAGATGCCGGAACTCTGGAGCTGGGATGACATCCGGATCCTGCATTTCCAATATGAAAAGCCGTGGCAGGATCACGACAAGACCCATCTCCTCCGCCCGCTGATCGAGCTTTGGCGCGCCATCGCCGCCGGCCAGCCTGTGCCGGACCTTGCCGCGCAGGCGCGCCCCGCCGCCTGATAGGGCAAATGATGAAGATCGCCATCACCGGAACAAGCGGGATCGTCGGAGGCTTCGCCCTGCGCGTGGCGACCGCTGCCGGCCATCAGGTCACGGCGCTGGACCGCCGCAGCGGCTACATGCTGGGGGATGCGCCCGATCTGTCAGGACATGACGCATTGATCCATTGCGCCTTCGCCCATGCGCCCGGCCTCTATCGGGGCGGCGAGGAGGATGACGCGCGGTGCTTTCGCAAGGCCAATCTGGATGGCACGATCCGCCTGTTCGACGCCGCGGCAGATAGCCGCGTAGGGCGTATCCTGTTCCTGTCCTCGCGCGCGGTTCATGACGGCCATGCGCCCGGTGTCGAGCTGACCGACGACCTGCCCGCCTGCCCCGCCAATCTTTACGGAGAGGTCAAGGCGCGGGCCGAGGATCATCTGCGCGGCATGCGTCTTTACGGAAGCTCGATCCGGGCAACGGGGATCTATGGCCCCGGTCCGGCGCATAAATGGCGTGACCTGTTCGCGGATTATCTGGCGGGGCGGGAAATCGCCCCTCGTGCCGGAACCGAATTGCATGGCGACGATCTGGGGCGCGCCATGCTGCTGCTGCTGGAACAGGACACGCCGCCGCCCGTCGTCAATGCCAGCGACCTGATCCTTGACCGGCGCGCCCTGCTGGCGGAAGTCCGGCATCTGACCGGCTGTACGCATCCCTTGCCCCCGGCGGCAGATATCTCTGCCCTTCGGGTCCTGCATTGCGCGCGGCTGGCAGGGCTGGGCTGGCGGCCCGGAGGTTTCGGGCTTCTTCGCGCCAGCCTGCCCGCGATGCTGGAGTCCCGTGCCGATATGTGACCGCTGGTCCTGCACGGCCGGGAATTGCGGGCCTTCACACCTCCCCCGGTTTGGCCGTGAATGCAGGATCCAGATCGTCCTCCCGCCCGCGAAGCCCACCTTCCCCCGGCGCCGCGGCGATTTCCGCGAGATGACCGATCAGCCGCGCCGGGCCGGGATAGGGGCGCGGTACCGTGGAATGCAGCATTTCCGTCTGCTGCTGCCCGGCAACCCGGCGCGCGCGCGCCAGAAATGCCTTGCCCCAGTTCCGCCACGATCCGACAGAGGGCGCGGTCACGTCGCAGGGGAAATGCCGCTTCCAGCCCTTGGGCAGCGGAAGCCCCGCGAATTCCGCGCGTTCCAGCATCCAGACAAGCGGGATATTCGCCAGCGGGCGAGCGAATTCCAACCCGTTCAACTGACCGCCGATATCGGCATGCGCACCCTTGAACCACATCTGCTCGATAAGTTCCGACTGACTGCTATCGTCCCACAGGATCGGCGCAAAGGCGGCGCGGGTTTCATTCAGGGCCAGTGCCTGAAATCCATATTGGACATCGGGCCCCAGATGGGTGTCGTGAAACCGGAATCGCGGCTCGGTCAGCATCCAGAGCAGCGGCAGCCGGATGCCAAGCGCCATCACCGTGTCAAAACATCCGACCATACGGATCGGGACGCTGTCATGGGCGCGACGATGTCGAAATCGTGCCATCGCCTGTTCCAGTCCGCCTTCGCTGTAATAGCGCCATGCAAGCCGGACATTTCGGTCGGTGACCCTGTCCTGCCGCAAAAGCCCGACGCGGCTGATCATTCCGGCAAGGCTGCGGATGGCAAATGCGCCGCGGGAATAACCGAACAGGAAAATCCGGTCGCCGGGCCGGTAATTTCTGGCCAGCCATGTATAGGCGTGAACGATCCGCATCGTCAGCCCCTGCCCCATGATCAGGTCGGGAATGGTGCGCCAACTGTTCCATTGCTGGCCCCGCATGTAGTGAAGGCGCAATTGCACACCGTCCAGCGGACCGTGATCCCCCCTTAGCAAACCATGGATTTTCCCGACCGAACTGCGCCTTTCATCCTCAAGTGAGGCGAAAGTGCCGTCGATCAATACCACCAATATCCGATTATCGCGTTGCAAGGTCATGGGCGGATGCTAGCACCGAGTCGTGATGAATTCGTTACTCCAATGCCATCACGGTTGCGTGCAGCAACTCGCCGAAGCCGTTGAATCTTGTATTCGTGACCGTGGAATAGGCACCTGCCCCGTGGAAGATCACGTAATCTCCTTCGGCAATCGTCTCGGGCAGGCCCAGTTCGCCGGGCAGCCGATCGACCGAATCGCATGTCGGACCGAAAATGATCCGTCCGCTGCGCTCATCCTCGCGCGGTTCTCCGGCAGGGGTCAGGACCTGAACCCGGTCGATATTGCCGACGACGGGCAGCTCGGCAAGTCCCCCATAAACCCCGTCATTCAGAAAGACAGAGCTGCCGTCGCGCACCGCCTTCACGCGGGTAATCAACGAAAACGCATCCGCGCAAAGCCCGCGCCCCGGCTCACAGACCAGTTCCGGCTTGTCATCGCCGAACACGGTTCTTGCGGTTTCGCCGATCCGGTCGAAGATCGCTTCCAGTTCCGGCTCTACCCCGACAACGCGATAAGAGGGGAAGCCGCCGCCCACATTCAGCCGTCGTATCTTTACCCCGGCCTGATCGCAGATATCGCGGGCCACCGAGATATAGCTTTCCCATGCCGCCGGATCGACGCATTGCGTGCCGGGATGAAAGGTCAGCGAGGGGACATAGCCCCGCGCGGCGACGGCTTTCAGCATCTCGGCCGCCGCCTCTGGCGCGGCACCGAATTTCGAGCCGAAATCATAGATCGCGCCAAGCACCGGCAATTTGAAGCGCGGAGAAATCTCGACCCCCTTGCCATCGATTTCGACAGGAACCTGTGCGAACAGCTTGGCAAGTTCGGAATCGCTGTCCACCGACCAGGCACGGACACCGGCACGCACGGCCTGGGTGATCTCGAAACTTGCCCGCACCGGGTTGTGGTAATGACGCGCGGCGCCCGGCGCCAGCCGCCCGATCAGGTCGATCTCTGCCGGCGAGGCGACGTCGAATCCCCTGATCCCCGCGCTCAGCAGGTTCTGGACGACGACCTCTTCGGGATTCGACTTGACCGCATAGGTCACCAGCCCGGGAAACCCGTCCATAAACCGCCTTGCACGTTCCTGAAGGACGGTAGGAGCAAAGACTATGACCGGATTTTCCGGCTGAAGGTTACGGATCACATCGGCCGGGTTGTCCCAGACGGTCTTGTTATGTCCCATGGATATACTTTCACGCATGTCTGGAAGGTTAACGGATCTTGCAGGAAGACTGAACCCAGCCATAGGTTTTTTGGCGATTGTCAGGCAAGTGTGATTTTTGTCCTGTAGGCGGGAACAAAGCGGAAAAACGCCAATTCACCGGTCTTTTGATATTGATGGTTGACAACCATACCGACTGGTCGGTACCTTTGATAGCAGATAAACAACAGGAGGATAACATGACTTATTATTCCGGCTTCGTTCTTGCCGTACCCACCGCCAATAAGCAGAAATTCATCGATCACGCCCGCGAATCATGGCCCGTCTTCAAAAAGCGCGGCGCGATCCGGATGATCGAGAACTGGGGCGAGGATGTTCCGCGCGGCAAGCAAACCGATTTCTACCGGGCGACGAACTGCAAGGATGACGAAACACCCCTGTTCTCGTGGATCGAATGGCCAGATCGTGAAACCGCCGACAAGGCATTCGCCGCCATGGCGGAAGATTTCGATCCGGATGAAATGCCTGAGATGCCTTTCGACGGGGCGCGGATGTTCTGGGGTGGCTTCACCCCGGTCGTTGACGAAAGCTAGGCAGATGGCGGATTCTCATGGACTGCCCTGCTGGTACGAGCTTGGCACCAGCCAGGGTCATCTTGGTTCCGCCGGGGTGTTTTACGCCGCGATCTTGGGCTGGGATGTGCAGGATTCGGGGATGGAAGGGTTTGTTTACCATCTCGCGGCATCAGATGGCGACATGGTTGCCGGATTGATGGAAATGCCCGACGACGTGGCGCATGTGCCTCCGTTCTGGATGCTGTATTTCTCGGTCGGGGATGCGGATAAGACAGCAGCGGATATCGAAGCGGCGGGCGGCGAGATACATCGCCAGCCGCAGGATATTCCCGGCACCGGCCGCTTCGCCATTGCCGCCGATCCGCAGGGCGCGGCTTTCGGCATCCTGCAACCCCTGCCGATGGAAGGGGACACGGGCGGTAACGCCTTCGATCAGTCGCAAGCCGGGCATGGCAACTGGCATGAATTGATGAGCAGCGATCCCGATGCCGGGTTCGACTTCTATTCCGGTCTGTTCGGCTGGCAGAAATCCACGCCCGTGGACATGGGCGAGATGGGCACCTATCAGCTTTTCTCGCATGACGGCGCGGATATCGGTGGTATGATGGGGCTGGGTAATGCTCCGGTTTCCTGTTGGCTGCCCTATTTCGGCACGAAAGGCGTGGTCACCGCGATGGAACGCATCCGCGAACACGGAGGAGAGGTGATCCACGGCCCGCAGGAAGTGCCGGGCGGCGCATTCATCGCGATCGCCCGCGATCCGCAGGGCGCGCATTTCGCAGTCGTCGGTCCAAAGGATATGAATGAATGAGCACGAAAATCACCATCACCACCTATGACTGGGTGCCGGAATTCGCGCATGGCTATGTGCGCGATATCCGGGTTCGCTGGCTATGCGAAGAGATCGGGCGGGATTACGATATCGAAACGGTCCCCGTACGCGAGAAATCGGCCGAGCATTATTCACGGCAGCCCTTTGGTCAGGTACCGATCCTGACGGATGGCGACTTGTCGCTGTTCGAAAGCGGCGCGATCCTTCTGTATCTGGCCGAGGGGTCGCCGCTTCTGCCGGAAGGCCAAAATCGCGCCATTGCGACCCAATGGCTGATCGCCTCGCTGAACAGCGTCGAACCCTATGCGATGAAATGGGCCGAGGCCAAGTTCTTCACCAAAGACGAAGCTCTGGCAGCGCGATGCGAGAAGCCTCTGCGCGAAAGGCTGAAGCAGGTTCAGAACGGGCTGGGCGATCGCGAATGGCTTGCCGGCGACAGTTTCTCTGTCGCCGATCTGATGATGTCGGATGTCCTGCGCGCGCCGGCCAATAACGGCCTGCTGGACGATCTGCCCGGACTCGCCTCCTACCTTGAGCGCTCGACGTCGCGCCCCGCCTTCGGCCGCGCGATGGCGGACCATATGGCCCATTGGCGGGCTGCCGATGAAAGGCTGGCCGCATCCGAATGAGGCGAAGACTGGTCATGGCCGCCGCTTTTCTGGCGGCCATGCCGCTTTGCGCGGGCGCCGAAACCGTTTCGGTCGGCGGGCATGACATCTGGTATCATGTTTATGGCAAACCGGCGGAGGGCAGATCGCCCGTCCTGCTGCTTCATGGCGGGATGATGAATACCGAACTGACATGGTCCGGGCTGATCCCGGATCTGGCGCAAGACCGCATGGTCATCGGCATCGATCAGCAGGGTCACGGCCATAGCGCAGACCGCGACGGGCCGATCACGCTGGACAGTATGCGGGCCGATACTCTGGGCGTGCTTGACGCATTAGGGCTGGGCAAGGTCCATGTCGTTGGCTTTTCGCTGGGCGGGATGCTGGGCTTCGAACTGGCGACGGAAAATCCGGGCAGGATCGCCTCACTGACGGTGATATCGGCCCCGCAGGACAATGACGGCTTCCTGCCCGAACTGGTCGAGTTGAACCGCAATCCCGCGCAAACTCCATCGCCTGAACTGGTCGAACGCCTGCCCTCGCCCAAAGATATTCTGGGGATACGCAGCAGCTTCCAGATGCAGAACCCGAAGGGAACCGGCGCGATCGTGCCGCTGATGAAGAAACTGCGCTCCCTGCTTGCATCGGATTGGGGCCAGAGCGACAAGGACATCGCGGCAATCCCCGCACCGGTGATGATCGTTATTGGCGACCGGGATTTCGTCCTCCCCGCCCATGCGCTGCATCTGCGCGACCTCATCGCGGATTCGTGGCTTGCCATCCTGCCCGATACGACTCATATGGAGGCTCCGCAGCATCCGGCCCTTCCGGAGATGCTGCGGAACCGGTTCGAGACGGCTGAAAACCCATGAATGGGCGGCTCTCTGCTGGATTGCAGGAAAACGGTTTTCATAAAAACCGACAGGGCTGAACTCCCTATCGCTGACGCAAATGCCCCAGCGCCCGCGTCATGCCGCCATCCACCAGAATGAAGCTTAACCCAAAGCCGACCGCGAAACCGGCGATCTCGGCGATCCAGCCATAGCCTGCGCCACCGAAAACGATGCCGAAGACAAGCTGGAACAACAGCAACATCCCGATCAGCGTAAAGGCACGGAAACGGTTCGCGTTCACCGCCGCGAGCCTTGTCCACAGCAGAAAGGTAAAGGCGCCCACAAGCCCGTATACCGCCGGATATCCGCCGACCAGTACCGCAGGCCGGGCGGGAAGATACGACATGACAACCGTATAAACCAACGCCCCGCCCAGCGCCGAGCCCAGATACAGGGCGATGACGGCCCATGCCCGGAACTCCCGCGCGACCATATTTCCAAGCGCCAGCGTGAAGGCCAGCACGAGCAGCGCCTGCGTGAATGAAACATTCACGAACGGATAGGCCACAAGCCGGTGGATCTGCCTCCAGTCGATCGTCCCGACGCTCCACATCCGCTGCACCAGTTCAGGGGCATAGGCGCTCATTTGCAACCCGGCCAGCCGCAGCCCGATCCCCTCGGCTCCGCCGATCAGCCCAAGCCGCCCCAAAGCGAATACGGCCTCTGACGCGATCACCGGCATCGCCAGCAGCCAGACCACGGCAGGCAGCGGATTGACGGGAGATTCATTCATCCCTTGGTGCATGGGCGTTCCTTCACGGTTGCGGTTGCTGCGGGCAACAGCTAAGCCAGCCCCGATCAAATTCCAAGCAGGCTTGGCATGAACGAGACAGTAAATCAGGGGTTCACCCCGCGCATCTTTTCCGGAATCCAGCCCTCGGGCGGCTTGACGCTTGGCAATTACCTTGGCGCGCTCAAGCGTTTCGCGGCCTTGCAGGGCGGGAAGGCGGAGACGATCTATTGCATCGTCGATCTGCACGCGATCACCGTATGGCAGGAACCGGAAATCCTGCGCCAGCGCATCCGCGAAGGCGCCGCGGCTTTCATGGCCTCGGGTGTCGATCCGGCACAATCGATCCTGTTCAACCAGTCGCAGGTCCCGGCCCATGCCGAGCTGGCCTGGCTGTTCAATACCGTGGCGCGGGTTGGCTGGATGTACCGGATGACCCAGTTCAAGGATAAAGCCGGCAAGAACAGCGAAAACGCCAGCCTTGGCCTGCTGGCCTATCCGGCCCTGATGGCAGCGGATATTCTGGTCTATCAGGCAACCGCCGTTCCCGTGGGCGAGGATCAGAAACAGCATCTGGAACTGACCCGAGATATCGCCGCCAAGTTCAACCATGATTACGGCGTACAGCATTTCCCGATGACCGAACCGCTGATCGAGGGGGCGGCCACGCGCGTGATGTCGCTGCGGGACGGGGCCAAGAAGATGTCGAAATCCGATCCTTCGGATGCCAGCCGGATCAATCTGACCGACGATGCCGACGCCATTGCGCAAAAAATCCGCAAGGCCCGCACCGACGCCGATCCACTGCCGGGCTCGGCCGAGGGTCTGAAGGACCGTCCCGAGGCGCGCAATCTGGTCAATATCTTCGCCGCTCTTTCGGATCAGACACCCGATCAGGTTCTGACCCGGTTCGAAGGGCAGGGATTTGGCGCCTTCAAGCCTGCCCTGGCCGAGCTTGCCGTCGAGACATTGTCGCCGATCACCCGCAGGATGGGCGAGTTCATGGCCGATCCCGACGAGATCGACCGCATTCTGGGACAGGGCGCCGAACGGGCCGAAGCAGTCGCGACGCCCATCCTTGATCGCACGAAAGAGATCATGGGTCTGCTGCGAAGCCGGAACTGACCGGGAACCATTGGGGCAAGGTCATTTCCACGCGGAATCACCTGCCCGACAAACAGGCATCACCCGGTTCTTGCCAACCGCAGGAACCGAGCGTTGCAGATCAGGACAGAAGAGCGTTACGCCCTATCGCTGACCACCGCCGAACAGCCTGCTCAGCAGCCTGCCGAACAGCGATTCGCCCTGCCCGGCGGGCTGCGGCGGCGGCGATGAGGTCACCGTCTCCTGTTGAGGCGCAGCGGATGCATTCTGACTTGCCGCAGCAGGCGCGGATGCCGACTGCTTTGCGACATGGGTCGCAATCGCATCCATCAATGGCGGCGACAGCGTATCATAGGGATGAAGCCCCAATTCGCGCAGACGCCCCCGGATGCCATCCATCCGCGACGGATCGACACCCGATTCGATGACCGAGCTGACGAAAGCCGCGAATTCCGGCGCCGACCAGCCCTGTTCCCCGGACAATTCCGTATGCACGAAATCAAGACCGTAGAACGGATGGTCCTGATTTTCGATTCGCCCATACATATGCACCCCGCAATCGCGGCAGCGGTATCGCTGAATCGGCGCCTGGGTATCCACGATCTCCAGCTTGTCGCCGTTCTCCAGCACCTCGACCGCATCCCGCGACACGACAGCAACCTGACTGAAGATCGCGCCTTCAGGTTTCCAGCATTTGGTGCAGCCGCATACATGGTTATGCGCGGTTTGTGCCCCAACGCGGATTTTCACTGGTTTATCAGTGCAATGACAACTCAGGACACCTCCGGAAAAATCCGGGCTGCCTTGTCTTATGCCGTTGTCGACGGCGGGATGAATCAACACCCCTTCGGTATTTGCCATGGTCCTCTCCTCCGATGACCAGATGGATTCAGCCTCGCCCGGACGGGAAGGATCAGCAAGTCAGCGGAAAGTGGCAGAAATACCGCATGGATCAGGACGCAAGAGGGCGAATCCGGTCCGCGGATATGAAAGCAAACATGCGGAACGCCAAATCCCGCCATTTACTGTTTATCCGATCATATTAAAGGTGATTTTGGTGCGGTCGAGAAGACTCGAACTTCCACTCCGGTTAAGGAACAGCGACCTCAACGCTGCGCGTCTACCAATTCCGCCACGACCGCATCCGGGCAGTGCCGAGGGTCATAACCGAGCCATTGCGGGATGAAAAGGGGAATTTTGCAGCTATGACCGCGAAACTGCCGCGGCTTGCGCCAGTGCCACAATGGCTTGACTGCGGGGCTGCTTCGGGTCAGATCGCGGATATGGTTGAATGGATACACAGCAGCGGCCTGACTGGTTACCCGGAAGCCGAAAGCTTCATGGAAAGCAGGGTCGCCGCCATAGCCGCTGGCATGGCGGATGAAGCCGTCTGGCTGGTCGAGCATCCTGCGCTATATACCGCCGGAACCAGTGCCCGGACCGAGGATCTGCTGAAGGCGCGCTTTCCGGTGTTTCAGACGGGGCGCGGCGGGCAATATACCTATCACGGCCCGGGGCAGCGCGTCGCCTATGTGATGCTTGATCTCAATCGCCGGGGCCGTGACATCCGGCGCTTTGTCGCGAATCTTGAAGCCTGGGTCATCGGGGCGCTGGCAGAATTCGGCGTTACCGGAGAAATCCGGGAGGGCCGGGTCGGAGTCTGGGTGCCGCGCCCCGAAAGGCCGCCGCTGCCGGATGGCACGCCTCGCGAAGACAAGATCGCCGCAATCGGCGTCAAGCTGCGCCGATGGATCAGTTTTCACGGAGTTTCGATCAATGTCGAACCCGATCTGACCCATTACGACGGAATCGTGCCATGCGGAATCAGCGGGCATGGTGTGACCAGCCTTGTCGATCTTGGCCTGCCTGTCACCATGGAGGATCTTGATCTCGCCCTGAAGCGCAGTTTTGCGGTTCAGTTCGGATAGGCACGGTCAGAATGTTTCGCCGGCGGGGAAGATATAGGGCCGGATCCGGGTCGGCACATCCTCCCACGCGATGAAGGACGGCAGGCGCGCAACCCGCATCACATCGGTCCAGCCGCCCTCGATCCGGGAAATGACGCTTCGGCTGACGCGATGGCAATCGGGCCGTTCGGCGCGTGCGATCATGCTGAAGCCGGCGGCAAAACTGCCGGTCACAGTATCGACCGGCTCGAAATAACTGACCGAGATCACCCGCGACGGCTCGTGATGAAAACTGACGCTTGCATAGCCGACCCGCTGCCTGAGCAGCATTCCCCGGAATTCCCGCGCCCGCCCCCGGTAATTCTTCTTGTCGAAATAGGTTAATGCGGGATCATAGCCCCGGATCACCCGCGCATGGTTCAGCGAGACGATCTTGATCAGCATCTTCACGGCGCAATCCGGCCGCGCGAATGCCCGACGCCAGAACTGGTAAATGCCATCGGGCAATCCTGTGCTGTCGTCGAAATAGGCCTGATTTGATGCGCAATAGGTGATCGCCTCGTTCATTGCCGATGGATTGGGAACGATGGCCGCAAGTTTGCCTGCGCCCATGCCGATCATCTCAAGCTGCCCGGGGGTCAGGCGCTCGGTCACGATCCGCGCATCGACATCGAAATAATCGCATATACGCTTGAGAACATTCGGCTTGGGGAACGATTCGGAACGGAGATACCGCCCGAACTGGATGCGGTTGATATCCAGATCCTCAGACACCTGAGCCTGAGACCCCCGCAGGGCCGTCAGGTCGCGCAGATTTTGTCCAAAGACCTCGAGAACAGACATGACTACATAACACAAGCTAAGGCCACACCACCATGTCATAACTTAAGCAAAGGTCATAGTATAAAGCACGGCAAACCCGCCAAAGCAGCGATAACTCGCTTTGGCGGGCTGCCCCGGAAGAACGCGAGCTTGCATTGGGGGACAATGATCGCGCAGATTTTTCCGATATATTACAGATACTTGCATTACCGGACAATCTAAGGACGGAACCGCCAGACCAGCACCGCCCTTTATCGCCCTACGGTTGTAAACCTTGTTTAACCTCCTCCCTTTTAACCAATTTCAACCCTTGATCCGGAACTTCTGGATTCTTGCAGCGATTTCCATCAACTCGCCGATTTTCTTTGCGGGAACCCGCTTCGCGAGCGCGAAGGCGACGGCTTCGATCTGACGGCCCGCATCGCCCAGAACCTGCTGCTCGAGATCCAAAGGCGCATATAGCACATAGGCCTTCTTTCCTGCCGGAGACTTTTTGCTGGGATTATCTTGCGCTTCTGCGCTGATCGTCATACTCATCATACACCTTATAATTGCGGTCGTCGTGCGGCTACCAATATTAGGTCAGCATTCCTGTCCATACCGCCAATTAGCCGTTATTTCCCGGATTTCACTGCGACATTCTGTCATTGCGGTGAAGCGGTCCGGCTTGTCATGGCCTTAAATTAACCAAGATTCGCCAATCTGAACAGATTCTCATTTGTAACTGCCCGATACAGTTCCGTTAACGGAACATATCCGGCAGCCAGAGGCGGCAAACAAATTACTTTTCAGGAAGATAATTTTCCCGTTCGGATTGACGCGCCACGCATTTTCGCATGCCATGGCGGCGTTCCGGCGAATGCATTGACCAGATGATCGACGAATAATCTGACCTTGCGCGGCATCGGCCTGATTGGCGGCCAGACCGCCGAGACGGGCAAAGGCTCAATCGGCAGATCCGGCAGAACATGGCCAATCCGCCCCTCGCGGATCGCATCATGGACAATGAACAACGGCAACAGCGCGAGGCCCAGCCCACCGATCGCCAGATCACGCATGGCATCGCCGTTATTTGCCATGACCCTTCCAGGACGGGGTCTGGGAAAATCGGCGTTCAATGGCCACAACTCGCCCAGCCGGACATTCAGATAGCCGATGATCTCGTGCCGCGGCAAATCAGATACATCGGTCAAGGGGCCGTGCATGGCCAGATAATCGGGACTGGCCACCAATACCCGCGGGTCCTCACACAACCGGCGCGACATCAGCGCACTGTCCTTCAGATGACCGATCCGCAGCCCCACATCGAAGCCCGACCGGCCCAGATCGGTGATCTGGTCGTCATAATCCAGCACGATCTCCAGTTCCGGATGGGCACGGGCGAAACCTGCGATCACCGGGCCAAGATGGCGGATCCCGAAGCTCATCGGCGCGGAAATTGCCAGACGCCCCCGAAGTTCTGCCTCGGAACCGGTCACGCTCTCGGTGGCGGCGATCAGTTCCGCCAATGCCGGGCGCAGCCGCTCGGACAGGGCCAATGCGTTATCGGTCGGGGCGATCCGCCCGGCATGACGCGTGAACAAAGGCACGCCCAAAGCCTTTTCGAAATCGGTGATCCGCTTGCTGACAACCGATTTCGACAGATCGGCACGCGCGGCCGCACCCGAAATGCTTCCCGCATCCAGTACCGCCAGAAATGTCTCGATATCGATGATGGACCAATTCATGATGGGAACAATAGCGCAGCCGCAGCCGTTCGCAATATCCGAACGCAGCGTTGCCCGGCGGACGGGTGTCACGAACAGACCCGTTGCGCCATATTGTGGTCAGACAAGGGAAAGGAGCCGCATCATGCAGCTTACAGGAATCCACCACCTGACCGCGATCACCGCCGATGCGGCGGGCAATAACCGCTTCTATACCGGCACGCTTGGTCTGCGCCGGGTAAAAAAGACCGTCAATCAGGACGATACGTCGGCCTATCACCTGTTCTTCGCCGATGGCGCAGGCAGTCCCGGCACCGATATCACCTTTTTCGACTGGCCCGTTGCCCGCGAACATCGCGGCACGCATTCGATCAGCCGCACCGGGTTGCGGGTTGCCGAGAACAGCCTTGATTACTGGGCCGGGCGTCTGCGCGATGCCGGCGTCGGCACCGGCCAGATCGTCACGCTTGACGGTCGCGCCAGCCTTGACGCCGAGGATCCCGAGGGCCAGCGCCTGCGGCTCGTGGCGGCACCCGAAGGGAATTCCGTCGCATGGGAGAAAAGCCCGGTTCCCGCCGAATATCAGATTCGCGGACTGGGTCCGATCACCATTTCGGTTCCCGAACTCGGGCCGACCGAAGCACTGCTGACCCATGTGATGAACATGCGGCAGGTCCGCGATTATCCCAGCCCGGACGGCGAAGGTCAGGTCCATGTGTTTCAGATGGGCGAAGGCGGCACGGCGGCCGAATTGCATGTCGCCGTGCAGCCCGGTCTTCCGGTCGCGCGTCAGGGCGCGGGCGCGGTGCATCACGTCGCCTTCCGCGTGCCCGACAAACCCGCACTGACCGAATGGGCCAACCGGGTTGCGGATTTCCGCGTTCCGAATTCGGGCGAGGTCGAGCGATATTACTTCAGGTCGCTTTACTTCCGCGAACCCGGTGGCAATCTGTTCGAGATCGCCACGGACGAACCGGGATTCGATGTGGACGAGCCCCGCGAAACCATGGGCGAGGGGCTGTCGCTGCCGCCCTTCCTCGAACCGAAGCGCGCGCAGATCGAGGCGGGGCTGAAACCGCTCGACTAACCGAACCGCCGGGGGCGTGTGTGCCCCCGGCACATGCATATAAGGACAAGGAACCAGATGACCACCATCCTCGGCCTCAGCGGCAGCCTGCGCCGCGCCTCGTTCAACTCGGGCCTGCTGCGCGCCGCGCGAGACGTCGCGCCCGAAGGTGTCAGCCTTACCATCGGTTCGATTGCGGATGTACCGCTTTACGATGGCGATGCCGAGGTAGCGCAAGGCACGCCCGCTGCCGTGGCCGAATTGAACCGGCAACTGGCCGATGCGGATGGGCTGTTGCTGGTATCGCCGGAATATAACAACGGCATCCCCGGCGTATTCAAGAACGCCATCGACTGGATGTCGCGCGGCGAGGGCGGCAAGAATTTCCGCGGCAAGCCCGTTGCCGTCACCGGCGCCTCGCCCGGCAATTTCGGAACGGCTCATGCTCAAAGCCACTGGCTGCCGGTGCTGCGCACGCTTGGCGCAAGGCAATGGCATGAAGGGCGGCTACTGGTGTCCCGCGCGGGCGATCTGTTCGACGCCGACGGTAATCTTACCGACGACAAGACCCGCCAGAAGCTCGCCGATTTCATTTCGGGCTTCGCAGCCAGCCTTTGACGGATCGCAATTGACCAGGAAAGATGCCATGAGCACGAAAACCATCGATCATATCGCCTTGACGGTGCGCGACCATGCCCGCATGGCGGATTTTTACCGCACCGCGCTGGGCCTCGAGCCACTGGACGAAGAAAACGGAATAACCCGGCTGGGTGCCGGATCGCATGTTCTTCTGGAACTGCGCCATGATCCCGCCGCCACCCCACGCGATCCGCATCAGGCAGGACTGTTCCATACCGCTTTCCTGTTACCCTCGCGCTCCGATCTGGCCGACTGGATGCGCCACGCCGCAGAAAGCGGGCTTCGCCTGACCGGCGCGTCGGATCACGGCGTCAGCGAAGCGATCTATCTTGACGATCCCGAGGGCAATGGAATCGAGATCTATGTCGACCGCCCGGAAACGGAATGGAACCGCGACGGCGACCGGGTCGAGATGTATACCCGGCGACTGGACCTGCAGGAACTGTTGGCGAATGCGACCGGCGCGAACTGGAATGCCGCGCCTTCCGGCACGGTGATCGGCCATGTCCATCTGCAGGTCGGCGAACTCGATACTGCCGATGATTTCTTTCGCAGCGAACTGGGCCTGACCCGCAGCTTCGACGCGCCGGGCGGAGCATGGTACGGCTGGAACGGTTATCATCACCATCTGGCCGGGAATATCTGGAACAGCCGGGGCGCGGGGCCACGCGATCCGAATATGACCGGATTGGCGGAAATCGTGGTGAACAGCCCGGATGCCTCCGGGCAGTTCCTTCAGGATCCTTGGGGCACCCGCTTCCGCATGATTTAAGCGGAAGCGCCCCACCTCCTTTGGCCGGAGATTCTCGTTTCTCCGGACGTATCCGGTATTTCTTCTTTGCCCAAATACCTGAAAACCTCTGCCGGCCGGCGATCGGGTCATTCTCTCGCGGCGATATCAGCCTGCCCCCTACCAATCCCCGCGGCCTTGCGCTAGGAGACCAGGGCAAAACATGACGGTTGCGATATGAAATTCACGCTTTCCTGGCTCAAAGAACATCTCGACACCACAGCGACGCTGGATGACATCACCGAGGCACTGACCGATCTCGGACTTGAAGTCGAAGAGGTCTCCGATCCCGCCTCGAAACTGGCGGCGTTTACGCTGGCCCGCGTCACCCATGCGGAACAGCATCCCGATGCCGACCGGCTGCGGGTTTGCCGCGTGCTGACGGATGAGGGCGAAAAGCAGATCGTCTGCGGTGCGCCGAATGCGCGCGAGGGAATCACCGTCGTGCTGGCCAAGCCCGGCGATTACGTGCCCGGCATCGATGTAACGCTTGGCATCGGCAAGATCCGGGGCGTCGAAAGCCACGGCATGATGGCCTCGGAACGCGAGTTGGAACTGTCGGACGAGCATGACGGCATCATCGAGCTTCCCTCGGGCGAGATCGGGCAGAAATTCGTCGACTGGCTGTCCGCCAATGCGCCGGAAAAGATCGACCCGATGATCTATATCAAGATCACGCCGAACCGGCCCGATGCGCTTGGCGTGCGCGGGATCGCCCGCGATCTGGCTGCGCGCGGTCTCGGCCGGATGAAGCCCCTGCGCGATGCAAAGATCGAACCGGCTTTCCCCTGCCCCGTCAATATCAGCATTCAACCCGAGGTGGCGGACAAGGCACCGTTCTTCTCGGGCCGCACCGTTCGGGGGGTCAAGAACGGTCCCAGCCCGGAATGGCTGCAGAAACGCCTGACCGCGATTGGCCTCAGGCCGATCAGCATGCTGGTCGATATCACCAATTTCTTCACCTATGACCTGAACCGCCCGCTGCATGTCTTCGACGCCGCAAAAGTGAAAGGCGGCCTCACCCTGCGCCCCGCGCGCGAAGGCGAAGAAATCCTTGCGCTTGACGACAAGACCTATCGCCTGCCTGCCGGCGCGGTTGTCATCTGCGACGAGAACGGCCCCGAAAGCATCGCGGGCGTGATGGGCGGCGCGGCCTCCGGCTCGGATAGCGACACCACGGAAGTCTTCATCGAAGCGGCCTATTTCGACCCGATCAGTACCGCCGCCACCGGGCGGGCCCTGAAGATCAATTCCGATGCCCGCTACCGCTTCGAACGCGGCATCGATCCCGAATTCACCCTGCAGGGGCTGGAGCTGGCCACACAGATGGTCATGGAGCTTTGCGGAGGCGAACCCTCCGAGGTGGTGACGGCGGGCGCGGTGCCCGATACGTCCCGCGCCTATCGCCTCGATCCTTCCCGGACCTCCAGCCTCGTCGGGCTCGAGATCCCGGAAGAAACGCAGCGCGCCACGTTGGAAGCCCTGGGTTTCCGGCTCGAAGGCGATATGGCCCATGTCCCGTCCTGGCGGCCCGATGTGTTGGGCGAAGCCGATCTGGTCGAGGAAATCGCCCGCATCGCCAGCCTTTCCGGGCTGGAAAACAAACCCCTGCCGCGTCTCGATGCCGGAGTACCCAAGCCAATTCTGACGCCCTTGCAGATCCGCGAGAATGCCGCCCGGCGTCAGGCGGCCGCGCTTGGCTATAATGAATGCGTCACCTACAGCTTCATCGATCAGGCTTCGGCGGCCTTGTTCGGTGGCGGGCAGGATGCGGTCAGGATCGACAACCCGATCAGCAGCGAGATGACCCATCTGCGCCCCGACCTGCTGCCCGGCCTTCTTGCCGCCGCCGCCCGCAATCAGGCGCGCGGCTTCGCCGATCTGGCGCTGTTCGAGATGGGGCCGGTTTTCTCCGGCGGCGAACCGGGCGAGCAGGCGATCCAGCTTTCCGGCCTTCTGGTCGGCGCGAATGCCCCGCGCGATCCGTTCGGCAGCCGCCGCAAACTCGATCTTTACGACGCCAAGGCCGATGCCGAAGCGGTTCTGGCCGCCATCGGCGCCCCCGCCAAGGCGCAGATCAACCGCAAACTGGATGGCTGGTGGCATCCGGGCCGGGCAGGCAATATTGCGCTTGGTCCCAAGGTGCTGGCAACATTTGGTGACATCCACCCCCGCATCCTGCGTGACATGGATGTCAAAGGCCCTGCGGTCGGTTTCACCATCCGCATCGCCGAGATTCCCTTCCCCAAGACGAAAACCGCAACCCGGTCCGCGCTGGAGAACTCGGAACTGCAGGCGGTCGAGCGCGACTTTGCCTTTGTGGTCGATCCACAGGTCGAGGCCCTGACGCTGGTGAATGCCGCGCAGGGCGCAGACAAGGCCCTGATCGAACAGGTGACGGTCTTCGATCAGTTCACCAGTCTGGAGGACGGCCGGAAATCCATCGCCATCACCGCCCGCCTGCAACCGCGCGACAAGACCCTGACCGACGCCGAGATCGAGGCCGTCAGCCAGAAGATCATCGAAAAGGTCCAGAGGGCGACCGGCGGCGTGCTGCGAAGCTGATGGCGCCCGCGCCTCCTTCCGGCGCGGCGCCTTCCATCAGAATATCCGCCCCCTCCCTTCTTCTTTGTTCAAATACCTCGGGGTTTGGGGGCTGGCCCCCAATTGCCACCGCCCGGGCTATCCCCTTGCCGTAAGCCTTGCCGCGCGGTAACACCCTTGACCTGATCCTGATGAATTGGAGCCTGCCCATGCGCGCCGAGACGCAGTCCACGATCGAAGCGATCCAACGCACCCTGACCCTTCTGGGGCAGCGGATGGACGTGGACACGGCCCCGCACCGCCTGGAAGAGATGAACGCGATGATCGAGGCGGGCGATCTGTGGTCCGATCCCGCGCGGGCGCAAAAGCTGATGCGCGAAAGGCAGGCTCTGGTCGACGCCATCGAGACATTCAAGCGGATCGAAACCGATCTGGCCGCCAATGCCGAGATGGTCGAACTGGCCGAGGAAGAGGGCGACGAGGAACTGGTCTCCGAGGCGGAATCCAACCTGAAATCGCTGGCCGAACTGGCCGCGCAGAAGGAACTCGAAGCCCTGCTGAACGGCGAGGCCGACGCGAATGATACCTTCCTTGAAATCAACGCGGGCGCGGGGGGCACCGAAAGCTGCGACTGGGCCTCGATGCTGGCGCGGATGTATGTCAGATGGGCCGAGAAAAAAGGCTATGACGTCGAACTGATGAGCGAAAGTCAGGGTGAAGAGGCGGGGATTCGCAGCGCGGCCTACAAGATCACCGGGCATAACGCCTATGGCTGGCTGAAATCGGAAAGCGGCGTGCATCGTCTGGTGCGGATCAGCCCCTTCGACAGCTCGGCCCGGCGGCATACCTCGTTCAGCTCGGTCTGGGTTTATCCGGTCGTCGATGAGAATATCGAGATCACGGTGCCCGATAATGAAATCAGGATCGACACCTATCGCTCGTCCGGGGCGGGCGGCCAGCATGTGAACACCACCGATTCGGCGGTGCGGATCACCCATATTCCCAGCGGCATCGTCGTCACCAGCTCCGAGAAATCGCAGCACCAGAACCGCGCCAATGCCATGGCGGCACTGAAATCCCGCCTGTACGAGATCGAGCTGCGCAAGCGGACCGAAAGCATTCAGGCCCAGCATGACGCCAAGGGCGACGCGGGCTGGGGCAACCAGATCCGCTCCTATGTGCTGCATCCCTACCAAATGGTGAAGGATCTGCGCACCTCGCAGGAAACAAGCGACACGCAGGGCGTGCTTGACGGCGATCTGGACGCCTTCATGGCCGCGACGCTTGCGATGGATGTGGCAGGCAAAAGCCGGGCCGAGGCGCAGTCCGACGACTGATTCCTGTCAGAGAGGGTTGCGGTTAACCGGTTTCATGGGATCGCATCCCGCGATGGCCGGGGGCTTTGCCCCCGGACCCCCAAGGTATTTCTGCAAAGAAGAAATGCGGTTATCCGAATCCGGTACCCGGCGACGCGCTTTAGCCAGGCAGAACGGGCAGGCAGGGGATATGCGGTGCCGCTGTTTCCGGCAGCAGCCCGCTGATGCGCGGATCCGGCATGATCTCGATCTGGCGGCGGAACGGCACGAAGCCCGAGCGGCGATAGAACGCGACCGCGCCGGGATGATCCATCGTACAGGTATGTACCCAAAGCCGGGTCAGGGGCCGCGACCACGCGATCTCCAACGCGCGGTTCATCATCCATCGCCCTGCTCCGCTGCCGACAAGCCCGGCGGACAGGCCGAAAAACGCCAGCTCACATTCGCCATCCGTGCGGAAATCCAGCTCTAGCAGGCCGCTGCCCTCGGGTGTGTCCAGCCTGCGGATCTCGACCCGGGGATCGTGAATGATGGAGGTCAGCTTTTCGTCCGTCATCAGCAGCCGTGAACACCACAGCCAATCCTCGCCCACAAGGCGAAACAATGCGCGATAGGCCCCGGGATCGGGATCGCGCCAAAGCGCGAGCCGCAGATCGGATGCCGGATATTCGGGCCGTGGCGCCGGTGCCGCGCGCATTTCAAGCGACGTCACAACCGTCACGATATGATCGTTCAGAACATCGTGGAAACCCGGGCCGAGAATGGGTGGCATTGCTGTCTTTCCTCATGAATCGTATCGGCTGCAAAGCGCTGGCGCAAGCAGGCTTATCACAGATAATATAATGAATTTAAACTATTTTCATCGACCGCCATTTTCCAACCCTAACAGGTTAATTCGCACCCTCCCGGTTATCAACGGGTTGCAGAGCCGCTTTCCCCGCCATATCTGATCCCAAATGACGGAGGTCAGGAATGACGGAAGACAAGTTCCCCGGCTGGCATGGCACGACCATCCTTGCCGTGCGGCGCGGCGGCAAGGTCGTGGTGGCAGGCGACGGTCAGGTCAGCGTCGGCCAGACGGTGATGAAAGGCACGGCCCGGAAGGTGCGCCGGCTCAAGCCGGGCGGGCATGACGTGGTTGCCGGTTTCGCCGGCTCGACCGCGGATGCCTTTACCCTGCTTGAGCGGCTGGAGGTCAAGCTGGAAGCCGCGCCGGGCCAGTTGCAGCGGGCCTGTGTGGAACTGGCCAAGGATTGGCGGACCGACAAGTTCCTGCGCAATCTGGAAGCGATGCTGATCGTGACCGATGGCGAGCAGATTTATGTGGTGACCGGCGCGGGCGATGTGCTGGAACCGGAACATGAGGTGGCCGCGATCGGCTCGGGCGGGAATTTCGCGCTGGCGGCAGCGCGGGGGTTGCTGGACAGCGATCAGGATGCCGAAACGATTGCGCGGAAGGCGATGGCGATCGCGGCGGATATCTGCGTTTACACCAATGGCAACCTGACGGTCGAGACGATCGGCGGGTGAAGGGGCGCTGCCCCGTCGCGCGGATCGCGCGACTCCCCGAGGTATTTGAACAAAGAAGAAGCCAGTTGAGGCAATGACATGACCGACCTGACACCGCGCGAGATCGTATCCGAGCTTGATCGCTTCATCATCGGACAGAAAGACGCCAAGCGCGCAGTTGCGGTCGCTTTGCGCAACCGCTGGCGGCGCAAGCAGCTTGGCGACGATCTGCGCGATGAAGTCTATCCGAAAAATATCCTGATGATCGGCCCGACCGGCGTCGGCAAGACCGAGATCAGCCGCAGGCTTGCCAAGCTGGCCAATGCGCCCTTCATCAAGGTCGAGGCAACCAAGTTCACCGAGATCGGCTATGTCGGTCGGGATGTCGAGCAGATCATCCGCGATCTGGCCGATTCGGCGATGATCGACATGCGGGACCGCATGCGCGAAGAGGTCAAGGCGCGGGCGCATAAAGCCGCCGAGGATCGCGTGATCGAGGCGCTTGCCGGGGACGGCGCGCGCGACGGCACGCGGCAGATGTTCCGCGACAAGCTGAAGCGCGGCGAGTTGGACGATACGGTCATCGAGCTGGAATTGCAGGACAACTCCAATCCGCTTGGCGCGATGGAAATTCCCGGTCAGCCGGGTGCCGCGATGGGCGGAATCATGGATCTGTCGGGACTGATGAAAGCCTTTGGCGGGCGTCGGGTGCGCCGCAAGATAACCGTTTCGGAAAGCTACGATCTGCTGATCGCGGAAGAGGCGGACAAACTGCTGGATGACGAGGTGGTCAAGACGGCGGCGCTTGAATCGGTTCAGGAAAACGGCATCGTCTTTATCGACGAGATCGACAAGGTCTGTGCCCGCACCGATGCCCGTGGCGGCGATGTCAGCCGCGAGGGCGTGCAGCGCGACCTGCTGCCGCTGATCGAGGGCACCACGGTCAGCACAAAATACGGCGCCGTGAAGACCGATCATATCCTGTTCATCGCCTCGGGCGCCTTCCATGTCGCGAAACCGTCCGATCTTTTGCCGGAATTGCAGGGCCGTCTGCCGATCCGGGTGGAATTGCGCGCCCTGACCGAAGAGGATTTCATCCGCATCCTGACCGAGACGGACAATGCCTTGACTCGCCAATACACTGCCCTGATGAAAACCGAAGGCGTCACGGTCGGCTTTACCGAGAACGGCATCGCCGCGCTTGCACGGATCGCCGCCGAGGTGAATGCCTCGGTCGAGAATATCGGCGCGCGCAGGCTTTATACCGTGATCGAGCGGGTTTTCGAGGAATTGTCCTTCGCCGCCCCCGACAAGAGCGGCGAGACGGTCAGCGTCGATGCCGCCTATGTCGAAAAACATCTGGGCGATCTGGCGCGCTCTGCCGACATGTCACGCTACGTCCTGTAGCGCGGCAAGGGGCCGGCGGTTTTTTTCTGACAACCGGTTCACTTTGTCGAAAGCAATGGCAACTCATACTTGCACCCGCCCGTCCCGGCAGTCAGGTTTCGGGTGCAAAAGAGGAGATCGTCCGGAATATGCGTCGCCCTGCCTTGTCCGCTGCGCTGGCTCTGTTGCTGACCGCGCCAGCCGCCCTTGCCGAGATGCCCGAGGGGATCAGTCATTTCACCCTGCCCAACGGCCTGGAAACCGTGGTGATCGAGGATCACCGGGCCCCGGTCGTCGTGCAGATGCTCTGGTACAAGATCGGATCGGCTGACGAGCCGCCCGGCAAATCCGGTATTGCCCATTATCTGGAACATCTGATGTTCAAGGGCACGGATAAGCTGGAACCCGGGGAACTATCGAAAACCGTCACCCGGAATGGCGGCATGGACAATGCCTTTACCTCTTACGACTACACCACCTATTTCCAGCGTATCGCCAGCGACCGCCTGCCCCTGATCATGGAGATGGAGGCGGACCGGATGGCCAATCTGAAGATCGGCGAGGATGACTGGCAGGCCGAACGGCAGGTGGTTCTGGAAGAACGGGCGCAGCGGATCGACAGCGATCCCTCTGCCCTTTTCGCGGAAGAGCGCAATGCCGTTCAGTATTACAACCATCCCTATCGTCGTCCCGTCATCGGCTGGCGTCAGGAGATGATGGCCCTCACCCGCGAGGATGCGATCGCCTGGTATGACGAGCATTATTCGCCCGATGAGGCGGTTCTGATCCTTGCCGGCGATGTCACCCCGGAAAAGGCACGGGAGCTGGCCGAGAAATATTACGGCCCCATCACCGCGAAGGGCAAGCCGGAGCCGCGCGCGCGCCCGCAGGAGCCGATCCAGAACGCGCCGCGCCGGATGGAGATGCAGGACGCGCGAGTGGCCCAGCCGCGCATGACCCGCAGCTATCTGGTACCGGAACGCAATCCGGGCGAACAGGAAAGCGCCGCCGCCCTGACGGTTCTGGCCGAATTGCTGGGCGGATCGATGCAAACCTCGGTTCTGGGGCGCCAACTCGCGATTCCGGGCAAGGCGCTGTGGGTCAGTGCCGATTATGACGGGCTGGCCGTCGATCCGCAGGCATTCTCGATCTCGATGGTTCCCGCATCGGGGATGGATCAGCAAGAGGCCGAGGCAATGCTTGACGAGGTTCTTGAGAAATTCACCGAGACCGGCCCCGACGCCGAGGATCTCGAACGGGTCAAGACCCAGATCCGCGCCTCGCAGATCTATTCTCGCGATTCGGCGCATGGTCGCGCCTATGATTACGGGCAGGGGCTGGCAACCGGCTTGACGGTCGAGGATGTGAATGACTGGCCGGATATCCTTTCCGCCGTCACGGTCGAGGATGTCACCGAGGCCGCAAGGCAGGTTCTGAACAGCAATGCCAATGTCACCGGCTGGCTGCTGCCCGCGGAAGAGGAAACCGGGGGCAACGCGCAACCGGCGGCTCCGGAATCGCAACAACCAGCCCCCGATGAAGCCGCCAAAAGCGAGGTGCAAGAATGATCCGCGCCGCAATAGCCGTTTTCTTCGCCGTTCTGGCCATGCCTGCCCATGCCATCGACATACAGGAGGTCACCTCTCCCGGTGGTGTCAAAGCCTGGCTGGTCGAGGATCATTCGATCCCCTTCACCGCCCTCAGCATCAGTTTCAAAGGCGGCGCCAGTCTGGACGATCCGGCCAAGCGCGGCGCCGTCAACCTGATGACGGCAACCCTCGAAGAAGGTGCCGGCAAGCTGAACGCGACCGAATACGCGCAGGCGGCCGAAGCGTTGGGCGCACAATTCAGCTTTGACGTGGGCGATGATTCGCTGAATGTCTCGATGCGCAGCCTGACCGAGAATCGGGATGACGCCGCCGCGCTTCTTGCGCAGGCCCTGACGCAACCCCGCTTCGAGGATAAGGCGGTCGACCGGGTTCGCGCCCAGGTGCAGGCCGTCATCAAGACAGAAGCCACTGATCCGCAGGCGATTGCCGCCAAGGAAATGGCAAAGCAGGCATGGGGGGATCACCCCTACGCGAGTTCGATCAATGGCACGGCCGAATCGGTGAAAAACCTGACGCGCAACGATCTGGTGGCGGCCAAGAACCGCGTTTTGGCCCGCGACCGGGTGATTGTCGGCGCCGCCGGAGACATAACCGCGGAAGAGCTTGGCGCGCTTATCGACAAGATCGTCGGCGGTCTGCCCGAAAAAGGGACCGCTCCCCTGCCTCAGCCGGCAGAGTTGCAACTGACCGGCGGCGTCTCGGTGATCGACTGGAACAGCCCGCAGACGGTCGTCAGTTTCGCCGGGCCGGGATTGCCCATCGACGATCCGGATTACTTCGCCGCCTATGTGGCCAATCACATCCTTGGCGGCGGCGGCTTCAGTTCGCGCCTGATGGACGAGATCCGGGAAAAACGGGGTCTGACCTATGGCGTCGGTACCGGCCTTGCCAACGGGCTTTACGGCGAGAGCTGGCAGGGCGGCATGGCCGGATCGAACGCCACGGTCGCGCAGGCGATCGATCTGATCCGTCAGGAATGGGATCGCATGGCCACGGATGGCGTCACCGAACAGGAACTGAATGACGCCAAGACCTATCTGACCGGTGAATATCCCCTGCGGTTCGACGGCAATGGCAAGATCGCCTCGCTTCTGACCGGAATGCAACTGGCGGGCTTTCCCATCGACTACCCGAATTACCGCAATGATCTGGTCGAAGCCGTCACTGCCGATGATGTGAAACAGGTAGCGGAACGGCTTCTGGATTCCGACAATCTGCGCTTTATCCTTGTCGGACGCCCCGAGGGAATTACTGGCGATTCCGCCGAATCAGCGGGTGAAAAGACCGAAACCGGAGGGTGATCTTTCCGCCGCATGACGGTTTCCTGCCATATCTGTTCGCCGCCGTGACCGGCATGGGCGCGAGCCCGTGCTAATCGGCGGACGACAGGCAGCCTGTATCCCGGCTTGGCCTCCGGTTTTCAGAAGGATCACCTGAATGAATTCTTACGTCCTGACCGTGCAATGCGAATCCCGTCGCGGAATCGTTGCCGCGATCTCGGGTTATCTGGCCGAGAACGGGTGCAACATCACCGATGCGGCGCAGTTCGATGATGAGTTGACCGGACGTTTCTTCATCCGCATCACGTTCCGCCCCGAAACCGGTACCGGGCTGGAAGAGCTGCGCGAGGGGTTCGATCCGGTCGCACAGCCCTTTGGGATGATCTGGGCAATGCATGATTCCGCGCATCGGATGAAGGTGCTGCTGATGGTCTCGAATTTCGGCCATTGCCTGAATGATCTGCTGTATCGCTGGCGGATCGGGGCGCTGCCGATCGATATCGTGGGGGTGATCTCGAATCACCTGACTTATCAGAAGCTCGTGGTGAATCATGATATCCCCTTTCACCACATCCGGGTGACGAAAGAGAACAAGTCGGAGGCCGAAGCCCAGATGATGGGTCTTGTCGAGGATACCGGCACGGAACTGGTGGTGCTGGCGCGCTATATGCAGATCCTCTCGGATTCACTGTGCCAGAAGATGTCGGGGCGGATCATCAATATCCATCATTCCTTCCTGCCCAGTTTCAAGGGCGCGAATCCCTATAAGCAGGCTTACGAGCGCGGGGTGAAGCTGATCGGCGCGACATCGCATTATGTCACCGCCGATCTGGACGAAGGGCCGATCATCGAGCAGGACATCATCCGGGTGACCCATGCGCAGTCACCCGAGGATTATGTGAGCCTGGGCCGCGACGTGGAAAGTCAGGTTCTGGCACGCGCGATCCATGCGCATATTCACCACCGCGTGTTCCAGAATGGCAACAAGACGGTGGTCTTCCCGGCCTCGCCCGGCTCTTATGCGTCCGAGCGTATGGGATAGCGGGAGAGGATCCTGCCCGCTATCCTTCATGTCAGGCGGTTTCCGCCAGCACCTCGCGCAGCGTGTCCGCCATGAAACCGATATCGGATTCCGACAGGATCAGCGGCGGCGACAATGCCATGATATCCCCGGTCACGCGGATCATCAGCCCTTTGGCCCATGCGCGTTTCATCACCTCGACGGCGCGCGCGCCGGCAGCGCCATCGCGACTGGCAAGCTCGACCCCGGCGATCAGCCCGATGGTGCGGATATCGGTCACATGGGCAGCATCCTTCAGCCCGTGGAACGCATCGCCCCATGCCTGCTCGAGACGGGCGGCATTTTCGAACATCCCCTCTTCGCTATAGGCGCGCAGGGCGGCAAGCGCCGCCGCAGTGGCGACCGGGTGGGCGGAATAGGTGTAGCCGTGAAACAGCTCGATCGGGGTTTCGGAATTCTCGACCACCGCATCATAAATGAACTGCGCCGCAGCGACCCCACCCATCGGGATCGTGCCGCTTGTAACTCCCTTGGCGAAGGTCATCAGATCCGGCGTCACACCGAAATATTCCGAAGCCGTCGCACGGCCCATACGCCCGAAACCAGTAATCACCTCATCGAAGATCAGCAGGATGTCATGCCGGGTTGCAATCTCGCGCAGGCGTTGCAGATAGCCTTCGGGTGGCGGCAGAACACCGGTGGAGCCGGCGACAGGTTCGACGATCACCGCCGCGATCGTCTCGGCGCCGTGCAGGGTCACCAGCCGTTCCAGATCATCGGCCAGTTCGGCGCCATGCGGAACCGCGCCACGGGTAAAGCTGTTGCGGGCCGGATCATGGGTATGGCGCATGTGATCGACGCCAGGGAGATGGGTCGCGAATTGTTTGCGATTCGCCACGATGCCGCCAACCGAGATACCGCCGAAACCGACCCCGTGATAGCCCCGTTCACGCCCGATGAAACGGTTCTTGCCCGCCTTGCCGCGCGCCTTGTGATAGGCCAGCGCGATCTTGAGCGCCGTATCCACGGCTTCCGAACCGGAATTGGCAAAGAAGATCCGATTCAGCGGATCCGGGAACAGGGCGGCAAGCTGACCTGCCAGCCGGAAGGGCTCGGGATGGCCGAAATTGAACATCGGCGCGAAATCCAGCGTTTTGGCGGTGGTGGCAATCGCCTCGACAATCAGCGGGTGGCTGTGTCCGGCATTGGCGCACCACAGACCGGCGGCGCCGTCCATGATCTGCCGCCCATCCTCGGAAGTGTAATACATTCCCTCGGCAGACACGACCATGCGCGGACCGGCCTTGAAGTCGCGGTTCGCGGTGAACGGCATCCAGTAGTTTTCGAGCGTATTCGGATTCATCGAACCCTCCCTGACAATCCATAGGCTCTTTCTGAACCGTTTGGTCAGGAAAATGAAGGGGGGATCAGGCGCTCCCTTTCATCACGTCACGATTTTCCGAATTCCAGCCGGGTCGCCAGCCACAGCGCCAGAAAGGTGCAGACCGCGCCCGACAGCAGATACAGGCCCGAGGCGGGCAGACCGCCCCATGCCGACAGGGCAAGAGCGGCAAGCGGCGCGAAGCCCGCGCCGAACATCCATGCCAGATCCGACACGATGGCCGAGCCGGTATACCGGTGATGGCGTTCGAACAGCGAGGCAACCGCACCCGAGGATTGTCCGAAATTCAGCCCCAGGATGATGAAGCCCATGATCATGTAGATCGCCTCGCCCAATCCCTGCCCGGCCAGAAGCAATGGCGCGAGGATGGCGTAACCGGCGATATAGACCGCACCCTGAAACAGGAATTTCCGGTGCCCCATCCGATCGGCCAGAAAACCCGAAAAGACGATCGAGACGATCCCGAAGACTGCGGCGAATGATTCGATCAGCAGAAAGCGGGACAGGCTTTCATCGGTGTAAAGATATACCCATGACAGCGGAAAGACCGTGACCATGTGGAACAGTGCGAATGTCGCCAATGGCACGAAAGCACCGACAAGGATGGTCTTGCCGTCACGGGCAATAGCCTCCCGCATCCGGGAAGGCTCAAGCTCGCGAGCATGGAACATCTGGTCATATTCCGGAGTCACCACGATTCGCAGCCGCGCGAACAGGGCGACGACATTGATCGCGAACGCGACAAAGAACGGGTAGCGCCAGCCCCAGTCAAGAAAATCCTCCTGCGACAGCTGCGAAACGAGATAGGCGAAAAGCAGGCTTGCCACGATCAGGCCCAGCGGTGCGCCAAGCTGCGGCACCATGGCATAGAAACCCCGTTTCCCTTCCGGCGCCGTGACCGCCAATAGCGAGGGCAGCCCGTCCCAGGCGCCGCCAAGCGCCATCCCCTGCCCGATTCGCAGGATGCAAAGCACCACGATCGAGGCCGCGCCGATATTCTCATATGACGGTATCAGCCCCATGGCGACGGTCGAAGTTCCCAACAAAAGCAATGCGATCGTCAGTTTGACTCCCTTGCCGTAGGCGCGGTCGATCGCGGTGAAAACCGCCGTTCCGATCGGCCGCGCCAGAAAGGCAAGCGCAAAGATCGTGAAGGACCACAGGGTCGCCCTCACGGGTTCTTCGAACGGGAAATAACGCATCGGAAAAACGATCACCGAAGCGATCGCGAAGACGAAGAAATCGAAGAATTCCGATGTGCGTCCGATGATCACCCCCACGGCGATATCGGACGGGGACACCGCATGCCCGCTGTCCGGGCCGGGGCGCGCAGACTTTGCCGTAGATGCGTCATTCATATCCTGCGGACTCCTTCGTTCCGGCCAAAACCCATGCGCATGGGTCGCCCATAGCCTATGGTGATCCCGCTCATGGCCTCATTTCAAGCCGGAAAACTGTTAAAATTGTATGTGTCAAATTGTCCGATGCCGGTCTCATGCGGTAGGATCTAGAACAGCTTCGTGACGCATACTGCACGCGTCGTTACGGGATTCGGCGGCCATGACCACTTCGATGAAAGTTTTCCGATATGCAATTCCGGTGCCGGTAATCGCGGCATTGTCGGGATGTGAGGCAGTTGTTCTGTCCCCTGCGGGCGATATCGCGGAACGCCAGAAGGATCTGCTTCTGGCCGCGACCGGCCTGATGCTGATCATCATCATTCCGGTCATGGCGCTGGTCGTATTCTTCGCATGGAAATACCGCGCGGACCGCAAGGCGACCTATCAGCCCGAATGGGCCCATTCGACGAAAATCGAACTGGTCATCTGGGCCGCGCCGCTGATGATCATCATCTGCCTGGGCGCATTGACATGGGTCGGAACGCATCTTCTGGACCCCTATCGCCCCCTGGACCGGATCAGCAAAACCGCGGAAATTCCCCCGGATCATCAACCGCTTGAGGTTCAGGTCGTGGCGCTGGACTGGAAATGGCTGTTCATCTATCCCGAACAGGGTGTCGCCGCGATCAACGAACTCGCCATTCCCGCGAACCGGGAAGTCGAGTTCAGGCTGACATCCTCATCGGTGATGAATGCGTTCTATATCCCGGCAATGGCAGGCATGATCTACGCCATGCCGGGGATGGAGACGAAACTGCACGGGGTCTTCAACAATCCCGGAAGTTATCAGGGGCTTGCCTCGCATTACTCTGGCTGGGGCTTTTCCGGAATGCGGTTCAAGGCGCATGCCGTGGACGAGGCCGGCTTTCAGGACTGGGTGGCCGACGCCCGGGCGAAAGGCGGCGACCTGACGCGCGAGGAATATCTGAAGCTGGAGGTGCCCAGCCAGAACGAATCGCCGCGCACCTATGCCTCGGTCGACCCCGAGCTGTTCAACCGCGCGGTCAATCTGTGCGTCGAGCCGGGCAAGATGTGCATGGCCGAGATGATGGCCATCGACGACAAGGGCGGGCTGGGTCTTGAAGGCAGTATCAATATCCAGTCGTTGACGCATGACAAACATGCCCGGCGCGGCAACACGGAACCGGTTCTGGGCGTGACGCCCTTCGCGGTGTCCTCGATCTGCACCCCCGGCGATATTGCCCTGATGCTGACCGATACCGACGAGAAACCGGAACGGCGCAGCAATCCCGAACGGATGCATGGACATGCCCTGCCGGTACCTACCGGAGTATTCGGGCGGATGAGCTCTCCGGCGATTCGCGACGCCAGCCGTTCCGCCTTGCCGGAACCCAAACTTTGAACGGAGCCCAGCAATGGCCATCCCCGACAATGTCGAGACCACTTTCCTGCTTGGCCGCCTGAACTGGGACGCCATCCCCCGGGAGCCCATCGTATTGGCGACCTTCGCAGTCGTCCTGCTTGGCGGGCTTGCGATGCTGGCCCTGCTGACCCGTTACCGGTTATGGGGATGGCTGTGGCGCGAATGGTTCACCTCGGTCGATCACAAGAAGATCGGGATCATGTATATGGTGCTGGGCCTGGTGATGTTCGTGCGCGGTTTCGCCGATGCGATCATGATGCGGCTGCAGCAGGTCATGGCGTTCAACGGCTCGGAAGGCTATCTGAACGCGCATCACTATGACCAGATCTTCACCGCGCATGGCGTGATCATGATCTTCTTCGTGGCGATGCCTTTCGTCACCGGCCTGATGAACTATATCGTACCGCTGCAGATCGGCGCGCGCGACGTTTCCTTCCCTTTCCTGAACAATTTCTCGTTCTGGATGACGACGGGCGGCGCGGTGATCGTGATGGCATCGCTGTTCCTGGGCGAATTCGCACAAACCGGCTGGCTGGCCTTTCCGCCGCTATCCGGGTTGTCCTATAGTCCGTGGGTCGGTGTGGATTACTATATCTGGGGGCTTCAGGTCGCAGGCGTGGGCACGACGCTGTCGGGGATCAACCTTCTGGTGACGATCCTCAAGATGCGCGCGCCGGGCATGACCATGATGCGGATGCCGGTCTTCACCTGGACATCCTTCTGCACCAATATCCTGATCGTCGCCTCTTTCCCGGTCCTGACCGCAACGCTCGTGCTGCTGACGCTGGACCGCTATCTGGGAACGAATTTCTTCACCAACGATCTTGGCGGCAATCCGATGATGTATATCAACCTCATCTGGATCTGGGGCCACCCCGAGGTTTATATCCTGATCCTGCCGCTGTTCGGCGTGTATTCGGAAGTCACCTCGACCTTCTCGGGCAAGAAGCTGTTCGGCTATACCTCGATGGTCTATGCGACGATCTGCATCACCGTTCTCAGCTATCTCGTCTGGCTGCACCATTTCTTTACCATGGGGTCGGGCGCCTCGGTGAACTCGTTCTTCGGGATCACGACAATGATCATCTCGATCCCGACAGGAGCGAAGATCTTCAACTGGCTGTTCACCATGTATCAGGGCCGGTTGCGTTTCGAATTGCCGATGATGTGGACAATTGCCTTCATGCTGACCTTTGTGGTGGGGGGAATGACCGGCGTGCTTCTGGCGGTCCCGCCGGCGGATTTCGTCCTGCATAACTCGCTGTTTCTGGTGGCGCATTTCCACAATGTGATCATCGGCGGGGTGCTGTTCGGCATCTTTGCGGCGATCAATTTCTGGTGGCCCAAGGCCTTCGGCTACAAGCTGGACGTCTTCTGGGGCAAGGTTTCGTTCTGGTTCTGGGTCGTCGGCTTCTGGGTCGCTTTCATGCCGCTCTATATTCTTGGCCTGATGGGCGTGACGCGCCGGATGCGGGTTTTCGATGATCCCGGGCTGCAGATCTGGTTCGCCATCGCAGGCTTCGGCGCGGTTCTGATCGCGCTTGGGATTGCCGCAATGTTCGTGCAATTCGGTGTCTCGATCATGCGCCGGGACCAGAATCGCGACCTGACCGGCGATCCATGGGATGCGCGCTCCCTGGAATGGGCGACCTCATCACCGCCCGCCCCCTATAATTTCGCCTTCACGCCGGTGATCCACGGGTTGGATGCCTGGGCCGAGATGAAGGCGCAGAATGCCGCCCGCCCCGATGCCCCCTATCTGCCGATCCATATGCCGAAGGGAACCGGCGCGGGGGTGATCCTTGCGGCGCTGTCCACCATCTGCGGGCTGGCGCTTGTCTGGTATATCTGGTGGCTGGCGGCACTGTCCTTTGCCGCGCTTGTCGTGGCGGCCATTGCCCATACGTTCAATTACGACCGCGATTACCACATCCCCGTCGACGATATCCGCCGGACCGAGGATGACCGCGCACGCCTGCTGGCACAGGGGGCCTGAGGAATGAGCACAACTTATTGGGAAACCGAACCGCATCATCACGAGGAAGGCGCCTCGACCAATATCGGCTTCTGGGTCTATCTGATGAGCGATTGCCTGATGTTCGCGGTGCTTTTCGCGACATTCGGGGTGCTGCATGGTAGTTATGCCGCGGGGCCGGGACCGCAGGATCTGTTCGATCTGAAACTGGTCGCGGTGAATACGGCGATGCTGCTGCTGTCATCGATCACCTATGGGTTCGCGATGCTGTCCATGGCGCAGGGCCACAAATCCGCGACACTTCGCTGGCTTGGGATAACACTGGTCTTCGGGCTGTGCTTTCTGGGGATCGAACTCTACGAATTCAATCACATGATCCATGAAGGGGCGGGGCCGCAGCGTTCGGCCTTTCTGTCGGCCTTTTTCACATTGGTGGGCACGCATGGGCTGCATGTCACGTTCGGTTCGCTGTGGCTGGTGGTGCTGATGGTGCAGGTCGCGCAGCGCGGGCTGATCCCCGCCAACCAAAGGCGGTTGTTATGCCTCAGCCTGTTCTGGCATTTCCTCGACATGATCTGGATCGGGGTTTTCACATTGGTCTATCTGCTGGGGGTGATCTGATGTCGGCACATTCGCAACACTCCGATCACGGGCATGGCAGCTATCGCAGCTATCTGACCGGCTTCCTGCTGTCGGTGGTCCTGACCGCGATCCCCTTTGGCCTTGTCATGGCGGGCGGGTTTGAAAACCGGTTCCTGACGGTCGGCGTCGTGATTGGATGCGCAGTGATCCAGGTGCTGGTCCATATGGTCTGTTTCCTGCATATGAACAGCCGCGCCGAAGAGGGCTGGACGCTGCTGTCCACCCTGTTCACGGTGATTATCGTGGTGATCATGATCGCCGGGTCGCTTTGGGTCATGTTCCACCTGAACACCAATATGATGCCACAGATGGATCACGATCTGCTGCCCGAAAGGCTGCGGGGGTGACCATCCCGAAATCGCGAAAACGGCGGGGAAAGCTGCTGATCGGGCTGCTGGTGGCCGGGCTTGTGGTGGTGCTGACCGGCCTTGGTATCTGGCAGGTGCAGCGGCTGGGCTGGAAAACCGATCTGATTGAAAGGGTCGAGGCGCGGCTGGCCGCGCCGGTCAGCGACGCCCCCGGCCCGTCCGTCTGGCCCGCTCTCGATCAAAAGGCCGATGAATATACCCGGGTCACCGTCACAGGCGAATATCTGCCCGGATCGGACGCGTTGGCGATGGCCGTTACGGAACATGGCGGCGGCTATTGGGTGATGTCTCCGCTGCGCACAGCCGACGGCTGGATCCTTTGGATCAATCGCGGTTTTGTTCCACAGGATCGCAGCGCCCCCGCCGATCGGCCCTTACCCGATGGCGAACAGCGGATCGCCGGGCTGCTGCGGATGAACCAGCCGGGCGGCGGGTTTCTGCGCAGCAATGATCCCGCCGGCAATCGCTGGTATTCGCGGGATGTCGTGGCCCTTTCCACCTCTCGCGGGATTGATGAGGCCGCGCCTTATTTCATCGATGCTGCGCGCGAAAACGGCGACGCTTTGCCCATCGGCGGGCTGACCGTGGTCACATTCCGCAATGCGCATCTGGGCTATGCGATCACATGGTTCGCTTTGGCTGCCGGGCTGACCGTGGCCAGTTTCATCTTTCTGCGGCGGGAATGGCGGGGCTGAACTCCTGCGCGATCTGCGCGGTGATCCAGTTGCTGAAGACCTGAAACGGTTTCAGCCCCTGACGGGCGGCGGGACATGCCAGCCAATAGGCCCCGGTTCCGGGCACGGCGGGGCGCAGGATCGGCTGAAGACGACCGCCGGCAATCTCGATCTGCGCCAGATAATCGGGCAGAAGCGCCACTCCCAGCCCGGAAATCGCGGCCTGTATCATCATCGAGAACTGATCCATCAGCATTCCGTTGCGGATCGGCACCGCCCCTGCCCCCTGCCCCTGAAACCAATCCGCCCAGGCGGTCAGCCGGGTTTCCAGTTGCAGCAGCACCAGATCATACAGATCCTCGGCCCGCGCCACCGGATTTGCCCGCAGGAATTCCGGCGCGGCGCAAGCGGTGTATCTCTCGTTGAACAGCTTGACATGAACCGCGCCCGGCCAGTCATCCCGCCCGAAATAGATCACCGCGTCGAACCTTTCGGCATCGAAGCTGAAGGCAGTAAAGCGCGTCGCCAGATTGACCGAAACGCCCGGATTGACCGACAGGAAATCGGGCAGCCTCGGGGCCAGCCAGCGGGTGCCGAATGTCGGCAGCACGGCAAGGTCCAGAGTACCGCCCTCGGGGTTAGCGATCAGCGACATGCTGGATCGCTGGATCAGGTCAAGCGCCTGCGAAATGTCGCGGACATAGCGATGCGCGGCCTCGGTCGGGATCAGCCGCTTGCGATGGCGGATGAAAAGCGGCTGGCCCAGTTGCTGTTCCAGCGACTGGATCAGGCGGCTGACCGTGCTTTGCGTCAGCGACAGGTCCTGCGCCGCCCCGGTGACCGAACCGTTGCGCATCACCGCATCGAAGGCCATCAGCAGGCTGAGATTGGGAAGAAAACGTCTTTGCCGCAACTTCATTCATCCCATACATGAACTAATGCGGATTATCCGATTTTACCACGGGTTGCAAAGCGATATGAGCGACTGCAAGAATATCTTGCGCGGCGATTGGCCGCCCAAAGGGAGTTAACCGCATGTCCACCAAATCGCATAAAGGCGTGCCCTTCTCGTGGTCGGATCCGTTTCTGCTTGAGGATCAACTGACCGAAGAAGAGCGGATGATCCGCGATTCCGCTGCCGCCTTCGCTGCAGAAAGCCTCACCCCGCGAGTGCAGGACGCTTATCTGAACGAACATACCGACCCGGAAATCTTCCGCGAGATGGGCGCCGCCGGCATGCTGGGCGTCACCGTGGCCGAGGAATATGGCGGCGTCGGCGCCTCTTATGTGGCCTATGGTCTGGTCGCCCGCGAGATCGAGCGGATCGATTCCGGTTATCGTTCCATGGCGTCGGTGCAGTCGTCGCTGGTGATGTTCCCCATCGAAGCCTATGGCAGCGAAGAACAGAAGCGGAAATACCTGCCGAAGCTGGCAAGCGGTGAGTTCATCGGCTGTTTCGGCCTGACCGAACCCGACGCGGGTTCCGATCCTGCCGGAATGCGCACGCGAGCGGTCAAGACCGATGGCGGTTATCGGCTGACGGGCGCGAAGATGTGGATCTCGAACGCGCCGATTGCCGATGTGTTCGTCGTCTGGGCGAAATCCGAAGCTCATGACGGCCATGTATGCGGATTCATCCTTGAAAAGGGTATGAAGGGACTTTCCGCACCGAAGATCGAGGGCAAACTCAGCTTGCGCGCCTCGATCACCGGTGAGATCGTCATGGATAATGTCGAAGTCGGCGAGGATGCTCTGCTGCCGAATGTTCAGGGCATGGGCGGGCCGTTCGGCTGTCTGAACCGCGCGCGCTACGGCATCAGCTGGGGTGCGATGGGTGCGGCCGAAGACTGCTGGTTCCGCGCCCGCCAATACGGGCTGGACCGGCATCAGTTCAATCGCCCGCTGGCCGCGACGCAGCTTTTCCAGAAGAAACTGGCCGATATGCAGACCGAAATCGCCCTTGGCCTGCAAGCCAGCCTGCGTGTCGGGCGGCTGTTCGACGAAGGCAAATTCGCGCCCGAGATGATCTCGATCGTCAAGCGCAACAATTGCGGCAAGGCGCTGGATATCGCCCGGATGGCGCGGGACATGCATGGCGGCAATGGCATCCAGATCGAATATCATGTGATGCGCCACGCCCAGAACCTTGAGACTGTGAACACCTATGAGGGCACGCATGACGTCCACGCCCTGATCCTTGGCCGTGCGCAAACCGGTTTGCAGGCATTCGGCTGACCATGCCTGACGCGCCGCTGAAAGGGGTGAAGGTCGTCGAACTCGCCCGGATCCTTGCCGGGCCGTGGATTGGCCAAACACTGGCCGATCTGGGGGCCGAGGTCATCAAGGTCGAATCGCCCGAGGGCGACGATACCCGCCGCTGGGGTCCGCCCTTCATCGACCGCCCCCGCGCCGATGGCACGACCGAACAGGTCGCAGTCTATTTCCACGCCGCCAACCGGGGCAAACGCTCGGTCACCTGCGATTTCCGCGACGAACGGGATCTTGCGCGTCTGAAGCGCCTGATCGACAGTGCCGATGTGGTGATCGAGAATTTCAAGCTGGGCGGGTTACGCCGCTACGGGTTGGATTATGACACGTTATCGGCCAGCAATCCGGGCCTCGTCTATGCCTCGATCACCGGCTTCGGGCAGGACGGCCCCCGCGCCGCGCAACCGGGCTATGATTTCCTCATACAGGGGATGAGCGGCATCATGGATCTGACCGGCGACCCCGGAGGCGAGCCGCAAAAGGTCGGTGTCGCATGGATCGACATTTTCACCGGGCTTTACGGTGTCATCGCCGTGCAGGCGGGTTTGGCCGAGCGGGCGCGGTCGGGGCGCGGACAGCATATCGACCTGTCGCTGCTGGATTGCGGCGTGGCGGTTCTGGCCAATCAGGCGACGAATTATCTGTTGGGCGGGACCGTGCCGCACCGTTTAGGCAATGCGCATCCGAATATCGTGCCGTATCAGCTTTTCGCCGCTTCGGACGGGCATGCGATCATCGCCTGCGGCAATGACCGGCAATTCACAGCGCTTTGCCGGGCGCTGGGCCTGCCCGATCTGCCCGATGATCCCGATTTCGCCACCAATCCCGCCCGCGTCGCCAATCGTGACAGGCTGGTCCCGCTGCTTGCGCAGGCGACCGGGCGGCATACCCGCAAGGAACTGATTTCCCTGCTGGAGGAAGCGGGCGTTCCCGCCGGGCCGGTCAATGACATCTCGGAAGCGCTGTCCGACCCGCAGATCAAGGCGCGGGGCTTGCAGATCGCGCCAGAGGGCATTCCCGGCCTGCGCAGCCCGATCCGCTTTTCACGCAGCGATATCGTTACGGAATACGCTTCTCCGGCATTGGGGGAAGGCGCATGGGAATTCGCCGGGAATTAGAGGGCTTGCAGCGGGTGGCCCGGACGGGCGAAACTGGCCGCAACCAACCGGGGCAAGCCATGACTACTCAGCTCGATCAAGTCTTCATCGCCATCGACGCCGCCAATGCCAAGGATCCCACGCTGGAAGACGGCCAGCCCGCCGCCCTTCTTTACGGCCAAAGGATGACGGCGGAACAGCAGCGCCTGTTTCCGGACGCCTCCGATCCGCTGCGCATCGCCTGCCGGGGCCAGCATATCGAACGCTGGCTTTTGCCGCGCCGCGATTTTCCGATGGACCGGGCGGGCTATCTGCAATGGCGTCAGGAACAGGGCCGCCGCCACGCCGAACGGCTTGCCGGGATCATGGCCGGGGCGGGTTATCCGCAGGATCACATTGACCGCACGCGCAGGATGCTGATGAAACAAGGGATCAAGCGCGATGAAGAGGTGCAGGCGCTCGAAGATGTCATCTGCTTCACCTTCATCCGCTGGTATCTGGGCGATTTCGCCGCCGAGCAGCCCGACGAAAAGATGCCCCGTATCATCGAGAAAACCACCCGCAAGATGTCTGCCGATGCACGCGCGAAAGCATTGAAGGAATTCGATATCCCCGAAGCCTTCGCGCCCTATTTCCGCGATTGATGCGCCGGGCCGTCATCGTCTCGCATGGCCAGCCCGGCGATCCGGAGCCGCAGCAACGCGCCATCGAGGATCTGGCGGCGCAGGTCTCGCGGCATGATCCCGGCTGCCCGGTTCTGGGCGCAACCCTTGCCATGCCCGGCGCGCTTGCCGCCACTTGCGATGATGACTGCCTCATCTACCCGATGTTCATGGCCGAGGGCTGGTTCACCGGTACCGAACTCCCCCGTCGTCTCACCGAAGCCGGCGCCCCTCATGCCCGGATCATGCGCCCTTTCGGCACCGATCCCGCCCTGCCCGGCCTGATCGTCACCAAGGCAGGACAGGCCGCCGCCGCGGAAGGCTGGCAATCGCAGGAAACCACGCTTCTGCTGACCGCGCATGGATCGGGGCGCTCGCAGGCCAGCTTTGATATCACCAACAGGCTCGCGGCTGGAATCGCGCCCCGTTTCGCCCGCGTCGTCACCGCTTTCGTCGAACAGAAGCCCTTCATCGCCGATGCCGCCCACGACCTTGGCCGCGCCGTCAGCCTGCCGCTTTTCGCACTGCAGGCCGATCACGTGCTGAACGATCTGCCCGACGCGTTGGACAAGGCCGGTTTCACCGGCCCGCGCCTGCCCCCGATCGGCCTTGCCCCAGAAGTTCCGGCACTTATCGCCAAGGCGATCCGCGAGGCAGGCTGACCCTATCCCAATCGCTCGGGCAGCGTCCAGCCGCGCAGCAATTCCCCGGCGCTCATCGGCTTCTTCCCCGCCCGCTGCGCCTGCAGGATCTCGACCGCGCCCGTACCGCAGGCCACAAGGAACCCTGGCAGCACCTGTCCGGGCCTGCCCTGTCCCTCGGCCAATCTGCTGCGCAGCAGCTTCACCCGCTCGCCACTGATATCGCACCACGCACCGGGGAAAGGCGACAGCCCCCTGATCTGGCGATCGACCTCGACCGCAGAGCGGCTCCAATCGATCCGCGCCTCGGATTTGTCAATCTTGGCGGCATAGGTGACGCCATCCTCCGGTTGCGGCCATGCGGGCATCGGCAATCCGGCCAGAACCTCGGCAATCAACCCGGCCCCCATTTGCGACAGCCGGTCATGCAGATCCGCCGTGGTCTCTTCCGCCCCGATCCCTGTCCGCGCCTCGGCCAGAACCGGCCCGGTATCCAGCCCTGCCTCCATCTGCATGATCGCCACCCCGGTCTCGGCATCGCCCGCAATCACCGCGCGATGGATCGGCGCGGCACCCCGCCAGCGGGGCAGCAGTGACGCGTGGATATTCAGGCAGCCAAATCGCGGCGCGTCCAGCACCGCCTGCGGCAGGATCAACCCATAGGCAACCACGACCGCCACATCGGCGCGCAGCGCCGTAAACTCCGCCTGCACCCCCTCATCGCGCAGCCCGGGCGGCACGCGCATCTCAAGTCCCAGTTCATTCGCTGCCGCATGAACCGGCGAGGGCCGAAACTTCTGCCCCCTGCCCGCCTGTCGTGGCGGTTGCGAATAAACCGCCACGACCTCATGCGCCGCCGCCACCGCATGCAGCGCAGGCACGGAAAAATCCGGAGTTCCCATGAAGATTACCCGCATCTGACCCCTTCTTCTTTGCATAAATATCTCGGGGGTAAGGAGCGTCAGCGACGAAGGGGGCAGCGCCCCCTGCCTGCCCTTACAGCAACCCGGCGTGCTCCAACGCGGCATCGATCCGGCGGCGCGTGGAGTCCTCAAGCGCCACCAGCGGCAGGCGCACCCGCTCATCGCACAGGCCAAGGCGTGACATCGCGTATTTCACACCGACCAGCCCCGGCTCGATGAAGATCGCGATATGCAGCGGCATCAGCCGGTCCTGATATTCCAGAGCGGTTTTGTAATCGCCGCGCAGCGTCGCCGCCTGAAATTCGGCGCAAAGCTTCGGCGCGACATTCGCGGTCACGCTGATACAGCCCACCCCGCCATGCGCGTTGAAGCCAAGCGCCGTCGCATCCTCGCCCGACAGTTGCACGAAATCCGCCCCGCAGGTGATCCGCTGCTGGCTGACCCGTTCCAGCTTGCCGGTCGCGTCCTTGACACCGACGATATTGGGCAATTTCGCCAATTCTCCCATCGTCTCAGGCAGCATGTCGATGACCGAACGCGGCGGGATGTTGTAAATGATGATGGGCAGATCGACCGCTTCGGTCAGGGCGGTGAAATGCGCGATCAGTCCGGCCTGATTTGGCTTGTTGTAATAGGGCGTCACGACAAGCGCGGCATCCGCCCCCACTTCAGCGGCATGGCGGACAAGCCCGATCCCCTCGCGCGTCGAGTTCGACCCCGCCCCGGCGATCACCGGAATCCGGCCCGCCGCGGTCTTCACGACCTCTTCCACGACGATGCGGTGTTCGTCATGCGTCAGCGTCGGGCTTTCGCCCGTAGTCCCGACGGGCACAAGCCCGTTGCTGCCCTGTTCGATATGCCATTCGACCAGCTTCTTCAGCGTGTCCAGATCCAGTTCGCCGTCCGCTGTGAACGGCGTGACGAGGGCGGGCATCGACCCTTTGAACATGACACGCTCCTGTTAAGATTCCATGAAGTCGCGCGAACCTAATCCCATCGGAACGTCTTGCCAAGGATGTGAATTGCGCTTTCCTCGCAAGACTGTGACACAGGGAAGTGATGCGACATATGCGCGACATGCTGGCGGCAGCCGTTCTGATCGTCCTGCCCGTCTCGGCTTCGGAAGCCGAGGATGCCGGGGCGATGGCGCTTGCCCTTTCGGCGGCCGAGGTTCGCGACTGGGTCACGGCACGCGATGCCGCCGCGATCTCGGGTCCGACGGCGGAGGCTCTGGTGGGCTGGCAGGTCTTGCAGGCGGGGCATGGCGAATTTGCGGATTACCTTGCCTTCGTCGGAAAGAACCCCGATTGGCCGGGACTTGACCGAATTCGCCTGAATGGCGACAAGAAGCTGACCCCTGACCTGCCCGCCGGTGATATCCTGCAATGGTTCGGGGATCGCCGGCCCGATACGCTGGTTGCCGAAACTGCCTATCTGACCGCGCTTGACGGTGATGAGGCCAAGGCCGAACGGGCGCGTTTCTGGACTGAAACACCGCTTGATCAGGCTTCGGTGACCGCGTTCATGACTGCTTACGGCGATGAATTGAAGCCGCTTCACCTCACCCGCGTCACGCGCATGCTGGACAAGCAGGAATGGCAGCAGGCCGAGCAGCTTCTGCCCGAATTGCCCGAGGCGCAGCGTGCATTACCGGCCGCCCGGATTGCCTTGCAGGCACGGCGCGCGGGCGTCGACGATCTGATTCTCGCTCTGCCGGAAAATCGGCGGAACGATCCGGGCCTGACCATGGATCGCTTCCTGTGGCGTGTCGGGGCCAAGCAGCATGCGGGCGCGCAGGAACTGATGCTCGGGGCATCGACCAGCGCCGAAGCCCTTCGCGACCCGGCGCTTTGGGCGCAGATGCGGGTCGATTATTCGCGGCTGGCGATGCGCAACGGCGACTGGCGGCTTGCCGAACGGCTGGCGTCGCCGCATTTCCTGCCGCCCGAGAATGAGCATTATTCCGATCTGGAATGGCTGGCCGGTTTCGCCGCATTGAAATCCGGGGCTCCGGACCGTGCATTGGGACATTTCCAGCATCTCGAAACCGTGGTCGGCAGCGCGATCAGCAAGGCGCGGGCCTTCTACTGGCAGGGCCGGGCGCATGAAGCGCTGGGCGATGACGCAGCCGCCCGCGCCGCCTATGCCAGCGGAGCGGAATTCCCCGGCGTCTATTACGGCCAGCTTTCGGCGGAAAAGACCGGCGCGCAGATGCCCGCCGAATATGCCATTCCGGGCAAGGGGATCGAGACCCTGCCCGACTGGCGTGGCAGCGCATTGCGCGAGAACGGGATTTTTCGCGCCGGTCTCTGGCTGCTGGCGACCGGGCGGCCCGATCAGGCTCAGCGGTTCTTCCTGCATCTGTCGGAAACCGCCCAGCCCGAGGATATCGCCCGCATGTCGCGGTTGATGATCGAAGCGAGGACACCGTGGCACGGATTGCGGCTTGCGAAACGCGCGGCGAATCTGGGCGTGATCTATCCCGCCGCGCATTTCCCGCTGACCGGATTGGAATCCGCCGATCTGAAACTGCCGCCCGAGCTTGTCCTGTCCATCGCCCGGCAGGAATCCGAGTTCAACCATACCGCCAGCAGCCATGTCGGTGCTCAGGGCCTGATGCAGCTCATGCCCGGAACCGCCGAGGAAATGGCCCGCAAGCTTGGCGAACCTTATCGCCGTGACCGACTGTCCGCCGATCCCGCCTATAATGCCCGGCTGGGCGCAGCCTATCTTGGCGGATTGCGCGACAGGTTCGGGGCATCGACCGCACTCACAGCGTCGGGCTATAACGCCGGGCCGGGCCGACCGGTTCAGTGGCTGGCGGCTTTCGGGGATCTGCGAAAGGATTTCGATCCCGTCGAGTGGGTGGAGCTGATTCCCTTCGACGAAACCCGCAACTATGTCATGCGCGTGACCGAGGCGATGCCGATCTATCGCGCCCGGATCATGGGCAAGCCCGCGCCACTGGTGCCGACATGGGATCTGACCGGCGGCGGGCTGATACCTGCGCCCCCGTTACGGCTGACACTGGCATTGTCGCCGCATCCGCCGGAAAAACCGTTCATCGGACCGCGCCTGCCAGAAGGCTGGGTCAAGCCGACCGAACGCGCTGACGCCACAGAGTGAACAGCCCCGCCGCCACCACGATCACCGCGCCCACCACGACATTGGGCCGGAGCACATCGCCGAAGGCCAGGATCCCGATGATGCTGGCCCAGGCAAGCTGCGTATAGGCAAAGGGTTGCAGCGCCGAGGCTTCGGCAAGCTCGTAGGCGCGGATCATCAGGTAATGCGACGTCATCCCGAACAGGCATAGTGCCGCCATCCAGATCCAGTCGCCCGGGGCGAGCCACTGCCATTCCCAGATCCCGAATAACGTGACCGAGAATGCCCCGGCCACGCCCGACCAGAAAAAACTGACCATCGACGGATCATCGCGAGAGACCTTCCGCGTCAACAATCCGTAAAGCGCAAACATCAATGCCGCGCCAAAGGGAAGCAGTGATTCCAGCGAAATCACCCCGCCACCGGGTTGCAGAATGACAAGGATGCCCAGAAATCCGGCCCCGATCGCCGCCCATCTGCGCCAGCCGACCTTTTCGCCCAGGATCGGGCCCGACAGCGCCGCGATCAATAGCGGACAGGCCGCGAAAACGGCATGGGTTTCGATCAGTCCCAGCCGTACGAATGCCTCGACCATCAGCACGGTTTCCATGCCCAGCAACGCCCCGCGGATCATCTGCGTCACCGGGCGCTTGGTGCGAATGGCGCGTTTCAGCCCTCCGGGCTGACGCGAGACCATGGCGATGACGAAAACCGCAAAGACCCAGTAGCGGATCATCACCACCAGAAATGCCGGATATTGCTGCCCCAGCACACGCGAAAACCCGTCCTGCACGGCAAAGATCAGACAGGTCAGGCACATCAGCAGGATGGCAAGCCCGGTGCGATCAACGGCCGGGGCCGTTTTCGGCGGCATCGGAGGCGGCGCGGATGCTGTCGCGGCAGAGGCCGCATAGGGCGGCTGCTGTTCAGCATTTGCGGGGGAATCGTCACGATTGGTCATGATCCCGGCCATGCCCTCGCACAGGCGCGACGTCAAGTCATGGCTGCAATGCAAAATCCCAAAGTCGCGGCGCGTGGCAACTTGCCAGCGGCAGGTCTTTCGAACCGGAGGCTCTGCCCCCGCCACGCTCTGCGCGGCTCCCCCGGGATATTTGGGTGAAGAAGAAGAACGCCGTTGCGGAATCGAGGCTCAACGGACGGGGATATAAGGGATCCCCGCACCGCGATGAATGAGCTGCCTGCCCGGTCATCCTCCTGTGATCATGCCTTGGCGTGGAAATGATCGTAGATTTTCTGCGCCATTGCCGCAGAGATTCCCTCGACCGCCTGCAAATCCGGCAGCCCCGCACGGCCGACCGCCTTCGCGCTGCCGAAATGCGCCAGAAGCGCGCGTTTGCGGGCCGCTCCGATCCCCGCGACCTCGTCCAGCGGGTTCGCCATCGCCGTCTTGGAGCGTCGCGCCCGATGGGTGCCGATGGCCCAGCGATGCGCCTCATCCCGCAGCCGTTGGATGAAATACAGAACCGGGTCATTCATGCGCAGGGCGAAGGGGCGTTTTCCGGGGCGGTGGAATTCTTCCTTGCCGTGATCGCGATCCACGCCCTTGGCGACGCCGATGATCGGGATATCGGTGACGCCCAGTTCCGTCAGGATCGTCTCGACCGCGGATACCTGCCCCGCGCCGCCATCGATCAGCAGCAGATCGGGCCATGTCTCGCCCTCGCGGTTCGGATCCTCTTTCAGCAGACGCTGGAAACGGCGGGTCAACACCTCTTTCATCATGCCGAAATCGTCGCCCGGTGTGATCTCGGTGCCCTTGATGTTGAATTTGCGGTACTGGCTTTTGACATAGCCTTCGGGGCCGGCCACGATCATCCCGCCCACGGGACTGCTACCCTGAATATGGCTGTTGTCGTAAACCTCGATCCGGCGCGGCGCAGCCGGCAGCCCGAACGCCTCCGCCAGCCCTTCCAGCAGCCGGGCCTGAGCAGCGCTTTCCGACATCCGCCGCGCCAGACTTTCACGGGCATTGCGCAGGGCATTGGTGACAAGCTCGAATTTCTCGCCCCGCTGCGGAGCCAGCAATTCCACCTTGCGCCCCGCCCTTTCGCCCAGAACATCCGCCGTCAATTCGGGATCTTCGGGCGGATGCGACAGCAGGATCATCCGGGGCGGTGGCTTGTCGTCATAGAATTGCATCAGAAAAGCCTGCATCACCTCATCATGCGATTCCGCGCCGCCCAGACGCGGATAGAAATCCCGGTTGCCCCAGCTTTGGTTGCCGCGGATGAAAAAGACCTGAACGCAGGCCTGCCCGCCCTCGATATGCAGCGCGACGATATCCGCCTCGGCCACGCCGCGCGGATTGATCGCCTGCACCGACTGCACCGCCGTGAGGGCCTTGATCCGATCGCGCAGGGCTGCCGCGCGTTCATATTCCATATCCGCCGAGGCTGTCGCCATCTCTTCGGCCAAACGCGCCTGAATATCTGTGGATTTGCCCTGAAGAAACCGTTCGGCATCGCGGACCAGTCCGGCGTAGTCCTGACGACTGATCCGGTCCACGCAGGGCGCGCTGCAGCGCTTGATCTGATACAGGAGACAGGGCCGCGTCCGCGATTCAAACACCGCGTCCGTGCAGTTGCGCAGCAGAAATACCCGCTGCAACTGATTCAGCGTCCGGTTGACCGCGCCCGCGCTGGCGAAAGGTCCGTAATAATCGCCCTTTTCCGACTTCGCCCCGCGATGCTTCTTGATCTGCGGAAATTCATGCGCCTTGGCGACAAGGATATTCGGAAAGGATTTGTCGTCGCGCAGCAGCACATTATAGCGCGGCTTGAGCTGCTTGATCAGGTTCTGCTCCAGCAACAGCGCCTCGGTCTCGGTGCGCGTGGTCAGGAACATCATCGAGCAGGTCTCGCGGATCATCCGCGCAATCCGGGCGGAATGCCCGGTGGGACGCGCATAATTCGACACCCGCGCCCTCAGGTCGCGCGCCTTGCCGACATAAAGTACAGCCCCCTGCGCATCCAGCATCCTGTAGACGCCCGGGCTGCGGTCGAGGGAGCGGAGGTAATCATGTATCAGTGCGTGTCCGGTCTTTGCAGTCATGGTACCAGAGTGGTGATTCCCGCCCGGGGCTGCAAGCGCCGTTCAACGATTGCAAGTTAAAAGCTTTCCACGGAATCTGTGGATAACTTTGTGGACGGGCTGTGAGGGAGTATACATTTATGCTGTAATTGTTACGGTTTTGTTACCTTGCCTAATTATTAAGCAAATATTAATGTGATTGATAACAAAGGATTTTTTACCTTACAGCAATAAGGGGCTGAAAAACCGGTAATAATCCGTTACAGTCTTGTTCGTTCTTTCCGACGGTGGACAAAATGTCATATCAGCTGCGGTTTGATCCCGTCAGACCCTGAACATCCGGCGTTTGCCAGCACAGATGTTGCCCGCCATCGACACAGATCAGCTGACCCGTGACCGCCTTGGCATCAAGGAAATATCCAAGCGTATCAATTATATCCTTCGGATCTGCCCCCCGCTGCAGAATCGTCGCCGCGCGCTGCGCCGCATAATGCTCCGGGCTTTGGCGGGCACCGATCAGGGTCGGCCCGGGACCGATCGCATTCACCCGGATCGCGGGTGCCAGCGCCTGCGCCGCGGTGCGTGTCAGCGACCATAATCCGGCCTTGGCCAGCGAATAAGTCATGAATTCCGGGGTCGGCTTCAGAACCCGCTGATCGACCATATTCACCACCAGCCCGGTCGCGACCGGCTCACCCGCATCATCCGTGTCCACAGCCGCTGCTTGCGCGGCAAAAGCCTGAATCAACTGGAGCGGCGCCCTGAGGTTCGAGCCGATGTTACGATTCCAGCTCTCCATCGTCGCGCTGTGGATATTATCGTAATCGAAGATCGAGGCATTGTTCACCAGAACCGACAGGCGGCCCAGCTCTTCGGTCACATGCGGGATCAATCCGGCCGTCGCCGCCTCGTCCAGCAGATCGGCCTGGACCGTGATGGCCGACACGCCCAGCGTTCTTGCCCGCGCCGCAACCTCTTCGGCCTCGCTGGCCGAGCGGTCGTAATGCACCGCAACGTCATAGCCGCGCCCGGCCAGATACAATGTCATGGCGCGGCCAAGCCGCTTCGCCGCGCCCGTCACCAATGCAGCGCTCATAACAGCACCCAGACATAGACCGCATAGCCTGCCAGCCCTACCAGCCCGGCCATGCGCGTTATCGATATGCCGCGCAGCAGAAAAGGCCCAAGCAGAAGCGCGGCGCCCAGCATGACCCATAAATCAAGCTGCAACATCTGTTGGGGCACAGGCAAGGGCGCAAGAACAGAAGTGATACCCAGTATCGCCAGAATATTGAAGATATTCGAGCCGACGACATTGCCAAGCGCAAGATCCGCCCGACCGCGCAACGCAGACGCCACCGAGGCCGCCATCTCGGGCAGAGAGGTTCCGACCGCGACCAGCGTCAACCCGATGACCGCCTCGCTTATGCCCATCAACCGGGCGATATCGGCTGCCCCGGTCACCAGCAATTGCGCACCCACGGGCAAGGCGATCAGCCCTCCGGCCAGCCAGAACGCGATCTTTCGCGATGTCGCGCCAGGTTCGGTGCCTTCTATCTTTTTCGGCCGCTCGGCACGTGCCACCGAAATCTGCCGCCACAGAACCAGTCCGAACACGATCAACAGGATGAAGCCTTCCATCCGGCCGATCGCGCCCGTGAAGCTCAGCAGGATCAGCAGCAGCGAAACCCCTGTCATCATCATCCAGCTATGGCGCAGGTCGTGTTCTTTGGTGACGATTTCCGAGACGACCGCCGACGCCCCGAGTATCACCAGCACATTCGCGATATTCGAGCCGACGATATTGCCCAGCGCGATATCGGTCGACCCCGACAGCGCCGCGGAGAGCGACACCAGCAATTCGGGGGCAGAAGTCCCAAAGGCGACCACGGTCAATCCGACGATCACCGGCGCGACTCCCAGCCGCAGCGACAGATTCACCGCGCCCTTCACCAGAAGATCGCCGCCGGCTACCAGAAGAACCAACCCGGCGATCACCAGCAGAATATCAACGATCACGCCGGTCGATCCCCAGCATCTTCAACAGGAACCTGCGGAATCCCGGTCCACTGACAAGGGCCAGAACAACTATGATCAGCAGGAACAGAGCAACCGCGCGAATGCTCATCCCCGTGCCCCGAAACTGGCGAATGCCGCCCGTTCCTCGGCGGCATCAAGGAATGCATCCGCAGACAGGCCAAGACGGCGGAACAGGGGACGGCGCGGACTGAGGACCGAGAATTTCACCTTGTCGCCGTAAAGCTCTTTGATCTTTGGCGCCAGATGGCCGATCCCATCGGCAAGCCCCAGTTCGACCGCCTCGCGCCCGGCCCAGAATTCGCCGGTGAACAGGTCGCGATCCCCCGGCAGCCGCTTGCCGCGCCGGGCGGTGACATGCGCCTTGAAGGCCGCATGGATAGGTTCAAGCACATTGCGCAGCCGCTCGACATCCTCGGGGTTTTCGGGGCGGAACGGGTCCAGGGTGGATTTCGACCGCCCGGCGGTATGCACCCGCCGTTCGATCCCCCAGCGGCCGATCAGTTCGTGAAAGCCGAAGCCCGCCGAAATGACCCCGATCGAGCCGAGAATGGATGCCTCGTCAGCCCAGATATCGTCCGCCGCACAGGCCAGCCAATAGCCGCCGGACGCCGCGACATCCTCGACAAAGGCGTGAACCGGCACCCCTTTTTCATCCGCCAGCCTCCGGATACGCGCCGCGATCAGCGACGATTGCACGGGCGAGCCGCCGGGAGAGTTGATCGCCAGGGCGACCGCAACGGGCTTGCCCCGCGAAAAGGCGCGCTCGATCAGCGGAGCCAATGTCGCGTCGTTCAATCCACCGGCACGTCCGGACATGCCGATCGCGCCCTGCATCCGGATGACGGGCACGCGCGGGTTTCGGGTCAGAAATCGACTGATAAACGGAATATGCATGTCGCCTCACATATGTGTACGGGATGCGGGCGGCAAGCCACCGGGGCGATTTTATGACCGCTCGCCGCTCTGCGGGTTCCGTCAGGCACGGTTGGTTCAGATCAAACGGAACCCGTCGGGGATCCGGTCGTGATTTTCCAGTATCAGATCGGCCATGACAAAGGCGATTTTGGGCGCCATGCCAAAGCCGATCTTGAACCCGCCATTCGCAACGAAATGCCCTGCCCGCCCCGGCCAAGGCCCCAGCAAGGGCGCGCGGCTTCTGGCCCGTGGGCGCAGCCCCGCCCAGCGATCCAGCACCGGCGCGGATGCGAGCTCTGGGCAGATATCGCGGGCCTGGGCGATGATCTCATCAAGACGCGCGTCGGTTTCGCAATGGGCATACTCATTCTCCGAGGTCGAGCCAACCGCCACCGTGCCATCGTCATGCGGCACGATATGCACGCCATGCGCGAATATCTGCGGCATGCCCGCCGCGTCATATCGCAACAGCGCCGACTGGCCCTTGATGCCCTTGCCGACCGGGCGATCCAGATCGCGTGACAGCATCTCCAGCCCGGGGGTTCCCGTGGCCCACAGGACGGTGCCGGACAGGTCAGGCGGACGGGTGGGCGAATGTTCGAGGATCTCACCGCCTTCGGCCCGAATGGCCGCTGCAAGTGCGGCAAGGGCGGCGCGCGGATTGATCCGGGCGGTCAACCCATCCCGCAACCAGATTCCGGAAGGACTCGCCGGAAACAGCGCCACGCCGGGCCGGGCCGTCAGACGCATCCCCATCCCCTCAGGCCAGCGCTGCTTTGACGCCGCGATACGGTCGCGCAGCCTTTCGGCGGTCTGCTCATCCTCGACCGGTTGCAGCCTGCCGCTGCGTGCATAACCGGTCGGCAGGCCCGATGCCTTACCGATGCCGGCCCAGAAATCCCCGGCCATCAGCAGGCTGTCCAGTTGGAATGCCTTCTTGTCGTTCCAGTTCTCCGGCGCGTGCGGCGCCAATGCGCCCACATGCCCGCCCGAGGATCCCGCGCCGATAGCTGCGGCCTCGATCAGCCGGACCTTCGCACCGCGACGAAGACATTCCCAGGCACAGCACAGGCCAAGGATCCCGCCGCCAATGACGGTTACGGCTTCGGATGATGTGAAGGAATCGGACAAGAGAGGAATGGCCTTTCAGTAAACTGCATACGCCCCCGGATATTCGTCCGGCGCTTTGCAAGCAAGCTGTTGGCCGTTCGGGAATATCCTTGCGGACTCGTCCCGGGGGCTTTTATGACGCGAAGCCGAGACAATCCGCATCCGGCGGTCACGATTGCCCCCTGATGTCAAGGTGAGCCGAATTAAGATGAACGGTCCGTTTGAACCTGCGGCCGGAGGGAACGCATATGGTTGCGAATGATAGTGACGGGAACGGCAAAGCCGAGGGCCCCGCGTTGGAATGGCGCGAAGGCGGCGTGCCGGTCGCCACCGCTTTCGACGATCCATATTTCAGCATCGCCGACGGATTGGCGGAAACCCGGCATGTCTTTCTGGCGGGGAGTGATCTTCCCGCCCGGCTGCGCCCCGGTTTTCATGTGGCAGAGCTTGGCTTCGGCACCGGGCTGAACTGTCTCGCATTGGCAGCAATGACCCAGGTTCCGGTCGTCATGACCAGTTTCGAGGCTTTCCCCCTCAGCCTGTCCCAGCTTGAACAGGCCCACGCCGCTTTTCCCGAACTGGCCGGGCTCGCGGCTGAACTTCGCGCGGGATGGGGCGCCGATACGATCTTTGTGGGGCAGGTGGAATTGCGGCTGATGCTTGGCGATGTCCGCGATACCCTGCCCCTTTGGCAGGGGCGCGCGGATGCATGGTTTCTGGACGGTTTCTCGCCGGCCAGAAATCCCGAGATGTGGTCCGAAGCCGTGCTGACGGAGGTCGGAGGGCACACGGCAAAAGGCGGCAGTTTCGCCACCTATACCGCCGCCGGACATGTGCGGCGCGCGCTTGAGGCCGCCGGCTTCACCGTAGAGCGCCGCCCCGGTTTCGGTCGCAAACGGCATATGAGCCGTGGCGTCATGACCTGAGTTTCAGGCGGAAAGGCCAATCGCCGCAGGATCGGTGACGGCCACGCGCCAAAGCGTTTCGGGTTTTGATTGAGACACCGATAGTCCAGCTATATCCCCACGCGGAACCAAGGGCCGCAGGCCCGCCGCGCAGCGCCCGGCCGCCGCACCGGACGGGCGCTTTGGTGCCGTTATCCTGCGGGTTCAGCTTCGTGCGGGACTGCACAATAAAGCGTGGACCACCGCCGTCATGCGCCCATCCGCGGCCGGGCACTGTGCGGCTCTGACGGGCTGCAAGGAGTATCTGGTTCATGTCAAACCCGACACGCTTTAACGCCGCACCTTCGGAATCCGGCTCGGCCCATAGACCGCATCGTCATGGGGCGGCTTGCCGTGGTTGCGGTTCCAGAAATCCGGTCCTCCACGCCGCAGGAAAACCGGGATCGTCAGGATCAGGCCGGCGATGAATCCTCCGGCATGGGCCCAATAGGCAACGCCCCCCTCGGCCCCCACCATGCTGAAGCCGCCAAAAATCTGAATGGCGAACCACAGGATCAGCATGGTCCATGCGGGCAACGTGAAGACCTTGAAGAACACCACGATGATCAACAGGATATCGATCCGCGCGCGCGGAAACAGCAGCAGGTAACCGCCCATCACACCCGCAATCGCCCCCGAGGCGCCGACCATCGGCACCGATGCCAGAGGGTCGGCGGCGATCTGCGCGAAAGCCGCCCCCAGCCCGCAGGCAAGATAGAAACACAGGAAGCCAAGCCTGCCCATCTGGTCTTCCAGATTGTCGCCGAAAATCCACAGGAACAGCATATTCCCTGCAATATGCATGATCCCGGCATGCAGGAACATATGAGTCAGCAATCCCCAGATCAGCTCGCCATGCGAAATGGCCACCGGATAAAGCGCAAGCCAGACCCACAGGGTCTGCCCCCCTTCGAAACCGGGCAGCGTCAGAAGATACATCGCTACATTCGCGGAGATCAGCCCATAGGTGACCACCGGCTTTCTGGTTGACGGATTATGGTCGCGGATCGGAAACAGCATCCGGCTATCCGCTCCTTTCCGACCTGGTCAGCATCAACCGCTCATCGCCTTGCGCCAGAGTGGCGACCCATGCGGCTTCGGCCCCGAAATCATGCGGCACCTGTTCGGCGGTCCGGCGGCCCGACAGACTTTGGCTGGCGAAGAAGTCGAAGCCGTACAGGGTGAGACGCGCAAGTTCCGAGCGCATCAGCAGGTCGATCAGCATCGCTCCGGTGCTGGGCGGCGCGGCCAGCCGGGTTTTCAGGGCCCGGTAATCCGGCAGGGGATGCAGGTAGAAACCGTCGCTGCTGGCGCTTTGCCAATCCAGCCGTTTCCGCTTATGCGACATCCACAGGATACGCCCCGGTGCGATCCGGGCGCGGTCCCGTTCGGACAGGCGGACGGCCAGCGCAAGCCAGTCGGTTCGGCTGCCATGACTGCGCGGCGAGGGCATGGGCGCGCGATTGATGCGCACCACCAGATCGGCGCTGTCGATCTGCGCGCCCTGCTCCCCTTCGCTCAGGGTCCGCGCATTGCCGACCAATGCCACCGATTTGCCTGCCAGCGCCCCAAGCAAATCCCCTTGCGACACGGAAAGAGACAGCAGCGCCGCCTCGTCCCGTAACAGCCGGGCGATATGGAAGCGCAGCGGGGTCATGGCCGCGCCAGCAATTCGCTATAGACCTGAACAAGCGCCCGCGCCTCGGTTTCGATCCCGTGATGCTGGACCGCATGGGCGCGCGCGGCTTGTCCTGCATTGGCCAATGCGGCAGGATCGTCCAGCCAATGCGCGACGGCCCGCTGCATCTCGGTACCGTCTTGCGGGGGGATCAGCGTTCCCGCCTGCGGCACGATCAGTTCTTCGAAGGCGCCAACACGCGTTGCCACGACCGGCACGCCGCAGGCCATCGCCTCCAGCGGAGTCAGCCCGAACCCTTCCCAGCGCTGCGGCGCGACATAAAGGTCAAGCGCGCCGTACCAATCCGCCATCTGGTCAACCGTCACCTCGGGCAGAAACCGGATGCGCCCGGTCAGGCCCGCCGCTTCCACCTGCCGTTTCAGATCGGCCAGATAGGTCTGATGCTTCTCGGTCGCGCGGCCCATGACAAGCGCTGTCGCATTCGGACGCGACGGCAAAAGCGCGATCATCGCCTGCACGAAATCGCCGGTGCCCTTCTGGGCGCGGATGCGGCCATAGCAACCGACCAGCAGATCCGCTTCGGGAAGCCCCAGCCGGGAGCGCAGCGCGGCCCGATCCGCAGGCGGCGCGAAACCATCCGTGTCGATGCCATGATGGATCACCTGCGCCGGATGCTCCAGATAGGCCGCCCCCTTGGCCGAGGTGGCGATCAGGGCATCCATCTGCGCGATCAGCCATTTGGTATAGCCGCTATGCCTGCGCTGCGAGGCCGAGGTGAACAGCAGCCGGTATCTGCGCCGCAAAATCCGGACCAGCAACAGCCCCAGCAGCATCTCGGTATTGCGTCTTGCATGCCAGACCCGCCAGCGGTCGCGCGGCATGAAAGCGGCCTTCAGCAACGGAATATGCGGCAGGCTCGCAGGCAGGCCGGGGCCGGTCGCGACGATGGGGATCATCCGCGCCTGCACCGGGATCAGACGAACCACCGTGGCCGTCACCCCGGACAGGCGCCGCTTGAGATTGGGGGCGACAACCAGCGGGTTCCGGGTCATCTCATGGCACCTCGAGCTTGCCGATCAGCGGAGCGTCATCCTCAAGACTGACCGAATGCCGCTCGATCATGCGATGCACGACCGGCTCGCCCTCCCCGCGATGCAGGGCGCGAAGCGCCGGCATCTTCTCGGCATCCGTTTTGGTTCGGCGCAGGTTATGACGGATATATTCGTCCCATGTGGCAAGATGATAGCTTTCCGTCCAGAACTCGGGATGTTCCAGATCGCGAAGCAGGGCCCAGTTCCGCGCCCCGTCGCGCCGGCGTATATTGCGGCGCTCCTGCATCAGGCGCAGGAATTCCGGCACATCCGTCTGCGCGATCTTGTAATCGATCATGATCATGATCGGCCCCGAGCGCCCCCGCAGATCCAGCCGCAGCGCCGGTTCCTGAAAGCGGTTGACGGGATCGAAATTCGCCTTGCCGAATTCGGGCGCACGGAACCACAGGCCGATCAGGGCGCCCGTCGACATCATGATGCCCGCCGCAGTCAGGGAGATGCCCAATCCTTCGGTGCCGGCAATTGCGCCCCAGATCCAGGATCCTGCGGCCATGCCGCCGAAAGTCGCCGTCTGATATAGCGCCAGCGCCCGCGCCACGACCCAGCGAGGCGTCGAAAGCTGGACGGTCACGTTGAACAGCGACAATGCCAGCACCCAGGACGCCCCGGCAGGCAGCATCGCCAATGCATGCAACCAGACGGATCCGGTCTGGCCCAGGATGGCCAGCGCCAGCGCAAAACCAAGGAAGGCACAGCGGGTCACGATCTCATTATTGTAGCGAGCCCTGATCCGCGGATTCATTATTGCCCCGACAATCGCGCCGACCCCGAAGCACCCCAGCAATCCGCCGAACAGCAGCGAACCGCCTTCGGGATGGCTTTTGGCGACCAGCGGCAACAGCGCCAGCACGGCGACACCGGAAAAGCCGAACAGCGCCGCCCTCAGAATGACCCGCAGCAGGTTGGGCGACAGCGCGACATAGCGCAGCCCCGCCCCCACCGCCGAAAAGAACGGCTCGCGGCTCATGGTGCGGGGGGCTGTGTTCGGTTTCCACCGCGCCAACGTGCCCAGCAGCGGAATATAGCTGACGGCATTGACGGTGAAAGCCGCCGCCGCACCAAGTGACGCGACGATAAGCCCGCCCGCCGCCGGCCCGATGCTGCGCATCAGGTTGAAGCCGACCGAATTCAGAGTCACTGCGGCCGGCAAATCCTCGCGCGGGACCAGATCACCCATACTGGCCTGCCAGGGCGGATTATACAGTGCCTGCCCCGACCCGATCAGAAAGGTAAAACCAAGAAGCACCCAGGGGGTCAGTGCATCCTGCCACGCCACGATTGCCAGAACGAGCGAGGATAACAGCATCAGGCCCTGCGCGACCAGAAGCAGCAGCTTGCGGTCGAACATATCCGCCAGGGCGCCCGAGATCAGTGCCAGCAGCATGATGGGCAAGGTGTTCGAGGCCTGCACCAATGCGATCAGCGTCGCGCTTTCGGTCAGTTGCGTCATCAGCCATGCCGCACCCACCGCCTGCACCAGCCCGCCGAAATTCGACGCGAGCGTCGCCGCCCAAAGAACACGGAAATCACGATGCCGGAATGGCGAAAATGCCGAAGGCTGGGAATTGGCTTTATCTGTCACGTCAAATTTCATTACCGATTTCGCATCAGCTTAGCATGCGCAGCCGGAAGGGCAATCGGGGCATCGGAACAGGCGCCGCATGGCCCGGGCAGTTGTGGAAATAACGGGAGTGTGAGCTATTTACGTCTTAAAATTGTTTAAAACTTCAATAAAACAACTATAAGGAGATCAAACTAGGTTAGATTAGCCACAATCCTTAACCAAATATTAGCATAGCCCTGTCGCGGGGTTGACTGCCCAAGCGCGTGACAGGCTGATGGAGGCATCTCGAGTCTTGCAAGGTTCTGCTGCCATGCCGGATTCGCAACCCTCTATGTTTCGGATGCCCTCCACGGGCATCTGCTGCCGAATAAGGATAATTAAAGATGCGCTTCGCTTACCTGTTTGCTGTTGCGGCTCTGGGCCTTGCGGCCTGTACGCCCGCTCAACGCGCGACAATCAATCTCGATGCCGGGCATGTTCCGGCCGAATATCAAGCCCGGACCGATACCGGACCGAACGGCGAGCCGATCGACATCCCCGCTGTTCGCGCCGCCTATCTGAATGATCGCAACAAGCGTCAGCGTGTTCCCTTCAACGGCCCTGAAAGCGAGGGCAGCATCGTCGTCGATCCCTATGCGCGCGTGCTTTACCACGTTCTCGGGAATGGCGAGGCGATGCGCTATGGCGTAGCCGTCGGCCGGGCCGGCAAGGGCTTTGCCGGCAATGCCGAAGTCGCATTGAAGAAAAGATGGCCAAGCTGGACCCCGACCCAGAACATGATCAACACCGAGCCCGATCTTTACGCCCAGTTCGCCGGCGGCCTGCCAGGCGGCGTGGACAACCCGCTGGGTTCCCGCGCGCTTTACCTGTATCGCGGCGGGCGAGACACCTATTACCGGATTCACGGTACCATGGATCCGTCCTCGATCGGCAAGGCGACCTCTGCCGGATGTATCCGCCTATTCAACCAGGACATCATGGATCTGTTCGATCAGGTCAAGCCGGGCGCCCGTGTCACGGTTCGCAGCCAGGCAGACAGCCTCCGCTACGAAGGACCGCTGATCGAGACTCCCGAGGGTTATGTCATTCCTGAACGGGAACAGGCATTGGCAACGGGGGAAGTGCCGGCCGGTCTTCCATCGCCGGTTGAAAGTGCAGTGCCGGCTCGCTGACAGCGGTAGATATTATATGTGTTTTTAGGCCCCGGTTTACCGATCGGGGCCAATTCAATTGCAAATTGACGCAGACTACCGCAATCTGCGCGCCACAATTCAATCTGATATCCTCAGGGGACCATAATGCCGAATTTTCAGAAACTCGAACAGGACATTCTACCTGCGAAAGAGAAGACGCTGGCCGCAGCCAGCCGGAAACCGGCCATCACCGATCTGACCAACGAGAAATTGCTGAAACTCATTGTCGATCTGGACAAGGCGCTGAAATCCGCAGGTGATCCCGGACAGGGTGACAATGTGACAAGGGCCGACATCCTGGGCGCCGCGCTTCGCCGCACGCATAACGAACGCCGCCGCCGTGGCATAAAGGCCGACAGCGAGGCTACAGCCACAACCAGCCCCGCCAGCAAGGCCAGCTCCACCACCAAGACCGCGGCAACCCGTACTGCGCCCGCCTCGAAATCCGCAGGCCCGGCGCGCAAGCCTGCAACACGCAAGCCCGCAGCACGCAAACCGGCAAAGGCCCGTTCGTCGGATCAGCGGACCGCATCGCGCCGCGTCGCCAAGCGTCCTGCGAAACCGGCAGCGGCGGCAAAGCCCGCGTCCGCAGCAAAACCCGCCTCTCCAGCCACGGCCGCATCAACGGCGAAACCCGCCCCCGCGACCAAGCCCAAACCGACTGCCTCGGTCGCGCCCGCCGCACCGGCAACCGTCGTCAAGTCGGCTCCGCCCGCCGCAGCCCGACCTGAAACGGATCCCGACAAAGAAGCCCGCAGAGCCGCAAGAAAAGCCGCCAAGCAGGCAGCGAAACAGCTTGAGAAAGAAGCCAGAAAAGCGGCAAAAAAAGCCCAGAGAGAGGCAGAGAAGGCCGCAAGACAGGCTGAGAAAGCCGCCCTCAAGGCCGAGAAAGCCGCAGAACGGGCCGCAAAGAAGGAAGCGAACAAGGCCGCACGCAAGAAAGCCAAGGCCAAGGAAAAGAAGAAGGACGACTGATACCGATCCCGCCAAGCTCATTTTCCGTACATGCGCCATTTCATCGGGCTTTTAGCAATTTTCCTTATCCTGTCCAGCGCTGCCTCGGCGCGCCCGGCAGTGGATGCGATAATCGGTCTTCCTCCACCACCGCATGCCAGCGAAGATCAACGCTGCTCGGATGACGGGCGCGACTGTGTCCGGCTGAAACGTTACGCCAGCGATGTCTGCCTGCTGATCGAGAGAAACGCGGCCGAGCATAAGCTTGATCCGAATTTTCTGGCGCGGCTTCTGTGGAAGGAAAGCCGGTTCGAACCCGGCGCGGTCAGCCCGGCAGGTGCGCTGGGTATCGCCCAGTTCATGCCGGGCACCGCCGATCTTTACGATCTCGACGATCCGTTCAACCCCGCCAAGGCCATTGGCAAGGCGGCGTGGTATCTTGCCTATCTGCGCGACTATTTCGGCAATATCGGCCTTGCCGCCATCGCCTATAACGGCGGCGAAAACCGGGCAGCGCGCTTCGTCGGCGGACAAATTTCGACGCTTCCCTATGAAACGCTGGATTATGTCGAGGCGATCACCGGCTACAGCGCCCTTCGCTGGCGCGACAACCCTCCGGCCGATGGCGATCTGAAACTGGAACTGACCCCGGGCATGCCCTTCATCGCGGCCTGCGAAAAAATGGCGGGCGATCGCAAACTGCGCGAATTCATCACGCAGCCCCCGGTTTCTCCATGGGGCGTGATCATCGCCAGCCATCCAAGCCGGTCGGGCGCAATGCAGCAGGTCACCCGCCTGAATCGCAGCCTTCATCCAATTCTCGGCGGCAAGCGCGTCGGCTATGTCCGCAAGAAACTCAGGGGCTTGCCGCGCACCGTCTACACCGCTCAGGTCGGTTATGACAGCAGGCGCGAGGCGGCGACCTTCTGCCTGAAATTCAAGCAGCTCGGTGGCCGTTGTATCGTGCTCAAGAATTAGTGGTGGAGGTTGTCGCCAGAGCGTGTCGTGTTACGTCGGAAATGCCGGTTGCTTGCGTCCCGCGATGGCCGGGGGCGCTGCCCCCTGGACCCCCGAGGTATTTGGACAAAGAAGAAGCAGAGGAGGAGGAAAGGAAGCGAAGCCGGGCTGGCGCGCCGGGCTCTAATCCGTCCCCTGAGTCTGCCAGGCACATATTCCCAAGAATTCACCCTCATCCACGTCCTTGTTGGGGATGAGTCTGCTTGCCCCCTCGCGGCAGGTGACCGTGTAGTCATCATATCCCGCCATATCGGCAAGGATCTGGTCCCAGTGCCGATATTGTACGGTATGGCCCTCGCCTGGATAGACAACGGCTTTCACGACATTGGAGAACGCGGATTGCCACTGCCGCATCTCTTCGACAGGCACCGCCTCATCGGCTTCACCGTAATAAAGGTAGACAGGCGCCTGAATTTTCGTTGTGTCGGCCACTGCATCCTGACCGCAAACCAGCATGGATTCATGCGTCAGTGCAGCCGGATCGCCCAATTGCCCGCCAACATAGAAAGAGCGCGTTCCGTCGGCATAGGCTTTCGTCTGCCAGCCCGGAATGACCAGCACCGGTGATCCGGGCACGCCCCACCAGTCCTTGGGGTTATGGGTATAGGCGGCAAGGCTTTCGTTCCAATCTTCCGCGCTGCGCGAACAATCCGGCTCTGTCCGGGTCGGAAGGGTTCGGGACACCGCGGCGCCCGCATGGATCGAAATGACCCGGTCCGGGACGGCTTCCGCAAGATGCGCCGCATAGGCCCCGCCGCCTGAAATCGCCATGATCGCAAATTTGTCGATGCCGAGATGATCCAGCACAGTCAGCACCTCGTCTGCGTAATCCGTATATCCCAGGCTTGGGTCGAATTCGGATTCCCCGAAACCGTTCCGCTCGACAGAGATGATCCGAAGCCCGAGTTCCTCCCGCATGGTGCGGGCGAACTCGGTCAGCTGGAATGCCTCGAGACTGGTACCCTGCCCTCCGATGAACACGACAGGCCGATCTTGCTCGTTTCCCTCATCGATATAGAAGGAGACCCGCCCATCCTTTGACAGCGAATGCACTTCCGCCCCGATATGGTCGAATTCATCCTGAAGCCGGAACGCTTCAGGATCGCGTGGCGGCAGATCCGCTGCCACGATGTCGTCGGATATCGCCGGGGTTGCGCCTCCGATGCCATAGGCGGCAATCGCGGCGAGATGCAGTCTCTTCATCTGGGATACCTCCGTAAGGAAATCCGCATAGCCGACAACAGACCTGCCGGCGCGGAAGAATTGCCGAAAATGTGCAAGCCTCCTGCAGTTTAAACAGGGTGGCCGGCAGCAGCAGGCAAAAAGCGCAGAAAAATAGACAGAATACGCAAACTCATGCTGTTCTGGCTTTCGTAGGATCTTGCAAGAAGATCATGCCTGCGGGTGACGGAGCGACAAGGGGCCATCGGCCGGAAAATACTTGGTTTGCGGCCCCACCTGCTTCATGCTTGCGGCACGAATATCTGCAATTCCCTGCAACGCGGAAGTGATCATGCATCTGCAACTTTCCTTTCGGACACTCCGCTACATCGTGGAAACGGCGGATTGCGAAAGCGTGACCGAAGCTGCACGAAGACTGAACGTCACCCAGCCCTCGGTTTCATCCGCCGTGGCACAGGCTGAAAAGGAACTTGGCGTTCAGATTTTCATACGCCACCATGCGCGCGGAATGACCCTTTCCGTCGCGGGGAAACAGCTGGTCGACGAAGCCCGGCTGCTGCTGGCGCAGGCAACCGAATTCGCACGCCTGACGCAGTCCCTTGGCGACCCGCTTAGCGGCGAGATCGTCGTCGGCAGCTTTCCGACCCTTGCGATGCGCTACATGCCGCAGATCATCGGCGGGTTCGCCAAACTGTTTCCCAATATCAGCGTCCGACTGATCGAAGGCGATCAAAACGAGATCCTGTCGGCACTTGCCAGTGGCCGGATGGAGGTCGCGCTGGCCTATGATTTTGCACTGCCGCCCGAGATTCACGGGCACGAGCTGGCTGCCTTGCCGCCCTTTGCCCTGCTGGCCCCGGATCACCGGCTTGCAGGCGAAAAGGCCGTGCGGCTGGCGGATCTGGCAGATGATCCTTTCATCCTGCTGGATCTGCCCCATTCACGCGATTACTTCAGTAGTCTGTTCGCGGCCTGCGGTTTGCGGCCGAATATCGCTTTCCGCACCCGCTCGCCCGAACTTGTACGGGGGCTGGTGGGCAATGGCAGGGGATTTTCCCTGCATAATGTGCTGCCGCTTGGCCCGGTTGCTTATGATGGCAGCCGCATTGCGATGCTGCCTGTCCATGATGATCTGCCGCCTGCGCGCGCGATGCTGTTGCATCTGGCCCGTCAGGATCTGCGTCCGGCGGTCCGGGCGTTTTCGGACCATTTGCGCAACGCATTTGCCGCCGGTGCATTCGCTGCGTAGCCAATGGCTTTTTCCTGCATAGATTCGACCCGCCCCAACATTGAATAGCGTCAATTTATGCGCCGCATAGGCAGTCGTTTTCTCGATGGCCAAACTTCTTAAACTGCTGCGATTAAAGGCAGTTTTTTTGGCATTTGCTGCGATTTTGCAGCCAGTTTTCTGTTGCGGAAAAGGTATCGCGCATCCGATCATCATGAAAACACAACAGGAGGTTCGGATGAAAAGACTTGCCAGGAATACGCTGGTTTCGGCAATTGCGATGCTCATGATCGGAACGGGCGCCACGGCTGAAACGAAGATGCGGCTTGCGGTCGAAACCACCAGTGGCGATCCGACGCATGTCATGCTTTCGACCTTCCGCGACGCGCTGGCGGAAAGTGCGGGCGATGAGGTGTCGTTCGTGTTCAACGATGGCGGCTCTCTGGGCGACGAACACGCCCTGAGCGAGTTGATCCGCGCGGGCGCCGTCGATGTCATCCCGATGGGAACAGACGGCGTTGCGGCGCTTGATAATCATTATGCGATTTTCGACACGCCATTTCTGTTTGCCAGCAAGGAACAGGCGCGCAGCGCGCTGGATGGTGAATTCGGCGAGGCCATGGCCTCATCGCTGCGCGAAAAGGCCAATCTGGAGGTCCTGGCTTTTGGCGAGTTGGGCGTACGCGTCATCAGCAATTCCAAGCGCGAGATCAGCACTCCCGCCGATTTGTCGGGCCTGAAACTGCGCACCCCCAGCAGCCCCACGCGGATGATGGCGTTCCAGACTTTGGGTGCCGCGCCCACGAATCTGCCTCTGGGCGAGGTCTATATGGGCCTGAAGCAGGGCGTCATCGACGGGCAGGAAAATCCCCTGTCGGTCATCAAGGAATTCTCATTGCATGAAGCGCAGCCTTATATCTCGCTGACGAACCACATCTACACGCCGATCACGCTGGTCATGAATGGCGCTGCCTATGACGCGCTGGACGATGAGATGAAAGCCAGCGTCAAAAGCGCCGCCGAAGCCGGGGTCGCCGCAACCCGCACCTTGTCGGACGAAAGCGACGCATTGCTGGTCAAGGAATTCCGTGATGCGGGCATAACCGTCACCGAACCCGACATCCCCGCCTTCCAGAAAGCCGCAGAGCCCGTGCGCGCCAAAATCGCCGAGGTCGTCTCGGTCGAATTCATGGACGCGATCGAGGGCATGATCCAATGAATCATATGCAGAAAACCTACCCGCAATTCATGCCCGACGGCTCGGGCGATCTGGCACGGATCGGCCTGATCTACATCGCATCTTCCGTCGTTATGGAGGAAGAGATGTGGGCCATGTCGGCGCGGGGCGTTTCCACCCATACCGCGCGCATCCGTCTGCCCAAGGTCACCGTCGAGGGGATCGAAGAGATGATGAACGCGCCCGAACTTGAAACCGCGGCGCGTCATGCCGCCGCGCCGCCCATCGACGTTTTGTGCTTTGGCGGCACAAGCGCTTCGTTCCTGCATGGAACCGCCTACGACAAGGCGTTGATCCAGAAGATCGAAGGCTGGGTTCCGGGGCCTAAGGTCACTACCGCCTCGACCGCAACACTGGCCGCGCTTCGGCAGGTCGGCGCCGGCAAGGTGGCACTCGCGACCCCCTATGTCAGCACGATCCACGAACGCGCCATCCGTTTTCTGTCGGAAAACGGTCATGAGGTGGTAAAAAGCGCGCATCTCGACATCACCGACGACCATGCGCTGGCCGAAGTTCCGCTGGAAAAGGTTTATGATCACGTTCTGTCGGTCGATCATCCCGATGCAACGGCGATTTTCGTCTCCTGCACGAATTTCCGTACTGTCGGCGCGATTGCGGCGCTGGAAGAACGGCTGGGCAAACCCGTGGTCTCTGCCATTCAGGCGTCGTTCTGGCACTGCCTGGATCTGGCGGGCGTGAAAGGGGCAAAGCCCGGATATGGAAGCCTGTTCAAGGGGTACGAAGAAGATGTCTGACAGTGTTACTGCCGATCGCCCGCGCGGCGCGGTGCGGCGCCATGCCTTGGCAATTGTCGAGACCGCCGCCATTCTTCTGCTGGTCATCCTCGTGACGCTTGTTCTGTGCAATTCGATCGGGCGATACCTGTTCTCGCGCTCGCTGCCCTGGACCGAGGAGATCGTGACAGCCCTGCTGATGTGGCTTGGCGGACTGGGCATTACGGTGGCCGCGCTGCGCAACGGGCTGATATCCTGCGCGATCTGGACGTCGCGGCTTGGCGTCGCTGCACAGAATCGCCTTCGGATAGCGCAAAATCTGTTCGGCATCGCGACGATGGCCGGGCTTGCATGGTTTGCCTGGCAATATCTGGGAATCTTCGGAGGCGATATCACTCCGCTGATCGGAATGCCCAAGGCCGTGCCGATCAGCGGCATCATCGGCTGCGCGGCGGGGATGTCGCTCGCCTTCGTCATCGACCTGATCGCACCGGAGGATCTGTAATGCTGGGCCTTGCTGCTATAACACTCGGTGTTCTGTGCGTTCTGGTGCTGCTTGGGCTGCCGGTGGTGATATCGCTGGTCGCGTCGGTCCTGATGTTTCTGGCATTCTCGGGCGGATGGGCGCTTGCCCTGCCCCAGCAGGTGCTGGCGGGCGTCGGGGATTACCTGCTGATTACTTTGCCCCTGTTCATTCTGGCCGGGGGTATCATGAACACCACCGGCATCGCGGACAAGCTGTTCGATTTCGGCGCGGCTCTCGTGGGATGGATGCGGGGCGGCCTGGCGCATGTCAATGTCGCTTCCAGCGTCATGTTCGGCGGCATGATTGGCACATCGGTCGCCGACCTCGCGGGAACCGGGTCGGTGATGATCCCGAAAATGAAGTCCAGCGGCTATCCCGGCCCCTTCGCGGCTGCGGTCACGGCGACCTCTTCCGGGATCGGGGTGCTGATCCCGCCAAGCTCACCGATGATCCTGTATTCGGTGGTGACCGGCACATCCCTGGGGGCGCTGTTTCTTGCCGGAGTCGTTCCCGGAATATTGATGGCCGGGGTGTTGATGATCACCATTTCGGTCCTTGCCCGCAAAAGCGGCTGGCAACCGATGAATTCGTTCGAATGGTCGCGGGTCACGCATACAGGTATTCATGCGATCCTGCCGCTTGGTATGCCGGTCATGATCCTCAGCGGGCTCATCTTCGGCATCTTCACCGCGACCGAAGCCGGAGCCTTTGCCGTGGCCTATGCCCTGGCGCTTGCGGGACTGGTTTACCGCACCCTGACACTGACGAAGCTGCGTCAGGCATTGGTGGATTCGGCCATCCTGACGGGTGAGGTTCTGATGGTCGTGGGTTTCTCTACCGCGCTTGGCTGGGCCTTGTCGCAGGCGGGCGTGCCATCGGCACTTGCTCTTGGGGTCGACGGCTTGTTCCCGTTCGAAAGCGTGACGATGCGCATCTTTGTCTTGCTGCTGCTGGCCCTGATCGCCGGCATGGTGCTTGACCCTCTGATTCCCATGATCATGCCGGTGCTGCTGCCGGCGCTTTTGGCGATGGATGTGGATCTGGTGCATTTCGGCGTATTGATGGTGATGACCGTCGTGATCGGACAGGTTACGCCGCCGGTCGCCATCGCGCTGCTTGTCGCGGCCAAGATCGGCAAGGACGATGTCTGGGCAGTAACCCGCGCGAACATGCCGTTTCTTTACGCACTGGTCATCGCGCTGGTGATCCTGACATTGTTCCCGGCCCTGTCGACGACCCTGCCTGCACTGATGAACTAGACTGCGGGCAGGTGCCGGAACGGCATCCGCGCGGGCAGGAATATCCGCGCGGCGATCCGGAAGACCGGAAGAAAGGCATCCGCACCGCAAAGCAGCGGTGTCATGATGCATATTTTCCGATCATCGCAGCTTGAGGCGGGTTTTTCCTGCCTTCTACCACGGAATTTACTTCTTTTCTCTGCGGGACACTTCGCGCAGTTCTGAATTGGACAACGGTTCCGCCAGCCATTCTGCGCCCTCGCGGCGCGCGCGATACGGACATTCCAAATCGCTTTGCCAAGATGACCCAAATCCAAGGAAATGAATATGACAGCCGAAAAAACTGATACGCTGGTTGTTGGCGCAGGTCAGGCCGGAATCGCCATGAGCGAGCATCTGACCGATATGGGTATTCCTCATCTGGTTCTTGAACGGAACCGCGTCGCCGAACGCTGGCGGTCCGAGCGGTGGGATTCCCTGGTCGCCAACGGCCCCGCGTGGCACGATCGTTTTCCCGGTCTTGAATTCGACGATATTCCCCCCGACACCTTCCCCCCGAAAGAGCGGATGGTCCGCTATTTCGAAGATTACGCGACGATGATCGATGCCCCCATCCGCACGAATGTCGAGGTCAGACGCGTCCGGCGCTGCGAAGGGCGTCCGGGCTTTCTGGTGACCACATCTCAGGGCGATATCGAGGCGCAGCGGGTCGTCGTCGCCACCGGTCCGTTCCAGCTTCCGTCATTCCCGCAGATCGTCCCACAGAATTCCGGCATCACCCAGATCCACTCATCCGCGTACAAAAACCCGGATGAACTGCCCGAGGGACCGGTGCTGGTCGTCGGCGGAGGCGCATCGGGCTCCCAGATCGCCGAGGAATTGCAGCGTGCCGGCCGCAAGGTCTTTCTGTCCATCGGAGAGCATTATCGCCCTCCGCGCTCCTATCGCCAGCGCGACTATGTCTGGTGGCTTGGTGTTCTGGGCAAATGGGACGAGATCACGATCCAGGCCAAGAAGAAGCATGTCGCCTTTGCCGTCAGCGGCTATGACGGCGGCAAGACCATCGATTTCCGTCGTCTGGGCAATGCCGGCATCACCCTGCTTGGCATGACCACGGGCTACGAGGATGGCGTATTGAAGATCGCCGGTGATCTGGTCGAGAACATTGCCGAAGGGGATCGCGCCTATCTGGACGTGCTGCGCGAGGCCGACGCATATGTCGAACGCAACGGAATCGACCTGCCGCCGGAACCCGAGGCGTGGATCATCCAGCCCGATCCGCCCAGCGTGAAAAATCCGATTCATGAACTGGATCTGAAACAGACCGGCATCATGACGATCATCTGGGCAACAGGCTTCAAATTCGATTTCAACTGGCTCGAGGTCGACGCGTTCCATCCCAACGGCATGCCATTCCACAAGCGCGGCATCTCGGCCGAGCAAGGAGTTTACTTCCTCGGCCTGCCAGAATTGACGAACCGGGCATCATCCTTCATTTACGGATGCTGGTATGATGCCAAATACATCGCGACCCATATCGGGATTCAAAGAAACTACGTTTCCTACAGGAAAGCATAGCCTGCCGTGCCCGGTATTGCGGCAAGCCATCACGCAACGAGGTTTCATTCACGGCGCAGGGCTTGCCGCCGGCCGGGCGCGCCAATGAATGCACAGCGCAGGAAACGGTGACATCGCGCGTTTGGATCCGTGCAATTGCCCGCTACCCGCGCCGTGCCGCCCAGCAACAAGGATCACATCATGCAGAACGTCATGTTCCTCAACGGCCCCAATGCCAATCTTTACGGGCTTGACCCCAAAGGCACATACGGGACCGACAGCTTTCCCCAGATCGAGGCCGCCTGCATGGCCCGCGCCGCCGAACTTGGCTTCACGCTGGATTTCCGCCAGTCGAACCATGAAGGCGTGCTGATCGACTGGATTCAAGAGGCGCGGCAAAGCTGTGACGGGCTGCTGATCAACGCCGCCGGTCTGACCTATACGTCAATCGCCATTCTGGACGCGCTGCTGGCATTCGACGGGCCGATCATCGAATGCCACATGAGCAATATCTGGAAACGGGAAGCGTTTCGCAGCCACTCGTTCATCTCGAAGGCGGCAACCGGGGTCATCGCGGGTCTGGGCGTGCAGGGCTATCTGCTGGGCCTGACTGCGATAGGCACGCTGATCGCCGAGCCTGCGGCATGACGGACACATTGGTTTTCTATAGTGGCCCGGATCCCTTCGAGCCATGGCGGGATGCGCTTGCCCCGCATCTGGGCAGCGATGTGCGGATCGAAGAGGCTGATGCCGTCACCGATCCCGAAACCGTCCGCTTTGCCCTTGTGTGGATGCCGCCCGAGGGGTTCTTTGCGCGCTTTCCCAACCTTCAACTGGTGATCAATCTGGGCGCGGGTGTCGATCGGCTGGTCGCGCGGAACGATCTGCCCGACGTGCCCATCACCCGATTGTCGGATCCCGAGATGGGCCGGATGATGGCCGGCTATGTGCTGTTTTCCGTGCTGCGTCACGCCCGCGACATCCCGCATTTCGAGGCGGCGCAGGCCCGGCGCGAATGGGCCTACAAGCATCCCCGCGCAGCTTCCGAAATCACCGTCGCCATCCTTGGTCTGGGCGAACTCGGCGCGCTCGCCGCCACCGAGATCGCCCGTCAGGGATTCGATACCCACGGATGGGCAACCCGTCCCAAGGATCTGCCCGGGGTCACCGTGCATTGCGGCGACGATGCGCTGGACGATGTGCTGGCGCAGGCCGATATCGTGGTCTGCATGCTGCCGCTGACGCCGGATACCTGCAAGCGGCTGGATGAAAACTGCTTCGGCAGGATGAAACCGGGGGCGGCTTTCGTAAATGTCTCGCGCGGGGAGGTCGTCGATCAGGATGCGCTGGTGATTGCACTGCGCGATGGGCGGCTGTCGGGGGCGACACTCGACGTCTTCGAAACCGAGCCTCTGGCCCCGGATCATCCGCTGTGGTCACTTCCGGGTGTTCTGATCACGCCGCATCTTGCCTCGGTCGCGCTGCCGAACAGCGCAGCGCCCCAGATCGCCGCCAATATCCGGGCAACCCAAACCGGCCGAGCATTGGCGAACGAGGTTTCGCGATTGCGCGGTTATTAGGCAATGCGCCGTTCGCCCAAGCATTCATACAGATCTGCATCGCAGATCCTCGCAGTTTTTAACCTTCATGGTCAGTTAGTTAATATGAAAATCCCGTAAAACCTTCGCATTGGGTAGGTATTTACAAATATGACCAAGCGGTTTCGTCCGGGCAATCTTCCAATATGCGAAAACCATACGGGCGGACGAAATCAAGATGACGCGGGTCACGGAATCATGCTGCGACAGCCAGTTCCGGGATGCGGTCCGATCTCGAAGCGGCGCGAATAAACAGAATGCCGCACCACACCAACAGATGGGAACATATTGATGAAACCTCTTCTTATGACTGCCATGGCGCTAAGCCTGCTGGCCCCTGCCGCCTCTGCCGAAACCCTTGTCGTCAGCAGCTGGGGCGGAAGCTTCCGGGACCTGATCGACGAGGCCATTGCCACGAAATTCACCGAGGAAACCGGTGTCGAGGTGGAATTCATCACCGGCGGCACCATCGACCGGCTGAATCAGGCGAATCTCAGCCGCGGCGCCCCGGAAAGCGACGTGACCTTCACCACTTCGCATATCGGCTGGCTCTATCGCAATCAGGGGCTGTTCGAGGAACTGGACATGTCCAAGATTCCGAACGCCGAGAACCTGGTTGAGCAAGCCAGGATCAGCCCCTCGCATATCGGCGCATGGGCCTATGTCTACACGATCGGCTATCTACCCGATCTGGTCCCCGAAGGCATCAGCTTCGACAGCTGGAACGACCTGTGGTCACCCGAACTCGAGGGGATGCTCGCCGCGCCGGATTTCGATCCTTCGCATATCATCGCGGTCGCGGCCAAGCTGGAAGGCGTCGATATCGAGAATTGGATGGACGCGTCGGACAAGCTTCTGGCACTGAAGCCGAATTTCAACGCCTTTTACACCAATGACGCCAACTCCCAGCAATTGCTGTCTACCGGCGAGACCCCGGTGCAGATCGTGCTGTCGATGAACGCCTATCACATGCAGTCAGAGGGGCTGGATGTGCAGCTTGCGATTCCCGAAGAGGGTGCCGTGCTGGGTATCGACACCATGGGCATAAATGCGGGTACCGAAAAGCAGGATCTGGCCTATCAATTCATCAACGCCGCCCTTGATCCCGAAGTGCAGGCAAAGATCGCCGAAATCAAAAAGGGCAGCCCGGTCGTGTCGAATGCCGAACTGCCGCCCGAGCTGGCAGAGCTTCCCGGCATCTTCACCACGCCCGAGCAATGGGAAAACCAGACCCTCATCATTCCCGATGAGCTGCGCGCCGAGAAAACCGCCGAATGGCGTCAATGGTTCTCGGAAAACATGATCGCCGACAACTGAGACCATACCGCCTTGGCGATTGCGCTGCCGGGGCAAAACACAAGAGCATATCTTCCTGATGTCGAAGCGTCCTTTTCTTGGCTGGTTTGCCTCTCCGTCGATCCTGATCGCATTCGGGATCGCAGCCTCTTTCCTTGCCATCGTGCAATTCAGCCTGCGCGCGCATGTTCCGGGCGCGCTTGATCCCGGCGGTTTCACGCTGGACAACTTCACGACGCTTTGGAAAACCGTCTACGGCAAGGCCTTCGTGACCACGGTATTGCTGTGCTGGTGGACCGCCCTCTTTACCCTGCTGATCGGCTATCCGCTGGCCTATGCCATGGTTCGCGCCAAATCCGCACGGCTTCGCAGCGCGATCCTGCTGATCTCGCTGACGCCGCTGTTTCTGGGTGAAATCGTCCGCACCTATTCGTGGATGATCGTGCTTGGAAACCGCGGGTTTCTAAATGCGACACTGATGCAGCTTGGCGTGATCGACCGTCCGCTGGACCTTATGTTCACCATGACCGGGGTCGTCATCGCGCTGGTGCATTTCACCCTGCCGATCGTGGTCGTGATGCTGGCCGCCGCGCTGTCGCATATCGACCGCAATCTGGAACGGGCCGCGACCTCGCTTGGCGCCGGGCGGATCCGGTGTTTTCTGACCGTGACGCTGCCATTGTCGATCCCCGGTATCGTCGCCGCCACGTCGACCGCCTTCGCCTGGACATTTTCGGCCTTCGCCACACCCCAGATGATCGGTGGCGGCAAGGTGCAGACGATCTCGACACTGGTCTATCAGGTCGGCTTCGCCTCGTTCAACTTCCCGCTGGCGGCATCGCTGTCACTGGTGGGGCTGCTGTTCACCATCGCTGTGCTTGCCCTGTTCAACACGGGCATCCGCAAGCTCGAACGGATCGGAGCGCATTGATCATGAAGAAATCCGCCCTTGATCACCTGCTGGACTGGAGCGGCCGGATCCTGCTCGCCGCAATACTCGGGTTCGTTCTGCTGCCTTTCGTAGTTGTCGCAATCGCATCGTTCAACGACGGCGCGATCCTGTCCTTTCCGCCCAAATCATGGTCGTTCCGCTGGTATGCGAATGCATTCGAATATCGCGATTTCGGCTCGGGATTGGTCAACTCGCTCAGGATCGCCGCAATTGGGGCAAGCATTGCCCTGATCGCCGGGGCCGGTTTTGCCTATGTATTCAACCGGTATGACTTCATGTTCAAGAGGCTTCTGAACACGGTGCTGATGTCGCCGCTGATCATTCCCAATTTCACCATCGGTCTTGGCCTGCTGATCCTGTCGGCGGCGGTGCAACTGCCAAGATCGATCTGGCTGGTGATCGCGGTGCATGTCGTCATCGTGCTGCCTTTCGTGGTGCGGTCGGTCTATGTGTCGCTGAAGAATTTCGAGCGCCGTTACGAACAGGCCGCGGAAAGTCTTGGCGGCACGCCCCTGCATGTGCTGCTGACGATCACGCTGCCCCTGCTGCTGCCGGGACTGATTTCGGGGGCCTTGTTCGCCGCGATCCTGTCGTTCAACGAATTCACCGCATCGCTATACGTCGTCAACCAACGCACCCAGACATTGCCGGTCGCCATGTACAACTATGTTCGCGAATATGCCGATCCCACGCTCGCCGCGCTATCCGTCATCTATGTGGCGGCGGTCGCCGCGATGCTGCTGCTCGTCCACAAATTCTTCCGTCTCGAAAAGGTTCTGAATGTTGACTGAGATCTCCGCAATAGCGCCGCAAGACACAAGGGACGACGTCGCGGTCCAGATCGACGGCGTCAGCAAGTCCTTCTCTGGAACCGTCGCGCTCGAACCGATCCGGCTTAAGGTTCGCCGAGGTGAATTTCTGACTCTGCTTGGGCCGTCGGGCTGTGGCAAGACCACTTTGCTCAATCTGATCGCAGGCTTTCTCGAGGCGGATGAGGGTGAGTTATTCATCGATCGCGATCTGGTCACTCAGGTGCCGCCGCATCAGCGCAAAATTGGCATCGTGTTCCAGAATTACGCGTTGTTCCCGCATATGAGCGTGGCGCAGAACGTCGCCTATGGGCTGCGGACGCGGCGGGTGCCCAAGGCCGAAACCGCCGAACGGGTCCGCGAGGTGCTTGCATTGGTGAAGCTTGAAGATTTCGCCGATCGCCGGCCGCGCCAGTTGTCCGGCGGCCAACAACAGCGTGTCGCGCTGGCGCGTGCGCTGGTGGTCCGGCCTCGTGTGCTGCTGCTGGACGAGCCGTTCTCGGCGCTGGACCGCAATCTGCGATCCGCGATGCAGGTCGAGCTCAGGGAAATCCAGTCGCGGCTTGGTCTGACGACGGTCTTCGTGACGCATGACCAAAGCGAGGCGCTCAGCATGTCCGACCGCATTGCGGTGATGTCGCGCGGTCGCATTCGTCAGATCGGCACCCCGTCCCAGATCTATGACCGCCCGGAAAATCATTTCGTTTCGACCTTCGTGGGCGATGCGAACCTGTTCGCGGCGACATTGCTGGAAAAAACGGATGCAACCGCCAGCCTGGACATAGGCAAGACCCGCCTGTCCCTGACCACCTTTCAGGAAGAGCTGCCGGAACCCGGCCCGGTGACACTGTTCGTGCGCCCCGAACAATGCAGCCTGACCGGTCTCGACCAGCCGGGAGCCATTGCGGCAACCGTCGCGCTTTCGGTCTATCAGGGCAGCTATGCAGAACTGCATCTTGACTGTTCCGTCGCAGAAAACGGACGTGTGATGCTGCGTGTTCCCGCAAGCGAGGCGATGGAACCGGGGACCAACGTTGGCATCGCCCTGCCGGAACGCGGCCCCGCGATCTATACGACCACAGAAAGAGAGACCTGATGTCTTACGCTTCATCCGTCCTTCCGTCCCATTCCCGAATGACCGTCAACGCGCGGGGCGGGAGCCGCTCATGAGCAAGATGATGAAGGCCGTGATCGCAGAATCCACCGGCGGCCCCGAGGTTCTGAAGCTGATCGAACGCCCGGTCACCGCCCCCGGCCCCGGCGAAGTGCTGATCCGCATTGCCGCCGCCGGAGTGAACCGCCCGGATATCATGCAACGCTCGGGCGCCCTGCCCGCTCCGCCGGACGTGTCGGACATCCTGGGGTTGGAGGCGGCGGGCGAGATCGTGGCGCTGGGCGAAGGCGTCGATGCGGGTCTGACGGGCACTCGGGTCATGGCGCTTTTGAAGGCGGGCGGCTATGCGGAATATGCCGTCGCCTGCGCCGATCACTGCCTGTCTGTTCCCGATGGCATCAGCCTGCAAGAAGCCGCGGCCCTGCCCGAAGGATTGTTCACGATCTGGCACAATCTTTTCGACCGTGGCCGGCTTCAGCCCGGCGACCGGCTTTTGATTCAGGGCGGCTCCAGCGGTATCGGCACGTTAGCCCTGCAACTGGCGCTTGCATGGGGCGCAGAGGTCATCGTCACGGCCGGAGGGCCGGATAAATGCGCCCGGCTTGAAGCGATGGGCGTTCACACGATCGACTATCGCACCGCCGATCTTGTTACCGAGGTTCTGCGGCTGACCGGTGATCGCGGCGTCGATGTGGTGCTTGATATTCTTGGCGGCGAGATGGTCAGCAAGCATCTTGCCTGCATGGCGCCGGGCGGCCGGCATATCGGCCTGTCATTCATGTCGGGCATGATCGCGCCGGTCGATCTGGGATTGCTCATGCGCAAGGGGCTGTGGCTCAGCTCATCGACCCTGCGCCCCAAAAGCGACGATGAAAAAGCCGGAATCGCCAATGACGTTCGCGCGCATCTGCTGCCTCTGATCGGCCCCGGCAAGGTGCAGCCGGTCATGGCGCAGGCTTTCCCGCTGGCTCGCGCCGCAGATGCCCACGCCCTGCTGGAAAGCGGAGGAAATATCGGGAAAATCGTCCTGACCACGGAGAAGACGCAATGAAACTATCGCTATATTGGGGCTCTGCCTCGCCTTTCGTTCGCAAGGTGATGGTCGTTGCTCATGAGCTGGGTATCGAAGACCGGATCGAGCGGCGGGACAGCGCAGCCCATCCCGTCGATCGCGACACGCGCATTCAGGAGTTCAACCCTCTGGCCAAAGTGCCCGCCGCATGTACCGAGGATGGCACCGTGCTTTATGACAGCCGGGTCATCTGCGAATATCTCGACGCGACGGCGGGGGGCGGGCTGTTTCCGGCCGCAGGTCCGGCGCGCTGGACGGCGCTGCGGCGGCAGGCGCTGGCGGATGGGCTGCTGGATGCCGCGCTGCTGATCCGTTACGAAACCACGATCCGTCCCCAGCCGCAGCAATGGCCGCTATGGATCGAAAAGCAGCGCCAGAAGGTCGATGACGCGCTTGACGCCATGACCGCAGACCTGCCGGAGGACGGTTGTCACGATATCGGCGCCATCGCCTGTGCCTGCGCGCTTGGCTGGCTGGATTTCCGGTTTCCCGATTACGGCTGGCGCGAAACCCGGCCCGCGCTGGACGCATGGCACAGCGCATTCGAGACCCGCCCCGCGATGACCGCGACACGGCCAAGCGCCTGAAGACCAGCGGTCATCCCATCTTTCCGTACATCCCGCCCAACGTAATGAAAGACAACGCACATGGCGCATATTCGTCACCGCAAATTCAATACCAAAGATACCTATCCCGAACAGAATCTTGACAATGATCTGGCGCAGGCCGTCGTCACCAAGGGCGGCACCATGATCTTTCTGCGCGGCCAATGCCCGCAGGATCTGGACACCGCCGTGAACATCGCAAGCTCGGATCCCGCCGAGCAGACCCACTTGGTCATGCGCAATATCCGCCAACTGGTCGAGGAATGCGGCGGCAGGATGGAACATATCACCAAGCTGGTGGTATATCTGACCGATGTGCGCCACCGCGAGACGGTTTACCGCACCATGGGCGAATATATCAAAGGCGTCTTTCCGGTCTGCACCGGCCTGACCGTGGTGGCTTTGGCACGGCCCGAATGGCTGGTCGAGATCGACGCCACCGCCGTCATCCCCGACTGATCCGAAACCGGCGCGCCGGTACCGGCGCTCTGACTGCTTTACATGCACACCAGTTGAAAAAGGGGCGCGATCGCCCCCGGGAGTTTTACATGACCTTTTCGATTATCGGGCACTGCACAGACACGGGAATGTTCGGCGTGGCGATCTCGTCCTCATCGCCTGCGGTCGCTGCGCGCTGTTCCTTCGCCCGCGCGGGTGTCGGCGCGGTCGCCACCCAGAACGTCACCGATCCACGGCTTGGTCCGCATGCGCTGGACCTGATGGAACGAGGAGCCAGCGCCGCCGAGGCACTGGCGATCCTTGAACGCAGCGGGGCGCATATGGCGTTCAGGCAGGTGCTTGCGGTCGGTCGCTCGGGTGAAAGCGCGATCTATTCCGGCACGCAGGTTCTGGGCATGTGGTCCGAGGCCGAGGGCCGCGATACCGCAGCCGCAGGCAACCTGCTGGCCGATGCCGGCATCCCCGAGGTGATGGTGCAGCATTTCGTGAACACCAAAGGCCATCTTGGCGAACGGCTTGTGGGCGCATTGCGGGCCGGGCTGGATGCGGGCGGCGAATCCGGTCCGGTGCATTCCGCGGGCCTGCTGCTGGTCGACAAGCAAAGCTGGCCGCTGGCCGAACTGCGCATCGACTGGACTGAGGATTGCCCGATCACGGCATTGGAACAGGCCTGGGCTGTCTATCAGCCGCAGATGGACGATTATGTCACCCGTGCGCTCGATCCGCGCAATGCACCTTCATATGGCGTTCCCGGGGACGAATAGATAATCTTGGCGGGCTTTCCGTGTCGGGATAAAGGAGGATAGAGGTCACGCCATGCCCCTCAGATTCACGCTGCGACAACTGGAGTATTTCATCGCCGTGGGCGAGGCGGGCAGCATCGCGCTGGCAGCAGAAAAGGTGAATGTCACCGCACCCTCGATGTCCTCGGCCATCGCCCAGCTTGAGGCAGGGTTCGGCGTCCAGCTTTTCACCCGGCGCCATGCGCAGGGCTCGGTGCTGACCCCGACGGGTGAGCGTTTTATCGAACAGGCCCGTATCGTGCTGGAAAGCGCGGCCAAGCTCAACGATCTGGCAAATATTTATACAGGCAGTGTGCGCGGGTCTTTGCGGGTGGGTTGTTTGCGGACCTTCGTGCAGTTGATGGTGCCGCAGTTGCGCCGCAGTTTCGAGACCAGATACGCCAATGTCGATTTCAGTCAGGTCGAACTGGATCAGGCGCAAATCTTCGACGCGCTGGGCGCATCCCGGATCGACCTGGCACTGACATATGATCTGTCGCTGTCCAGCGATATCGACTTTCAGCCGCTGCGAACCTTGCCGCCCTATGTCATGGTCGATGTCGACCATCCACTGGCCGGGCGGAGCGAGGTGACCGCTGCCGATCTTGTTGATCACGACATGGTCCTGCTGGATATGCCGCATAGTTCGGATTATTTCCTGTCGATGTTCCGCGCCCTCGGGCAGCGCCCGCGCATCACAGAACGCACATCCGAGATTTCGATCCAGCGCAGTCTTGTCGCCAACGGTTTCGGCTTCGGCATCTCGAACATGCGCACGGTGTCCGAAGCGTCGATGGACGGCAAGCTGCTCAAGTTCATCCCGCTGCACACGCCGGTTCCGCCTCTTCAGCTTGGCATCGCCATGTCCCGGGCGGCCCATGTCTCACGCACGATTCAGGCCTTCATCGATCACTGTCACGAGGCCGCCGATGCCAATAATCTGCCCGGTCTCGCGCCATGACGAATGATGCTTTAGAAACCCCCGCCATCTCGGACATTCTTGCCCGGCTCATTGCCTTTCCCACGCTGTCACGGCAATCGAACCTCGCGCTTCTGGATTATGTCGAAGGATTGCTGCGGCCCGCCGGTATACGGTTCGAACGGTTTGCCAGCGACGACGGCACACGCGCCAATCTTTGGGCCAGCCTTGGCCCTGAAGGCCCCGGGGGCGTGGTGCTGTCGGGCCATTGCGACGTCGTTCCCGTCGAGGATCAGGAATGGAGCCGCGATCCCTTTACGCTGCACCATGAGGACGGCAGGTTCTACGGGCGCGGCACCGCCGACATGAAGGGTTTTCTGGCCGTCGCAATTCATGCCATGCTAAGCGCGGCCAACCGGCCCCTGCGCCTGCCGCTGCATCTGGCGATTTCCTATGACGAAGAGGTCGGCTGCCTTGGCGTGCGCGGGATGCTGGATATGCGCCGCACGCATCCTGCACGGCCCGCGCTTTGCCTGATCGGAGAGCCGACCGGCATGCGCATCGCAACCGGGCACAAGGGAAAACGCGGCCTGCGTGCCTGCTGTTTTGGACAAGAGGGGCATTCGGCCCTCGCTCCCGACGCTCTGAACGCGCTGCATCTTGGCGCGGATTTCATAACCCGGCTTCGGACCCGACAAATGCAGCTTGAAGCGGTCGGCGCCCGGGACGAGGCTTATGACATTCCCTATTCGACGATCCATGTGGGCACCATGCATGGCGGCACCGCACTGAACATCGTGCCCGGTCGCTGCGATCTGGAGTTCGAGCTGCGCAACATCGCGGCGGACGACCCGGATGCGATCATCGCCGATATCGTCGAGGATGCCGAGGCCACCGCCGCCCCCTATCGCAACCGCTTTCCGGATGCGCGGATCGAGGTGGAAGAGGTCTCGGGTTATCCCGGCCTCGATACCCCCGCCGATACACCCTCCGTGGCACTGCTGCAATTGCTGCTTGGTCGGCAAGACCCGCCGATCAAGGTCGCTTTCGGCACCGAGGGAGGACTTTTCCACGAAACGCTTGGCCTGCCGACACTGATATGTGGCCCCGGACATATGGCGCAGGGTCACAAACCCGACGAATTCGTCAGCGAGACGCAGCTTGCCGAATGCGCGGAGCTCATCGCAGCCATCATAGGCGTTCTTGAAGATGGGAACGAACCGGCCCTGACCAAACCGGCTTGATCACCTCATCGATCCGCATCGGAAAGCTGACAGAGTCCTTTGCCGTGCAAAGCGGGCATGAAACTTTGCCAGTATGAGCCGCCCTTGATGCGCGAATACCCGTCCAACGCATTGTATCGGCGTTTCGCGGTTGACGGCGCTGCCTGCACATGCCCGCAAAGACCCTTCCGCTCTCTCTAGCTGACCGCGTAGAGAGTTCTGGCCCGCAGCACAGTTCCGGTAATCGAGCCGGATTTGGTAATCGAACCGGATTGCACATATGAGCACATTACCCATGCTCCGGAACGCGGCCTTCAGATGTCAACACAACCCGCCTTCATGATTTTTCCGGACATGTTTTCTGTGTTGATTTGCTTAAATCCACAGCCGCTTGCATATGACTTAATCATGATTGGCATCGGCGATATGCCCATGAAACCCTGTTGCCCGGGGTACTTCTCCGGGAATGCGGTACAGACGATCAGTGCACCCGCGCGCCGGGATTGCCCGACCAAATCTTACCAGATCAGGAAATCGCCAGTGGTCCTGCTGGCGGCGCCTTCAGTACCCGCAGATGCGGCGAAGCCCGTACTCAATATCCCCGAAAGGGGGCCAAGGGATAAATCTTCCGGGAAAGGGAGGGCCGGTCACTACCCTGACAACAGAGTTATTCGGCATTGACATATCATATATGAACAGATATTCATATATGATATTTTTATCCTGAGTGAGCGAGCCATGTCCCATTCACATTCCCACGATCATCACGATCACTCCCATGCGCCCACCGTAAGCGGCGACAACGAGCGCAAGGTGCTGCTGTCATTCTTCCTGATATTCACCTTCATGATCGTAGAGGTGATCGGCGGTCTCATATCGGGCTCGCTGGCGCTGCTTGCGGATGCGGGACATATGCTGACCGACGCGGCGGCGCTTGCGCTCGCCTATGCGGCGTTTCGGTTCGGTCGACGCGCGCCCGATTCCAGGCGGACCTTCGGCTATCTGCGCTTCGAGGTCATTGCAGGCTTCATCAATGCCATCACCCTCTTCGCGATCGTTGCCTGGATCATCTATGAAGCCTGGCAGCGATTCCAGGAACCGCATGCAGTCCTTGCGGGACCGATGTTCGGCGTCGCCGTTGCCGGTCTTCTCATCAATGTTCTCGTGTTCTGGATTCTCACGCGGGGGGATAGCGAACATGTCAATATCAGGGGCGCCGCGCTCCATGTTCTTGGCGATCTGCTCGGTTCGGTCGGCGCAGTCATGGCTGCGATCGTTATCTACTATACGGGCTGGACGCCGATCGATCCCATTCTGTCGGTTGTCGTATCCCTGTTGATCCTGCGCAGCGCCTGGAAGCTTCTGGTCAAGTCGCTTCATATTCTGCTTGAAGGAGCCCCCGGCGATGCGACGCCCGAGAAAATCGCATACCATCTAAGGAACAAAGTCCCGGGAGTGGCAGATGTCAGCCATGTCCATGTCTGGTCCATCACATCCGGCCGGATGCTGGCCACGTTGCACGTGCGACCGGCGGCCGACGCGGATATCCAAGAGGTGGTGCGTGCGGTCGAGCGCGAATTGCAATCGCAATTCCGGATAGAACATGCCACCATCGCCCCGCAATGGGATGACGAGCCCCCATCATGCAGCCTGTCTCGAACCCCGCACCGGGCACATACCCATAACCACGGCCCACAGGAATATGCCCGATGAACCCCGCCCCTTCGATGTCACAGCACGATATGACCATTCTGGCGGAAACCTTCCGATTACTTGGTGACGCCACCCGCCTGAGGATTCTGTTCTTCTGCCTGTCCGAACCAAAGTCGGTTGGACATATCGCCGAAAGCCTCGACCTGTCGCAGACGCTGGTCAGTCACCATCTGCGCCTGCTCAGGGGCGCTCGGCTGGTCAGGGGGGAACGCCGGTCGAAGCAGGTTTTCTACGAGATCGCCGACAATCATGTGAGTGATATGCTGATCGATATGGCGACCCATATCGCTGAAGATCATGCCGAGGATTAGGGAAAGCGTGTCGCGATAAATTCCAGTGGAAACCCCGAAGCAAACCCACCACCGCGATCTGCAATGCACGGCGATTGACGCAGGCCGAATATCCGCTTCGAAATCATGGACCTCTGCTCTATAGCCGTTCGTCCTGCCATGCACTGGATATCTGCCGTGAATGAAATTTCCTATTTAGAATAAAAATTTCTTTGAAAGAAATTCTCCCTCATGCTACCAATGATCCGAATTTTACCAGCCACGCCAAGGAGCCCGATATTCGCGGCGAAATAGGCATAGAAGGGCTTTCGCAACTCAGGAGACCTGCAATGGCAATCAAGAAATTCGGCCACTATAAAGCACCCACTGTCGAACCAATCACGGACGATCTCGACTGGTGGCATCCGGTCGAAGGCTCGCCGACCATGAAGACATGGATCGAGCATCAGACCGAAGACGGCAAATATCTGACCGGTTACTGGGAGGCCACTCCGGGCAGTTACCGCGTGAAATATGACGTGGATGAATTCATCCACATGTTTGAAGGCAAAGCGACGCTGATCAATGATGGCGAAGAGCCGCGCAGCTTCGTTGCAGGCGACAGTTTCGTGATCGAAGCGGGTTTCAATGGTATCTGGAAAACCGAAGAAACCGTGCGGAAAGCCTTCGCAATCCGTGTCAGGTAAATATATCGCCCAATAGTCAAAGGCGAACCGGCGGCATGGGTTCTGAACATGCCGCCTTCCGGCGCCCGGACAGTTGCGCTTCGGGTCAGGATGAACGAATATCTCTTCGTCCCTGTGCATGCGCATCTGGATATACAGGTGCAGAACGGTCCAAACCAAGTTCCGGATCTTCACGCGACAGGCAAAGATGAGGTGAACTTTCCAATGCAATTGAGTGTCTATTTGGCTGGCGAAATTCATACCGACTGGCGCGAAAATATCATCGCAGCCTGTGAAGGTCTGGCGATCGAATGGTATGGTCCGGTAACCGACCACGCCGCCTCGGATGATTGCGGAGTCGAGATTTTCGGCGCCGAAGACAGCAAGTTCTGGCATGATCGCAAAGGCGCATCACTGAATGCCGTGCGGACCCGCACCGCAATCGCACGCAGCGATGTGGTCGTGGTGTGTTTCGGCGAAAAATACAAGCAGTGGAATGCGGCCTTCGATGCCGGCTATGCGGCGGCTCTTGGCAAGCCGCTTATCGTGTTGCAACTTCCCGAGCATGATCACGCATTGAAGGAAATCGATGCGGCGGCGAATGCCGTGGCGCGCACGCCTTCAGAGGTTGCCCGCGCCCTGAAATATGTGGTGGCCGGAAAGCTCTGAAGAAGCCGGTCGCCACAACTCCATTCCGGGGATAAACGCGGTCAGCTTGCCTTGGGCTTCCCTGTGCCCCTCCTCCGCATGATGCGCAGCTCTGGATCATCTTGTTGCGGTATCTGTTATTGTGGCAGCATCGGAAGGTCAGTTGACCAGGGCTCAGCGCCTGCTGCCGTCGGCATCGCGTAAACCTGTCCCCGGTGGTGGGTCTGATGGTTGGAAAGTTGAACAGCACAAACGTCCATTGGCTTTTCGATCCGCGTTGAACCATCCCCAGGATACCAGACAACCATCCCGTCAAGATCCGTATCCAGCCATTGTGCCGCCCAGATTTCGATTTCCTCATTCCGCCTCGAACGAAGCTTCTTGAATTCATGCCAATCCGACGGGTTTGTCAGAGAGTGCGTAATTGTTTCCTCGGGGCGCGCGTTCCCCTTCAATCGCTGCAACATGAGGGCGTCAGCCCAATAAATATGGTTCAATGTAGCCGCGATCGACTGAAAGAACGCCCCTCGATCCTTCCAGCGATCCTCATGCGCGAGTCCATCAGCGGCAGTTACCAAAGAGCTATTCTGTCAGGTGTTGTAACGAACCATAAGTTGGCAGTATCCGGCTGAGATCATTTTTCCCGGTTTCCAATGGTTGTCGATATTGGCTGCCTGCCGATCACGGCGTGGCGGTCAAGCCTCCCGCGTCACATCCTAAATTCAGTTGCCGGTCCCGCTATTACCCAATTATCCGCGCTTCCCGCAATCGTGCTATCATCCCTTCACAGGTTTTGTTCCAGATGCCGGGAAAGGGCCTTGCGCCGCAAGCCGCGACTTGCCGCATCACCGCAGCATGACCTATTCTTGACGCAGGGAAAGGAGAAGCCCATGCTGACGCGACGCAGACTGTCTCTCTCTATCCTCATTACAGGACTTGCCGGCCCCGCGCTTGCCCATCATGGCTGGCGCTGGACCAGTGGCGAAAATGTCCGGCTGACCGGCACCATCCGGTCGGCCCAGCTTGGCAATCCGCATGGCATATTGCAAATCGATGTCGAAGGTGAAATCTGGCAGGTGGAAATCGGCCAACCCTGGCGCAATGAACGTGCGGGCCTGACCGATGCCGATTTCGCCGAGGGCCGGGAGATCGTCATCGAAGGCGAACCATCGGCGAATGTGGAAGAGCGGTTGCTGAAAGCCGAACGCATCTGGTTCGACGGCAATCTTCACGAACTCTATCCCGAGCGCAGTTAGGGCGTGGAGGCACTGATCGAGATGCTCGCGGCCAGCGATCCGGCGCAGATCATGCGTAACGGCCGCTGGACCTATGCCGCCGTGAGCGGCGGGCATGTGCTGGGCATCGCGCTGCTGATTGGCGCCATCGCCAGCCTCGATCTGCGGCTGACCGGGCTGTGGCCGACCGTTCCCGTGCCCGTTCTGGCGCGTGTTCTGGTGCCGGTAGCCGCCACTGGTTTGGCACTGGCCATGATGTCCGGGCTGCTGTTGTTTATGGCCGGACCAGCCGATTACCTGCAGATGCGGCTGTTCCTGCTGAAACTGATGCTGATCGCCTGCGGCACCGGCCATGCGGTCTGGTTTCATTCCACCAACAGCTTTGCGCGCCCGAATGCCGGATTATGGCGTGTCGGGCTGCTGTCGCTGCTTATCTGGCTTGCGGTATTGATCTGTGGCCGGATGCTGGCCTTCGTGGATTAGGCAGCCGCCCGGCAACCAAAGCTGATCGTCACGAGACCACGTGAATTGATCGGTTCTTATCCCCTGAGTTGCGAAAGCCGTGGCATAAGCAGGTCGCCTCTGCCGGGTCTCTTGCCCATGGGTTCCGATCCGACGGATGCGGAAATGCACAGTCGCGCAAGCTTCCATCGCGGCAATGCAGATCAGAATATTTGCAACAAATCCGCCGGTGATGCCATACTGACCACAGGGACTCGGGGAGACATGGATGCGGGATACCGATCATCTGCACGAGATTGACCGGGTGCTGCGCGGGCAGACCACCGGGCGCGACGGCGTGGTCTCGGAAAGCTGGCGCCGCTGTGTCGAGACCTATGGGCTGGATCCTTCGCAGCCCTCGCCCGCCCATATCGTCACCGAATCCGAACTGCGCGCCCATCGCGAACAATCCGAGCGGCTGATCGCCATCGCGCGATCCGGGCTCGATGCATTGTTCCGGCAGGTAGCGGGGCAGAATTATGTACTGCTGCTGGCCGATGCCAAGGGCGTTACCGTGGATTTCTTCGGCGACCGGCGGTTCGAGGACGATCTGCGGACGGCGGGCCTTTATATGGGCTCGGACTGGTCCGAGGATCGGGCGGGAACCTGCGGCGTGGGTTCCTGTATCGTCACCGGCGAGGCGGTCACCATTCACCAGAGCGATCATTTCGACCTGCATCACACACCGCTTTCCTGCACCGCCGCACCGATCTTTGACACATCCGGCAATCTGTCAGCCGTACTGGACCTGTCGCTGCTGCGTTCACCTCAGCCCAAGGCGAGCCAGAATCTGGCGATGAACCTGGTCTGCGCCTCGGCGCGGCGGGTCGAGATGGCCAACCTGATGGCCATGACGCGGAGGGATTGGGTGCTGCGTTTCTCGGCCAGCCCGGAATTTCTGGAGGTCGATCCCGAAGCCGCCATCGCGCTGGACGGGGCCGGTCGCATCATCGGCATGACCCATGCGGCGCAACTGGTGCTTGGCACGCGGAACGGCGGCCTGATCGGGCAGCGGCTGGACAGGATCATGGAACTGTCAGCCGATGACCTGCCCGAACTGATGCGCGGGCGGCCAAGCGAGGAACGTGTGATCCGCCTGCATGACGGCCGTGCCCTGTTCGGCCATGCCATCGCTCCGCAATCGCCACGGGTGCCGCGTGGAACAGGGGTCGCGCTGCCCGGTGGGCTGTCCAGCCTTGCCGGCCCGGATCCGGCGATGCAGACCCTGCTGACACGGGCGGCGAAACTGGCGCGAACCCGGATCCCGCTATTGCTGAGTGGCGAGACCGGGACCGGCAAGCAACGCCTCGCCCGCGCCATGCATATGTGCGAACCCGACGCCCGGCCCTTCTTCCTGCTGGATTGCGCCGGCGCGGATCCGGCGGCGATCGATGCGTTGCGCCCACGCGCCGATCAGGCGGGCACGCTGTTTCTGCAGGGCGCCGACGATCTGTCGGCCGCAGGACAAGCCGCCGTGCTGCGACTGCTGACCGATGCCAAATTGCGGGTCATCTCCTCGGCCCGCGGAAATCTGGCGACGATGACCCGCTCGGGCGAGTTTCGCGGCGACCTGTTCTTCCGCATCGCGGGCGCGACGCTGGCACTGCCGCCTCTGCGGTTGCGACAGGATTTCGACTGGCTTCTGGACAAGTTGCTGCGGCAACGCAATCCCGACGGGCTGCGCCTGACCCCGGCGGCGCGGGCGGAACTGAAGGCGCGCGACTGGCCGGGCAATCTGCGCGAACTGGCCAGCGTGCTGGATGTGGCCGTCAACCTTGCCGAAGGTACGGCCATTGATATCTCGGACCTGCCCGACCCGGTTCTGGCGGGAACCGGGCGCGACCCTGCCGAGGATCTGGAAGCGGTACTGGACGCCTGCGGATGGAACATGGCGCTGGCGGCGCGGCGGCTTGGCGTCAATCGCTCGACCGTACTGCGCCGTGTGCAAAGGCTGGGGCTGACCCCGCCGCATTAGAGTTGCGGTCCTGTTGCGCGGCGTTGCGTCTGCAACGGCGGTCGCGGGAAATGCGCCCGGGCGGTGCCCGTGCCGTGAATTTCCCTGTTCGACCTTCCCTGAAGATTGCAGGTTTCTCTTGGAGGAATTTCAATCCAAGGGAGGAAAACATGCTCGATTCCGCATTGTCAGACCGGGTGCAGTCGCTGCTGGACGAATTCGGCGCGGCGCTGGAAACCGGCGATATCGACCGTGCCGCACAGATGTTCGTCACCGATTGCTATTGGCGCGACCTGGTGGCGTTCACCTGGAACCTGCGCACCATGGAGGGACAGGATCAGATCGCCGAGATGCTGCGCGCGCAGCTTTCCGCGGTCAGGCCGACCGGCTGGAAACTTGCCGAAAACGACATACCGACCGAAGAGGATGGCGTCATCACCGCATGGATCACGTTCGAAACCGCCGTGGCACGCGGTTATGGCCTGATCCGGTTGCGCGACGGCAGGATCTGGACGTTGCTGACCACGATGCAGGAACTCAAGGGTCACGAGGAAGCCAGGGGATTTGCCCGCCCTCTGGGCGCGAAACACGGCGCGGGCAAGAACCGGCAAAGCTGGAAGGAAGAGCGCGAGGCCGAGGCCACCGAACTGGGCTATACCCGCCAGCCATATACGGTCATCATCGGCGGCGGACAGGGTGGCATCGCCCTTGGCGCGCGGCTGCGCCAGCTTGGCGTGCCAGCCATCGTTCTGGACAGGCACGAACGCCCCGGGGATCAGTGGCGCAAACGTTACAAGTCGCTGTGCCTGCATGATCCGGTCTGGTACGATCACCTTCCCTATATCAAGTTTCCCGACAACTGGCCGGTCTTTACGCCCAAGGACAAGGTCGGCGACTGGCTGGAAATGTATACCAGGGTCATGGAACTGAATTACTGGACGCGCAGCACCTGCCAGCGTGCCAGCTATGACGAAAAGGCGAAGGAATGGACCGTCATCGTCGATCGCGACGGCGAGGAAGTCGTGCTGAAGCCGAAACAATTGGTGCTGGCGACCGGCATGTCGGGCAAGCCGAATATCCCGAAATTCCCCGGCGCCGACAGTTTCAAGGGCGAACAGCAGCATTCCTCGCAGCATCCCGGCCCCGATGCGTATAAGGGCAAGAAGGTGGTGATCATCGGCTCGAACAACTCGGCCCATGATATCGCAGCGGCCCTGTGGGAACATGATGTCGACGTCACCATGATTCAGCGGTCAAGCACGCATATCGTGCGCTCGGACACGCTGATGGATATCGGGCTGGGCGGGCTGTATTCCGAGCAGGCGGTAAAGAATGGCGTCACGACCGAAAAGGCCGATCTGATCTTTGCCTCACTGCCCTACAGGATCATGCATGAATGGCAAATTCCGCTGTATGACCAGATGCGCGAACGCGACAGGGATTTCTACGAGGGGCTTGAAAAGGCCGGATTCAAGCTGGACTGGGGCGATGACGGCTCGGGCCTGTTCATGAAATATCTGCGCCGCGGTTCCGGCTATTACATCGACGTGGGCGCCAGCCAGTTGATCATCGACGGCGAGGTCAAGCTTGCGCAGGGACAGGTGACCGAGATCGTCCCCGAGGGCGTCAAGCTGGACACGGGCGAAGTGCTTCCCGCGGATCTGATCGTCTATGCCACCGGCTATGGCTCGATGAATGGCTGGGCCGCCGATCTGATCGGGCAGGATGTCGCGGACAAGGTCGGCAAGGTCTGGGGACTGGGATCCGACACCACCAAGGATCCCGGCCCGTGGGAAGGCGAACAGCGCAATATGTGGAAGCCCACCCAACAGGAATCGCTGTGGTTCCACGGCGGCAACCTGCATCAGTCGCGGCATTATTCGCTGTATCTGGCGCTGCAGCTCAAGGCACGAATGGAGGAGATCGAAACCCCTGTCTACAAGGTTCAGGAGGTTCACCACCTCGGTTGAGGCCAACGCCGGCAGGTCGCGTTACGGATTCGAGAGATCTGCCGGCAACCGGCGCAGCATGTCCAGCCATCACGGACCGTGAGGCGTCGTCCTCGAAAATCAGCTTCAGCGGATAACCCTTACCGTTCATCTCGATGCCAGACGGGCAGCCGGGCCGGGAAGAGATTCCCGCCGCCCGGGCGGATAAAGATCAGATCGCCTCGGTCCCGCACCAGTCTGCGATGAACAGCGCCATCGTCTTGGTAACGCTGCGCAGCGATTCCAGGCTGACATATTCGTCAAATCCGTGGACGTTGCGCGAAACGGGGCCATAGCAAAGCGTGGGTATCCGGTTGTAAAGCGCATAGACCCGCGCATCGAGATAGGCTGGTGTCGTGAAGCTTTCCAGCTTGGCCCCGAAAGCCACCTCATGGGCGCGAGCCAAGGTGTTCTCGGCTTCCGAGCCGGGTTCCAGATAATAGCCTTCGGCATTGAATCCGTTCTGCGTCACCCTTGGCGGGTTCTGCCCAAGGAAACGATCCCCGCGCGCGAAATTCGAGATGTGATCGGTGATCTCGCGCAGCTTGTCCTGCGCCTTCTGACCCGGATAGATCGAGATCCGCGCCTGGAAACGGCACCATGCCGGAACGGACGATCCCCAGTCGCCGCCCTTGATAATACCGATATTCATGTTGATCGGCTTGGGCTCATCCTCGAAACCGCGATGCTGATCCTTCTCGGCGTTCCATTTCGCCTCGATCTCGCGCAGAGCGCCGATCACGCGATAGGCGGCGTCGATGGCATTGGCCCCCTCTCCCATCTGGCGAACATGGACCGGGATGCCGCGCACTTCCACCTCGAACCACAACACGCCGCTGCAGGCGCGGGCCAGCTTGTTCTCTTCGGGCTCGGGGATCAGTGCCGCGTCGGCGGTATAGCCGCGCAGGAAGGTTTGAAGCGCCCCGTTGCCGGTGGATTCCTCTTCCACCACCGATTGCAGATAAACCGTCGATGCCGGTTGCAGCCCGATCCGCTTCAACGCTTCGAGCGCATAGACATTGGCCCCCGCCCCTGCCTTCATATCCCCTGCGCCGCGGCCATACATCCGGTCGCCGACGATCTCGCCGCCATAGGGTGAATATTCCCACATATCCTCGGGGCCGACCGGCACGACATCCAGATGATGCTGCAGGATCAGCGAGCGGCGCTTTTCTTCCTTCGGATGATGGATACCGACCACGATCGGCGCGCACGAATGGCCAGCCGCAAAAGGAGCGCCGCCTTCATGATTGGTCAGCTCCGCCTCGCTCATCTCGAAACGGTCCATCTTGAAGCCGCGCGCGGCATAATCGTCATAGATGAAATCCTGGATCGTGAATTCTTCGCCACGCTGCGAGGCGAAGGACACTAGCTTCTGTGTATAGGCGATCTGTTCGTCGAAACCCTCATCGACGGCACGGAGAATCGCATCGCGCAGGTCAGTGTTCAAAGCCGGACTCCCTTGGTCTTTCGTTTTTCTTGCATCGAGTTGAAAAGAATAGATTGATCTTTACAAGTCAATAAGTGAATGCTTCGTATCAACTACTGATACACTCACAGGAAAATGCCAAACAACCAACCTGATTCTCCGACCCCGCCTGAATCGATCGGCATGCGCGCGGTGGATCGCATTGCAGCAATTCTGCGAAGTTTCTCGATGACCCGCCCGATGCTGTCCCTGACCGAGGTCGCAATGATCGCCGGGCTGGACAAGAATACGACGCGCCGTCTGTTGCTGGCGCTTTGCGCCGCCGGTCTGGTGCGGCGTGACGAGGCGGATGGCCGCTTTGGTCTGGATATCGGCATACTGAAATTACAGCCGGCGGTGCTGGGTCCGCGGGCACTGCGCGAAACGGCAGCGCCATATCTGCAATGGCTCACCGAACAAAGCGGAATGACCAGCTTTTTCTGGATCGCCGATCCGGACGGTGCGATCTGCATCGAACGGGTGCGCGCGAGTGGTGTCTTTCTGGATGTGCCCTGGTCCACACCCGGCACCGTGGTTCCGTTGAACATGGCCGCGGGGCCTCGCGTGGTTCTGGCCCATCTCGACGACACGGCGCGCGCCGCGTGGCTTGCCCGGACGCAGCACCGATTTACCCGCTTCACCCAGACGGATCCCACCGACCTGCTGCGCGCCGTCGCCCGGATCCGGGCCGAAGGCCACGAGTTGATCCTGAACGACTATTACGTCGGCATGGGCGGGCTTGGCGTTCCGGTGCTGGATCGCAGCGGTGCTTTCGTCGGCGCGATCTCGGTCACCTCGGGCACCGGAGAGTTTCAGGATCCCGGCCGCATGCAGCGCGTTCTCGCCGCCGCGCAGGAGACCGCGTCCGCCATCGGCATCCGTCTGGGGCCGCATGCTTGCCCTGTCTCCGGTCAGGCAGAGTGAACACAGACGCGTCTCGTGGCATATATCTTTCATCACCTGTCCGCGACAGCGCTGGAAGGCGATTTCGGCTGAGAGGGTTTGGCTTCACCCGCGCTTCTTCGTCACTCCGACAGGCCCCGGATTTCCCTTGAATCTCAACGTCAAAGCTGTGCCAGCGCCACCGCCAGAAAGCAGAGCTAGGCGATTTTCCGCAAATCCGTTCCACTTCCGTCTGTTCAGAGATAGCTTCCAGCCATACGCTCGAAGCAAGCACGATTCGGGAGAATTGGGACATGCGTGCCAAGGAGATTCATTGCTCTTACAGCACTGCTTACCTGTACCTGCGGGACAGGATCATACATTCCTACTACTCGCCCGGTACCCGGTTGAATATATCCGAACTTGCGGATGATCTGCGCATGAGCCCGACCCCTGTTCGCGAAGCGCTATCGAGGCTCGCACAGGACAAGATTATAGAAACCCGCCAACAGCGCGGTTTCTTTGTCAAGAAAATAGACGCCACCGAAATCACCGAACTATACGCGCTTATTCATATGCATGCCGCATTTCTGGTAAGATGCGCTGCGATCAAGCACAGGCTGTCGATCATAGCGGATCAGATCACAACCGTCTTTGCCGGGCCGTCGGCAATATCCGCCGTGCGGCAGTTCAGGAAATTCCATACCCATCTGGATGTGCATGCCGGCGCGCCCAACGCGACACAGGCTTTGGATACTTTTTTCCTGCGCACCTATTTTGTTCAGCTTGTGGAGTTCAGCGAACCGACCCGGCGCGACAGATTGAGGGATTTCTCGGAAGAAATCGCCGAAATGGCTCGGGACGACGATCACATGAGGTGCTACCACAAGCTGGACAAGATGTTTCTGACCCGAGCGCAATGGCTTGGCCCGGTCATCAAAAGCGCCACCCGACTCACCGACCGGGGAGGAGCCGGAAGTTTTCTTCGGGAAAATACGCGTTCCGCTCGTAAGGAAACTGCGACGAGGCTTTAAAGCAAATCGCGGCCGCCGGACTCGCTTCCTCTCCCTTCTTCTTTGTCCAAATACCTTGGGGGTCGCCGGCGGGTCGCGCCACTGGTTCGAGAGACCTGCCGGCGACGGGCAGCGCCCCCGGCCATCGCGGGACGCATGTCGCCCGCGTTTCCGATTCAGCGCCACACGCTCCAGCTGCCATCAAATGCCGGGCCTTCCCGACATTCGCATGACCTGATCTTCAACCGACAAAACAGGCGAGACCCGCAAACCGGGATTTGCGTCACCTCCATTTCAGCGCGCTCCGTCGCGGTGCGTTCTGACCGGCATGATTCGGAAATGGGATGTTTGCCGGGCGTTATGTGAACCTTGGGTAAAGTCCAGGTAACGGGTGTCGCGAAGAAAGTTCTTGGACGGAAAACGAATCAATTCGGCGAATGGACGACTATCCGTTTAAAACGAGGTTTTTACGTGGAAAACCTAGGCAAAATGCCAGAGCCGGAAAGACAAAAATATATTTTCAACGACATCGTTGCCAGCTCGCCGAGGCGCTTGCTACTGCTGTTAGGGTCACGGATTGCTGATCGACGGAAATGAGTCCGGACGACAGAACCGGGACATAACACCAAACTGGAGTATGCAGAGATGGACATCAAAGCATCTGCACTCGACACGCATGTGTTCGACCTTCATGCGGACAACGAACTGGACCTGTTCGCGGAAGAACTTCCCGAACAGGTCCAACTCGTTTCGGACTGCCTCAGCTCGGCCAGCTCGGCCAGCTGCTGCACTTGCACGGGCAGCTTCGGCAGCGTGGGCTCGGTCGTCAGCTGCGGCTGATACAGAGCAACTTCACACTCCGAGGCGGGCTATGCCTCGAAGCGTGAAGGGGTCGACAGGCGCAAAACGCCTGTCGACCAACCCGGCCGATAAACCAAGGGTCCATCAGGAGCCGAGCCCAGTACCCTCAAAATAGCTCCTCGACCCTCACAATTCAAGTTCCGCACGGTGCGACTTTCTGTCCGCATTGGCCGGTGTCTTGTTGCCATCCGCAATGCCGGATCGTTCGGCATCGCCTGAATCAGGCCAGACATGGGAGATCGAGTCATGTCTATCGTAATCGAACTGCCAACGACATTACGCCCCTTTGCCTCGGGCGAAGCGCAGGTTGCATTGAATGACCACGCCTCGTTCAACGAGGCACTGGACTCGCTTATCGCCCGCCATCCCCGGCTGAAAAGCCGCCTCGTGACGGGATCGGGAACGGTTTACGACTTCGTCAGCGTTTTCGTGAACGACCGCCGGGTCGGTCCGGACGAGTTTCCGGAAATCACCCTCGGCGATGGCGATGTGGTGACTCTCGTTCCTGCCATGGCGGGGGGCTGAGCCATGAACAAAATCGCCCGCGACATCTCCCCCGCCCTCACGGCCGAGGAAACCCGGCGCTATGGGCGCCAGCTCGTCCTTGATCAGATTGGCCCCGATGGGCAGGAAAAGCTCAAATCCGCGCATGTGCTGGTCATTGGCAGCGGCGGGCTTGGATCTCCGGTGCTGCTGTATCTTGCGGCGGCTGGCATCGGCCATCTTGGCATCGTCGATTTCGATATCGTGGATATCACCAATCTGCACCGGCAGGTGTTGTTCGGCGATGCCGATCTGGATTGCTCCAAGGCCCGCTCCGCTGCCGCCCGGTTGCAGGCGCAGAACCCGCATCTTGCGGTGACAACCCATGAGATCCGGATAGATGCCGAAAATGCCGAGGAATTGATCTCGGGCTATGACGTCGTGGTCGATGCGACCGATAATTTCGCGGCCCGTTACGTCATCAACGACGCCTGCGTCCGCGCCGGTATCCCCAATGTTTCCGCCTCGATATTGCGTTTCGACGCCCAGATCGCGGTGTTCGACCCGGCGCGTGGCGGCCCCTGTTACCGCTGTGTCTTTCCGGCACCGCCGCCTGCCGGTCTTGCCCCTTCCTGTGCCGAGGCCGGTGTCGTGGGCGTTCTTCCCGGCATCGCGGGAACGCTTCAGGCGAACGAAGTCATCAAGCTGATCTGCGAAATCGGCACGCCGCTGATCGGACGATTGCTGAGCTTCGACGCGCTGGAAACCCGCTTTCGCAATTTCGAGATCGCGCGGAACCCCGGCTGTGTCGCCTGCGGAGCGAAAGCCGATCCCAACCGGCCTTTGGGTCTGGCCGAGGCCGAACCGGCCTGTGCGTTTGAAACGCCTGTTGCCGAAATCAGCGTTGAAAAGCTGGCGGCGGCGATTGCCGAAGGCACGCCACCATTCCTGCTGGATGTCCGTGGCGCGGCGGAGCGCGAGATCGCCCGGATTGCCGGGTCGAAGGGAATCGCGCTCGACCTGCTTGAGGCCGAGGCAGACAGCCTGCCCCGAGACCAGCCAATTCTGTGCATCTGCCACAAGGGCGCGAGATCGTTGAAAGCCGCGCGGGCACTGACGGAACTTGGCTTCACCGGGGTCGCCAGCCTGACCGGCGGCGTCGACGCCTGGGCCGAACGGATAGACCCATCGCTGAAACGCTATTGAATCCGCGGCCGGTTCGCCCGGCCGCAACATGTGAACCGGCCCCAACCGGGCCCCATCCGAGGACATGTCATGTTTGGCGCAATCAAGAACCGCATTCCGCGCGACGCCGGCGAAAGAAGCCGCGGCGCCACGCGACCGATTGGCACCGCCGATATCCGGTCGGAACCACGGGAACTCCGGGTCGAGGCTCTGGGGTTGCGCAAGACATATACCGGCGGAGCGCGAGAGATTCATGCTCTGCAGGGGGTCGATCTGCATGTTGCCAAGGGCGAGTTCGTCGGGGTTCTGGGTCCCAACGGCGCCGGCAAGACCACTCTGATCGAATGTCTCGAAGGGATCCGCCGCCCCGATACAGGTGAGGTGCGGATCCTTGGCGCGGATACCTCTGACGCCGGGAAGATGAAGAAAATCCGGGGGCGCATGGGGATCGCGCTTCAGCATTCGACCCTGCCCCCGCGCCTGACCGTGCGCGAGATTCTCACGCTTCAGGTCAGGCTTTACGCCAGTCAGGTCAGGGTGGACCGGATGATCGATCTGGTCGGCATCGGCGACAAGGCGGACCAGCGGATCGAACATCTGTCCGGCGGTCAGCAGCAACGGGTGGCAGTCGCCATGGCCCTGATGGGCGATCCCGAGCTGATGTTCCTCGACGAGCCGACCTCGCAACTCGATCCTCATGCAAGGCTGGCCTTGTGGGAACTTCTGTATACCCAACGTGACCGGCGCGATGCATCGGTCGTCATCACCACCCATCAGATGGAGGAAGCGCAGCGCATCTGCGACCGCGTGGTCATCATCGATCACGGGCGGGTCATTGCCGAAGGGCGGCCCAAGGAATTGCTGCGGCAACATTTCACCTCGCGCCGCATGAATTTCATGCTTCCCATCGCTGCCGCTCTTGATCTGCGAGCGCTCAACGCCCGCTCGGAACCGGCAGGCAACGGCATGAAACGCGTCAGCCTCCAAACCGAGCGTCCGGGTGCGACGCTGGTCGAACTCGCGCAGCTCTATGGTGACAGCATGATCGACCTGAGCGTCGAGGAACCCACGCTCGAAGAGCTTTTCGTAAAGCTCACCGGAACAGCTTTGCAGGGAGAAACGGCATGACATTCGCACGCATCAAGGCATTGTTCTCGATTCAGCTGGCGGAAACCAAGCGCGATTTCGGAGCGGTCTTTCTAAGCCTTATCTTCCCCTTGTTCTTCGTGCTTCTGCTAAGCGGTTCAGTCCTGCTATCGCCTGATTTCAAAGTTGAATTCGGTATCGTCAACGCCGGAACCAACACTGAAGCACGCGAATTCGCGGATCAACTGGCGTCGCAGAACGTGGCACTTCGCAGTCTGGACGCCGAGACGGCAAGGGAAGGGCTCGACAACGGCGAACTGTCCGCCGTCGTGATCTTTCCCGATGGCTGGACAGCGAACGGGGACGCCCCGCTTCAGCTTGAAACCGGCAAGACCTTCGCAGGTTTTGCGGAAACTGCCATCGATGCGGCGCGCGCCCGGATCGGTCTGCCCGAAGACACGGCGATCGAGGCACGCACCATCGAACAGGCACGGAACGCCGAGTTCAACTTCATCTATCCGGGAATGCTCGCCCTTGCACTTGTCCAGCTTGGGCTGTTCATGACCGCAACGCCAATTCTCAAGGCGCGCGACCGCGGCACCCTGCGCTATCTGCTGCTGACGCCACTCACCAAGCCCGAGATGGTCTTCAGCCAGATCGCGTTCCGTGTCGCCGTGGCGGTGCTGCAAATCGGCATCCTGCTGGCGGTGGGCAGTTTCATTGTCGAACTCAGCCCGCTGCAATGGCTTCAGACCGCAGGCGTCGCCCTGATGGGAGTGATCATGCTGATCTCGCTAGGCTATGCGCTTTCCGGCCTTGCCACAAGCACGGAAGCCGGCATGGCAATGGTGATGATCGCCAATTTCACCCTGATGTTCGGCGGCAATATCTTCTGGGATCCCGAGGGCTCCACCATCCTCATGGTGATCGCCCATATCCTGCCCGTCAGCTATCTGGCCGATGCCTTCCGGCAGATCATTTCCGGCTCGGAAGGGTTGTGGCCCCTGTGGCTCGATCTTGCCGCGATCATCGGATGGACCGTCGCGATCCTGCTGGTGGCGACAAGAACATTCTCTTTCGACATGCGTGGCGGAGAACTCAGAGCCCAGCATGGCTGATTCAACGCGCAGCCCTTGCCGGGCGCGCGCCTTAACGACCGACCGGGAGATGACCGATGACCGAGACGACCCCAAAAACTGACCATGACTGGATCTTCCTGAAGATCTATCTGGGCGAGGCCGTGGATCGAATGGACTGGATGATCGGCGAGGTCGCCCGCATGGTCCAGCGCGAGGACCGTCAGGATTTGGCCAAGTGGTTCTATCTGCGTTACCTTGACAAGGACGGCATCCATATTCGCCTTCGGGTATTGCCAAAGGATCAGGCCGACGCCGACCGGATCCGCACGGGTCTGATCGACGGCATCGCCGATCGCCTCAGCCGGATCAACGCGCAGCCGCCAAGCGACTATGCCCCGATGGTCACGATGCCCGGCTTCGAGGAACAGATCGAACAGGTGACCATCGCCCATAACGACGTGCGCGTCCTGGAAGCGGTATATGAACCCGAACATGACAAGTTCGGCGGTCCGGAAGGCATGCCGGTGGCCGAGACGTTGTTCTGGAAAAGCTCGGTCATCGCCGCGCGGATCATCGGCAGCGAGGCCGAGGGTCTACTGTCCCGCAAAAGCCTGATCCCGCGCCTGATGCACGAGGTTTTCGAAGCGTTCCGTCCCGACACCGATGCGGAAACCTTCTGGCGCGAATATTCCTATTACTGGCTTGGCGCGCGAACGCCGGCGGCCGAGGACTGGCGTGATCGCTTCCATGACAAAGCGGCGGATCTTGCTGCCGAGGGCATCTCTCCGCTCACGCCACACGGCGCATCACAACAGGATTTCGCCGCAATCGCCGCGGACTGGCGTTCCGCGCTGGACGTGGCGGCACGTGGCTATCATGCGCTTGAGGGCCGGGCCGAAGTGAATTCCGAAGTGCTGACTTTCACATTCGCGCATCTGATGAACAACCGGTTGGGCATCGCCAGCCTTGAAGAATCATATATGGCCGCGCTGCTCGAACAGGCGGGTGTCACCGGGAAGGTCGCGGCATGAACCCGGTTCTCGATCTTGACATCAGCTATCTTCGGGCGCGCTATCCGTTCCAGCGCCTGCTGATGCCCCAGGGCGGCATCCTGTCCGGAGCCAGCAAGATGGCGCCCGACCAGGGATCACCGGATATGCATGTGGCCGTGACCGATATCGGCAACATGACCAAGGTCTTTCCGCATATCATCAAACCGGATGGCAATGACGTTCTGGATGAGCCGATGGGCGGCGCCGGCGCCGATCTCGACGAAGAGATGGCATGGCTTCGCGCGGTCATGGAAGGCGCGGAACGCTATGCCAACATGGCCTATGACGAGTCCGATTTCGTTGTCGCCAGCGGCAATGAAATCGGCGAACTGGGCATAGATCTGGACGATATCGCGCGCTGTTCGGATGCCGAATATGCCGACCCGGCCTGCCCGTTCAACCCGCCGCAAAAATCCCTGCCGATCCGCTGGACACGCGGCTGGTCACTATCGAAGAAATGCGAACGCTGGGTGCCGACGGTGATGACGCATCTTTACACCCGCCCGTCACGCAACGAACGCTTCTGGCAAGAGATTTCCACCGGAGTCGCCGCGCATACCGATCTTGGCGCAGCGGTGGTTTCGGCGCTTTGCGAGGTGATCGAGCGTGACGCGCTGGCGATCCTGTGGCTCGCGCAGCTTCCTTTACCCCGGATCGACATCCCGCAGCCCTATCCGCCGGCACTGGCCGACAATCACCGGATGCTGGATCAAAGTCTTGTGAAACAGATTTTTTTCGATGCGACAAGCGATCTGAAGGTGCCCACGGTCTATTCGCTTCAACTGGTCGAGAACCATCCGAAGCTTTCGCAATATGTCAATTGCGCAACCGGTTTCGATCCGGCCACGCTGGTCGCCAAGACGATCCGCGAAGCCGCGCCTGCGCGTCCGGTCCTGCAGCAGCAGTCGAACATGCCGCAGAATGTCGATGACTACCGTGCGCTGTCCGACGGGGCGAATATGCTGGGCCTGCCGGAATGGCGCAAAGCCTTCGATTTCCTGATGAAATCACCGAACAGCATTTCGCTGGCCGATATGCTGGCCCCGGATCTGCCCCGCCCGGTCGACTGCATCGGCTACATCCTGGAACAGCTCGAAGCGCAGGGGATGGAGGCGGTGATCTGCGATCTGACCACCGATGAGCTTCGCGAAATGGGAATCTGGGTCGTCCGTGCGGTCATCCCCGGCCTGATGCCGATGAGTGTCGTTCAGAAAGCTCGTTTCCTTGGAACTCCGCGCCTTTACGACTACCCGCGCCGCGCCGGTTTCAAGGCGATTTCCGAGGCCGATATCAACCCTTTGCCACAGCCGTTTGCATGATGAAAATACAATATCTCACCCTTGGACCCTTTGGTGCCGCCGTGGCTGAACAGGCCGCATGCGGTGATGCCAATGCGATGCAGCAGGAATTTCCGCGCGAAGCTTTGGCCGCGCCGGAAATTCTGGATCCACTTTTCGAGCGGGCGGATTTCGTCGCCGTCGCCGCATGGCGCCCCTATACCGACATGTTCATGGCGGTGGAGGAAGCAGCGCGGCGCACGGCAACCCCATGGAGCCATGCCGTGCTGGCCGGAACCCATCTTTCGATCGGCCCGCTGACGCATCCCGGCGCCCCCGGCTGCTACGCCTGCCATATCAAGCGCGCGGGCACGCATCATCGCGCGCCGGGGCGCGAGATCGTGCTTGATCGCTTTTACCGCAAGAACCCCGATGCCGGTCCCGAGGGCTTTACCGGTCCTATGGTGTCGCTTGCCGCCCATGCGCTTCGCACGGATGCCCGGGCCGGGCGCGAACATGCCGGGCGGCTGCGCATCGCGAATGTCCTGACGGGGGCCGTCACCGTGACACAGGTTCTGCCTGTGCATGGCTGCCCCAGTTGCTTTGCCGACCGGGCGCAGACAGAGCCCGGCGCGCGTTTCGTGCGCGATCTCGTTCCCGCGATTCAGGAAATCCTGCCATGAACCAGATGAACAGCGTAAGTGCCGATACAATCGGCGGCAGCTTTCTCAATGATGCTGAACTGACCTTGCCTCCGCGTCCGCGTCTGCCTCCGGAAATCATGATGATCCCCTATGGCGCACAGGGGCTGTTATTCGAGGGCGGCGACGGCAATCAGCTTATCTCGGGCCGGGGTGCGCGCAGCTTTATCCCGCGCCTCGTCGCCGTGCTGGACGGTACGCGGACGCTGGACCAGATCCTGACCGCCTTCCCGGGCATCCCCCAAGCCAAGGTCTTCGGCGCGCTGGCGCTGCTTTACAGCCGCGGCCTGCTGGAAGACGGCACCGGCGATGGTCCCATTCCCGAAGGCATGACCGAAAGCGCGAAATTCTTCGGACGATATATCGACGCGACGCGGGTGAACGGCAATCGTCACGCGGCGCTGGCTCGCTTGGCCGAAACCCATGTCGCATTATGCGGAAACGGTGCCTCGGCGCTGGCCGAAGCATTGGAATGCGCAGGCTTTGCCTCGCTCGTGACGCCCGAAGGTCCTGCTGACATTCCCGACCGGACCGGGCTGCTGATCACGCTTTTCACCGGCGAAGACGATGCCGGGATTCAGGAATGGCTGGATACCGCCTGGGCGCAGGGCATACAGACGCTGCATGCGCATCTGGGCGCGGACAAGGTCGAGATCGGGCCGCTTTTCATGCCCGGCGCATCGGCCAGCCCCTCATGCTTCCATCGCCTTCGCACCAAGGCACCGCAAGGCAACTGTGCGGATCCGGGCTTCTGGGCCGGAATCGTGGCGCTTTCCGCCCAATCGCTGATCAGCCGCATCGGCCGGGTCGAGCTTTATAACATTTGCCATATCCATGCCGGAGACAGCTATGAAAAGCTGAACCTCGCCCGCCTGCCGGGTTCCGAGGCCGCCGGGCTGGGTCATGTCTCTCCTCCCGGAAGCGATCCGCATAATGTGGTCTGGCGCCTGCATAATGCCGCCAACGGCATGGCGCCGCGCGAACTTCAGGTGCCGCGCGATCACCAGATGCATTACTCTGCCTCGAATATCTCGACTGCGCGGGAACGCCCCGCGCCGCATCATGGCGCGACGCCCTTCGCCCTGCCGGATGAGCGTCCGCTGTCGAATCGGACAGGCAATGGCCGGATCGATCTGCCGGTACTGGCGACGATGCTGCGTCATGCGGTGGGATATGATCATGCCGGCCGGCGCATCGCGCCCAGCGCGGGCGGGCTTGGCTCGGCAAATCTGTATCTTGTTGCGCGTGACGTTCCCGGCCTGCCGCGTGGCGCGATATGTCATTATTACGCCCCTGACCACCGGCTGGACTATCTTGGCACCGTGACCGATGAGGAACTGTCCGGGGCACTTGGCACATTGGCGCAGGATCTGCCCAGGGTTCTGCTGATCGGCGCGTCGGATACCGATAAGACCCAGAAGAAATATAATAATTTCGCCTTTCGCTTCGCACAGCTCGACTGTGGCGTTGCGCGGGCCTATCTGACCGGTATCGCAGGGCATTTCGGGCTGCCCATGCGCGACTATCCCGGTCTGCGTGACCGATCGATGGCGCTTCTGCTGCGGTTGGGCATTCGCGCGGGGCAGCAGATCGTGACCTTCGCCGCCGGGCTTGGCGATGGCGCGCATCCGGGGCGGCAACTGCTTCCCGCGCTTCGTCCGTTCCAGGCCGTTACCCAGCTGATCGAGCTTTCGGCCCATGACGGTCCGGTCGGCAGCCCGGCGATGATCGTTCCCGATCCTCCGATCTGGAGCATGGCGGCGGATCCCGCAACGCTGCTTGCCACCCGCCGGTCGCAACGCGTCTTTGACGGCCTGCCGCTCGCCGCCGATGAAATCGCCATGATCTTCCGCGAAGCGCAGGCAATCTGCGATACGCTGGAAAAGACCGGCGCGCGCCATCTGCGGCTGCGGTTTCGCGCCATCGCGGCAACCGGCGACGGCAGGGCCGATATCGTCCGGCCGGGGCAGGACGGGCTGGAAACCCTGCGAACCGGGGTCACGGCTGATGCATTGGCGGAACTGACCATCCAGCCTGGCCTGATGGAGGCGCCCTTCGTTTTGCTGGTGACCGGCGATCTGCATCACGCCGTCGATACCGCCGGTGCGCGGGGTTATCGCGACCTGATCGGGCGCGCCGGAGCCGTGGCGGGGCATACGCTGACTGCTGCCTGGGAGCGGGGCATTTCCGGTTGCCCATGGGGAGGCATGTGCGAATCCGGCTGGGGACCGCTGCTGGAGATCGACCGCTACACGGACTGCCCGCTTTTCGGCATCAGCTTTGGACGGACGGGGGCAGGTCATGGCTGACATCGCCCTGGCCCCCGCGCCGCAAACCGTCACCTCGCCGTGCATTTCCCTGACCAAGGGGGTCGCCAAGGTCAAGCGCAGGAACACGACTGTGCTGGTTTCGCCGGAGGACGGCAAATCGCTGCGGATATCCAAACCCGCCGAAGCACTGATCCCGTTGCTGGCCGAGGGAACCGACCGCGCGACATTGATGCAGACACTCGCCGAGCGCTATCCCGGCACACCGCGGGTCACCCGGCAGTTGGACCGCTTCCTGAACCAGCTGCGCGAGGCGGGGCTGTTGGAGACCGATACCCTTACACGGCCCGAAAGCCCCAAAAACGGCAAGCGGGTTGCGAAGATCGCGATCTTCGACATGGATCCGCCGGCCAATATGATTGCTCGGGCGATACGGGCGCTGCCAACAGGTTTGGCCTGGGGTATATTGGCTGCCATGCTTGGCGGGGCGATACTGGCGATCATCCTTCTCGCCGTTGGTCCGCGCTTTCCGCATCCATCCGAGTTCGTGACCGGTTTCCACGTCGCCGGCGCGTTGATCTATGCGCTGGTGGGAGTTCCCTTGCATGAATTCGCCCATGCCGTCGCCTGCCGTCTTGCCGGAGGAAAGGTCGGTCGCGCGGGTATCGTGGCGCATGGCTTCGTTCCGGGCCCTTATGTCGAGACATCCGGTCTCTATCTTGTCCGCAACCGCTGGCGGCGCTTTGCCGTTCCCGCCGCAGGCCCGGCGGTTGATCTGATGGCCGCGGGAATCGGGGCGGCAATGATCCTGCTGGCCGCGGATCCGGAAGGTGCAATCGCCCATATCGGCCAGACGCTGATGCTGGTCTCGCTGCTTTTTCTTGTCCTGAACATCAACCCTTTCATGCCCAGTGACGGCAGCCATATGGTCGAGGCGCTGCTGGATGATGAACTGGCCCGCAAATCGGCTCTTCGCTTGCGCGGCTCGCCACTCTCCGACCGGCGCGACGTGGCTTTCTACCGGGCCTATGCGTCGGGTTACGTGCAGGGCCTCGTCTGCCTGATGTGGTTTTGGTGGTTCTAGACGTCCCGAGCAATCCCGGAGGAAGCCATGAACATCGATACAAGAACGCTACAGCGCCAGACCGCCGCCGATGACCGTGCGGGCCGTATCGCGCCTTTCGCGGTCTTGCGTGCCGCGACCCTGCCTTTCGATGCGATTCAGGCATTGCGGCTGCCCGAGACAGAACAGCTTCTGGCCCGTATCGCCTCGGCCGAGCAAGAAATGGAAGCAATGCGCGAACAGGTCGAGCGCGTTTTGCACGAACTCGTCCCCGGTCTCGAAGACGACAGGAAGCTGCGCCGCCATGTCGTGAATCTGAAGCGCGACGTCCATAACGGGCGCGGCTCGCGGCTGAAACACGGGGCATTGATGTCCATCGCGGAACTGATTCACGGCGAAAAGGATCGCGGCGCTTTCGATATGTGGTGCAGGGCGGCCGAAAGTCACGCCAATGCCGGCATCGCGCTGGAGGAAACGATTGCCCGGGAAACCCAGGACGTGCTTCGCCCCGCTTTGCGCGATGCATTGAAGGTACCGCATTTTGCCCGCGCCGTGGCGCTTGCCAGCCCCCGCACGGCGAAATCCGCGGCAAGGGAAAAGAAGCTGCCCCGGACAGCGTGGCCCGACAAGCTGGAACGTTCGCTGCTGGGTTACATTGCGCGCGCCAGCGTCAAGACCAGCCCTTTCTCCAGCTTCATGTCGGTTTCGACCCTTGGCGTCGATGCGATGGCCGCTGTCGCGCCTCCGTCGGCAGCATCGGCGGATTTCGAAAGCTTCGCCACCGTCAATCGCGGGCTGGCCGCGCAGCTTGAACGGCTGTCACGGGAAAAAGCGGCCCGGTCGGGTTCCGCCATGCCATTGACGGTGAACTCCACCCTGCGCCCGGTTAACAATGGCCGTTTCGTGGCGCTGTGCAATGACGACATTACCATGGCCGGCCGCGGCTGGAGCGAACAACGCCTCGCCCAGTTCCGTCTCGGCGGGCCCTTGGGGCAGGTGCTTGCGCCGGGGCTGTCGGATCACTGGCAGGGCTGGGTGCGACGGCTGACCGGGGCCGGCATCCCCGAACAGGATGCCGATCGCATGATTGCCCTGTTTCTGGCGCGCGGCGTATTGACCGCTCCACCCGTATTCGATCTGTTCACCGGCAATCCTTTGCAGGCACTGGCCGATCACTGGCGCAGCTGCGATCTGGCCGAACTTGACGGCGCGGCAGAAGAACTCGACGCCTTGACCGTGTCTCTGGACGATTTCGGCGCGGCTGAAGGTCCTCACCGTCTGTCCTGCATCGCGCGTGCCGAGGAAGCCGCCGCGAAGCTGCGCGACCGGCTTTCCACGCAGGCCCGCGCACCAGAGACCCTGACCAACCTGATCACCGAGGATTGCTGGCTGAACAGCACGGACGGAACGCTTGGCGCGGATCTTATGGGGCCGCTGGCCGATCTCGAGGATTTTCTGGCTTCTCAGGTCGCGATCGCCCCCGCCTATAGCGCACTGGTCAAAAGCTTTATCGCGAATTTCGGGGCTGGCGGGACTTGCGGCACAGTCGTCGAGTTCCTGACCGGCGCCGCCCCCCATCTGGTCGATATTCCCGAATTCGGCGCCAGGCTGGAAGAAGCCACGCCGGATGCCGCACCCGAAGGCGCCCATATTCCGGTGACGGCGCATTTCCAAATTGCGCAGGGTGGGGCCAATGGCACCGAATTCGTGATGAACCGGGTTTTCGATGGCGCAGGCTGGCTGGCCTCGAGATTCACGCAATCGGATCATCCGCAGGCTGCGCGACTTGCGCGATCGCTTGGCGGCTGGCTTGCCGTCGTTGCCGAAGGGGCAGAGCCCGTGGATCTGCCGGTGGCGGGGCAGGCATCCGATCTGCAGGCGCATCGCGAAATCACGCATCGGGTCCTTGGCTGGCCCGGAGAGCCGTTGACCCTAACGCCGGACCGGATTCTCGACCCGGCTTCCCTGCAGCTTCGGCACGATCCCGCGACCAACTTCCTGTCGCTGACCGATGCCGATGGCCGTGCCGTGAGCCTGCAATATCTTGGCAATACCTTTCCCAACCCGTCCTGGGGCGTCCGCTATGCGCTGTCGATCCTGTCGCGCCCCTTTGTCGTGGCCCGGCCCAGCATCGACGCACCTTCGCTTGCCTCGGGGGAGCCGGTACATTTCCGACCCGCCCGCAGACATGGGCAGGTCGTGCTCAGCCGCGCGGCATGGTGGATTTCCTCGGCCTATCTGCGCGAATGCTGGCTTGACGGCACCCCGGCCGAGCAATTGCTGGCAACGGCCCGCGACATCGAGCGGCTGGGCCTTCCCCGACAATTCTATGCGCAGATCCATGTCCCGATGCAGAACGCATCGCTGCTGGTCAGCCGGGACGTGCTTGATGCCAACAGGAAGCCGATCTGGGTCGACACGCGCAACCCGTTCTGGCTTGCGATGCTGGAACGGCTGACCCGCAAGAGCGATTGGGTGGTTCTGAGCCCGCCCTGCCCCGGTCCCGACACGCTTTGGTTCGAGGTGGCCGGCCGGAAGCATGTCACCGAAATTCATCTAGAGATGCTGGTTCGCGCAGGCAAGCGCCGCCAGGGCTCGTTCTGAGAAAGGAACGTAACATGACCGTTCACGATACAGAAATTGCGATTCAGGCCGCGGACCGTCAGGATCGCCCCCCCTTCGTCCAGATCGACCGCGTCTCGAAAACCTATCGCAAGGGCAAACTGGCAGTACCCGTGCTTGACCGGCATTCCATGATCATCGCACAGGGCGACATGGTTGCGCTGGTCGGTGCTTCGGGATGCGGCAAGACGACGCTGCTGAACCTGATCGGCGGCGTCGACCGGCCCGACACCGGCGAGATCACGGTTGATAAAACGCGCATCACCTCGCTGTCGGACGCCGGGCTGACGGAGTGGCGGGGGCAGAATGTCGGTTTCATCTTCCAGTTCTACAATCTGCTGCCCGCATTGTCGGCGCATGCCAATGTGGAATTGCCCCTGCTGCTCCACGACATCCCGAAAGCGGAACGCCGCGCGCGGGTCGATAACGCACTGAACCTCGTCGGGCTGCAGGATCGTGCCAGCCATCGCCCCGAAGAACTGTCGGGCGGGCAGCAGCAACGGGTGGCCATCGCCCGGGCGCTGGTCACAGATGCTGATCTGCTGCTATGCGACGAACCGACCGGCGATCTGGATCAGGATTCGGCGACCCGGATCATGGAACTGCTGAGCATGCTCAACCAGGAATTCGGCAAGACCATCGTCGTCGTGACCCATGATCCGCTGGTTGCCGAATACGCGCACCGTACCGAGCATCTGACGCGCCCCGAAACAGCCGCATAGGAGGGCACGGCATGCGTTTCCTTTCCCTTATCCTCGCCAATGCCTCACGCGGCCGCGCAAGGCTTGCCTTCACCCTTGGATCGGTGGTTGTCGCGTTTCTGTTGCTGGGCCTGATGCTGCCGGTATTGCGGGTTTTCGACAGCCGTGTCGATTTCGCCGATGCGAACCGGCTGATGGTGCTGAACAAGGCATCGATGATGCGACCCTTGCCGATCAACTACAAGGACCGTATCGCCGAGTTGGACAATGTCGAAGAGGTGGGACATTTCACCTTTTTCGGCGCCGCATATCAAAGCGGCAGCAATCAGATTCCCGCAATCGTGACCGAGCCGGAAAATTTCCCGGTCATGGTCGAAGAGGTGGAATTCCGCGACGCCGACGCGCTGAGCAACTGGCAAGCCGACCCGTCCAGCATAGCGGTCGGCCGTGATCTCGCGAATAAGCATGGCTGGAAGATCGGCGATCTGGTGCCGCTTCATTCCTCGATCTACAACCGGTCGGACGGCAATCCCGTCTGGACCTTCCGGGTCGGAGCGATCTTCGATGGCGCCGCCGAGGATTCGGTGACCGACTCGGTTGTCATTCCCTATGAATATTTTAACAATGAACGCATCAAGGGTGAAGATACGGTCGGGTGGTTCGCCGTTCGCATCGCCGATGCCAACAAGGCCGAGGCCACCGGCAAGGCGATCGACGTGCTGTTCGAAAACTCGCCCAATGAAACCGCAACCACGACCGAACGCGCCTTTGCGAAAAGCTTTCTCAACCAGGTCGGCGATTTCAAGACATTGATCGGCGCGACGCTGATTCTGGTGTTCTGGACCCTGATCCTGATCACCGCGAACGCGCAGATGCAATCGATCCGCGAACGTTTCGGAGATTTCGCGGTGATGCGCATCCTTGGCTTCCGCAAACGCCACATTACCCGGATCATCCTGTCGGAAAGCCTGCTGACCATGTTCTCGGGCGGGATCATCGGAATGGCCATTGCCGGCATCGCGGTGCTGATCGTTTCGGCAAAGGCCGAGGCGCTGTTGTCGCTTCTCAGCCTTGACTGGCGGGACTGGCTGATCGGCGCCGGCATGATGATCGCGACCGGAGTCATCGTCGCGACCATTCCGGCGATCCTCGCCGCGCGGCAAAACATCATCGACGGATTGGCGGAGACCCTGTGATGAAAACCCTGACACGCATCAGAACCGCACTTGGCATCTCGCTTCTGGGCATCGGACGACGCTGGTGGGCCTCGCTCAACTCGGTTCTTGGGACGGCGGTCGTCGTGGCCGTGATGGTCGCGATCCTTGCCATCGGCGCGGGATATTCCGAGGCCATGAAAATGGCCGAGGTCGATGACGCCAACATGATCCTGAAAGGCGGGGTCAAATCCGAGATGGAAAGCACGCTGGAAGGCGCGGATGTTCGGCTGATCGAATCCGAACTCGGCAGTGCAGCCGCAAGCGAGGTCTATGTCGTCGCCTCGATCGAGAATAATCGCGGCGAGCCCGTGAATCTGGCCCTGCGCGGCATCTCGGAGAATTCCACCAATCTGCGCCCCGGCTGGACCCTGAGCCAGGGCCGGATGCCCAAGGAAGGCCGCCGCGAAATCGTGGTCGGCGCCCGCGCGCAACAGCATTTCGGGGGTATGGAACTTGGTTCCGAACTTCGGCTTGGATCGGCAAGCTGGACTGTCGTCGGCGTATTCGAAACCGGTGGATCGCTGACGGAATCGGAGATCTGGGCGCTGGCGACCCCGGTTCAGGACGCCTTCAACCGGCAGGACAGCTACCAGGTCGTCATCGCTCGCCCACAAGATGGCGAAACCCCGCAGGACATGCAGAACCGCCTGAACCGCGACAGCCGTTTAAGCGTATCGGTCACCAGTCTGGCGGATTATTACGGTGAACAGGCCCGCGCCATGACCCGGTTTGTCACCATCATGGGCTACGGGATCGGTAGCTTGATGGCACTGGGGGCCATCTTCGCCGCAGTGAATACCGGATTGGGCCATATCAAGACCCGCGCCAAGGAAATCGCTACCCTGTCGATCCTTGGCTGGACGGAACGCGCCCTGACCGCCGCATTGACCATCGAAACGGTCCTGATGACCGTGTTGGGCGGATTGATCGGTGTCGCGGCGGTGCATCTGATCTTTGACGACTGGCTGATCTCGACGCTCTTCTTCGCCGAGGATTTTACCCAGATCGTGTTCGACTTCGATGTCACCGCCGGCATTCTCTGGCAGGCGCTGGCGATGGCGGTGATCATCGGCCTGCTGGGCAGTATCGGCCCGGCGCTGCAACTGCGACGTCTGCCGGTCGCGCGCATCCTGCTGCAAAGGCGTTGAGCGAGGCGAACCATGACAGAGCTTTTTGGACAAAACTACGCCGCATCCAAGGGATATTTCGAGGGTACGCACCGCACCCGCGCGCCCGAGGAGAGCCTTGCCGATTTCACCCGCCACATGCCGGCCATGGGGATCACCCGCATCGGCAACGTGACCGGTCTTGACCGGATCGGCTTCCCGGTCTGCGTCGCGATCCGCCCCAACGCCCGCGCATTGTCCACCAGTCAGGGCAAGGGGCGCAGTCTCGCCGCCGCCAAGGTCTCGGCATTGATGGAAGCGGTAGAGACATGGCACGGCGAGCGCCCGAACGGAGAAATACGTATCGCCAGCCATGCCGAACTGAAACGCGAAACCGCGATGCCTCCGCTTTACGATTTCCCGGTACGCGCGGATGCGGAATTGTCGGAAACCCATCCGCTGCCCTGGATAAATGGCTGGGATCTGATGACGGGGAAGCCGTCGTGGCTGCCATTGGAAACCGTCTCGAACAATTTCGTTGAAGGCGGGCAGCGCCCGGTTTTCCTGCGCTCGACCAATGGGCTTGCTTCGGGTAATCACATGCTTGAAGCGGTGGTTCATGCGCTGTGCGAGGTGATCGAACGCGACGCCCTTACCATGTCTTCGCTGTCGGGCGGCGGTCTTGCCATCTGCCCGCGCAGCGTACCGGATCCCGATCTCGCGATGCTGCTGGAGGAACTGGAGGCCAAGGAGGTCGCCGTCTTCCTGACCGACCGGACCGTCGATACCCGTGTGCCGACATTTACCTGCGAGCTGATCGACAATCCCGAAAGCCCGATGTGGCGGGCGCTGCCGCAGGTGGATGGGCATGGCGCGCATCTTGACTATAGCGTCGCTCTCAGCCGTGCGGTAACCGAGGCGATACAGGCACGCGCCACAGTGATCTCGGGCAGCCGCGACGATCTGTTCCCACAGGATTACAGGGATGCCACCAGCATCGAACATCAGTTGCGCCGGATATCGGAGCGCGGAGGCGCCCCGCTCGTCACCGACTGGACCGATGCCGCCGACAGTTTCGAAGCCGATCTCGATATCCTTCTGGAACGCTTGCACGGCGTCGGCGTCCGTCACGTTCTGATCTGCGATCTGAGCCGGGATGAGTTCGGCATTCCCGTGGTCAAAGTCGTGGTGCCGGGGCTGGAACCCGTCCGCACCCCATTCTATCGCCCCGGCCCCCGCGCCCGGGCATTCCTGAAGGAGGCCGCATGACAGGCCCGATCGTCATATTCCTTGGACCGACACTTTCCGCCGATGCGGCACGCGCCCGGCTGGATGGGTTATATCTGCCCCCTTGCCGGATGGGGGACGTCTTTCGCGCCGTCGATGCCCATCACCCGCGTGCCATCGGCATCGTCGATGGTTATTTCGAAGCGACCCCGGCAGTCTGGCACAAGGAGATCCTCTATGCGCTCTCGCAGGGTGTTCCGGTTTTCGGGGCCTCCAGCATGGGCGCGCTCAGAGCTGCCGAACTGCATCCTTTCGGGATGGAGGGCGTCGGGTCTATCTTCACCGCATTCGCCAGCGGCGAGATGACCGACGACGACGAGGTGGCAGTAGTTCATGCAAACGATTCTTCGGGCTATGCCGCCGCGTCGGTGCCAATGGTCAATCTGCGGCACGGACTGTCGCTGGCCGCCGCCGCAGATGTCATCGACGCGAAAGAGGAAGGCCGCGTGATCGCCGCTCTGAAAGAGCTGCATTACCCAAGGCGCAGCTGGCAGGCGGTATGGAACGGTGCGGGCGATCTTCCTGCCCACAGGATCGCCGCGCTTCGCGAATTCGTCGAAGCGACGGATTGCGATCTGAAGGCCAAGGACGCCCGTGCGATGCTTGACCGTATCGCCGAATGGGACGCCAATGGCGCAGCCGCACCGGAAACGCATGGCTTCGATTTCGAACCCACATTGTTCTGGGAAGAGCTGATGCGGCTCAATCGGGGCGGTGACAACGCGGTGGATGAGCAGAATCTGCTTGACCATCTGCGCATCGCGGAACCGGCGCGGGACGATATTCTGCGCGACGCCCTGCTGCATCACATGGTCGAGGAAGCGGCGGCGAGGCTTGAGATCAGGATCCCGGATGACCGCACCGTACTTGCCCGTTTTCGACGAATACGCGGCCTGACGACACCGGCCTTGCTGAAAGAGTGGATGGCGGAACAGAAAACCGATCAGGCAGCATGTCTTGAATTGGCGCGGCACGAGGCACGTCTGCGCGCATTACTGCAGCGAACCATGCCAAGCCTTTCGTCCAACGTCACCGCAACGCTTCGCCTGCGCGGCGAATATCGCCGGATGACGCAAAGAGCCGCCCATATCGCAGCCGATCTGTCGTGCAAAGGCATCGCCGACCCCGGGCCCGAGCATGTCGAATCGCTTGCTCCGGTTCTGGCAAGCTATCAACGTGATATCGGCGCGATTCACACGGAACTGGAAACCCATGCGGCCGAACTGGGCTTTGGCTCCATGCGCCATTTCCTGAGGACGCTGATCGGCGTCCATCTTGCATCGACATCCGAGGAGGCCGAAGATGGCACATCTACCCGACAGCACGCCTGAACCCTCTCGGCGGGCCGATCATCGAAAGGCCTTTCGCAGCTATTCCGATGACGAGCGCGCGCGTATGCGCAACATCCTGCAGAACATGGGAACAAAAGGCGCGGCGTCATCCCCCGCTGTCGCTCCGGCGACCGGCGCGACAGCGAAACCGCCGCGCAAGGCGATAATCGCCGGGATTGCAATTCTGCTTGTCGGGGCAGGCGGCATCTGGCTGCTGCGCCCGGATGCGAACGCAATAGCCTCCGACACCCGGTCCCGCACCGCCGGATCGGCGGAACCGGACGCGGCCGCCTCGCAAGAACCGACGGCGGCGGCCTCTCCCGATGTGGCGCCGCAATCCCCCGGCGCCACGGATTCGGCCTCAGTTGCCGCTGCCGGACCAACACTGGAAGCCAGCGGCAAGATCGTCGCCAAACGCATGGCGACGGTATCAAGCGATCTGACAGGCCGCGTTACGGAATTGCTCGCCGAGGAAGGAGACGCCGTCGAGAAGGGCCAACCGGTCGCCCGTCTCGACGATCATGCGGCGAAGGCGCAACTGGCCATCGCCGAAGCCAATGTCATTGCCTCCGAAGACGAATATGCCGTGGTTGCCGCCGAACTGGAGGCAATGTCGGACAATCTGCAGCGCACCACGACTCTGGCGCAGCGCGGGGTGGCATCGAAAGAGGCGCTTAGCACGCTTGAAGGACAATATGCCGTTCTCGAAGCGCGTGTCGCCGCCAGCAATCGCCAGATCGACGTGCAGCGCCGGCAGCTTGACGCGATGCGCAACGATTTGAACCAGACGCTGATACGTTCGCCCTTCAGCGGGGTAGTGACAGAGATCACCGCCAATATCGGGGAAATCGTGTCGCCGGTTTCACCGGGCGGTTATACCCAGTCCGGCATCGCCACGATCGTCGATCCGGAATCCATCGTCGGAGAGGTGAATGTCAACGAACAGTTCCTGTCCAAGATCGAGGATGGACAGAAGGTCGAGATGACCGTGCCCGCGTGGCCCGACCGAACCTTCTCGGGCCATGTATCGCTGATAACGCCGATCGTCGACGACAGCACAGCCGCCGTAAAGGTCACTGTCACATTCGATCCTGTGCCGGAAAACATCTATCCCGGCATGCGGCTTGATGTGGCGTTTTTTTCCGATTCCGACCAGCCGGACAGTTGAATGAAACCGTCGGGCTCCGACATCCTGAAAGGAGGAGTTGATGATCATCTCCAGACGTATTTTCTGCGCCCTGCTGACCGCAACGCTGTCACTTGGCCCGGTTGGCGGCATCGCCGCCGACACCAAGGCCCAGAGCGGCCTTGAGGCCGAGAACAGCTTTGAAACCGACCGTATCGTCGTCAAAAGCGGTCCCAAGGCGGGCTCCGACGTCATATTGCTTCCCGGTCTCGCCACACCTGGCGCGGTCTGGGACGGGCTGGTCTCGGATCTCGAGGGGCGTGCAACGGTGCATGTCGTCGATGTGAAAGGCTTCGGCGTCGGCGACGGGGCCGCGAATGCCGAAGGCGGCATGATGGAGGGTGTGCTTGCCGATATCGCGGCTTTCATCGATGAGCGCGGACTTGAGAAACCGGCGCTTGTCGGGCACAGCCTTGGCGGAACCCTGGCATTGCAGGCCGGAATCGAGACCCCTGATCTGTACGGGAAATTGATGGTCGTTGACGCCCTGCCCTTCGTGGCCCTGCTGTTCGACCCGCAGGCAACGGTGGAAAGCGTCAAGTCTCAGGCCGAGTCCATGCGCGATCAGATGGCTTCCGCGCCCGCAGGAGCCAACGCGAAACAGACCGCCGAACGTTACGCGATCGACGATGACGCGAAACAGCAGATCGCCGGTTGGATCGCTGCCTCGGATCCCGCAGCCGTCGCGCAGGCATTTTACGAGGATATGCAAGCCGATTTCAGACCGGAACTGGCCGAAATCGGGCCAGCCGTCACGCTGGTCGTACCGGTCCCCCCCGAGGCAGAGGGTCAAAATTTCCCGCAGCAATACGAAGCGCTTTATTCCGATGTGCCGGAACTGGAAGTGGTACCGATCGAGGGTGCCCGGCATTTCGTGATGCTTGACCAACCGGAGGAGATGACCGCCGCAGTCGAAAAATTCCTGGAACTGGATGAATGATGGTCTGAGAAGCCGCGCTTTCGGAACTCGCCATGGCAGCTCGGCGTTTTGTGAACGCCGGGCTGCCTGCGTGATACCGACCCGGCAATATTGGCGTTTTACGTAATTGCACCGCGAATGGCTTGAAATTCAGGCGGACAATATGTCGGCAAGGGATGGCTTGTGGCTATTTGGGCTTCCCGGAAGCCGCGCCGATCGCCACCCCAATCGCGATCCCGATTGCAATTCCTGCTGCAACATTACCCGTAGCAACCCCGATAGCGACACCCACGGCTATACCGATCGTCATCCACTTAATCATCATCGGCGGCCTTCTATTGCTGCTGCCCCAACTCCTAAAGGATCCACAGGCACGAAACAATCACCTAGGTTTTGCTGTCACATTTCAGTTTATAAAAAAATTTCCACCTCTTTCATCAACTTGCCCTACGGGGCTTGACAGCGACGCTAATTCGTAACATATATTGTTACATGAAGCGAGACAGCCGCCTTTCCTCCGTCCTTCATGCCCTGCTGCATATGGCAGAACATGACGGCCCGATGACCTCTGAAACGCTTGGGCAGTGCCTTGGCACCAACCCGGTCGTGGTGCGCCGCACCATGGGGTTGCTGCGCGACGCGGGTCTGGTAACGGCCGAGCGTGGCCATGCCGGGGGCTGGCGCATCTCTGCCGATCTGGCAACGGTCAGCCTGCGCCGGTTGCATGAGGCTTTGGGCGAGCCTGCGATCTTCGCCATCGGCAACCGCAACGAAAACCCGGAATGCCTTGTCGAGCAATCCGTCAATGCGGCGTTGGAAGGCACCTTTGCCGAGGCAGAGACGCTGCTGCTGAAGCGCTTCGCCGATGTGACGCTGGCCGATCTGGCCAAGGATTTCGCCCGTCGCCATGCGGAAAGGCGGGCCGTTAAGGAGTAGGATATGCAGGATGTCATCGTGATCGGGGGCAGCTACGCCGGAATGGCTGCCGCCCTGCAACTGGCGCGTGCGCGCCGCAAGGTTCTGGTGATCGACGCCGGGCAGCGGCGCAACCGTTTTGCAAGCCATTCACACGGGTTTCTGGGACAGGACGGGGCGGAGCCAAACCGTATCTGGGCCGAGGCCCGCCGCCAGTTGGAAGCCTATCCGACCGTTGACTGGGTCGAGGGAACCGCCAGCGGCATCACGGGCCGGCGCGACGATTTCCGGGTCACTCTGGACAATGGCGAGGCTCTTTCGGGCCGCCGCATCCTGCTTGCGACCGGGGTCGCCGACCAGCTTCCCGATATTCCCGGCATCTCAGAGCGATGGGGGCAAACGGTGTTCCATTGCCCCTATTGTCACGGCTACGAGCTCGATCAGGGCCGGATCGGCGTCATCGCCACCGGCCCGATGTCACTGCATCAGGCGCAATTGCTGCCGGAATGGGGGGAAGTCACATTTCTGATGAATGATGCTTTAACCCTTGATCCGGATCAACGTGATGATCTGCGCAGGCGCGGCGTCACCATCGAGGAAACGCCCATCGCAAAGATCACGGGAACGGCAGAGGTGAAACTGCAAGATGGCCGCACGCTATCCTTTGCCGGTCTTTTTACCGCGACCCGAACCGAACCCTCCGGTCCGCTGGCCGAGGCCACCGGCTGCACGCTGGTCGAGACGCCGATGGGCAGTCAGATACTGACAGGTGACACCAAGGAAACCAGCATTCCTGGCATCTTCGCCTGCGGCGATGTTGCGCGGGCGCCGCATTCCGTCTCGCTGGCGGTCGGGGATGGCGCCTGGGCGGGGGCACAACTGCACCGCTCACTGGTCTGGCCCGAGGGCTGAATGGACAAGAAACCCGCTTTCACCACCGATCCGGGCCACGCCACCAGCTATGCCCGGCGGGTCGCCCGCCATGTGCCGGGATTGCAGGATCTGCATCGCATGGCAGGACTGCTGCTGGCCGAGCGCATGCCCGAAAGGGGGCGCGTTCTGGTTCTGGGCGCCGGCGGTGGCATGGAACTGCGCGCCTTCGCCCAGGCATATCCGGGCTGGCATTTCGACGGCGTCGATCCATCGCCCGATATGATCGCGCAGGCGCGGGACATCATCGCAGAGGACAGCGACCGCATCACCTTTCATCAGGGTTATATCGAGGACGCTCCCGACGGTCCCTTCGACGGCGCGACCTGCCTTCTGACGCTGCATTTCCTGTCGCGGGAAGAACGTTTGCGCACGCTGCGCGAATTGCATCGCCGCCTTCGCCCCGAAGCGCCCCTGATCGTTGCCCATCACAGCTTTCCGCAAGTGGCGGGGCAGCAGGATCTCTGGCTGCGGCGCAATGCGGCATGGCTGATCTCGGGCGGGATGCCCGAGGCGCAGGCATTGGCCGGTATGACCACGATGAAGGAGCGCCTGCCCATTCTCACCCCCAGAGAAGACGCGGCGCTGCTGAGTGCGGCGGGCTTCGAGGACGTTCAGCTGTTCTATGCCGCTTTTACATTCAAGGGATGGGCGGCCCGGGCGTGACAGGCCACAGGCCGCTATCAGCCAACGGGAAACTGCGTGACCTCTTCTATCGGACAACGAGAAACCAGATTCTTCGCTGGTGGTTCATGGTTACGAAAAAAGCGCATTTCACATGCGGCAGGGAAACCCTACTGGCAGCCCCCCGACGCGCATGACAGCCCACCGGCGACCGCGCCGATAAGAGCGCCTTTTGTCCCGGAGCCGCCAACTGCATCCGCGACCAGCGCACCTGCGCCCGCGCCACCTACTGTACGAACTGCGGCGCTGTTCATCGGACTGTTGTAACCATAGCCTCCGCCGCAACCGGCCAAGGCTAAAGTAAGTGCAAGAATAATGGTGCTTCTTTTCTGCATCCTGATCTGCCTCGATTTTTTAATTGTTATGAGGCGAAAACTATCCCGGTTCCGGAAAAAAGTGAAGCCCGTTACCAGCACGCCCAGCAGCGCGGTGGTGGCGACGATTGCCGTCCCGCAGGCAATCAACGCCTGAGTCATCGTGACCCGATAGGTCGAGCCCGCCATCCAGCTTGGCAAACCGGGCAGCCGCAAATCACCGCTCGCCGCCAGCATCGAGGTGAACGCGCCGAAAAGGGCCGAGAACATCACCCCCGCCACGATACGCAATCTTCTCAGGCACCATCACCCATTTTCCGCCACGGCTCGATGGCACAGCTTCAAGCGCGCTTGCTCAACCCGAAACCTGACACTATCAAACCCGATAACTGTCGTTATGAACGAGGGACGGCTGACGGCAGGTCACGACGGCAGGTCATACACAAAAACGATCGAGGACAGAAAATGAGGTATACCAAGTTCAGCACCATGCTGGCTTTAATTCTTGTCGCCGGATGTAGCGCCGGTTCGGCTGGAAGGGTGATGGTCAAGGGTGCGGGACCAGACGATCTCCTGAAACTACGGTCCGGTCCAGGACTGGATCATAGTGTCATTATGGGCCTGCCGGACGGAACCAGATTGATCCGCGGAGGCTGCAAGCCCACGGGTGGCCGGACGTGGTGCAGAGTGTCGCTGGCAGATTCGCCAACAATCACGGGCTATGTCTCCGCGGAGTATCTTGCGGTCTTCTGAGTACTTCGGCCTGGCGCCAAAATTTGCATGAAATTCTTCTTCAATCGATGAGGCCTGTGTCCTGTCACAGGTTCCGGACCATCGATCACGCTGCGGGTCGGATACCCCGGTCCGGCTGGCCTTCGGTACAGCCGACTGCCTGCTGGAAATTGCTTTAACCTCTGCCGAAGAACGTTGCGGATGCGGGAGCAATGGGTTAGCTTCCGGGCGCATGATCCATTCACCCGGCAAGCGTCGGTGTGATGATCGGCGTATTCCCCTTGCAGCAGTCCCGAGATGCCACATGAACAGGCATTTGTTTGTCGTAACCGGCGGTTCCGGTTCGCGAAGAGGCGAAATCAGCCCGCTCGCGGCATTCCGAACGACACGGCAGGGGGCAGATACCGCCAGAAACGTCAAACATCGGAGGCCAGAAAAAATGATCTCAGCCGAATACTGCCGACTAATGGCTCGCTACAATTCCTGGCAGAATGGCTCATTGGTGACAGCCGCCGATGGGCTCACGAATGCGGATCGCTGGAAGGACCGTGGGGCCTTCTTCCAGTCGATCGCAGCGACGTTGAACCATCTTTATTGGGCAGATGCCTTGATGCTGGAGCGACTGAAGGGGAACCCGCGCCCGGAAGACAATATCAGGCACTCGCTCACCAGCCCGTCGGACTGGGATGAGTTCAAGACGCTCCGTTCGCAGCGGAACGAAGAGATCGAAGACTGGGCCGCGCAATTGCGCGATGTGGAACTCTGCGGGATGCTTGCCTGGTACCCCGGAGATGGTTCAACGCGGATAGAGAAGCCAAAGGCTCTCTGCGCTATTGAACTCTTCAACCACCAGACACACCACCGGGGTCAGATCCACGCGATGCTGACAGCTGCAGGCGCTCGACCAGAAGCGACTGACTTGTCCATGCTGCCATGACATTTCCATTGATCCGGCACGACGCGGAACCATCGCTGCCCGCCTTCGATCCTCGAGGGATTATTCCGTGGGGGTATCAGCAACGATCAAGGAGCAATCCCTGAACAGAACCAACTCATAAACACGGGTTCCCGGGCGGATGGGTCAGTACGAGAAAATCCCGACAGATTTGTCACTCTCACTCGATGTCGCGCAGGCTTTACGGTCGTTCATGCAATCGTCGCGCCCGGCGACAATCGAAACAGGAGGACAGGATGTCCAAGACCACTTCCAACAGAAGCGCCTGGCCGATCTCGACCTGGCTGTCGGTCATCTCGCTTACCTGCGGCAGCTTTGCCCTGATCAGCAGTGAATTGTTGCCCATGGCGGTACTCACGCCTATGGCCGCTGATCTTGGCATTACGGAAGGCGCTGCCGGTCAAGCGGTGACCCTCACGGCCATCTTTGCCGGTATTGCAGCGCCCACGGTGGCGCTCATCATCGGCCGCGTGGATCGCAAGCTGATCAACCTGACCCTCTGCATTCTGGTGATTGCGTCCAATATCGCTGTCGCCTTTACTTCGGATTATTTTGTGCTGCTTGCCGCCCGCACATTTCTTGGTATCGCCATCGGCGGGTTTTTTGCCCTGGCTGGCGCGACCGTCGTCAAGCTCGTTTCCATGGAAGATATGGGCAAGGGCATGTCTGTCGTGTTCATGGGGCTTTCCGCGGGGCTCGTCGTGGCCCCTGCACTTGGCACACTCATCGGGGAAGCATTCGGTTGGCGAGCGGCATTCATGGCCGCTGCCGGGGCCGGCATGCTCGCGCTGCTTCTGCAAGCCATCTGCCTGCCAGGCGTACCGGCAACGGGTGCAACCAGCCTTTCTAGCCTGTTCGGCTTGCTGAAGCGGCCGCAGGTGCGGGTGGGACTGACTGTCGGGCTGCTGTTCTTCGGGGGTGAGGTATGCGGGTTCACCTTCATGCGGCCCTATCTTGAAACTGATGCCGGGCTCGATGCGACTTCCATCGCTCCTGTTCTGATGGTGCTCGGTCTCGCCAGTCTGCTGGGAAGCGCGATCGCCGGCATGTTTGCCGACCGCATGTTGCGTCGAGGATTTGGCACCACCTTCCTGGTGCTGGGGGTTGCCTCGATTGGCCTGTTGACCTTCGGCACCACCTACGTTGCGGTGCTTGCCTTCGCCGCCGCCTGGGGCCTCGCCGTAGGCGCGGGACCGGTGATGACCCAGACATGGATGGGGCGCGCTGCGCCCGATCAGCTCGAAGGCGTGGGCGGGCTCTTTCTGGCCGTTATCCAGGTCGGCGTCGCTCTGGGCGCCATCGCCGGTGGAATCGCTGTCGATGTTCTGGGGACAAGCGCGCCGCTCTATGTGACCGCCATCTGTGCGCTGTTTGCTGCCATAACAATTGCGACGCAACGGAGCCCCGATATGGCTTCGCCGATCCCTGCCTCGGCATTGACCCCTGCCGAGTGAGGGGGGTGCGGCGATCGTCACAGCCGCGCCCTTTCCCCTCCATTCAGAAAGTCGAAAGGAAACGATCATGTCCAACAACGAAACAGAATTCGCGACCCCGGACGTCGTTGATCGCGCCGCGTTCCAGGCAGAACTCGACGTCTTGCGCGTTCGGGAGAAGGCACTCATGAGGGAGGGCGATGCCATTGCCGCCGCCCGCCGGCGTCTCCCGATGGTGCAAGTCGATGGCACCACTCCGCTTACAGGCGAAAACGGGTCGGTAACATTGCTGGACACGTTCGAGGGGCGCCAGATGCTCATTGCCTACTATTACATGTGGCACGACGGCCGGCCGGCGCCCGAGCAATGCGAGGGCTGCACCTTCTTCACCACCCAGGTGCGCGAGCTTTCCCATTTCCATTCTCGCGATGTCACCTATGCCACCTTCTGCCAGGGCCCATATGAAGAAAGCGCCCGATACCGCGACTTCATGGGCTGGAAGATGCCCTGGTACTCGGCCAGGGACTCGCTTGACACGCTGCTGGTCGGCCGCCGCATCGGGATGATGCATCTCGTCTGCTACTTGAGGCGCGGATCCGACGTGTACGAGACCTACTGGACGACCCGTCGCGGCGTCGAGGCGATGGATAACAGCTATCGTCTGCTCGACCTGACCGTCTATGGGCGGCAGGAGGATTTTGAAGACTCACCCGCGGGCTGGCCACAGCACTGGGGTGAAACCAACCATCCGTTTCGTCGCGACGGCAGGCCCATCTCCCAGTGGTGTCGCCTGGAAGCGGGACGTTCCGACGATTTGGGAGCCGGCAGGCGCTGAAGCGCGTTTACCGCGTCTTCGACCTCTACTAGCCCCCGAGCCGTAAGAGCGTCCACTGGTTCCGCCAACCATCGGTAAACGAATGACGGGACGGTGGATCGCCATGATCACGTTAGAGTAACCTGAAATCGACCTTTTCGGGGCGCGTCAATTCTGTCGATTATTTTTGTTCTCAGTATATTATTTGCACAGGATACAGAACCGGAAAGCCCCGATATCGCTTCTCGCTTCAGCTACATCCGAAACGCCCGAAGCCGCAGAATCCGAAGCGACTGAATTCAAGGGGCGAAACGAAAGCCAAAAAATCTTCTGTGACTCAAAGACCTGTCGACAATCGTTTCGTCCAGTTGTGCAATTCGGATGCCTCAGCTTTCTTGGGCAAAAGTGCCGTAGCCGCCGCCACCTGGTGTTTCCATGATGAACATATCCCCTGGAAGCACACTTATGGCATCATTACCCCGAAGTTCGATAAGGGTTCCGTCAGCGCGCTCCAGTGCGTTACGGCCACATTTTCCGGGCAGTCCACCCGCACCGCCCTGCGGCGGCACCTCACGATGCGACGTCAGAACTGTCGTGGTCACTTCCTCCAGGAAGCGCAGTTTCCGGACGATACCGTCTCCGCCGCGATGACGACCACAACCACCCGAACCTCTCCGAACCGAGAACTCCTCGATCCGTACCGGGAAACGCCACTCCAGAACCTCCGGATCTGTCATTCGGGTATTCGTCATATGGGAATGAACCGCACTCGCTCCATCGAAATCGGGTCCCGCACCCGTGCCACCACAGATGGTTTCATAATTCTGGAACTTATCATTACCCCATATATGGTTATTCATCGTCCCCTGTGATCCCGCGATAACGCCCAAAGCGCCATACAGCGCATCGGCGATCGACTGGCTGACTTCCGTATTTCCCGCGATCACAGCCGCCGGATACTTCGGATTGATCATGGTGCCTTCCGGCACCTTGATCTTGAGCGGCTTCAGGCAGCCTTCGTTCATGGGAATGTCTGATCCAACCAGTGTGCGGAAAACGTAGAGGACGACAGCGTGGCAGATTGAAACAGGGGCATTGTAGTTCCCTGCATCCTGTTCTGATGTTCCGGTGAAATCGATGACCGCCTCGCGCGCTTCGCGATCCACCTTGATATCGACCTCGATCTGCAGGCCGCTATCAAGTTTATAGATATTGTGACCGTGTTTAAGGGCCCCGAGAACACGTCGCACACTCTCCTCTGCGTTATCCTGTACATGGCGCATATAGGCCTGAACCACATCCACCCCGAACTGCCGGAGCATCTTGCGCACTTCTCGCGCACCGGTCTCGTTCGCGGCGATCTGAGCCGCAAGATCGGCCATATTGTTCTCGATATTGCGACAAGGATACCTGCCAGATTGCAGTAGTTCCCGTGCGGCCTGTTCCCGGAAATGCCCCTGATCGACGAGTTTGAAGTTGTCGATCAGCACGCCTTCCTCATCAATATGCGTCGAGTCGGGAGGAGCGGAACCGGGTGTGCGGCCGCCGATATCCGCGTGATGCCCACGGGAACCGACATAGAACAGGATCTCTCGCCCATCGTCATCGAAAACCGGCGTAATCACTGTGACATCAGGCAGGTGCGTTCCTCCGTTGAAAGGAGCATTCAGCATGAATACGTCGCCTGCCTTGATATTCCCCGCATTCTCGCGAATGACCGCCCGCACCGACTCTCCCATCGAACCGAGATGCACCGGAACATGTGGCGCGTTGGCTACCAGGTCACCATTGGGACCGAACAGCGCGCATGAGAAATCAAGGCGTTCCTTGATATTCACCGAATAGGCCGTGTTTGCCAGAGTGGCGCCCATCTGTTCGGCGATAGACATGAAAAGGTTCGAAAAAACTTCCAGCATAATCGGATCGGCCTCGGTGCTCACCAGTTCAACCGACTTGCGCAACGCGGTTCGATCGAGGATCAGATTCCCGTGCTTGTCCAGTGTCGCGTTCCATCCCGCTTCGACAACCACAGTCCCCGTTGTTTCCGTGATGATGGCCGGGCCGGAAATGGTTTGACCAAATTTCAAATCATCCCGCCGATACAACGGCGCATTCCGGGTGCTGCCGCCAAAGCGAATGGGAACATGAGCGTGAGCCTCAAGCTCTTCTTCCACCGGTGGTGCGCCAATTTCTTCCACCTCTTCGGTCAAGCCGATAGCTTCAACCGATAGCGTTTCCATAACCAGTTCCCGGCCGGGTTCGGAGAAACCGTATTTGCTGCGATGGATACCCTCGAACGCCTTGCGCATATCATCGCCGGAACCAAAGGGAATCTCCAAGGCGAGGTGCGAGCCGGCGTAGCGAAGATGCACCAATCTGATGGACGTAATGCTGTCATGAAGGGAACCTTGTTCCGCGACTTCCGAAACCGCGGTCTCGGCCAGTTCGTCGATAAGCTTACCTGCCTCGGCAACGGCATCATTCGTCAGCGTCTTGCTGAACTGAGCTTGCTTCATCGCACGGATCTCAGCCAATCCCATACCATATGCGGACAAGACTCCCGCGAAGCGATGCAGAAACACCTGATTCATTCCCAATGCGTCTGCAACGAGACAAGCGTGCTGACCGCCTGCACCACCAAAGCTGTTCAGCGTATAGTTGGTGACGTCGTAACCGCGCTGAACCGATATCTTCTTGATGGCTCCTGCCATGTTTTCAACGGCAATTCGCAGGAAGCCTTCGGCGATATCCTCGACTTTCATGGGTGGTTCGCCCGTTTCTTGCGCGATCTCCCGCGCAAGCGCTTCGAATTTCTCATGCACGACATCCACCGCCAGAGGCTCATCGGCATTGGGGCCGAAAACGCATGGAAAATATGCCGGCTGCAACTTGCCAAGCAGGACGTTGCAATCGGTTACGGTCAGCGGACCACCCCGGCGATAGCACGCCGGACCGGGATTGGCTCCGGCACTTTCCGGACCCACCTGGAAACGACCATCGCGAAAACTGAGAATCGAGCCGCCACCCGCCGCAACGGTATGAATGTTCATCATCGGAGCGCGCATCCGTACGCCGGCAACCTCGGTTTCGAATGACCGCTCGTAATTTCCTGCGAAATGGCACACATCCGTTGAAGTGCCCCCCATATCGAAGCCGATCAGCTTCGTCAGGCCGGCCTGCTCGGCGGTCTTTACCATTCCGACGACCCCCCCGGCAGGTCCAGACAGGATTGCGTCCTTTCCGCGGAACATTGATGCATCGGTAAGACCACCGCTGGACTGCATGAACAGAAGCTGCTTCCTGTCGTTCTCACCGCCATCCAGAGCACTGCGCACCTGCTCGACATACCGCCGGAGAATGGGTGAGAGATAGGCATCGACGACGGTCGTATCACCGCGACTGACCAGCTTCATCAATGGGCTGGCTTCATGACTGGTGGAAATCTGATTGTAACCAATGTCGCGAGCGATATCGGCCGCCAGCTTCTCATGCTGGGGATTCTTGTAACCATGCATGAACGCGATAGCGACCGAGCGGATACCGTCATCATAGGCTTTCTGCAGTGCCGTGCGCGTGACCTCGGCATCCAGCGGCACGAGGATCGCGCCATCCTTGTCGAGACGCTCGGGAATCTCGGCGACGGTTTCGTACAGCATCTCGGGCAACTGGATATGCAGATCGAAAATCCGTGGCCGGTTCTGGTATCCGATCCGCAGGATGTCGCCGAATCCTCTGGTGATCAGCAGCAAGGTCCGATCACCCTTACGCTCCAGAAGCGCATTGGTCGCAACAGTGGTGCCCATTTTAACGGCCTTGATCTGGCCCGGCGGGACCGGCTCGCCATTGACCACCCCAAGCAGATCGCGAATACCCTGGACTGCAGCATCGCGATACTGCTCCGGATTTTCGGAAAGCAGCTTATGCGTCTTCAAGGTGCCGTCCGGCATCCGCGCCACGATATCCGTGAAAGTGCCGCCGCGATCAACCCAAAATTGCCACACGAAACATGCTCCTTATGCTGTTGGGGCGCAGCCGTTGCACCCGGTTTTCTCGCGCTAGCAAAGCCTCAACCGCCATTCACAAGAGCGGTAATCGACCAAGCGCAGCCTTTGGCATTTATTAATATACTTCGTGTATTTTAACAAGTCAAAATTGCTGCGAGCCTTCAAAAACTTCTTGACCAAGGAAACGAAACATGTAGCGTATTATTTAAATACGTAAAGTATATAAAGGAAATCAGATGCGCGCCTACCTGCTGAACGAGTATGGATTGCCCGCTACACACCGGCTGCAATCGCTCGAAGCCTCCTCACCTTCGGATCACGAAGTTCTCATTGCCAACGAAGCGATAGGGCTGAACTATCCCGACCTGCTGATGGTTCAGGGCAAGTATCAGAAACGCCCTGAACCACCATTCATTCCGGGGCGGGATTGCGCCGGCACGGTTCTTTCGGTCGGCGCACGGGTCGATGACTTCAAGCCAGGCGATAAGGTGGTAGCCCAGACGTTCAGTGGCGCCTTCGCGGAGCGGGTCACTGCTCCGGTTTCCCGCGTCTTCAAACGCCCTGATAACGTGACGTCGATAGACGCCGCGGGCGCGATAACCGTCTTCAACACCGCTTTCGTCGCCGTCTCGATCCGCGCACAGGTCAAAGCCGGAGATCGGGTTGTGGTGACCGGAGCCGCAGGCGGCGTTGGCGCCGCAGCAATCCAACTCGCACAGAACATCGGCGCTCATGTGGTCGCAATCGTTTCGTCCGAAGAAAAGGCGCAGCTGTCGCGTGAAAATGGTGCAGAACAGGCATTTGTCGTAACCGACCGCTCCGAAGAGGGCCTGAAAAACTTCTTCAAGGAGCATGTGCGTACGGCCTGGGGTGACAACCGTGGCGCCGATGTTGTCATCGATACGGTGGGCGGCGATATGTTTACCGCCGGTCTGCGATGTCTCGGTTTTGCGGGGAAACTTGTCGTCGTGGGTTTCGCTTCGGGCGACATCCCGTCAGCCAAGACGAATTATCTGCTTTACAACAACCTCTCTGTCATGGGCGCGCCGCTGGACATTCATTTCGACGAAGTTCTGGACCAAATTCGTGGCGGCACGAACTGGTGGCTCAAGCTGCTTGCCGAAGGTAAGGCCCGAGCCAATGTTTCGAAGGTCCTGCCCATGGAGGAGTTGATGCAGGGGCTTCAGGATATCAATGATCGAAAAGTTCTCGGCAAGATTGTCGTTTCCGTGGCTCAATCAGGCTGATGCAAGATCAGACGACATGTGCGGCATTGATGGCAGAGCGGGAGTTCGTCCCGTTTCGCCGTAACGACCCGTTGATGAACTTCGTTGGTGAAATCGGGATCAGTACAACCGTTACGCCACTCGTCTTGCAGTTGCTTTGCGGAACGAATGCCGAAAATCCTCAGGGGATTCTGCATGGTGGCGCATTGTCCGCTGTTTGTGACGTGGGCATGTACGAGGCAGCGAGACACGCATTCGGGGCCGATTGCGTTACAGTAACACAGGAAATGAAATTCCTGCGTCAGGGTCATACGGGTTCCCCCATGTTTATCGTCAGCGAGATCCTGAAGCTGGGACACCGCACCGCCTTTTGCAACGCCAAGGTTCTGCAGGGCGATGATTTGATCGCATATTCCACCGGCCAGTTTACAAAGCTCCGGACAATATCGACCTGGGGATAAAACTCCGGGCAAGTCACCGACAGCGAGAAACGGATGACTGCATTAATCGCCGAACAGGCGCTGAACGATATTCAGCTGGGAGTCCTGCTCTTTCTGATCGCTGCTGGCCTCACACTCATTTTCGGTGTGACGGAGTTCATCAACCTGAGGCATGGCGCGTTATTCATGATGGGCGCTTATCTGGCGGTTACCTTCCAGTCCATGATCGGCACCATATCATTCGCAAGGGCCAGTTGGTCTGATCGGGTGATTCCGAATATTTGTCAGACCCGCACGGCAAAACGCGCAAGCATCTCAGCCTGTGATCGGAAAGAAAACCGCCTCTTCACCAAACGCCTCCTTTGCAGGCAATTTGCCTGCAGAACGACCCAGACGCACGAAATTATCGATCCTCACATTGCCCGGCATCATCATCTCCAACTCTGCACTTGAATTTAATATACTTTGAGTATTTAATGTACCAAGTCCAGCTCGAAGATGGTGGGCATGACCCGCCTGCGGAGGAAATTCAGATGGATCTACTGACGGATATTCAGTTGAACGCGGCACAATACGCGCGCATGGATGATGGTGCCGAGATCGCCTTTCGCAGATGGACAAAACCCAAATCGAAGCGCATCATCATTTCGCATGGCAATGGGCTCGCGATCGACGGGTTCTGGAAATTCGGAATGGCGCTGGCTTCGGAATTCGAGGTCATTGCATTCGATCTGCGCAACCACGGCCAGAGCCCCCGCAGCCCTCATCCAGCAAATCCATGGCCACGTTACATTGCCGATATCCCTTACGTCTTTGACGCCATTTCAGAGATTTTTGGCAAGAAGGAGACACACGGGGCGTTTCATTCGATGGCCGCGGCAAGTACGCTCATCGCACAGTCCCTGACACCGCGCCCTTGGGCCACGCTCACCTTATTCGAGCCGCCCATCCCGGCAGCGACCCGGCCCAATCTGGTTGCGGATTTCAACGAACGTCAATGCGCCATGGCCGGGCGCGCCAGGCGTAGGCGTAGATATTTTACCGACCCAAAGCAGCTCGCAGATTCGTTCAAACGTGCCGACAGCTTCTCGGGAATTTGTGACCTTTCCCTGGATCTCCTCGCCCGAGGCTCGGTCTATTGCAGTGACGCGAGTCCGGAGGAACCCTGGGAGCTTGTGCTTTCCCCGGACAACGAAGCCCGCAACTTCGACGCAGGGATCCTGTCTGACTATTGGGAAAATCTCGGCAGCGTAGAAACTGCGGTTCAACTGATCGTCGGAGATCCCGCCACACACGACATGCCCAACCTGCCCGAGATCGCGGCAGAAATGGCGGCCAGCTTCGGCTTTCCGATCACGTCGGTGCCCGAGACCAACCACTTCATGCAGCTTCAAAATCCTGGGCTATGCGCCCAGCATATTTTCGACTTTGCGAGATAGACGACATGCAGCACCGCCGTCTCTCAAAAGCACAATCCGACAATACAACGGAGAAGAAAATGACTCTTCCAATGGGGAAACTGGAGCCCAATCAAGACGTGGGTTTCAACACTATTCTCGCCGCTCTGTACTTCTGGGCCGAAAACCAGCCCGATGCCATGGCAGTGGAAACCGACGACTATGGCAAGCTCACCTATGGGGAGCTTGTCGACAACGCCCGTCGTCTCGCCTGCGGGTTCCTGTCTCTCGGTCTCAGGATGGGGGATCGCGTGGCGATTCAGATCCCCTCCTCTCCAGAGTTCATAGTCACGTATTTTGCCTGCCAGATGACCGGTTGCGTGCTGACTACCCTGCACATGCCCTATCGGCAGGAAGAGCTGAAACCACTATTATCCTTTGCCAAGCCCAAGGCCGTGGTAACCACAAAAGTCGGAAAATACGACGGTCCCGAAACCATGGCCTCGCTGACCCGCGAAATCAGCTCGATTGAACATATCCTTGTCTCCGGCGAGGCTGCCAAAGGTCAGCACTGCCTTCAACGACTCATCGATACTCACGATGGCAGAACGCTTCCCCCTGCCCCTCCACCAGACAGCGAAAGCGCGCTGTGCTTCACGTCGGGCACGTCCTCGGCTCCGAAAGCGGTCATGCGCACCCAGAGTATCTGGACACGAAACGCGGCGATCTTTTCCGAAATGCTTTCCTTGACACGGGATGACCGGATCATGATCGCACCGCCGCTGACTCATGTGTTCGGCCTAGCCTGTGCGGGCAACGCGATTTACTCGGGCGCCACCATTGTTCCCATCCCGCTATTCAGCCCGGAAACCTATGCGCGATACCTGGTCGACCTGTCGCCAACGGTTGTCTATTCCGCGCCCGCCCATCTGGCGGCAACACTCAAAAGCGGTGTCCTCGACCGCAATCCTCCAGTCACTGTTCGCGACGTGATCGTTGGAGGGTCAATCTGTCCTCCCAAAGTTGCCGAACAATTCGAGGCGCGCCTGCCAAACGGGCGTGTCGGCTGTCTCTTTGGCATGACGGAAACATCGCTTGCCACACAAACGGATCCCACTGCGCCACCGGAAATCCGCCACGGCACCGTGGGTCAACTTGCCAAAGGACTCAAGATTCGGATCGTTGATGGTGAAGGACGGGAATTACCTGCTGACGAGGAAGGAGAAATGCAGCTTTCCGGCTATTCAGTGCTACCGGAATATCATGGTAATATGACCGCTACCACTGCCGCCTTCACGGAGGATGGCTGGTTCAGAACCGGTGATCTCGCCCTGTTGGATGACAAGGGGAATATCATGATCACCGGGCGATCCAAGGATATTATCAATAGAGGCGGCATCAAGATCAACCCGTCAGATATCGAAAGTCTGCTCGATTCGCATGCCGCAATTATCCAATCGGCCGTTGTTCCAATGCCAGATTCCGTCCTTGGTGAACGACTTTGTGCCTATGCTGTCCTGCATAAGGACATGAAGTTGGAACTGGACGATGTCTGTAAATTCCTCGATCAACTCAACATCGGCAAGATGCGCTGGCCCGAGCGGCTGGAAATCATCGACGAAATGCCGATGACTCCGACACGCAAGATCATCAAACCAGTTCTCGTGGCCGATATCCGTAAAAAGCTGGAAAGCAGAGAGTGAGTCCCGCGCCTCGGGGAGGGGTCACGAATACGCAGCCCGCATCAGGCGAACACCGCCCCGAAGTCTTGAAGTTCTGCCGGAAGACGTCCAAACACAAAAGATGACCGATGCCCTGATCCGATAGGTGGAGGAATAGCGCAACCGGGATTCCGGGGCCGGCCGGCCCAGACAGGAGGACTTAGGAAATGGCAGGACGTGACGCCGCCGGGATCTTCGACTCTGGCGATATTGGGGATATCGACAAGCGAGGCAAACGCGGACGACCGCGCGGCATGGCGACCCAAACCGTCTATGAAGCCTTGCGTGACGAGATCCTGACTCTTGTTGCCAAGCCGGGACAATATCTCGATGAGTCCCAGCTCGAGAAACGCTTCGGTGTATCGCGCACCCCCATCCGCGAAGCGCTGATCCGGCTGCAATCGGACCGGCTGGTACGCTTTTCTGCCAATCGCGGCCATTTTGTCGAAGTGGTCAATATCGACGATGTTCCCGCGATATTCGAGGCGATGGATTTATACCAGGCAGCCGTGTTTCGCCTCACAGCCAGTCGGCATTCGCCCGAGTTGCTCGAGGAATTGACCAGGATTAACGAATCTTATTACGAAGCTGCCAGCGCTCGTGATCACAAAACCATGACGGAAATGAACCATCAGTTCCATATGGTGATCGGCAGGGAGTCGGGAAACACATTTCTGGCGGAAGCGTATGAGACGGTGCTGAATTACAGTATTCGCTTGACTTATCTGATGTTCGAAAAGGCCAGCCACGAGCCGCATCACTATGAAGAGTATTACACGCGCGTTTACAACGAGCACAAGGAGATGATCGAACTCATCCGAACTGCACAGAAGGACAGGCTGGAAGAAATCAGCAAGCTTCACACCCGATTATTCTGCGATCGCGTCATCTCTTTCGTCAGCAGCCGTGAAGAATTCCGTAGCGAACCGCAGAACTTCTTCGGAAAATAGAGACCAGAGCGCCTGGTTGACATCCGTTTCGAACCGGGGCTAGCTTTCATCCGCCCGACGAAACGCCGAAAGGACCGGAGCAATTACCATCGCTGCCAAGCCGCCGATTCCAGAATTTTCATTACCGCAGTATCTGGGGGATGAACACTCCAGTCGGCGCCGCACGATCGACACCGCCGCCGCAATGTTCCGGGATCGTGGTTTCGCGGCCGTTTCGATGATCGAATTGGCGCAGGCCGTCGGCCTTTCGAAACCCGGACTCTATCATCACTGGCCCAGCAAGGATGCGATCCTGCATACCATTGTCCGGCTGTCTGGAGAAATTCTACTCGATCATCTTGACCGGGTGGAGCAACAGTCTGCCGAACCGCGCGAAAGGCTTCGCCTCTACGTGATCTCGCGGCTCGAGACCGTTGCAAGGCATCAGGATCTGTTCACCGTTACATGGCAGGAACGAGCCATTATAGGTTCCGGCGCCTTCGAGGAGCTGACACGCGCGGCAGAGCGTTATCGCCAGCGTGTACGCGATCTGATCGACCACGCCAAGCACGCTGGCGGCATCAAGCCCGAAATAAACACCCATCTGCTCATGCTCGCGCTGGATGGCATGACGGGCTGGTCGTATTTCTGGTATCGTCCGGACGGAAATCACAATGCTGCAGAGATCGGTGATACCTTCTGGAACATGCTGAGCCAGGGAGTGGTCCCGGCCTCAGTCTGACCCACAGGTGCCCCGCCAATAGCGGCTGCTCTGGTTAAGGCGTTCAGCCCTGCAAAAATACGGCGCCCTGACAGGCTTTTCGACAATTCGGGAACGAAAGTCTTGACAGCTTTCCCAACGGACCTGTATCAAACAAGCAGCCGACCGCCCGGTCGGTCGGTCGGTAAGCAGATTCGCCACGTGAATAGCAAAGGCTCATTCCAATGCAGCACACGAACGTTAAATCGAAATGCCCGTATTCCAGCGAGGCTGTTGACGACATCTCGCTGTTGAGCCCGGCCGCCCGTGCCTGCCCCTACGGCGCCTATGCCCGCATTCGCGCTGAAGAGCCCATAAAATATCTGGCTGATCAGGATCTTTGGATCGTCAGCAAATACGAGGATGTGGAATACATCCTTTCCAATCCCGAGAAATTCAGCTCCAAGGAAGCCCTGTCGAGCGGGAATGCCTATCGCGATTTCCCGAAAGCACTGGAAATCCTTAAACAGTCACGCGCCCAGCCACGTCAAAGAACTCTGATCCTCGCTGATCCGCCCGAACACGGCTTTCACCGCAAGATCGTGCAGCGTGCGTTGTCCCCTGCCAAGACACTTCGCGCCTTTGCCCCGACGATCGAGGCACGTGTTAACGGGTTTATCGATAAGTTCATCGAAACCGGTCGTTTCGAAGTTGTCAGCCAGTTTTCAATTCCGTTGCCGATGGCATTGGTCAGTATGATCTTTGATGTCAGCGAAGAGCAAGTCTACAAAATGAAGCGCTGGTCGGATAATTTTTTTGCCGCCCTGACCGGCCATGTCCACGAAGAGATCGTAATCAACGCAGCCAAGGATACTCTTGTCTTCGAGAATTTTGTGCTTGATCGCGTCGCACAGTGCCGCAAAACCCCCTCGGACTGCTTCATAGGACGACTGCTGCAACAGCCTGAAGACGAACGCCCTCTTACCGATGCCGAAATCATCAATATCTGCTCCCAAGTTCTGGTCGGCGGAAACGAGAGCACGATCAACTTCATCTCGAACCTGGTTTACCAGATTGCCAGCACTATCGGGCTGGAGGAGCGACTGCGTGAAGACCCGGCCCGCATAGAGGATCTGCTGGAAGAAAGTCTTCGACATGAACCACCACTGCAGGCGATGTATCGTATTACCCGCAGCGAAATGGAGATTGGTGGTGTCAGGATACCCAAAGCTGCGAAATTGATGCTGAATTTCGGTTCCGCCAATCGCGACGAGACATTCTATGAAGATGGCGACGAATTCGATCTGGATCGCGATAACCGTGAAACCCTGCATATGGCTTTCGGCCGGGGAATCCACGCCTGCGCCGGTCAGACCATCGCCCGTCGTGAAGGCAAGATCGCCATCAACGTCTTGCTGTCACGCCTGCGCAACTTGCGCATCGCGGATGACATCCCGCCTGTACGCAATAAACTTTTCGGCGTGCGCGGCTTTCAAAGCCTGCATGTCATCTTCGATCACTAAGCCAAACCGGGAGATAGCCAAATGGTCAAAGTTAAAGTCGATATGAACCTTTGCGAATATCACGGACAATGCGTCTTCGTCGCACCGAAAGAGTTCCAGTTCGATGATAACGACGAGCTGGTCTATTCCGAAGAAGTGCCCGAGGAGGCACGCGCCCGCGTCGAAAAAGCCGCCAAGGCTTGTCCTCAACTCGCAATCAAGGTGGAATAATAATGTCCGGCCGGGATCAATTTGTCATTATCGGCGCTTCTTTGGCGGGTCTGCGCGCCGCCGAGGCACTGCGTGAATACGGTTATGACGGAAACATCTCGATCATCGGCGCCGAGAACTCAGCGCCTTACAACCGCCCACCGCTTTCCAAACAGCTCCTCACCGGTCAACAGGATTTTGATGAACTCACGTTCCCGGTCGCCGAGGATCTCGACCTCAACTGGTATCTGGGCATATCGGCAACCGGTCTCGATATTGCCAAACGCGAAGTGAAACTGAGCACCGAGAACTCGTTGAGATATGATCGGTTGCTGATCGCGACCGGTGTCGACCCGATTGTCCCTCCGCTTCCGAACGTGGATCTGCCGGGCATCCATGTCTTGCGCAGGATCGAAGATGCAAAACAGCTTCGAACTGACATGAATGCGGGCGATCACCTGGTCATTGTGGGCGCGGGCTTCATTGGCTGTGAGGTCGCGGCCAGTGCCCGCACATTAGGGCTGGATGTAACGATCATCGATCAGGCTGATCAGCCGATGGCACGGGCTCTCCCGTCCGAAATCGCACAGGTTTTCCGCCACATACATGAAGAAGAAGGCGTCAGGTTCCGGTTTGGTCGCACAGTTACCGGATTGACTGGCGAGGATCGTGTTCGGGCTGTTATCCTTGATGATGGCGAAACGATCGATGCCGATCACATATTGATTGGCATCGGTTCGCGCCCAACAACCCACTGGCTGGAGGGTTCCGGCCTCATCCTGCGCAATGGCGTCGTTTGCGACGCCTTCTGCCGAGCCATGAACGGCGAAGGCAGGGTTGCCGCTGCCGGAGATGTCGCCGTTTTCACCCACCGGGGCTACAACAATTCCGAAATGCGCATCGAGCACTGGACCAACGCGGCCCAGCAAGGTGCTGCTGCCGCGCTTTCCCTGATGGACGAACACAGCCCACCATATACCCCCCTACCGTCGTTCTGGACCGATCAATACAGTTATAAGCTGCAGTCGATTGGCGTGCCTGGGGTTGCAACCCGTTTTCAGGTTGTCTCGGGTAGCCTCGCAGACAGAAAATTCCTAGTAGAGTGCTTGAAGGATGACGAATTAGTGGGTGTTTTTGCCTTGAATATGGCACCTCGTATGGCGAGCTATCGAAGACGAATGGAAATCAAGATGACTCAACAAAATTGCCAAAGATCATAGTAGATCGTCTTGGTGTTGTCCTCTACGATGACGCGGATGTCGTGCCATTCGGTGATCGCCTCACCGCCGTTCGTTATCAAGTTTGTGAGGTTGGGATTCATCGCAAATCTGCAGGCTTACGCAATTCAGCTCGCCGCCTTCCACGACGACATGACGATGCGCCATATCGGGCCGGGACCGGCTGCTCACTTAGCTTATTGCCCATAGTCTGGAGTCGATAATCAAGATAATGTACGAGAATTACAAGGAATTGCCACACGAAGAAGGACAGATACCTGCATGGACGCCTACGGCCATCTTCGGATCCTCGTCAGCCTGATCCTTGGCCTGGCAATCACGCGCGTCCTGTCGGGGTTGTCTCGGCGCATCCAGTTTCCCACCCGCACCGAAGGCATGTTCGCCCAGATCACCTGGGCTTTCGTGATCCTGCTCGGTGCCGTGCATTTCTGGTGGTGGGAATTCGGCCTGCGCCGCGTCATAGACTGGCATTTCGGTACCTATGTCTTTATCCTCAGCTATGCCTCACTGCATTTTCTCATGGCCACGCTGCTCTTTCCGGACGCGCTGCCGGAGCATGTCGAGAGTGAAAGCTTTTTCATGCGTCGCCGGCGCTGGTTTTACGGTCTTTTCGCGCTGTCTTTCGTCTTCGACCTGTTCGACACGCTGATAAAGGGACAGGCCCATCTGCAAGGGCTGGGACACGAATATCTGCTGCGGCTGTCGTTCGGTATGATCATCGCGGTAGCGGCACTGCGGGCCAGGACGTTGCGTGGCGTAACCCTCAGCGGGCTTATCTGGCTGGTCTATGATCTCAGCTGGATCGCGCGCCGCCAATACGGTCTCGATTAGAATAATAGCGCGGCGCGTTGCATAAATCGACGGAGTAGGCGAGTTTCATGTTACGTCCTCCCCGTCGAAGGATACCGGAAACACATCTGAACATCACACGGCCTGACGTGAATCTCCTTGCCCGCCACGATCAATGCCAATGCAGCGCAACGGGCATCGTTGCGACCACATCCGCAAGCGAACCGTCAATGACATCGCAACTGATCAGATTGTCGCTGCCACTCAACCGGGCGGTGAAGATGTCGGCGTTGACCCCTGGTTCTCCCCTACATCATCGATGATAACATGCGCAAAGCAGGTGGCCAGTTCCTCGGGGGTGCCCAATGCTTCTGCCCATGCGATCAGCTCGGGACGATCGGAAGGATCGGCCCAGCCGCCCCACACGTCCCGAAATTCCTTGAGGCCATCAATCTCCTCAAAGAAAAACATGCCGATATCGGCCGTCGGCACTGCAGCTTCAACCGCACTCCAATTGCCGCTTTCCAGGTAACTGTAAATCTCGACATCGGAGGGTTGCAGCTGCTCCGAGCCTTCCAGACCTTCCGAAACCGTTTCTGCGATCAGCTTCGTATAATCCTGCGTACGCGGATCCGTGAGATCCGTATCGACCCCGGCACAGGGGGAATCCGCATAAGCCGCCCCGGCCAGTGCCGCAATACCCTGAAACGCAAGGCCGGATATGATTGCTTTAAAGCCTATCATGATCCCTCCGTTCTTTGATCGATTTGCATGGTTCAGCCCGCCGGTGGCAACGGACAACTCAGATCGCCTTCCGGGCAATCCAGATACAGCCGGAGAGCGTCTATACGTTGTTGTGTCAACTCATCGAGACACATTGCCTGAACCATCGGAGCAACAGTGCCACCGGCAGCTGCCGAGGCCGAAAAGCTGCATTCGGCATCGCGGAAAGTTATCCAGGCGCGTTCCGCTTGGGCGAGAAGTTCCCTACGATCGGCGTCGTCATTCAATCGATGCTCGATTTGCTGATATATCCTGTTCAGCTCGGCATCAGAGGCTTGATAAGCCTTTTGCGCACATTCGGTCATCGTCGCCTGATCTGCCGCATCCTCGCACTGATCCGCGTGCACAGGATGCAGTGTCAGGGCGATAAATGCAGAGCTCAGTAAAACATGTTTCATGAAATTTTCCTTATTCATCATCACCGAAATATTGCTCCCTGATCTGTTCGATGCGGCCGCTTTCATGCGCTCCGATCAATTCGACAGTCAGCGGACGCGTGAGCGGACTCTCGTGAACCAGCCCGAAGACATATTTGTCGGGCGCGAAAATCGGCCCGACCACGGTGACAGGCTGTTGCGGATTGGTATGGGCATAATATTCGAGAACTGGGGCGTCGTCGATGATCGCATCAATACGCCCGTTCAGGAGAGCATCCATAGCCTCGTCGATATGCTCGAAAGGACGTGTGTTGATGCCAAGCTCCCGGGCATAATCATCCGCCGCGCTGCCGGGCTGGACTCCGACGGTACGACCGGACAGATCTGCCACGCTGTTGATCTGGCTGGTCAGCGACAATGTCGTCATGACGCTGGTGACCGACGAGGTCACATAGGCCAGAACAGCGATGCCGCAGACAAGCCATAACCCTTGCCAGACGCGGCCAAGCCAGCCGAACAGGTTTTTCCGCGATGGCGGTCTGCCGGAGGTCGCGACCGACATGACCGAGTAGAAGCTTTCGGCGATACCGTCGCGCCAGCGATGTGGAAAATCCTTGTCGAAATGGCGATCGAACAGCGTCATGAGAAATGTGGCCGCAATGATGACCAGAGCGATCCAGCCATAGGCGCGCAGATGACCCGTTTCACTCAGTCCTGAAAGGATATCCGAGAAGCCGGCGCTGCGATCATCATTGACCATGATGCGTTGGCCGGCATCGAACCAGGGATGGGTGAAATCGATACGCTCGGCGCGATCCCTCGTCGCGCTCATATTGGTCACGGCAATATCAACCTGCCCCGAGGCCGTCGCATCCACGAGTTCACCGACATTGTCGAACTCGATATATTCACTTTCCACGTCACGCTGGTCGGCCAGCCACTCCCATAAATCGATGGCCATACCCTGATAATGGCCATCCTCATTCATCACGAATGGCGGGTGAACATAAACGCCGACAGCCAGTGGCGCAGGGGTAGGAGTTGTCTCGATCGTCTCATCAGTCTGTGCATCGGCCGATAATATTCCGGCAGCAACAAGAAGGACGGCAAAGAAAACTGAAACGGCGGCGCGATTGGGCATAAGATAACGTAAATGCTTCATTTTTGTGAAAAGAAAGGCTTTGCGGGATGTACAAATCACACAACCGGAGGGTTCGTCGTTTGTCAATACAATCAACCCATTCTTCGTAAGGACGCTGATGAGGTCTATCTTCGCGCGACGTTCCCGAACTGCGCGAGTTGGGAAAACCCGAGATCGCGCCGCGGCTTGAGACCGAGCGCCTGACCGAACCCTAATATTCCTGGCGGGTCGTGCGCTCGATGGTGGAGGACGAAGTCGCATTGGAGGTGGTGAACGATGATGCCAGTTACCGGATTCCCGAAATCGACCTGATCATCCGCCGCCGGACGGAAGAACGCTACAGTTTCCGCGACGCGGATTTCACGTCGCTATGCGGCATGACCGCCACGAAACGCGGCTTTTCCCGGGCCGATTGCTCGGTCTGCACCAATACACGCACGATTTTGACCTGCGACGAGGTGAATTTCTACATCCACGCCACATTGGATGCTTATGAAGAAGAAAAACGCATATATTCGCAAAACTGGAATAAGACCATTCCGCGCGACATGATGTGCCCGTGGCTTGCCGGCTGGCACGATCGTTCCAACGGTAACCCGCCGGGAAAGCGCCTGACTGCCCGCAGCTATGGAACCCGGCTTTCCGCAGGCGGTTGAGTTCCGAGGAGGTAAGGAGGTATCATGACTGGCTTTCGCAAAGACCGGATCAGCCGCCCGATCCGCAGATGGGCCAAACGCGCCCTGCCGCAACTATCCGCGACCGAGGCGGAAGCGCTTGGCGCGGGCGAGGTGTGGTGGGATGCCGAACTGTTTTCGGGCAATCCCGGCTGGGACAAGCTGCATTCGACGGCGACCCCGAAACTGACCGCCGAGGAACAGGCTTTCATCGACGGCCCCTGCCGCGAACTTTGCGGCATGATCGACGATTGGCGGGTGAACCAGACCGATGCCGATCTCTCTCCCGAAATCTGGCGGCATATGCGCCGGCACCGGTTTTTCGGCATGATCATCGGCAAGGAACACGGCGGCCTTGGCTTCTCGGCTTTTGCCCATTCCGAGGTGGTGCGCTATATCTCGACCCGCTCGGTGGCGGCGGCGGTGACGGTGATGGTCCCGAATTCGCTTGGCCCGGGCGAGCTGCTGCACCAGTTCGGCACCGATGCGCAGAAGGGTCACTGGCTGCCCCGGTTGGCCGATGGCCGCGAATTGCCCGCCTTCGGTCTGACCAGCGCCGAGGCCGGATCGGATGCCTCGGCCATGCGCGACGAAGGCATCGTCGAAAAAGGGATGTGGGACGGGCAGGAGGTTCTGGGCATCCGCCTGAACTGGGCCAAACGCTATATCACCCTTGCGCCGGTCTGCACGGTGCTGGGTCTTGCCTTCAAGCTGCGCGATCCGGACGGCCTGCTGGGTGACGACGAAGACATCGGCATCACCTGCGCATTGGTTCCGACCGATCTGCCGGGGGTGGAAACCGGCCGACGGCATATTCCGTCGACCACGATGTTCATGAACGGCCCGACGACCGGCAAGGATGTCTTCATCCCGCTGGATCATATCGTCGGTGGACCGGAATATGCCGGGCGCGGCTGGATGATGCTGATGAGCGCGCTTGCCGCCGGACGCGGCATATCCCTGCCCTCGATGGGCTGCGCGGCGATTTCGGTTTCGGCCCATGTGACCGGGGCCTATGCCCGCATCCGCCAGCAGTTCAACCTGCCGATCGGAAAATTCGGAGGCATCCAGCAGCCCATGGCGCGGCTTGCGGCCGATGCCTATGTGATGGAATCCGCCCGCCGCCTGACCTGCGCGGGCCTTGATCAGGGCCGCGCCTTATCGGTCATTTCCGCGATCATGAAGGCCCATGCCACGGCCCGCATGCGCGAGGCGGTGAATGATGCAATGGACGTGCATTCCGGCAAGGCGGTCATCGACGGCCCGTCGAACTATCTGTTACCCCTGTATCGCGCCGTACCCATCGGCATCACGGTCGAGGGCGCCAATATCGTCACCCGCGCACTGATCATCTTCGGCCAGGGCTCGATCCGTGCGCATCCGCATCTGCTGGACGAGATGCAGGCCCTGCAGATCGAGGACGAAGAGGAAAGCCTGGATGCTTTCGACCGGGCGTTCTGGGCGCATGTCGGCCATGCGCTGCGAACAGCGGGACGGGCATGGTGGCGGGCATGGTCCGGTGCGCGGTTTGTGTCCGTGCCCGGCGATGCGGGCGCCACGGCGCCGATCTACCGGCAATTGTCGCGCTGGTCGGCGGCGATGGCGTTAGTCGCGGAACTGGCTTTCCTGACCATGGGCGGGGCGTTGAAACGCAAGGAGATGATCTCGATCCGCATGGGTGACGCCCTGTCCGAGATGTATCTGCTGTCAGCGGCACTGAAGCGGTGGCGCGACGACGGACAGCCGGCCGAGGATCTGCCGCTGCTGGAATATGCCGCCGCGCGTGGTTTTGCCAGTATCCGCGACTCGCTGGATCAGGTGCTGCGAAACTTTCCCGCCCGATGGGCCGCCGCTATCGGCCGGCTCCTGACCCTGCCCGGCGGCGGCTCCCGCGCGCCGGACGATCTGCTGGTCGAACGCTGCGCCGGGCTGATCTTTTCGCCCTCGCCCACCCGCGACCGGATCGTCGGGCGGTTGGACGACGGCTGCGCGCATGGCGGTGTCGGCTTGCTGAATCGCGCCTTCGCCGCCGTGACGAGCCTTGCGCCGGTCACGACGAAGCTGCGCGAGGCCGGGCACGATCCCGACAGCGGGTTGGCGGCCGGGCTGATCTCTCAGGCGGAAAGGACGCAGCTTGCCGAAATGGAGGAACTCGTCGCGCAGGTCATCGCCGTCGACGATTTCACGCCCGGGGAACTGGCTCGGTTCTATCCCGGCGACAAAGTCAAAGAGGCCGCGCAATGACCCGGGCCGTCTATCTGGTGGATGGCGCGCGCACGCCCTTCCTGAAGGCGCGAGGCAAGCCCGGCCCCTTCACCCCGGTCGATCTGGCGGTGCAATGCGGCCGGCCCCTGCTGGCGCGGCAGCCATTCGGGGCCGACCTGATCGAACTGGTGATCCTGGGCTGCGTCAATGTCATCGCCGATGAGATGAACCCCGCCCGCGTGGCCGCGCTGCGTCTGGGCCTGCCCGACAGCACCGTCGCGTTCAGCGTGCAGATCAATTGCGGATCGGGAATGCAATCCATCGACACCGCCTTGCGCTATATCCGCGAGGGCAGCCATGACATTATCCTGGCCGGCGGAACCGAGGCGCTGAGCCATGCCCCCCTTGTCCTGCGGCGGGAAGCGGTCGAATGGCTTGGCAGTCTGAACAATGCCCGGGACGTCGTGACGCGCGCCAAAGCGATGGCCGGGTTCCGGCCGCAATTCCTGAAGCCCGTCATCGGCCTTGAACGCGGCCTGACCGACCCGGTCACCGCTTTGAACATGGGCCAGACCGCCGAAATCCTTGCCCACCGTTTCGGCATCGACCGCGCAACCGCCGATGCCTATGCGCTGGACAGTCACCAACGGCTGACACAGGCGCAGGAACAGGGCTGGCTGGAGGATGAGGTGATGCCCGCCTTCGACCGCGACGGGAACGCCTATCCGCAGGATGACGGCGTGCGCCCCGACAGCGACATGCAGGGGCTGGCGAAACCGAAACCCGCCTTCGAGCCGCCTTACGGCAAGGTGACGGCCGGCAATGCAAGCCAGATCACAGACGGGGCAAGCTGGACGATCCTTGCCTCGGAACAGGCGGTGGAACGTCACGGGCTGTCGCCGCTGGCGCGGATCGTGGACAGCGAATGGGCGGCGCTTGACCCCTCGGTCATGGGGCTTGGCCCCGTCTTCAGCACGACGCCGCTTCTGCGGCGGCAGGGGCTTTCCTGCGGCGATATCGACCTGTGGGAAATCAACGAAGCTTTTGCGGCGCAGGTTCTGGCCTGTCTTGCGGCATGGCAGGACGCGGATTTCTGCCACGAGGTACTGGGACTTGAACAGCCCTTCGGGCGGATCGACCGCGACCGGCTGAATGTCGATGGTGGAGCGATCTCGCTTGGTCATCCGGTCGGCACCAGCGGCAACCGGATCGTGCTGCATCTGGCCAATGCCATGCGCCGCCTTGGCCATCGCCGCGGCATTGCCACCGAGTGCATCGGTGGCGGGCAGGGCGGCGCGATGCTGCTGGAGGCGGTATGATGGCAAACAAGGTTCTGGATTTCCTCGACAAGTCAAAGCTCGAACTTGGGCCACCCGGTACCGCCGCCGCCCATCATTGGCGACAGGCCGAGGATGACGGCATCGTCTGGCTGGTGCTGGATTGCCCGGACAGCCCGGTCAATATCGTGTCGGAAGAGGTTCTGACCGGCCTTGACGCGGCGCTGCGGAAACTGGCCGAGACGGTGCCACGGGCGCTGGTCATCCGCTCGGCCAAACCTGGCGGTTTCGCGGCAGGCGCGGATATCGACAGTTTCGACCGGATCAGCGGCGAAAGCGCCATCCGTCTGCTGGAACAGGGTCATGCCGTGCTGGACCGTCTGGAGGCCCTGCCCTGCCCGACCATCGCCGTCATTCATGGCGCAGCGCTTGGCGCGGGGTTCGAGATCGCGCTGGCCTGTGATCATCGCATTGCGATCGACGGCGCGAAATTCGCATTCCCCGAGGTGAATCTGGGCCTGCATCCGGGCCTTGGCGGCACGTTCCGGCTGACCGGGCTGATCGATCCCGTCGAGGCGATGACCCTGATGCTGACCGGTAAATCCGCGCATACGCAAAAGGCGAAAAAGCTGGGCATCGTCGATATCGTTACTCAGGAACGCCATGTCCGCGCGGCGGTCGGGGCCGTCGTCGACGGCAAGATCGATCCTCCGGCCAAAGGATTGAAGGCCCGCGCCTTCGCCTTGCGCAAGCTGCGCAGCCTCGCCGCCGCCCGGATGCGGGCCGAGGCCGAAAAGAAGGCGCCCCCGGCGCATTTCCCCGCACCCTATGCGTTGATCGATCTGTGGGAAATCCATGGCAATGACCCCGAAGCAATGCAGAAGGCCGAGATCGCCAGCTTTGCCGGATTGCTGGACAGCGAAACCTCGCGCAATCTGCGCCGCGTCTTTTTCCTGCGCCGGAGCCTGAAAAAGGATGGTGGCGGCGATGACGGGATCAGCCATGTTCATGTGATCGGCGCGGGCGAAATGGGCGCCGGCATCGCCGGCTGGGCCGCGATCCGGGGCAAGCGCGTGACCTTGGGCGATATCAGCCCCGAGGCGCTGGCCCGGGCGATCAGGCAGGTGGCACAGATTTGCCGCGACAGCCATCTGAACAGCATCGAGACACGCGACGCGCTGGACCGGCTGATGCCGGACCCGAAAGGTTACGGTTACGCCGGTGCTGATCTGGTGATCGAGGCTGTCCCCGAGGACGCGGATCTGAAGGCAAAAATCCATCGCGAGGCGGGTGCCCGCATGAAGCCGGGGGCGATCCTTGCGACGAATACTTCCAGTCTGGCGCTGGCGGAACTGGCGAAATCGGTGCCCGATCCCGCGCGTTTCGCCGGGCTGCATTTCTTCAATCCGGTCGCGAAGATGCAACTGGTCGAAATTGTCAGCCACGACCGCACCGCCCCCGATACCGCCGATCGCCTTGCGGCTTTTTGCGCCTCCATCGACCGGCTGCCCGCGGCCTTGCGCGATTATCCGGGCTTTCTGGTCAATCGCGCGTTGACGCCCTATCTGATGGAAGCGATGGTGCTGATGGATGAAGGCGTCCCGAAAGTGGTCATCGACCGCGCGGCGCTTGATTTCGGCATGCCGATGGGTCCGGTGACGCTGGCCGATCAGGTGGGCCTGGATATCTGTCTGGACGTGGCCGAAAGCCTGAAATCGGCGCTGGACAAACCGATGCCCGACATCAGCCCGCGCCTGCGCGAAAAAGTCGAGGCAGGCGAGACCGGCAAGAAGGCCGGGCGCGGCTTTTACGACTGGTCGAACGGCGCGCCGCATCCCCAGGCGACCGAGGCAGGCCCCGAGGATCTTCAGGACCGGCTGATCCTGCCGATGCTGGATGCCTGCATGGAATGCCTGCGCATGAATGTCGTGCGCAATGCCGATCAGGTGGATGGCGCGATGATCTTCGCCACCGGCTTCGCACCGTTCCGGGGCGGGCCGATGCATTACGCGAGGACGCGCGGCTTTGACCGGATCCGGGACAGGCTGGCGGAACTGGCGGATCGTCACGGTGAAAGGTTCCGCCCCGATCCGGGCTGGGACGAATGACACGGTTTCACGACGCCGATGCCATCGCGCGGGAAATCGTCAGGCGAACCGGCGGCACGATCCGGCTTGCGCTGCCGCTTGGTCTGGGCAAGCCGGTCCGGGTTGCGAATGCGCTGGTGCAGCTTGCCTGCGACGATCCCCGGATCGATCTGCTGATCTTCACCGCATTGACGCTGGAACGGCCCCGGCCCGGCAGCGGGATCGAGCGGCGCTTTCTGGAACCCGCGATGGACCGGCTGTTCGGCGCCTATCCCGGCCTGCTTTATGCCGATCTGCTGCGGCGCGGGGAATTGCCCGGCAATATCACCGTGAACGAATTCTTCTTCATGGCCGGTCGCTGGGGTAATGTCGCGCAGGCACAGCAGGATTATATCTCGGTCAATTATACCCATGCGCTTGGGCTTCTGGCCCGGCTTCGCCCGAATGTCGTAGCGCAACTGGTGGCCGAAGCGGACGGGCGGTTCAGCCTGTCGGGCAATACCGACATCTCGGCCGATCTGTTCCGGATGCGGCGCGACGGCATGCTGGATTTTCTGGCCGTGGCCGAAACCCATGCGGAACTGCCGTTTTTCGCCGGGCGCGATGCGGTCCTCGATCCCGGTGAATTCGCGCTGGTGCTTGACCGCCCCGATGATTACGAACTGTTTTCCGCCCCGAAACGCCCCGTCGATGACGCAAGCCATGCGATCGGGTTGCATGTCAGCCGCCTGATCGAGGATGGCGGCACATTGCAGATCGGCATCGGCTCGGTCGGCGATGCGGTGGCGAACGCCCTGCTTCTGCGCCATCACGACAAGGTCAAGGCCCTGCAGGCGGATTGTCCCTTCACCCTTCCGCAAGGTCAGGATGGGCCGTTCACGGCCGGGCTTTATGCCGTCACCGAGATGCTGGTCGGCGGATTGCTGGAACTGTTCGAGGCGGGCGTGATCGACCGCGAAGTCGATGGCTGCGCGATCCATGCCGGTTTCTTCGTCGAGACACGGGACTTCTATCGCCGCCTGCGCCAGATGGATCCCGGCCGCCTTGCCCGGATCGGTATGGTGCCGGTCAGCTTCACAAATCAACTGTATGGCGACGAATCCGGCAAACGCGCAGCGCGAAAAAAGGCGCGTTTCGTGAACGCGGCCATGCAGGTCTCCGTATTGGGCGATATCATGTCCGACGCCGTCGCCGACGGAAAGGTCATCAGTGGCATCGGCGGGCAGTTCAACTTCGTCGAGCAGGCTTTCGCGCTGGATGACGGGCGGGCGATCATCACCCTTCCGGCCACCCGGATGGCGGATGGCAGGCTTGGCAGCAATATCTCGTGGTCGCTGCCCTCGGTCAGCGTTCCGCGCCATATGCGCGATATCGTCGTGACCGAATATGGCATCGCCGATCTGCGCGGCAAGACCGATGCGCAGGTCATCGCCGCCCTGATCGCCATCGCCGACAGCCGTTTCCAGCCGAACCTTCTCCGGCGCGCGAAATCGGCAGGCAAGCTGCCCGAGAGTTTTCGCTTGCCCGTCACGGCCATGCGGAATTCACCGGAACGGCTGACCGAATGGCTGGATCCGCATCGGGCATCGCTTCCGCGCTTTCCCTTCGGCACCGATTTCGACGAGATCGAGCAGCAATTGCTGCCCGCGCTGTCTGTGCTGAAGGACCTTTCGGCAACCCTTCGGGGAAAGGCACGGCTATTGGCGGCAGCCCTTGGCAAGCATGCGTTGCCGGATGAGGAACGGGCGATGCGCCGCATGGGATTTGACGGCAGGCAGAGCGGCATGGAGGCTCTGGCCCTGCGCGGCGCGTTGCGCCTGAGCCGACGCTCTGGCGGCGAAACCATCTGACGGATATCGCTAAGGGCTAACGGGTCGAGGAACGACCCGCAGCCGCTGTTCCGCAGAGTTATCTCCGGTTTCACGGAATACCCGCCGGATCATACAGCGGAACCGGGATGACACGGGCGTTTCCTATCTCCACGGGATCAGAACGTCATGCGGGTCGTCAGGAAAAATGTGCGACCCGGCTCGGGATAGCCTTCGATCAGCTGGTAATCCCGGTCGAAAAGATTGCGGATGCCGAACACGACGCTGGCCTGATCGGTCGCCTGCCATTCGGCGTCCAGATTGGCCAGCCCGAAGCCACCCATGCGGGCATAGACGATCTTGCCCGGATCCTCGAGCTGGATCGCGCTTTCCGACAGGCGCGAGTTGGACAGCTCGATGGAGGGCGAGATGGTCAGATTGTCCATCGCCTGCCAGTCCAGCCGCAGATATGCGTTGTGACGCGGCGTATCGGTAGCGCAATAATCGGCGCGGACCGGATCGGAGATCCCGCGATCCAGCCAGGTGTAGTTCGCCACCAGTCCCAGCCGATCGCCGATATTGCGGCTTTGCGACAGGGCCTCGCCTTCATCGTTCAGATCGCCCGTCGGAACGGACTGGATCATATCCTTGACCTTGCTGTAGCGCCAAATGCCTCGCCGTTCCGTCGTTTTCGGCCCGCCGAACGACACGGCCCCCATTCGGCGCTACAGCCCGATATATCCCGGTTGGCGAGGGTGACTTACAACTTCCGTTAAACCGATCATGCCGTCGATCCGGGTTTTGATCGGTTCCGGCCCGGAACTACTGTCGCGGTCGCGCTACGGATTCCTGAGCAGCATGGTCGCATCGGCGGCATTCGGATCGCAAAGCTCGTCCATATCTGCCGGCACGGCAACGAAACTCTCTGCTAGTCCAAGATCGCGCAGTTGCCACGGCACGCCGCCGCCATATTGGATATGGCCTTTCCCCATGACGCCAATGGCAAGCCGGTCCGGGTTCTGCGCCACGGAATCCGCCAGACGAGATGCAAAGGCCCGGTCCCAGACTTCCTGGGCCGCCACGAAATTGTCGAATGCGGGGTCATCCGGGGCTTGCGCCTTGCGATCCGGCCGGCTTCCACCGGTCAGTTCGAAAATGAATCGACGATAGGCCATGGGCGAGACGGCCGGGCGGGTCAGCCCCTCTTTCAGATCATCCGATGTGCCGTCCCAGCCCGATGCACCAACCGAGCGCACGAGATCTCTTTTGACGTTCAGACCGATCATGGGAATCTGCATATCCCGGCAGAAATGAAACAGCGGCATATAAAGTTCGGCCGGGAACCCCCAGACGCTGGCCCAGTCCACACGCAACAGGAATTCTTCTTCGGTCAGGCCGCCGGCGACCCATTCGGCCAATATCGGATTGGCACGGGCGGGAAACATCTCGAAGCCCATCGTGATCTGGCGCAGTCCGGCCAAAGCCGCCGCGACATACAACTGCCAGCGATGATGCCATCAGACGCAAAGTATCGCTGATCTCGTAGCGGCCTTCCAGCTCCAGCCCCCAGATATGCACCGATGACAGATTGCGATAGGTATAATCGGTGGTTCCCGGCGGGTTGTAGAATTCCTCGATGAAATTGTCGTAATCGGCACTGAAGGCGGTAATGCCGAAAAATCCGCGTTCCGTTTCACGGCGCAGCCCGGCCTCGATGCTTTTGACTTTCTCGGGCTCAAGATCCGGTGCGGGGATCAGATCGAAGAACGCGCCCGGCACGGAAGTATAAAGCTGCTGCGCGGTCGGCATCTTGAAACCTTCGCCGTAATGCCCCCAGATTTGCCAGCCGTCGCCGAAACGGTACAATGCGCCAAGGCTTTTCAGCAGGGTTTCATCCTCGCGCATACGCGGCTCGGAACCTTCGATCACCTGATAATCGGCATTGGGCCGCGGATCCATCCTGTATGTCGCAAAGCGCAGCCCGGGCGTGATTTCCAGCGCGCCATCCAGAAGCGATATGCTGTCCTGCACATATATATCGGCGCGGCGGATATCCGCGTTGGCAAAGTTGAAGCCACCCGCCGGCGATTCGGTTACGGCACCGGTGGTCAGATTATTGACGACATCCAGCCTGCTGTAATCGATCCTGGCGCGATCGCCGTCGAAACCCCAGGTCACGGTATGGTGCGCCGCCCCGGTCTCAAAGCGCGAGGTCGCCTGAATATCCAGTTCAAGGTAATCCTCTTCATAACTCAGATAATCATCGGTGATAAGCTGATCGCCGGTCGCCGATGTGCTCCATTTCCGGCCGTGGCGGTCGTAACCGTTTGGCGAAAAGGCAAGCGTGGTCTTGATTTCATCCACGAAACGGCTTTCCGGTTTCCAGATATGTTCAAGCGCAAACCGCTTGCGGTACAAATCTTTCTCGCGGTGGTAATTATGATTGACTTCGCCTGTCGGAAGGCCGGTCACCGTCGAATAGACCGGGCCCAGCGTATTGTTATATTCAACCGCCGTATCGCGCTTGAGCCACTCGACCGAGAATTCCAGCCGGTGTTCATCGCCACGTTCCCAAACCGCCTTGCCCAGCAGCCGGGTTGCCTGAATATCCGCGGGGTTCAGCTCGCCGCATGTCGTGGCTCCGTAATCGACATTGCGCGGACAACCGTAGATCCCGCCATCGTCGCGGGCATTGGACAATTCGGCTTCATGTGCGTCGGTGCGCGATACGCCAAGCATGACCGACAGATCCTTGCCCATCCTTTGCGCAAACGCACCGGCAATCGAGCTGCTGTTATTCAACGTGTCATGTGACATCCGGGCGGTGCCGCCGAAATCGCGGCCCTGCAGCAGATCGTCGGGATCGATCGTCTCGACCGCCACAACGCCTCCAAGCGCATCGGCACCCCACAGGACCGATGCCGGACCCTTGGCGATCTCGACCTGTCTGGTGAAACTCAGATCCAGATAATCGCGGGTGCCGTCGGTGATCCGTTCGGGAACACGGGATCCATCGACCAGCATCTGAACGCGGTTGCCGCCGACACCGCGTATGGTGAACCCGCCAAAGGTGTTGAACGGATCCGTGGCCGAGGTCTGGCGCGAGACTTCGACGCCGGGTGTATAACGCACCAGCTTCTGCATGTCGTCCAGACCACGTTCGCCGATCTCGGTACCATCTATGATCGAAACCGAGGCCGGGACCTCATCCGGATCGGTGCCCTGCCGGTCGGCCAGCAGGGTGATGGGAGCAAGTATCACTGGGCTCTGTTCATCCTGTCCCGCATCCACCTGTTGTGAATGAGCCTGGGAAAACGAGAGCGCAGCCATCAATGCCGTCGTCGCCCGCAACATTGCGAGCCTGCGCGGTTCAGCAGACATTTCAAACCCTTCCAGTAAGCTGCGGCTTGCTGGCTCGGGCTGGCATTTCGCGGATTGCGATCCAGTTCGGTCGATCCCGGGAAATTGTCAAGTAGCCAAAAAACTTTTTTATCAGAAGACTTTATATTGTCACATACGACCAGTGCTGACAGCGGGGCCGGGCGATATCTGTCACGCGGCACCGCCGGAACGCCACAAGCAGTCGGAATATGGCCAGATGATTTCGTTCTTGCGAACAATCAGACGGCCGATGTATTGCTGATAGAAACAGTAGGAAATCATCATGGCTCCGAAACCGGAGCCTTATCGGATCCGTCGAACCGACCTGGCGGCGTGAGGGCTTTTGATTGGCGTGGGACATTCAGACATTGTTCAGACGCTACGCGGGTGAGTTGACCGGCTCCCTGCGGCGTGGCGGCATGTCCGACGATATGGCCTCCGACATCACGCAGGACGCTTTTCTTCGCATGATGACCGCCAAACCAGGTGGCGAGGCGCATAATCCCCGCGCCTATCTTTACCGGATCGCCCGCAATCTGGTGATCGATCACGAAAGGCGGGGCCGAACGGTCACGATACAGCATATCGGCGATCAGGCGCTGCACCAGATCGCCGATCCCGCGCCCGGCGCCGAAACCATCATCTATGACCGGCAGCGGATCAGGATCGTCATCCGCACATTGGCGGAACTGCCCGAGCGAACCCAGCTTGCCTTCAGATTGCACCGGCTGGACGGCCTGAGCAATGCCGAGATCGGCCAGCGCATCGGCCTCTCCACCACCCAGACATGGATATTGATCCGCGACGCATACCGGCATATCCGGGACCGGCTGCGGGATGTCTGACATTTCTCCGCCAGCGATGTCGTCAGCGGCCCAGCCATCCGCCAGGAAACCCATGTCCGACAAGCAGGCAGAAGAAGATCGGTTGTTCGACGAGGCGCTGGAGCTGATCCTGCGTCATCGCGACGATCCATCCGCGCCCGAGCAGGCACGGCGCTGGCGGATGATCAGCCCGGCGCATGAGGCGGCATGGGCGGAAGCGGCAGCGATCCACGGCATGACCGGGCAGGCATTGTCGGACCGGCACCGGCCCGAAGCCAGTCGTCATATCGGCCGCCGCGCGCTGCTTTTGGGCGGGTTGGCCGCTGGCGGCGCGCTGACCCTGCCTGGGCTGGTGACCCGGGCCCGCGCCGATTTCGTCACCTCGACCGCCGAGATCCGCCGCGTGCCCCTGCCCGATGGCAGCTTCGCTACGCTTGGCCCCGACACTGCGCTTGCGCTGCGTTTCGCGGATGACCGGCGCGGTGTCCGGCTGCTGTCCGGCATGGCCTTTTTCGAGATCGCCCGTGATCCTGCCCATGACTTCACCGCCAGTTCGGGATCTGTCATCGTCACCACCCGGCAATCGCGGTTCGAGCTTGGGCGCGATGCCCGGATGGTCAGCGTCGCCGTCGCGGATGGCGAGGTGGATGTGCAGCTGGATCGCGTTGCGGGCAGCCCGCAGGCGACACGCATCACCGGCGGCGAACGCCTGTCCTTCGGCCCGGACGGCGATCCCCGGATGGCAGAGCGCGCGCCGGATCAGGTCGCGGTCTGGCGAACCGGACTGATCGTGGCCGAGAACGAGCCCGTCTCGGCCGTCGTGGCACGCATCGCCCGCTGGCAACCCGGCCGTGTCGTGCTGGCGGCGCAATCGCTCGCCGACGAACAGATCAGCGGTGTCTTCGATCTGGCGAACCCGATCATGGCGCTTGAGGCGGTGGTCCATCCCTATCATGGCAAGGTCCGCCAGATTTCACCCTATCTGACGGTTATCTCGCGCGTTTAAAGCGCTTCGGGTTTGATGCGGGACATCGGCAACCATTGCCTGCCATGGGGACCGCGCAGTGCCCCGCCGCGGATGGGCGCATGACGGCGGTAATCCGCATTTTATCGCGCAATCGGCTTGAGGCTGAACCCGCAAGCTGGAGCGTGCCGCACTGAGTCGGAAAGGCCGGTGACTTGCGTCCCGCGATGGCCGGGGGCGCTGCCCCCGGACCCCCGAGGTATTTGGGCAAAGAAGAAGGAGGGGAAACCGGCGGGGCGGCTCGCGCGGCGGGCCTGCAGCCCTTGCTTCCGTGTGGGAAGATAGCCGGATTACTGGTATCTCATGTCAAACCTGAGACGCTTCAGCAAAAAAATTCCGGATTCCACCGAAAATCGCCGCTGCTCGTTCGTTCTCTTGCCCAGGGACCGCTTACCCAGCGAAACAGGCAGGGCGACCCCTTCGGTAAATGGAACGCACGGAGTGGCAACCGCCATGAGACATCACACAGGCAATCGCGGAACGCGATACTTCAATTGCAGGGCGCTTGCAGCCGTCCTGACGACGACAACGGCAACGCTGGGCCTTGGCGTCGTGATGGCGCTGCCCGCCGCGGCGCAGATACAGGATCAGCGGCACGAATTCTCGATTCCGGCAGGGCCGCTCAGTCAGGCGCTGGCCCGGTTTGGACAACAGGCCATGCTTCAGGTCACCTACAACCCCGCCATTGCCGGAGACAAGCGCACGGCGGGGGTCAGCGGCAAGCTGACCCCGGTTGAGGCGATTGCCCGGCTGCTGGAAGGGTCGGGTCTTGCCTATTCCTTCCCCAATGCCGCCACCGTCTCGATTTACGAGATACCAGCCCGTTCCGCCTTGCCCGGCGCAGAGGCGACCGTGCTGCAACCGATCACGCTGCATGGCAGCGGTCTGAGCGGGCCGACACAGGGTTATATCGCCTCTGGCGCCTATACCGCGACCAAGACCGACACGCCCCTGATCGAGCTGCCGCAGGTCGTGAATGTCATCACCCGCGATCAGATCGAGGCGCAGGGCTCGCAGGACGTGACCGAGGCGACGCGCTACACCCCCGGCGTGGTGGCGGGTTTCGGCGACAGCGACAGCCGCAACGACGTGCTGCAATCTCGCGGCTTCTTCATGCGCTACAATCTGAACGGATCGCGTCTACCCTATGGCGCCTACAGTTCTGCCTTCCTGCGGATCGAGCCATATGGGCTTGAGCGGATCGATGTCCTGAAAGGTCCGTCATCGGTCATGTATGGTCAGAACCTGCCGGGCGGGCTGATCGATCTGACGACCAAGCGGCCGACACCGGAGCCGCAGCACGAGATCGCCTTCGAGACCGGAAATAACGGACGCCTGCAGGGCATGTTCGATTTTTCCGGCCCGATCGGCGGCGATGAGCGATTCCAGTACCGGCTGACCGGATTGTCGCGCGACGCCGATGGCCGGATCGATTTCGGCCATGACCGCCGCGATTTCATTGCGCCGGCCTTCACATGGCAACCCGATGAGGCCACCTCGTTGACGCTGTTCGGGCATTACCAGAAGGATGATACCATTTCGGATTACGCGGCGATTCCCGCGGCGGGAACATTGCTGCCGAATCCCAATGGCCATCTTTCCGCGTCATTCTATCCCGGAGAGCCGGGTTTCGACGGTTACCAGCGCGAGCAATCATCCGTCGGCTACAATTTGCGGCATGAATTCGGGAATGGCTGGACCGTGCGCCAGAACCTGCAGTTCAACAGCGTCGACGTGGATACGAAATCCAGCCCTGCCTATATGCTGGATCCGACGCAGCGCTATGCCTATCGCGTGGCCTCTCACGGTCTGGCCGCAGCCGATACCTTTACTCTCGACACGAATCTTCAGGGCGAATTCATGACCGGCGCGGTCACCCATAATGTCCTTCTGGGCGTGGATTACCTGCGTCTCAAGGACAGCTATCGCTTTGCCTCGGGGCTATACGAAGATTCGTTCGACCTGTTCGATCCGGTCTATGGCGCGACCCCGCCCGAATTGATCCCGCGCATCGACTATCGCATGAAGCGCCGGCAGATCGGCATCTATGCGCAGGACCAGATGCGGTGGAACAACTGGATCGTGACCGCCAGCCTGCGCGGCGACCGGGTGAAGGCGGTTTCCTCCGAATCCATGCAGGGCGCGGATTTTTCCTATCGCGACACCGCAGTGACCGGCCGGATCGGCGTGACCTATCTGATGGAAAACGGGTTTGCGCCATTCATGTCCTATTCGACCTCGTTCGATCCCGTCGATGGCGTGACGCCGGAAGGCGGGCCGCTGAAACCGATGGAGGGCGATCAGTTCGAGGCGGGGGTGAAATATGAATCCCCTGATGGTTCGCGCATGCTGACGCTTTCGGCTTATCAGATCACCCAGCAGAACATCACTTCTCCGAATCCCGATCCGATCGCGGGCGGGATGCTGCAAACCGGCGAGGCGCGGGTGCGCGGCTTCGAGCTTGAAGGCAAAGCCGAACTGACAGCTGCGCTCAGCCTGATCGCGTCATATGCCTATACGGATTCAAAGGTGACCAAGGCCAATGACGGAACCGAATATCTGCTTGGCAACGAGTTGAACATGGTGCCGGATCATCAGGCGTCGCTCTGGCTGGATTACAGTTTCCGGCAGGGGGCGTTGCAGGGGCTCAGCCTTGCGGGCGGAATGCGTTATCAGGGCAAATCCTTCGGCGATGCCGCGAATACGGTCGAGGTCGGCGGCCAGACATTGTTGGACGCCGCAGTCGCCTATGATTTCGGCAGCCGCAATTCGCGCTATGACGGGCTGACACTGCGGGTCTCGGGCAACAACCTGCTGAACAAGGAATATATCGGCTATTGTCAGTCGGAACTGCAATGCTTCTACGGTCGGGGCAGGACAGTGACCGCGACGCTGAAATATCAATGGTAGCGCAAGACGCTTGCATCGGACCGGGCGCATATGGTCCGGGCGCGGGCGGGTTGTCGCGCCGCGCCCTGATCGGCGGACTCACTGCGCTGGCGGCGCTGTGTCCCTGTGGAAGCCTTGCCTTGCCGCAACCGGCTCCGCGGATCGTCGCGCTCGATGCTCCGGCAACCGAGATGCTGGTTGCGCTTGGCCGCGCGCCCATCGGCGCGGCGGGACTGGCCGGTTATCGTCAGGCGCAGGGTGATCTGCCATTGCTGCGCGACGCTGTCGATATCGGCTTCTTCCACGAACCCAATCTGGAATTGCTGCAGGCTTTGTCCCCCGACCTGTTCATCGGCTCATTCGGCATCGGCGCCCCGGTTCCGGCGCTGGAGCGGATCGCGCCGGTGATCTCGATCCCGATCTATGGCGGCGAGACCGACAGCTTCACCGCCGCCGAAACCGCCATGCGCCGAACCGGAGAGGTGATCGCCGAAACCAGGGAGGCCGAAGCGTTTCTGCGCGATTTCCGGGCCGAGATCGACGCATTGCGCGGATTGGTCCGGACGCGAAAGCCAAGGCCCGTCTATCTGGCCTCGCCACTGCTCGATGGCCGTCACATGATCCTTTACGGCACCAGCAGCCTGTTCGATCAGGTCATGCGCAGGGCCGGGCTGCAAAACGCCTTCACGGGCGAGACCACACCCTGGGGCATTGCGACTCTGGGCGTGGAGAAGCTGACGGACGCGCCCGACGCCACATTGCTTTACATCCGAAGTCCGGTGACCGACGTGGCGCTGGACGCCTTGTCCGACAGCGCCATCTGGCGGCGGTTGCCATTCGTGCGACAGGATCGCGTGACGGGCATCCCCTATCTCGAAATGTATGGCGCCCTGCCGACCGCACGTCACTTCACCGCCATCCTGTCCACCCTGATCCGTGAAGGTGCGCTGGATGCAGGCTGACAGCGCCGATCTTCCGTCGTCGGGCCTTGCTCTTCCGGGGGCAATCGCGCTTTCGCTGTTCGCCGCGGTGGCGGCGCTGGCATGGATCACGCTGGCGCGGCTGCTTCCGCCTGCGGACTGGGCGTTGCTGCTGTCTCCCGCCGGTCTGGAGGATCCGCAACTTCTTCTGGCCCGCGACAGCCACCTGCCCCGCATTGCGGTCAGCCTTCTGACCGGTGCCGGGCTGGCTTTGGCAGGCGTGATCTTCCAGAACGTGCTGCGCAACCCGCTGGCCGAGCCGACGACGCTTGGCGTCTCGGCGGGGGCGCAACTGGCGCTGGTCGCGGCGACGCTGTGGGATCCCGGCATCGCGCGGCATGCGGGCTCCGAGGGCATCGCCTTTCTGGGGGCGGTCGCCGCCATGCTGCTGGTCCTGCTGATCGGTCACAGCCGAACGCAATCACCCACCCGCATGATCGTCGCCGGGATCTTCGTCAGCCTTTATGCCGGCGCTGTCAGCGGGGTTCTGGTCCTGTTCAACAGTCATTACCTGACCGGCGTCTTCCTGTGGAGTTCCGGCTCGCTGATCCAGAACGGATGGGAAAACGCGCTTGGGCTGGCATGGCGAATGGCGCTGTTCGGAATCGCGGCGGCAGCGCTGGTGCGGCCGCTGGGAATATTGTCCCTTGGCGATGAAAGCGCGCGGGCGCTGGGGATCAATGTGCCGCTTGCCCGGACGGCAGCGCTGGTTCTGGCCGTTGGCCTGACGGCCAGCACCGTCAGCATGGCGGGGATGATCGCCTTTATCGGTCTGGCCGCCCCGGCCATCGCACGATCCGCAGGCGCCCGCGGCGTCGCAGCCCAGCTTTGCATCGCGCCCCTTATCGGCGCCGGGCTTCTGGGCGTGACCGACCAGCTGGTCCAGCTTCTGCCGCTCCCACGAGAGATCCCGACCGGCGCGGCAGCGGCACTGATCGGCGCGCCGCTGCTTTTGTGGCTTCTGCCCCGGCTCAGCCCGTCCAGCGTGGCGGCATCGCAGCCGGTCGGAAATCCGACGCGGATCGCCCGGCCGCTCATGCCGCTGATCCTTGCAGGGATCGCGCTTGCGGGTCTGGTCTGGATGGCCCTGACGTTGGGCCGGGGCCCGTCCGGATGGTTATGGCTTGGCGGAACGGAACTGGCCCAGATGCTGCATTGGCGCTGGCCAAGGGTGCTGGCGGCAGGAATGGCCGGCGCGATGCTGGCGGCGGCGGGGGCGGTGATCCAGCGCATCACCCTCAACCCGCTGGCCAGTCCCGAGATCCTTGGCATCTCGTCCGGCGCGGCGCTTGGGCTGATCGTGGCGCTGTTTCTCAGCCCGGCACCCTCGCCGCAGCTGCAATTCCTCGCCACGGCAGCGGGTGCAGGCCTGACCATGACCGTGATCCTGTCGATGGTCCGGCGGGGCGTCGGGCCCGACCGGCTGCTGCTGGTCGGCATCGCGGCGGGCACGATGTTCAGCGCATTGGCGGCGGTGCTGATGGCCAGCGGCGATCCCAGGATGGGCCGGATGCTGGGCTGGATGGCCGGCTCGACCTATGGCGTCAGCGGATCGGGCGCGGTGATGACCGCGATCATCGGCTGTCTTGTCCTTGCCGCCCTGCCGCTGGCCCTGCGTCCACTGGGCATCCTGCCGCTGGGCGATGGGGTGGCACATTCGGTCGGCATTCCGGTCGCGCGGATGCGGCTGTGGCTGCTGATGCTGACCGCCTGCGCCACCGCGGCGGCCACGCTGACCGTCGGCCCGCTGAGCTTCGTCGGCCTGATGGCTCCGCATCTTGCGCGGCTGATCGGTTTCCAGCGCCCCGGCTCCCATCTGGCCGCCAGCGTTCTTGCCGGTTCGGCGATCATGATCGCGGCAGACTGGTTGGGCCGCTCGGTCATCTTTCCCTATCAGATCCCGGCCGGACTCTTCGCGAGTTTTCTGGCGGGGCCGTTTTTCCTTGTCCTTCTGAGACGCCAGAGGTGATCCATGAATATCCCCCGCAGGCCCGAGAATTTTCGCATCGCCACCGTGGCCGAAACCCGATCCGTGACGCCCCTGATGCGGCGCGTCACGGTCCACGTCGATGACCTGTCACGCTTCGATTGCCCGCTGCGCGCACTTGGTCCGCATGTCCACGCCCTGATCCCGCGCAGCGACATGGCGCGGCAGGAATGGCCCACCGCCGACGAGCGCGGCCACGCCGTCTACCCCCCGCCCGAGCGTCGCCCGGCGATCCGGACCTACAGCGTCCGCCGCTTCCGCCATGCCGAAAATCTGATTGATCTGGATTTCGTCCTGCATGGCGATGACGGCATTGCCTCTGCCTGGGCCGCACGGACCGAAGCCGGGGAAGAAATCGGCCTCTGGCGGCCCCATGCCCGTGTTCTGGACAGCGAGCCGGCGCGATATCTGCTTGCGGGCGACCTGACCGCGCTGCCCGCCATCGCCTTCATTCTGGACCATCTGCCGGAAGATGCCGCGGGCGAGGTGCTGATCTCGGTCCCCGGCCCGGCGGAACAGCAGACGCTGCGTCTGCCCGCCGCCATGAAGCTGACCTGGCTGCACGAACCCACCGGCAACGGAGACAGGCTGGCCCGGGCCGCCGAAACGGCACTGGGCACAGGGACTGGCGCGGACAGCTTCGTCTGGGCAGGCGCCGAGGCCGCCACGGCGCGCCGCATCCGCAACCATGCACGGCGCGTATGCGGAATACCCGCCACCCGCGTCTATGCGCTGAATTACTGGAAGCGCGGCATGGTCGAGGGCAGCTATGACCACGGAGAATAACCCATGACGGCAGCCCCCGCACCCGATCGCCAGTCGCTGCGCGCGATGCTGATCCTGCTGCGCCCCTATCGCCTGCGCCTGAGCCTCGCGATGCTTGCCGGGATTGTCAGCGGATTCGCGATGACGGCGTTGCTGGCAACCATCAGCACGGCAATCGGTGGCCAGGCCTCTGCCGGTCTTGCTCATCTGTTGCTGGCCTATTGTGGTGCGGGTCTCCTGGCTATCGCCGCGTCGGTCATCTCGGATCTGGGGACGAATGCGGTCGGTCAGCGGCTGGTCGCGGATCTCCGCTGCGGGTTGTCCGAGCAGATCCTGCATGCGCCCATTGACCAGCTTGAGCGTTACCGCCTGCACCGGCTGCAAACCGTTCTGAACGGCGATATCGACATGATCAGCATGTTCGCCTTCAATGTCGCGCCACTCTCTGCCGCTTTGGCGATCACGCTGGGCTGTCTGGCGTGGCTGGCATGGCTGGCACCGCTCGCCTTTCTGATCGCCTGCGCCTGCCTTATCCTCAGCGCCCTGGTCCAGTCGCGTGTCCGCGACAAGGGCATCGCAGGCTTCGAGCGCGCCCGGGACGACGAGGATCGCCTGCAGCATTCCTTCAACGCGCTGGCGCTTGGCGCGAAAGAGCTGCGTCTCGACCGTCCCCGCCGCCTTGCCCTGTTCACCGACGAGATCCGCGCGACCGCGCAGCGTATCCGGCATACGCAGATGGGCGCGATCGGCTATTACGCGCTGGGCCGTTCGGCCGGATCACTGTTGTTCTTCGGCATGATCGCGGTCCTGTTGTCCTGGCGGGATACCGGTTTCGCCTCGGGCGCGGTGCTGGGAAGCTTCGTGCTGATCCTGCTTTATGTCAAAGGCCCGATCGATCAGCTGATCGGCACCCTGCCGGTCATCCACCGCGCCCAGATCGCCTTTGGCCGCATCGCCGATCTGTCGCGCCGCTTCCACAGCGCAGAATCGGATCTGCTGACGCCGCCGCATGAGCAGGCCACCCCCGCATTCATCGGGCGGATCTCGCTGCGCAATGCATCCTACCGTTTCACGGAAGACAGGCCGGACCACCGGAACGGCTTCACCCTCGGCCCCGTTGATCTGGACATTCCGCAAGGCCGGATCACCTTCATCACCGGCGATAACGGATCGGGCAAAACCACCTTGCTGAAGATCCTGCTGGGCCTTTATCTGCCGCAGAACGGTGCGCTGGAACTGGATGGCATGCCGGTGACCGACGCGAACCGGGACGATTACCGCCAGTTATTCGCCTCGGTCCTGTCGGATTTCCACCTGTTCCGGCAGATCACCGGCAACCCGACAGAGACACAGGCCCGGCATGCAGCCGAGCTTCTGGACCTTCTTGGACTGACCGGCAAGGTCGCGATCCGCGAGGACGCCTTCAGCACCACCGATCTTTCGACCGGCCAGCGCAAGCGGCTTGCCTTCGTTCAGGCCTGCGTGACAGGCAGGCCGGTACTGGTCTTCGACGAATGGGCCGCCGATCAGGATCCGGCCTTCCGTCATTTGTTCTACACCCGGCTTCTGCCCGATCTCCGCCGCGACGGGCGGACCCTGATCGTCATTTCCCACGACGACCGCTATTTCCACATCGCCGATCAGCGGCTGCACATGTCCGCGGGCCGCATCGTCACCACGGAACATGCGGACACAATCCGACAGGAAGGCTTGCAGGCATGAATGCCCATCGGAACCCGGCCACGCCGGACGACACCCGCCGCCCGGCCTTTGCCATCGAGGACATGTCCTTCTCGATCGGCAAGACCTGCCTGCTGCACCCGCTGACGATCAATCTGCCCGCAAAAGGCGTCATCGGGCTGATCGGGCATAATGGATCGGGAAAATCCACCCTCGTGAAAATCCTCGCGGGCCAGCAGGAGCCAAGCTCGGGAAAGCTGCGCTTCATGAACCGGCCGCTTGCTGAATGGGGGAACCGGGAATTCGCGCGCGAACTGGCCTATCTGCCGCAGCAGCTTCCTTCGGCCGCCGGTCTCAAGGTCCGGGAACTGGTGGCGGTCGGGCGCTATCCCTGGCACGGCGCGCTTGGCCGCTTCACCGGCGAGGATCGCAGACAGGTTAAAGCGGCGATGAATCTGACCGGCGTCGACGGGTTGGCGGATCGTCTGGTGGATACCCTGTCCGGAGGAGAGCGGCAGCGGGTCTGGCTGGCGATGCTGGTGGCGCAGCAGGCGAAATGCCTGCTTCTGGACGAACCCATCGCGGCGCTGGACATCGCCCATCAGCTTGACGTGCTTCACCTTGTGCGCAAGCTGGCGCAGGGCGGAGCAAGCATTCTGGTGGTATTGCACGACATCAATATGGCCGCACGGTTCTGCGACGAGGTCATCGCGCTGCGCGGCGGACACATGATCGCCCGAGGCTCACCCGCAGAGGTTTTTCAGCCACCGCTGCTGAAACGGATTTTCGGCATCGAGATGGATGTGATCGCCCTTCGCGAAACGGGCCGGTTGCTGACATATCCGCGTTAGAGCCTGTCGCGCCCGCCCGGTTTCTCGCCTTCTGCTTCTTCTTTGTCCAAATACCTCGGGGGTCCGGGGGTTGTCCCCCGGCCATCGCGGGACGCAAATAACCGGCGTTTCCGATTCAGCGCGGCACGCGTTAGCCGCGGGAAGATTCGGTACCGTGGAAACCGGACGTCATCAATTCATTGATTTCGGCGCAGGGACCCTTAAAGATCCGGCGGGATCATTGAGCGGAGATGATATGGAACTGTGGTTGATCGGCATCGGAACCGGCAATCCCGATCACCTGACGCTTCAGGCCGTCAAGGCGATCAACGGCGCCGATCTGATCCTGATCCCACGCAAGGGCGAAGAGAAGGCCGATCTTGCCGATCTGCGGCGCGCGATCTGTGCCGAAATGCTGACCAATCCCCGGACGATCCTGTCCGAATTCGATCTGCCTGTCAGAGCCGCCGAGGGGGATTATCTGAACGGCGTCGCCGATTGGCATGATGCCATTGCCGAAAGCTGGCGAGCGGCCATCGGCAGGCATCCGCAGGCCATGAAGGTCGCGCTGCTGATCTGGGGCGATCCGGCGCTTTACGACAGCTCGCTGCGTATCGCCGAACGGCTGGCGCGGCATGTCGATCTGTCCGTCCATGTCGTGCCGGGGATCATGTCGCCGCAGGCGCTTACGGCGGCGCATGGCGTTCCCATGAACCAGCTTGGGGCGCCGTTTCTGGTCACGACCGGACGCCGGTTGCGGGATCATGGCTGGCCGGATGGCGTGGATACGCTGCTGGTCATGCTGGACGGGGAATGCAGTTTTCAGACGCTGAAACCGGACGGGATCTCGATCTGGTGGGGGGCTTATCTGGGCATGCCGCAGCAGATCGTGGATGCCGGCCCGCTGGCCGAAACCGGGCCGGGGATCGTCGCGGCACGGAAGGTGGCGCGGGCGCGGCATGGCTGGATCATGGATATCTATCTGTTGCGGCGAGGCCCCGGCACCGGGATGCCGGGGCAAGGATCAGCCGCGGGCGCGGGACCATAGCGAGGCCGTGAACAGCCCCAGCAGCACCCAGACCACCAGCCCCACGCCAAGCGCGCGCCCGGCGAATTGCGCGGCCAGTTCGGGCGGTGTCGGGCCGGTCAGCTCGACCGGGTGAGGCGCACCGATAAGATGGGGCAGCGCCGCCATGACGATGGCCACCCCCCAGGCAGCCCAGTTTCTGCCGAAGGCAATCAACCACAAGGCCCCCGCTGACAGAAGCACCGTGACCAGCCACCAGATTTCGCGCTGCGTGATATCCGCCGCGGCCATGCCCGGCAGTTCGGGCGCAAGTCCGAAGGCCGGCGCAAGCTGCACGGCGATGAAACCGGCCAGCCCCCATAGCAGCCCCTCGCGCGGCGTCACCCGGTGCCCCCGGTTCTCGGCCAAGGCGATCGCGCCGGTCAGCAGCAGCGCATAGCCGGCATAGACGAGGATCGAGAACAGCACCGACAGCCCGTCCCGCGCCGGGTCTATCCCGCCGGTTTCCGGCGGTACCGCGTGATCCCCGGAAGGCGCGGCATCCGTCACCGCCCCATGGCCGTGATCATGGTCGTGACCACCCTCGGCGGCGAAATGGGTCAGCTCGCCGCCTTCGTAAAGCTCGGCATGCAGCAGCACGGGCTGAACGAAGACAAGCTGCATCAGGGCGGCAATCAGCCCCGCAGCAGCACCAGCGATCAATGCGCTGGTCAAAAGTCGTGCAAGCATGTCAGTGGCAGGGAAAGCCGGTGGCGTGGCGGACATCATGCGCGGCATCGTGAAGGGTTTCGGACTGGGCAAGGCCCGCCGTAAAAACCAGCGCCGCGCCGATACATATCACGATGAGAATGTCCCGGACAGAGGTGGAAACCGCGCCTGACGCGCGGGAAATTGTGGTCATGTTAACCTCCTTGCCGTCGACCCCGACGGCGGATTGCGTTTCACGCAGGGTCGGTCTCCTGACTCGCAGGTCGCGGCCTGTCCCGCCTTCCCATGGCCATGCGGCCACAGTGGACTTTCGGGTCGGCTCTCTGCTCACAGTCGCGGGGGCGGTCGGGTTCGGATGATGCCATCCTCCCTGTTCCCATGCAGCTTTCGGGCTGCACCATGCGCCCCGGCACAGTGGCACCTGCACCCGCTCGGGTCAAGCGGCGGGAATCCGCGCCAGCACCTTGAACCGCAGCCGTGTCAGCGGGCGGGCATCGTGGATCACGCCCTTCGGATCCGCCCGGTAAAGCCCGAGAAAACGGCGCAGATCGTCAAGATCCCCTTCCTCTACCGGGCCGAACAGCCATGCCATGCGCCCCGGCGCCCGCACCGCGACCGAACCGCCGCTGCGGCAGCCCGACAGACAGGCCGACGCGCGGATCCCGCATTCCTCACCGGCTATGGCCCCGGCGATCATCGACAGCCGGCGCGCGCCATCCGGGCATTCGGAGCAGACGAAGATACAGGTCATGCCGCCCGCTCCGCTCCGGCGATCAGATGGAAGAAAGTGCCGGTGACATTGCCCCGCCGCGATCCGGTTTCGGGAACCGCCGTTCCGTCCGCGTCCACCACAGCGGCCAGCGGCCGATCGGGTTGCGACTGGATGGTCGAATAATGGAACTCGTGCCCGCGCAGTCTTGCGCCCGCCTCATGCCCGGGCATCGGGGCGGTCAATCGCGCCAGACGGTAGCCCAGATGCATCCGGCGCTTCTCATAACTGGTGACCAGCCCCAGCAGCCCCGCCATAGGATGGATCACGCCTTCGCCATCGGTCAATGCGCTGCCCAGCACCATATAGCCGCCGCATTCGCCATGCACCGGGCGATCCGTCGCAAAGCTGCGCAACCCGTCCATAAACCCGCGCGCGCCCGAGATCCGGCCGGCGTGAAGTTCGGGATAGCCGCCCGGCAGCCAGCAGATATCGGCATCCTTTGCCGGCGCCTGATCGGCAAGCGGAGAGAAAGGCAGAATTTCCGCGCCCTGTCGTCTCCAGCCGTCCAGAATATGAGGATAGACGAAGGAAAACGCATCATCCTGCGCCAGCGCGATCCGCTGCCCGGGCGGGGGAAGCAGATGTTCCGACAAGGGAACCGGCCTGCCCTTTGCTGCCGCGCGGATGGCATCCAAATCGATATGCCCGCGCAGAAAACCGGCATATCCGGCGATAGCCCGGTCCAGATCCGGATGTTCGGCAGCCTGCACCAGTCCCAGATGCCGCTCGGGCAGGGTCAGGTCGCCTCGTCGTGGCAAGGCGCCGAAGACGGGGATCCCCTGTTCGTCGAAGGCAAGGCGGCACAGCCGTTCGTGACGGGGCGAGGCGACACGGTTCAGGATGACGCCCGCGATATGCACATCGTCGCGAAACCGCGCCATGCCAAGCGCCATCGCCGCCGCCGTCTGCGCCTGCCCCGACACATCCAGCACCAGCACCACCGGCCAGCCGGTCAGAGCGGCGATATCCGCGCTTGCCCCGTTGCCGCTTTCGCCGGCGCGGGCAACGCCGTCGAAAAGCCCCATCGAGCCTTCGGCCAATGCAACCCCGCCGCTGCGCGCCAGTTGCGTCGCCAGTATCCCTTGCGTCATCGCCCAGCTGTCCAGATTGAACGAATCCCGTCCGCAGGCCGCGCGGTGAAAGGCCGGGTCGATATAGTCCGGGCCGCATTTATAGGGCTGCACCGGCACACCCTCTTCGGTCAGACAACGCAGCAGCCCCAGCATGACCGTGGTTTTGCCGGTGCCCGAGCGCGGGGCCGAGACGATCAGCCCCGCCGTCACGGTTTCACCGCATCGGCCCGGCCCGCACGAAAGCGGCGGTCGTAATCGGCGGCATAAAGACGGCTTTCGTCAAACCCCTCCTGCGCCAGTACCGGGCCGACAAGGATCAGTGCCGTCCGCTCTATCGTGCCGCCGACCTGAGCCTCGATATCGGCCAATGTGCCGCGAATGATCCGCTGATCGGGCCAGCTTGCGCGCCAGACGACAGCCACCGGACAATCCGTGCCGTAATGCGGCAGCAGTTCCGCCACCGTCTCGGCCAATCGGTGAATGGACAAGTGAAGCGCCAGCGTCGCTCCGGTTGCGGCAAAGGCGGCAAGGCTTTCCCCCCCGGGCATGGGCGAGGCGCGGCCGGGTGTCCGGGTCAGCACCACGCTTTGCGCGAGGCCGGGCAGCGTCAGTTCCACCCCCAGCGCGGCGGCCGCAGCGGCAAAAGAGGGAACGCCCGGCGTCACCGTATAGGCGATCCCCGCCATGCGCAGGCGCCGCAACTGCTCGCCCATTGCCGACCAGACCGACAGATCGCCGGAATGCAGCCGCGCCACGTCGAGTCCCTGTTCATGGGCCGCCGCGATCTCGGCCATGATCGCGTCCAGATCCAGCGGCGCGGTATTCACGATCCGCGCCCCTTCCGGGCAATGGGCCAGCACCGCCCGGGGAATCAGGGATCCCGCGTAAAGACAGACCGGCGAGGCAGCGATCAGGTCGCGCGCACGCAGCGTCAGCAGATCGGGCGCCCCCGGCCCCGCACCGATGAAATGCACGGTCATGAATTCTCTCCTGTTTCGGCAAGGGCCGCCGTCGCCATCCGGTCGGCCGAGACGACCCGCACGACCAGCAGCCGGCTGTTCGCGCCCGCCGCCAGCGCACAGGCTTCGGCGACGCTGCCGGTGCCGTAGACATGCAATGAAATCCGGCTTTGCGTCGGCGTGGCGATACGGGCCAGCGTTTCGCATGGGATCGGCGTCACCTCGAACCCCTGCGCGATCAGTTCTGAAATCAGCGGATCGTCCCGTTTCGCCGCAGGCACGGCAAGGCGGCGCAGACCGGTTGCCCCGGCACGTTCCATCGCATCAAGGACCGAGCCGATTGTGGCACCGCTTCGAAACCCGATACCGGCGATCTTCATCGCAGGACCCTCCATTGCGTAACGGGATAGGATGATTTCCAGCCGCGCCTGCCACCGATCGGCGCGGCTTCGGACAGATCGATGCGCAGCAGGCTGCCGCCTTTCGCCGCCTGCCATGCGGTCAGCAGCGCCTCGGTCTCCAGCGTCACGGCATGCGCGACGATCCGGCAGCCCGCAGGCAGGCGCTGCCACAATGCGCCCATCAGGGGGTCATCTGCTCCGCCGCCGATGAATATGGCATCGGGATCGGGCAGATCGGGCAGCAGCTCCATGGCGCTGCCCTGCCGGATTTCCAGCCGATCCATTCCCAGCCGTGCCGCATTCCCCGCCGCCCGTTGCGCCCGGGCAGGATCGCGTTCGATCCCGATGCAGCGCGTCGAAGGATGGGACAGCAGCCATTCGATTCCGACAGAACCGGCCCCCGCGCCGATATCCCACAGAAGTTCTCCGGGCCGCGGCGCCAGCGCCGACAGGGCCAGAGCCCGCACCGGGCGCTTGGTAATCTGGCCGTCATGGGCAAAACAGTCATCCGGCAAGCCCGGCGCACAGGGTATAACCCTGCCGCCGCCCCGGACCGACAGGGCGACAGCAACCAGATCGCCGATATCGTCGAAATCCAGCCCATCGGCGCTGGCCTCGCGGATCCGTTCGCGCGGGCCGCCCAGATATTCCATCACCGTCAGGATGCTGTCACCGAAACCCTCGGCGCTCAGCCACGCGGCCAGTTGCTGCACCGCCGCCCCGTCGCGCAGAGTCAGGATGGCCCGCCGCCCCGGCACCAGTTCCTGCCGCAGACGCGGGATCGGCGCGGCATGAAGCCCAAGGCACAACGTCTCTTCGATCCGCCAGCCCATGCGGGCGGCTATCAGCGAAAAGACTGAAATCCCCGGATAGGCGCGCCATTCATCCCGCGCCAGCACCTGCGCCAGCGCCCCGCCCGCTCCATACCAGAAAGGATCGCCCGATGTCAGCACAGCGACCGGCCTGCCCCGCATCGCCAGAACCGGCTCGATCGAGAACGGCACCGGCCATTCGCGCCGGTCGGGATGGGCAATCATCGCCAGATGACGGGGACCGCCAAAGACGGCTTCGGCCAGTCGCAGCGCATTGAGGCTTGTCATCGACAGCCCGTTGACGCCATCTTCGCCGATACCGATGATCGAGAGCCACTCAGCCATGACGACCCTTATCCTTGGCGGCACGACCGAGGCCAGCCGGCTTGCCGCAGCAATGGCTGAACGCGGCCTGCCCGCCATCCTGTCCTATGCCGGACGCACCGAAGCGCCGCGCATCCAGCCCGTGCCCATCCGTATCGGCGGTTTCGGAGGGGCCGGGGGATTGGCGGATTGGCTGCGGGCGAACCGGATTTCGCGGATCGTGGATGCAACCCATCCCTTTGCCGCGCAGATCAGCCGCAACGCCGTCACGGCCAGCGCCCTGACCGGCCTGCCGCTGCTGGTCTTTCAGCGGCCCGAATGGCAACCCGGTCCGGGCGATGACTGGACCGAAACCGCCGATATCGCCGCCGCTGCACAGGCACTTGCCGGGCCCGGGCGGCGGGTCTTTCTGGCGATTGGCCGCCAGAACCTTGCGGCTTTCGCGCGCCAGCCCCAGCATCATTACCTGCTGCGTCTGGTTGATCCCCCGGCCAGCCCGCCGCCGCTGCCCGACCATCATGTGGTGATCGCGCGCGGTCCCTTCGACCTGGCCGGGGATCAGGCATTGCTGACGCGCCACCGGATCGACCTGCTCGTCGCCAAGAACGCCGGCGGCACCGGGGCCGAAGCAAAGCTGATCGCGGCCCGCGCCCTGCGCATCCCGGTTCTGATGATTGCCCGCCCCAAGATGCCGGATTGCCCGGTCACCTCGCGGCTCGAAGAGGTGCTGAACTGGTGTCATGCCGATCTCGGCGTATAGACAAACCGCCCGATCCGGCGCGTCAGCGACGATCCGACCAGCACCATCGTCCGCATATCCGCCATTTCGGGGCTGGCCTCGGCCAGCGTTACTGTGCGGATCTGTTGTTCCGGGGTCGATACCGCACGCGCGAAGGTGATCAGACGATCGGCGCCACAGCTTTGCCGCAGCAGATCCAGAACCTGTCCGAACTGATGCGGACGGCTGTTTGAACGCGGATTGTAGAAAGCCATCGCGAAGTCACCCTGCACCGCAAGCCGCACCCGATGCAGGATCAGATCGAAGGGTTTGAGATTGTCCGACAGGTTGATCGCGCAGAAATCATGCCCAAGCGGCGCACCCGCCGCCGCCGCAGCAGCCAGCATCGCCGTTATTCCCGGCAATACGCTCATATCCAGCGCCTGCCATTCGGCCGGACCGGCCTCCATCGCCTCGAAAACCGCCGAGGCCATGGCGAATACCCCCGGATCGCCCGAGGATATGACGACAACCCGCCGCCCTTCCGCCGCAAGCCGCAGGGCCAGCGCGGCGCGATCGAGTTCCACCCGGTTGTCGGAGCCATGCAGCACCAGCCCGTCACGCGCCGGGATCCGGGCGACATAGGCCGCATAACCGATCACATCGGTCGCGTCGCGCAATGCCGCCTGCACCTCGCGCGTCACCATCCCTTCGGCGCCCGGACCAAGCCCAGCAATGACCAGCCAGCCGCTCATGGTCTGCGCCCCTGTCCATGGATCAGAACGATCGAGAAATAGGGCACCGGCCCCTGAACCTCGGCCAGCGGGCAGACACGTTCGGCAGGCATGGTGCCATGTTCGACCAGCCATGCCTCGGCCAGCCGCCCCGCCGCCGCGATGGCTCTGCGCAGGCGCGGCAGGTTGCGGCCAATCTTCATCACCACCAGCGCATCGGTATCGGCAATGCGGCGCGCAAGCTCTGCTTCGGGCAGGGTGGCAGGAAGGATGGTCAGGATATCGTCGCCCCATGTGATCGGCCGCCCCGTCGCGGTCCAGCACCCGGCCATGCCCGGAATGCCCGGCACCACCTCGACCAATTCCGCTGGCAGGCGGGCGTGCAGATGCATGAACGAGCCGAAAAAGAACGGATCGCCCTCACACAGAACGACCACATCGCCATGCTGTGCGGCATTCACAAGCCGCCCGGCCCATTCGTCGTAAAAACCCCTGAGCATGGCGTTATAGGCGGGATCGCTGACCGGGATTTCGGTCGTCACCGGATATTCCATCGCCAGTTCCGCCACATCCCCGGGCAGCAGCCCCTCGACAATGCGGCGGGCCTGCCCCATGCGGCCCGGCTTGCGGAAATAGGCCACCGTCGCGGCATTCGTCAGATGGCGATGCGCGCGCAGGCTCATCAGATCCGGGTCGCCGGGGCCAAGGCCGATGCAGACGATCTTCCCCCCGCTCATTCCGCAGGGCCCGCCAACGCATTGACGGCAGCCACCGTCATGGCCGATCCACCCGGCCTTCCGCTGACGATACACCACGGCACCGGATTGTCAGCAGCCAGCGCCGCCTTTGATTCCGCCGCGCCGATGAAACCTACGGGGCAACCGATGATTGCGGCGGGGCGGGGACAGGCGGGATCCTCAAGCATGTTCAGCAGATGAAACAATGCGGTCGGGGCGTTGCCGATGGCGACCACGGCGCCTTGCAGATACGGGCGCCACAGTTCCAGAGCGGCAGCCGAGCGGGTAGTGTCCAGTTCGGCGGCCAGCCCCGGAACCTCTGGCGCGCGGAGCGTGCAGATGACCGGGTTCGAGGCGGGCAAACGGGCGCGGGTGATCCCTTCGCTGACCATGCGCGCATCGCAGAGGATTGGCGCGCCGCGCATCAACGCCTCTCGCGCGCGGATGGCGAAGCCGGGGGCAAACCGGATCCGCGGGGCCAGTTCGACCATGCCGCTGGCATGGATCATGCGAACGGCGACGGGTTCTTCCTCGGGCGTGAAGCGGGCAAGATCCGCCTCGGCGCGGATGGTTGCGAATGAGGCGCGATAGATCGAGGCGCCATCGGTTTCATAGCTGTGAGGCATGCAGGTCACTCAATATGCCGGGAAGGTCGTCCGGGTGAAATCCGCGCCGCGCCGGGTGATCCGCAGGCGCGCCGTTCAGGATCAGATCAAACCGCCCGTCGCGCCCGGTCAGGGTCAGATCGGCGGGGCCGGGATGCGCGCAACCCTTGGCGCAGCCGGAAACATGCAGGGTTCTGCCCGCCGGAAGATGCGGCGCAAGGCGGTTGGCCAGCGCGAATGTCCCGACGCTGGCCGAAGGGCAGCGGGGCTTGCCGATACAGGCGGCGATACGCAGGCGGGGGTCGCCGGGATCCCCGATCAGGTCGTCATGAACGGGCAAGGCGGCGTCACCCTCGGCCAGCACGCCCCGCCAAGGCGTCAGGCGGACCGGCGCAGCGGCAAGATCGCGAAAGGTTCCGGCATTGAGACGCCCGAAGGCGACGGCGCGGTATCTGCCGCCCGGTCGTAACGGCGCGACGGTCAGCGGCGCGTCATCCGCGCGAAGTTCAGGGGTTTCGCCAGCGCTCACCAGCCGCGCCATGCGGGTCGCTTCACCCGCCCTTGCGGCGAACCAATGGGCAAGCTCGATGGCGCGGGTGATCGCGTTGGCCGCTGTCACATATTCGCCCCGCGCCATCCCGTCGGCACGCAGGATCAACCCGTGCGGGCCGCGCTCGATGCGGATATCGGCCGGGGCGGCGCCAAGGATCGCAGCCGGTCCAGTATCGATGGCAAAGCCGAATTTCGCGGGCAGGACAGGAAGCTCGCGCAATCGCCGGGTCAGCTCCCCAGCCAACGGCAGGGTATCGTCATCCGCCCTCCAGATCGGCGTCGTCAGCAGGTTGCGCCGGCGTTCCAGATCGGTATCGCCATCGATCAGCCCCTGCCGCCGCAGCGCGGCCTGAACCGCCGCCAGATTCTTTGCGGATACCGCCCGAAGTTGCAGATTCGCGCGGCTGGTCAGTGTTACCGCTCCGTCGCCATACTGCATCGCCAGATCAGCGATCAGCCGGATTTGATCGGGCATCAGCCGCGAGACATGGGGCCTGATCCGCAGGATCAGCCCGTCGCCCGCGGGCATCGGCGTCAACGCGCCGGGACACCAGCCCTTGACGGTTCCGCTCATCCCATACCCGCCGTCAGACTGTTCGACCGGCTGTGCCACAGGCCGGATTCGGCCAGCGCGGCGAAACATGCCTGCATCGCGGCCAGCGCCTGCGGGTTCCGGTCGCGCAGGAATGCCACGACTTTCGGGTCGCCAAGGGTCGCGCCATGATACAGATCGAAAAGATGCGGAGGCACGACTCCGGCCAGATGCGCGAAAGCGGCCATGTGATCCAGCGTCGCGGCGATTTCCGCCCCGCCCCGGAAACTATGCCGCATCATCGAGCGGATCCAGCGCGGATTGGCGGCGCGGGCGCGGGTGACGCGGGCGATTTCCTCGGCCAGAGTCCGGGCACGCAGGGCTTCGGGCCGGGTGGCGTCCAGATGATAAAGCGACGCCACCCCGCCCAGATTGACCAGAGCGGCGGCAAAGCCCGCCTCATGCGTGGCGTAATCCTCGGCCAGCAGCAGATCGGTTTCCGGCAGATCCTGCATATGCACAAATGCATCGGCGCGTTTCAGCCGCGTTTCCAGCACCGCGCGGGCGGGGAGCCCATCGGCGGAATGGGCTGATGCTGCCAGCCATGCCTCGCCCGCCCGCTGCCGCGCCTCTGGGGTGAACTGTGCCATGGACATGCCCAGCCCGTAGCTTGCAGGCGGGGGCGCGAAAACGCGCGGACCGGGCGGGGCCGCGACATAGGGATTCATGTCGGCAGCCTCATCCCGCGCCGCAAGCGCATCGGTCGCGGCCTCGAACAGCCGCGCGAGATCGGGGAACACATCGCGGAACAGGCCCGAGATACGCAGCGTCACGTCGATCCGGGGCCGGTCGAGCAATGTCAGCGGGATGACCTCGAAGCCGATGACCCGGCCTGATTGTTCATCCCATTGCGGCGAAATTCCGGCCAGATGCAGCGCCATGGCGAATTCTTCCCCCGCCGTGCGCATCGTCGCCGAACCCCAGAGGTTCACGACCAGCCCCTGCGGATAATCGCCCTGATCCTGCAAATGCCGTCGCAGCAATTCTTCGGCCAGCCTGATCCCCTGCGTGTAAGCCGCGCGAGACGGCACGGCACGAGGGTCCGTGCCATAGAGATTGCGCCCGGTTGGCAGCACATCAACCCGGCCCCGGTAAGGCGAGCCCGATGGCCCCGCCTCGATCCACCGGCCTGCCAGTGCCGCGATCAGACCGGCGCTTTCCGCCGCGATCGAGGCGGCTTCTCCCGTCAGCCCGCCAGTCCCGGGCGTGCCGCGCCCCCAGATATGCAGCCCCTCGCCGAATTGCGAATCCTTCACGTCGCAGACAAACCGGTCGATCAGCGGAATCGCTTCGGCGGCGCTGGCATTGCCGGGAATGCCCAGATCATCCTCGACCCCTGCTGCCTGCGCGGCCTCTCTGATCACAGAAATCAGCCGTTTCTGACGCGGCGCGTCCAGACCGTCGGCCATGGAATATTCGTCAAGCAGCCGTTCCAGCCGCGTGAACTGCACCGGAGTTCCCGCCTGCGCCAGAGGCGGCGGCAGATGGCCAAGCGTCACCGCGCCAAGGCGGCGGCGGGCCTGTGCCGCCTCGCCCGGATCGTTGACGATGAAGGGATAGATCACCGGCAGCGCCCCGGTCAGCACCTGCGGCCAGCAATCGGGCGACAGCGCCGCCGCCTTGCCCGGCAGCCATTCCAGCGTCCCATGCGCTCCGATATGGATCAGTGCATCCACCTGCGTCTGAAGCCACAGATAGAAGGCGACATAGGCATGGCATGGTACGCGCGTGACATCGTGATATTCGCCTTCGCGATCGGGATCACGGCTGCGCTCGGGCTGAAGCGCGATCAGGGCATTGCCACGACGGGTGGCGGCGAAGGCGAAACCGGCGGCGGTCAGGGCCGGATCATCTTCGGGACGGCCATGCGCTTTTTGCAGCGCTTCGCGCAGGGATCGCGGCAGCCGGGCAAGTGCCTTGCGGTAATCGTCAAGCGGCCAGAGGATATGCCCGGTTGCCAGCGCCTGTTCAAGCGGCTGGCCATCGGCGACCGTATAGCCCGCACCCGCCAGATCGGACAGCATCGCCCCGGCCGAAGCGATGGCATCCAGCCCGACCGCATGGGCCATCCGATGCGCCTTGCCGGGATATGTGGACAGGATCAGCCCAACCCGTTTTTCCGCCGCCGGGATTACCGCCAGCCGGTGCCATGCTGCCACCCGCGCCACCGTGGCCGCAACCTGCACCGGATCGGCGCTGTGGCGGGGGCAGGCGAATTGCAGATCGGGATCATGGGCCGCGCTGTCCTTGAACGAAATCACGCCCGCTGAAATCCGCCCGTCAACCTCGGGCATCGCGATATGCATCGCCAGATCCGACGGCGAAAGCCCACGGTCGGAATCGGCCCATGCCTGACGGTCACTGGTTGCATGGATCACCTGAAAGACCGGCACTCCGGCCAGATCGAGTGGCGATCCGCTGTCCGATCTGGCCGAGAATGCGGTGGCGTTGACGATGGCGGCCGGGGCAAGCCCGGGCAGGACCCGGCGCAGCCAGCCGGCGGCCCCTTCATCCTTGAGGCTTGGGACGAACAGCCCGCAAGCGTCGAAACCCGCATCCTCGAACGCCTCGATCAACGCGCGGATGCCGCCGGTATCCGCCGCTGCAAGCCAGGCGCGGTAAAAGGGGATAATGACAAGCGATCGGCGATCCGGCGCGGCTGGCATGATCCCGGCCTGAGGATACCAGAAACCGAAGGCGGGCAGCGTTTCCGGTCCCGGCACCGGATCGGCGGGCAGGCCCGCGGCCAGCGCAAGCTGCGCCAGCGCGCCCTGCGCCGCGATCTCGCCCCCGGTATCGCACAGCCTGCCCAGCCTGCGCAGGATAGAGGGTGGAATGGTCGAGGCCCGGTCAAGCGCCTGATCAGTGCGCCCGTCGCCGGGCAGAAAGGCCAGCGCGATCCCGTTCTGCCGGGCGAGGCGAGAGACCTGCTCGACGCCGTAGGACCACCATGACATGCCGCCGATCAGCCGGATCAGGATCGCTTTCGCACCGGACAGCGTGCGCTCGATATAGGTATCGACCGACAGGGGATGGACCAGCGCCGACAGATTCACCAGTCGCAGCGATGGCAGGGATTCGCGCCCGCGCCGCCATCCAGCCGCGAAAGCCCCCAGATCGCTGTCGGAAAAGGACAGCACCACCAGATCCGCGGGCGTCTGCCCGAGATCGCGGGGCGCCGCGCTTTCCTCCAGCCCATGGCTTTCCCGGAACAGGACGTGCATTTCAGGCCAGCGCCCGCTCGACGGCGCTGCGGTCGATATCGCCCTTTTCGGCGATCACGACCAGCCGGCTTTGCCGGGTCTGGCTGCCCCACGGACGGTCGAACTGATGACGGACGCGGGGGCCGACGGCCTGCACCAGCAGGCGCATCGGCTTGCCTTCGACCGCGACATGTCCCTTGACGCGCAGGATGTTCCGGGCGTTTGCCAGCGCCTCGATCCTTGCTGCCAGCGCCTCGGGGTCGCTCTGTTCGGGCAGGTCGACCACGATCGTATCGAAATCGTCATGGTCGTGATCCTCGAAACCGTCATGATGCGAGGGCCGCGCGTCAAGGCTGTCCTCGGCCGCAGCGCCCAGACCCAGCACCACACGGGCGTCGATCGCGCCTTCCGCCAGCACCAGGACCGGCAGGGGGCGCGGTGCCTCGGCCGCGATAATCGCGCGCGCCTTTGCCACGCCCTCCTCGCCGGCAAGATCGGGTTTGGACAGCAACACCAGATCGGCACAGGCAATCTGATCCTCGAACACTTCGGACAATGGCGTTTCGTGATCGGCATCCGTGCCGTCGCCCGCATCGGTATTGCCGGGCCGCGCCGGATCGGGGGCGAAACGGCCCAGCGCCACCGCCTCGGCATCGGCCACCGTGATCACCCCGTCAATGGTGATGCGCGAGCGCAGATCGGGCCAGTCGAACGCCTTGAGCAACGGCTTGGGAAGCGCCAGCCCCGAGGTCTCGATGACGATATGGTCCGGGCGCGGCTCCATCGCCATCAGTCGCTCGATCGAAGGGATGAATTCGTCGGCGACGGTACAGCAGATGCAGCCATTGGTCAGTTCGAGGATATTCGCCTCGGGGCAGTTCGCATCGGCGCATTCGCGGATCAGATCGCCATCGACGCCGACATCGCCGAATTCATTCACCAGAACCGCAAGACGCCGCCCATCCGGGTTGCGCAGCAATTGTCGTATCAGCGTGGTCTTGCCGGCGCCGAGAAAGCCGGTGATGACGGTGACGGGGGTTTTTTCCAGAGACATGATCAGACCTCGAATGGGGGGATGCGGGCAATGGTGTTCTTGCGGATGATTTCGGGGCGTTCGCGCCACGGCACGATCCCGTCATCCGTTGCGCCATAGGCGCGATACATCTCGATCAGATCGGCAAGGTTTCTGTCGGGATCCAGCCCGCCCTGCACATAGGTCCAGAGTCCGGCTCCGCGCAGCACCACGGCACAGCCGTGCGTGCAGGCGGACAGGCATTCCTGCCGCCGATGCGCAATTCCGGCAGCCGTCAGCGCATCCGACAGGCGTTGCCCGTCGCGTTGGGTCAGGGGGGTGGCCTGCGGATCGGCCCCCGGAAAACGGCAGGTGGTACAGACCACCAGTTCGAATGTCTCAGCCACGCGGCCCCTCCGGCCTGATCGTTTCTCGGGCGGCGGGATGGATCGGCCGGACTTCTCTGGCTGGGCCAGAAAGGTTCAGGACGACGACACACCCCGGTCGCACAGTTCATGGCGGTCCCTTGCGGAACCGACGCTGGCAGGTCTCCCGGCTTGCGGATGTCAGAGGAACTGGCCTCTGGCGGGTGCCCTGCCTTCCCGGCGCATCTGCGCCAGTGGCGGTGGGCAACCTCTCCGGTCACGGTCGCGGGGGCGGCTGCGCTTGGGCCTGATGGCTTGTCGCATTCCCTCTTCGCCTGCCCTAAGGCAGGAACCAGCGATGGCAGAAGCCAAGCCACGGACCGGACCCAAAGTCAAGCGAAGTTACGATGAGTGAACGCCACACAATGGCGGGCGAAGCCCTTTGGCGCACCGAAAAGCAGATGGAAATCAAGGCTCAACACGCCAAACAAAGGATGAGACCGGCTTTCCGCCGATCCCGTTCGCGGCTCCGGAGCCGTTACGGCGCTTGACTGCCTTCACCGTCTCGGGCATTCCACTTGCGATGGTTCCCGGGAAGGCTAGGCCGACCGGGTGAAAAGGGAACGCGGTGAGGTGCTGCCAAACGGTGCCGATTCCGCGACTGCCCCCGCAACTGTAAGCGGAGAGCGTGGCCCGACAGCCACTGGCGCAGATGCGCCGGGAAGGCGGGACACGCGGCGACCCGCGAGTCAGGAGACCTGCCATCTTCACGTCAACCAACCCGGGCGGGGTGCCCCGGAAGGAGGAGCGATGACTGGATGCAGTTCCTGGCGGAAGCCGACCGCCGACCTGTCCCTGCCGGCAGAAGCGCCGTCTTGCCTTGGTTTTACGCGACCTTCCCACCCTGTCCTTCACGTTCAGGAAGGACATCAGCATGAAATTGACTACCGTTTCGATCGCCGCGATGGGCATATTGATGGCAGTTGCGGCATCCGCCGCGCCGACCGAATATCCGCTGACCATCGATAATTGCGGGCACGAAATCCGGTTCGACGGGCCGCCCGAGAATGTCGTCTCGATCGGACAGGCCGCAACCGAGGTTCTTTACGCGCTGGGCGCCGAGGATCGCATGGCGGGCACATCGCTGTGGTTCAACGAGGTTCTGCCACGTTTTGCCAAGGCCGATGCCGGGGTCGAGCGGATCGCCGACAATATGCCCAGCTTCGAGGCGGTGGTGAACAAGCGTCCGGGTTTCGTGCCCACCATGTTCGAATGGATGATCGGCCCGCAGGGCGTCGTCGGCACGCGTGAGCAATTTGCCAATCTGGGCATTCCCACCTATGTCATGCCGCCCGATTGCGAGGGCAAGGACAACCTTGTCGGCGCGGATGGCACGCGCCTTGCGCCATTCGACATCGCTACCGTCTATAAAAGCATCGACCAGATGGCCACGATCATGGACAGGCAGGATCGCGGCGCGGAACTGGTCGCCGAATTGAAGACGCGCGAGGCTGATGCGGTCAAACGTGCCGAGACGCTCGATTTGCCTGATGCCTCGGCGGTGGTCTGGTTCTCTTCCGCCGATCTCGAACTCGATCCCTATGTTGCCGGCCGCAAGGGCATTCCGGCATGGATGCTGGACGCACTGGGCCTGCGCAACGTGATCGAATCCGATGAGGAATGGCCGACCGTGGGCTGGGAAAGCATCGCCAGGGCCGATCCGTCGGTGATCGTGATCGCCCGTATGGATCGCCGCCGTTTTCCCGCCGACGACCATGAGAAAAAGCTGGAATTCCTTAAATCCGATCCGGTCACCAGCCAGATGACCGCGGTGAAAGAGGACCGTATCGTGATTCTCGACGCCGAAGCCATGCATGCCTCGATCCGGCTCATCGATGGTCTGGAAACGCTGACCGAGGCGATGGAGGCCTTGCCGCGATGACTCTGGCCCTGATCGGAACCCGGCCCCGGCGTCGCGGCCTTCGGGCGTTCCACGGAATCTGGATTGTCCTGATCCTGATCGCCGCACTGCTGGCAGGGATTTGCATCGGCGAGACGCGGATCCCGGTCAGCACGGTTTTACAGGTGATGGCCAACCGGTTCTGGGATGCGGGCTATGTCCTTGACCCGATAGATGAGGGCATCATCTGGTCCTACAGGCTGCCCCGCGCCCTCGTCGCCGGCGGATGCGGCACCGCATTGGCGGTTTGCGGGGTGATCCTGCAATCGCTGCTGCGCAACGCGCTGGCCGACCCCTATCTGCTGGGTATCTCCGCCGGTGCTTCGACCGGCGCGGTTCTGATCGCGGTCGTCGGGATCGGTGCGGCGGCCGTGCCGATGTCGGCAGGCGCGCTTGGCGGCGCTTTGCTGGCCTTTGGCCTTGTCGCCCTTCTGGCACGCATGGCAGGCGGCGGCACGGGATTGCGCGGCGCCGGGCAGATCATTCTGGCGGGCATTGCCGGATCGCAACTGTTCAACGCCATGACCTCGTTCCTGATCGCCCGCTCCGCCAATGCCGAACAGGCCCGCGGAATCATGTATTGGCTTCTGGGCAATCTGTCCGGGATTCGCTGGGACGATGTCTGGCTGGCGCTTGCCGCAGCGATCCTGCTGCTGATCGTCGCGTTCTGGCATATGCGGGCGCTGGACGCCTTTACCTTCGGGGCGGAATCCGCGGCCTCGCTTGGGATTCCGGTCAGGCAGGTTCAGGTGGTGCTGATCGTCGTCTCGGCGATGGCGACGGCGGTCATGGTGTCGATCACCGGCTCGATCGGCTTCGTGGGGCTGGTCGTGCCCCATGCTGCGCGGTTTCTGGTCGGGGTGCGCCATGCGCTGCTGGTTCCCGCTTCGGCCCTGATCGGCATGGTTTTCCTGATCGCCGCAGATATCATGTCCCGGATCATGATCCCCGGGCAAACCTTGCCCATCGGCGTCGTGACCGCCCTTGTCGGGGCGCCGGTTTTCGCGGTGATCCTGATCCGCGCAAGGACCGTATCGCGATGATCCGCGCCACCGATCTGAGTTGGCGCGCGGGTGGCAAGGCGATATTGCACGGGACCAGCCTGACCGTCGCCAAGGGTGAGGTCCTGGGGCTGATCGGTCCCAACGGCTCGGGGAAATCCACGCTGCTGCGGTTGCTTGCGGGGCTGTTGAAGCCATCTTCCGGCCATCTTGAACTGGCCGGAAGACCGCTGGACCGAATGCGCCAGCGCGATATCGCCCGCCTGCTGGCTTTCGTGGCGCAGCAGGCCGAGACCTCGGACCGGATTTCGGTTCGCGATGCGGTCGAGCTGGGCCGCACGCCCTGGCTGGACGCATTGCGCCCCTGGTCCGAAGAGGACGACCGGCATGTCGCGCATGCGCTGGCGCGTGTCGGCATGCAGGGGTTCGAGACCCGCGACTGGATCACCCTGTCGGGAGGCGAGCGGCAGCGCGTTCATATCGCCCGCGCGCTGGCCCAATGCCCCAAGGTCATGCTGCTGGACGAACCGACCAACCATCTCGATATCCACCACCAGCTTTCGATCATGCAGCTGGTCGCTGACCTGAAGCTGACAACGGTGATTGCGCTGCACGATCTTAATCAGGCGATGATCTGCGACCGGTTGGGGGTCATGCATCATGGCAGGCTGATCGCGCTTGGCCCTCCTGCCGGGATCCTCACCCCCGAGTTGCTGGAGAGGGTCTTTGCCGTTCGCATCACCGAACTGACCGACCCTTCGGACGGGTCGAGGATCATGCGTTTTCTGCCCTTAAACCGAAAGGAAACCACATGCGCTTTCTGACATTCATCGCGCTCTTGCTTGCACATCCTGCGGCTGCTGACGTTTTCGAAGTCAGGATGCTGAACCGGAATGACACCGGCGGCATGGTATTCGAACCCGAATATCTGGAACTGAAGTCCGGAGACCGGATCAAATTCCTGGCGACCCATCCGTCTCATAACGCCGCCTCGATGCCGGAAATGCTGCCGGAGAATGCGGAGCCCTTCAAAGGCCAGATCAACGAGGAAATCGAGGTCGAATTCACGGAACCCGGCTTTTATGGCATCAAATGCATTCCGCATTACACCATGGGCATGGTGATGCTGGTACAAGTGGGTGAGCAACCCGTTTCTTCGGCAGAGATCCCGGACGACCTTCCCGATCACGTCACCGAACGCCTTACCCGGATCGTGGAGCGCGCCCAAACCGGAAACGGCATCTAGACCAGCCTTGCCGGGCGGGCTGCCATTTGAAGCAGGCAGGGATGATACCGGGATCATTGGCAATCCGTAGCCCGGCCCCGGTCAGTCCCCGGTGCCGAGACGCCATCTTGCCAGATGGATATGCCGCCCTTCTCCCTGCACGCTGTCGATCAGAGCGATATCCCGAATGCGCCACCCGAGAGGAGCGGGCAAAAGACGTTCCCCATCGAAGCCTGCGCCATAGGCAAGCGTGACATGAGGCGTAACCCTGCCCGGTTTCGGGAATTTCGGGAATGTCCCGGTCAGGGCGCGGCCGACCGTCCGGGCAAGCTGATCAACCAGGATATCCGTTTCCGGCGTTCTTAGCACGATCGGCCGCTTTTTCTTTGCCCTGAAGGTCATCATCCGGTCGAAGGTGATATCGAATGACGGAAAGCTGAACCCGGCAAGGGCTCCGCTCAAGGCGCGGACCAGTCCCGGGTCCACCTCGTCATCCCCGATGACCGGCAATATGGTCATGTGAAGCGTCTTGTCGCGCAGCCTGTCGCCGGTGCCGACAAGCGGCCATATCTGCCGGACATGCCTGATGAAAGGCGGCGGCGGAACCGCGGCAAAGAAAAGGATGTGCCGGGGCCAGTCGGAAATCCTGTATCCACCCATGATTGCAACTTCCTTGCAGTTGATGTTGCATCATAGAACAAAAAGGGAACATTTTAAAGAGACCGGCAGGAAACCCGGCGGGGGAAACCGTTTCAGGTCATCGGATCCGATAACGGACGGTCGGCCAGCTCTGCCGTTACGACATCGTCGACCGGCGTGTCATAGGTCATCAGGAGATAACCTAGAACCGAATAGAAGCCGACGGTTGCGATCAGGTCAAATACGCCGTCGCGCCCTAATATTGCTGCCAGATCCGCCTCCAGCGCTTCGGGCAGACGCCGCTGGTCGAACAAGGCGTCAACCGCACGGGCGATCAATCCGTCCTCGCCCTCCGGCGCGCCACGCATGGCAAGGATGCGATCATCCGACATGCCAAGTGCACGGGCGCGGCTGACGTGATGGGTCCATTCATAGGCCGAACCCATACGGTAGGCCGCACGCAGGATCACCAGTTCCGAGCGAATCGCCTCCAGGGCGCTGTCCTTGACGACATGCTGCCGCAGCGGCGCCCAGGCCCGCAGCAAGGCCGGGTGATGCGCCATGGTGCGATAGACGTTCAACGCCCCGGCGAAACCCTTGCGCAGATCGAGAATCTCGGCGGGCCAGTCGGCATCCGCGAGCGGTGGGCAGGGAGAGGTCATGACAGACTCCGGTCAGGGAAAGTATTTCGCATAGATCTCGGGCGCGCGATCGGCCCAGATGCCGGTGAAGCCACGATAACGGGCAATCTGCGACAGGTCGATCTTGACGCGCAGCACATCTTCGTGGTCGTGATCCAGCGCGCCAAGCACGGTTCCATCGGGCGCCAACGCGCAGGAACGCCCGAAAAAGCGTTGCCCGCCGGTGCTGCCGCTGCGATTGCAGCTCAGGAAGAAAACGCCGTTCTCGACTGCGCGCGTATAGGCGCGGTGCAGGAAAAGCGCCTCATCGGCGACGGGGGCATCCTCGGCGCCGAAAGAGGCCCAGACCGAGGTCACGATCCCTGCCCCCTGCATTGCGAGAATGCGGGTGATCTCGGGAAATCGGATGTCGTAGCAGATCTGCATCCCCAGCCGCGTCTCGCCAAAGGCAAAGCTGTCGATCCGGTCGCCACGGGTGAAATACAGTTTCTCATTCTGCCATTGGTGGATCTTGGCATAGCAGCCCAAAACCCCCTGCGGCCCGATCAGCACCGAGCAGTTGCGCATCACTCCCTCGCGCAGTGGATCGCGCAGGCCCATGCCGATGACGATATGGCAGCCGTGCCGCTGCGCCGCCTCGGCCAGCGCCGCGATCTCGGGGCCGTCGGGCGTAGCGCAGGCGGCGTGCAGCGCGGCGGCGTAATCGGCCGGGGGCAGCGTCATCGCGCCGCCGGGAACCAGCGGTTCGACATAGCCGGTATTGGCGAGTTCGGGAAACAGAACAAGCCGTGCGCCGCGGCTGGACTCGGCGGCGATATGGTCGTGGATGCGACGCAGATTCATGGCCGGGTCCAGCGGCGCTACATCCATCTGGATCAGACTCGCATTGATCATATCGCGACCCCCGCCGGCTGCGACAGCCGGCTGCCGGACGCGAAATCCCAGTCACGGCCGGGGGCAGCGGCGATCAATGCGCGGGTATAGTCATGGCACGGACGGGCCAGCACTTCGGCCGCCGGACCCTGCTCGACCACCGAGCCGCGCCGCATCACCATCACCTCGTCGCAGATCTGGGCTGCAACGCGCAGGTCATGGGTGATGAACAGCACTGCGGTGTTCTGCTGTTCCTGCAATTCGCGGATCAGGGTCAGGATCTGCTTCTGAGTGGTCACGTTCAGCGCGGTTGTCGGCTCGTCGGCGATAAGCAACTTTGGCTTCAACGCCAGCGCCATGGCGATCATCACCCGCTGCCGCTGACCTCCGGAAAGCTGATGCGGATAGCTTTCATAGATACGCGGCGGATCGGGCAGATGCACCGAGGCGAAAACCTCCGGCGCCGCCTGCCGCCGCTCGGAGGGGCGCATCCGGCGACGGGCTGATGCGGGCCGGGGCCGAAGATGTGCTGCTGGTGATCTCGATCAGCCCTTACGCGCGCCACAGTCTGGAACTCGCCCAGCTTGCCCGTGAAAAGAACATGGGCGTCGTTGCCATCACGGATAGCGAGGTTTCACCGCTGATCGGCATCGCCGACGAGGCCATTCTCTGCGCGACGGAAAGCCCGACCTTCTTCCACACGCTTTCCCCTGCACTGGCCGTTTCCGAGGTGCTGTGCGGCCTGCTGGCAAATCGCGACCGCGCCGCCGCACTTGAAGCGCTGCAAAAGGCCGATCAGCACCTGCAGGGACTGAACACCTATGCCGGGGCCATCCCGAAAAGACAGTGAACGGGCCAGCATGCGAGAGGCTCTTGATAGACCGACCGGAGCGCCGTTCCCACCAGCCCCATCCTTTCAAGCTGGTACGCCGGAAAAGGCAGGTAGATTTCTTGCAATGGCCAGCGGCACCGCCATTTCAGCCGGATAAGATCGCATGAGATGGATCGGGCACGCGCGACCTGCGTGCCCCTCGCTACAAAAGCCCCGCCCCGGCAAGATCGGCCATGAGCGCGCGCGTGCCATAACTCCAGGCCGGACATTCAGTCGATAATCCGACCGTGTTCACCAAGGCCCCCAATGCCGGGGCCGAGATCGTCACCACATCGCCGATCTTGTGGGTGAAGCCCTGCCCCTGCCCGTCGCGATCCTGCACCGGCGCGAACATCGTGCCCAGATACAGCACCAGCCCGTCAGGATACTGATGATGATCCCCGATCGCCGCCGCCGCCAGCGCTTCCGGGCTGCGCGAGATCTGGCCCATCGACGACGACCCGGTCAGCACGAAACCATCCTCGCCGCTCACCTCCAGCGCGACCTCCAGCGCCTTGACGTCGTCCAGCCCGAAGCCGCCGTCGAACAGCCGGATGAACGGCCCAAGCGCGGCAGACGCGTTGTTATCCTTGGCCTTGCCCAGCAGCAGGGCCGAGCGCCCCTCGACATCGCGCAGGTTCACGTCATTGCCAAGCGTCGCGCCGACTATCCTGCCGGTCGAGGACACCACCACCGCCACCTCTGGCTCGGGGTTGTTCCAGGTCGAGATCGGATGCAGCCCGATCATCGCGCCATGCCCGACACTGGCCATTGGCTGACATTTGGTGAAGATTTCGGCATCCGGGCCAATGCCGACCTCCAGATACTGGCTCCAGACGCCGCGCTCGACCAGCCGCGCCTTGACCGCCATCGCGCCCCTGGAACCCGGAACCAGATCGGACAGATCCTCGCCGATCAGTTCCAGGATATCGCGCCGCAAGGCATCCGCGCGACCCGGATCGCCCATTGCCTGTTCCTCGATCACACGTTCCAGCAGGCTGACGACAAAGGTCACGCCAGAGGCTTTCACCGCCTGAAGATCGACCGGTGACAGCAGCGTGACCGCCTGCGCCTCGCCCGCCAGAATCGCATCCAGATCCGCTACGGGCTGACCCGGTGCGGTCGCCACATAGCCCGCCGGATCCGACATCTCGCAGATGTCGCGCACCGTCGGCGCGGGTTTCGCGGTGATATCCATCACCTGTCCGCCGCGGATCGTCACCACCCGGGGATGCCCGCCCTGTGCCAGCCGCACGCGGCCAAGAAACACTCCGTCGTCAAAGACGCTCATCTATCCTTATCCTCTTCCCACAAATGGCATCTGCGTGGCCATCACCGTCAGGGTCAGCGCATTCGCATCCAGCGGCAGCCCCGCCATATAGCGGACCGCATCGGCGATATGGGCAATGTCGATCGTCGGCTCGACCGCCAGCGAGCCGTCAGGCTGCATCACCCCGGTCGCCATCCGCCGCGTCATCTCGGTCGAGGCGTTGCCGATATCGATCTGCCCGACGGCGATATTGAACGGCCGTCCGTCCAGCGCCGAAGCCCGTGTCAGACCGGACACCCCCGCCTTGGTCGCGGCATAGGGCGAGGCCAGCGGGCGCGGCATCGTAGCCGAGACCGAACCGTTATTGATGATCCGCCCGCCTTGCGGCTGCTGCGCCTTGAACTGGCGAAAGGCGAATTGCGTGCAGAAGAATGCGCCGGTCAGGTTCACGCCCACGACCTGCCCCCATTCCTCGGCGGTGATATCTTCCAGCGGCACCGCGGACGGGTTCATGCCGGCATTATTGACCAGCAGATCCAGCCTGCCCCATCTCTCGATCACCGCAGCGAAAGCCGCGCCTACTGCATCCCGCTGGCCAATATCGACCGGGACGGCCTGCAACCGATCACCCGAGGGATCGATACCGGATGCGGCCTCGTCCAACACCTCCTTGCGGCGGCCGAACAGCGCGACGTGAAAGCCGTCCCCATGCAGCGCCGTGGCGATGGCCTTGCCGATTCCGGTACCCGCACCGATGACGATGGCAACACGCATGCTCATGACGGGATATCTCCGCCAAGCTCATCCTCGATATGGATGCGAATGATCTCGTCAAATGACCCGTCGGCCTGAAACCCCAGCGATATCGCCCGTGCGGCGTCGAAATCCCTGGCCCAGCCGCCAACTATCCCGGCGATCATCGCATCCGGTTCACGCCGGATCAGCGCGACCGCCTTGTCGCCGGCCACGCGCCGCAAAGCCTCGATCTGCTCGCCCACCGTAGCCGACAGGCCCGGCATGTTCAGATTGCGCCTTGCGCCAAGGATGGCCGTGTCCATCTCGGCCGCGCGGATCAGAAAGCCCACCGCCGCGCGCGGGCTTGCATGCCAGTGCCGGACGCTTTCATCGACCGGCAGCACTGCCTGTTGCCCCACCAGCGGCTCGCGCAGGATCGATGAGAAGAACCCCGAGGCCGCCTTGTTCGGCGCGCCCGGCCGGATGCAGATCGTCGGCAGGCGGATGCCGACGCCATCCAGAAAGCCGCGCCGGGAATAATCGGACAGCAGCAATTCCCCGATCGCCTTCTGGGTACCATAGCTGGTAAGCGGCGTCTGGAAGAACTCGTCGCCGATCCGGTCGGGAAATGGCGCACCGAAGACGGCTATGGATGAGGTAAAAATCACGCGCGGACAATAGGGCTGCGCCAGTCCTTCTTGCCGGATCGCCTCGAACAAGTGGCGGGTGCCGTCCAGATTGATCGCATAGCCCTTGTCGAAATCCAGCTCTGCCTCGCCCGAGACGATGGCGGCAAGATGAAAGATGACGTCGGGCCTGCGTGAGATCAGTCCGGGCGCGACCTTGGGGTCGGAAATGTCCACGGCCCGCGCCGAAATGGCGATACCGCCGCCTGTGACCGGCTCGGGCGCGACCACATCCACCAGTTCGATTTGCCGGATCGGCTTACCGGCAAGCGCCTTTCGCGCGATCAGCGCCGAGGTGAGCTTGCGCCCTATCATCCCCGCCGCGCCTATGATCAGGATATTCATGTCTCTGGTGGCCCTCCCCTGCCGTTCCGGTCAACGCGCCGTGCTTTGACGCGCCATCAATTCGTAACCCACGTCGATCACCGCGGGATCAGGACGCTCACCCCGGCCCGCCGCCGCAATCATCTCGATCGCGCGGCGGCCCATCTCGTAGCGCAACGTCCAGATGGATGAGATCGACGGGCATGAGGCCGCCGTGTATTCAAGATTGTTATATCCGATGATCCCGAACTGCCCCGGCACCCGGATCCGCCGCCGCTGGCATTCGAACAGGGCCCCCATCGCCATATCGTCATTGTTGCAGAAAACCGCATCCGCATCGGGCACCATCGCAAGAAAATCGGCGAACATCTCGGCTCCGTGAGTGACCGAGGAGGGCTGCGGCGAGGTATGGATCAGCGCCTCGTCATAAAGGCCCGCGGCCTGCAGCACCTCGACATAACCGTTAAGGCGCCTTTGCGCGCGGGGATCCATCCGCGCACCGATGAAGCCGATTTTCCGATAGCCCTTTTCCAGCAGATGCCGGGTCGCCGCGCGACCGCCTTCGTTCTGGTCGAAGCCGATCATCATGTCGATCGGATCCGGCCCGATATCCATGATCTGCACCACCGGACAGCCAAGGCTGGACAGGATCCGCCGGGTCGCCGGAAGCTGGTCGATCCCTGCCACGATCAGACCCGCAGGACGCTGCGCTGCAAACACCCTGACCAGTTCCTCTTCCTTCCGGGCCGTATAGCGGGAATTGCCAAGCTGAACCTGAAACGCGGTCCCCTCGACGGCTTCGTAAACGCCCCGAAGCACATCGGCGAAGACCTGATTGGTGACCGAAGGAATGATCACGCCGATGATCGAGGTCGTCGCCGAAGCCAGCGCCCGCGCGGCCTGATTGGGCGAGTAGCCAAGCCGGGCAACCGCTTCTGCCACCCGCGCCCGAACCTTCTCTGACACGACGTCAGGAGTCCGCAGCGCGCGTGAAACCGTGATAACGCTTACATCTGCTGCCTCAGCCACGTCTTTCAGCGTCACAGATTTGTAATTATTATTATATTTCTTCATGCACTCCCCCTGACCTTGCCGTATTTCTGCGTCAGGTCGTTGACAATGATATACGCTGTCATTTAACCTCCTGTCCAGCCCGGTACGGAATGGCGCGACATCATGCCCGCCCAGTCATCGGGATCTGCAATGGCGCGGGTGGAAACCGGAGGCGCGCCGAAGGGGAGGATATAACGTGCCCTGCACGACCTTTTTGATCACGGCCGCGAGGGGTCGGGAATGAAGGCAATTGTCAACGGTATCGTCAAGCTCATCGAATTCGTCATCGTGGCCCTTCTGGCCGGTATGGCGCTGATGGTCTTCCTGAACGTGATCCTGCGTTACGGCTTCAATTCCGGCATCGTCATGTCGGAAGAAATGAGCCGGTTCTTTTTCGTCTGGCTGACCTTCATCGGCGCGGTACTGGCTTTCAAGGAAAACGGTCATCTGGGCGTCGAGACGCTGGTGCGGGTGTTCGGGCGGCGCGGGCGCGTCATCTGCATGGCGCTGACCAATATGCTGATCCTGCTTTGCGTCGGAATCCTGTTCTGGGGCACATGGCAGCAGGCGCCGATCAATGCCAGCATGACATCGCCTGTCGCGGGCATGCCGATGATCATGGTTTATGGCGTGGCTTTCTTCACCTCGGTCGGCATGGGGCTTATCGCGGGCTGGCGGCTGTTCAATATCCTGACCGGTCGCGTCACCGATGCCGAAATCGCCGAATTCGTCGGTGATTACGATGATGTGGAAACCCTGATAGGGCGCGGCGAATGACCATCTTCGTTTTTCTGGCCTCGCTTCTGGGGGCCATGGCGATCGGCGCGCCGATTGCCTTCGCGCTGATGTTCTGCGGTGTGGTGCTGATGACCTATATGGGCATCTTCAACCCGCAGATCGTCGCTCAGAACATGATCGACGGCGCCAACAGCTTCATCCTGCTGGCCATCCCCTTTTTCATTCTGGCCGGAGAGCTGATGAATGCGGGCGGGCTGTCGAAGCGGATCATCGATTTCGCGCTTGCCTTTGTCGGCCATCTGAGGGGCGGGCTTGGCGTCGTCGCCATCGTCGCCGCGCTGATCATGGCCTCGCTGTCGGGATCGGCGGCGGCGGATACGGCAGCGCTGGCCGCGATCCTGATCCCGATGATGCGGAACGCGGGCTATGATGTGCCGCGCTCGGCCGGGCTGATCGCGGCGGGCGGGATCATCGCCCCGGTATTGCCGCCTTCGGTCGCCTTCATCGTCTTCGGCGTCGCCGCGAATGTGTCGATCACCCAGCTTTTCCTGGGTGGTATCGTGCCCGGCATCCTGATGGCGGTCGGCCTGCTGGTCGCCTGGCAGATCGTCGCCCGGCGCGACAATGTAAAGGTGCTGCCGAAGCAGGACTGGGCGGCGCGCGGTCAAGCCACGCTTAAGGCAGGCTGGGCATTGATCATGCCGGTCATCATCATGGGTGGTATCCGCTTTGGCATCTTCACCCCCACCGAAGCGGGCGTCATCGCGGCGTTCTATGCGTTGTTCGTCGGGTTGTTCATCTATCGCGAGCTGAAACTTTCCGATCTTTACGGTGTACTGCTGCGAGCGGCCAAGACCACCTCGGTGATCCTGTTTCTGGTCGCCGGGGCCCTGGTCTCGGCCTGGCTGATCACCAGCGCCAATATTCCGGGCGAGATTACCCGGATGCTGGAGCCGGTGATGGATAATCCGATGCTGCTGATGTTCATGATGATGGTGCTGGTCTTCATCGTCGGCACCGCGCTGGACCTGACGCCGACGATCCTGATCCTGACCCCCGTCCTGATGCCGATCGTCAAGCAGGCGGGGATCGATCCGGTCTATTTCGGGGTCCTGTTCGTGATGAACAACTGCATCGGGCTGGTCACGCCCCCGGTCGGCGTCGTGCTGAACGTGGTCAGCGGCGTGGCGCGGGTGCCCATGGGCAAGGTCATCGTCGGCGTCCTGCCGTTCCTGGTGGCCCACACCATCGTCATGCTGCTGATGGTGCTGTTCCCCAGTCTCGTGCTGGCCCCGCTTGAAATTCTCGGCCGCTGACAAGGCGGCAGGGCAGAAACGCTGAAGTCCCAAGGAGGAGGAGGACGATATGGCAACGAAGAAACTTGCACTGAAGAAAACCCTGGCCGCAGGTCTTGCGGCAACCATGGTCGCGGGCCTGCTGGCCCCGGCCAGCGCCGAGATCAGCAAGCGCACCATCCGCGTTTCGAACGGCGTAGCCGAGGATCACCCCAATGGCGAGGGTGTCCGCGCCATGGCGCAATGCTTCGACGAAAAGACCGGAGGCGAATGGACGCTGAACGCGTTCTGGAGCTCTGCTCTTGGCGATGACCTGCAGGCGACGCAGGCCCTGCGCTCGGGCACGCAGGAAATGGTCGTGACATCGTCTTCGCCCATCGTCGGCATCGTGCCCGCGCTTGGCGTTTTCGATCTGCCCTTCCTGTTCGCCAACGAGAAAGAGGCCGATGCGGTTCTGGATGGCGAGTTCGGGCAATATATCTCGGACATGATGCCTGCTGCCAATCTGGTGAATCTGGCCTATTGGGAGAATGGCTTCCGCAACCTGACCAACTCTGCCCGGCCCGTGACCAAGCTGGAGGATTTCAGCGGCATGCGGGTGAGGGTGATGCAGAACAATGTCTTCCTCGACACGTTCCAGACGCTGGGCACCAATGCCACGCCGATGGCCTTTGGCGAGGTGTTCTCGGCGCTTGAGACCGGGGCGATCGATGGGCAGGAAAATCCTTACGTGACCATCGACACCTCGAAATTCTACGAGGTGCAGAAATATCTGTCGAATACGCGCCATGCCTATACGCCGTTCATGGTGCTGTTCTCGAAGACGATCTGGGATCAGTATTCGGAAGAAGAGCAACAGATCCTTGTGGATTGCGCCGTTGCCGGTCGTGATGTCCAGCGAGAGGCCAGCCGCAAACTGTCCGAAGAATCGCTGGCCCGCGTGGAAGAGGCCGGTCTGGAAGTGAACGACATCGACACCGCCGAGATGGAGAAAATCCACGAGGCCGTGCAGGGCGTCTATGAACGTCACGCCGAAGAAATCGGCCCGGAAGTGATCGAGAAGATGCAAGCCACACTGGCCGAGATCCGGGGCGAGTAAGCCCTGATAATCCGCTGGCTGGCCCGGGTTTCGGGCCGGCCGGCATCACGCGCCAATCCCGGATTCTGCCATGAAGATTACTGCCGTTGAAACCCTCAGGCTCAGCGAATTCTCGAATATCGTCTGGATTCTGATCCGCACCGACGAAGGCATCACCGGGTTGGGCGAGACCTTCATGGGCGCCGCCGCGGTCGAGGCCTATATCCACGAAACCGTCGCGCCCAAGCTGATCGGGCGCGATCCGATGCAGATTGAGGCGATCAATCGTGACCTTCTGGGCTATCTCGGCTGGCGCGGAGCAGGTGTCGAGACGCGCGGCAATTCCGCCGTCGACATTGCGCTTTGGGACATTTTCGGCAAGGCGCTTGGCGTTCCCGTCTCGGTCGCGCTTGGCGGCCGCTCGCGCGACAGCGTGCGGACCTATAATACCTGCGCAGGCTATCGCTATGTCAGGGACGCGCGGGCGCAGGCGGTGGCGAATTGGGGGCTGGACCGGAAAAGCGACGGCCCATACGAGGATCTGGACGCTTTCCTGAACGATGCCGGGGAACTGGCGCAATCGCTGCTGGAACAGGGCATCACGGGCATGAAGATCTGGCCCTTCGATATCGCCGCCGAGCGCACGAGCGGCCTCGATATTTCCGCCGATGAATTGCGCACCGCCCTGCAACCCTTCGAGAAAATCCGCAAAGCCGTCGGCGACCGTATGGATATCATGGTCGAGTTCCATTCACTGTGGCGTCTGCCCGCCGCGCAGCGGATCGCCCGCGCCTTGCAGGAATTCGATACCTATTGGCATGAAGACCCCGTCCGCATGGACAGCCTTGAGGCTTTGAAAGCCTATGCGCCGCACAGCCGGGCGATGATCTGCGCGTCCGAAACTCTGGCCTATCCGCATGCGTTCCGCGACTATCTGGCAACCGGCGTGGCGGGGGTCGCGATGCTGGATCTGTCATGGTGCGGCGGGCTGTCCGAGGCCCGCAAGATCGCCGCTTTGGCCGAAGCCCAGCAAATCCCGGTCGCACCGCATGACTGCACCGGCCCGGTGGTCTTCATGGCCTCGTGCCAATTCTCACTGCATGCGCGGAACACGTTGATTCAGGAATCCGTCCGTGCCTTCTATACCGGCTGGTATACCGAGTTGGTCACGGCCCTGCCGCAGATCGAGAACGGTCAGATCACCCTGCCCGACACGCCCGGCCTGGGCATCGAGCTGCTGCCCGATCTCTTCACCCGCCCGGACGCGATCCACCGGCGGTCCACTGCCGACGGCGAAGCCGGATGAACGAATCCGCGGCCACGCCCACCACGATGTCGCCAACCCGGCTTGGCGTGCTGATCATGCTGCTGGCGATGTTCCTGTTCTCGCTGAACGACGCGATGGGGAAATGGCTGGTGGCGACCTATTCGGTCGGTCAGGTTCTGATGCTGCGCTCGGGCGTCGCGCTGGTGATCCTGCTGCCGTTCCTGTGGCGCGCGGGATTGCGGCCGATCCTGTCGGCTGATCGTCCATGGCTGCAATTCGCCCGCGTGGTCTTTTCGACTGCCGAGGTGTTCTGCTTCTACTGGGCGGTCTATTTCCTGCCTCTGGCCGATGTGATGACCTATTGGCTGGCCGCTCCGATCTATGTCGCCGCATTGTCGCCGTTCCTTCTGGGCGAGAAGGTCGGGCGGATCCGCTGGGCGGCCATTGCGCTTGGCTTCATCGGCGTGCTGATCGCGCTGGCTCCTTCGGGCGAGGTGAACCCGCTGGCGATCCTTTTCGCCATCATCGGCACATTGGCATTCGCCGTGATGATCATCACCGGGCGCAGCCTGCGCGGAACGCCTGACACAACGCTGGTTCTGTTCCAGATTCTGGGTGCGCTGCTGGCCGGGATCGTGCTTGCGCCCTTTGGTTGGGTGACGCCGACCCTGCCGGATTTCCTGCTGTTGGGAGCGCTGGGCGTGGTCGCCATGCTGGCCCATATCTGCGTCAACCGCGCCGTGAAACTGGCCGATGCGGCAACAGTCGCACCCTTGCAATACACGCTGCTGCCCTGGGCGATCTTTCTCGGCTGGTTGTGCTTCGATGACCTGCCCCGCCCGCTGACCCTGATCGGAGCGGCGATCATCATTGCCTCGGGCTTTGTCATCTACTGGCGGGAAAACCGCGTGAAATCCCTTGCCGGGATGGGAGAAATATCGTGAAGAAACTGCGGTCACGGGCCTGGTTCGACAATCCCGACAATATCGACATGACGGCGCTTTACCTCGAACGCCACATGAATCACGGCATCACCCGGGAAGAGCTGCAATCCGGCAAGCCGATCATCGGCATCGCGCAATCCGGCTCCGACCTGAACCCCTGCAACCGTCACCATATCATTCTGGCGCAGCGTATCCGCGAAGGTATCCGCGAGGCTGGCGGCATCGCCTTCGAATTCCCGGTTCATCCGATTCACGAGAATTCGAAACGCCCGACAGCAGGGCTGGACCGCAACCTTGCCTATCTGGGTCTGGTCGAGATTCTGTATGGCTATCCGCTGGATGGTGTCGTGCTGACCATCGGTTGCGACAAGACCACGCCCGCCATGCTGATGGCGGCGGCGACGGTGAATATCCCGGCCATCGCCTTCTCGGTCGGGCCGATGCTGAACGGCTGGTTCAAGGGCAAGCGCACCGGTTCGGGCACGATCCTGTGGAAAGCGCGCGAGATGCTGGCGGCGGGTGAAATCAAGAATGAGGAATTCATCGAACTGGTCGCCTCATCCGCGCCTTCGGTCGGCTATTGCAACACGATGGGCACCGCCACGACGATGAATTCGCTGGCCGAGGCGATCGGAATGCAGCTGCCCGGCTCTGCCGCCATTCCCGCGCCGCACAAGGACCGCGCGGCGATGGCCTGGCGCACGGGTAAGCGGATCGTGGACATGGCGCATGAGGATCTGAAGCCGTCGGACATCCTGACGCGCGAGAATTTCCTGAACGCCATCGTGGTCAATTCGGCCATCGGCGGATCAAGCAACGCCCCGATCCACATCAACGCGCTGGCCCGTCATATGGGGGTGGAATTGTCGATTGACGATTGGCAGACCCACGGCCATCACATCCCGCTGCTGGTCAATCTTCAGCCAGCCGGGGAATATCTGGGCGAGGATTACCACCGAGCGGGCGGCGTTCCTGCCGTCGTGAACGAATTGATGAAGAAGGGTCTGATTCACGAAGACGCGCCGACGGTCAACGGCCGGACGCTGGGCCAGAACTGCCGCGAGACGCCGATCCTTGATCATGACGTGATCCGGCCTTTCGATCTGCCGCTGCAATCCGAGGCGGGCTTCCTGATCCTGCGCGGCAATCTGTTCGACAATGCGGTGATGAAAACCTCCGTCATCTCGCAGGAATTCCGCGGCCGCTACCTGAGCAACCCCGATGATCCCGACGCGTTCGAGGGCCGCGCCGTGGTTTTCGACGGCCCCGAGGATTATCATACCCGCATAGACGATCCGGCCCTGGGGATCGACGAATACACCCTGCTGTTCATGCGCGGCGCCGGCCCTATCGGCTTTCCCGGCGCGGCTGAGGTCGTGAACATGCGCCCGCCCGATTACCTGATCAAGCGCGGCATCCACGCCCTGCCCTGTATCGGTGACGGGCGGCAATCGGGCACGTCGGGCTCTCCGTCGATCCTGAACGCCTCGCCCGAGGCGGCGGCGGGCGGCAATCTGGCGATCCTGCAGACCGGCGACCGGGTACGGATCGATCTGAAGGCGGGAACCGTGGATATGCTGGTATCCGACGATGAAATCGGGCGCCGTCGCGCCGGGTTGGAAGCCGCAGGAGGCTATCCTTACCCGGACCATCAGACGCCGTGGCAGGAAATTCAGCGTGGCATGGTCAGCCAGCTTGGCGATGGCGCGGTGCTGAAGCCTGCCGTCAAATATCAGCGCATTGCCCAGACCAGGGGCCTGCCACGCGACAATCACTAAGGCTTTCACGGCCCGGCTTCAAACGTCCGGTTTTCAGGCGGCAGAGCAGTGTTTGCGGTGGCGGGACCGCAGGGCTATCCGGGGGTCCTTGCAGATAGCGATCAAGTGATATCGCGGTCAGACGCCACGTTTGTTGCCCCAGATCAGGACATGCAGCTGTGGCAGGACATGTGCCGCAAACCACCGCTCTGCGATCACCCGATCGATCAGCCAGCCCATGCGACCAAGAATGCCTTCGGTGTCGATGCAGGCATCCATATCCTCTGGCCCCGGCGGGGTGTGATTGCCCGGTTGCAGATAGACCGGCAGATATGGAAACCGGGCGGCCACCTCGCGGGCATAGGCGAAATCCGCCTCATCGAAGATCACGAATTTAAGCGCGATGCGCGGCTTCGATGCGGCGGCCTTGACGCAATCCCCCAAAGCATCCCAATCGGTCGTCATTGCGCTAGAAGGCGGTTTCGGGCTTAGAACCAGCATATCCAGATCGGAAAACCAGTCCCGGCTGACCGAGCCTTGCGTCTCCAGCGCGAACCGATAACCCTTGGCCTGCCCCTGCCGGATCAGTGGCCCAAGGGGCTGGATGGCAGGGTTTCCGCCCGAAAGCGAGACCATCAGGGGGGCGTCCCCGGAAAGCGCGCGCACTCTGGCCAGAATCTCGGCAGTGGTCATTGGCCGCCAGTCCGCGCGAAAACGGGAATCGACGGCATGCAGGCTGTCGCACCAGGAACAGCGGTAATCGCAGCCGCCTGTGCGCACGAATACCGTGGGCTGGCCGATCAGCGCGCCTTCACCCTGAATGGTCGGCCCGAAGATCTCGCTTACGCGGATCGTTTCGGAAGCGGATGCGCTCATGGCCGGTACTCGGCCCAGGTCTTGGGCGTCTCGCTAACCCTGACCGCAACGGTTTCGGGCAGGCGCGACTTGCACCAGTCGTAGAAATGCCGGGCCAGACATTCGGCGGTGACCGCATCATGGCCAAGCACCTCGTTCAGGTGGCGATGATCGAAATTCTCGTCGAGATATCGCTTGAAAGGGGCCAACTCGTGATAATCGCGCACGAAACCGAAACTGTTCAGCTTTGCCGCGGCAAGCTCGACCACCACGATATAGTTATGGCCGTGCAGCCGCGCGCATTGATGATCGGGCGGCAATTGGCAAAGCTGGTGCGAGGCGGAAAAGTGGAATTCCTTGGAGATCCGGAACATCAGCGCACACCGCCCTTCACGGCGTGGCGCCAGAAATCGGCATCTTCATAGGCAGTGGGATCGGCAATGCCGGCAAGATCGAAAGCCTCGCGGCGCTCGACACAGGTGCCGCATCTGCCGCAATGGATATCACCGCCCTTGTAGCAGGACCAGGTTTGCCCGAAGGGCGTGCCGTGGCGGGCGCCGTCGGTCACGATGGCCGATTTCGGCGCATTGACGTAAGGCGCGAACAAGGTGACATCCGCATATCCCTCCAGCGCATGGCGCTGCATGGTCCGGAAGGCATCGATAAAGCCGGGGCGGCAATCGGGATAAATGAAATGATCGCCTCCATGCACAGCGGTCGCCACCGCATCCGCGCCCCGGGCGGCGGCAAGGCCGAAGGCGATGGCAAGCATGATGGCGTTGCGATTGGGCACCACGGTGATACGCATGGTTTCTTCCGCATAATGCCCGTCGGGTACAGCAACATCGTCCGTCAGAGCCGAACCGGACAGGCTGCGGCCAATGTCGCGAATATCGATGGTCTGGTGCGGCACCCTCAGGCGGACGGCACAGGCGGCGGCGAAGGCGATTTCCTTGCGATGTCTCTGACCATAATCGAACGACACGAGCCCAAGCAATTCATGCTCGGCCGCGACCCTGTGGGCAAGAGAAACGGAATCCAATCCGCCAGAGCAGATCACGATGGTTTTCATTCGGCTATCCTTGTTTTGACCGGGTAGGCTGCGACCGGTAGTCTGCGGGCAGCGATACACTGCGACGACAGGGTATGTGAAGGCGAAATTTGCAGCGATAGCTTCAAAAACAGAGCATCAGTTCTCACTGAATTGAGATACGCGACCCATTGCGCCGGCTCAAAGCGCCTCTCGTTTCAGCAGCGCCTCCAGCCAATCGGCAAAAACCTGAAGCCGGCGGGAAAGATGCTGGCGATGGGGATAGAGCAGCGTCATGGGCAGGGGCTCGGCGCGGTGGCCGGGCATCACCTCGATGAGCTCGCCCGCTTCGAGATGGCGTCTGACGTCATAGGCGGGAATCTGGATAAGACCGAGGCCCGCCAGACAAGAGGCGATATAGGCTTCCGCGCTGTTGACGGTGACACGGCCTCGCATCGGCATGGATCGCACCGCGCCATCCTCGCCCCATTCCCACGCCTCGACACGCCCGGTCGACGGCGAGGCGTAGTTGACCGCCAGATGATCATGCAGATCGTCCGGCGATTCGGGGATGCCATGACGTTCCAGATAGGCGGGGCTTGCGACATTGATCAGCGGCAGGTCGCCGATCGACCGCGCGATCAGGCCGGAATCGGTGAGCGGTCCAACCCGCAGGACACAATCGACGCTTTCCTCGACAAGGTTGACGGCACGGTCGGTGACACCGAAATCAATGTCGATCTCGGGATAAGCGTCAAGAAAGGCCGGCAATGCCGGTGTGATGAGCAGGCGCCCGATGCGGCCCGGAACGTCGATACGCAGCCTGCCCGAGGGCATTGCCGATTGCCGGAAGATGTTTTCGGTTTCTTCAACATCCGCGATCAGCCGCAAGCAGCGTTCATAGAAGGTCGAACCGTCCTGTGTCGGGGAAACGACCCTGGTGGTTCGGTGCAGAAGCCTCGCGCCGACACGGGCTTCCAGCTCTTGCACCGCCGCCGACACCGAAGAGCGTGGCATGCTTAGCCTGTCTGCCGCGCGGGTGAAGCTCGAACATTCGACGACCCGGGCAAAAATGCGGAAAAGATCAATACGGTCCAAGCGGGAACGGCCCCCATTGTCCAGAAATTGCGACAAGTGATGTCAGAATGATCACCTTTATAGGGAAATGATAGACGATATCCTGTGTCCTCGGAAGCGGCTGCATGGCGTGGCCGTATATTTTGAAAGGAAGCTGACGTCATGACCGACCACAGTATCAAGGGTAAGACCGTCATCATTGCCGGCGGCGCAAAGAATCTCGGCCAGCTGATCGCGCGCGACCTTGCCGGGCACGGCGCAAAGGCAATCGCGATCCACTATAACAGCGCCGCCACGAAGGCGGATGCCGATGCGACGATAGCGGCAATCAAAGCCGCCGGAGCCGAAGCGGTCGCCTTTCAGGCGGATCTTACGACCGCTGGCGCGATGGAAAAGCTGTTCGCCGATGTCGTGGCCGCTGTCGGCAGGCCGGATATCGCCATAAACACCGTCGGCAAGGTGTTGAAGAAACCCATGCTCGACATCTCGGAAGCCGAATATGACGAGATGAGCGCGGTCAATGCGAAATCTGCCTTCTTCTTCCTTAAAGAGGCCGGCAAACATGTCAACGACAACGGCAAAATCTGCACATTGGTGACCTCGCTGCTTGGGGCTTTCACACCCTTTTACGCTGCCTATGCAGGCACCAAGGCGCCGGTGGAACATTTCACCCGCGCGGCCTCCAAGGAGTTTGGCGAGCGCGGCATCTCGGTAACGGCGATCGGCCCCGGGCCAATGGACACGCCGTTCTTCTATCCTGCCGAGGGTGAGGACGCAGTCGCTTATCACAAGACGGCGGCCGCGCTGTCGCAATTCTCGAAAACCGGCTTGACCGATATCGAGGATATCGTCCCCTATATCCGCTTCATGGTGTCAGAAGGCTGGTGGATGACCGGCCAGACCATCCTCGTCAATGGCGGCTATACGACGAAATAGAGGATCGCCCTACCTCCCGCCGGGTTGCCGGTGCGGTTGCGACATCAATCGCCGCCGCGCCTGCCGCTTAGCGGGAGACATTCCCGGATTATCGCGCTATGGGCGTCAGGCCCGCGGTAAATTCTGCAAGCGCGGCCTCGCCCGGCGCGCATGCCTGTGCAAGTTCGTCACGCTCGACAGAACCAAGCGACGCCAATCGCGAAGGGCGGCGTTCCGGCAACCGCGCTGCCCGGTCGAGCCAGACGGAAGGGGCATCGCATCCCAGATGGGCGGCCAGTGCCCTGATCCACGGAACAGGGTCGCGGCACAGATCCTCGTATCGCAGGATCATCGGCTGCGCACCGCCAAGACCCGCCAGCCCGCGAATGGTGATTGCCGACCAGAAGGCCCCGGTCTGTGCCAGCGTCGGGCGGTGCGAGATGATGCGGCGCACCCCGGACGAACCAGCCAGGGCGGCGATCAGGGGCCACAGGGCGCCGCGACCGAAATGGCGGTCGGGGTGCAAGAGGTCGATACCCAGAAACCCCAGCCTGCGCCAGCACCAGATGGCAAGGCGCGCCGCCGGATAGTCGCGCATGGACAGCGCCGTCTCGGATCCGTTGCGGGTCAGCAGGACCAGCGCCGCGTCAGGAAACATGCCGCGCAGCGTCTTTGCGGCAACCAGTGAACCGCCCGAACGCTCGACCCAGATCTCGCGGCCTCCCAATTGCCGGGCAAGGTCATTGAACAGCGCCCGGTAATGGTCGGCAAGCGTCGCGCACGGCGCAGCGGCGATACGTGCCGCCAGCATATCGAACAGGGCATCGGGATCATCGCAAAGATGCGGAAGGGTGACAGCCAGGATCGGCGGGCAGTGCCAGGGATCATGCGCCGGGCCCTCCCTGCGCCCATACAGAAACTCGCCCGGGGCGGCATCCGGATTGGCCACCTGCGACATGGCGGCAGAGGGCGTGGCGAGATGCGACCAGAAACGCGCCCCGTTCAGAACGGCGGGGCGGAAGGCGTTGTGCCCGGCAGAGGCGAACAGTTCGGACACCGACAGGACCGCCGGATGCTCCCGCAGGATATTCGAGACCAGCGTCGAGCCGCAACGGGCCGAGCCGAGCATCAGCGCAGCCCGCATCGCAGGAGCCGCCTCGCCAGTCAGCGAGCTCATTCGGCGCCAGCTTGGATAGAGGCGATCATACGCTCGACCGCCGCATGGGCCAGATCCATCGGCTTCTGCCGGGTGATCAGATCCAGCCGCTCGATGGCGGCCAGCGCGACGATGCCATGCACGGACAGCAAAAGCTGTTCGGCCAGCAGGCGCGGGTCGCCCTTCGGTTCAAGCGCCGTGATCGGCTGGGCGATACGGTCGATCAGACCGTCGATCTGCGCCAGATACCAGTCGGGAAAGACGCCCGTTATCCGTGGTCCCTCGAAAAAGGCGCGCCAGACCGCGCGGCGGTCCAGCATGAAGCCGACATAGACCTCGGCCAGCGCAAGCAACCGGACCCGCGGCTCGCTGTCGCCGACGCCATCCACCAATCGCGCCAGATCGACCAGCGCCTGCCGGTTCACCTCTTGCAGCACCCCGCTCATGCCATCGAACAGGTTGTAGATGGTGCCGGGCGTCGTTTTGACCGATTTCGCCAGCGCACGCGCGGTCAGCGCAGCCGGACCGCCTTCCTCCAACAGCAGCTTGGCAGCCTTGATGACCTGAATTCGCAGGGTATCGTGATTGTATTGTCTGGGTCGGGCCATGGTGTTCCTGAACAGTGTTCAAAAATATTCTTGACAGATCGGGGTAGCTTTGTCAACGTTAGTGAACGTTGTTCAATAATGGTACCGAAAGATGTCATTCAGCAACCTTACAATCACCGGGACCGGCAGCTATCTGCCGCGCCGGGTCCTGCACTCGACCGAAATCGACAGCCAGATGGGCTGGCTCCCGGGCAGTTGCGAAAAGCGTTACGGCATCGCCGCCCGCCATGTCGCGGATGAAGGGGAAACCACCTCGTTCATGGCGGCGCAAGCGGCCCTGCAGGCAATGGAGATGGCGGGCTGCGCGCCCGGAGATCTGGACATGCTCCTTGGCGCCTGTGGCGTCATGGAACAGCCTATTCCCTCGACGGCGGCGCTGGTGCAGGACCGGCTGGGGCTGGGCCGTTCGGGGATCGCGGCCTTCGATGTGAACGCCACCTGCCTGAGCTTCCTGCAAGCGCTGGATCTGGCGGCAATGCAGATCACGCTTGGCCGGGCGCGGCGCGTGCTGGTATTTTCATCGGACATCGCCTCGGTCGGACTGGATTGGAACCATCCCGAAGCGGCGGCCATCTTCGGCGATGGCGCGGCGGCGGCGGTGATCGAGGCAGGGGGCGACGGCGCGGTGCTGGCCCATGATTTCCGCACCTATGCGCATGGCCGCGATGCCTGCGTGTTGGCGGCGGGAGGAACCCGGGTCAATCCAGCACGCGGCATCGGTCCGGGCGAGGACCGCTTTCATATGGATGGCAACAAGGCCTTCAGGATCGCCTCGCGCTATCTGCCCCGCTTCATGCAAAGATTGTTGCAGGCGGCCGGGGTCGAGCTTGACGCGGTCGGTTGCATCGTGCCGCATCAGGCCAGCGCGCAGGCCCTGCAGCATGCGGTCCGCAACCTGTGGCTTCGCCCCGAACGGGTCATCGACATCTTTGCCCGGATCGGTAACCAGATCGCCGCCTCGATCCCGACGGCTCTGGATCATGCGGTCCGCTCGGGGCGGCTGCAGCGGGGCGATACGGCCCTGCTGGTCGGGACCTCGGCAGGGATCTCGATCGGCGGCATGATGGTGCGGTTCTGATGCGGGCGCTGGTGACAGGGGCCAGCGGCTGCCTTGGCCGGGCATTGGTCGAGCAGTTGGAAACGCATGGCTGGAAGATCGCGACCACCGCCCGGCGACCCGCAGACCTGCCCGGCTTTCACGCCGCCGATCTGATCACGGCCGATCTGGCGCCGCTGGTTGACGGCAGCGACGTGGTCTTCCACTGCGCGGCGCTGAGTTCGGCATGGGGCAGCAGGGCGCAGTTTCATGCCGCCAATGTGCAGGCGACCGGGCGTCTGATCGCTGCCGCCGAACGGGCCGGGGTCAAACGCTTCGTATTCGCCTCTTCGCCCAGCATCTATGCCGACGGAAGCGACCGGCTGAACTTGCCCGAGGACGCGCCGCTGCCGCTGCGGCCGCTGTCCTTCTATGCCGAAAGCAAGCTCTTGGCCGAGCAGATGGTGCTGGCCCATCGCGGAAACATGCGCTGCACGGCGATCCGGCCACGCGCCATCTATGGCCGCCATGACCGGGCGCTGCTGCCGCGCGTGATCGACGCCCTGCGGCATGGCCGCGTGCCGATGATCCGTGGCGGCCGGGCGCTGATCGACCTGACTCATCGCCATGACGCGGCGCGGGCAATGATGCTGGCCGCCTCCGGTCCGCATGGCGGGGTCTGGAACATCACATCGGGGGAAACCTTCCAGTTCCGCGAACTGGTCACGATGATCGCCGAGCGTGGCGGGTTGCCCCTGCGCACCCTGCCGCTGCCGCATGGGCTGGCCCGCGGGCTTGCGGCCCTTTCGGAACGCGTTGCCCGGGCACGGAACGGACCCGAGCCGCGGCTGACCTTGCAGGCGGTCGCCTCGCTGGGCAGCAGTCTGACACTGGACATCTCGGCCGCCCGCCGGGATCTGGGATATCGACCACGAGTCGGTTTTGTGGAAGGAGCAGCAGAATGCTTCGCCTGAGGACGCTGCAGATCGGTGAATGCCACGCACCCGCCTGGGCGGCGGGCCTTCCCGGCCTGCGCGGCACGACCTTCCCCGCGCTTGCGACATTGATCGAGACGGACAGCGCCTGCGTTCTGGTGGATACCGGCTATGGCCCGGCCTTCTTCACCGCGACCCGGGGCTTTCCGGCGCGGTTCTATCGCTGGCTGACGCCGGTGCATCTGCCCCGGTCCCGGCATCTGCCGGACCAGTTGCCGCGATTGCCGGATCTGATCTTCCTGACTCATATGCATGCCGATCACAGCGCAGGGCTGATCGACCTGCCCAAGAATATTCCCGTCATCGCTTCCGCCGAGGCAATCGCGGATCTGCGGGCCCGTGGCGATCTGTCCAGTCTCGGCGCCGCCTGCCCGCCAAGGCTGCGCGACGCAATACTGACCCGCAACCCGCAACCGCTCGAGAGAGGGCCGCAGATTGCAACCGGGCTGGAGGAATTTCCGCTGGGTCACGACCTGCTTGGTGACAAGCGTCTGATCGCCATTCCCCTGCCCGGCCACGGCACCGGCCAGACCGGCATCTGGATTCCCGAGATCGCGCGCTTCCTGATCGCCGATGCCGCCTTCGGCCGCCGCTCACTGCGCGAGAACCGCCTGCCGCCCGGCGTCGTGCTGTCACGGCTGGGCGATGCGGCCCGCTATCGGCAGACCTTCGCCCGGCTGCGCGCGCTGCTGCAGCGCCGCCCGGATATCACCGTGGATCCCTCGCATTGCCCGGAGGTGGCCGGATGAGCCTGTCCGCTTTCCTGCGCAGCCGCTATGGCCGCGGCTTCGCCTCGCGTGCCGAGATCGAGGCACATCACGATGCGGCCTTTCGGCGGTTCCGGGCAAAGGTCATGCCCCGTTCTCCCTTCTACCGCGACATGACCGGGCTGCCGCTGGCGCAACTGCCGCGCATGAACAAGGCCCGGCTGATGGAGGAATTTTCGGCCATCAATACCTGCGGCATAGATCGCGATCAGGCCATTCAGATCGCCCTGAGCGCCGAAACCAGCCGGGATTTCAGCCCGCTGATCGGCGACATCTCGGTTGGTCTGTCCACCGGCACATCCGGCCAGCGGGGTCTGTTCCTCGCGACATCCGGCGAAAGGCGGCTATGGGCGGCAATCATGCTGGGCCGCTACTGGCCGCAATTGTGGCGGCGTCAACGCGTGGCCTTCTTCATGCGCGCCGACAATGCGCTGTATCGCAGCATGTCGAACCTTCTGGTCCGGTTCGAATTCTTCGATCTGCTCGCACCGTTCGACGAACACCTGCCACGTCTCGCTGCGCTCGATCCGACCGTCCTTGTCGCGCCCGCACAGGTTCTGGCGGTTCTTGCGCGCGAGCATATCGCCGGCCGGATCGCGCTGTCGCCGCGGCGGATCATCTCGGTCGCCGAAACGCTGTCGCCCGACGATGCCGCACTGATCCGCCATGCCTTCGGCATCGGCGCCGATCAGGTCTATCAGGCGACCGAAGGCGTGCTGGCCATGACCTGCTCCCGGGGTCAACTGCATCTGAACGAACGCTGGCTGCGCATCGACCGCGATGTGATCGATCCGGCGACCGGCGCATTCTGCCCGATCATCCACGACTTCACGCGCAAGAGCCTGCCGATCCTGAATTACCGGCTGGACGACGTTCTGATCCCCGATCCCACCCCTTGCGCCTGCGGCTGCGCCAGCCAGCACATCGCCCGGATCGAGGGCCGCGAAGATGATATCCTGTGGTGGGAGTCTGCGCAGGGTCCCCGCCTGATCACCTCCGAGGCAATCCGCACCACCATCGCCTGCTTGCCGCAGAAACTGCGTGACTACGGGATCGTTCAACGCGGCAAGGCGCTGCATATCTGGCTGGACGGCGCCGAGACGGGCGCCGAAAACGCGTTGCGCGAGCAATTATTGAATCTGGGGAGCCGTTTGAAGTGTCGCCCGCCGGAATTCGTCTTCCATACCGGCTCGCCACCCGAGATCGGCGCGAAAAGGCGCCGAATCAGGGTCGAGAAAGGCCCGCATATTGATGAGTTTCGGGCCTAGAACGAAATATCCGCCTTAAAAACCAAAACCCGCCGGTTTTGTTGCACAGATCGGCTGATGATTCACCTGTAATGATGGGGTCGTTGCGGAAAGGAAATTATCCCTTCCCGCAGCCGTTCCCCCTTACGCTGTCTTGCAGATCAGACGAACTGATCGCGGATAGGCAGCGCGCGGATGCGCTTGCCGGTCGCGGCAAAAATCGCGTTGGTGATCGCTGGAGCGACCGGAGGCAAACCGGGTTCCCCGACCCCACCCAGAGGCGAGTCATAATCAAGCGACGGGACCAGATGCGTGTGGATCTCAACCGGCGATGCGTCGATACGGGTCAGTTCGAAACCATCGAAATTCGACTGCTCGGGCACGCCGTCCTTGAACGAGATCTCGCCAAGTGTGGCAAGGCTCACTCCCTGAACAACAGCCCCTTCCAGCTGCGCGCGCACACGATCCGGCGAGATAATCGCCCCGCAATCGAACGCGATATCGACCCGCGGGAAGATCAGGCCCCCATCCTTGACCTCGACCTCGACGACAACGGCGGTATAGCTGACGAAACTGTGATGCGCCGCCAGCCCCAATCCCCTGCCTTCGGGCAGATCGCGGCCCCATCCGGCGGCTTCGGTCGCGGCTTCGATGACCTTGCGCAGCCGGGCCGTGTCATAGGGATAAAGTTCCGGGTCCTCGCCATATACCGATGTGTCGTTCATCGCGGCACGGCTGATCTCGCGGTCCGGTCCCAGCAGCTCCAGAAGATACTCCTTGTGATCCCGGCCCGCAGCCGCCGCAAGCTCCGCCGCGAAGCTCTGCACCGCGAAGGCATGCGGGATATTGTAGACCGATCTGAACCACCCGATGCGGGTATGGGCCGCGGCTTCCGGGTTCTCGACACGCAGATTCGGGATATCGAACGGGTTGTCCACCGCCCCCATCCCCAACTCGCCCGCCGACTGATGGACGACATCCGGCTCGAATGTCGAGCCGATACTCGGTGCCACCGTCCGATGAAGCCATGCCACAGTCTTGCCGTTTTCATCCAGCCCGCCCTCAAGGCGCTCTACCGAAACCGTGTGGAAGAAATCATGCTGGATGTCGTCTTCGCGCATGAAGGTCAGCTTCACCGGACGACCATCAAGCGCCTTCGAGATGATCGCCGCCTCGCTGGCATAGTCCGGCTTGGATTTGCGCCCGAAGCCGCCACCCAGCAGCATGGAATGGACGACCGCGTTTTCCGGCGCAAGCTCGAACCGCTTCATCAGGTCGGTACGCAGCGCCTCGGGGGCCTGAACGCTGGTCCAGACCTCGCATTTTCCATCGGCGAAACGGGCCGTCGCGGAAGGCGGCTCCATCGACGCATGGGCAAGATGGGGCAGATAATAGGATGCCGAAATCCGCTCTGCCGCATCGGCCAAAGCGGCATCCACATCGCCATCGTTCCGCATGACCTCGCCCGGTTGTTCCGAGGCGGCTTCAAGCGTTTTCCGGTACTCGGCGGAATCGTAGCTTTGATTGTCGCCGGCATCCCATTCGATTTCCAGAAGCAGACGCGCCTTGTTCGCAGCGAAAGTATTTTCCGCGACCACGGCAATGCCGCCAAGCGGCAGGAAGGCCGAAGGAATGTCGGGTGAATCGATCTCGAGAATCTCGATCACGCCCGGGACCTTGCGCGCTTCGGTATCATCATAGCTTTTGACCTTGCCGCCATAAACAGGCGGACGGGCGATCACGGCATAGACCAGCCCGTCAAGCTGCTTGTCGATCCCGTAGATCGGACTGCCGGTGGTGATGTCCAGATTATCGACATTATTGACGTCCTTGCCGATATGCTGGAAATCTTCGGGCGCCTTGAACACAAGATCTTCGGCCGCCGGAACATCGCGCTCCGCCGCCGCGCGCGCCAGTTCTCCGAAACCGAAACTGCGGTCGCTATTGGCATGCGTCACCTGATGCCCGCTTGCCCGCACCTCATCCGCCGGCACGTCCCAGCGTGACGCCGCCTCTTGTTCCAGCATCGTCCGGGCAGCGGCGCCGATCCGGCGCAATGCCTGGAAATGATGGCGCATGCTGCGCGAGCCATCGGTGTTCTGATTGCCATAAAGCGCCTGATTTCCCGGCGCCTGCTCTACCCTGATCCGCGTCAGGTCGGCCTCCAGCTCGTCGGCGATGACCGTGGCCCAGCCGGTGCGGACACCCTGCCCCATCTCGGCGCGGTTGCACAGCAGACGGACTGTGCCATCCTCTTCAATCGTCAGGAAGATCCGGGGATCGTCCTTGACACCGCCGGGCATTCCCGCCCCGCCATAAAGCTTTTCCTCTTCCGCCGACGCGCGCCGCGGCAATTGAACGGAAAGCGCGAATGTCCCGGCCGCAAGGCCAAGCAACACATTACGGCGACTGACATTCGTGACTTTCGCCCGCGTGAAATTCCGCCAGGTGACGTTGGTATTCATTGTCCCGCCCTTTCCGCTGCAAGTTTGATCGCCGCGCGAATCCGCGGATAGGTGCCACAACGGCAAATATTGCCACTCATGGAGGCGTTTATATCCTCGTCGCTGGGATCGGGCGTTTCGGACAGAAGCGAGGCGGCCTGCATGATCTGCCCCGGCTGACAATAGCCGCATTGCGCCACGTTCAACTCGCGCCACGCGACCTGAACGGGATGGTTTCCATCTTCCGACAAACCCTCGATCGTCGTGACTTCCACCCCATCGAGATCGCTGACCCATGTCTGACAAGAGCGCGTGGCGACGCCATCCAGATGCACGGTGCAAGCACCGCAAAGCCCAAGGCCGCAACCGAATTTGGTTCCGGGCATCCCTGCCAGATCGCGTAGATACCACAGTAAGGGTGTCTCGGGATCGCCGTCAAAGCTGTGTTTCGTCCCATTGACGCTGAATTCCACCATTCTTCCAACTCCTGATGCGGTGCCTGCCAAAGCCGGGACACAGGTAATCTGCGTCACCGGCGGTTTAGGTGGGTAACAGGCATGCCGGTTCCGTCCAACATGCCGCCGCTTCACCCGTCACGGGGATCAGCCTGCCTTCGCGAATCCGGAATGTCCAGTTCCCGAGTTCCCGTGCTGGCCTTCAGATAGCTTCGCACATCGCCTGCACGAAGCCTCGGCATCCCGTTGCGTAGGTTTCGGCGGCTGTATCGGTTGGACATACGAGAATTGCATCTTGTCGCCCCCCGATCACGGTGAAAGGCCAGCGCGGATCCAGATCATATGACAGGTGGTCACGGCATATCGATCTTGGGCGGCAGAGGAAATCGCGTCACGAAATCCTTGGCCAGCCTTAGGCTCCCGTCCAAGCGCAGATCGCCAGAAGCTTCCGCCTCACCGATCGGACGGCCGCCATAGACGACCGAGGCGATCGCCACAGGGGTTCCGCTGAATGTCAAATCGACATCCTCCGGCTCGTCCCGGCGAATGGCGATATCGTCGTCGGTAGCGCGCGCGATGAACCCCTCTTCCCCCAGCCGAAAACCGATCGCCGCTTCGATCCCGCCCGCATACATCGTCCGGAAGGATAGCATCAACGACGACGCCGACAGGGGCAGTGCCGGGTCATGTGCGGGCGATCTGGTCGCCCATCGGCCAAGCGCCTTAATCGCTTCTTCGCTTTCATAGCCCCAGGAGGTCAGTTCGTAGACCTGCACCGACGCAGGCGGCGGCAGTTTGCGCCGGAACACGATCCCGGCCTGCTCCAGCCCCGCGAGCCTCTGGGTCAGCACATTGGCGCTGATCCCGTTGAGACTGGCCCGAATATCGCCAAAGCGGCGCGGGCCGAACATGAGTTCACGCATCACCAGCAGCGCCCAACGTTCCCCGATCAGTTCCATCGCGAATGCAGCGCCACAGGCGTCGTCATACCAGCGTTTCATTGCCGATTCACTCTTATTGGTTATCTTTATTAACTTTAGTATTGCTTTTTTTAACCTATTGGGGAATCGTCGTCAAATATCGAATCTCGAAATTCAGGGAGGCACCGAAATGCCCAGAATGATCTTTGTAAACCTGCCCGTCGCCGATGTCGAAAAATCCGCCGCCTTCTATCAGGCAATCGGCGCCACCAGGGATGAACGCTTCTGCCAGGAGGCCACGACAGCGATGATGACCTTCTCGGATACGATTACATTCATGCTGCTGAGCCATGAGCGTTTTGCCGATTTCACATCGAAGCAGATCATCGACGCCAATACCCAGGTCGAAGCGCTGTTCTGCCTTAGCGAAAACAGCCGCGAGGCTGTCGATGCAACTTTGGCAAAGGCGCTCGCGGCGGGGGGCAAGGCCGATCCGACACCGCGTCAGGAGATGGGCGATTTCATGTATGGCCGCAGCTTCGAGGATCTCGACGGTCATATCTTCGAAGTGATGTGGATGGATGTCGACAAGGCGATGGCGACGTGGAGCGAAGGCGCGGCGGCGCAATGACGCCCTGATGCCACGCCCGCACATGTCAGCGAAACGGCATGGCAAAAGACACGAAAATTCACCAACAGACCGGCGTCGTCGGGCGCCAACAGGATCGCACGACGGCCGGTCAGGGAAGGAGACAGAATGATGGCCGGGACCGGAAATCTCGTATCCGCAACACAGCTTGCCCGATTGAACGAAACCAGCTTCCCCAATGAATCCTCCGAATATCGCAAGGCGCGAAATGCATTGCTTGCCGAAGAAATCGAGTTGCGCCGCCATATCTGGCGCGTCGGAGAGATGCGGCGCGCGCTTCCGCCGGGTGGTGAGGTCACTGCGGATTACCGCTTCGTCGGCACGGAGGGCGAGGTCGGCCTCGACGCGCTGTTCGGCAAGCATGACACGCTCGTCATCTACAGCATGATGTATGGCCCGGGGCGCAAGCAGGGCTGCCCGATGTGTACCGCGCAGCTCAGCTCATGGGATCCGGAAGTTCCGCATCTGGAACGGCGGATCGCGCTCGCGGTCGTCGCGCGATCTCCTTACGAACGGATCGCCGCCTATGGGCGCGAACGCGGCTGGAGACATCTCAGGCTCTATTCCGATCCAGGCGGCGATTTCACCGAGGATTTCGTCGGCGGCCGCGATTCCGACATGCCTGCCTACACGGTCTTTCAACGCCAGGACGGCAGGATCCGTCATTTCTACAGCGCCGAGGGCAATTCGAAAATGGCCGATCCCGGTCAGGATCCGCATAATGCGCCCGATATGAATCCGCTATGGATCCTGCTTGACACCACGCCCGAAGGCCGGGGCACAGACTGGTATCCGAAGCTGGCATATGACGACTGAACATCTGCGCCCGCGCAAGATCCGGGGATTGCTACGGGGTCTTTTGTGACGTCTTCATCAGGACCCACGGAATAACGACGCGATGCCCCGTCAGGCCCGGAACGCACCCCGGCTTCCCGGTCCCATCAGCGGTATTTCTCGATGAAGGCGTCGATGGGCAGGGCGCGTATATCGGACAGCGCGCTGGCCAGTTCCTGATGCGGCCAGTCCCACCAGGCGATCTGTTGCAGTGCCTCGGCCTGCATTTCTGTAAAACGGCGGCGGATCGGGCGGGCAGGCACGCCGCCGACGATGGTATAGGGGGCAACGTCCTTCGACACCACCGCGCCCGCGCCGATCACCGCGCCATTGCCGACGCTGACGCCCGCCAGCACCGTCGCCCCGTGGCCGATCCAGACGTCATGGCCGATGCTCACCCAATGGTCGCGGCGCCAGCGGAAAAATTCGTCCTCGTCCTCGCCCAGCCCGAACTGCGCCGCGCGATAGGTGAAATGATGCTGAGAGGCGCGCCATATCGGATGATTGCCCGGATTGATCCGCGCATCCTCGGCGATCGAGCAGAACTTGCCGATGGTGGACCAGATCACGTTACTGCCCGAGACAATATAGGAATAATCGCCAAGGCTGCTTTCGCGCATCGTCACATTGGCCTGCACCTCGGTCCAGCGGCCCAGTTGGCAATCCATCACCCGTGCAGTGGCATGGACATTCGGCGCCTCGTTCAGTTTCTTCATCTTTGCAGTTTTCCATTTGTGGATAATTCAACGGCCGATCCGGCCGTGCGGCATCGGGTGCCGCAAATTCGACGGAACGAAGCCGGGCGGGGTCTCATGCCGAAGAGGGCCGGATCAGCCGCCTGCGGATCCATCCGGACAGCCCGTCGATCAGATAGACCATGATGATAATCAGAATGATGATCGACCAGGTTTCGTCCCAGCGATAGGCGCCCATCCGGTCGGCCAGCAGAAAGCCGATCCCGCCTGCGCCCACGATCCCCAGAATAGTGCCCGACCGGACATTGGATTCGAAATTGTACAGCGTGATCGACATCAGGACCGGCATCACCTGCGGCAACAGACCGATGCGGATCCCCTGAAGTACCGACCCGCCCGAAGCCTGAACGCCTTCGACCGGCCGGGACGATGTGTTCTCGATCGCCTCGGCATAAAGCTTGGCCAGCACGCCGATCTCGCTGACCGCGATTGCCAGCACACCTGCCAGCGGACCAAGGCCGAAGGCGCGAATGAAGATCAGCGCAAGGATCAGCGTCTCGAAAGCGCGGATCACATCGAAGCCGCGCCGCAAACCGAAGCGCGGCCATCCCATGCGGTTGATCGTCCGGGCGCCCAGAAAGGACAAGGGAAAGGCCACCAGCGCCCCCAGAAACGTGCCCAGAAAGGCCATGGCCAGCGTTTCGCCCAATCCCTGCAGGATTTGCGAAAACTCGCTCCATTCGGTCCACAGATGCGGCGGAAACATGAAGGACAACACATTTCCCAGCCGCCCCAGCCCCTGCCAGATCCGCTGCGGCGAAAAGCCGAAATCATAGAGGCACCAGCAGAACAGGGCCGCAAAACCGATCCAGAACAGACGCTGGCGCAAGCGGTGCGGTCGGGGCGGTATGATCAGGGATGTGCCGGACATCAGGTACCCTCCAGTCCGATGACGCGATGGCGCAACCGTTCCGACCCCCAGTCGATCAGGCAGACGGTCGCAAGAATTATCAGAAACAGCGCCGACAGGTCGGTATATTCCTGCAGGCTGACGGCGGTGCGCAGCTCCTGCCCCAGACCGCCCGCGCCCACATAGCCGATGATCGAGGACGAGCGGACATTGATCTCGAAGCGCAGCAGCGTATAGCTGAGCGTGTTCGGCAGCACTTGCGGGACCACGCCATAGCGCATCTGCTCGAACCAGGTTCCGCCCGCGGCGCGCACGCCCTCGACGGGGCGCATGTCCACATTCTCGTTTGCCTCGGAATAGAGTTTGCCAAGCGCACCGGCGCAATGCAGCGCAATTGCCAGCACGCCCGCCATGGGTCCGACTCCGAAACAGAAGACGAAGATCAGTGCCCAGACCAGATCCGGCACGGTGCGGGCGATCTCGAGGAAGCGGCGGGTGATCCATGTCAGCAAGGGCGACGGCGACAGGTTCCAGGCCGCAGGAAAAGACAGCAGAAACCCGGCCGCGACGCCAAGCGAGGTCGCCATGAAGGCGATCAGCAGCGTTTCAAGCAGCAGGTCGGCCCAGATCGGCCAACGCCAGAACCACTGGACCAGATCCGCATCCAGACTCGACCAGTTCAGGTCAGGGATGGTCTTGGCGACGTAATCACCCAGATTTGGCAGCCCGGCGAGCAGGATCCAGCGTTCCTCGCGAGAACCATCCGGCATGGTGATCTGGGTCACGCGGAAGAAATTCGCCATATCCGTGGTAACCCACAAGGCCACTGCCAGGATCGCCGCGACCAGCCAGAAGAACAGGCGCATACGGCGGCGGCGATTGCGATAATCCGCCTCGAACGCGGCGATTGTGCAGGTTGCTGTCATGCGTCCCGACCGGGCAAAGCCCGCCTTTCATTGAATCGGTGATGGGGGCGGCGGCACCGCCTCCACCGGACCGGACATCCGGTCAGCTGCGGCGCCGGGATTTCAGCCATTCGCGCATGTCCACGATCCATTGATAGCGGTCGTGATCCACCTCGACAAAGCCCTTCGCAGTGGCGACATCCCCGCCGCTGATCGCCCGAAATGCCTCGGGCGCATCTTCGGGCGCGCGCAGATAGGCCTGCTTGATATCTTCGATCAGATCTTCGGGCAAATTGGTGCGCACGGTAACCGGGCCGTTGGTGATCTCGGGCGATTCCCAGATCCAGCAGATTTCGCCCTCTTCGATCATGCCCTTCGAGACCATGCGCTGCGGGACACCGTTGACCTCGTTGTTGATATTGGTCGCGGCGGCATCGAACTGACGGTTGACGACCCCCTGAACCCCGGCCTCATGGCTGCCCGAAAACGTTGTCGCACTGAAGAATGTGGACGGATCATAGCCTTGCTGCACCAGATTATAGCTTGGCACGGCATAGCCCGACGTCGAGTCCGGATCGGCAAAGGCCAGAACCTTGCCCTCCAGATCGTCAAGGCTGTCATAACCAGCATCGCAGCGCACCGCGATGATCGAATAATAACCGGTCGAACCGTCCTCTTCCTGCGAGGCGAGGATCGGGCGCACGCCGCCTTCGGTCTCGGTCCAGGCGGCGGCATAGGCGGATGAGCCCAGGCTGGCGAACTCGATCTGACCAGCGGCAAGCGCCTGCACGATGCCGTCATAACTGCCGGCGGTATAGATCTCGACCTCGACGCCGAATGTCTCGGCCAGATAGGCGCGCCAGGGCTCCCATCGCGCCATGCGGTCGGCTTCGTTTTCAGACGAGGTCACGCCGATGCGAAGGATACGGTAATCCTCGGTCCAGTCTTCGGCCATGACAGGCAGGGCCGCAGTCGTCAGCAGCAAGGTAACAACTAGGGTTTTCATGGGGTGCTCCGATAATTCAGGCCAGCTCCAGCCGGCGCAGGGATGTCGAGGTGACGGATTCGTCGATCTGACCCAGACCGTCGGTTCCATAAAGGTCGCGCACGACATCCGGCGTCAGCTGTCGGGCGGTTCCGTCGAACATGACCCGCCCCGCCCGCATCGCGACGATTCGATCGCAATAGGCCCGGGCGGTGTCCAGGGTATGCAGGTTGACCAATACGGTCAGCCCGTCTTCGCGATTGATCCGGCGCAGGGCATCCATGACGCGGGTGGCGTTGCCGGGATCCAGGCTGGCGATGGGCTCATCCGCCAGCATGACATGCGGGCGCTGGACCAATGCGCGGGCGATAGCGACCCGCTGTTGCTGACCGCCCGACAGATTGCCTGCCCGCTCCAGCGCCTTATGCGCCATCCCCAGCCGATCCAGTGCATGAAAGGCCAGTTCCCGCTCGGCTTCGCTGAAACGCATCGTCAGGGACGAGATCAACCCGTGATCGGCAATCCGTCCGACCAGCACATTGGTCAGCACATCCAGCCTGTCGACCAGATTGAACTGCTGGAAGATCATCGCGCAATCGCGCCGCCATTGCCGCAGCGCGCGCCCGCGCAGCCCGGTGATCTCGCGGCTGCCGAAGTGGATGCCGCCCTCGCTGCGCTCAACCAACCGGTTGATCAGCCGCAGCAGCGTGGATTTTCCGGCTCCCGACGGGCCGATGATGCCGACGAACTGGCCAGCTGGAATATCAAGCGAAACCCGGTCCACAGCCCGCGTATCGCCAAAGCGGCAACAAATGCCGTCAAGGGAAAGCATGTTCTGTTCCATGTGAACAGTTTCTCCCGGTTCTGCGACGATCAGATATCGTCCGAATGAATTTTTAACGACGATTTCGGCAGCGAAGGTCAGGATGCCGGTTCAAATTCGGCAGTAACGACCTGCGGCTGGTGGCGCAGGCTGCCATCGGAAAAGATGAACCGCCCTCCCCGCAGCGTCGCCCGCACATGACCGATGCCGTCGTCGCTGGCGACCACCAGATCGGCACGCTTGCCGATCTCGATACTGCCGCGATCGGGCAATCCCAATGCGCGTGCCGCATTGGCCGAAGACAGCCGCACCGCGCCAGCCAGCCCGTCGGGATCGGTTCCCGCCAGTTCCAGCACCGCCGGCAGCATGGCGGACGGGTGGTAATCCGACGCCAGAATGTCCAGCAGCCCGTGACTATGCGCCTCGCGCGCCGAGAGATTGCCCGAATAGCTTTGCCCGCGCAGCGCGTTCGGAGCCCCCATCGCCGTAGCCAGCCCGTGGGCACGGGCTTCGCGCGCGGCATCCTCGGTCACCGGAAACTCGCTGATCGACACGCCGAGACCGGCCATCATGGCCACCTTTTCGATCGTGTCGTCGTCATGGCTGGCCAACCCCACCCCATGCGCGCGACAGGTCGCGGAAATCGCCGCCAGCGTCGCCGCAAGTTCCTCGGCCGGGCGGGTCCGCTCGGCGATGCGCAGGGTAACGGCATCCGTGGCCTCGGCCTCGGACAGTCCTTTTTCCCGCATGGTCCGCTGGATCACCCGTTCCAGATCGCGATACTGGCCCTGCCCGGGGGTGTGATCGGTCAGCGAAATCAGCGAGACATGGCCTTCTGTGATCAGCGCCTCTATCACCTCGAGCGCCTTGGGAAAGGTAATCTCGAACCGCGCATGGACACGGTGATCCACAAGAAGATCGTCGCGCATTGCATTCAGCGCCCGGATCACCCCGCTGGTGTGGTCATAGCTGCGCAGATGCCCGTAAGTCGAAGAGGGGCTGAAGGACAGCGCCGCATAGGCCGTGGTGAATCCCGAGCCGGCCAGCTTGCGGTCCAGATCGCGCAAGCCCAGTTCCATCGGCATCCTGACGCTTGGGCGCGGTTCGATCTCGCGTTCGATCATGTCGCCATGCATGTCGATGAAGCCGGGCAGCAGCAGCAGACCGTCGCCCCAGATGGCAGCGCCGGGCACCGCGCGATCGGCCAGTTCGACGATCGTCCCGTTCTCGATCCGGACCGAGCCGGTGGGCAGCACCCGGTCCGGCAGCACCACCCGAAAATCACTTAGCCACATTACTGGTCTCCTTGTTGTCAAGATTCAGTTCGGCATCGATCAGCCCGGCAACATCGCCCGGATGGTGAAAGACGCCGATCATCGCCACGCCCTGCGCCTTCAGCGCCGCCAGACGCCGCACCAGTGCCGCCCGCGCGCCCGCATCCAGCGAGGCGGTCGGCTCATCCAGCAGCAACAACCGCTGCGGCAGGATCAGCGCGCGGGCAAGATTGACCTTTTGCTGCTCGCCCCCCGAAAAGGTCGAGGGATAGGCCGCCCATAGCTCGCGCTTGACGCCGAATTCGGCCAGTGCGGCCCGCGCGACCGCCAGCGCCTCGGCGGCGGGCCGCCCGGCAAGGCGCAGCGGTTCGGCAACCAGATCCTCAGCCGGGACACGCGGGCGGGCGTTCAGGAACTGGGTGACAAACCCGATCTCGCGCCGTCGCAGCAGCGCCACATCGACATCGGCAGCGCGGGCAAGATCGATCCGCCCTTCTGCGGTGTTCAGCCAGACATGACCCGCCTGCGGCAGATAGCTGCGGTAAAGCGTGCGCAGCAGCGTCGATTTCCCGGCGCCGTTATGGCCGGTCAGCAACAGGAACTGCCCCGGCATTATCCGGAAACCGATCCCCGAAAAGGCATCCAGCCGCTGCCCCAGATGATGCATGTCGAAATGCTTGGCCAGCCCCTCGACCTCGATCACGGGCAGATCCGGCGCAAGGCTTGCAGAGGCGGCGGGCATGGCGGTTTGGACGATCATTTTCAGCCTTTACAGTTTGGCGTGGACAAGGGCCTGGGTGTAGGGATGCTGGGGATCCTGAAAGATCTGGTCGGCCAGCCCTTCCTCGACCACCCGCCCCTTGCGCATGACCATGACGCGGTCGGCCATGGTGCGGATGACGCCCAGATCGTGACTGACCAGCACCATGGTGATCGCCCGGTCGCGCTGCAGCCGCTTCAGCGTATCCAGAACCAGCGCCTGAACCGAAACATCCAGCCCCGTGGTCGGCTCGTCCAGCAGCAGCAGTGCAGGTTCCAGCGCGATGGCCTTGGCCAGTTGCACCCTTTGCTGCATGCCGCCCGACAGTTCGACCGGGCGGGCATCCATCCGCTCCAATGGGAATTCCGAGGCATCCAGCGCCTCGCGCGCCCGCGACCTCAGCACCGAGAAACGACGCTCGCCCGCGATCAGCAGCCGTTCGGCGACATTGCCCGATGACGAATTCTCCATCAGCAGCCCCAGATGCGGGTTCTGATAGACGATGCCGATATGGCGCGCGCACAGCATCCGCCGCGCGTAACGGTCGAGATCGAACAGATTGCCGGCGGATCCCGGAATGGCCAGCCGGTAATCGCCGCTGTCCGGGCTGTCTTCCAGATTCATCATCCTGAGCAGCGTCGATTTGCCCGAGCCGCTTTCGCCGACGATGCCAAGAACCTCGCCGGGATAGACGGTAGCGGATACATCCTGCAACGCGACGACCGTGCCGAAACGACGATTGATTCCGGTCATGGACAAGATCGGCGCTGCGCTCATCAGGCGCGGCAGATCGCGGGTCGGGCCCTGGGCGGGGGCGTCCATAGGATACAGGGTCACGACATCGCTCCGTTCCGGTACCAGGTTGCGCCGATTTCGACTGCCTCGCCTTCGGCGCGGCGGATCGCCTTGATGCCGAAATGGCTGTCGGACAGTTCATGCCGCGAATCTCCGCCGGCCTGCGGAATTTCGTTCATGAAGAAGCCGGTGACGCCCGAGCGGTGGCAGACAAGACTGGCGTGATCCTCGACCCGAAAGGGAATGTCCGCAAAAGCCAGCGGCTCGACGCGGGTGAAAGGGGGAACGGCGAAGATACGCTTCTCGCGCCCTGCCGACAGGAGCGTCAGGTGACGCGCCATGTTCAGCTTGGGCAGATCCCAGCGTGGGATCGGCGACGGCGTCATGACATGCCGGTCATTGACCATCGCCGGATAAGATGCCCCCTGCATGATCCGCCCCGAGCGCACGATCTGTTCGTAAAGCACCAGCCACAGCCGCCCGTAATCGGCATCGGCATGCATCTGGCGGGCCACAGACATGTTCGGCTGAACCGGCCGCAATGGCTCGGGATTGGGTACCTGCAGGACAAGGATCTGATCCTCGCGCAGCCTCTCTTCGGGGATGCGGTGGCGCGATTGCAGGATCGTGGCTTCCTGCGTGTCCCAGGTGCCGCGAGCGCCCGTTACCTTCTCGACGAATTGCCGGATCGAGACGGCGTTCACGCTGTCATCCGCGCCCTGGTCGATCACCTTGACGACCGAGCCGGGGTTGACCAGCGTCAGTGTCACCTGCAACCCGCCGGTACCCCAGCCACGCGCCATCGGCACCTCGCGGCTGGCATAGGGTATCTGGCAACCGGGAACGGCGACGGCCTTCAGCATGGCGCGGCGCAACTCTCGTTTGGCAGAGGGATCCAGAAAGCCATAGCTCATTGCCTGCCATGGCCGGGTCAGTTCGCCGAGCGCCGTCATTCTGTGGTCTCCCTGATCGGTTCGACGGGGTCGGGCAGCGCGGCAGCTGCGCTTGCCCCTGCGGAATCCCCGGACCTGTCCGAACAACCGGCAGGCGGGCCGGTCTCTGTGGTGGCTGCCCCACCCGCCTTGGCGTCGCGCATCGCATCCAGCGAGGACTGGAACGTGACGTAATGTGGCAGCTTGAAATGGATGCAAAAGCCCGAAGCCTCGACAGGTTCGGTGTGATAGAGAAAGAATTCCTCTTCGGTCGGTGCGCCCTTGGCCGCGCCAGCCGCATTCAGATCCAGCGTCGCGGCCGAGATCACCTTGACCTCATTCCAGCCAAGCGTGGCGGCAAAGCCCAGCCGGATCCGGGTCCCACCATTCTTGGCAGCAACCTCGGCCTGCGAAATCTTCACCCGCCCGGCCGAAAAAACTGTTCCGCGCGGATGACGGACACGCAGTTCGGCCTCGGCCAACCGCAATTCGTTGACGGTGGGATGGGCATTGCCATAGCCCCGCATGGCGGAATAACCCAGCGCCAGCACGCCGCCGCTATCGGCGCGGGCAAGGCTTTGCAGGCGGTGCGCGCGCGGGGCCGGGAACAACAGGGGTTCCCTTGTCAGATCCGGGATCGCATCGGGGGCGACCTCTTCGCGCGGGGGATCGGCGACCAGACCCTGCGCCTTCTGCCATGCGGCAAGCGAGGGATGGTGCGGCGGCGCGGGGTGATCAGCCTTCTGAACCGGAGCGGGGGTCAGGGGCTGGTCCTCAAGCACCCCGGTGGCAAGGATGCGATGTGAATAATCCAGCGTCGGACCAAGGATTTGGCCGCCGGGAATGTCCTTGAAGGCGGCAGAAATGCGGCGAAGGGTGAAAAGCCGGTCCTGCGTCACCGGCTGGGCGATGGCCAGACGCGGCTGGGTGGTCCGCCATGCGCGCAGCAAAAGCACCGCCTCGTACAGATCGCCACCTGTCTGGGCCAGCGCCAATGCCGCCAGTTCGGGTTCGTAAAGCGACGCCTCGCCCATCACCCGATCCACCAGCCAGGGCAGGCTGCGGGCAATGGCGGTCACCCGGTCGCGGTCGACAGGCCCCAGATCTTCGCGGTAAAGCCGTTCCGCCTGAGCGATGGCGCGTTCACCTCCGCGGGTTGCGACATAGGCCATCAAAGCACCTCGATATGGGTCGAACGCGGCAGACCGATCACCTGCGCATTCTCGACAAGAAACAGATCGAATCCCATCGGATAGGGTCCGCACGCATCGCGCAGCGACCAAAGCGCCGGATTCACCAAGGGAGCGATACGGATCCCGGTCTCGATGCCCGGACCGGTCAGCCGCAGCGACGGGCCGCCCGTCAGCGTGGCAGCCAGCAGCAATGTCGCGCCGTCTTCGGGATGCAGGGCCGATCCCACCGATGCGCTGCCCGCCGCGGTCAACGGATCGCCCGAAAGGAACAGGTAATCCGCCAAAGCGGGCTCCTCCATCCGGCAACCGGTCCGCGCAAGGGCCGGGATCAGCGCCGGATCGTCGGTAAAGACCGCGCATTCCAGATCGACCAGCGCCAGTGCGGCTGAACGCAACCCCGGTTCGGGCAGGTTGTGGATCTGCCCCGGACGCGACAATGAGCCGATCAAAGCTTCGAAGGCTGCATTGTCGCGGATTTCCTCCTGATCGGGACGAGGGATGACGTTCATCAGAAAGTCTCCATCTCGACCCGGGTGGCCTCGACCGCACGCAGGGTATCGCGGTCCCTCGCAGCGATATCTGCCGCCTCTTCGCTCAGGAAATCCGCGATCCTGTCTGACTGTACGTTTTCCTGGGCGGCCGCATCCACTACCGCCATGGCCATGGCACGTTCCAGATCGCGGCCAATCACCATGCCATAGCCTTCTGTCCCAGACGGCAGGCGCAAATGCGCTTCGGCGACCAGAACCTCGCCCAGATGGAAATCCGTGCCCTGCACCGTGTCGCGCATCGGCAGCATGACAAGGCCGGTGCCGCTTTTCAGGATCTCGGGGGCGGGCAGCGACGGCAACAGCGTCTCGGCCAGCGCCTTCAGCCGCGCAACATCGGCCCGCGCGAGCGTCTCCAGCAGTTGCGCGTGATTTCCCAACTCGGGCGCGACCGGGGCATCTTCCTGAAACATCCTATCCTCTTCGGTTTTGCCGGTCATGACCTGTGATCCTGATCCCCAGCGGTTGGCAGGGGATCGGTATCCAGCGTGAACTGCACGCGTTCCGCCGACCAGATTCCCTGCGAATGACCGATAGGTCGGCCTTCCATATCCACATCGGTCTTTTGCATGACCATCACCGGTAGCGCCGGATGCTGAGCCAGCAACAATGCTTCGTCTTTCCGGGCACGGCGAGCGAAAACGCTGGTCGAGCGGCGGAGGTAATCGGCAATCCCGTAAGCGCGATAAATATCGGTGATCTTCTCGCCACGGCTCCGGCGCTGTCCGAAATCGGCAAACCGGTCTGCGGGATGCCATGAAAGGCCGATGCTGATCGGCACGTCATCGGCCAGTCCGCGCGTCAGCACCCGATGCACCGGCGCGCCTTCGGGCAATTCCAGCGCACGGGCTACGGCGGCAGGCGCAGAAACCTGCCCGACCTCGATCACGTCACCCCCCGGCGCGACGCCCTGCTCGCGCAGATTCTGGCGGAAACGTGTACGCCGGCCGATCTGATAGTTGATCAGCGGCGCCGCCTCGACAAAGGTGCCGCGCCCCTGTTCGACGCGCAGCTTGCCATCGACCACCAGCGCATCGATGGCCCGGCGTATCGAATGGCGGCCGATCCCGAAATGGCGGCAAAGCTCGGGCTCGGTTGGCAACCGTTCGCCCGGCGCGTATTCACCGCGCATGATATCTTCTGTCAATCGATCCCGGATCATTTGCCAATTGGTCTGCATGCGCCCGCCCCAGTCATTCGGATGAATGTTCCATATCGGTGCGGTATGACAGTCCGGTGAAGAAATGACCTGTAAAACGCCCCTGTCATGCGGTTTCACAGGAACGACACAAAACGATCATCCAGCCGGCACCGACCGGTCGAGGTCGCTATTCAAGGCAGATCAGCAGGCAGCGGTCGCAGCATCCGAAATCTTGATGAGAACCGCAGCGCGAAACTGATGCAGGGGAGCCAGAGCGTGTGGCGCTGAATCGGAAAGGCCGGTTACTTGCGTCCTGCGATGGCCGGGGGCGCCGCCCCGTCGCCGGCAGGTCTCTCGGACCAGTGGCGCGACCCCGCCGGCGACCCCCGAGGTATTTACCGCAAAGAAGAAGGGGAGGAGGAAAGGACGTGAATCCGGGCAGGTGCGAGATGCTCTGGCGGGGTTTTGCCGGGCAGCAGAGATCCGGCGGTTCGCTTCCAGAGGAATGCCCGGATGATTTTCGTCTCATCCGGCGCTATGCGCGATCAGTCGCACCGGACGAAATGATCCGCCGTTCAAACCCTGGCGCCGCGATTTCCAACAGAGGACAGCAACGCCGCGCCGGTGCGGATGCCATCGTGGAAACATTCGATCCTGAGGTTCTCGTTCGGGGCGTGATTGGCTTCATCCGCATTGGCATAGGGCAGCACGAAGGCGGGAATGCCGAGAATCCCGGTGAACACGTAATCCGGCAAGCTTCCGCCCACACAGGGGAAAAGCAGCGGCTCCACACCCCTTGCCGCAATCACCGCCTCGCGAAGCGCCCGGGCATAGTCCGAATCCATGGCCGTACGCGAAGGCAGCATACCGCCACGCGGCACGATTTCCACATCGGGCGCATGACGTGCGACATGGGCCGAGACCTTGTCCAGAACCTGTGCAGGCGTCATGGCGTCGACAAGGCGAATGTCGCATTTGGCGATCGCCTCGCAGGGCAGGACCGACTTCGAACCCTCGCCGCCATAACCGCCATGCAACCCGTTGATGGTCAGGGTCGGGTGAAACATCAGACGGTCATAGAAGGGGCGGCTCTTCGGTTCGTCGAGTTCCTTCAGACCCAGTTCCGCCATATATGCCGGAAGATCCAGCGGCAGTATCGCCGCCGCCTGCCGCTCTTGTTCGGTCGGCGGAATGATCGGGTCATGCAGCCCCTCGATGGTGATCAGTCCTTCCGGCGTCTTCATCGTCGCAAGCAGATGGACGAGTTTCCAGATCGCATTCGGCATGACGCCGCCGTAATTGCCCGAATGCGCGTCGCGGTCAGCGGTTCTGGCGATAAGGTCGAAAGACACCATGCCCCGCACCCCGAAGGTGATGATCGGCAAACCGGAATCATGGAGCGGCCCGTCCGCCGTCACCACCAGATCGGCCTTCAGGCGATCGGCATGCGCCCGCACGAATTCGGCAATATGCGGGCTGCCGACCTCCTCTTCGCCTTCAAGCAGGAAAATCAGATTGCAAGGCAGTTCACCATGAACCGCCAGATGTGCCTCGATCGCCAGAATCTGTGCCAGATGCTGACCCTTGTTGTCGCCCACGCCCCGCGCATAGACACGTCCGTCCCGGATCGTCGGCTCGAATGGCGGGCTGTGCCACAGCTCAAGGGGCTCGGGGGGCTGCACATCGTAATGTCCGTAAAGCAGCAAGGTCGGTTTCGCCGGATCGTCACCATGTCGGCCAAGCACCATCGGGTGGCCCCTGGTTTTCACGGCTTCGACCTCCATGCCCAGATCGGTCAGCATCCCGACCAGCATCCGGGCGACCTCGGCGATTCCCTTGTTCTGCGCACTGATGCTGGGGTGGCGAACATATTCCAGAAGCCGGGCCAGGTGCGTCTCGCGTTGCGCCTCGATATGATCGAAAACGGCCCCGAGGCCGGGAAAAGTCATGCTCATGTCGTACCCTCCTGCTTGCGGCTCAGAGGAACCGCACCCAAGCGGTCAATCTCCCCCGACCAGCCCGGAGGCGCAAGGCATACCGCCCGTTACGCTCTGCCGGCGTGATCAGTCGCGCGCCGCGCGGATGGCACGTGACCTCAGAAGCGGTGACGCAGCGTGACCGCGACGTTACGGCCCGGGTTGTAGTAATCTGCCGTGCCCGAGCCGACGACATGCTGTTCGTCCAGAAGATTACTGATATTGATCGCCAGATCGGTATCTTCCCGCACCTGATAGCTGAAGGCCGCATCAAGAATGGTGGCCGCTTCGCTTTTGCCGCTGTCATTGGTGGCGTTGAAGAAATACGATCCGATATAGCGCGCGCCCAGACCAAAGGTCATGTCGCCGCGCGATCCGCTGCCGGGCAGGGTGTAATTCACCCAAAGCGAGGCGATATGGTTCGGCGCCGTTGTGAATTCATTGCCCGAGATATCTCCACCGCTGCGTGTACTGCCGCGAACGACCTCGGTGTCCATATAGGAATAGGCACCGATGACGCTGATATTTTCATTGATCTCGGCCTTGGCTTCAAGATCGAGGCCGCGAACCCGTGCCTCGCCGATCACTTCGCGGGTGATCGAGCCATCGTCCTCGACCACGGCGATAGTGACATTATCCTTGGTCAGATCGTAGATCGCGGCCGAAAACAGCGCATTCATGCCCTGCGGCTGGTATTTGGCGCCAAGCTCGTATTGTTCGCCACGTTCGGGTTCGACGCCTATCGCGGGCGGAGCCACGGATTCGACGTAGCTGACATAGGTCGAGATCTCGGGCGTGATCTTATAGGTCAACGCGCCTCGTACAGAGGTTTCCGAGAAATCGTCGCTTTCACTGCTCCCGGAGAGAGAGTCGCTGCTTTTCAGGTCCAGCCAGTCATGACGAATACCGGCCGTCGCGATAAAGCGATCATTGAAGGACAGGTTCTGTTGCAGGAACAGCGACTGGGTTTGATAATCGGTCGTGGTCGACTGATAGGCGACAAGCTCGTCCGGTCCACCGCTATAGATCGGGTTCGCTATGTCGATTGGCGTTGTCAGGCCCGAATAGGACGTGCTGCTGGTGGTCGCATCGCGAAATTCGACCCCGACCAGCGTGCTGCTGTCAAAACTGGCGAAGCTTTTGTCATATTGCAGCATGGCATTGCCGATCAGCTCTTCGGCGCTTTCATCGGAACCGAAATACCAGCGCTGGACCTCGGTCCCGACGCGGTTGTCGCTATCCGACAGGTAAATATAACCGAAATTATCCGTCAGATCACTGTAACGCAGGTTGGCGCTAAGGCTCAGCCCGCCGCCGAAATCATGCTTCAGCATGCCGGTCACGCTGCTGCGTTCGACATCGTGATAATTGAAATCGGGTTCGCCGAAGAAATCGCTGCGGTCATATTCGCGGTCCAGCGGATAGCCGCCGCTGTTCGGAGTGCCTTCGCGGTCCAGATAATCGGCCACGATGGTCAGCGTCGTCGCACCCGAAGGCTCCCATGTCAGACCGCCCATCAGGAAGGTCTCGTCATCCTGCGAATAGTCGTATTCCAACTCGCTGTCCTGAACCTTACCCGTGATGCGATAGGCAAGGGTCTGCTGCGAATCCAGCGTGTCGCCGAAGTCAAAGCCATATTCCGCATGACCGTTCGAACCGCCGGCGGCGTAGATTTCCGAAAAACGCTCGAAACGCGGCTGCTTGGTCACGAAATTGACCGAACCGCCCGGATCCGAGGTCCCGAAAAGGGTCGAGTTGGCGCCCTTGATGACCTCGACCCGCTCATAGGCGAGGGGCTCCTCGCGCACGCCGCGCATCGATCCCAATGTCATGCCGTCGCGATAGGTCGTCGCCTGAAAGCCCCTGACCTGATAATAATCGTTGCGGTCGTCCGAGCCGTAGAAATCGGTATGCACACCCGAGCTGTATTGCAGCACCTCCTCGACGGTATCGGCATTGCGATCCTTGATCTCCTTGGTGGTAATGACCGAGACGGAGGCCGGCGTGTCAAGAATGCTGGTCGCGACCTTGCCGCCGACCCACAACTCACTGGCGACGACCGAATTTTCGTCGTCATCGGCCTCGCCCTCGGCATAGATCAGGATCGGTGACAGGCGATAGGGGGCGTCTTCGGTCCCGGCTCCCGTGTCCTGTGCCCATGTGGGCGCCGCGATCAGTGCGGTGCAGCCAAGAAGGGCCGCGATCAGGCAGCGACGTGACAGGCAGAGAAGCGTCTGAGAAGGGATAGCGACCGGCATAGCCTATTACCTTAGTTTTTTGCTTGGATTTATGACTGGCTTCTAAGCCAGCCGGGTGTGGGGAACAAGAAGATTTGGTCCGGGCGGACGATACCGCTAATGCGCGAGGATTTTCGGCAACAGAACACCGAGGGTTGTGCGCCTCAGGCCGCCCGGTGACGGCCGATGGGCAGCATCATCGGACGCCCCGAGACCGGATCCGGGATGACACGGCTTTTCAAGCCGAAAACCGCTTCCAGATTCGCCTCGGTCAGCACCTCTTCGGGGCTGCCTTGCGCGTGCAGCCGGCCCGCCGCCATCGCGATCAGCCGATCCGCATAGCGCGCGGCAAGGTTCAGATCGTGCAATACCATGACGATGGTCATGCCACGCGCGCGATTGAGATCGGTCAGCAGATCCAGAACGTCGATCTGATGGCTGACATCCAGAAAGGTCGTCGGTTCATCCAGCAACAGAAGATCCGTTTCCTGCGCCAGCGCCATGGCGATCCAGACCCGCTGGCGCTGCCCCCCTGACAATTCATCCACCACGCGGTCCGCAAGCTCGCCGGTATGGGTCGCGTCGAGTGCGGCGGCAATCGCAGCATCATCGGCCTTGCTCCAGCGCGATATCAGCCCGTGATGCGGATGGCGCCCGCGGCTGACCAGATCGGCGACGGTAATGCCCTCGGGCGCAATAGGGGATTGCGGCAAAAGCCCAAGGGTCCGGGCCAGTTCCCGTGTCGGGCGGTGATGAACCGACCTGCCGTCCAGCAGCACCTGACCGCGACTCGGCGCTATCAGCCGTGACATGCACCGAAGCAGGGTGGACTTGCCGCAGCCATTGGCGCCCACGATTGCGGTAATCCGTTCCGGCTGAACCGCCAGATCCAGATCGTTCAGGACGGTATTGTCGGCATATCCGGCCGAAAGTCTTTCGGCGACAAGGCTGTGAGACCGGGTCATAGCGAACCTCCGGCGCGGTTCACGCGCACGATAAGATAGATAAGATAAGGGGCGCCAAGGGCACCGGTGACCACGCCCACCGGATAGCGGGAGGGCAATGCAAATTGCCCGATATAATCGCCGATCAGCACCAGCGCCGCCCCGACCAGAGCCGCAGGCAGAAGAATCGAACCGTTCGGCCCGACCATGCGCGCGGCAAGCGGCCCCGACAGAAAGGCCACGAAGGCGATGGGTCCGGCGGCTGCCGTCGCAACGGCGATCATGCCCACGGCGGTGACGATCACCAGAATACGGGTCATCCCGACCCGTATGCCCAAAGCCGCGGCAGTATCATCCCCCATCCGCAAAGCATCGAGGTCGCGGCCACGGGACAGCAGCACGCCTCCGAACAGCATGAGCGAGACGAGCAGCGGCAAAGCCTGTGACAATTGCACGCTGTTGAGGCTGCCGGTCAGCCAGCGCATCGCCTCCTGCAAATCCCATGATGCCGCTCGTGACAGGATATAGGCTATGAAACTGTCGATCATGGCCGAGACACCGATACCCACCAGAATCAGCCGCGTTCCCGCGACGCCGTTCTTGAAGGAAAGGCCGTAAACCAGAATGGCAACAGCAAGCCCGGCCAGCACCGCGAAGACCGACACCGCCGCCCCGTCCAGCGACAGCACCACGATGCCGAAGACGGCGGCGGCACTCGCGCCGGAACTGACACCGATGATGTCGGGACTGGCAAGCGGATTGCGCAACATGATCTGGAAAGCCACGCCGCCCAGACCAAAGCTCATGCCCACGAGGATCGACATGACCGCGCGCGGCAGGCGCAATTGTCCGATCGTGAAACTGGCGCCCTGCACTTCCTGGCCCAGCAGCACCCGCAGAACGTCGCCCGGCGGCGTGAATGACTGACCCAGCATCAGCGTCACTGCGAAGCCGCAGGCCAGCAGCAGCACCAGCGTCAGGATGATGTTCCGGCGGCGGCGCGCGCGCAAAAGGCGGCCGGCGGCGACGGAATGGGAAAGCACAGAGACGCTCACAGCTCGCGCACCCTCTGGCGGCGGACGATCCAGATGAAGAACGGAGCGCCGACGAAGGCCGTGACAATGCCCACGTCAAGCTCGTTCGGGCGCGCGATGATACGGCCGATCACATCGGCCAGGATCAGAAGCGACGCACCGCCAATGGCCGAGAATGGCAGCAGCCAGCGGTGATCAATCCCGGCCAGAAGGCGGCAGAGATGCGGCACCACAAGCCCGACAAAGCCGATCGGACCGCAGACCGCCGTGGTCGCGCCGCACAGAAGAATGGCGCCAAGCGCGGCCATGGCCCGGGCGATCGCCACACGCTCTCCCAGTCCCGCCGCCAGTTCATCGCCAAGCGCCAGCGAATTCAGCTTGCGGGCCGATAGCAGGCTGAGAACGAAGCCCAGAACCAGAAAAGGCAGGACAAGCCGGATATCGGCGAATGTCGATCCACCGACGCCGCCGATTGTCCAGGACCGCACATTGCCTGCAATGTCATTGCGCGGCAGCACCACGGCAATGGTAAAACTGGAAAACGCGACCGAGGTCGCGGCGCCGGCCAATGCCAGCTTCAGAGGCGTCGCGCCCCCCCTTCCCAGCGAGCCGATGACATAAACAAAGACCGCCGTCACCCCCGCGCCAAGGATCGCCGCCCACATAGAGGCAGAGGCGCTGACCAGTCCGAACCAGGCCATGCCGATGACAACCGCCAGCGAGGCGCCCATATTCACGCCAAGGATGCCGGGATCGGCAAGCGGGTTGCGCGTCACCCCCTGCATGATCGCGCCGGCCAGCCCAAGCGCCGCCCCGGCGATCGCCGCCATGATCGTGCGCGGAATGCGGACGGCCACGGCGGCCTGACCTATTGTCTCGGCCCGTCCCTGCAACCCGCCGATGATCTCGGTCCAGCCGACATCGCGCGTTCCGACAGCCACCGATATTGCGCAAAGCCCCAAAAGCAGCAGTGCCGTCGCGGCCAGCACAAGGGCGCGCGTCGAATTGGACCGGCCAAGCCGCCATTGCGCCGCCTGTCCCATTCGCTGCCCGCTCATTCCGCCTTGCGTGCCGCGTCGCCCAGCAGGTCGAGATAATCATCAAGCACCCACGAAATCGAAAGCGGTGTCGGATTGGCGGCGGTTCCGATCGGATTCATGCCCAGCATCACGACAGATCCGCGCGAAATCGCCGGCATATGCGAGGTCAGGGGATCGGCCTGCAACGGCGCCAGCAGCTCTTCCCCGCCATAGGTGACGAAGATGTCCACATCGCTGAAGCGGTCGATCTCTTCGGCGCTTACCTGACCCGAGAACTGGCCCGGATTGGTCGCCCCGATCACGCTTTCGGGCGAATGCATGCCCAGATCCTCGAAGAACTTCACGCGCGTGTCGTTGCCTGAATAGAAGCTGACAGTGCTGAGATTGCCCGGATCGAGATGGGTGATGAACATCGCCGTCTTATCATTGATCTCGGGATGTTTCGCGACGCTTTCTTCTATTTCAGCCTCGATATCGGCGATCAGCCGATCACCCTCGGCCGCCATGCCAAGCCCTGCGCTGTTCAGCCGGATCATGTCACGCCAATCGGTGGACCACGGCCCGTCCGGATAGGCGACGACCGGAGCGATCATGCTGAGAGTGTCGTAATCCGACTGGCTAAGCCCGGAATAGGCGGCCAGGATCACGTCAGGCTCTGTCGCCGCGACGGCCTCGAAATCGATGCCATCGCCTTCGTTGAACAGAACCGGAATATCGGCATCCAATTCTTCCAGGCGTTCGCTGACCCAGGGCAGCAGCCCGTCGCCATCGTCATCGCCGAAAGTGGCGGCGGCAAACCCCACAGGCACGACCCCCAGAGCCAGCGGCACCTCGTGATTGGCCCAGGCGACGGTCGCCACGCGCTGGGGCTTTTCCTCGATGACCGTGCTGCCCAGGGCATGTTTGATGGTTATGGGATAGCTGTCCGCACCGTCCTGAGCCGTGGCAAATCCTGGTGCGATGACCATGACCACCACAGCCCCGAGGGTTGCAAGAGAGATTGATCTGATCATCGGAAAAGGCCGCATAGCTGACTGTTTATCTCAACTTTCATATTCCAAAGGGAGCGTCAAGTGACGTGCCGTCCGAGTACCAAGGAAATCCGCTCGCTTTACCCATGGGGATGCCTTCTTGTAATCAGGAATAGCGGCGTGAAGCTGGTCCGGGTTCGCATTCACCGCCAGACGCGGCGCCTGCCAGCGGGCAAGAGGCGGATATATGTTCGAAACCCTGCCAGCGTGGCCGACCAACCCACGAATCCCGACAAAGCATCCCGTCCCATATTTACCAGAACCGCATGAGCAGGTTGCAGCCACCCAGCTTTGGTCGTAACCTCGCATGAAGCAACCGGCTTTCGAGGTTCCGTATGCGTGCCGTGGTTTCGTTCGTCCTTTTCGCTGTCGGACTTATCCTCGTCCTTGGCGGGCTGTATCTGGTTACACTGGGTGGCAGCCTGTTCTATTCCGGAGCCGGAATCGCCCTGATCGCCACATCGGTGCTGATATGGATGCGCGATCCGCGGGCACGGATCGTCTATGCCCTGTTCCTTATCGTCCTTGCCGCCTGGTCACTGTGGGAAGCCGGTCCCGATTGGTGGGCGCTTGCCGCGCGCATGGGCATGTTCCTTGTCCTCGCATTGCTTCTCCTCCTTCCCCTGCATCTGCGCGGGCGGCGTTTCGGTCCGGCATGGATCGTGCTGTTCGTCGTTACGGGCGTCACCGGGCTTGGGCTGCTTGGGACGACCCTTCTGCCCGATCCGCATGATATCGCAGGACAGCTTCCGGCCGAGAACGCCAATCCGGACGCCGCAACGGGCGGTGACGATCCCGAAGCCTGGACGGCCTATGGCCGCAACAATTACGGGCAGCGCTTCTCGCCGCTGGAACAGGTCACGGCAAGTAATGTCGACCAGTTGCAACCTGCATGGACCTATCGCACAGGCGATGTCAAAGGGCAGGATGACGTTGGTGAATTCACCTATCAGGCAACGCCAATCAAGATCGGCAATACCCTTTATCTCTGCACCCCGCATAACTGGGCCGTCGCCCTCGACGCGGATACCGGAGCAGAGAAATGGGTCTATAAGCCCGATATCAAAACCGATCTGAACCGCCAGCACCAGACCTGCCGCGGGCTCAGCTACTGGCCCGGCGAGAATGATGCCTCTGCGCCGCAGCAGAGCACCTGCTCGCAAAGGCTGTTCCTGCCGACATCGGACGCGCGGCTGCTGGCGCTCGATCCTGAAACCGGAGAGCTCTGCGCGGATTTCGCAGAGAATGGCGCGCTGGATCTGATGCACAACATGCCGTTCCAGCAATCGGGTTATTACTATTCGACCTCGCCTCCGGTGGTGGCGGGCAATACCATCGTCATCGGCGGTGCGGTAAACGACAATTACGACATCGATTCACCTTCCGGCGTGATCCGGGCATATGATGTCCGCGATGGAAAGCTGCTCTGGAATTGGGATTCGGGTAACCCGACCGAAACCGCCCCGCTGGATCCAGACGATCCCGATCAGAAATATTCCACCTCCTCTCCCAACAGCTGGTCGATTGCCAGCGCGGATCCCGAGCTTGGACTGGTTTACCTGCCGATGGGCAACCGCACGCCGGATCAACTTGGCAAGTACCGCAACGAGGCCGAGGAAACCTATGCCACCTCGGTCACCGCACTTGATCTGGAAACCGGTCAGCCGCGCTGGGTGCATCAATTCGTGCATCACGATCTCTGGGACATGGATACGCCAGCTCAACCCAGCCTCGTTGATCTTGATTTGCCTGATGGACGCGTGCCCGCGCTCGTCGTGCCGACGAAACAGGGCGATGTCTATGTCCTGAACCGGGAAACCGGCGAGGCGGTTCTGCCGGTGACCGAACGGCCCGCCCCTCAGGGTGCCATTCCGGACGACTTCACCGCGGCGACGCAACCTGCCTCTGCCCTGTCCTTTGAACCCGAACCGCTTACCGAGGCAAGGATGTGGGGCGCGACGGCCATCGACCAGATGCTTTGCCGGATCGCCTTCCGGAAATTGCGCTACGAGGGACGCTATACGCCGCCATCCTTGCAGGGCAGCATCGTCTATCCCGGTAATTTCGGGGCTTTCAACTGGGGCGGCATTGCCGTCGATCCGCGAAGACAGGTGATGTTCGGCATGCCGCTGCAACTGGCTTTCGTCTCGAAACTGATCCCCAGGGACAGCCTGGGCGCGGATACCCGGACGAATGTCGGCGAACAGGGCGTCAATTCCAATGAGGGCGCGGATTATGCCGTGCAGATGGGTCCCTTCCTGTCACCGCTTGGCATTCCCTGTCAGCAGCCGCCCTGGGGCTTCGTCGCCGGGGCCGATCTGCGCAGCGGTGAAATCCTGTGGCGGCATCGTAACGGCACGACCCGCGACATGACCCCTGTTCCCCTGGGATTGAAACTGGGGATGCCCGGCATCGGCGGGCCGGTGATCACCGGTTCGGGTGTGGTGTTCATGGCGGCGACGGTCGACAATTATCTGCGCGCCTACGATCTGACGACCGGAGCCGAGATCTGGCGCTCGCGGCTGCCCGCAGGAGGGCAGGCAACACCGATGACCTATCTTGATAGCGAGGGACGGCAGATGGTCGTGCAGGTGGCTGGCGGACACGGCTCGATCGGAACAAAACTCGGCGATTACGTCATGGCATGGCGCCTTACGCAATAGCGGTGCGATTCATCTCAGATTGGTCTTTTCCGGCAGAAGCAGCCACCCCGCTGCGGGAAATGACCCGGACATGACCGGGCTGAACACTTGCCGGCGCGCCGTTGCGCAATCTCTTCGCCGCCGGCACCATCCCGATCGGAATCGCGACCGCCGGCGCATCGGTCAGGAACCGTTTTCGCAACCCACCAGCTCCCCATGCCCGCAATGCGCCTTGAGCCGCTCGGCCGCCGTCTCGTCCCATCCCTCGGGCTCGGTCACGGCGGACCAGGCGTCGATATAGTCGCGGACATGGTAGTTATGACCATAGCCGGGCGGAGTCGAGGTACTGCGCAGCAGGTCAACCGTCAACTGAAGCTGCGTCACAATGGGCGTAAAGGACAATTCCGGCGATACATCCGGCGCCTTTGCTTCGCGCATCCACACAGGTTCGCGCCACAATGCGGTGGGGCTGTAGAAAACAATCGGATCGCTGGCATATTGCATGAACAGCACCCGCATTCGCCCCCAGTCCCTGCCCGAGCGCAACGGCGTTGCATATTGGCTGGAATAGCGGATGACCCGCCCGTCATCGACAGTCGGCAGCACAAACGGACTGCCCGCCTCTCGCGCCGCATTCGCCTGATTCCATAGCGTCGAGGGAAAAGGCGGCCCGGCCCAAAGCGCACCATCGATCGGCTCGTTCATCATCTGAAAGACGTTGAAAGCATGCATCGACGACCAGGATCCCAGGGAAATACCGTGCATGTAAAGCCTTGGCCGCCGGTTATCCGGCATTGCCGCCCAATGTTCATAGACAAGCCGCATCAGTGCCTCGGCCTGATCGAGACCGGAATCGGTTTCGAAGATGAGCGCAAGCGGGCTTTGCAGATAGGAATATTGCACCGCCACCGTCGCGACATCGCCGTCATGCATATATTCCAGCGCGTCATAGCTGGCCGGATCCATCCAGCCGGTGCCGGTCGGGCTGGACACCACAAGCACCTTGCGTTCAAACGCCCCGACGCGCTGCATTTCCTGCAAGGCAAGCCCGGCCCGGACCTGCGGATCGCTGTCCTGCGCCAGACCGACATAGATACGCAAAGGCTCTTTCGCGGGGCGGCCGTTGAACGCGGCGATTGCCTGCGCCGAAGGCCCGTTCAGCACGAAATTCCGGCCCGGCCTGCCCATCAGTTCCCAGGATATCGGCGATTCGGAAGATCCCGGTTTCCACGGCTCCGCCGGCGGGGGCGTTTCGGGATGGGTCAGATATTGCGCGGCGGCATAAGACCTGTCAGCCATGCGCAGCCCGGCATTCACCATTCCGTCGCGGGTCACGATCAGCACAAGGATCGCACATAGCAGCAAGCCCAGCACATTCGCGCTGCGCACCGGAATATGCCGGGCCAGCCGCCTGCGCAGCAGATTGAACAATCCCTGAATCAACAGGCCGATCACATACAGCACCAGAAACACCGCAAGCGCGACGACCGCTGTCTGCAGCGTATTGGCGACTTCGAGTTCGGGAAGCCCCATGCGTTCGCGGAGGCCGTTCTGCCAGCCACGCGCATGTGCGATACAAAAGAACAGCGTGGCCAGCACCGGCAGCGCGACCAGCATATGCGCGGCGACCGCCCATCTTCCGCGCAGTACCGGAATTTCAAGCGACCGCCACAGCGCCAGCACGAATTGCGTCAGCATATGGCCCATCGCCATCGACGCCCCGGCCAGCACTCCCTGAAAGAACGTGCCGCGCGGAATCAGCGATGGCGTGAGCGAGGCCGCAGCCAGCAACAGCCCCACAAGCAGGGGCAAGACAGGAACGATCCGCGCCAGACCCCACCCGTTCATCCGCACCATCCCCGACTACCGATTTCGTCCATCAGCTGCATAATGCCCCTCTTTCCGAAAGAGAATGATGATTTCCGGGCGCCTTGTCGACGCGCCATCAGGGCACCCCTGACGGAATTTTCTCGCCTAGTCTGCCGTGGCGGCAAAGCGGGCGCAACATGATGGCGACCGCGCAGAATATTCATGCTTTGTGGTCGCGAAGACGGTAGCGCACAACCGGTCGGGCGCGGAAAGTGAGATGCGCCGCAAGGAATACCCATGCGTCGGACACCGGATTGCCCACCAAGGTCACCTCTTACAGAGAGATGACCCTGGCGGGCAGCGGACCGGCAAGACTACCCCGGGAAATGTCCGCTATTCCTTTCCTCTCAAAAGTTCCAGCGAGATGGCCGCCGCCATTGCCTCATTCCCTTCAGCGCCCGGATGCAGCCGGTCTCCGCTGTCATAAGAAGGGTTCAACTGAGATGGATCATCCGGATCGCGCAGCACGGCGTCGAAATCGACGAGCGCATCGACCAGATCGGTCTTCCGCAGCCAGTCGTTGAATTCACGGCGAAGGGCATCTTTCCCGTCACTCCAATAGGTGGCTGCAAGCGGCGTGTCGGGCAGCGCGCCGCGAAATGGCGGGACCGTTCCCACGATCAGGCGCACGCCCTGCGCCTTGCTCTTCGCGGCAACAGCGGCAATGCCCGCCTGAAGACGGTCAAGCGTCATGGGGGTTTCGTCGGGCGCAAAGGGCGAACCGGGCCAGGCGATATCGTTGGTGCCGATCAGAAGCACTACGGCGTCGATTCCCGGCACGGCGAAAGCATCGCGGTCGATCCGTGCCAGAACGCTTTCTCCCATCCCGTCCGAAAGCAGCCGGCCACCGGATATACCGGCATTGATCACCGCGACGCCTTCCGAAGCAAGCCGCCGGGCCAGAAAATCCGGCCAGCGCACATCCTCGTTCATCGCCGCGCCATTGCCATCGGTGATGGAATCTCCCATCGCGGCCACGACCATGCCGGCCGGATGATCGGTCAGCACATTGGCAAGGGTCAAACGGGCGGTGATCTCTTCTTCAATGCGATCCCCGTCCAGCACGAAACCCGTTTCGCGCGCATCCCAATGGAAATCCTGCGCAACCGCGCCCTCGCCATAATGCAGAGTGACCGCAAGGCGCTGGCCCGCATCGACCGGCAGCGCCACCGGGTCAGAGACGATCCGCGCTCCCGGCGGTATGATCACCTTGGGCTTGCCGCCGAAGAGAACGGGCAGTTCCCGCCCCTCCAGCGCCGCAGCTTCGCCGCCATGCGCCACCATGGCCGCATCGACCGGCAAGGGTTTGGTGCCGTAACTGTTCGACAGGGTGATGCGCAGGCTGTCTCCGCCCCAGGCAAGGGTCAGGGGCTGGCGAATGGTCTGCCCGGCAATGCTTTCGGGCAGGCCCGTAGGAAAGTCGAATTCGGTATTCCAGACCGCTTCCGGGCTCGCGGCCCAGGCCGGAACCCATTCCTGCGGTTGGGCCGATACGGTTCCGGCGGTCAGGGTGAGTAGCATCGCGGTAATCGTTGTTGCGATCGGTTTCATGATCTTTCCCCGAATTTGAAGGTTGCAAGGGTCAGCAGCACGGCCAGGACAGGCATAACGGCGCCAAGCGGGAACAGGCTTCCAAGCCCCCATCCCGCCGCAATCGCGCTGCCGCCAATGGCCGCACCAACGGCATTGGCAAGATTGAAGGCCGAGATATTCAGGGTCGACGCCAGTTCCGCGCTTGCACCTTCGGACCGGCTCAGCATGAAGGACTGAAGCGGCGCGAGGGTCGAAAAGGCCGCCACGCCGAACAGGAAAAGCGAGATCATCGCGGCAAACGGATTCCCCATGCCAAAGCGCATGGCCAGTATCACCGCCGCCAGCCCTGCCAGAGTTCCCAGCAAGGCCGGACGCAACCCGCGATCCGCGAGGCGGCCGCCAAGGATGTTGCCCACCACGATGCCCGCGCCGAACAGCAGCAGGTATCGCGACACATGCGCCGAAGAAACCCCGCTGATCCCGGTCAGGATCGGGACGATATAGGTAAAGACCAGAAACACTCCGGCATAGCCAAGCGTCGTGGTGGCAAGCGCCAATAGTGGCGCACCGCGCAGAAGCCGTGCAAGGCTGTGCCAATTGGCCGGGGTTTCACTGCGGGTAGCGGCGGGCAGCGACAATGCGCTGGCGACAAGGGCCAGCAGGCCGATGCCGCTCACGCTCCAGAAAGTCGCGCGCCAGCCGAGTGCCTGACCCAATTCGGTACCGAAGGGCAGACCCAGCACCGTCGCGAGGGTCAGACCGGTAAAGACCAGCGCAATGGCCGATGCCTTGCGTTCGGGCGGAACCAGACTCTGCGCGACGACCGTCCCGACACCAAAAAAGGTGCCATGCGCAAAGCCGCTGATGATGCGCCCCAGCATCAGCAGCCCATAGCTTGGGGCCACGGCGCACAGGATATTGGCAAGGATAAAGATCGCCATCAGTGCAAGGATCACGTTGCGATGCGGCAGGCGCGCCGTGGCAAGGGTCAGCAGCGGGCCGCCAAAGGTGACGCCAAGCGCATAGCCGCTGATCAGCAGGCCCGCCGACGGCACGCTGACCGAAAGCGACTGTGCCACCTCGACCAGCAATCCCATGATCACGAATTCGGTCAGGCCAATCCCGAAAGCACCGATGCCGAGCGCGGCAAGGGCCCAGCGTGCATTGCGGCCGGTCTCGATCTGTCCGGCGGCGAGGGCTGTCGTCATGATGCATATCTCCACTTGTTCGGGTGGAAGATCGGCACAGTCGACTTGAGAAACCAGACGCTGAAAACTACAAGCAATTGTGCCTGTTGTTCACAGATGGATAAGGCGAATGCGCGACACCAACCGGCTTGCGGAAATCGAGACCCTGTTAAGCGTCATCGCAGAGGGCAGTTTCTCTGCCGCCGCAAGAATGCGTGGAATGACGCCATCGGCCGTCTCCAAGATGATGGCCCGGCTCGAACAACGGCTGGGCGTCACCCTGCTGAAGCGCTCGACCCGAAAGGTTCAGGTGACCGAGGAAGGCGCACGTTTCGCGCGGCAAGGCCAGGCGATCCTGGAGGCGCTGGATGCGGCGGAGCATGAGGCGAGCTGTGGTCGGATTGCGGGCAGCGTGCGGATCGCCACCAGCGCTGCCTATGCCAACAATATTCTGGCGCCGATCCTTGGCGGCTTATTGCGCACCTATCCCGAGATTCGCATCGATCTGGTGATTGGCGACAATGTCAGCGATCTTTACGGTCAACCGATCGATCTGGCGGTACGGGCCGGACCGCTTGACAGCTCGAACCTCATGGCTCGCCATCTGGGGCAGAGCGAGATTGTCGAGGTCATGGCCCCACCCCGGAACGATGATCTGCCATCATCGCTTCGGATCGGCTTTTCCTATGCCCGCCGCGACATCACATGGCGGCAGGGATCACCGCGCCTGCAGGTCAATGACGGCGCCACCATCGCGGCCCTCGTTGCCGCCGGCGCCGGTGTCGCACGTGTCGGCCGCTTTACCGTCGCCCGTGAACTGGCGGCAGGGACCGTTGCGCTTTGCGATCCGCATGCAGAACCGGTTTTCGAGGATTTTCATCTGCTCTATGTCGGGCGTGCCAAGACGCTTCCGCGCCGGGTCCAGTCAGTGCTGGACTATCTCGCCAAACATGGCCGGGTCGATTAGGTCAGCTTTAAACGAAGCGGACTCCCTCTATCCGCTATCGATCGTCATATAAAGGGAGCGGCCAAGCTGCCTTGCAGCGACGCGGCACAGCCCTCGAACATCACCGGCGCGGAATCCGTCATTGCGTTGCGCCTTCAATCCTATATATTGACATAAGCAACATATAAATTGATTTGGCATCATGAATATGATCCAGGATGAAAATCCCAGCGATTCCGATATTGCCTCCGTCCGGCAGTTCAATCGCTTTCACACAAGGCTGGTCGGCGCATTGAACGATCGCCTGCTGGCCTCTGACTACTCGCTGCCGCAGGTGCGCATCCTCTATGAAATCGCGAATGCGCGGCCCGATGCACCGCCGTCGGCCCGCGAGCTTGGCAGGATTCTGCGGATGGATACCGGCTATCTCAGCCGCATCGTGTCCGGGCTGGAAGGTGAAGGGCTCGTCATGCGAACGCCATCTTCCGACAACGCGAAGCGGCTGGCACTGACGCTGACCGATCGGGGCCGCGCGGTATTCAACGGATTGAATGCGGCATCGGCGGAAGAGGTCGCGGCACTTCTTGCCCCGCTTTCAAAATCGGAGCGCGGTCAGCTTGTGGGCGCAATGCACCGCATCCGCCGGTTGCTGGGGGACGGCCCGGACGACAGGACCTTCATCCTCCGTGACCCTCGGCCCGGCGATCTTGGGTGGATCACGCATAGGCAAGGCATGCTCTACGCCCGCGAATACGGCTGGGACTGGACATTCGAGGCCCTGGTCGCCGAGATCGTCGGGCAATTCGTGAAAGAATTCATTCCCGATCGGGAACGGTGCTGGATCGCGGAAATGGAGGGCGTCGTCGTCGGATCGGTCTTCGTCGTCCGTCAGGATGACGAAACCGCCAAATTGCGCTTGCTTTATGTCGATCCGGCGGCGCGGGGCCGTGGGCTTGGGCGACGGCTGGTCGAGGAATGCATCCGCTTCGCCCAGGGAAAGGGCTACAGGCGCATGGTCCTGTGGACCAACGATATCCTGATCTCTGCCCGTCGCATCTATGAGGCGGCGGGGTTCACGCTGATCGAGGAAGAACCGCATCACAGTTTCGGAAAGGATCTGGTCGGGCAGGTCTGGGAGCGTAATCTGTGAGGCTGGCCCTTCTGGCAGCGGCGGCGACAGGCGTGCAGGTCGGCTCCGCTCTCGTTGCCAGCGAAGCGGTCGTGGCCGAAGTCGGCGCGGGGCGCCTTGGCTTTCTGCGATACGGCCTTGCACTGATCTTCCTTCTGCCCTTCGCGCTGCGATCTATCGGGCCTTCGGTCGGGAAATACGATCTTCTGCCCATCGCCCTGATCGGGATCGGCCAGTTCGGCGTTCTGATCGCGCTGCTGAATGTTGCCGTCCTCTACTCCAGCTCTGCCCGCGTTTCGCTGGTCTTCGCGACGCTGCCCGTGGTGACGCTGGCGATCGGCTGGGCCAGGTCGGGTTCGGGCGTGACACCGCGTATCTTTGCCGCAATCATCTGTTCGGTGATCGGCGTGGCCGTGCTTCTGGCTGGCGATGCCTTGTCAGGCCGATTGGCGGCGTCCGACCTGATCGGATTGGGATGCGCCGCCCTCGCCACTCTGACGGCGGCGCTGTGTTCGAACCTCTACGGCCCTTATCTTCGCCGCTATGGCGTCGTGAAAGTCAGCGTGATCGCGATGGCTGCATCCCTTGCGCCTCTTGGGCTGCTGGGGATGATCGAGGCGCATGGAACGGCTGTCGCGGACTGGCCGGCCGCAACCTTCTTCCTGATCGGCTTCATCGGCCTGTCCAGTGGTATTGGCTACCTGATGTGGCTCTACGCGCTCGCCAACGCCCCGGCGGGGATCGTCACCGCGTTCCTGGCCCTCAGCCCCATCACGGCGGTTGCCTTCTCGGTGATCTGGCTGGATATGCGGGCCAGCGGTGCGCTTGCCTTGGCCCTTGTCCTTATCATCGGCGGATTGGCCTTCACCGGTATCCGCTCTCAACCGAAACCGGAAAACAGGATACTTCCCGAATGAAGGATACATTGATCGCCGGGCTTTCCCATGAAACCGAAATCACCGTCACGCAGGAGATGCTGGTGCCGAATGTCTCGGCCGAGTTGGGCGCCTTCGCCGACATGCCGCCGGTATTCGCCACGGCCATGATGGTCGGTTTCATCGAGGCGACCTGCATCGAATGTCTGCGCGGCCATCTTGGCGATGGCCAGCACACGGTTGGAATCCATATCGATGTCAGTCATTTGGCGGCGACTCCAAAGGACATGAAGGTCCGTGCCGCGGTCGAACTGGAGAAGATCGACGGCAAGAAACTCACCTTCCGGGTAGAGGCATTCGATGAAGCGGGCCTGATCGGACAGGGAAGCCATCAGCGGGCGGTCATCGACGTCGAGCGGTTCGTCCAGAAGGTGAGTGAAAAAGCGGCACGATAGATCCCGTAGCTGCCATCGACGATGTGCGTGGCATCCTGTCGTCGGGGATCCGAAACGGCCAATTTCCGCGCCCGCGCGATATTGCGATGGAGCCCGGGCATCATGCCGCCAGAGCCTTCGATAATTTACCCCCCATTCGTCCTTGCCGCCCCGCCCGGAGCAAGCTCCGCGATCTGCGGGGCTGCCCGGCGGGATTTTCGGCCTGTCCCTTGAAGGGTGTCTGTTCTACGCGGGTTCGGTGACGTTCTGCGCCAGCCTTGCATCCACCACGGCGACAATCTCGTCGATATCGGCAAAGGGCATGCCCACGGCCTCGCCCAGTTTCTGGACGATCTTGTCGACCCGCTCGATCTGCGTCGCCCCGTCATAAACGGCACGCGCAGCCGAAGAGGGTTTCAGCAGACCTTCGGCTGCCTTGGCATATTTCTCAAACGGCACCTGATCCGCCGGATCCGCGCCCAGCTTGCGGGCGATCGCATCCACATGACTGTAAATGGCCCGCGACTTCTTCAGATCGGAATGCACGGCTTCGCGAATGGCCCGTGCGTCGCCGGGCGTGATGCAACGATAGTTGCCGGTCAGCAGCATCGACCATTTCGCCAGCGGTACGAAAAGCGAATCGAAGACTTTCAGCTTGACCGGCACATCCTTGCCATCAAGCGTCACAGCGGCGATGTCGTCTTCCATCTGGCGTAACATCCGGTTGTGACCGTCATCCGCGAAAGCGGCCGCCTTGAAATTCGTTGGCAGGCCGACATGCAATATGTTCGCCTCCTCCTCAGGTGGCCGGAATGCCTGCGGATCGGGGCTGCAAAGGCTCATCAGCCCCGGCTCGAAGCCATCCCAGACCCGCGGCGCGGAATAGGCATCCTCCAGCATGGCATGGTCAATGCCGCTGATTCTGCGAAGGAAAGGCAGGGGCGGCATGTTCATGATCGACAGGCAGGGGCGTCCCGATTGCGCGATATCGGCCATGAGCGGCCGTACGCCGGGGGCTCCGTATTGCGGCTCTTGCATGGCCAGCGCGACCAGATCATATGCCGCCGGAGTCGCCTGTTCCGGCGTGACCGCGCCGACCCGGCCGGGCAGATCCACTGACCGGATCGCGCGATGCGCGTCCTCGCCTCGTAGCTGGATACGGACTTCCGTGCCATTCTTGTTGATAAGACTCGCTGTGGCGGGACGACACACCAGATCCACCTCGTGACCCGCCATTGCCAGTTTCGTACCCAGCAGCGATCCATAGGAAGCTCCTAGTATCAATATCTTATACGCCATTCCAGCTCTCGCTCTTTTCTGTTTTCATTTCCAGGAAGGACGGCATCCGCAATTTTTCCGCATCCACAAGCTTTCGGCTACGGTATACCTTCGGGTACAAAAATTACGAATCCTGCCCTTTTTCCGTCAGATTGTTATCAAGAAATGAAGGGAGGTGGTCAAGCTGATCATAAGTTGTATGAGGCGGATCGCATTTATACGAGAAGCACGTATCGGCAATGTCGCAACAGATCGGTTCGGGTCGATCCTGTTCGCACCGTCGGCTTTTTTGTTTCCCATATGGTGAATTGTTTGCTATAGTTCACCATATGGAAAACTATAATTTCACTTTGGACACTGCATTTCATGCGCTTGCGGATCCGACCAGAAGGGCGGTGATCAATCGCCTGGTAGAGGGGGACGCACCAGTCAAGAAACTCGCAGAGCCTTTCGACATGGGGCTCCCCGCCTTCCTGAAACATCTCCGTGTGCTTGAAGAAAGCGGGCTGATCACGACCCGGAAATGCGGTCGCGTGCGAACCTGCCGGTTGCAGCCCAAACGACTGTCGGACGCAGAGGCGTGGCTTTCCGAGCAGCGCGAGCTTTGGCAGGCGGGTGCCGACCGGCTTGCCGCCTATGTGGAAAATCAGATGAGAGAGGATGATGACGAATGACACCCCAAGACAATGAGCTATCGATTTCACGGCTCATCAACGCCGCGCCGGGCAAGGTCTGGAAGGCATGGAGTACGCCCGAGCATCTTGCGAAATGGTGGATTCCCGATCCGATCGAATGCAAGGTGATCAAGCTGGACCTGCGCCCGGGAGGCGGTTTCGAGACCCGGATGCGCGAAGGAAATGGTGACTTCAAGCCACATGTCGAAGCCTGTTTCCTTGATATTGTCCCCGAGCGGCGGCTGGTATGGACGACGGTTCTTGCCGAGGCATGGCGGCCGATTGAGCCTTGGCTGGCTTTGACCGCGACCATCACATTATCTGCCGAAGCGGATGGCACCCGCTATTCGGCGCATGTGATGCACAAAAGCGCATCCGATAAACGCAAACATGAAGAAATGGGATTTCAGGAAGGATGGGGGACCACAATCGACCAGTTGGCAGCCTTCGTGGAGCGGCAGGGCTGAAGCGTCGTTTCCCGCCGCAGAATGGCAGATCGGTTACCAGCCGGCCTTGTGGCACTATGGCGGGCTGATCCGATCACCCTGACTGGCAGCCGGTCACGGATGGCCCTGACCGGCCATCGCCCGCGATCCTCGCCTGACCGGTGACCTCAGGAGGCGCTTTCCTTGCCCGTCAGCGCCTGATGCAGGCGCCGGACCTCGCGGTTGAGGGCGATCATCTCTTCCGCCGCCATACCGGCCCGGTTGAAAAGGGCTTCGCCAAGGCAGCGGCTTTCGGTCTTCAGTTCAAGGCCGCGCGCTGTCAGGGCGACCAGAACCCCCCGCTCATCATCCTGACGCCGCGTCCGGGTGACAAGCCCGGCAGTCTCCAGCCGTTTCACCAGCGGCGTGATCGTGCTCGGCTCCAGATCCAGCCGGGTTGCGATCGCACTGATGCTGCGCCCGTCTTTCTCCCACAGAACGTTCAGAACCAGATATTGCGGATAGGTGATCCCCAACTGGTCCAGCAGCGGCTTGTAAAGGCGGTTGATCGCCATGGATGTCGCATAAAGCGAGAAGCACAGCTGATCTTCAAGGGTCAGGTCATGGGTCATGACTATGCTTATCACGGAATTTGTTATCGCGACAATAAAAAAGCTGGACATGACATCCCGCTATCTCTATGAAAACAAATTATTGCAATAATAATTATTGTAATATAAAAAAACGGAGATAATCATGTCAGTCCAGGTTCTCTACCGAACCCAAGCCACTGCAACCGGGGGCCGTGAAGGCCAGGCCCGCAGCGAAGACGGCCGCCTGGAGGTCGCCCTGTCGACGCCGAAGGAACTGGGCGGCGCGGGCGGTGCCGGCACCAATCCCGAACAGCTCTTCGCGGCCGGTTATGCCGCATGCTTTCTTGGCGCGCTCAAACTTGTCGCCCAGCAGCAGAAATTGAAGATCCCGGCCGATGCCGCGATCACCGCCACTGTGGGCATCGGGCCGCGCAGTGAAGGCGGTTTCGGCATCACGGCCGATCTTTCGATCAGCCTGCCGGGCATCGCGCGCGAGGATGCGCAGAAGCTGGCCGAGGCGGCGCATCAGACCTGCCCCTATTCGAATGCCACCCGGAACAATATCGCGGTCGGCCTGACGATCATCTGAGGCCGGTTCCGCAAGCGCAGCCAGTCCTCATCAGAGCCGTAACGCTTGGCGACAGGCAAACGCCTGCGCCGGGCGCTCACGACGGCCCCCACCAGACACTCATGGATATTAGCAAAGGAAGCAAAGATGTTCGGAATCACACCCCTGGGCTGGCTACACACGCTTGGAAGCCTGCCGGCCATCCCCCTTGCAATCTACATGCTTGCGCGTCACGGACGGATTGTGCCCCAATCCAACGCGGGCAAGCTTTATTTCATCTTCATGCTGATCGGGGGACTGACCGTTTTCCTGGTTGCAAAGCAGCCTGTGAGCAACGGCATTGCGACCGTGACACTGATCCTGCTTTTCGCCGGCTACGGCGTTGGCCGAATTGCGGGATTGGGACGCGCCGCCCGGTATTTCGAAACCATCCTTCTGACCGTCACGGTCTTTCTGCTGCTGGTGCCCTCGGTATCCGAGACGCTGAGACGGGTTCCGGATGGCAATCCGATTGCGGCTGATCCGGGTTCTCCGATCCTGCTGGGCGCGCTTGGCACGCTGTTCGTCATGTTGATTTTGGGGCTGGTGGGGCAGATCATATATCTGCGCAAGACTACCACACAGGCGGACCCTGTTTCGGGCTGACCTGTGTGGCTGCTGCCGGTTCAGATTGCCTGACCGCCCGAAACCTCGATCCTCTGTGCGGTGACCCAGCGGTTATCGTCGGACAGCAGGCTTGCCACCATCGGGCCGATATCGTCGGGCAGGCCCACCCGGCCAAGCGCCGTCAGCCCGGCGAATTTCGCGTTGAGATCCGGGTTGTCGCGCACGATGCCGCCGCCGAAATCGGTCTCGATGGCGCCGGGAGCCACCGCGTTCACCGCGATGCCGCGCGGCCCGAATTCCTGCGCCATATAGCGGGTCAGCGTCTCGACCGCGCCCTTCGCCGCCGCATAGGCCGCGAAACCAGGAGAGGAAAACCGCGTCAGCCCGGTCGAGAAATTGACGATCCGGCCGCCATCGGCAATCAAGGGCAACAGCGCCTGCGCAAGGAAGAACACCCCCTTCACATGCACATCGAACAGGCCGTCGAACTGCGCTTCGGTCGTTTCGCCGATCGGAACGAATTCGCCGTGACCGGCATTGTTGACCAGATGATCGAAGCTGTCGCGCCCCCAGATTTTGCGAAGACTGTCGCGCAGAGTGTCGGCAAAGGCAGGAAACGACGCCATTTCGGAGACGTCGAGTTGCAGTGCCACCGCCTTCCGGCCCAGCGCCTCTATTTCCGCGACGACCTCCCCGGCCTGCGCCGCGTTGCCGCGATATGCCACGATGACATCACCGCCATGGCGGGCGATGGAAAGGGCGGTGTTGCGGCCCAGGCCGCGGTTGGCGCCGGTTATCAATGCGATCTTGCTCATGTCTTTTTCCTCATGTTGAGCGGATGAAGGGAAGATGGGGCAGAAAGACGTGGCAGAGTTGCCCATTCCTCGCGCAATCTTGCCTGTTTCCGTGAAATCAGCGGATATCTCTTGCATATATGGGCGATTTCCTTGCCTGATACTGCAATCAGGTTACCCGGACCCAACTGATGCGCAGCCTTCTCGATCTTGTCCGCCGTCATGCTGACGGCTATGCCGACCGCTCCGGTTTCGCGCCGACGCCCTTCCCCGGGCTTGGCGTGGTGCGCATGCTGCATCCCGGCGAGTTGCAGGTAACGGTGCAAAAGCCGCTGATCGCGATCTGCCTTCAGGGCCGCAAGCGTGTGATGATGGGCACGGCCCGCTTCGACTATGGCGCTGGCGAGGCACTCTTGATCACTGCGGATGTGCCAACCACCAGCCAGATCGTTGATGCCAGCCCCGCCGTGCCCTATTACGCCCTCGCGCTAGAGCTGGACCCGGCGATTCTGCGCGCTCTGTCCGTCGAGGCTGATCTGCACCCTGTCAATGCCGCCCCGATCCGGATCGAGCCGGCCGACCCGGATGTGACCGATGCCGCATTGCGGCTGATGCGTCTGCTGGACCGGCCCGCCGCCTTGCCGGTGCTGGGCGAGGCGCTGCTGCGTGAAATGCATTACTGGCTCCTGACCGGCCGCCATGGCGCGGCGATCCGGGGGCTTGGGGCGGTAGACAGCCATGCCCATCGCATCGCCCGGGCAGTGGCCCTGATCCGGCAGGACTATGCTCGCGCGCTCCGGATCGGGGATCTGGCGGCAGCGGCGGGGATGAGCGAATCCTCATTTCACCAGCATTTCCGCACGATCACCACCTTGTCGCCGCTGCAATTCCAGAAGCAGCTACGGCTGATCGAGGCCCGGCGCCTGATGCTGACGGATGGCGCGGGCATCGCCCATGCCGCTCATGCGGTAGGCTATGAAAGCGTGCCGCAATTCACCCGCGACTATGGCCGCCTGTTCGGCCTGCCACCGGGCCGCGACATGCGCGATGCGCGGCTGAGCGCCTGAAGAGCGGGCTGCACGGATTATGCATCAGAATTCTGTGCGGTTACCAAGATGTTCCAGTAAAAGCAACGAAATGCTCTTCGCCAAAATAATGACCAGAAAGTTTCGAAACACCCTTGTTTCCCTGCCTGCCGATCCATATACGGATCGGCGGAGACGTGGCCGAGTGGTCGAAGGCGCTCCCCTGCTAAGGGAGTAGGCCCGGAAGGGTCTCGAGGGTTCGAATCCCTTCGTCTCCGCCATCAATCACGCGACTGAATACCACTGCCCCGCCTGCGGATTTCGGACCGTCGGGTGCCGGAAATCCCGGTCTGTGTCACCACGACGGGGCGGTGACGTCATGTCCAGGATGTCCGCATCCTTCGGCTATGGACTGCACGGCAGAAATCTGGCCTGTTGGTTTCGGGGGAATTCATCTGCAGCGGGCGGCCCGGTTCATGCATCAACTGACCTTGCGCCAGATCGAAGTCATCCGCGCCGTGATGCTGACCGGGACGATCAGCGGGGCTGCGCGGATGCTGAACGTATCCGCGCCCGGGATCAGCCGATTGGTCAAGCATACCGAAGAAGCCCTGGGGCTGCGCCTTTTCGAGCGGCGCGGCGGTGTCTACCTGCCGGCGGTCGAGGCCGGCTCGATTTTCGATCAGATTGGCAGGGTGTTCGGCAATGTCGAAAATCTGAACCGTGCCGTCGCTTCATTGCAGCGGGGCGAGGCGGTGGATCTGTCCTTCGCCTCGGCGCCGTCGGTTGCGCAGTTCATTGCCGCGCGGGCGGCGCGGTCGATCCGGCAACGCTATCCTGATCTGTTCATCGATCTGAATATCCTGAAGATCGAGGAAACCATCGACTATCTGATGCTGGAACGCGGCGAATTCGTGTTGATGAGCACCTCGGTGGAGAATGCCGGAATCAGCAATGAAATCGCCGCCCGGGGCCGTCTGGCCGCCATTGTTCCCGAGGATCACCCCTTGGCGGCTTCCGTGCGGGTGTCGATCCATGATCTGGCAAAATACCCGATGATCGGCGTCGATCCCGAGGATCCCTATGGCAGGGTCTGCGCGACTCCGTTGCGGGATGCCGGATTGCCGGTGCGCTATTCGATGCGCGGCCGTTTCGCCCAGACTGTCGTCAGTCTTGTGCGCCACGGGCTTGGCGTGGCGGTAATCGACGAATTCTCCGTGGCAGAGCTTTACATGCCCGGTGTCGTGCGGCTGTCGCTGATCGAGGAAACGCCGATTACCATCTATATCGTGACCAAGGCAGGGCGCGTGCTTTCCGGCTTTGCCGAATACGCGATTCAGCAATTGCGGCGGGAACTGTCCCGCGCCACGGAGTCCCGTCCCTGGGAGCAGCGCAAGGCAAGGTGAGTCGGATATATTAACATCATGTTAATGATCGTGCCGAATTTGTATTTGCCGTAACTGAATTATCGCCAGATGATACGTTTCAGGAGAACCGGGATTCGCCCGGAACAAGGGAGGAGCATCATGAATAGAACCCTTATCAGGCTGATTGCCGTCGCCGCATTGGGCATCGCGACAGGTTCAGCATCATTCGCACAGGATTATCCCGGCAAGGAAATCCAGGGCATCATCCAATGGGGCGCAGGCGGTTCCACCGATACGGTGATGCGCACCGTCACGCCGCATGCCGAAAAGATTCTGGACGGCAAGGTGGTCATGAAGAACATGACCGGCGGGGTCGGCGCAATTGCGACGAAATTCGTCTATGCGCAACAGCCGGACGGCTACACCCTGCTGATGGGCGCCGAAAATCCATTACTTTACAAGGTGATGGGACTGGGCGACATCGACTATTCTGAGTTCACGCCAATCAATATCCTGGCGCGGGGCGTTCCGATTCTGGTGGCCAATAACGACGCGCCTTTCGACAGTTTCGCCGAAATGATCGAATATGTTCAGGCGCATCCGAACGAAGTTAAATTCGGCTCGACCGGCCCCGGAGGCGTGCCGTCGGTGGTCACGTCGATGATCGCCTCGAAAACCGAACTGCCGGTCACGCAGGTTCCCTATGACGGCGATGGCCCTGCCCTGACGGCGCTGCAAAGCGGCGCGGTCGATGTCATGCCCGCCGTGCTGGGCGCCGCGATCGAGGCAATCCACGGCGGCAGGATCAAGGCGATCACGATGATCGACAACACGCCAAGCGATGTTCTGCCGGATGTGCCCGCGTTGGGCGAGACGAATCCCGAATATGCCGATTACTTCCCCTGGGGACCCTTCTTCGGTGTATTCGTCAAAAACGGAACCCCCGATGAGATCGTCGCCAAGCTGACCGAGGCATATGCCGAGGCCGCGGAAAGCGAGGAATTCGTCAAGCTGATGGCCGACCGGGGTTATATCATCGAAAGCCTGTCGGGGCAGGAAGCGCAGGATTTCCTGTCGACATGGCAATCGCTTACGACCTGGCTGCTTCATGACGCGGGCGAGACCAAGGCTTCCCCCGAAGAATTCGACATCCCCCGACTGTGACGGTAATCCGCCCCGGCCTGTACCGGGGCGGCCCATTCTGATCGGAGGAAGGGTCAGACATGCATAACAATCGTATTCGCAGCGCCGGAGAGCTTGCCTTCAACGCCGCAATGTTCGTCTGCAGCATCGTGCTTCTGTGGTCGTCATATCAAATCTCGGGGTTTGAATCCCTCAGTTCGCCGGGGGCGCTTCCCATGGTCGTGGCCCTGGTCATGATGATCAGTTCGGGGCTGATCCTGCTGAATTGCTGGCGCCGGGCCGAGCGTGACCGAACCCGCTTCATGCAGGATATTCTGCCGCCGGCGGTGATCGTGATGATGCTGTTCATCACCGGCTATGCGCTGCTGCTGACGTCTTTGGGCTTCCTGCCGACCTCGCTGATCTTCCTGATCCTGTCTGTCCTTTACCTGCGGCGCGGCGGGCTGATCTTTGCGGTTGGCGTATCGCTGCTGGCGCTGGTTCTGGTCTATATCGTCTTCAGGCTTGTCTTCTCGGTGCTGATGCCCGCAGGCATCGTGCCCGAGGCCGAGATCCTTGCCGCCATCGGCCAAATCTTCGGAGGTACCCGGTGATACAGGCGCTTGAATATTTCCTGATCCCGTGGCTGGATCTGAAGCTGCTGTTCCTGGTTGCGGCAGGCACCTTTGCGGGCGTCTATGTCGGCGCGATTCCGGGGCTGTCCGTTACCATGGCGGTGTCGATCCTGATCGGGTTCACCTTTACATGGGATGTCAATTCGGCGCTGTGCCTGATGGTCGGCATCTTCATGGGAGGCGTCTATGGCGGTTCGCGCACGGCGATCCTGCTGAACATCCCCGGCGCTCCATCGGCGATTGCCACCGCGATGGACGGCTACCCCATGGCGCAGAAAGGGCTTGCCGGCGAAGCGATCGGGCTGACGACGGTCATGTCCTTCATCGGCGGGCTGATCGGGATCATCGTGCTGGCCGTCGCCGCACCGACGGTCAGCGATTTCGCCCTGACCTTCCAGCCGCGCGACTTCATGCTTCTTGCGGTTCTGGGTATCCTGCTGGTTGGGTCCTTATCGGGCGAAAGCCTTGTGAAAGGCATCTTTGCGGGCGCCCTGGGGCTGCTGATCGGCACGGTCGGACTGGACCCGCTGACGGCGGAAGAGCGCCTGACCTTCGGGTTTACCGGCCTGTGGGGCGGTATCAGCTTTATCGCCGTCATGATCGGCATGTTCGGCGTCTCCGAGGCGCTGCTTCAACTGCATCATGTTGACAAGACCACCGTCAAGCAGACCATCCGGCGTATCGTCCCGGACTGGGTTTCGGTTCGTCGTTATCTGCCGCTGTCGCTTCAGACATCAGGCATTGGCGTCATCATCGGAGCATTGCCCGGCACCGGCGGGGATATTGCGGCCCTGATGGCTTACGACCATGCCAAGCGCGTCACCCGCAATCCCGAAGTGCCCTTTGGTCAGGGCGCGAAAGAAGGTCTGGTGGCGCCCGAAACGGCGAATAACGCTGCGGTGGGCGGGGCCTTCATCCCGATGCTGACGCTGGGCATTCCGGGTGATGCGGTCACCGCGATCATGATCGGCGCCTTGTATATCCACGGGCTGAACCCCGGCCCGATGCTGATGGTCGAACAGCCGCATATGTTCTGGTTCATCACCGGGGCCTTGATGCTGGCCAATATCTTCATGCTGATCTTCGGCCTGACCGGTATCCGGATCTTCACCAAAATCGTCGAGATGCCGCGGACGGTACTGATCCCGCTGATTCTGCTGCTGTCCATCGTCGGCGCCTATGCGGTCAACAACTCGATCAACGATGTCTACTGGATGCTTGGCTTCGGCGTGCTGGGCTATTTCATGAAATCTTACGGGTATCAGCTTGGTCCCGTGATCCTTGGTGTGATCCTGTCGCGGCTTCTGGATGAAAACTGGCGCCGTGCGATCATATCCGAACAGGGCAGCCTCTCGGGACTGTTCAAGGGCATGCTGACCAGCCCCCTGTCGCTTGTGCTGCTAACGATGGTGGTGCTGATCTTCATCAGTCAGACGCCGATATGGCGTGGCATCCGCCGCAGACTGAAACCGGAGAGCAGGTCATGAAAACCTCGATCGCGACGGTTTCAATTGCGGGCAATCTGGCCGAGAAACTGGCGGCGATCGCTGCCGCCGGTTTCGACGGGCTGGAGATGTTCGAGCAGGATTTCCTGCAAGACGCTGCAAGCCCGCACGAGATCGGGGCGATGGTCCGCGACCACGGGCTGGAGATCATGCTGTATCAGCCCTTCCGCGATTTCGAGGGGCTGCCCGAACCTTTGCGCGCGCGCGCCTTCGACCGCGCGCGGCATAAATTCGACCTGATGGCCGAACTGGGCGCGGAGCTGATGCTGATCTGCTCGTCGCTTCATCCGCAGGCGATGGGCGGCATCGACCGCGCCGCCGACGATCTGGCGGAACTGGCCGGAATCGCGGCCGAGCGGGGGCTGCGGATCGGATATGAGGCTTTGGCATGGGGCCGCCATGTCAACGATCACCGCGACGCATGGGAGATCGTCCGCCGCGCCGATCATCCCGCGCTTGGATTGGTTCTCGACAGTTTTCACAGCCTTGGCCGTGGCATCGATCCCGATACGATCCGGCGCATACCCGGCGACCGGATATTCTTCGTGCAGCTGGCCGATGCGCCGCAGATCAACATGGATCTGCTGTATCTGTCCCGCCATTACCGGAACATGCCGGGCGAGGGCGATCTTCCGGTTACGGATTTCATGCGCGCCGTCGCGGCAAGCGGTTATGACGGCCCGCTGTCTCTCGAGATTTTCAACGATCAGTTTCGCGGCGGCAATCCTGCCGCCATTGCCCGCGACGGCCATCGTTCGCTGATCTGGTTGATGGATCAGGCCCGCCGTGCCGAACCCGCGCTGACCGCCGGCCTGCCCGATCTGCCGGCCAATATCCGTGTCGCCGGCATAGAGTTCATCGAATTCGCCTCAAGCCCCTCGGAGGCCCGCGAATTGGAGACGGCACTGACGCAGATGGGCTTTCACCGTGAAGGCGAACACCGCAACAAACGCGTCGCAGTGTGGCGGCAGGGCGATATCCGCATCATCGTGAATGTCGAGGAAACCGGGTTTGCGCATAGCTTCTTCCTGAATCACGGCACCGGGGTCTGCGATGTCGGCCTGCGGGTCGCCGATGCGCAGGCCACGGCGCAGCGGGCACGGGCACTGGATGCGACCTTGTTCAGCCAGCCTCTGGGGCCGGGCGAGCTGGAGATCCCGGCCATTCGCGGCGTCGGTGGCTCGATCCTGCATTTCATTGACGCGAAAAGCGGACTGAATGACGTGTGGGATGTCGAATTCGGGCCAACGGGGGAACAGGCACCCGATTTCGGGCTGATGCGCGTGGATCATCTGGCCGAGACGATGAATTACGATGAAATGCTTAGCTGGACGCTGTTCTATACCTCGATCTTCGAGATGGAGCGCCGCCCGATGCTGGACGTCGCCGATCCCGACGGGCTGACCCGCTCTCAGGCAATCGCTTCGCCCGATCGTGGCACCCGGATCACTCTGAACGGAGCGCAATCGCACCGGACGCTGGCCGGAGGCTTCCTGACGGATTCGATGGGTTCGGCAGTGCAGCACATCGCGCTGGCGTCAAAGGATATCTTCAACTCCGCCGAAAACATGGCAGGAACGGGTTTCCAGATGCTGCCGATCCCCGAGAACTATTATGACGACCTGCAAGCCCGCTATGGGCTGGACGACCGAGAAATCGCCCGCCTGCGGCGCTGGAACATCCTTTATGAAGCCGAAGGCGAGACCGAGTTCTTCCAGTTCTACGGCAAGCCGCTGCAAGGCGGGCTGTTCTTTGAAATCGTCGAAAGACGCGGCGGATATGACGGTTACGGCGCAGTGAACGCCCCGTTCCGTATTGCCGCGTTGAAGCGCCTGATGCGCGGCAAGGATATGCCGCGTAAATGACATATGAGGAAAAGCAGATGATTTCCGGCCATACCCGGGTAATCGCCCATATTGGCGTGCCGACCGAAAGCTTCAAGGCACCGATGATCTACAACCCCTGGTTCGAGGCCCGGGGAATCGACACGGTGGTCGTGCCGATGGGGTGCGAAGCCGTGGATTTTCCTGCCTTCATGCCTTTGGTTGCAAGGCTGCGGAACTTTGCCGGAGCGTTGATCACCATGCCGCACAAGGTCGCCGTCGTCGATCTGCTGGACGAGATCAGCACCGCCGTCCGCATATGCGGCGCCTGCAACGCGGTGCGCCGCGATCCCGATGGGCGATTGATCGGCGAGATGTTCGACGGCGAAGGCTTCGTGCGTGGCATTACGCGCAAGGGCTGCGAAGTCGCGGGCGCGTCGGCGCTTGTGGTCGGAACAGGCGGCGTCGGTTCGGCCATCGCGGCGTCCATGGCAGCCGCGGGCGCGGCACGGCTGGGGCTCTATGACATAAATGCCGCTTCGGCCGAGCGGCTTGCCACCAATCTGCGCCGGAGCTGCCCGTTTCTCGAGGTCACCACCGGCTCCAGTGATCCCGCAGGCTGGGAGATCGTCGTGAATGCAACACCAATGGGGATGCAGGAGGGCGATCCGATGCCTTTGGACGTGACCCGTCTCGACCCGGCCAGTTTTGTCGGCGAAGTGGTGATGAAGCGCGAGGAAACCGCTTTTCTGGCCGCCGCCAAAGCACGGGGTTGCCGGATCCAGATCGGCACCGACATGCTGTTCGAACAGATCCCCGCCTATCTTGAATTCTTCGGCTATGGGACAACCTCGGCGGAAGAACTGCGCCAATTGGCGACGATCCGGTACTGAGCCGGTCGCGCTTCCGCCGGCGGCGGCGGGCCATCTCTTGCGAAAACGCCCAGATCCCCGGGAAACATCGCAAACCATTTGACGGGAATGGTGGGCGGTGAGGGGCTCGAACCCCCGACATCTTCGGTGTAAACGAAGCGCTCTACCAACTGAGCTAACCGCCCGTCCGGGGGCTTTTAGCCCGAACTTCCGGCTAACGCCAGACCTCTTGTGCAGCATTGCGGATCACGTGAACGGCGCCCTGCTCCACCGTAAGCTCGCCGATCCGCGACAAGGGCCAGCCAAGCGCGTGAATGCGCAGCATTCGCAGCGTGATGCCATGGGTGACGATCAGTGCCGGACCCGGCAGATCGGCCAGAAAACCGTGGCAACGTGCGGATAGCTGCTCCAGATGCTCTCCTCCGGGTGTGCGATCGTACCAGTCTATCGGCGCACCGGTAAACAGCTCCGGCCTTTGCCGCTGCAAATCTTCAAGCAAATGCCCGGTGAACTCGCCCACATCGATCTCGCGCAGCCGGTGGTCCGTTGCAAAGGACATGCCGCCAAAGACGATTTCGGCTGTGCGGACCGCACGCCCCTGTGGGCTGGAATAGCGGGCCGCCCCGATATCCGCGATCAGCCGCGCCTGCCGCCCGGCCTGCGCAAGCCCCCGCGCGGTCAGAGCCGAGTCGCGCAGGCCCTGCAGGCGGCCGGCACGGTTCCACTCGGTCTGTCCGTGGCGCATCAGATAGAGATCGGGAAATATTGACCTGCTCCTTCGGATGGTGCGTCACGGCGCTGACACATGTTTCGCTTTGGGTTTGACCGCTTAACATGGTTGCGTCAATCTGCCACCGGGGAACCCAACAAGGCGGAAGGGAACGAGCCATGAGTTTTCGCGTTCTGACGGCGGCCTCGGTCGTGGCCATGTTTGCAGGAACGGCGCAGGCCGATTATGTGCTGCATATCCTGCATACCAACGATCTGCACAGCCGGATCGAACCGATCAACGAACATGACAGTACCTGCGATGCCGAAACGAAAGAGGCGGGCGAATGCTTTGGCGGCGTGGCGCGGGTTGCCTCGAAGGTCAAGGAATTGCGGGACAGGATCACTGCCGAGGGCGGTAATATCCTGGTCCTCGACGCGGGCGACCAATATCAGGGATCGTTGTTCTACACGACCTACAAGGGCGAGGATGTGGCCGAATTCATGACCGCGATCGGTTATGACGCGATGGCGCTGGGCAATCACGAATTCGACGATGGCCCCGAAGGCGCAGAGGTGCTTGCCGACGGAGTCGAATTCCCGGTGATCTCGGGCAATCTGGATCTGTCGCAATCGAATATCCTCAAGGACAAGATCGGCGATACCCTGACGCTGGAGGTCGGCGGACACAAGATCGGGATCGTATCGGCGCTGGCGATGGATACGCCCGAAACCGCCGCGCCGGGGCCGAACGTCATTTTCATGGACGATATCGAAAGCCTGAAAGGCGATGTGCAGGAACTGACCGATTCGGGCGTGAACAAGATCATCGCACTGACCCATGTGGGCTATCTGCGCGATAAGGAATTCGCCGCGCAGGTGCCGGGGATCGACGCGATTGTCGGCGGCCATTCGCATACGCTGCTTGGCGATATGGACGGCGCCGCAGGGGCCTATCCGACAATGGTCGAGGGGCCGGACGGGGCTCAGGTCCCGGTGGCGACCGCCTATGCCTATTCCAAATATCTGGGCCATCTGGAACTGACCTTCGACGATCAGGGCAACCTGACCAAGGCCGAGGGAGAGCCGATCCTTCTGGACAACTCGGTCCCCGAGGACGAGAAGATCGCCGCGCGCGTGACCGAGATGGCCGCCCCGATCGAGGAGCTGCGCGAGAAGGTCGTGGCCGAAACCGCCCGCCCCATCGGCGGCGACCGCGAGACCTGCCGCGCCCGAGAATGCGAGATGGGCACCCTTGTCGCCGATGCCATGCTGGACCGGGTGAAGGATCAGGGCGTCAGCATCGCGATCACCAATGGCGGCGGCTTGCGCGCCTCGATCGATCAGGGTCCGATCACCATGGGCGAGGTCTATACCGTCCTGCCCTTCCAGAACACGCTGGCGACATTCCTTCTGGACGGCGCGGATGTGGTCACCGCCCTGGAAAACGGCGCAAGCCAGATTGAGGAGGGCGCGGGCCGTTTCGCGCAGGTCGCCGGGCTGAAATATACCGTCGATCCGGCGGCGGAACCGGGCAGCAGGATCAGCGATGTGATGGTCATGCAGGATGACGACTGGGCGCCCATCGATCTGCAGGCGGAATATGGCGTCGTGTCAAACAACTACATGCGCACCGGCGGCGACGGCTATGACATCTTCGCCAGCAACGCGCGGGACGCCTATGATTTCGGCCCCGATCTGGCCGAGGTTCTGGCGGAATATCTTGCCGCGCAGGGGCCGGATTACGCGCCCGAGGTGGATGGGCGGATTACGGCGAAGTAGGGCGTTTTCGGTAAAGCCGGATGGTGTCCTGAAAGTCAAAGCGGCCTTTCAGGCTGTTTCTTCTGCTGTGATGCGTTCGGAATGAAAGAATATCACACTGCGCGGCGACGACGGCGGGGCGTGGGCAACACTGCATTGGCTTGATTTGCAAGCCTCTACGCAAGGCGCGTGATGCAGTCATGCGGATACCGGACGTAGAAAAGAACGTCGGCTCGCTGCAATTGGAGATTGAAAGAAATAACGGCCAACCTGTTCCGGATTCGAAACAGATTGGCGGGAATAATTATGAGTCGCTGTAGACATGTTTTAAACTACTCCTTAATGGAAATAATTGGAAGTAAATTTTGACCAAATAACTAAGGAGCAATGACGTTCAGTTTATTGTATCGCTTCGCATACAGTCACCAGAATGCGTGACTGCGAACCGATATTAATTACGGATCCTCGAGTTGTGATTTAACGGGTTAAACCTATTATGTCTTGAGGAAAATATACAGTGAAATTTTTATGTTTAGGAGCTTATAATGTCTGTATCAGCAGATACCTCTGAAATTCTGGACGATAATACAACGAGCTTTTCAAATATTTGGGCGCTATCGACGTTCAGTATGAACGGAGCAAATTATATTGCCGCAGGTAGTAATAGCGAGCAAAGCGTCACGATTTTCCGTGCAGACGATAATGGTTCATTAGTCGATGTTGGTAGTGCTGAAGCGGGAACATCGGTTGAAGCTGTTTCAACAATCACAACCTCATCCGGACATACATTTGTATACGCTGGCGGACAAGGAAATGGCGTTGGAATTTTTGAAGTTTCGCCAGATGGATCATTGACAAATATTGGTGAGTTTTCATCGGCCACAGGGGGAGACTTAACGGATATCGAAGCGTTGCATTCGATGACCACGAATGGAAACTCTTATCTTGTCACTACCGCGATAGCAGGTAATGGATTGTCGCTGTGGTCGGTTGACCCGGACACCGGAGAATTAAGCGAGGCGTCCACGCTTGAAGATACAGGTGACCTGGAACTCGAAGATATTCGAGGTATGGATATTGTAGCAACGTCAGATGGCGAACAGTATATCGTCGCGGCGGGCGGAGATGATGGAATTGGAAGCTACCGGGTAACGGCTGACGGCAAAATTGAAAGTGTAGCAACTATTCAGGATAGCTCTACATTGCGCCTCAATGACGTGGATTGGGTAACTAGCCATACCACTTCGACTGGCACCTATGTTTATGCTGGCGGTCAAGATTCCGGAATTTCTGTTTTCGAAGTAGGTAATGATGGCTCGCTGACCAATGTTCAGAACTGGGTCGGCGGGACGCTTAATACTTCGGATGGCACGAAGCTTTCCGTCGGTTTAGGTGATCTGCGTTCAGCAGCTACGGTAATGAATGACTATCTTGCTGTCGGCTCTAACGGCGAGAATATGAGTTATCTTTTTCAGATCGATGACGAAACAGGGCAGATTTTTCTGAGCGCTGTGGCTCCCACGAACGATCCAGAAGCCATGACGGCAGTCGGAGATCAGTTTATTGCGGGAACTCCAAGCGGTTTGGAAGTCATCACGCTTTCCGAAAATGGTGATTTCAATTTCCGCAATGCCGTGCAGGATAACGAAGATCCGAACACTTACAATATTCAGAACACCGCGGTAACGCATGCTCTTGAATATAACGGTGAAATCTATGTAATAGGAAGTTCACGAGACGGTGGCATCAGTTCGTTTCGAGTAACAGATACGAACGGTGATGTGCCCTCTACTTTAACCCAAGAGGGCATCGTCACCCCTAATGCTGACAGTCAGCCAGTCGAGGCAATCGCTTCAGTAGTCACCGATTCAGGGAAAGTCTTTATCTACACCGCAGGCCAGAACGACGGTGTAGATATATTTCAGATGGATGGGAGTGGCAATCTTGCGAGCGTAGGCACGCAACTGAGCACCTCTGACAATAACATCGTAGATGTTGAAGCATTAACCACTTTACGCTCTGGAGAAAGTGACTATCTGGTAACTTCCAGTGTTGGAGGGGATGCCTTGACCTTGTGGGAGGTGGAACCCGAGACCGGGGCTCTGACACAGCGTGATATCGTGCTCGACAAGGACAATTCGGAATTCGAATTGGAGGATGTGCGTGGCATGGACGTTGCCACTATGGCAGATGGTACACAATATATACTTGCTGGTGGTGGTGACGACGGGATCAGTGTTTTTAAAATAGATGACGGCAGTAAAACACTCCTGAACACGGGAAATATTAACAGTGGAAGTGGTACGGATGGAATATCTGCAATAAATGATATTGATTGGATAACAACTTATACCGCAGATTCTGGAACCTATGTTTATGCTGGCGGGCAGGGTAACGGGATTGCGGTTTTTAGCCTTAATACAGACGGCACGCTTACATTGGTGCAACAAGTAGATTCTGGTACATATTCCGATTCATTTGGAAATGACGTTTCAGTTACAATGTCCAATACGCGTGCTGGCGATGTGAATGTTGAAACCGGTCAATTGCTTGTTGGCAGTAGCGGGCAAGGGGCTGTCTATTTCTTTAATATCAACGCGGAAACAGGAGCGATATCTTTTCAGCACCTGACATCCGTTGATGGCAGTACCGAAGGAATCAGTTCTATCGCGGGTACAAGTGTTATCGCGCATGGAAATATTCTTTCTCTTGCTGAAGGAGTTACCTGCTTCACCTCCGGCACGCTGATCGAAACTAGTGACGGTAACAAACCGATCGAAGACCTCCGCCCTGGCGACATGATCGCCACCATGGATGACGGCTATCAACCCATCCGCTGGATCGGGTCTACCAGCCGCGATGCCATCGATCTGGCGCAGAACCCGAAGCTGAAACCGATCCGCATCGCCGCCGGTGCTTTGGGCGGCGGGCTGCCCGAGCGTGACCTGACCGTCAGCCGTCAGCACCGCGTGCTGATCCGCTCGAAAATCGCGCAGCGGATGTTCGGGGCCGAGGAAATCCTGATCCCCGCCATCAAGCTGGTCGGCCTGGACGGGATCGAGATCATCGAGGATTGCGAGGAGGTGACCTATTTCCACATCCTTTTCGACAAGCATCAGGTGATCTTTTCGGAAGACGCGCCGACCGAAAGCCTGTTCACCGGCCCGATCGCCCTGCAAAGCGTCCCCGCCGAAGCGCGGAAAGAGATCGTGACCCTGTTCCCCGAGATCACCGAACCGGATTTCGTAGCGCAATCCGCCCGCCCGATCCCCGAGCAGGGCAAGCAGATCAAGCAACTGGTCGCGCGGCATAAAAAACGCGGCATGCCGCTGTTGAGCCGCTGATCCCCTGGATCTCTTTCGAAATCAAATCCCTGCCCGGTTCAAAGGATCGGGCAGAGAAAATTTCCAAACCGCGACATTTGGCGTTTCGTCGCTATTGGACAACAGAAGCACCACAGGAGAATATAGGCGCCTGCCCGGATTGCTTCCTCTTCTTCTTTGTCCAAATACCTCGGGGGTCCGGGGGCAGCGCCCCCGGCCATCAAGGACACAAATAGCCGGCATTTCTGCTTGAGCGCGACACGCCCTAGCCCTCCATGATGGTGATTGCACTGTTCGGTGCCGGGCTGACGGTGCCCTGTGTGCGGATGTAATTCTCGACCACATCCCAGATTTGAGGCCCCTCGGTGCCCTCATTCACCGAGGCCCAGCCGGCGACGGTATAATTCCGTGCCGGGTCTATGGGGCTGTTATCCTTCAGCAGGACCATATCCGAGATGCGATTGCCGATTTCGGCCCGGGGGTCGATGCTGTAGCCCAGACCACCCGTGCGGACCATGTCGCCGCCTTGCTGATAATAGGGATCGGCATTGAAGATATTATCGGCCACGTCCTCCATGACGGCTTTCAGCGTCTCGCCCGTCATTTCATTGCGATAGGCTTGCCCATAGGTCATCGAGGTGACGGAATGGATGTCTTCGCGGGTGATATCGCCCGGCAGAACCGAGGCGCCCCAGCGGACCCCCGGCGAAAGGGCGATTTCGGCGTCGCGTTCGGACAGCAGCGCGTCGCAGATCAGATCGTCCCATGTGCCGTTGAAATTGCCGCGGCGATAAAGAAGCCCGTCGGTCCTGCCGATCACCTCTTCCAGTTCGGCCTTGTAGGGCGCGCGGATTTCCGCGATCAGGCCTGCCATCTCGGCATCGGGCTCGATGACATCGGAAAATACCGGGATCAGCTTGTGGCGGAAGCCTTGCATCCTGCCATCGCGGATATCCAGATCGACGCGGCTGACGAATTTGCCGTGGCTGCCGCTGGCGATGATGATCGTCTCGCCGACCTGCACAGGCTCGGGAATGGCGTCATGGGTATGGCCCGACAGGATCACGTCGATCCCCTTGACCCCGCTTGCCATCTTGTGATCGACATCAAAACCGTTATGCGACAGGCAGACGACCAGATCGACGCCCTCGGCGCGCAGATCATCCACCACCTGCTGCATCCGTTCCTCGCGGATGCCGAAACTGTATTCGGGGAACATCCAGTTCGGGTTGGCGATCGGGGTATAGGGGAAGGCCTGCCCGACGACGCCGATCCGCAGACCCCCTTTCTCGAATATCCGGGATGGCTCGAATGCGGGTTCGTCCCATTCCGCGTCGAAGATATTGGCGCCGAGCAAGGGCTGATCCATCATCCCGATCAGCTCTTGCACGCGGTCGGTGCCGAAGGTGAATTCCCAATGCGCGGTCATCGCCTCTGACCCCAGCAGGTTCATGACCCGCACCATGTCCTCGCCACGGGTTTTCAGGCTGGTAAAGCTGCCATGCCAGGTATCGCCCCCATCCAGCAAAAGCGTGTTGGGCCGTGCCGCGCGGATCGATTTGACCACCGTGGCGATGCGGTCGAAACCGCCCATCCGGCCGTAGGTTTTCGCGAGATCGGCGAAATCGGGCCAGGTCAGTGCATAGGCTTCGGGGCTGCCCGGCGCGATGCCGAACATCTTCTGGAATGCCTCGCCCACCACATGCGGAGCCCGACCCTGCGCCTGGCCCATGCCGATATTCGTATCGGGTTCGCGGAACCAGACCGGGCGCAGATGGGCGTGGCAATCGGTCAGGTGAATCAGCGTCAGATTGCCGAAATCCTCGAATCGCAGCAACTGGTCCTGCGTCAATGCCTGCTGCGCGAAGGCCCGGGTCAGATTGCCAAAGCCCAACCCCGCCAGCACAGCCGAACCGGCAAGACCGTATTGCAACATCTCGCGGCGCGAAAACATCGGCATCCTCCTGCATATTCATATGATTGGACCTTGCGGATCCAAAAACGGCACGGCACGCCCGCGCGGGCGGCGTTCAATGCCGGACGCTGACCCCCTCGACGGGCAGGCCATTGCCGCGGGAAGCCACGTAAAGTTCAAGCGCCCGGAATTCGTCGCTGCCCATGTCGAATGTTTCGCCGCGGGTGTCGCGGATGCAGCCGCGAAAGCGGTTATGCTGCGATACCAGAGCGGCCTGTTTCAGACGATAGACGGGGAAACCATTGGTCATGCCCTGCGACAGGTGATCGGCCCGGATCCAATCGCCATAATGACCTTCGTGGCAATTCGCGCAGGCAAGTTCAAGCTGGCCGTAACGGGTGTAATACATCTCGCGGCCCTGTTCCCAATAGGGTTCCGCGGGGCCGTCGATGGCCACATCCATCGGCATTCCGCGCGACTGGACCGAGATCGCGGCGGTCAGGTTCTTCATCCGGTCGCTGTCCCATTCCAAAGCCTCGGCCTGCATCCGGCTGGTGCGGCAATCGTTGATGTAATCTTCCATAGACCATAGATCGCCAGCCTCGTTGACTTTGGGCATGGCGGCCCGCACGCCCTTCATGCTTTCGATATCCTCGTGGCAGGAGGCGCAGCTTTTGCCGGCCTTACCCTCGACCGTGTTCCAGTCGTCGATCCCCTGATCGACGAAGATCATGCCGGGATTCTCGAAATCATCCATCTGCATCGCCTGTGTCGCGGCATCGCGGAACAGCCAGCCGGAATAGATCTGGTCGAACACGCCTTCCAGATGCGCGGGCGCGGGCGCCACGGTCGGCAATTCCAGCTCGCCACCATTGATCACGATCGGATCCGTCGTTTCAGGCTCCGTTTCGGCATGGGAGGGCACGGACAGGAAAAGCGCGGCGACCGCAGCCGTCATGGCACAGGCTTTCACACGGATCGAGCTCATCTGGGTTTTCCTTTGCTGGTGGCGTCCGGCCCTTCGGAGGGGCCGCGCTGCCTGTCGATTCATGCGGTCAGGAGATCTCGATGGGCTGCCTGTCCTCATAGACCGAGCCGTCATCGTCTTTCCATGTGAACAGGAATTCTCCGGATTCCGGCACTGCAACCTCGAATTCGAAATACGGGTTCGTGCTGATCGCGGGCTCCATCTTCACATCCAGCACCGGCGTGCCGTTGAAGCTGACACTGAAATGATTGATGATCGAGCGCGGGATGACATTGCCGTCCTGATCCTTGCGCTGGCCCGATTCCATCTGATGTGAAATCAGCGTCTTGATGGTGATCACCTCTCCGGCCTTGGCCGTTTTCGGCACACGGACGCGGGGTTTGACGTTATCTGCCATTTGCTTGTTCTCCTGTCCGGTCAGCCGCCGCAGCCGCCGATGGTGACTTTGACATTCCGTGCCGTCCGCACGAATTTGCCATCCGCCAGCCTGGCGATGGCGGTGATGTCCTGGGTCTTGGCCAGCCGGATCCGGGTCGAGGCCATATGCTTGCCGACCAGTTCGCCAAAGGTGAAGGTCGCGACCGGCGGAACGGGATTTCCCGGTGCCAGCACAAGGATTTCCGATGCCCCTTCAGCCTCGACCGAGATCGGTACGGTATTGCCATTCTCGGCAATCTCGGGCGCGTCAAGGGTGATCCCGTCGCCCTCGGTCACCTCGGCCCCGCCGGTGAATTCGGCGATCAGGTCGTCCACGGCCTTCGCCGCCTCTGTCTCTTGCGCCCGGGCGGTCCATGGCAATATCCCGGCCACGGCACCGGCGGCACCTGCTGCCAGAACGTCTCGTCTGTCCAATATCATGTCCTGTTACTCCTTCAGCGTCGCCAGATAGGCCACGACATCCTCGACCTGCTGAGCCGTCAGCAGGGGCGGCAACGGCTCGGTCCCAGCCTTGCCGGTGAATTCATCTCCGGGTCGGATATAGCCCGAGCTTTTGTAGAAACCCGGCATCATCGATTCGGGAAAGGTCCTCTTGGCATCGGCCACGATCCCGCGCAATTGCGCTTCTTCCCAGCGATCCCCCACGCCGTCAAGCGCCGGGCCGATCGTGCCCTGAAACTCGGCATCGGTGCGGCCGCTGATCTGATGACAGGCGACACAATTGCCGCTTTCCTTGTCACCATAGATCCGGGCGCCTTCCCGGGGATCCCCGGGCATGTCGCCAAGCGGGGCCGCGATAGCGCCGGTTTCATCGAAAGCGACGTCCTGCGGCACTGTCTCGGCGATCAGCGGCAGGGCGAAAACCACCGCCAGCAACGCCGCCAATGCCGCTGTCATGGCGTGACGCGGCAGCCGATCCTCTATCCGGTATCTCACATTCACCCTCATGGGTCAGAGGCAATCCTCGTGCTGGGCGGTAAAAATCCGCATTCTCTATATGCCCGTATCGAAGCGGATGAAATCCACTTCTCTGACGGGCAGGACCGACGGAATTATTGTTCCGGTATGCAAAGATGAGTAGATATGCATATATCCGAGGTCAAGGAATACCGCAGAAAAACGGGAAAGCTTCGTGACATCCCTTATCAGATATGCCGTGATCGCGTTACTCGGCTGTGCGGGCCTGTCCGCCCTGCCGGTTTTCGCGGAGGAAAGGGCGCAGGTGGCTGCCGATGCCGTGGATTGGCAGGCACAACCTGTCCGGCTGATGATGATCGAGCAGGCGGGCTGCATCTATTGCGCCGCATGGGACCGCGAGATCGGCCCCGGTTTTCCCAAATCCAGCGAAGGGCAGGCCGCTCCACTTCTGCGCGTGAATATCGATGGGCCGTGGCCCGATGGTATCGTGCTTGACCGTCGTCCGACCATCACGCCGACCTTCATCCTGCTGCGCGGCGGGATCGAGCTTGCCCGGCTGGAGGGTTATCCCGGCGATGAATATTTCTATCCCCTGATCGACGAGATGCTGTCCGACGCGGATATCGGAAGGGCCGGGGGGTGATCCTGCCCGGCATCTTTGGGTGAATTGCCCTTGCGGGCGGTGCCGGATATTTGTCGTGAAGAAGCGGCTTTTGTCCGTCACTGGCTTGAGGTAGTGAAAGCGCGGTAAAACAATATCAGACGGTGACAGACATGCATGACATTCGCGCCATCCGGGACAACCCCGAAGGTTTCGATGCAGCCCTTGCGCGGCGGGGGCTGGAGGGCATGTCATCATCGATCCTGTCGCTGGATGCCGAGCGCCGGGCGAAAATCGTCGAGGCCGAGACGGCGAAGGCCGAACAGAACAAGGCCAGCAAAGAGGTCGGCGCGGCGAAGGCGCGCGGCGATGAGGCCGAATTCGAACGGCTGCGCGCTCTGGTCGCCGAGAAAAAGGCGGATATCGCACGCCTGAACGAAGAAGCGGGCGAGATGGATGCCCGGCTGCGCGAGCTTTTGATGGGCATTCCGAACCTGCCGCTTGACGATGTGCCCGACGGCAAGGACGAAGAGGATAACGTCGAATTGCACCGCTGGGGCAATCCACGCAATTTCGGCTTTACCCCGGTCGAGCATTTCGAGATCGCGGCTGTCCGGCATGGCATGGATTTCGAGACGGCGGCGAAGCTTTCGGGCAGCCGTTTCGTGTTGCTGAAAGGCGGCGTGGCGCGGCTGCATCGGGCTTTGGCGCAGTTCATGATCGATTTGCATGTGACCCGGCACGATCTGGAAGAGACATGGACCCCGGTTCTGGTGCTGGAAGACATGATGACCGGCACCGGGCAGTTGCCGAAATTCGGGGAAGACAGCTATCAGACCCGCGAGGGCTGGTGGCTGATCCCGACCGCCGAGGTCACGCTGACCAATACCGTACATGGCGATCTTGTCGACCATGCCAGCCTGCCGCGCCGCATGGTCGCGCATAGCCAGTGCTTCCGTTCGGAAGCCGGAAGCGCCGGGCGCGACACCTCGGGCATGCTGCGCCAGCATCAGTTCGAGAAGGTCGAGATGGTCTCGGTCACCGATGCCGAAACCGGCATGGAGGAGCATGCCCGCATGACCCGCTGCGCCGAGGCCGTGCTTGAGGCGCTTGAACTGCCTTACCGCACGATCGCGCTGTGTACCGGCGATATGGGTTTCAGTGCCCGCATCACCCATGACCTTGAGGTCTGGCTGCCCGGTCAGGACAAATACCGCGAGATCAGCAGCGTCAGCTATTGCGGCGATTTCCAGGCCCGGCGCATGAATGCCCGCTATCGCCCCGAGGGTGGTGGCAAGCCGGAATTCGTCCATACGCTGAACGGCTCGGGCCTTGCGGTGGGGCGCTCCCTGATCGCGGTTCTGGAGAATGGCCAGCAAGAGGACGGCTCGGTCGAACTGCCCGCCGCGCTGCATCCGTATCTAATGGGCGCCAAGCGGCTGAGTTCGGAAGGGAAGCTGGTCTGAACGGTGGTGGTTCTGTGTCGGGGTTAGGGGCATCAAGTAGGCAATGCGGCTTGCTATGTGCTTAGACCGCAGGGTGGACGGAGTCCCGTTCTGCGATCAAAAAGATAAGTATCTGCAGCCTTGAGAAAATTGATATCTCCAGTGCGACCAAATATTTTTAGATCAACAAGCAGGTCACTGATCGAGAACTGCTGATCGTTACCAAAGGTTAATTTTTCATGTTTCCATTGCCGACAAGTTTTTCTGATTTTCTGGGACAGAGCTTAAAGACGCTACCCTACCTCGCCGTCATACTCGGATTGCTGTTCTTCAGCACGGGTGCGTGGCAGGTCAATTCATCTTCCAGTTTCTCCGAAGTCGCAGATAAAGTCGAAGCTTTGGTGATCAAAATTGATGAAAAGGAAGGCGAAAATAGCATAGTATACAGGCCTACGTTTGAGATCGCAGTGGCGGGCGGAAATCCAGTTCGTTATTCTGGAAACACATGGATATCGCCAAAACCACATGATGTAGGCGATGTCGTATCAGCCGGGTTCGATCCAGAAACCGGGGTAATCCTCAGCGATGCTATGCTGGCTCAAACGCAATATATGGGCCGTATATTTATGACTGTCGGCGCTGCAACTTTTGTTCTTGGCGCAGGTTTTTTTGCTTGGCGAAGGTTTTCCGGCAGAGCACGTACCTAAGGCATGACCACTGCTTCCTATCCTATGGAAAACTGGGCATCCATCAGTTCGTATAACGTCTCAGGCACAACAGTGACGGCGCTCGAAAGCTTCCTCTCCCTCACCCGCCCTTGGGCTTCTGCCGGTTCTTGTGCTTGGACAAGGCCCCTGACTGGCTGATCTTGTTCGCCTTGGCGCGGTAAGGGTTATCCTTGCCCTGATCGCGGAAGAACAGCCGGATCGGGGTGCCGGGCAGGTCGAAATCCGTGCGCAACCCGTTCACCAGATACCGCTGATAGGCGTCCGGGATCTTGTCGGTATGGGTCGCCTTGACGATGAATGCCGGCGGGCGTGTCTTGACTTGCGTCATGTAGCGCAGCCGGATCCGGCGGCCACCGGGGGCCGGGGGCGGATGGCTTTCGGTCATCACCTCAAGCCAGCGGTTCAGCCGCGCCGTGGAAATCCGGCGGTTCCAGACCTCATGCGCCTTCAGCACAGCCGCATGCAGCCGGTCCAGACCCTTGCCCGTTCGCGCCGAAACCGTCACCAGCGGAGCGCCCTTCAGTTGCGGCAGCAAGCGTTCGAAATTCGCGCGAAGCTCGTTCAGCTTATGCGGCTTGTCGTCCTCGAGATCCCATTTATTCGCGGCCACGACCACAGCGCGGCCCTCGGATTCGGCGAAATCGGCGATACGCAGATCCTGCTGCTCGAAGGGGATGGCGACGTCCAGAAGCACGACGACGACCTCGGCAAAGCGCACGGCGCGCAGCCCGTCGGCCACGGACAGCTTTTCGACCTTGTCCGTCACCTTGGCGCGTTTGCGCATTCCCGCCGTGTCGAAGATCCGCATGGGCGTGCCCATGAATTCACTCGTCACGCTGATGGAATCGCGGGTGATGCCAGCCTCGGGGCCGGTCAGTAGCCGATCCTCGCCGATGATCTTGTTGATCAGCGTCGATTTTCCGGCATTGGGTCGCCCGATCACCGCCAGTTGCAGGGGGCGCTTCGCGGAGGGCCGCCAATCTTCGGCAGCCTCGCCGGTCTCGGCCTCTTCCTCGGTCAGTTCGACTTCGGTGGCGGCCTCGATCGGCGCCGGACGTTCGGCATCGACGAAATCCGCCAGCGGCGCAAGCACGCGATAAAGATCGTCCATCCCCTCGCCATGTTCGGCCGAGATACGCAGCGGCTCACCCAACCCGAGCGCATAGGCCTCAAGCGCGCCCGCCTCTCCGGCATGTCCTTCGGCCTTGTTGGCGGCAAGGATCACATGGCGGGCGCGGCGGCGCAGGATCTCGGCGAAATATTCATCCGCCGCCGTCACGCCGGCGCGGGCATCGACGACGAACAGGCAGATATCGGCCTCGTCCACGGCGCGTTCGGTCAGGCGGCGCATCCGGCCCTGAAGGCTGTCGTCATCGGCCATCTCCAGCCCGGCGGAATCGATCACCACGAAACGCAGATCGCCCAGCCTGCCCGCGCCTTCGCGCAGGTCGCGGGTCACGCCCGGCTGATCGTCGACCAGCGCAAGCCGCTTGCCGACCAGCCGGTTGAACAGCGTCGATTTGCCGACATTGGGCCGGCCGACGATGGCGAGGGTAAAGCTCATCTGTAAGCGTGCAATTGTCCGCCGCGCGAGACGACGAACAAAGTCTGCCCCGCGACGACCGGAGCGGTTGCCGCACCGCCGGGAATCTCGGCCTGCCCGACCAGCTGCCCCGAAGCCGGATCGAAGGCGCGCAGCACCCCGTCGGTCGAGGCGACGAACAGCCGCCCCCCGGCCAGAATCGGGCCGTAGCTAGCATAGATGCGATCCTGTTTCTTGACCCTCTCGTCGGTATAGTAGGGCAGCGGCACCCGCCAGATCAGGCCGCCGGTCGCCGCGTCCAGCCGGATCAGTTCGGCCTGGTCATTGACCGCAAAGACCGAGCCGCCGGCGACCACGACCGGCCCGTTCGCACCATCGCGCGAGGTCCAGTTCCGCATGCCGGTTGCCATATCGACCGCGTCGATCCGGCCCGAAGAGGTGCCGCCATAGACTGCCCCGCCCGAGATCACCGGATCGCCGGTCAGATCGCGGATCGTGGCGATTGCCCGTCCGGGGCGGGTTCCGGCGACCTGCGCGGACCACAGTGTTGCCCCGGAGTCGGTATCCACGCCCAGAAGCTGCCCCGAGGTGAAGGGGAAGACGACCGTGCCACCCTGAACCGCAGGCGCGGATACGCCCATGACACCGGCGTTGGAAGGGGTGCCGGATGTCTGCCACAGAACCTTGCCATCCGAGGCGCGAACCGCCCAGCCGATATTATTGCGCGCCGCGACATAGACCGTGCCGTTCTGCACTGCAGGGCCACCTCCGATGGCGGCATCCACCCGTTGCCGCCACAGGATACCGCCCGAAGCGGCATCAAGCGCCACAAGTTCGCCAAAGCCGGTTGTCGCAAAGACACGCCCGCCCTCATATGCCAGCCCCCCGCCCGAGGCGCTGTTGGGATTATCGCCCTGCGGGGTTACATTGGTCGACCATGCGGTGCCGCCCGAAAGCGCGGTCGCGGTCACGGTCGAGCGGCTGTCCAGTGTGAAGACACGTCCACCCGCCACGATCGGATCGGCAGTGATCCTATGGCGGCGGTCGTCGCCCTGCCCGATATTCGCCGAGAAGATGCGGCTGGTCCCGGCGGCAAGCGAGACATGTCCCGGCTCATGCGCGGCATTGCCTCCGCGATGGGTCCATTCGCCATTCACCCGAGGCGAGGCCAGCGAAAGCGCGGTCGAGCTTACAGCGGCATTGCCTTCGACCGCGGGGCCGTCGGGCGATGTCACCGCCAGCGGATCAAGCCGCTCGCCGGCAAGGATGATTTCCTTTTCTCCACAGGCGGTCAAAGTCGCCATGGCGGCAAGCGCGATGGTCAGTTTCAGCGTGGCGGTCATGCTTGTCCCTCCCTTGTCTTTCATCATTTGCCGTCCGGTCATCATACAGGCTCATTCACCCGGAACGGAGGACTCGGGTTCGCCGGTCAACACGATCATCATCTCGGAAAGGCGCTGGCGCAAGGCTTCACTCAGCCCCTCTTTCTGCTGAATCTGCCGAATCAGGGTGATTGCATCCTCTTCCCGATCCGCTTCCAGCAGCGCGATCGCTTTTTGTTCCAGCGCAAGCAATTCGAAAGGCGCACCGGTCCGGGACAGATGGGTCAGGATCTGGTCCTTTTCCGCGGCATCCATCGACGATCCGGTCAGCATCACCAATTTCAGTTGCGCAAGTTCCTTCAGCACGCCATCCGATTCGCTGTCCTCGGCCAAGGTCCGCACGGCTTCAACCGCGGCATCCGTTCCGCCGGATTCGGCCCATTCGCCTGCCGCAAGCAGCGTGCCAAGCGCCTTGCGCTCGTTGGAACCATCCGGATCGACCTTGGTCAGTGCGGCCGGATCGCCGGATGCCTGCGCGGCAAGGATCGCGTCGCCCCATGCCCGGGCCTCCTGGCGTTCACGCGATAATGACCATTCCCGCCATATCGCGCCGCCCACGATGCCCAGAATGACCAGGATCGCGATCCAGCCATAGCGGCGGAACAATCCGAACAGCTTGTCGCGGCGCAGCTCGTCTGTCACCTCGTTAAAGAAGCTGTCGTTCTGATTAGCCATGAGGCACCTTGCTTTTGTCTTTTCCTTGCAGTTCGTCTTATACTGCGTGAAAGGCAATTGCCAATGCCGACCGGAACAGCAATCCTGTCCGGAATATTTGTCGGGAAGTTCAGGGTTACGGAGCAAGGTTCATGTTTGATCAATATTCGATGCATCTCATGTCATGGTGGGCCCTGTTCGGCCTTACGCTGACGCTTGGCATCAGCCTGAGCGATGATGACGACAATAACAGTTCATCGCCCGGCCCCGATCCCGTGCCCGAACCGTTTCAGGGCCGAGAGGATTTCGACCCTAACGCATATGACGAAATCTGGGTCGGCGGCAGCGACGGCGACGCCCTGACGGCTGACAGGGATGTCTCTCATGCCATGGCGGGGCTGGGGGGAAACGATACCCTGACCGGGTCGTATGAGCGTGACTATATCCTTGGCGGCGCCGGCGATGATGAGATCATGTCGCGTCTGGACAGCGATATCGTCTATGCCGGGGATGGAAATGATTTCGTGAATTCCGGCTGGCAGAATGATTTCGTCTCGGGCGGTCGCGGAGATGACACGATCAACGGGCTTTATGGCAATGACGCTCTTCTGGGCGATGAGGGGAACGACCAGATCATCGGATTCGACGGGCTGGATACGATCGACGGCGGTGCGGGCAACGATACGCTGAGCGGTTTCAAAACCGGTCAGGCAGCCGTCAGCAACGAGGCCAATGCCGATGCAGATGGTGCGGATATTCTGATTGGCGGGGATGGCGATGACGAATTGTGGCTTGCCGCCGCCGATACCGGCGCAGGCGGCGAAGGGGCGGACACATTCATAACCGATCATCGCTTCGGCATTGATGAAGGCAGCGCCATTATTTCGGACTACAATGCCGATGAGGATCAGATCTACCTGCTGGTCGATCCCACGCCCGAGGGTGAGGAGCCGCCGGAGATCACTCAGAATGTCAGTGAAAACGGTGAAGATCGGCTTATTCTGGTCAACGGTGTCGAAGTGGCGCAGGTGACCGGGGCTGGCGCAGGGGATGATCTGGATATCCAGACCGTGACCGAGTTCCCGTCCGAGGATGAGCCGCAACCGGAAGAGCAGCCGGTTCCCGTGGCCTGACGCAAACCGGGTGTTGCGCGCTACTCTGCCGGAAGCGATTGCGGCTTGTCATCCTTGGCCAGTGCCTTGTCATCGGGGCGGAGCCTGACGCCCTCGATCAGCACATAGATGACCGGTGTCAGCAAAAGCGTCAGTATGAATGCAAGGCTAAGGCCGCCGACGATGACCGCCCCGATGGCGCGGCGGCTTTCTGCCCCCGCCCCGGTGGCCAGCGCAAGGGGGACCGCGCCCAGAACCGTTGCGATCGTGGTCATCATCACCGGGCGCAGGCGCGTGACTGCGCCTTCCCGCGCGGCGTCGCGCAGGGAATGCCCTTCGGCGCGAAGCTGGTTCGAGAATTCCACGATCAGAATGCCGTTCTTGGCCATGATCCCGATCAGCAGGATCATCCCCACCTGCGAAAAGATATTGATCGACATGCCGGTGATCAAAAGCGTCACCGCCGCGCCCGCCAGCCCCAAAGGCACCGTCAGCATGATGGTCAGGGGCGAGCGGAAGCTTTCGAATTGCGCCGCCAGCACAAGGAACACGATGGCAAGCGCCATGGCAAAGACCGTCGCCACCCCGCCTGAGGATTCAAGATAATTCCGCGCTTGTCCCTTCCATGAAAGCGCGGCGCCTGCAGGCAATCCGGCGGTCGCTTCCTGCACGGCGCGCATGCCGGTCGCAAGATCGGTGCCTTCGGGCAGGTCAGCCTGCATCTCGACCGAAATCAGCCGGTCGTAGCGGTTGATCTCGGGCGCGGTCGCGCCGGTACTGATCGAGGCAAAGGCCGCAAGCGGGATCAGATCGCCGCGATCATTGCGCAACTGCACCGAAAGCATATCCTCGACCGAATCGCGATCCTCGGGGGCGGCTTGCAGGACGACGGGATATTGCCTGCTGTCCGAACTGTATTCCCCGACCGAGCGCGACGCGAACAGAACCTGCAGGGTCTGTGCGATGGATTGCGAGGTAAGGCCCAGATCCTGCGCGCGGGCCCGGTCTATATGCAAATTGGCCCCCGGCTGGTTCGCCGAGTAATTCACCTCGACCGCGGCGAGTCTGGGATCCTCTTCCAGCACGCTTGCGACCTGATTGGCCCATTCCTCGGCCCGGCTGATATCCGGCGCGCTCAGCATCCAGCTGATATTGCCTTGCGATCCCCGCATCCCCAGCC